>NZ_JFJZ01000039.1 GCF_002115825.1 Thalassospira sp. MCCC 1A01428 | reverse complement strand
TTAATAGGTCCTGAGCCTAAGACAATTGACGAGGTGGTCAAAAGTCAGTACGTGGCGCAAGGTGAAGCCGCGAATGCCATTGGAGAAGGGGCAGCATCTGGTGATTTGTCGCAGGCTGCTTCTGAATTTGATGCGGCAGCGCAATCGGCCAAAGCGGAAAATGTTTCGCTAAACAATGGCGGTGTGGGTTCCTTTACGGCTTTGGTTTCCGAGGCGGGGGAATTGTCGCTGTCCAACCTGCCGACATCGGGTAATATCACACTGATACTGGATGAAGACGGTGGCGGATCGGTGGTTTATACCGGTGGAACATTGACCATTCCTGACGCCAATGTTGTGACATCGCTTAATTTATCCGGGGTTGGGCGCCCGGTGATTATTAATGATTTTGGTGCCGTCACAACCCTGACCGCAGCGACAAATGCCCGGACAACGATTGTTGGTTCCTATGATGTCTTGCGCGCATTTATTCCAACCGATGATTCGGGCAATACAATTACCGGCATGTTTACCTTTCGTGTGACCGGCATTTCGGATATTGACAGTGTCGAGGCATTGATTGCCGATGTCGAGCCGCTTAATGGAAATAATCATATTGCTATTGTCGGGGCTGCCGATGCCGATTTTACAATTACCGCTAATGAACTGGGATCGATTTATAGCCTCACGACAACAGGTAGCGGCGATATTACGTTAACGGGTGTGTCGACGTCTAATCTCGCTGCGCTGGTTGGAAAGTTGTCCACTGCGGCAGATGGCGAGATTTCCGCAGTAGTCGATTCCGGTAGCACGCTTGCCCTTTCAAAAACATTGCTGAGTCGTTTGTCATCACTGGATTTTAATGTGGATGGGACGATCAATTTTACCAGTGCGACGAGCGGTGCATTACAAAACGACCTCGGCAAGATTGACACCACCGGCCATACCGTTGCGATCAATGTCACCGGGGTGATCAACGGTAATTTTTTGATTACGGATGACCAGCTGGAAAATCTTGCATCGTTAACGACGACGGGGACAGGCACAATTACCCTGACAAGCCTTGATGGTGCAGATGATATATCGGCCATTTTGGAGAAATTGACCGTTGGCAGTGGCGAAATTGCCATTCAGGCGGCATCGGGCGAAAACATTGTTATTACGCAATCCGACATCGCAAATATTGCCCAGCTGACAACAACAGCCGGCGGCAACCTGACCATCAATGATGCAACTGGTGGTGCCCTGGATGCGAATTTGGCCAAAACGACGGTTGATGGGGATTTGACGATTAACGGTGCAGCGGATGAAGATTTTACGCTGACCCAAAGTGACCTTGATGCCATAACGGCCTTGAATACAGCTGGAACCGGCGGCATCACCCTGACAGGGGTAACGGCCGCAAAGCTGGCGTCGGATTTGGCGGTAATTACGGTTGAAAACGGCAGCTTTGCAATTACCGGTGCCGCAGGCGAGACATTTAATATTACAGAAACGGACCTTGCCGAAGTAACGACACTTCAGGCAACAGGGGGCGGTAATATTGTTTTGAACGGTGTAACTGCCGGTGGATTTGCGGGCGATCTGGCAAAAATATCGGCCATTGATAACGGGACGATTACCATCACCGGTGCAGAGGGTGAAAACCTGAGCATTACCAAAACCCAACTTGATGATCTTGCGGCCCTGAGTGTGGCGGATGGATCGACAATTACGGTGAGCGGCCTGACAGCGCAGGATTTTGCGGGTGACCTTGGCAAATTGACGGCTACGGGTGGTCTGGTCTTGAGCGCAGCCAATGACGAGAGCTTTTCGATTACGGAAACCGATTTGGCACATATCAACAGTTTTACCGTTAGTGGTTCTGGCGATGTGACGCTGACCGATGTAACCGCCGCTTCACTTGTCGCTGACAGTGACAAAATTACTGTAGATAGCGGCGTGATCAACATTGTTGCGGCTGATGGCGAAAATCTTGGCCTGACCCAGGCACAAGCGGTTTCCTATGGCAGTATTGAAGCGACCGGGGCGGGTAATATTACCATTACCGAGGTATCTGGTGATGTTTCGTCGGTTCTGGATAATCTGACGGTAGCAAGTGGTGTGATCAGTGTTTCGGCGGTTGCTGATCAGGATCTTTCAATTACTGAAGAAGCACTGGGGGATCTTGGTGGTTTGGCCGCAACCGGTACGGGCAATATCGCCCTGACGGAAGCCAGCAGCGCATCTGTTGGCAGTGATCTTGCGAAACTGACGACCGATACCGGTACAATATCCATTACCGTTAAAAGCGTTGATACATCGGCTGTGGCGCTGACATATGCCGATATAGCGGGCAAGACGGTTGATATTTCGGCCACAGGTAATGTCGATGTCACGATCACGGCGGACGGGGCCTATGATTTTTCCAAACTGTCTGGCGGGACGGTTCGTTTGGTCATCGATACGACAAATGGCGATGTGAGCCTAAGTGATCTTGATCTGGGTAGTATTGATGAGGTGATTGTTACCGGGCCGAATAATGCCCTTATTCAGGCCGAAGATGTTGACGGACTAACTGTGACATTTAGTGCGACCGGTGAGGGCAACGTGGTTGTTGCCGTTCCTGAAGGCACCACGATTAATGACACAGGCCTTAGTGGTGATGTCGAATATCAGTCCAGCATAACCTACAACGAAAGCGGCACGGCCCTTGACGGGTATCTGGTTGGTGCAACCGTGATGCTGGTGGATGGCGATGGCAACCAGGTGGGGACCCAGACCTGGACGACCGATGCCAACGGCCACTACAGCATTGAAGGTTACCAGTTTACCGGGATTCTGCCCGAGAATGTTTCTGTCCGGGTGACGGGCGGCACGGACATGACGACGGGTCAGGCATTTAACGGTGCATTGTCGGTTGCAGTCGGCGAGAATGCTTCGGTGGTAACATCGCTGACCGCAGTTATGCATCAGCTGGTTGCAGGAAATATTTCGACCGATGCTGCTGATGCTCAAAGTGATTTGATCGCCGGGTTGGGGCTGAATGCGTCGTCGCTTTCCAGCGCCAATGTTTTAACCATTGACCCGGTTGCGGTTGTGGCTTCAGGCAGTTCATCGGCGGTTGATGCCGCCAATGCGGCCACGCTGCAAATTGCGGCCGCGGAAATGCTAACCATTTCGGCGCAGCTTGCCGAAGCACTTCAGCCGGTTCTTTCGTCAGGCGAAAATGAATACAGCCTTGCTGAAATTTCCGATGCGGTATTGGCACAGATCGCCGTGGCAATTGGCAATGCAGATGGTGCCAGTGTGGACTGGACCAACAGCACGGTTCTGGGCAACCTTGTTCAAAGTGTTGGCAATGCTCTGGTTGGGGCTGAAAACTTTGACGAAACTCAAGAAGTTGCCACTGGTGTCACATTACAAGATGTGTTTGGCGAAGTTGCGGAACTACTTGCAAATACGGTGGGTGCCCTTGCCGAGCTGATGCCGAGTGAACTGCAAATGCAGGATGCCTCCAGCATTGATGCGATGAACCTGATGATTTCAGCGATCAAAATTCAGGCAGCATCAAATGCCACTTTGGGAGATCTATTAGACGGGTTGTTTGATAGCAATGGTGCTTTCCAGGAAGCCGGCTATCAAGCATTGCAAACTTATAATGACAATTTCTCAGCCAGTTTCCCGACCGATGTTGCAGGTGTTTCGATTGGTGAACTTGTTGACGGAACGATTTATGGTTCCGCCGGGGCCGACATACTGACAAACGGCGACGAAGGCGGTCGTTTTTACGGAAACGGCGGCGCAGATACCATGATCGGGGGAACCGGCGATGACAGGTTCCATCTTGAAGCGGATCATTTGGTCAGCGGGCTTTCCATTACCGGAACCGACGGTGATGAAGGTAGCAGGGACCGCGTGGTCTTGCACGGCGAAGCCAATGACAGCTTTGATTTCACCGCCAGTGGTTTGTCGTTTAATGGTGTTGACCGGATCGACATGAACAATGACGTGGCCGGGCAGACCGTGATTATCGGTGATCAGCTTGCCTCGACGTCGGATGCGAATAATGATGAAACGACAGGCGACATTCGCATCGTTTCACGCATTTATGATAGCAATGACCTTGATGTCGGGATGCAAAATGGCATCACGGTTGATGCATCGGGCCTTACGGAAAATAATCATCTGTATTTTGATGGCGAACGTGCGGTTGACGGTGAAGAAACCTATGGTGGTTTTAGCGGAGATGACACCGTTTATGGCGGCGCCGGGGCCGATACCATCAATGGCGGTGCAGGCAATGATCGCCTGTATGGCAATGATGGTAACGATTACCTTGATGGGGGTGACGGTAAAGACCGGCTTTATGGCGGTGCCGGCGTTAACACCCTGATTGGCGGTGCTGGCGATGACCGGATTTATCTGACCGATGTGTCGGGCCTTTCGGGCAGCGTGATTGACGGTAATGGCGGGTCGTCCACCGAAGCCAATACTGTTGCCCAGGACCGGTTGATTATCGATCTTGAAACGGGGGCTGATGTTGATCTGACAACAGCGCAGGTAAGCAATATAGACCGCATTGATGTGGCGATGGATGTCGCAAACCTCAAGATTATTCTGGGGCATGACCTTGCCATTGCATCGGATTCAAATAACGACGGTACGGGCGGCGATATTCGCATCAACAGCCGGGTTTATGTGGATAATGAAAGCGAAATTGGCCTGACAGCGTCACCGATCACCAATGGTATTTTTGTGGATGCAACAGCATTTGAAAATACAGACTCCCTACAATTTGACGGCGAAGTTCATGTTGGTTTGAATGACCCGCAAACCGGCGACGAAACCTATGGCGGTTTTAGCGGTGATGACATCATTTTGGGCGGTGCTGGTGGCGACTTCATTATGGCGGGCGAGGGTGATGACCGCCTAAACGGTAATGGTGGCAACGATGTTTTGAACGGCGGGGCCGGATCCGACAGGTTGCATGGTGGGACAGGCATTGACACCATGATTGGTGGCTTGGGAACTGACCGGATTTATATCGACAGCCCATCGGAACTTGAAGACGGAACGTTCATTTTTGGCGGCGCCTATGACCTGGACACGGAACAGGCAAGTGCTGCTGAAGCAAACACAAATGACCGGCTGATCCTGGCTGCGCACGGTGAGTATGATTTCACCGACAACAACCTTGAAACGCACGATATTACGATTGGGCAGATTGACCGTATCGAAATGCGTGAAAATGCTTCGGGTTATACGCTGGCGCTGGGCGATGGCATGGTATCAACGGCGGATGCCAACGGGGATGGAACCCTGGGCGATATCCAGATCGTATCGCGGGCATTCGTCGAAGATGGTGATACTGAAATCGATGTTCCCATCACGGCAGGGGTTGTCGTTGATGCCAGCAGCCTGTCGGCGGATCATTCCATTCATTTTCAGGGTGAAATCCTGATTGATGATGAAACCGGCCTTGAATATGGCGGGTTCTCGGGTAATGACCGTATTCGCGGGGGGCTGGGAAATGACACCATCAATGGTGGCGCCGGTGATGACCGCATTTACTATAGCGGTGGAGCCGATACCCTGATCGGGGGCACAGGGCGCGACCGCTTTTATCTGACGACGGCTGTTTTAGCAGCCGGATTGATGATCGACGGCACGTTGGAGGCGGCCACAAATGACCGCCTGTTGCTGACAACGGCGGGCAATTTTGACCTGACAGATCAATCTCTTGCCGATGGCAACGTGACCATTACCAATATTGACCGTATCGAATTGCGTGCCGACGAAGCTGGAAATAATCTTAAAATCGGTTCGCAGCTTGCCTCGACAGCGGATGAGAACGGCGATGGTACCCTTGGGGATATTTCCGTTGTTAGCCGTGTTATTGATGACAACGACAATGATGTCGCCATGACCAATGGTGTGGTCATTGACGGGTCAGAACTGACATCCACGCAAAGCCTGATTGTGGAAGGCGAAATCCAGAATGATCCCGTGGACGGCGATTATGGCGGGTTTACCGGCAATGACACCATGATTGGTGGTGAAGGCAACGATACCCTGCAAGGGGGGGATGGCAATGATACCCTGATCGGCAATGGTGGCGATGATTATCTTATGGGGGGTAGCGGTGCCGATGTGATGACCGGCGGGGCGGGGAATGACATCTTCGCAATGCGTCTGGGTGGGGAAGCTGTAACCGTCGAGTATCCCGATTACACGCCGACCCAGGGTGATTACTTTGAGGTTGTGATTGACGGTTACGCCTATGGCGCAAGGGCAGATGAGAGCGAAACCTCTATCGAGAGTGTTTTGTCCGACCTTGCCAGTGTCATCAATAATGATAGCGGGCATGATTATCACGCCCGTGTGCATGACGGGATATTGCAAATTGCGGGGGTTGGCGAAAGCGTTGCCGTTGATGCCAACACCTATTCCCAGGGCACGGCATATGGAACCCAGCCAGAGTCCGAGGGGCTGTTTGCTTTCAGCTTCACCGACACCACCACACCACAGCCAGGTGACTTCCTGCGTTTAACGGTCGGAGACGACGTTTTCCAGGTTCAAATGAGCGATGGCGATACACCGGGTGGGCTGATTTTTCAGTTGGCGGCACAAATTGCTGCCAAGGCGCAGGTGGTCTATGATGAAGACGAGAATGCCGATGTGGTTGACGCGGTTGCGCTTGATACGGATGGGGATTCAAATCACGAAGCGGACCGGCTGTTTATTCATGTCCCTGACGGAAAATCGATAGATTTTGATAATTCAGGCACCATTCACGCCGATAGTGGTTCTGTTTTTGTTGAAACAGATGCAGGTGACAGCTTCAGTGTTGATGTGGACGCGGATACAAATGTTGCGCAAACAGGTACTTTGACATTATCGACAAACGACGCCGATTATGTTGCCGGATCGTTCCTGTCGGTCACGCTGGTTATTACAACAGCGACCGGTGATGTTGAAACCAACTATCTTTCGACCCCGGTTGTTGCAAACAGTGCAGCAGAGAGCATTCAGGCACTTGCCGACGAAATCAAGGCACAGGATGCAGCCTTTGCCAAAAGTGATGGCGACCCGGATGCGACCTTCTTTGACACCATTACTGTTGATGGTGGAACCATCACATTTGCTGGCAAGGAAAACGATTCCGATTTCACCATGGATGCAACATTCCTTGGCGATTTGGGTCCAAATGCGGGTTATATCGATCCTGCACAGGGCGAGAACGATACGTTTGATGCCGTTCTGTTTGATTTTTATGACTTCGCCCAGGAAAATCAGTCGTTGCAGGACCATGGAACTTTTGTTCTGACGATAGACGATTTCACCCTTACACAACCGGTACATGGTTCGGACAGTTTGGCTGATATTGTTTCGCGCTTTGCCGATACCCTTAAATCTTTTGGCTATACGGTTGGTCTGGAAGATGAACACACGTTGTTTGTGGCGTCAGACGAAGAAATAACCGGCCATTCGATTAATGCCTATCAGGCAGGTTCGGCTTTGGATAACGGTGTTGATGATACGGCAAGCGCACTTTCCGATAGCACCGCATCAATGCTGGACGTGATTACCGACTTTGTGATTGGCGAAGACAAGTTTGATTTGTCGGCCTTGGGCGGGGATCACAATGTTCCGACCAGCATATCGGTGGACAGTTCGATCACCAATTCGGCGGATCAGGGATTTGATTTGTCGACGGCTTTTGAAGGCCTGACCTTGCAAGGTGATGGTGCCGCCATGTTTGTTGAGGTTTCTGGCGGTGGGGAAGCCGCCGGGACATATCTGATTGTCGATAATGGTGACGGTGCAGTGAATAGTTCGGAAGACCTGTTTATCAATGTCACCGGCATTAGCGGCGATATAGATACGGCCAGTGTTTCGGATCTTTTTTATTCAGAAACATAGGCTTATCTAAAATCACGGGCGCAGGGGGTGGCAGGTCCACCCCTTGTTGCTTTTCGGGGACATGCACCCTTTGCGGGGGAAGCGGGATTGGTGTTTAACCCAGAATGGAAAACAGGATAGCCTGGCTGGTGCTGATAACGGGGTTGATCAGCACCGCAATATTACCGGTTTCGGGGAATGCGGCCAGCAATCAGGCCGCAGGGACAGCGGTAACGGTGTCGCCTGCGGAGCTTGCGGACAGCATGGACGCGCAACTTGAGGCGCAAAAAGTTGCCGATAGTGCAGCAGGTTCAAGTGCGATGACACCGCTGTTTCGCGACATCGCCAAAAGCATGAACGGTTCGGAAAAACTGGTAAATCAGTTTTTGCAGCAACCTGGAAATGGGGCACGCCCCATGGCAGAAACGGTGTCACAGCCGGGTTTTATCGCCAAGGTTCGCCAGGCGGTGGAAACCCATCCATCTATTCAAAGCAGCATTTATGGTGCCCGCCAGGCTCGCGACAGCGTGGCTGAAGCCAGTGGCGCGTTATACCCCCAGGTCGATTTTGCCCTGGAAGGCGGGTATAATGTTGCGCGCGCCAATGAACGTGTTGGCGAGGATAACGACCCCGATGGTGTTTTATCGGTTAGTCAGTTGCTGTTTGATGCCGGGGAAACCTTTAACCGTATTGATGCTGCGCGTGAAAACGTGACGGGTAGTAAATACGCTGCCCTTGATGCGGCACAGCAATTTTGTCTGCGGGCAATTTCTGCGTATTTTGATATTGTTCGCCTGCAAACCAAGGTGTTGCTGGCCACTGACAATCGCGACCGTCACGAACTGATTTTTAAAAGTGTAAATGACCGTGCCGCAGGCGGGGCGGGTACCACGGCGGATGTTTACCGCACCGAAGGTCGCCTGGCCGAAGCCAATGCAAATTTGACCGAACTTATTGGTGAACTTGACCGGACACGGGCCAGCTATCGCGAATTGTTCGGTGCCGAGGCAACGCACGGGGAACGCCCTGGCCTTGTCCCTGATATTCCCCAAAATGCCGAAATTGCCTTGCAGCACGCCTTGCAGCAAAATCCGTCTCTGGCACAAAGCGAGGCAGGTAGCCGTGTGGCATCGTTTGAATATGATGCCAGCAAGGCGGCCTGGTATCCGCGTGTATCGATGGTTGTTGAGGGGCGACAATATGATTTGTCCGAACCGCGTGGCAATGACAATGAAATGCGGTTTTATTTACGCCTGAATTATAACCTGTTTGATGGCGGCAGTGATCAGGCCCGCGAAAGCCGGGCATCGAACCGTTTGTCACAGGCACGCGAACGTGAACGACAGTCCCGGCTGGAACTGGAACGTCAGATATCAAGTTCAATGACCGATATTGTTACCCGTGAACAACGTCTCGCGGCGTTGTCGCTGGCCGCGCGGGCCGAAAAAGAAACCTTCCTGACCTACCTTGACCTGTTTTCGATCGGACGCCGCGATCTGGTAGATGTGCTTGATAGTCAACGTGAATTTTATCAAACCGCGAGTGCGCTGATCGATGCCCGAACGATGGCCGATTTGTCGCGATATGTGTTGCTGTCCCTAACCGGCGAACTGTTACCTGGCTTTGGTATAAATGATTTTGGCTGGGAGGCGAAATGAACCGTTCCCTTGGACGTTTGACCCCGCTGCGCGCGATTGATAATGCAGGCGATGAAAAAACGAAAGACCGCCAGGAACTGCCCCCGGAAACGACCATTCCCCCTGCCCGGAGGTCGGGCAAGCCTGATCGTTCGCCGAACGCCGACGAAAAAAAACAGATGGAAGATAAACCGGCATTTTCTGCGGATGCCGATACACCAAAACCTGGCGTCAATGGCCCGAAAATTGATTATGTCGAGCAATGCCTGGTTTATTTGTGTCGCCATCATGACATGTCGGTAACAGCCAATTATTTTCGCAATATTGCAGATGGCAATAAGGATATTACCCCGCAAATCTTTGCCGAAATGGCCCGCAAGGTTGGCCTTGCCTGTATCGCGGGTGAGTTTCAACTGGAAACCCTAAGCCATGTATCCTTGCCGGTGACGGCGTTTCTCGATGATGGCAAGGTGGTGGTAATTGTAAGCCGCGAAGGCCCGCATAAACTGGCGGTATATGACCCGGATTACGGCGATGCCCCGGTGATCATGCCAATTGCCGATTTGCGTGGCGTGTTTAGTGGCCTTGGTATTGCCGTTCGCCCTTATTTTCGTGAAAAGCAGCATGTTGACCATCAATTGGCAAAACGCGGGCGGCACTGGTTTTGGTCGGCACTGGGCAAAAATAAACCGATTTATCTTCAGGTTATTATTGCCGCAGCCCTAACCAACTTTTTAAGCCTTACAGTATCGCTGTTCACGATGGTGGTTTATGACCGCATTCTGCCCAACGAAGCGATTGATTCCCTTATCGCCATGACTTTTGGTGTCGGGTTTGCCATCTGTTTTGATTTTGTCATCAAAATGCTGCGGGCCCATTTTATTGATCGCGCCGGTATCCGCGCCGATCAGGAAATTGGCAGCGAAATTTTTGATCATTTGCTGGATATGCAAATGAAGGATCGGCGCGGGTCGTCGGGGGCCTTTGCCAATACCCTGCGCGAATTTGAAACCCTGCGCGAATTTTTCACCTCTGCTTCGCTGGTTGCGTTGGTGGATATTCCCTTTATCATTCTGTTTTTGTTCGTGATTTATGGCATTGGTGGGCCGCTGGTGTTAATTCCGGCTCTGGCTGTACCAACAATTATTCTGGTTGGTATTGGTGTGCAGCCATTATTGGCTCGTTATGCGCAGTCAGCCTTTGAAGAAGGCCAAACCAAGCAAGGTGTGCTGGTAGAAACCATTTCCGGGCTGGAAACGGTTAAAACATCGGGTGCGGCCCGGCTCATGCGGCAACGTTGGAAAGACAGTCTTAAATTTCAGGCCGGGGTTGGTGCACGCAGCCGTCGTATTTCGCATATGGTTGTCAATATGACGGCGACGGCCCAGCAGGTATCGCAAATTGGCATTGTGGTTTTTGGCGTGTTCCTGATTGCGGCGGGCGAAACCTCGATGGGGGCTTTGGTTGGTTCGGTTATTCTGGTGGGGCGGGCTTTGGCGCCCTTGGGGCAAATTGCCCAAACCCTGACCCGGCTCAATCAGGTGCGGACATCATATCGTAATCTCGACGGGTTAATGAAACAGTCAACCGAACGGCAGGACGGGCGGCATTATCTGGCGCGTACGCGGCTGGCCGGACGGATTGAATTTCAAAATGTCAATTTTTCCTATCCGGGGCAAAATATTGCAGCCCTGCGCGATGTATCCTTTGTGATCGAACCGGGCGAAAAGGTTGCCATTCTGGGCCGTATTGGATCGGGGAAAAGCACGATCCTGCGTCTTATGCTGGGGCTTTATGAACCTGATAGCGGGTCTATTCTGGTCGATGGCACCGACATTCGCCAGATTGACCCATCTGATTTGCGTGCCAACATTTCGGCAGTATTGCAAGATGCATGGCTGTTTTCAGGGTCGGTCAAACAGAATATTGCCGTGGGGGCCTATCGTCCCAATGATGATGATATTTTGCGTGCCGCCAGCCTGTCGGGGGCCCATGATTTTATCAGCCGCCATCCCAGCGGGTATGATTTGATGATCCAGGAACGTGGTGAAGGATTATCAGGTGGGCAGCGCCAGTCCATTTCACTGGCACGCGGGCTTGTTGGGGCACCACCGATTTTGCTGATGGATGAACCCACCAGCATGATGGATATGCAAACCGAACAAATCGTGGTGAACCGTTTGCGAACAGAGGCCGAAGAACAAACCATTCTGGTTGTGACCCATCGCCCCAGCATGCTTGATATGGTCGATACCGTGATTGTGGTCGAAGGTGGTGCGGTGGTGGCGCGGGGGCCGAAATCGATTGTAAATAAAAAGCCGCCGACATCCACAGAGACAGCTGAATCAGTTGAGACATCATCGCCGCCGCAAGGCAAGGCAAACCCGCAGCCAAACGGGGAAAGTGGCCCTGCAGCCGATGCCAACGCTGCCAGCGTAGCTTTTAAGCGCATGGCAAGGGCCAGAAGTGCCAAACCGGTTGCAAAGATCGTACGTCACCGAGACAACGTTGATGAAGCCACCCCTAGTTCCGACCCCGGTAAAATTGAAGAAAGAGCGGCGTTGGTAACTGATAATGACCTGGTGGAGGGTGAAAAAGGCCCGCCATCGTCACAGACGTTGGCGCAGCCCCGTGCGGATGATACGGCCACACGGCAGGCAGCCGCAAAACCGCTGGCCGATGGCAAGGAGAACGGAGATGCGTAACCGTGATCTTAATTCCGAAATCATCCGTCAGATAAACGGTCGCAAATCGTTTTTTTCAGGTTGGGCGTTGTTGTGCGTGATTGCCTTGTTCGTGATTAGCATGATCAGCTGGGCTGCAATTGCCGAGGTCGATGAAGTCACCCGTGGATCGGGCAAAATTATTCCGTCGCAGGATTTGCAAAAGGTGCAAACCATGCATGGCGGCATGATTAAGGATTTGCTGGTGCATGAAGGGCAACGGGTGCATCGCGGTGATGTGTTGCTGGTACTTGATACTACGGCATCGCAAAGCGAATATAATCAGCTGGAACAAAAACAGTTTGCCCTGCAAGCCCAGATTGAACGGTTAACGGCCGAAATTCAGGGAACTGATTTGCAGTTTTCACAAGGTCTGACGCAAAGCGCCCCGGCTGTAACCCTGACCCAGCAACGCCTGTTTAAAGGGCGGCAATCGGAACTGGCATCGGAACTGGCGGTGCTGGAACAGCAAAAACAGCAAAAGATAAAAGAACAGCGCGAAGCCGAAAGCGAATTTAATACCGCAAGTGAGGGGCTGGTGCTGTCGCAATCGGAAATCGATATGATCCAGCCGTTGGTTGAACGTGGGATCGAACCTAAATTGTCGCTTATTCAGTTGCAACGTACCCATGCAGAGCTGCTGGGAAAACAGCAGACATCGCAGATCCGCATTGAACGGCTTAATCTGGCACTAGGTGAGATTGCCGAGCGTTTTAAAACCATGCATGAAACCTTTCGTAAGGATGCCTTGCAGGAGCTATCCAAAGTTACAGCGGACCTGGCGGAGCTGGAGCAGAGCCTGCCCGCTTATGCCAGCAAAGTGGACCGGTCTGAAATACGCTCTCCGGTCGATGGTATTGTTAACCAGATTTTGAAAACCACTCTGGGCGGGGTGGCGCAACCGGGCGAAGCATTGGTTGAAATTGTGCCGATTAACGATGATTTTCTGGTCGAAGCCCATATCAAACCTGCCGACATCGGATTTCTGCATCCCGGCCAGCGGGTAAAGGTTAAATTGACGGCTTATGATTTTGCCCGTTACGGGTCGCTGGATGGTGAATTGACCACGATTGGGGCTGATGCAATTGAATTGCCCGAAACAAAAGAGCCGGTTTACCCGGTTGTTGTAAGGGTATTTTCGCGTTTAACCGATGGTGGGGGAAATGATCTTGAAATTGTGCCAGGCATGATTGCCGAGATTAACATCCTGACCGGCAGCAAAACTGTTTTGAATTATTTTGTTGAACCGGTGGTCAAGGTTAAGAAAAACGCCTTCACTGAAAGCTGACCAATGATGAATAACAAGGTTCTATAATCAGGCGTGATGCGTGCAATGTTTGCGGGCCTTGTTTCTGCAAACAAGGCCCGCCTGCGACGCCCGGTGAAGGTCCGGTTATGCCAGGATTTCCAAAACCGGTGTTTCCAGCACGGTGTCGCTGATGACATCGGCAATGCCCCGGTCGGTTTGGTGCGGGCCGATATTGCAGGCTAGTGTGGCCCCGAATAACGCCTTGAACACCAGATAGGGCGGGTTCCAGTCGACAATATTGTCGGTTGCACTGCGGATGGCAGTGAATTGATTAGCGACATCGCGCATCGATGCCTCGGACAGTAGCCCGCATAACGGCAAAGGTAGCAGTGCATCGATTTTGCCGTTCGATGCCACGGCCATGCCGCCGCCAGCGGTAATAACGGCATTTGCGGCAATTGCCATATCGTGCGCGTTACCGCCAAAAACAGTCAGGTTGTGGCTGTCATGCGATACGCTGGTGCAAACAGCACCTCGCCATTTACCCCAGCCGGTTAAAAAGCCAACCCGGGGCCGGGCATCGACAACGCCGTGGCGATGGGCAACCGCGATAAGGGTGGTTTCTGCGGGTGGCACCACATAACCGTCTTTAACATCGGCAATGATTTCACCCCAGCGGGTAAATCGGGGCTGGTTGATGGTTGCCAGTTTTACCTTGCTGCCCGTTGCCTGTACGCAAAAATCGCTGGGGGTTAACGGTTTGATTTTCATGGTGTCGTAAAGCGGGGCCGGGTCCAATGCCGGGGGAGAAACGATGATTTCACCATTTTGGGCGACCAGGGTGCCGTTGACGAGAACATGACTGGCGTTAAAGTCAGTCAAGTCGTTAAAAATGGCGATATCGGCGCGGCGCCCGGCGGCGATAAGGCCCAGATCGTTGCGGCCCAGCCGGGTGGCTGCATTTAGCGTTGCGGCGCGCAAGGCCCAAATGGCGGGCATGCCATAGGACACCAGCCGACGTACAACATCGTCCAGCCCGCCTTTGTCGGCCAAATCATCGGGAAAAACATCGTCTGTGCACAGCGAAACGGTTTGCGGCAAAAAGCCCAGTTCGTTGATGGTTTTAACAAAACCTGGCAATAAATGGTCGTGCGATCCGCGCATTTCGATGTGAATACCGGCGCGCAATTTTTCCATCAAATCGTCATTCGATGTCAATTCGTGATCGGAACTGACACCAGCGGTCATGAAGGTTTGCAGATCCGCCCCGGTTAAACCGCGTGCGTGACCACAAATCATTTTACCCGATGCCAACCCGGCCTGCATGATATTGGTCATGCGGTCGGTCCGGTTAATGACACCGCGCATATTCATGACTTCGGCAACACCGGCAATGTCAGGCCAGGCCAGAAGGTCGGCCATCGCTGCGCCGTCAAAATCCGCGCCGGAAACTTCCAGTCCCGGTGCCGCAGGCACGCAGGACGGGGCCAGAACCAGTGCACGTAGCGGCAGATTGCGGGTGGCCGCCGTAGCCCATTTTACACCATCCTTGCCAAGGACATTGCCCAATTCATGCGGGTCCCAGACAATGGTGGTCACACCGCGCGGGGCCACGGTTTGCGCATAAATTGCGGGTGTGACCATTGAACTTTCGACATGCATGTGGCTGTCGATCAGGCCCGGTGTGATGAATTTGCCGTTTGCATCAATTGTGCAATTGGCATCCTTGCGGCTGGCCGGGGCATGGACGCTGGCGATCAGGGGGCCGGTTAGGCCAATATCGGCCGGACGCATTTCCCCGGTGACCATATCGACGATCTGGCCGCCGGTAATCAGCACATCAAACGGGGCATCGCCGCGTGCGGCCGCGATGGCGCGGCTGCGCAGGGTTTCATCATTTAGATCTGCGGGTTCGCTGGTTCTGGTATTCATTCTTTTTCTGCTTCTGCTTGCAAGGCGGCAAAAATCATTTCGCGGGCGGTAACCGCATCAACACCAACGGCATATTCGGCATTTTTTATGGCGGCTGGGCGCGGGTCCACAATGGTACGACCGCGTGACGGCCCGGTATTAAGGTCTATGTCAATTCGGGCCGGGGCAAATGTGATGACATCGTCATTGGTAACCGCAATTGCGGCACAGGGATCAAATATTGCCATGCCCTGTCGCCCGCGTGACAGGCCGATATTGATATAGCCTTGGATCAGGTCGGCTAAAAGCGGGGCGTTTTTGCCCCTGGCCTTTCTGATCGCAACAACATCTTGCGGGGTGGCAATTACCTGACGGCATAAATCAAGGTCCACCATCCGCAAGGGCACATTATGGGCAAGCACAATGGAAAGTGCTTCGGGGTCGGCGAATGCATTATATTCCGCCGATGGCGTATGGTTGCCCAGGCTTACGGCCCCGCCCATCCATGTTATACGGTCTATTTTGGCGGCCAGTTCCGGGCGGGCCAGTATCAGCGCGGCAATATTGCCAAGGGGGCCTAATGCCAGAATATGGCGTTCATCGCCGGGTGCGGTTGGTGCTTGCAGCCAGTTACACAGGGCATCAAATGCCGGGATGTCTGGTTTTAGGGTTGCGGATGGCAGGGATTGGCCGGCGGTTAACATGCCGGTTGGTCCCATAATGCGTTCGGCGGTTTCAAGACGGCCCAAAACCGGGCAGGCCCGTCCGGCATGAATGGGAAATTGCCAGTTAAACAGTGATGCGGCGGCGGCGGCATTGCTGCACACTTGCGGTAACGGGCAATTGCCCGCCACCAGCGACATCCCGTCGATTTTCAAACCGGCATGGGTCACGCATAGCACAGCAGCTATGTCGTCAAACCCCATGTCGGTATCAATCCATATTGCCATCACAGGCCCCCGAAACGGGCCAGTGGGGCTGCTTTTTCGACTTTCAGATCAAAGGAAACGGTGCTGCCAAACGGATGAACCGGCAGGTGCGCATCACATTCGGCCTTAATCTGGCCCAGGGGTGTATCAAGCAGATATTCCCGTGTGCCACCGGCAAAGGATGTGCCACGAACTTGCCCATGGTGGGGACCAGAACCAAGCGTGATGGTGCCGGGGCGCCATGCAAGGCCCTTGGTGTTTGGTGGAACCGTCCCGCGCAGGTCGACATGCTGGGCACCGGTTTTCAACATGCCGTTTTCCAGGGCAAAGACATTTTCAAAGCCGACAAAATCGGCAACAAAATCCGACACCGGGTGATTATAAATTTCTTCAGGTGTGCCGATTTGTTCGATCAACCCGTCTTTCATCACAATGATGCGGTCTGCCATTGCCAGGGCTTCGACCTGGTCGTGGGTGACAAAAATCATGGTCACACCGCTTTCCTTTTGCACCCGTTGCAACTCGGTCCGCATTTCAAGGCGCAGGCGGGCATCAAGGTTTGATAACGGTTCGTCTAGCAGTAATACCTTGGGTTCCATCACCATCGACCGTGCCAGCGAGACACGTTGTTGCTGCCCGCCGGAAAGTTCGGCCGGTTTGCGGGTGGTGAATTTGCCAAGGCCAACGGTTTTAAGGCCCTGATTAACCCGGTCTTCAAGGTCTTTGCCTTTGACGCCCATCAAACGCAGGCCAAAGGCAACGTTTTCGTAAACATTAAGGTGCGGAAACAGCGCATAGGACTGAAACACCAGCCCGACCGGGCGTTTGTTGGCCGGGGTGCGGGTAATATCGGTGCCATCAAGGCGGATGGTGCCCGATGACGGGCTTAACAACCCGGCAATGGCGCGCATGGTTGTGGTTTTACCACAGCCCGACGGGCCAAGCAGGGCGACGAGTTCACCTTTGCCAATATCAAGGTCCATTTCCGGCACGGCAACGTTTTTGCCATAGGACAGGGTCAGTTTTTCAAGGCTGAGAAAGCGGGAATCAGACATAGCGGGAAAATCCTAGGAAACGTTCGGCCAGAAAGACAATACCCAGTGACATGAAAGCCAGAAGTGCCGACAAGGCCGCGACCGACGGGTCATAGGTGATTTCCATATAAGCCAGCATATCGATGGGCAGAGTGCGCACACCGGGGCCCGACAAAAACAGCGAGACCGGTACCTGGTTAAAACTGGTGACAAAACCCAGAATGAAGGCCGCCAGAATACCGCCGCGAATATTGGGCAAAACCACGCGGAAAAACGCGCCAACCCGCGAGGATCCCAGCAAAACGGCGGCTTCTTCAATGTCGGATCGTAAGTTGGTCAGACTGGCGGAAACCACGCGCACCGCATAAGGCAGGATTAATGCGGTATGGGCGACAAATAACGCAAACAGAATGCCGGTGTTAAACGGCACGACAAAATAACGCAGCAACGCCAGACCCACGATGATGCCGGGCACAATGATGGGCGAGGAGACAATGGTACGGATGGTTTCGGCGCCGGGCACCTTATAGCGCGACAGAGCATAGCTGGCAGGAACACCCAAAATCAGCGCCATTAAGGTGCCGCCAATGGCCAGAAACAGCGAAATGCCGAAACTTTGCCGGAAACTTTCGATTTCAAAAACCTTGAAAACCCAGCGCAGTGACAATCCTTGTGGCGGGAAAGCCAAAGTTTCACCGGCCGAAAGCGAGGCGGCAATGATAATGGCGAAAGGACCGATCAGAAACGCCAGTACAAGGACAAGAACGAGGGGGGAAAACAGGCGTGATGTCATCGTTTGTTCCTCGCCGTTGCCAGACGTTTAAGCAAAAGATTGGCCGAAAACGCCATGACAATCAGGATTAATGCGATGACACTGGCCGATACAAAATCATTGGCAACCGTCACACGTTGATACATCAGGGTTTCCAGCATCAAAACCTTGGACCCGCCCAGAATGGCCGGAGTGATATAGGCAGTCATGGAACCGGTAAAAACCAGCGTACCGCCAATGACCAGCCCTTCGCGGGTCAGCGGTAAAATAACGCGGGTGAAAACCTGTAACCAGTTTGCACCTAAAACCCGCGCGGCGGGCACCGCATCGCGCGGCATGTTTTCAAGCGCGCTGATCAGTGAAATGATCATAAGCGGCAAAAATAACTGCAACAGGCCGATAAAAACCGCCGTTTCGGTAAACAAAAACCGGATCGGTTCGTCGCTTAGACCAATGGCCACCAGCGCCTGATTGACAAAGCCGGTACGCCCCAAAATAACCAGCCAGGCATAGGTACGTGCGACCGGTGAAATCATCAGTGGCAGTACGACAAGCCCGGTGATCCGGCCTTTGCCTTTGGCGGGCAGGTTTACAATCGCAAAGGCAGCTGCATAGCCAATGACGGCGGCGGCCGCGGTGACCATTGCGGCCAGTTTCAGGGTGCGAAAAAACACCGCCTGATTAAGCGAATGGGAAAAGAAATCAATATAGGCCTGTATGCTCCAGCCGTCGGCGGTGTGAAATCCTTCGGACAGAAGAATAAGCACAGGAACCAGAAAGACGGCTCCGGCAAAAACGGCGGCAGGCATGACCAGGGCAAAGGCCTCGGCCCGGTTCTGAAACATTTTGGGTGCTCGCTTGGGTGGTCATATGTGGAATGCCTGGCGTTGGTGTCGCGAGAGGGCATTCAAAGCTAATTCGGCATTTCGCGGACAATAATGCAGTATGATCAGGGTGCCGTAGCGATTGCATGGCACCCTGGATGCAAGCGTTATTGACCGACTTTTTCGTTCCACTGGTTCAGCCATGCATCACGATTATCGATCATGACATCGGACGGGATCAAATGCAGGTTGGCAACGGTATCGGCACCATAGGTCAGGTTGTCGGCAATATCGTCGGAAACCTTGACGTCCTTGTTCGCGGGGCTGTCAACCAGACCTTCGGCAAGTTTTGTCTGGATATCGGTCGAGAGCCAGAAATCCATGAATTGCAGGGCCAGATCGCGATGTTCGCTGCCTTTGGTTAAAACCATCACGTTCATGCCGCCGGACTGGCCTTCCTTCGGGGTGGCCCATTTGATTGGCAGGTCCATTTTGGAAAAGCCTTTCCAGGCAAATCGGCCAATTGGTGCCGCCCAGATTTCTTCCTGCTGCATCAACTGCACCAATTGGGAGGAGCGGACATAGAAGGTAACGATATCGTCTTTGTGCTTGCCGACTTCTTCAATCGGAGCTTTCAGGGTGGTGTCGTCATCGCCCATAGCCTTGCCCAGCATATAAAGGGTGAGCGGACCCTGGCTGGTGGTGATGTTGGGCAGGGCAACATGGCCGGCCAGCTTGTCAGACAGAAGATCTTTCCACGATGTCAGGTCGATTTTATCGGAACGATAGGCGATCGAGCTTGTGTAAAAGGTATAGCCAAGACTGTGACCATCGCCGTTAGGGTCTTTGGCAATGTCGTAAAGTTTGTCAAAGTTTGCCAGTTTGGATGTATCGATTTTATCGGTCAGGTCCTTGCGGTGGGCAGCAAGGGCATCCTGCGTGGTCATCACCGCGAGGTCAATTACCGGATGGTCCTTGTTGGCTTCCATTTTGGCAAGACGCTCGACCGAATTTCCGGTTTCCACAACCAGTTCACAGCCGCATTTTTCTTCAAACGGTTTATACAGAATTTCCTTGAAGGCATCCTGGGCAAAACCATAAACCGAAATTGTCAGCTTTTGTTCGTCGGCCTGTGCCGAATTAAGGGACAGCAAAAGGGCGCATGAAGCCAGCAGCAGTTTTTTCACAACGTCTCTCCATTGGGAACGTGGGTTTGATAAGGGAAAGCCGGGCCGGTGGAAGACCGAATGATCAGTTCCATCGGAACCCTGGACGTATCAGCCATGACGGTATCGGGGACCGTTCTTTTTTGAGGGGGTGTTGTTGTTTTTATTGCGCGATTGCCAGTTATTTCAGCCAACAATGCCACAACGGCAATTTCGGCTATTTGTGCCATATCCATATGAACGGTTGTAAGCGCGGGGGTCACAACCGGGGAGAAAATCAAATCATCAAAACCGGTAACACTGACGTGTCCGGGCACCCGAAAACCCGCTGTTTGCAGTTCGGTTAATACCCGCAATGCCAGCAGGTCGGATACGGTAGCAACTGCCGTTACGCCGGTTTCAACCAGATGGGGCAGTTTTAGGGATGCTGTTGTGCCCCCGTTACGCAATATCGGTTCCAGCCAGATGGTTTGATGGCAAATATCGTGGCCAAGGGCGGCTTTCATGCCGCCAATGCGGTCATTTTGCACGTTCGATGCCGGGTCATTGCCGAGCAGCAATATCTTTTTGTGCCCAAGATCGCTGAGGTGACGGGCAATTTGTTCGCCGCCATTCCAGTGGTCGGCGGAAACAGTGTTGCCTGGAGTGGACGGGGTATCGACCATGGCGACAGGGCAGCCAACTGCGCCAATGCGGGTGCCACGTCGTGGAATAACAATAAGCCCGTCAACACCACGTTCGATTAAGCGGCCAATCGCATCGGTCTGGGTGGTGACTTCGCCGCGTGAATCGGCAATGAGCACGCCATAACCATTATTTGAGGCCGCCATTTCCATGGCCTGGGCAATTTGCGGAAATAGCGGATTGGCAATGTCGGGCAGGACCAGCCCCAAAACACCCGAGCGGCCCGTGCGCAAGGCGCGGCCAGCATTGCTGGGTACATATCCCAGTTCATCGGCTTTTTGCCGGATTTTTTGGACCAGATCTGCCGAAACCCGACCTTTGCCAGACAGCGCATTGGACACGGTTGCCGTCGACACCCCAAGGGCGGAGGCAATTTTGGTCAGGTTGGGTCCTGTGCGCTGAGCGGCCATCAAATACCTGTGCAGAAGCGTTTGGCGATGATTACGGAATTGATTAATCGATTAACCAAACGCTAGTCGAGTCTTTAAAAAGAGTCGAGAAGAAATTGTGGCAAGGTTAGGGGAAATTATTCCGCAGGTGCGAGAAGATTTATAAGCATTTGAAAAACAACAATTTCAAATTTTGCGAATCCCACACAAGGGAAAGCGCCCCGCCAGGGACGAGGTTTTTCTTGACAGTTTATCAGTCAGAACTGTAGCATTAGTTCATAATAATGAACAAGTTCAAAATGCTGAACTTTAGAAAATACCGGAGGAAAGATGAGTGGTCGTGGCGCAGAACGTATTCTTGAAGTGATCGAATGGCTGGCACGCCAGCCCGCCGGACGAACTCTTACGGACGTTGTTGCCAATCTGTCTTTGCCCAAAAGCAGTGCGCTGATGTTGTTACGTACATTGGTGGAAACTGGATATGTGCGCCGTGATGAGGCGGGCCTTTACCACATTCGCCGATTGCCGGGAGAGGCAAGTGCCGACAGCCGTGCCTGGGGCACGGTTTTGCGACTTGTCGATGCCAGCTTGCGCGAAGCAGTCAGTCTGACCGATGAAACCGGATTTATTGGCGTTTTTGATGATGCGCAGCAGGTGCGGTACCTCAACAAGGTGCTGCCAGCGCGCGAAATTCGCTATGATCGCGACATTTCGGTGGCGCGTATTGCCGCACATGTTGCCACCGGGCAGGTGTTGCTGGCGGGGTTAACCGACGCCGCATTAAATGCCTATTGCGCCGACTTGGCCCGCGAACGTGATGATGTCGACATCAACGAACTGACTGCACAGATCAAAACGGTACGGACCGACGGTTATTCATTGAATCTGCAGGGACGGGTCGAAGGGGCGGCTGGCATTGCGGCACCCATTTTTGACCGGAACGGAAATATGGTTGCGGCGCTGAACATAGCAGGGCCGCGCGAAAGAATTGCGGCACGGCAGGATGAAATTCTGTCTGTCGTTATCAAGGCAGGGCAACAGGCTTCGGCCGCGCTGTCGGAAATACGTCGCGAAAACCGATAAAAACAGGTTTTCCGACGCCAGGTCGATGCAATTTCCATTCTTCGGGAAAACAGGACATGAAATTGCGATTTAAAAACATTGGGAGGAAGAAGATGACTTTCACGAAATTGATAAAAGGTGCACTGGCCGGGGCTGTTGCCCTGTCATTCGCCGGGGTTGCACAGGCAGATGATTTTCCATCACGCGGTATTGAATTTGTGGCGGGTTATGGCCCTGGCGGCGGGCACGACACCATGTTGCGTGCCATGGCAAAGATCATCCAGAATAACGATTTGTCGGAAGTTCCGATTAATGTGGTCAACAAACCCGGTGGCAGTTCTGCTGTGGCCCTTGGATATTTAAATTCGCATAAGGGTGACGGGCATTTTCTGATCTCGGCGACTTCTTCGTTCATTACGACGCCGCTGACCTCGAATATCGGGCTTGATTATACCAATTTCACCCCGATTGCCCGCCTTGGTGTTGATCCGGAATTACTGGTTGTTAACGCATCTGGCCCCTACAAGACGCTTGACGATATTGCAAAAGCCGACAAGGTTTTGAATGTGGGTGGTACGGGCACCGGAACAATCGAAAACATCGTTACCATCAAACTGGCCGAAGCCCTTGGCAAAAAACTGAATTACATTCCGTTTCAGGGTGACGGCGAAGTTGTTTCAGCATTGCTGAGCAATCAGGTTGATTTCACCATTACCAATACCGGCCCGGTTGGCGATTTCATTAAAACCGGTCGCTTTAACGCGCTTGCAATCAGCACGGAAAAACGTGTCGAACTGTTTCCCGATGTTCCGACCTTTATCGAACAGGGTTATGACATCAATCTAAGCCTGTTTCGCGGCGTTGTAGCCGCGGGTGACATTGGTGATACCGAAAAGGCCTACCTTTTGAAAATGGTCAAGGCGATGAGTGAAACCAAGGAATGGCAGGAAAATTACATTCAGCCGAACTCGGTTGTGCCTGACTTTCTGGGACCAGATGAATTTGCCGAATATCTTAAAGGTATGAACGATGTTTACAAAGCATCGCTGACCAACCTTGGCATCATCAAGTAAGAAACTTCCGAAGAAACGGAGTTCTCCATGAAAATTTCGGAGATCATTCTTCTGGGCGGGCTGTCGGTATTTTCCGGCAGCCTCCTTTGGGGCAGCCTTGACATGCCTTATTCAACCGACACCACGTTTGGTCCGGGTTTTATTCCGCTTAACATTTCCATTGCTTTGCTGGCATTGGTTGGTGTTGTCGCTTTTCGGGCAGTGTTGCGTTCAAAACGTGGCTTTGTTGCTCCGCAAGATACCGCTGCACACGGCGGGGAT
The DNA here is from genome assembly GCF_002115825.1 of Thalassospira sp. MCCC 1A01428. GTDB lineage: Bacteria > Pseudomonadota > Alphaproteobacteria > Rhodospirillales > Thalassospiraceae > Thalassospira. The sequence goes on along the minus strand of NZ_JFJZ01000039.1, from coordinate 21,383 downwards.
GGGGGCGAAAACGGCGGCGTGGAAACGTTGGGTGCTCTTATGCTTGGCGGCGCAATTATTGCAATTGCGATCAGTATCTATGCCATGTCGTATATTGGTGTGCTGATCCCGCTCGGTCTTTTGCTGGTCCTTCTGTCGTGGCGGTTTTCGGGGCACGGGTTGCTTAAATCTGTTGTGATCAGCCTGATTGTGCTGGCAGCGATTTACCTGATCTTTTCGGTCTGGTTGCGCATCCCCCTTCATTGACCGCCCGTCCCTTGAACATCTGTTCTGGAAACAGTCATGCTTGATACTCTCGCCAGTCTCAGCGGCGGCTTTGAAACCGTGCTGACTTTTCATAATATTGTTCTGATTTTCCTTGCCGGGATTATCGGGACTGTCATCGGTGCTTTGCCCGGCCTTGGCCCGTCGGCGGGTATCGCGCTGATGCTGCCTTTGACATTTGGCATGCCCCACGCATCGGGCCTGTGCCTTTTGACCGGTGTTTACATGGGGACCATGTATGGTGGCCGCATAACGTCGATCCTGATTAATACGCCCGGCGATGCGCCCGCGATTATTACGGCCCTTGAGGGGTATCCGATGATGCGCAAGGGCAAGGGGGGCCTGGCATTGGGTATTTCGGCCATAAGTTCGTTTGTTGGCGGATTTTTCGGCCTGGCCGTGCTGGTTTTCTTTGCACCCGTGGTTGCGGAATATGCCATTTTCCTTGGGCCGCCGGAATATTTTATGCTGATGCTGGTAGGCCTTAGCACGATTGTTCTGTTAGCGGGTGCTGATGTTTTCAAGGCATTGATCGTTACCTGCTTTGGCTTTTTGGTCAGCACCTTTGGCAGCGATTACATTTCCGGTCATGTCCGGTTTGCGTTTGTGCCTGAATTAATTGAAGGCATTGATTTCGTTGCCATCATCATTGGTCTTTATGGTTTGGGCGAGGTTTTTTATAACCTTGAACGCAAGATCGTTCTGAATTTGGGTAAACCTAATTTCAGTTTTTCCGATTATATTCCCGGCAAAGCAGACCTCAAAGAAGCATCCGCCCCCACAGTACGCGGATCAATTCTGGGAACATTCATCGGTATTCTGCCCGGCGCCGGCGCGACAATTGCGACATTTCTGGCTTATGCGCTGGAACGTAAATTGTCAAAAAAGCCTGAAACATTTGGCAAAGGTGCGATTGCCGGTCTTGCCAGCCCCGAAGCCTCAAACAATGCCGCTGTTCCGGGATCGCTTATTCCGCTTATTACGCTCGGCATTCCGGGGTCCGGCGGAACAGCTATTATGCTGGGCGCGTTGATCATGTTCGGGTTGCAGCCTGGCCCGCTTTTGATGATTCAGTCTGGCGATGTGGTTTGGGCCATGATTGCCGGTCTGATTTTGGCAAACTTCTTTTTGCTGGCATCAAATGTGTTGTTGATCCCGTTATTTGTGAACCTGCTGCGTCTGGTGCAAAAGCACTTGCCCAGTATTGTGGTTGGGCTGTGCATTGTCGGGGCGTTTTCGCTGAATTACGGCACGTTTAATATCTGGATTGCGCTGATCTTCGGCGTTATCGGCTATTTGATGCGTAAGAACGACTATCCGACTGGCCCGTTTATTCTGGCAGTGGTTTTGGCCCCGCTGGCGGAAAACTATTTCCGTCAATCGATCATGCTTGCTCAGGGGTCATGGAGTATCTTTGTCAACCGCCCGGTTTCATTGACGCTGGTTGTGTTTATGGTTCTGGTGGTCTGCGCCAGCATCATCAGCAAGCAGTTTTTACGTCGCCGCCGTGTCGGTACCGAATAGCATTATGCCGCGATCAGACGTTGGTCTGGTCGCGGCCCCGTAAAACTGAATTTTCAGAATAAAAATATAGAATTGAAGGACCGAATTTTCATGGATGCACCCACATCACATTGGCGCAAGGCAGCCTTTACCCCCGAACAAAGCGGTGCTTTGAAAGGGCTTGTGGTTGTTGACCTGTCACGTCTTGTGGCGGGAAATATGACCTCGCTGCAATTGGCCGATTTTGGTGCCGATGTTATCAAGGTTGAACCGGTTTCATCGGGCGATCCGTTACGGGCGTGGCAAAATGCCGGTGTTTCGTCTTTCTGGAAGGTGTATGGGCGTAACAAACGCAGTATCGCCCTGGATTTTCGCAAGGATGGCGCGATTGATATCTTGCGCGGTCTGATCGCCCGCGCCGATGTGCTGATTGAAAATTTCCGCCCCGGCACGATGGAGAAAATGGGTCTGGCACCTGATCAATTGCGCAAGGATCACCCGGGATTGGTGATTTTGCGGGTGTCAGGTTTTGGTCAGACCGGACCCTACAGCCCGCGTCCGGGTTTTGGCACGATTGTCGAAGGGATGTCGGGCTTTGCGCATCGCAATGGCGAGGCCGATGGCGGGCCGTTATTGCCGCCCTTGGCCCTGGCCGACATGATTGCCGGTTTATACGGGGCGTTTTCGGTTATGACGGCCTTGCGGGTGCGCGATGATACCGGGCAGGGGCAGGTGATTGACCTTTCGCTGCTGGAACCGATTATTTCCACCCTTGGCCCCGAGGCACTGGATTTTGCCCTGACGGGCAAGGCCAAGCCACGGGTTGGCAATGGCTCAAATACATCCAGCCCGCGCAATGTTTATCAAACGGCAGACGGGTTGTATGTTGCCCTTTCAGGATCGATGCAGCGCATGGCGGAACGCCTGTTTCGCCTTATGGGCCGCGACGATATGAACAGCGACCCCCGCTATGCCACCAATGCGGCCCGTGTCGCTCATCGGTCGGAGGTTGATAAAATCGTTGGCGACTGGATCGGCCAATATACCCGCGATGAAGTGATGGAAAAATTTGAAGCCGCCGAAATAACGGCATCACCACTTTATAACATTGTCGATATTCACGAAGATCGCCATTTTATCGAGCGTGGCGTTTATGTTGATGTGCCTGACGATGACCTTGGTGAAATCGCCATGCACAGCCCGGTTCCGCGTTTGTCTGATACCCCTGGCACCATTCGTTTTACCGCCCCCCGACTGGGCGAGCATAGCGAACAGATCCTGCGCGATATTGGATATGATGATGAGCGGGTTAAAGCCGCCTTTGACAGTGGTCTGGTTAGCCGGAGTACGGATAAATGACGGTTTTGCAGGATCAATCCCCTTGTTCGTGGCGGTCCTTGCTGTATGTGCCCGCCAATAATCCGCGATTTGTCGGCAAGGCCCAGCAACGCGGTGCTGACGGTGTGGTGCTGGACCTTGAAGACAGTGTGCCCGACACAGACAAGGAAAATGCCCGCAACCTGTGCGCCGACGCCATTGCCGAGATGGCCGATGGCCCCAGCGATGTATTGGTTCGGATTAATGCCAGCCTGCGGCAGGCCATTCCCGATCTGGAAAAAATCGTCCAGCCGGGTTTAAAGGCCATTTTGCTGCCCAAGGCCGACCGGCCCGATAAAATCGCCCTGCTGGCCGAAACCCTTGATGAACTCGAAGTCGAGCGCGGGATTGCACCAGGAAGCATCAAGTTCATTCCCATGATCGAGGCCCCTGCCGGTTTTTTTGCTGCCAGTGACATTGCCACGGCGTCGTCGCGTTCGGTTGGCCTGCTGTTGGGCAGCGAAGATTTCGCGACCGAGGCCGGTATGGAGCCAGACCCGGAAACCCTGTTATTACCGCGCCAGCAACTGGTATTTGCGGCACGCAAGGCGGGGCTTGTGCCTTATGGTTTGCTGGAAAGTGCGGCCGATTATTCCAATGTTGAAAAGACCCTGGAAATTGCGCGCCGTGCTGCCCGGTTTGGTTTTGAGGGATCGACCTGTGTGCATCCGGCACTGGTGCCGGTTTTAAATCAGGCTTTTTCCCCCAGTGTTGAGCAAATTGCCCATGCCCGCGAGGTGATGGCAACTCTTGAGGCGGCGGCGGCACAAGGCAAGGGCGCGGCGGTTTTGAAGGGCCGCATGATTGACGCCCCGATGCGCAAACGCGCCGAAAGGCTGCTGGTTCGGGCACAGCGTTTCGGGTTGATCTGACGTTTCAGTGTTTGAATAGCACAATAGAAAAACGGGAAACGGCAAGGGCTGTTTCCCGTTTTTGTTTTTCCGCCGGGATAATCAGGCCGCAGGCCAGACCGATTGCAGTTTTTCACCGGTCAGCAGACGGTCGCGGGCGGATTGTTCGTTTTTGCCCAAATCATCGGCAGCATCAGCGATGGCGACCAGATGTTCCTTGGGCAGTGCAACAACGCCGTCAATATCGGCAAAAATAACGTCACCGGGGCGAATGGTAACGCCCGAAATGGTTACAGGGACCTGCGAATGGCGGGGTTCTTTTTTACCGGTTACACCAACCGGGCTGGGGTGGGTGCCAAATAACGGATAGCCCAGTTCGCGCACCTGTGCCAGATCGCGCACCGTGCCGTTAACGATGGTGGCAGCCAGGCCCCGTGTTTTTGACCCTGTAGACATCAGCTCGCCGGTGCAGGACCCATCGGCACAGGATGCATCCACCACCATGATGCCGCCCTTGGGCGCATTATCTATGGCGTTGTGATACACATCTTGCGGTTCGCCTTTGCGGTCGGACGGTTCAAACAGAACCGTCACCGCAGGCCCGCACACAACTTCGCCCGGTGCCAGGGTGCCAAACAGGGAAATACCGCCAAGGTAACCCCACAGGCCCAGATGTTCCATACTGTCGTGAATGTCGCCGGAATACCATTTTTTCAGGCGTTCAATGGCATCCCAGTCGGTATCGGAATAATCGAATTTATCGGTGGTCATTCTTGGGTTTCCTTGTTTTGGGCCTTGGCGATGGCCACCTGCAAATAGGCGCTGCTGTTATTGATATGCGCAGCGATCGCTTCTTTCGCGGTGGCTTCATTGCGGTTTTTGATCAGCTCATACAGGCGTTCATGTTCGGCACAGGCAACATCAAGTGATTTGACCGGCACGCGGCTGGTGACACGGATGACATCGGTAATCAGCCCGTACAGATTGTTGTAAAGAACGGCCATCACATCATTGCCGGCAGACTGAACCAGGGCGCGGTGAAAGGCGGCATCGCAATCGGTGAATTTGCCAAATTCGCCGGCCTTTGCCGTTTCGCGCAGCTTGTTCATGGCCGCGTCAATTTCCGGGGTGATCGGGTTTTCGCGCGCAACCAGTGCGCCGATCACCTCAACCTCGATCATGCGGCGCACATCCATCAATTGAACCAGGTAGTCCGGGTTGGTGGAAAAAAGCTGCCGTACGGTTGTTGCCAGGGTGCCCAGAAATTCGGCTACGTCGTCACGGACAATCATGGCCCGCTCGCCATGTTTACGGCGTACCAGCCCCTTGGTTTCAAGGATTTGCATGGCCTCGCGCACCGACCGGGTGCTGACATTGAAATCGCGCGCGATGGCACTTTCCGAGGGCAGCCGGTCCCCAATGGGCAGGCTGCCGCTCAGAATGCGATTTTCAAGGTCTTCCGCCACGCTTAAATGCAGTCGTTCGCGATCTGCCGGGCGCGACGCACCTTCTATCACCATGCTGTAAATCCTCCATCAACCACAACGTTTGATCCCGTCATATAGGATGACGCGTCAGATGCAAGAAAACGTATGACGCCATTATATTCGTCAATCTCGGCCTGGCGACGCATGGGAACGCGATCAAGGAAGGCATCGATGAATTCCTTGTCAAAGCTGGCGGTTTTTACCCCGCCAAATGAAATAAGGTTGGTGCGCACCCCTTTGGTACCCCAATAGGTCGCAAGATAGCGCGTCAGATTCAAAAGGCCGGATTTCGATGCGGCATAGGAAATCGCCTTTACAAACGGCACACCATCGCGTTCTTCGCGATAGGCATAAAGCGCCTGATTGGGCGACACCATACCGTAAATCGAGCCGACATTAATGATCGACCCGCGGCCTTTTTCGGCCATTTTGCTGCCGACCACCTGGCTTGTCAGCATAACCCCGGTCAGGTTGGTATCAATGATTTCATCCCAGTACCGCTGGGGGTAATCCTCGAACGGGGCGTTCTGTTCGGCCGATCCGTCGGGTTTGGAATCAATCCCGGCATTATTGACCAGCACATCAGGCACACCCCAATCGGCAATCAATTGGTCGGTTGCTTTTTGCAGGGCTTCCTTGTCGGTCACACTGGCAACGTAAACCCGGATATTGTCGGCAACATCGGGGAATTTTTCGGCGATCTGGTCGCGGTCAAATGGACGGCGGCTGTAAATCGCAACCTTTGCACCGGCTTTGGCCAGGGATTGCGAAAACTGCGTACCCAATTGTCCCAGACCACCGGTGACAATGATGACTTTGTCTTTGACGCTGAAAATATCAACCATGTTCGTTTCTCTCTTGTATGTGGTCGTCAGGATATATGGAAAAATGTTTATGGATGTTTCGTTCGGCCCACACCGCGCCAGATGGCACGGGCAATTGGCAGGATCAGCAGCGTACAAACGATAACGCCCAGAACTGCCGCAATTGGCCGGTCAAAAAAACCAAGCAGATCGCCATTGGCGATTTGCATCGACATGATGAAGTTGCGTTCAAGAACCGGCCCTAAAACCAGCCCCAGAATGATCGGGGCAATGGGAAAGCCGTTTTCTTCAAGCAGGTAACCAACGATGCCGGCAACAAACATGACGCCGATATCAAAGGTGGAATTGTTGATCGCAAAGGACCCGAGAATGCAGCAGGCCAAAACCACCGGAACGATAATGCCCCGTGGCACCGACAGCACCCGCCGTGCCCCCTTGATGGCCAGATACCCGATGGGGAATAGCAACAAATTGGCGACGAAAAACGTCATGATGATTGCAGTGGGCATGGACGGGTTTTCAACAAACAGGCGCGGCCCGGGGTTAAGGCCCTTCATGAACAGCACACCAACCGCGATGGCGGTAACGGCATCGCCGGGAATGCCAAAAACAAGGGCCGGTATCCAGGCGCTGGAAAGCCCGGCATTGTTTGACGTGCTGGCTTCAATCAGGCCTTCTTCGTGGCCGGTGCCAAATTTTTCCGGGGTTTTTGACATCCGCTTGCTCATGCCATAGGCGATCCAGGCTGCAACATCGCCCCCGACACCGGGCAAGGCACCAACGGCCGTGCCCAGTGATGCCCCGCGCAAAAAGCTGAATGGATAGCGCATGAACAACCGGCCCATGCCATGAAACGGGCGCGCGCGTGATGTATCCGGGGCCGGGGGGAATGATGCGTTGGCCGAAAAGCCACGTAAAACCTCGGCAAAGGCAAACATGCCGATCATGACGGGAATAAAGCTGACGCCGCCCATAAGATCGATTGAGCCAAAGGTAAACCGCGGTTGGCCGCTGGTGACATCAAGCCCGACCGTTGCGATGAGCAACCCGATCAGCAAGGATATAAAACCCCGTGCGGGCTCGCTGCTGCTTACCAGAGCGGATGTCATTAAACCCAGCATTGCCAGCCAGAAGAATTCAAAGCTGGAAAACATCAGGGCAACGTGGGCCAGAAGTGGCCCGGTAACCAGCAAAACAATCGCCCCGACAAGCCCGCCGCAAGCTGAAAAGAAAATGCCGATGCTAAGCGCGGTTTCGGCCTTGCCCTTCATGGTCAGGGCATAGGATTCATCGACATAGGCGGCCGATGCCGGGGTGCCGGGGATCCGTAATAGCGCACCGGGAATATCCCCGGCAGTAATCGCCATCGCAGTTGTTGAAACGATCAGGGCAATGGCAGGCACCGGGTCCAGATAAAAAGTTAATGGCACCAGAAGGGCCGTTGCCATGGTGGCGGTCAGGCCCGGTATGGCCCCGATAAACAGGCCATAAACCGCACCGCCCAGAATGGCGAGCAGGACCGGAGCCTGAAAAACGATATTTGCGGCGGTAGCGAGAGTTTCAAATGTCATGCTTGTCACCACGGCAAAGGAAGTGGCCCCGCCGACAGCGGAACATACAGGATTTGCGCAAACACATATTGCAAGCCCAAAATCACGATCAGGCCAACCGGCAGCGCAATAACGAGGTGGATGTGCAAAAGCAGCATCAACCCGATGGTGTAGACCAGCCCAAGAATGGGAAAGCCGATAACCGGTAATGCGTAAATGGCAACAAGAACGCCTGCCATGGTCCAGATTGCGCAGATAATGCCGCGTGTGCGACCGTGCCATGCCGATATATCGAACCATGGGCCGTGATGTGCCGTACGCAGTCCGGTTATCATGATCCTGATCGACAGGCCCAACATGGCAATGCCGATCAAGGTTGGCATCAGGTTGGGGCCAAAGGTGGTTCCTGGCACAGCGGGAAGCTGCTGTGCCAGAAAGATGACCCCACATCCAAGAACGGCGAATATCAAGCCGGTAAGGCGGTCATCGATACGCATGGTAATGCTCCAGCCTATCGTTATTTCGCCAGCCCAAGGGTCTGCATGGTTTTCACCAGCCCTTCACGCGATTGCATGACGGTTTTGGTGAAATCTGCGCTGTTCTGATAGGCAACTGAGAACCCGCGGGATGCCATGAATTTGCGGAATTCCGGGTCTTCGGTAATGTCTTTCAGGGTTTTTGACAGGGTATTTGTAATGTCTTCCGGTAGGCCCTTGGGTGCTGCCAGCCCGCGAAATGGCAGGGGCGACCAGTTGATGTCAAAGGCCTCGGTTGTCGTGGTAAGGTCAGGCCAGGCATCACTGCGTTCGTTTGAAACAAGGGCCAGTGTTTTGGCTTCGCCAGCTTCTACCAGCGACCGTGCCTCGGCCGGGGATGTTGACACAACATCAATGGCGCCCGCCGCCAGTTGCTGCATGGCCGGGGCGGCCCCATCCGAGGCGATCCACGGGCTGGCGTCAGGGTTTACGTCAAGCGTGTTTAACAAACCCGCCCAGGCCAAATGCGACAGGCCCCCCCGGTTTGCCCCGGATGCCTTTATATCGCCGGGGTGGGCTTTGACGGCTTTGATAAGGTCTTCCACATTTTTATAGGGCGCGTCGGCGCGGACATTTACGGCAATCGGGTCGGCATTAAAACGACCGATCAGGGTGAAATCTTCGGGCGTCGCACCGGGAATACCCTGTGCGTCATACATGGTCATTTCAATGGTTACAACGCCCAGCGTATAGCCATCGGCAGGGGCGTTGGCGATGGCAACATGGCCAACAACACCGCCACCACCGGTCCGGTTTACAACGTTAAACGGCTGACCAAGGCGTTGTTCAAGTTGCTGGGCAACGGCACGGGCCGTGGCATCGGTGCCACCACCGGCCGACCATGGCACAATAATGGTAACAGCCCGTTCGGGCCATTTGGCAAAGGCTGATTGGGAAAAACTTGCACAGGCAAGGGCAATCGCACCAAGGGCGACTAAAGTCCGTTTCATTTTGTTTCCTCCCGAAAGGATATCGCATTTTTGCGTGTTTTTGTCCGGGTTGTTCCCGGTACCTCACCATCTTATGTCATAAGTCATATGTCAAGAGTAAAGCGATTAAAAAACGTCAGCAAACGGGATGGAATGACTATGCGTTCGCCCAAAAGACGGTTGCCATGCCGGGACGACATGGCGGGCGACGCGATTATGGGGAAGTTGAAGGGGAGTTTGGGAAGAGGCCAAAAAGCCACAGGCCCGCATTTTAGGCGGGCCTGTGGCGTGCAAACCGGGTGATTTCCGGATTTAACGATATAGCAGGGTCGGTAGTGCCATGCTGAGTTGCGGAATGAAAGCCAGCAAAAACAGCACAATCAACAGCGGGATCAGGAAAGGTGCTGTTGCCTTTACACAGTCTTCAAACCGCACGCCGGAAACGCGCGACAGCACATAAAGCACCATGCCAACCGGCGGGGTTAACAGGCCCAGCATCAAATTCAGAATAACGATGATGCCAAGGTGAACCGGATCAATCCCCACGCTATGTGCCACGGGCAAGAGTACCGGTACCAGAATGGTGATGGCGGCAATGGTTTCCATGAAGCAACCAACCACCAGAACCAACAGCATGATCAGGATAATGATCAGATTTTTATTGTCGGTGAAACCCAGCACAAAGTTTGCCAGATGCTGGGCGGATTGGTTGGCAGTTAAGATCCAGGCAAAAACCGCGGCCGCGCCGACAATCAGCATAATGGCGGCGGTGGTTTCGATGGTGTCCATGGTGACGCGCAGCAAATGACGGATGGTCAGGGTGCGATAAATCACCGTGCCTAGAACCAGTGAATAGGCAACCGCGCCCACAGCGGCCTCGGTCGGGGTGAACAGGCCGGTGGAAATGCCGCCAATAATAATGACCGGGGTCATTAGCGGTAAAAAGGCTTCCTTGCTGGCCTTGCCGAGAACACCAAACGAAAAGGCCAGATCGCGCGGGTAATTGCGACGGCGCGAATACCAGGCAACCATGATCATGAGCGAAACCGCCATCAGCAGGCCGGGAACAATACCGGCAAGAAACAGCTGGCCGATCGATACCTGGGCAATGACACCATACAGAACCAATGGCAATGACGGCGGAATAATGGGCCCGATTGTTGAGGACGCTGCCGTAATACCGACAGCGAATGAGGTGTCATAACCGGCGTCGCGCATGGCTTTAATTTCGACATTGCCAAGCCCGCCGGCATCGGCAACAGCAGCCCCTGACATGCCGGCAAAAATCACGCTGGCGCCGACATTAACATGGCCCAGTCCACCTGGCGCCCAGCCAACAAGGGCGCGGGCAAAATTGAAAATACGCACGGTAATGCCGCCGGTATTCATCAAATGACCGGCCATGATGAAAAACGGCACGGCCAGCAAGGGAAAGCTGTTCACCCCGTTGATCATGTTGTGCAGCATGGTTATGGGCGGCATACCGGCAATAAACAGATAGGCCAGTGATGAACCTGCCAGGGCCACAGCAACCGGTGCACCACATATCAGCAGCACAGCCAGCAGAATAAACATAATGGCCAGGCTCATGGCGCAGGTCTCCGCAACGAATGAAAAGCCCGGACCAGCGTGACAATAGCTGTAATGGCCAGGCAGATAACAACGGCCCAGAACATCCATGACCGGGAAACATCAATACTGATCATGCGCTGGCGGCCCATGCGGTTTGCCAGCATAACGCCCGACCATGCGGCATAGGCAAAAAAGCCGGCCGTAATAATATCCATCAGGAAAAACAGGGCCCGTGATGCGGCCTTGGGAATGTAAAGGTGGAAAAAATCCAGGTAGATGTGGCTTTTTTTGCGGGCGCAAATTGCAGCCCCCGAAAATGTCACCACGATCAGCAAATAGCGGGCGATTTCCTCGGTCCAGGAAATGGAATTATTCAGTACATAGCGCGAAAAAAATTGCAGGAAAACAACCAGAATTAACGCCCAGAACACAGCGAATATCGGTGCATCCCACCAGGAAATATCGCTGATATCGGTTTGTTGGGCATCTATCTGGCTGGTAATTTCCTTGGCAATTTCACTGTCGCTTGAAAGGTTGTTCATGGGCCACCTTCAGCATCAAACAGCAAGACAGGACGGATGAAGCAGGGAGACACCCCATCCGTCCCACTGGTCAGGCAAAGGCAAGCAGCTTACTTGCCAATCGCCTGCAAACGCTCGAACGTTTCGGGTGACCACGGCATATCCTTGCCTTTCAGCAAAGGCTGAACAATGTCCATGAACGGCTGGCGGTCCACATCATGAACCTTTACACCCTGATCCTTGAACCACTGAACCAGGGAAGCTTCCTGATCGCGGACTTCTTTGGTGGCCGAGGCCGAGGCATCGCGCAGAATGCCGATAATGATCTTGCGGTCGGCATCATCGATATTGTCATAGGTGGTGCCTGACATAAGGGTGGTCAGGGTGGCAATGGTATGACCAGTCAGGCTGATGTCGCTTTGTACTTCATAAAACTGACCCGCCTTGATGGTTGGCAGCGGGTTTTCCTGGGCATCAACAACGCCCTGCTGCAAGCCTAGATAAACCTCGGAGAAAGCCATTGGCGTGGGATTTGCACCAACTGCTTTGGGAAACAGGGTATAGGCCGGGGCGTTGGGAACGCGAATTTTAAGGCCTTTCATATCCGCCGGTTTTAAAATCGGTTTATTGGCGGTGACCTGCCGGGTGCCATAATAGGTATGTGTGATCAGCACGTTGCCGGTGGCGTCCTGGTAACCTTTTGCCATTTCATCGCGCAGGTCGCTGTTCCAGAAGGCATCCCAATGTTCGTAGTTGCGAAAAACAAACGGATAATCGATCAGTCCAATTTCGGGGTAGCTTTGCGCCATAAAGGCCGGGCCGGTATAAATCAGATCGACGGTGCCCAAAGACAGGCCTTCGTTGATGGCTTCTTCGTTGCCCAGCGAGGATGACGGAAAAACCTGCATTTCATAGCGGTCATCAGTTTTGGCTTTGATTTCTTCGGCGGCCTTCAGCAGGACTTTGTGATAAGGCGTTGATTCATCATAGATATGAGCGAATTTCAGAACCGTTGTCGCCTGTGCTGATGTCACAAGGCCAAAGGCAAGGGTTGCAGCAACCAGCGCCGAAGATGGAATTATTGCTTTGAATGACAAGAACATATTAGGGGTTTCCTCCCGGATGGTGATGTAGTTGATTGTATTATCATCATTATTGTTTTTGCCGCCTTCGGGCGGAAAGGCAGGTTCACAACGTATTTTGCAAACCTGCCAGTCTTTATTTCGTTATAAGCCAGGGCGTGTCGTGAAATGGCCGGTTACAGAACCGCGCCGATTTTCCACGGCACAAATTCATTGTCGCCATAGCCGAAATCTTCGCTTTTGGTTTTGGTCCCTGACGCCGTATCGAGAATGGTATTGTAAATTTGCAGGCCCAGTTCTTCGTGGGTTTGCAAGCCGGTAATGACGGTGCCGCAATCGATGTCCATGTCTTCGGGCATGCGGGCAAACAACGTGCTGCTTGATGCCAGCTTAAGCGACGGTGCCGGTTTTGCGCCAAAGCACGACCCGCGACCGGTGGTAAAGGCAATGATATTCGCCCCGCTGGCAACCTGGCCGGTGGCCGATACCGGGTCGTAACCGGGGCTATCCATATAGACCAGGCCGTGTTTGCGCACGGGGTAGGCATAGCCAATGGCATCGGAAACCGGTGCCCGGCCAGATTTGGCAACCGCACCTAACGATTTTTCCAAAATGGTGGTCAGGCCGCCCCGTTTGTTTCCCGGGGAAGGGTTGTTATCAAGGGTGGCATTGTTCTTTTCGGCGTAGTCTTTCCACCATTCGATCATTTCAGCAATGCGTGCGCCGGTTTGAGCGTCGGACCGTGCGATCAACAAATGTTCTGCGCCAAAAATTTCCGGGGTTTCCGACAGCAGGCTGGTGCCGCCAGCTGCAACCAGAAGGTCGCTGGCAACGCCAAGGGCCGGGTTGGCTGACAGGCCGGAAAAACCATCAGACCCGCCACATTGCATGCCCAAAACCAGTTCGGAAGCCGGGCAGGTTTCGCGCTGGTCCTGCGAGACGATTTTGGCAATACCATCGAGAATTTCGACAGCTTTGCGCACGGCTGATGACGACCCCGCGGCTGACTGGATGTTGAAGCTGGCATAGCGCGCCGCATGTTCCGGGTCTTCGATTTCACCATAGGCGCTAAGCTGGTTTACTTCGCAGCCCAGCCCAACCAGCAAAACACCGCCAAAATTGGCATGGTCGCGATACCCGGCAAGGGTACGCACCAGAATGTCATAGCCTTCGCCGTGATTGACCATGCCACACCCCTGGTCATGCACAATCGGGGCAAAGCCATCAATTCCGGGGTATTTGGGCAGCAGAGTACGGGTGGCGGCCTCGGCAATGGCGCGGCATACCGTGGCCGAACAGTTTACCGTGGAAACAATGCCAATATAGTTGCGTGTGCCGACCCGGCCATTTTTACGGCGATATCCCATAAAGGTGTCGCGCGTCGGGCGGGGCAGGGTTGGTGTGTCGGCTTTACCGGCACCCAGACGGGCATCGCCCATTGCCAGATTATGGCTATGGACCAGACAACCCGTTGCAATGTCGGCCGTCGCAACACCAATGACCTGACCGTATTTAACAATCTGGTCGCCAAGTTTGATATCGCACGCGGCAAATTTGTGCCCCGCGCCAATGTCTTGGGCAGTGGTAATGCCAGGTGTCGATACGTCGCCCGCCAGCAAGGGCAAAAGGGCGATCAGGACGTTATCGGTTTCGTGTAATCGAAGGGCGTTAATCTTCATGGTGCGGGAACCTTGTTGATCATGGCGGCAAGGGTCGGTTTTTTTGTTGTGTCACCGTGGCTGTGGGCCCAGTGGATAAACCCTTGAATGCGGCGTTCTACTTTTTGGCGATGGTTCTGGGCAATATCGGCAAGGCGGTGGTCCAGGAACGGATTAAGAAACCGGTCAAGTGTGGTTGCCAGATAGCTTCGTGCGGTTTCTTCCATGCCCGCAGCCGTGAAACCGGGGATCACTTCATTTTCATAAAGTGTTTGCAGGGCATTGAAGGTTTCGGCATCACCTAGAAACTTCACAACCGATAAATCGGGATCACTGCCTTTGCGCTGCCAGCGTTCAGCCAGCCATGTATGGCCCAGATTTAGAATAAACAGCTTGAGGGCTTCGATATTATCAAGCGTTTCAACCAGTTCTATGCATGGATGCAGGCAGGGCAAAACAAGGCCTTGCTGGTGTTCCACGGCCCACAGGGCATAGGGTTCACATATCGCTCCAGCAGGTTCAATTGGTTCGGACACAATTCGGTCGACCAGCGAGTTGGCCCAGATAACCCGGTGTTCCAGCCAGTCCAGAAAGTTACTGTCATCGTTGGCGGCTAACGCCAAAATGCAGGACCGTAAAACAGCACCGTTCCCCGGAATTAATTCCATAGGCATAATTGTGATCGGGCGGCCATGTGCAAGAAACCGTTCCCGCAACAATAGTCGTAATTTGGCCGGGAACGACATTTGCTGGTTAAATTCGGCATCGCTATCGGCTGGTTGCGGGGCGTAACCGGCATCGCCGGTATTTGAAACGATGTATTCCGCCTCATTCACAATGATTGCGCTAATTTTGGGCCAGTCCGTGGCCGTTGATAACGCGCGCGTGACAGAACTTACTTTTTGTTGGCGTTCAACCACATCGCCGTTTTCAATCCCCCGGATATGGACCGGGTATCCTTCATCAGCGGCCAGTGCGGCAAGGCGATTACTTCGGCTGGCGTCCCCACTTGATTGTACGACAGTAATGGGGCCAATTGCCTGACCATTTTGCAGGGCTTCATCGACGAACAGGTCAAAATGGGCCTGCAAAAACCGGCTGGTGCCAAACTGAACAATGGGGGTAGGGAATTTAGCCGACATGAAGGATGGCTTTCACAATATCTTCGCGGTTATGAACCCATGCTGATAATTGTTCTACACCCTGATCAAACGAAGCCTCATGAGTATTTAACAAATCAACCGGTACGTCCCCGGCACGCATATGGAACATGACTTTTTCGAAGTCTTCCTTAAGGGCGTTGCGGCTGCCCATCATGGTGGTTTCGCGTTTGTGAAATTCAGGGTCATCAATGCAAAGTTCACCCTTGACGACACCGACCAGCACAAGAGTGCCCCCGTGGGCAAGGTCGTTAATAGCGACATTCATGGCATGAATATTACCTGTGGCATCAAAAACTGTTTCAAAACCGTCAACAGGTAACCGGGCGCTGGCATCGTTAACCAGAACTCCTTTTGCGCCTTTTATCATGGCGCATGCGCGATCAAGGCGGCTTTGACTGGTATCGCGAAGGGTTATTTCGGCCCCGGCAAGGCTGGCAAACAGGGCGGTGCCAATGCCAATCGGGCCGGCACCAACAATCAATGCCTGTGTCCCTGCCTGAATGCGGGAGCGGCTTACGGCATGGGCACCAATTGCCAGAAACTCAACCATCGCGGCGTCACGTGCAGTAAGGCCGGTGGCGGGGTAAAGGTTCGTCTCCGGCACGCAAATCTGGTCACACATGCCGCCATCGCCATGTACACCCAATACCGATATGGATGTGCAGCAGTTTGGTTTGCCAATGCGGCAGGCATGACATGTGCCACAGGTGATATAGGGATTGACGACGACCAGATCTCCGACCGCAATATCGCCGTTCGATGATGCGTCAAGTGCCGTACCAGACAGTTCGTGGCCCATAACGCGGGGATATTGCAAGAACGGATGCAAACCTTCCATGATGTGATAGTCGGTCCCGCAAATGCCGATGCTGCGAATGGCAACCCGAATATGCCCCGATTTTGCCTGGGGTCGGGGCGCCGTGCCGCTGGCAAGGGTGCCGGGTTTTACGCATACGATTGTCTTCATCACGGTCATGGCTGTTTCCCTGGTTAAAGTATTTCGGGTCTACACTGCCCAAATTGTATTTTCTACATAAAAAACAAGATGCATTTGCCGTCAACTGTTTTTTATGAATAAAATACTATCAGCGTGCGCAAGATACGTGACAAAGCGATTGCCTTTAAGGAAAACAGCGGGCATTTTCAGTTCAAACGTGCGGGGAAACGGAAAAGACGTGGCAAAAACCAACAGGACATACAAGGAAACCTATAACGCCTGCCTCGACTATATTCTTTCACTTGGGGCCGAGGCGTGCTTGCCGCCCGAAAAGGAAATGGCGGCCAAATGGTCAATTAGCCGCAGTACGGTTCGTGCGGTTCTGGACCACCTTGCCGAGGAAAAAATTATCCATTGGAAGGGGCGCGAGAAAACGGTTTTGCGTTTACCAGCCAAGGCTGATTATTTTCAGGCCAGCGAAACCCGCCCGACGGCTGATTTGATTGAGCCGGCCTTCATGCAATATATTGTTGGCGGGGATCTGGCGCCAGGGACTGTGTTGCGTGAAAGTGAACTTGCAAAAAATTTCGGGGTGAGTGCTTCATCGGTGCGGGAATATCTGATTCGATTTTCCCGCTTTGGTCTGATCGAGAAAAAACCCAATCGTTATTGGGTCTTAAATGGCTTTACCCGTGATTTTGCCATGGAACTTTTTGACGTACGCGAGATGTTCGAGCTGCGGGCCTTTGATACATTTGTTCAATTGCCCCGCGACCATGACAGCTGGAAAAAACTGGCAGCACTGGGCGACGAACACCGATACCTTCAAGAAGACATTGACGGACGTTACATGCAGTTTCCCCGGCTGGATGACCGTTTCCATCGCCTGATCATTTCGACATTTCACAACCGCTTTGCGGACGATTTTTATGATCTGGTCGCGTTGATTTTCCATTACCATTATCGCTGGAACAAGACCGGCGAAAAAGAACGTAATGCCGATGCCGTTGAAGAGCACCTCATGGTGATTGACGCGCTGGGGGTAGGCGATTTTGATGTGGGCCGGATCCGGTTTCGGGAGCATCTTCAAACTGCCCGGCGAACACTTCTGGCATCTGTAAGCTGGGATTAGCCTGCTGGACTGCATGCCTGATCCGGCCTGTGTAGCCCTGTTTGCAGGAAAATGTTTTTAATCCATACAAAACATTTGACAAGCGCCGAGGGCTGACTAAAAATGTCTTTTAACGATAAAAAACAATCAATCCAGGGTATGGCGTCTATCTTTGTAGGTTTTTGGCAACTGTATTGGCCGTGCTTGTTATTTTGGCGTTTTGCCAGTTAACAGGCGGCTTAATTTTTGCCCGTATCCCGGTTTGGTTGGTTTCTAAAAACGGCTGTCTTGCCCGCCACGGATTGCTGGTGGTCCGGCAGTTTGTCAGGTCGATAATTATAATCGGGAGAAATACGTCGTGACTTCTGAAAGAACCACGGAGCAATCGCCACCGCCGCGTGCCCGTTCGCCATTTTTGTTCTGGATGAATATGACAGGCGATGAGCGCAAGGATCTGGTGCAGAAATTTGCCGCCCTTTTCAGTCTTGTGGTTCTCATTATTGCGTTTTCCCTGACCAGCAACGCCTTCTTTTCGCTTGGCAATGCGATGACGGTATCATTGCAAACCACATCGATTGCCTTTTTGGGGATTGGCGTCACGGTTGTGATCCTGACGGGCGGTATTGATCTTAGTGTGGGGTCGGTACTGGCTTTATCCGGCACGGTGGCTGGTTTGCTGGTCAAGGCTGGCTGGCCGGTTTATGCCGGTATGGGCGCTGGTGTGCTGGTGGGAACATTATGCGGCATCATCAATGGTCTGGTTGTTACCCGCCTTAAGCTGGCGCCGTTCATTGCTACACTGGGGATGATGATGATTGCCCGTGGTGTTGCCCTGCAGCTTACCGGGGCGGCACCTGTATCGCAATTGGGCGAAGCCTTTGGTGAACTGGGTAACGGGTCGTTCTTCCGGATGCTCGAAAAAGGGGCTAATGGACTGCCGCACATGATTTTCCCCGGGGTGCCCTATCCGGTTGTTCTTATGGTCATAATGGCAATTATCGTTGCTTTTGTTTTACGCCGTTTGTCGATTGGGCGGCATATTTATGCCGTTGGCTCTAACGAGGAAGCCTCCCGTCTGGCTGGTGTTAATGTAAATGGCACCAAGATGTTTGCCTATGCCACATCAGGTTTTCTTGCGGGTATTACCGGTATTATTTTGATGTCACGCCTGGTGACGGCCCAGCCTAATGAAGGCGTAATGTATGAGCTTGATGCCATTGCTGCTGCTGTTATTGGCGGTACGTCGTTAATGGGTGGTGTCGGCACAATTTCGGGCACCATGATTGGTGCCTTTGTCATTGGTATCTTGCGTAACGGTTTGAATATGAACGGTGTTTCGTCGTTCATTCAACAAATAATCATCGGTTGCGTGATTATCGGAACCGTTTATGTCGACCACCTGCGCAATCGCCGGTGATCGTTTCTTGCGAAGTTCGACCAATTAAAAATCAAATCAGTGGAGGAAAAAGTCATGAAGAAGTTACTTTTGGGGGCGGCGGTTGCATTGATGGGCATGACCAGCCTGGCCGCAGCGCAAAGCAATGAAATTGCGGTGATTGTTAAAACCACCAGCTCCAACTATTGGCAGAATGTGCATAAAGGTGCGCAAAGTGCCATTGCCAAACTTGACGGCTATGAAATGTCCTTTCAGGGCCCGGCAACGGAATCTGCGGTGGCAGACGAAGTTAACATGGTACAAAACGCCATTAACCGTCAGGTGGCGGGTATTGTGCTGGCTCCTTCTGATCCCGACGCCCTGGTTCCGTCGGTTAAAAAGGCATATGAAAGCGGTATTCCGGTGGTGATCGTTGATTCATCGCTGTCCGATGCGGGCAAGGAATATTATCAGGCATTTTTATCGACAGATAACCGCAAGGCGGGTGAGCTGTGTGCACAGAAAATGATCGAAAAGGTTGGTAAAACCGGCAAAATCGCGATCATGTCCTATGTTGCGGGTGTTGGCTCGGAAATTGGCCGTGTAGGCGGCTTTACCGATTATATCAAAGCCAATTCCGATCTGGAGATTGTTGGGCCGTTTTATTCGGAATCCCAAATGGCCAAGGCCCTGAACCAGACAACCGATGTGCTGGCCTCCAACCCGGATCTCAAAGGTATTTTCGGGGCCAATGAACCCACTGCAATCGGGATGGGCCGTGCCATTGTTCAGGCAGGGAAAAAAGGCCAACTTGTTGCCATTGGCTTTGATGGTAACGAAGACTTGCAAGGTTTTGTTCGCGACGGAACGCTGGATGCAATTGCGGTTCAGGGGTCGTATCAGATGGGCGAAAAAGGCATTGAAACCATTGCGACCCTGTTAAAGGGCGAAAAGGTTGAAAGTTTCATCAATACCGGTGTTGTTCTTGTAACCAAGGACAACATTGACGCCGACGAAGCCCAGAACGTTCTGTACTAAATTTGCCAGAACCAGATGTTGCGGGATGAATTTCCGCAACATCTCCGCTGCCCAATGTTGGAGAAAATCGGATGAATGCCCAAAGCCCTGTTGTTGAAATGAACAACATCATCAAACGTTTTGGCGGAATTCACGCTGTCGAAGATGTGTCGTTAAACCTGTATCCGGGCGAGGTTGTCGGGGTGCTGGGGCACAATGGCGCGGGCAAATCCTGTTTGATGAAAATTCTGTCCGGCGCAATGGGCTATGACGGCGGTGAAATTAAAATTCAGGGCGATGCTGTTGAAATGTCCAGCCCGATCGATGCCCGCCACTGTGGTATTGAAACCATTTATCAAACCCTGGCATTGGCAGATCATCTTAATGCCCCGGCCAACCTTTTTCTGGGGCGAGAGCTTAAAACCCGGTTCGGCATGCTCGACGATCGCAAGATGGAAGAAGAAACCCGCAAGGCGTTGCGCAGTCTTAACCCGAATTTTAAAAACATTACCGAAGCCGTCATGAATATGTCGGGCGGACAGCGTCAGGTTATCGCCATTGCGCGGGCGATTTATTTTAATGCCCGCATTGTTATTATGGACGAACCTACTGCCGCCCTCGGCCCGTCGGAAACGGCGATGGTGGCCGAACTGATCGAAAAGCTGCGCGAAAGAGGCATCGGCATTTTTCTGATCAGCCACGATATGGACGATGTATGCGAGTTATGCGACCGTATTGTGGTGATGAAAAATGGCCGCAAAGTCGGCGAACATCAGGTAGGCGAGGTAAATAAAGACGATATTCTAAGTCTGATTATCAAGGGCGAATTGCCCGATAACTGGGTGCCGCGTAATCGGACAACAGTGTGACAGGCTGATCAGCGCCAATTGTGCGAAACAAGGGGTGATTGTAAAACCCAATCATGGAAATTTCGAAATGGCGCCCTTTGGGACGCCATTTTTTTATTTGTTGAATATGTTCAGGGCGAAAATAACTTGAAGGTTTGTTGTATCATGATTTTCTATTATTATATTAGCTTGATGTTTCCATAAATGACTGATTCTGTCAGAATCTATTTTTCTTTTTACTTTTCAATTTAAAATAAAAGGCGCCTATTGGCAGGAATTATGATGGTTGATGCGTGTGATTCGCATAACTGTCTGTTTTTGCTATTTGGGGACAATTTTCATGACAAATCGGTTTCCGGCAGTCCGCTGGCAGCTTTTACTGGGTGTATCAACAGCGGCAATGGGCATTTTGCCTTTAATGTCGTCACCTGCAATAGCAGGATGTATAGACCGGACGATTGAGGAATCCACCACCGACGTTTCCTGGGAGAGTTGTAATCTTACGATTGCAAAGGGCGGCATTATTTCTGGGAGTCCCGCTATAACAATACCCGATTCCGATGTGGTCGGCACTTTGACGAATGACGGGACGATAAGCCAGAGCGCTTACGGGAATGCGATTGAGAATCACGGCACAATCACTGGGATAACGAATAACGGGACGATAATCGGGGCCTCAAATGCGATTTCGAATATCGGTAGCATCGATACTATATCGAATAACAAGACGATCGCAGGGACCATCTATCTTGGTAGTACTAGGGTCTGAACCCAATTG
>NZ_JFJZ01000038.1 GCF_002115825.1 Thalassospira sp. MCCC 1A01428 | reverse complement strand
TAATGAGTCCTGAGCCTAGGTACAACACCCAAAAAGCCCGGCCATCCGCGCACGCCAGGGTCACGGCACCAAACATCAGGTCCAGTCCTGTCAACAAAAGACCGCAAAGACATTAATATCTTTGCCATGTCACCTGGCCTGGGATTACCCATCAGCCCACCTCACCCGAACTGTAATAGCAGCCACCCCAAACGCCTGAAACATACTCCAGCCACCAGAAAGGCAGTTTTTACCCCTCTGTTAATTGACACTGATATATTAGTATGCTATTTGACAAAAAATAAGGCTGGCATCCATAGCTGGCATCTTCAGGGAGGAAAGAATGAAGATCTCACGTTTGACAACTTTCATCGTATCGGGTGTTGCCGGTATGACCATGGCAATGGCGGCACATGCTGCTGATTACACGCTAAGTGTAAACACGGCCCTTGCCACCAGCGACCCGCTTTACAAAGGCCTTGAAGCCTTTGTTAAAAATGTCGATGAACGCACCAAAGGCCAGATCAAGGTAACGCTGTTTCCCAATTCACAGCTTGGCCCGGATGAAGACGTTCTTGAACAGGCCCGCGCCGGTGCCCCGGTTGCTGTTATTGTTGATGGTGGCCGCCTGGCCGTTTTTGAAAAAGAATTCGGTATTCTTGGCGCCCCTTATCTGGCACAGGGCTATGACGGCATTCGCAAGGTTGTCACATCCGACCTGTTTGAAACCTGGGTGCAAAAACTGCGCAAGGCATCGGGCCATCAGGTTTTGTCATTTAACTGGTGGCAGGGCGAACGCCATTTGCTGACCAAAAAACCAATCACCAAACCGGCCGACCTTAATGGTCTGGTTTTGCGCACACCAGGCGCACCTGTCTGGACCGAAACGGTCAAGGCAATGGGTGGCACACCAACACCAATGCCGTTTTCCGATGTTTACAGCGCCCTGCAACTTGGCACCATTGATGGCACCGAAGCCCAGCTTCCTGCTGTGGTCGGCGCGAACCTTCAGGAAGTTATCACGCACATCACCAAAACCGGCCATATCAACCTGATCACCGGTCTGGTGACCAGTGCCGCATGGTTTGACAGCCTGCCGGAAGATTTGCAGAAAATCCTGCGCGAGGAATCGCTTAAAGCCGGTGACATTGCATCATACGGCACACGCGATGCGCTGGCATCGATTGAACAACAGCTTAAAGACGACGGCGTTGAAGTTTCCGAAGTCGACACCACCCCGTTCAAGGAAGCCACCCAGGGCGTTTACGAAAAACTGGGGTACAGCGATCTGCACAAGCAGGTTGATAAAATCCTGAACCAATAAGCATTTTAACAGACGAAGGGCCGTCCAAACGGTCCTTCGTCTGTTGCTTTCCCTGATACATTCCAAATATCAGGCGGAAATTTTCCTGAATTGACCGGCATGTGATGTTCAGGTGTGATAATTTAATAATTCCGGCTAACGGGCTATCGCGGCCCCGCAGCAGCATCTTTTCCGGTGTCAGATCAGCGTTAAAACATCCGGTTTCCACGCTGGATGGCATTTTAAAATCGCGAACACCCCAATTCACCCACCCCACCATTGGTCCATGGCGCTTTTGGGCGCCCAAGCAAAGGGAGGAAAACCGGGCATGAAAAAACGTCTGGCTCAGGCCGAGTTTGCACTGGTTTCCGCAATATTCATCGCCATCGTCATGCTGGTTTTTGTCGCGTCCATCATGCGGACCTTTGGTCATCCTGTCATGTGGTCGGTCGATATGGCGCAATTGCTGTTTATCTGGCTGTGCTTTTTTGGTGCCATCCGCGCCATGCGTCAGCGCGGGCATCTTGGCGTTGACCTGTTTGTCCGTCTTGCACCGCATCGCTATCGGCTGATTATTGAAACTGCCGTTGGTCTGATCTTCTGCGCCATGCTGGCCATTCTTGCGGTCGAAGGTTACGACCTGACGATCCTTAACAAGCAGCGCCAGTTTGGTGATTCCGGTATTTCCTATGCCTTTGTCACCATTGCCGTGCCGGTCGGGTCGGTCATTCTGGGTGGCACCATCATATACAATATTATCGATGCATGGCGAAACCGCCGGGCCGAACAGGTTCTTGTTTATTCGCTGCCGGAAGAAGGGATTGATGCAATCCCGCCCGCGACCACACCCAAAACGACCACGCAGGAAATCTGACCATGCTGTTGATCGGTTCCATCTTTTTGTTTTTCCTGATCATTGGCGCCCCGGTGGCCTTTGCCATTGGCCTGTCAGGTTTCGCATTTTTTGTCACATCCAATGTCATGCCACTATCAATTGGTGTGCAAAAAATTGCCGCTGTGTCGCAAAGTTTCCCCCTGCTGGCCGTGCCGTTTTTTGTGCTGGCCGGTCACTTGATGAACGAAAGCGGCATCACCGACCGCCTGTTTAAATTTTCCAACATCGCCGTTTCGTGGATGGCCGGTGGTCTGGCCCAGGTTTCCATCATTCTGTCGACCTTGATGGGCGGTATTTCCGGTTCGGCCGTGGCCGACGCCGCTATGGAAGCGCGCGTTATTGGCCCCAAAATGATCGAGAACGGTTATTCCAAAGGCTTTTCCGCGGCTGTTATCGCACTAAGTTCCCTTATCACTGCCACCATTCCCCCGTCCATCGGGCTGATCCTGTATGGGTATGTCGGCAATGTTTCCATCGGGCGGCTGTTTCTGGCTGGCATCATTCCCGGTGTGCTGATGATGATTGTGTTAATGGTCACTGCCTATATCATCGCCAAAAAGCGCAATTATGTTGCCAAGGACGCGCGCAAACCCACCGTGCGTGAATTGGCCGTAGCCTTTTGGGAAGCCAAATGGGCGTTGCTGTTTCCAGTCTTGCTGATCATTACCATTCGTGGCGGGCTGTTCACCCCGTCCGAGGTTGGTTCCTTTGCCGTGGTATATGCCGTTGTTGTCGGGGTTTTCAGCCACCGCGAGCTTAGCTTTACCGATATCAAACGTGCGTTGGCCGATGCTATTTCCGATATTGGCATGATCATGTTGATTATTCTGATGTCGGGCATGGTCGGTTTTGCCATTACGTTTTTGCAAATCCCGCAAACCGTTTCAGGCGCCCTGCTGTCAGGTTTAAGCAACCCCACTGCCATTGTTGCTGCCATTCTGGGCATTCTGTTTGTCGCCGGGTTGTTTGTTGAAAGCACGGTTCTGGTGTTGCTGCTGACGCCAATTTTTGTGCCGATCATTAAACAGCTTGGTGTTGATCCGGTTCATTTCGGCATCCTGATGATGACGCTGGTAACACTGGGGTCAATGACACCACCGGTCGGTGTTGCCATGTATACCGTCTGTGCGATCATGAATGTCAGGGTTGAACATTACGTGCGGGAATCCCTGCCATTTCTGGCCGCCATTTTGCTGCTGGTTTTTGCCCTGCTGATGTTACCCGACCTGGTATTATTTTTGCCAAGGCTGGCATTTTAACAGCCAACAAAACCGGTATTTCATACAAACCCCTGTCGTCTTGTCGGCAGGGGTTTTGTTTGTATATAACCGGATTTTACACTGACCTGTTGCCGCCCGTGTCTTATCTTTCTGCCAGCAAACTGCGTAATGCATCGGAAAAAAGGCGAATGGCGTTACGGTTCCCGGTCGAGGACAAGGTCACAGCCCAGATATCAAAATTTATCGCTGGTTCCAGGTCAATACAGACAATATCGGTTTGCAGCAGGGAACGGGCTGTAAATTCATCAATGATGGCGCACCGTTTCAGAATTTGCGCCATCGGCGGCACCGCTTCCAGCGAATTACAGGTCACGGCCCCGGCCATGCTCAGCCCCCGTGTTCTAAGGGCTTCTTCAAGGACATTGCCAATCGGCCCGCGTGCGGTGGTATCCACCATCGGATAGTCAAAAATCTGTTCCAGTGTCACTTGCCGTTTTTGCGCAAGCGGGTTTTCACGTGGCACGATGGCCTTTAACTTTCCACGCCCCAACAGGGTAAATTCTTCGTCGCGCATCGTTACCCGCCCGGCCATAATCCCAAGGTCGATCAGCCCGGCATGTAGCAATTCCATTTGATGCGCCGCCTTGCTGATATCAAGGATCAGGCGCAATTGGGGCATTTTCTGCATCAGCCGGGCGCAGGCCTGGGGCACAAAATGGTTCATCATAAGGCCGATCGACATCACCGAAAGTTTGCCACCCACCCCTTTTTTCAACGCATCGATACGCCCCTCAAGCTGACCAATTCCATCCTGCAAAAACCGGCTTTCGCTGTAAATCGCATCGGCGTCCGCCGTTTGTAAAATACGCCCGCGTTCCAGCACAAACAGCGTCAGACCCGATGCTGCCTCGAAATCGCGCAAATGCTTGCTAACAGTTGGTTGCGACAACCCCAGTGCGCGGGCCGCTGCACTGATCGAATTGCGTTCATAAACCTCGCAAAATACCTGCAATCGCTGAAGCGTTATCCCGCGCATAATGCGCTCCTGTACCTTACCAAATTGTCACGATCCATAGCATATTACTATGGATGAAATAAATATTTTCTATTTCCTAACGTAGGAAAGCACTTCAGTCTTGCTTTAAATAAAAAACAGAAAGGGGAATAGGATGCAGGCGGTATTTCTGCTTATCCTAATCGGAGCGGGGCTTCTATCTGGCGCGGCGATTGCGTATGTCATCGGTGCGGCATCGATCATGACGTTTATTTTGGGCGACCATGCCAATTTCATGGCGGCCCTGCCTCAACGCCTGTTTAGCCAGCTCGACGTTTTTGCTTTTCTGGCAATGCCACTTTTTATCTTTGCCGGGGATTTGATGAACCGGGGCGGCATTGCTTCTGCGCTGATTGATTTTTCAATGTCATTGTTGGGGCGGGTCAAAGGCGGGCTTGGCCATGTCAACGTTCTCACCAGCGTGTTCTTTGCCGGTGTGTCCGGGTCGGCGGTGTCCGATGCGGCAGCCCTTGGCAATTCGCTGGTCCCCGAAATGCAAAAACGCGGTTATTCGCTGGATTATGCCGTCGCCATTACCGGCGCGTCCTCTATCATCGGACCGATCATTCCGCCGTCCAGCATCCTGATTTTTTACGGCGCGTTGATGAATACATCGGTTACGGCCCTGTTTGCTGCCGGTGTTGTACCGGGGCTTCTGTTGGCCGCAGTCCTGATGGTAATGAACGCCTTTTATGCCTGGCGCGATGATCATCCAGGTGGTGGCGACCCGGCAACCATCCCCCCGATCAAAAAATCGTTTTTTCGCGCCCTGCCCGCAATGACCCTGCCCATCATCATTTTGGGTGGCACGCTTTTTGGCATCATGACACCGGCCGAGGCAGCGGCAGTAGCGGTTGGCGCAGCCCTGATCATTGGTTTTTCATATCGCAAACTTGATCTGGAAGCCGTACGCCAAAGTGCCATCCGCACCGCTGTTTTGTTGGGTGCGCTGTTTATCATTTTATGTGCGATTTCGACCTTTTCCTATATTGCCGCCCTTGATCGCCTGCCGCAGGCCATTGCCGCCCAGATCACGGAATGGGGCCTTGGCCCGCTGCAATATCTGATGCTGGTCAATGTGGTATTTTTGATCGCGGGCATGGCAATGGATGTCAAAGCTGCTGTGGCATTGTTCGCTCCCATCTTTGTTCCCGTTGCGCTGGCGATGGGCATTGATCCGGTCCATCTCGGCATCGTTATCTGCTTCAATATTTCAACGGGGCTTTTATCGCCCCCCATCGGCGGGGTCCTGCTGATTTTGGCGACAACATGCAACATCAATTACTGGCGATTGATCCGCGCAACCCTGCCGTTTTTCTTTGCCGAAGTCATCCTGCTGGTCGTGCTGACTTTCTTTCCGGCCATCTCACTGGCTCTGCCACATGCCCTGGGGCTTAGCTGATAACAAAAAAAGGGTACAACAGAGGAGTTCACGTAACATGACCTTGATGAAATCCGGGAAGGCTCTTGCCTCTCTCAGCCTGTTATTAACGACGACAATGGTGGCACCGGCATTCGCCGCCGATGTTAAAATCGCCATGAACGGCATTGATGACCCGACCACCAATGCCGAAGCCGCCTTTGTTCACGGCTTTGCCGATGCGTTAAAAGGTACAGACTTCAAGGCGGTTGTTTTCCCGTCCGATACCTTAGGCAGCGAAAAGGAACGGTTCGACGCAACAGCCCAGGGGCTGGTCGAAATCGATCTGGCAACCGTTTCCACCGGTGTTGGCATGAGCCCGCTTCTAAAAGGCATTTTGCTGCCTTTCATGTTCAAGGACAGCGCTGAATTTGACGCTGTTATTGAAAAAAGCGACCTTCTTGACGAAATGAACAAGCCACTGCTTGAAAACGGCGTTCGCCTTGCCGGATTCAACTATATCGGCGTCGGCATTGGCATTCACAACAGCCAGCGTGACGTCACCAAAATGTCTGACCTTAAAGGTTTGCGGTTGCGCGCCCTTAATGCCGAACAGCTGGAATATGAAGAAGCCCTGGGTGCCAATGGCACAATCGTCGCATGGTCAGAAGTTGCAAATGCCATTCAGGTCGGAATTGCCGATGGCTATCTCAATCCGCCGAATTCCTCGCTTAGAACCGGTCACACTGCTTTTCTGACGCATTTCACACCGGCCGATATTTCGCCTTCAGCCCGTGCCGTTTTTGTTTCCAACGACTGGTACGAAACATTACCGGCCAACGAAAAAGCCGAAATCGACAAGGCACTTGATGCCGGGATTGCGGCCAATCGTGAATGGCTGGCGAACTGGAGCACCAGCGTCATGGCCCGAATGGAAAAGGCAGGTGTCACCATTTCCCAACTGGAACCGGGCGAGCGCGACAAGATGGTGAAGGCGACAGCTCCGACATGGACGTCAATCATGGCCGCCGACGACTTACAAAAGTATCTCGACGCGCTCAAATTGGTTCGTAATTAAGCAGGAGGCGGTGAAGGTGAACACGATCCGAAAAACAGCCATGGCAATCAGCCACGGTCTTGATCAACTTGCATGCTTTATTGCCATTATCGCACTGACGGTGCTGGTGGGGTCGGTATTGTTGCAGGTTATCGCCCGTTATCTGTTCGCCTCGCCGCCCTCCTGGACAGAAGAACTGGCCCGTTATGCCATGATATGGGCGGGTCTTATCGGCGCGACCATGAGCTTTAAACGCCGTTTCGACCCCGCCCTTTTTACAAGCGAGGGCAATGGTGGCAAACTAATGGGCATTATAACCGGCACCGTCCAGTCTGCCGTTGTGATCATCTATCTTACCCCGGTTCTCTGGTACTGCTTTTTTGGCCCTGGCAATAATCCGGCCCGGGGGTTTCTTCTGCGCCACAGCCGGACAATGGCCGACGCGCTTGATTTCTCGACACTCTGGGTCGCGATTGCGGTGCCCCTCATGATCGTGATCATCTTTGTCCATGTCATAGCCCGTTGGGCGGGCGATGACGCCCCGCCTTCTGCACCCGCACAAGCCGACACGTTCAACTAAGGCCGAATATGCAGGCATTTTTCATAATGGCCCAACCGAGGGTCGCCCATAAACACGCCTGAACAACAATAAATTATAAGCATTCTGGAGTTTCCGACGATGCAAGCTGACGTCATTTTTCGCAACGCCGATATCGTGGATGGCACAGGCCAAACACGCATACACGGTGATGTCGCAATCCGTGACGATCGGATTGTCGCCGTTGGCGAACTGTCAAAATGGCATGGCGGACGCGATGTTGATTGCACCGGTTTAACCCTTGCACCCGGCTTTATCGACCCGCATGTTCACCACGACGAAGCCCTGCTGACTGACCCGGGCATGGATTGTATGCTTAGCCAGGGTGTGACAACAATCATTGCGGGCAATTGCGGTTTTTCAATTGCCCCCCTTACGGCAACCATTGATATTCTACCCCAACCCCTGGGCATGATCCTGACATCCACCCGCCCCCGCTTTGCCCGGTTTGCCGATTATCGCAACCAGTTACGCCAATCCCCCGCCGCTGTTAATTCCGCCTGCCTGATCGGGCATGGCACCCTGCGTATCAACGAGGTTGCCGACCTTGGCCGCCCGGCAGACGCCGCCGAATTAAAAGCAATGGAAAAATCGCTTGATCAGGCTCTGGGCGAAGGCGGGATTGGTGTTTCAACCGGCCTGTTTTATCCGCCTGCGCGCGCGGCCACCACCGCCGAAGCCATTGCCATGGCCCGCATTGCCAGGGCACATGGCAAACTTTACGTCACCCATATGCGCGACGAAGGCGACCAGGGCATTGAAGCCCTTGAAGAAACCCTTGAAATCGGGCGCGAAGCCTGTTGCGGGGTACATGTTAGTCATCATAAATGTGCCGGGCTCGCCAATCACGGTCAGTCGGAAATTACCCTGCCAATGTTTAGCAAGGCGATGCTTGATCAGGATGTCAGTCTTGATACCACACCCTGGACGGCATCCTCGACCATGCTTAATTCCGGGCGCCATCGCCAGGCCACCCGCGTGATTGTGGCGGAATCACTGGCTTATCCGAAAATGGCCGGTCGTGATCTGGCCGATATTGCCAGGGAATGGAACACCGACCTCGATACCGCGATGGAGCGTTTGCTCCCCGCCACCGGCATTTTCTTCATCATGGATGAAAGTGATGTAAGGCGCATTCTGTCGTTCGAACACACCATCATCTGCTCGGACGGCATAGCACGCGGCGACCATTCGCACCCCCGCGTGTGGGGCACATTCCCGCGTGTTTTAGGCCATTATGTGCGCGATATCGGCCTGTTTACACTGGAAGAAGGTGTAAAACGCATGACATCAATGCCTGCTGATCGCTTTGGCCTTAAGGACCGCGGACGGATCAGGGAAGGCGGATATGCCGATCTGGTGCTGTTTGATCCGGCAACAATTGAATCCGGTGCAACCTACGAAAAACCCAAAACACCGGCGCATGGCATTAAAAATGTATGGGTAAATGGCCGGGAAAGCTGGGCCGATGGAGCAAACAAAGGAAACCGTGCAGGCGTGGTATTAGACCGCGACCCAAGCTGACCCTCCTTTTTCACCGTCATCAAAACGTTCTG
The DNA here is from genome assembly GCF_002115825.1 of Thalassospira sp. MCCC 1A01428. GTDB lineage: Bacteria > Pseudomonadota > Alphaproteobacteria > Rhodospirillales > Thalassospiraceae > Thalassospira. The sequence continues at coordinate 36,405 of NZ_JFJZ01000038.1, read as the reverse complement.
ATTAACAATAAAACCCCTGCCAGCATATGCTGGCAGGGGTTTTGTCTTTGGGCCACGTCGAGCAAGCCCGCAAGTTTAACCGTTATATTTTTCAACCGTTTGATCAATCATACCAAAAATCGATTGTCCATCCCGGTTGCACATGCTGATTTTAACATTATCGCCAAACTGCATAAATGGCGTTGCCGGTTTGCCATCGCGAATGGTTTCGATCATGCGAATTTCGGCAATGCAGGAATAGCCCGCCCCGCCATCGGCCACCGGTTTGCCCGGTTCGCCGTTCAGTTTGTTCGAAACCGTGCCCGACCCCACAATGCTACCCGCGCATAGCGGGCGGGTTTTGGCGGCATGGGCCACCAGCTGGCCAAAATCAAACGTCATGTCGATCCCGGCATTGGCACGGCCAAAGGGTTTGCCGTTCAAATCCACATTCAGGGGCAAATGCACCTTGCCACCATCCCAGGCATCACCAAGTTCATCAGGCGTTACCGCAACAGGTGAAAAGGCCGATGACGGCTTAGACTGGAAAAAACCAAATCCCTTTGCCAGTTCGCCCGGAATCAAACCACGTAACGACACATCATTAACCAGCATCACCAACCGAATGCATTTGCGGGCTTCTTCGGGGGACACACCCATCGGCACGTCGCCCGTAATCACGGCAACTTCGCCTTCCATATCAATACCCCAGGCTTCATCGCCCAGAATAATCGGGTCCGTCGGGGCCAGAAAGCTGTCTGATCCACCTTGATACATCAATGGATCGGTCCAGAAACTTTCGGGAATTTCAGCCCCGCGCGCCTTGCGCACCAATTCCACATGATTGACATAAGCCGACCCGTCCGCCCACTGATAGGCACGCGGCAGCGGTGAATGGGCCTGTTTTTGATCAAACGGCTGGCCATAATCGGTGTCGCTTTCCAGCCGGGTTGCAATATCGGCCAACGGAGCCGCCAGATCATTCCAGTGATCAAGGGCAAATTGCAGGTTCGGGGCATGATCGCACGCGATATAGCGGGTTAAATCGCCTGATACCAAAACCAGCTTTCCATCACGGCTGCCGTCTTTCAGGGTGGCAAATTTCATCGGTCCTGTCTCCTTGCCGAATGTTTCCGGTCATTTTTAAAATCATATTTCAAATAGTGAAATTCGGGTTTTCCACGTCTCTGCGAGGTCAACGCGCCGGGACGTGGTTAGGTGCGACGGACGGCCCCGCGCGGCTTATGCCGCGTAAGGCAAGGGCTTTCAAAAAGCCAGCCCGCCGATTGAGGGCCGGTTGATCGGAAATCGATCAACCGGCTTTAACACTAGTCCTGACGGCCTTCCGGGGTGCCGTCAAACCGGCGTTCCAACCCTTGCCAGCAATCCTGATAATCGTTTTGCAAGCCGGGCAGTTCGGCGGCAAAGCGGGTCAGTTGCTGGGGAAAACGGGTTTCAAACATAAAGGCCATCGTGCCTTCCTGTTTGACCGGCTCCAGCTTTGTTTCCGATGCCTTGGTAAAACCTTCGGTATCGGGGCCATGGGCCAACATCATGTTATGCAGGCTCATGCCGCCGGGAACAAACCCCTGTTCCTTGGCATCATACTGGCCCTCGATCAGGCCCATAAACTCGCTCATGATGTTGCGATGATACCAAGGCGGGCGAAAGGTGTTTTCCGCCACCATCCAGCGTGGTGGAAAAATAACAAAATCGATATTCGCCGTGCCGGCTTCGCCCGATGGCGCTGTTAACACGGTAAAAATCGACGGATCCGGATGATCAAACAAAATGGCGCCAACCGGCGAAAAAGTACGCAAATCGTATTTGAACGGGGTGTAATTGCCGTGCCAGCCCACAACGTCCAGCGGCGAATGGCCAATTTCAGTGACATGAAACTGCCCGCACCATTTAACCAGTACCCGGCACGGTGTTTCCTTGTCTTCATAGGCGGCAACGGGCGTTTTAAAATCACGCGGATTGGCAAGGCAGTTTGCGCCAATCGGCCCGCGTTCCGGCAAGGTAAATTTCGCCCCGTAATTTTCGCACACATACCCCCGCGCCCCACCATCGGCCCCCGCATCGAGAATGGAAACCTTAAACATCATGCCGCGCGGGATTAGCGCCACTTCTAACGGCGCGACGTCCATAACGCCCAATTCGGTAAAAATGCGCAGCGCGCCAATTTGCGGCACCACCAGCAATTCCGCATCGGCATTAAAAAAGTAATCGTCAACCATATCGGCATTGCACACATAAACATGTGTCGCCATGCCCGACTGGCCCAATGCATCACCTGCCGTGGTAATGGTGCGCATCCCGGCAATAAAATCGGTCGGGGTGGTTGGCATCTCAACCGGGTCCCATCGTAACTGCCCCAGTGCCAGACTATGATCATTCAGGCAGGGGGCTGTTTTCCAATGCGGCAAATCAAGTGTTTCAAATCGGCCATTGTGGCGCACGCTCGGCCGAATGCGATACAGCCACGACCGTTCGTTGGTGCCACGTGGTGCGGTAAAGGGCGACCCGGAAAGCTGTTCGGCATACAAGCCATAGGCACATTTTTGCGGGCTGTTTTGCCCCTGCGGCAGCACGCCTGGCAAGCATTCGGTTTCAAAATCATTACCAAAACCGGACATATAGTGCAGTTCGCCCATACTTGCTGCCGGGTCCTTTTTTGCAGAAACAATGTGATCAGTCATTGCCTTCTCCCTAACATTATTTGATATAGTTACATTCGTAACTATAATTTTTGTAACTATCAAACAGCGATCAGACGCGATGACAGAAAAATTCAACCTGCACGGTTTCCTGCCGTTTTTGCTGCATCACACCAGCGAAAAAGTCAGCCTTGGCTTTCGCGACATTTACCGGGACCGCTATAAAATGACCCGATCGGAATGGCGCGTGTTAGCCACACTTGGCCAATACGGCCCACAAACCGCAACCGATATCGGCACCCGAACCGGCCTTCATAAAACCAAAGTGTCCCGCGCGGTTCATTCCATCGAAACGCGGCGCTGGCTGAACCGCCGACAGGATGAAAACGACCGGCGCATTCACCTGATCGAACTGACAAAGCAGGGCCAAAGTGCCTTTTTATCCCTATGCCAGGCGGGCGTTACCTATAACCAAAAAGCCCGCGATTTTCTGGGCGACAAAGACTTTGATGCGCTGGTGACCCTCCTTGGCAAACTCAACCACATGTAATCCAGTCGTCAGGGCGTTGCGCGTGCGCGCCCGCCCCAGTTTTGATTAAACAATTCAATTTCGTGCAAAAACGCCTCAAAGGCGGCATGACCGGGCTGAAAATAATTGGCCTGCGGGTTCATCAGGGTCACACAACAGGCAACCGCCCCGTCGAGATTAAAAACCGGCGCGCTGATCGCTGAAAGCCCTGGCACAATGTCACCCTCGATCACGGCCGCCCCGCGCTGGCGGGTTTCCGTGATTAACTGATCCACCTTGGCATCGTTCCAACCCAGAATTTCCTGTTCGGCGACAATCACATGTTCAATGGCTGACCGTGGCATGGCCGCCAAAAATGCCTGCCCGGTGGCAGAGCGCAAAAGCGGCATTACCGTTCCCAGCCCCATGGTTGAAATAACCGGCGGCCCGCCATGTTCCGTCCGGATAAGGACCGGCCCGCGTTCGCCCCAAATTGCCAAATGCCCGGATGATCGCCATTCAATTGTCAGGCTGCGCAGCAAACGCCCGGCCCGCATCACCACATCATTGCGTTCAATCGCAGACAGACCCATGCGCAATGCCATTGGCCCCAGACCATACAAACCGGACCGGTCATCCTGGAACGCCAGGCCGATGCGCGCCAGACTGGTAAGATAACGATGCACCTTTGCCGCAGGCATATCAACCGCGGCCGCCAGATCCTTTAGCGGCACGGGATATTGAAAATCGCACAAGGCCGAAATAATTCGGCCACCAACCTCGATAGACTGAATGCCTTTACGGGTATCGCCGACCTCTTCAACCGTCGGGTCAATGGCATCGTGTTGCGATATATGCGATGGGGTCACGATCAAAAAATGCCTGTGAAAATTTCATATTGCGTAATTCATTATATATAGCATAATTCCAATCTGAAAGAGGAAATCGCTTTTGCAATGAAGTTGGGATTGCCCGGCATCCAAAAATCAGGGCCGTTCCAACAGACAGCAGCAAGGGGGATTTTCTTTGTCATGCGTGCAGAACTGTTCCTATGCACGCCAAGGCCACCTTTTAAAAAAGAGCCAGGGATGAAACCAGACGACCTGATATTCTATGATTACTTCCGCTCATCGGCATCGTATCGGGTTCGCATTGCCCTTAACCTTAAAGGGTTGCAAGCGAACAAGGTCGAAACCGTTGATCTGCGCACCGGGGCACACGCACAAAAGCCCTATAAATCGGTTGCGCCTTCGGGGCTGGTGCCATCCTTTACCTTTGGCGGTAAAACATTTGGTCAGTCGCTGGCACTGATTGAATGGCTGGATGCCATATACCCGTCGCCCCGGCTGATCCCGGCGGAACCGCTGGTCGCACTTGGCGTGCGCGAGGTGGCCCACACCATTGCCTGCGACGTTCACCCGTTAAACAATTTGCGCATTTTAAAATACATCACGGGCACGCTAGGCGCGTCAGAAGATGCCAAGCTGGAATGGTATCACCACTGGATTTGTGCTGGGTTTGACACCCTTGAAGCGCTGATTGCACCGCATCGCGACAAAGGGCCGTTTTGCCTGGGGGCCGATGTGTCGCTGGCCGATGTCTGCCTTGTGCCGCAGGTTTACAATGCCCGCCGGTTCGACGTCGATTTATCGCCTTATCCGGCCATTTGCGCGGTAGATGCCCATTGCACCACCCTACCCGGCTTTGCCGATGCCGCCCCGGAATATTAATGTGCCATCAATTCAGATCAAAACAGTCTGGCTGCATAAATAACGGCAGCCAACAAACAAGATAAAACAACAGGGAGAGAAACATGAATCGCCTGAATTTACGTAAAACCATCCTTGGCCTTTTGGCCGGTGCCACCGCTCTTGCCGGGGCAACCTGTGCCAATGCCGCCGATATTACCCTTAAAATCAGCCATTACCTGCCGCCCAGCCATGGCTTCCAGAAGGATTTTCTGGAACCCTGGGCCAAGCAGCTGGAAGAAAAAACCAATGGCAAGGTTGAGGTAAAAATCTATGACGCCACCTCGGCCTTTGGCAAAATTGACCGTCAGGCCGATCAGGTTCGGGCCGGTGTGATTGACATGGCCGTTGGCCTTAACGGTATTCCGCGTGACCGTTACCCGGCGGCTTCAATTATTGAAATGCCGTTTCTGGTCAAATATGCAGATTCAGGATCAGAAACCCTGTGGAACCTGTATAAGGAAGGCATGCTGGGCAGCGATTACAAGGATTTCAAGGTTCTGGCCCTGTTCACCCATGAAGGCGGCCTGATCCATACCCTTGATAAGCCGGTACGGTCGCTTGATGACCTGAAAGGTCTTCGTTTACGCACGCCAAGCCCCGCAGTTTCCGCCATGCTGGAATCTTATGGGGCTTCACCGGTTGGTTTGCCGCCCTCGGCAATTTATGAAAACCTGCAAAAAGGCAATATTGACGGGCTGGTGACCACCTGGGACCTGGTCAATGCGGTTAAAGCCAACGAACTTTTGAAATACCACACCGATGCCGGGGCCTATGTGGCCGGGTTCTATTTTTTGATGAACCAGAAAAAGTTTGAGTCCCTGCCTGAAGATGTTCGCAAAGCGATTGATGAAATTTCAGGCGATCCTTTGGTCGCAAAATTTGGCGACTGGTGGGACAAATGGGAAGCCGCAGGCAAAGCCGATGCCGTTAAGCATGGCAATGAAATCATCGAAATTGACGATAAAACCCGTGCAGAATGGAAAGACGCCGTTCAGCCCATGATCAAGGATTACCTTGAAGGCCTGAAAGCCAAAGGCGTGAAAGACCCCGAAGCCATTTACAAACGCGCCCAGGAACTGGTTGCACAATTTGACACCAAATATCACGCTGGCGACAAATGACCCAATCGGCCAACTTTCGTGATGAACCGCAGCTTCGTGCTGCGGTTCGCCGCCTTGACCATATCATGACCCGCATCACCGATATTTTTGCTTTTGCCGGCATGACCGCCCTGATCGGTGCAATTGCCGTTGTCGTCGCCGACATCGTTTGGCGGCGCATTGGCGGGCAGTCATTTATCGGTGCTGTCGACTTAACCCAGTTTTGCGTAATGGCGGCGGCATCCTGGGCCATTCCCCATGCCTTTAGCACAGGTGCCCATGTGACCGTCGACCTGTTTGGCAAACGAACCTTTCGCGGGTTTTTCCGCGTGGTCGATACCCTGATCCCGCTGACCGGCGCGGCATTAATGGCGTTTTTGTTTTACCTGTCATGGGGCCGGGCGATGGAACAATTGGCCTATGGCGATGTATCGCAAAACCTGGCGATCCCTATGATTTTGTTCTGGGTGTTTTTGCTAAGCGGGCTGGCCCTTTCGACACTGGTTTGTTTTGTGAAGTTTCTGAAATTTGTTTTTACGGGCGAGACGATTTAATGGCGACTGAGTGGGCAGGATTAATCGGCTTTGTAGTTGCCCTTGGCCTGGCATTGCTACGGGTACCGGTGGCCGTTGCCATGGCGCTGGTTGGCATTGGTGGCACCTTGATGCTGATGGACTGGACATCGGCCAGTTATGTGATGGCAAGCCTGCCGTTCGAGGCGATATTTCCCTACGGCCTGTCGGTGGTGCCGCTTTTCATTTTCATGGGTGTGTTTGCCTCCCATTCCGGCCTGTCGGGCAATTTGTTTCGCGGCATAACAGCCTTTGCCGGCCATCGCCGGGGCGGGTTGGCCGCATCCAGCATTGGGGCCAGTGCCATTTTTGGCGCCATTTGCGGATCATCGCTTGCGACCTGTGCAACGATGGGTCGCGTCGCCCTGCCCGAAATGCAAAGCCGGGGTTATGCCAAAAGCCTGGCCGGGGCGTCGATTGCGGCAGGCGGCACATTGGGCGTGTTGATCCCGCCATCAATCTTGCTGGTGATTTATGCATTGATGACCGAACAGTCGATTGGGGCGCTGTTTGCCGGGGCCATGATTCCCGGTGTTTTGGCAACGGTTCTCTATATCATCTCGATCCGTTTGCAAGTCATGCGCAAACCTGAATTGGCACCAGTCAGCAATTATACCCCATGGTCGCAACGCTGGGGCGCGCTTTGGCGAATGTGGGATGCGATTGTTCTGATCCTGCTGGTGATTGGCGGCATCTATGCCGGGCTGTTTTCGCCCACCGAAGCCGCCGCCGTGGGCGCGGGCGGCGCATTACTGTTTGCCTTTATCCGCAAAAAACTGACATGGACGGTACTGCGAAGCGGTATTCGTGAAACCGCTGGCATGACCGGGATGATCTTTCTGATTCTGATCGGGGCATCTTTATTTAACTTTTTCATCGAAACCAGCGGGCTGACCCAAACACTGGTAAACTGGATTACCAGTCAGGGTTTCTCCCCGCTTGCGGTTTTGGTTTCATTGCTGGTTTTTTATGTCGTGCTGGGCTGTTTCATGGACAGCCTGTCAATGATTTTGCTAACCGTGGTGCCAGCCTATAGCGTGATTACCGGTATTGGTTACGACCCGGTATGGTTTGGTGTGCTGCTGGTTTCTGTGGTTGAAATTGGCCTGATCACCCCGCCGATCGGCATGAACCTGTTCATCATTCAGGGCGTTGCCCCCGATATGACCATCACCACACTTTCGCGCGGTATTCTGCCATTTCTGGCGGCTGATTTTATTCGTGTGGTGCTTATGATCACCATTCCCGGCCTGATCATGTGGTTGCCACAAATGCTGGGGCTTGGCGGGTATTGATTTGTCGACGAGATGTTGTGAACCCCGGGTTTTCCCGGGTAAAATCCGGGGTTCTGTTTTTTCATCAAGAAAAAACCGGTCGAATAATTATCTAACACACTGATTCAATCGCAATAATCCATTCCAAAATCAACCGGATCAATATATAGGATTATACAATCCTATAGTACAAAATCGGACATTGGTAATGGATGAGCAGAAGATCGTTATTAACTGTCCGGTGTGCGATGAACCCACCCGAATACCCCTCAGGGATAAAGTCCTGAAAATCATTTGCCCGTTATGCAAAAGCGATTTTCACTATTCTGCCAGTGCCGGTTTTATTGATCTGGCAACAGAAAATGACGAAACACCGGACAACACAGAAACAGAAAAGCCTGCCGCACCAGAGGCCAAAGCCAATCAACCAACATACGAAAACAAGATAACCGATATCATATTACCAGGTGCGCTGTGGTTTGTTCTGCTGGCAAACGGGTGGTTGATCACGCAATTTGGTCCAGATACATTTCTTGATACCAGTTTTCGCATCATTGCCTTTATAGCGGTCATTGTGACCGGCAATTTCCTGCTCAGCCGAAACGAAAACATCGGCTGGGCGACAATCATTGTCGGTTTGATGCTGGCCACCAAATGGCTTGGCAAGGGGAACTGGCTTTTTATCGAGCAAATATTGGCCGCCTTTGCCATCTTGCTGGCGTTTTATGGGCTTTTACGGCTTATTACCGGTCGCGATAAGGATGCCTATCGGGTCAGCAGATTTTTCAAGGCGTGTTGCATAGTTGCCGTTCCGCTTTTATCGATGGCGGTCCTTGTTTATTCTGACATCTGGGACGCCAGGATCTTTCGTAAAAACCTTATGGTCATGGTCCCGGAAAGTGTTTCCGACACAGAAAACGCATCTTGCACCCCAAAGGCCCTTCCCGCCCTGATGTATCGTTTGGGCCTGTTGCAAAAGAAAACACCGAAAGTCACTTTACCCAAATACCTTACGTTCAACCTGACAGACAAAAAAATTGCCCATGCCCGGGACGTCGAACAAATCCTTTTTGACGATAAAAAAACAGCTGCCCAAAACCTGCTTCGGTTTGCGGCGTATGCCTTTAAAGAAAAGGATTTCGAACTGGGCTTGCAATATATGGGGCGCGCCCGCAAAGAGACCAGCGATCTGCCGGACAGCTATTATTTCTATTACGCCTATATGGTGCAAAAACTTTCCCATTCAGAACGATATTCAACGTCAACCGAATTTTTTGCACAATACACCAAAGATTATGCCAATACCTATCTCGCCCTGTCGGGAGACTGCGCTGCTTTTAAGAACGAGGCCCAGATACTTGCCCGGGGGAACGAGTTGTGAAATTTGCATCAATCCGGTTTGTGTTTTTAATCATTGCCCTGATTTTACCCTTCCATACCCCCGCCTTTGCCGATGATGAGGAGATCACCCGCATTAACCGCGTGGAATCCGACGTCATTACCTTTAAAGATGTACAGGTTCGTTTCCCCGCGCCAATGTTAGATGGATGGGACGCAACAGGGGAAGGAACGGCCTGGGTTGATATTCGGGCAAAGTTGCTGATTTATACCCTGTGGGGGGAACCTGTTGTTTATTGCACGGCAAACTGGACTTTTAAAAAAGCAGAAACCAACAACAGTTTTGTCTCGACCATAAAAGGTGTCGGCACCTATGTGCCTGATGACATTGCCAAAAAGATCGAGCTTTACAGCGTCGACCTGAAATTTTCCCCAAGCCTTTTTGAGAATGTGTGGGTCGAATGTGACCCCGGTATTTTTGGGGCCTCGGGCAACCCGGATGTTAGCTTTAATATCCCCGGCAGTCCAAGCTGGGACGATCTTTTCCAAAGCAGCGGATTTGAACTTTCAGACGCCTCAACACGCGCAAAATCCTATTATCGCGACCTGTTAAAAACCGGCAAGGTCCAAACTAACGCACTGCATGAAGTGCAAAAAGCGCACATTAATCTGTATGCGGTTGGAGAATGGCTTGCGAAGCGCGACCAGAAAATAGCACAGGACAAACTCGACCAGGCCCGCACGCGCCAAAACGACATTCCCGACGACCCGGAAAAAGAGATTAGCGAAGCAGACATCCAGAACCTGTTTGAAAGCACGTTTCGCGCACAGCGCCTTGAACAAATACAGGACCGTTTTCCAACCGATATACCGGTGAATGAGGCTTTGATGGCGCGGGCGGCAGATCTAAAACAACAAATTGCAAACTGCCCGGCTTTTCATCAACCCAATGGGTTTGAAGACGCCCCCGAAGCCCTTGCCGGTTATCGTGCCTGCCTGCCCTCGCCGCTTGATGAACTTGTTGATTTTTCAGTTGACGACGGAAATGACTATCGCTGTGGGTACAAGGATAAGCAGGGCAAGGTTGTGCTGGAGGCGGAATATACAAACTGTAGCGCAAGCCTGAACGGAATTGGCCTTGTTAAAAAAATTGTCGGCACACGGGAAATAGACGTCCCAATGTTCGGACTTTGCAGCGGGCGTTGTTCTGGCAGCACCGTCTCACACACAACATTCACAGAAAATATCAAAAAATGGACGATCATTAATTCGCGCGGCGAGACCCTGGTGCAGGAAGGCAATGCCGCAGACTTCTTTGGCTTTGAACCATCAGATTTCAGGTTCTATGACGGTTATCTGGTTCTGACCCGGAAAGAAAATGATGTGGAACAGGACTTTGTGTACGATACCCGGATGAAGCTAAAAATGTCCCTGCCCGAGAACTGGCGCTATCGCGGATATTCGGAAGGGTTATTCGTGCTTCAGTCCAACGCCGACCGAAATGATGATGACGAGTATTTGTTTGGGTATTACGGTTTTGACGGCCAGTTTGCCTTTGCCCCCATAGAGGCGAAAGACGCCGATCCGTTTGAAAAGGGACTTGCCCGGGTCGAATTTTCAGATGGTGACGTACTGTACTTTGATAAAAATGGACATTATGTGAGATAAACACGAAAACAAAAAGCCAGAGGCGCACCTGTTCACGCACCTCTGGCACCATAATGAACGATTTTATTCCGCCGCATCCACCTTCAAAACACCCCGACGGATCTGGTCTTCTTCGATGCTTTCAAACAGGGCGCGGAAATTGCCTTCGCCAAAGCCTTCGTCGCCTTTGCGCTGAATGAATTCGAAAAAGATCGGGCCGATTACGGTTTTCGAGAAGATTTGCAGCAGAATTTTCGTCATGCCGCCATCAATCACCCCTTCGCCATCAATCAGGATGCCGTGTTTTTTCATCCGTTCAATCGGTTCATCATGGCCATTTACGCGCTCATGGGACTGCTCGTAATACACCTCGGGCGGGCCGGGCATGAATTTAAGGTCGTTGGCGGCCAGTTTGTCGGTCGCTTCGTAAATGCCATCGGTGCCAACCGCGATATGCTGAATACCCTCGCCTTTGTATTTTTTCAGATATTCCTCGATCTGGCTGTTATCATCGGTCGATTCATTAAGCGGAATACGAATTTTGCCGCACGGCGAGGTGATGGCACGGCTGACCAGCCCTGTCATTTTACCAGCAATGTCAAAGAAATGGATCTGTTTAAAGTTAAACAGATTGCGGTAGAAATCCCACCATTTGTCCATATTGCCACGAAAGACATTGTGGGTCAGATGGTCGAGGAAATAAAAGCCAACCCCTTCGGGTTTCGGATCACGTTCGCCGATCCAGTCAAATTCGGCGTCATAAGCCGAACCGGTATCGTTATACCGATCAATAAAATACAAAAGCGACCCGCCAATACCAACAATGGCTGGCACATCAAGCGTTTTATCATCCCCCAAATAAGGTTCGGCCCCCTTCGCAACGGCATGGTCAAAGGCATGTTGCGCATTCACAACGCGCCATGCCATCGCGGGCGCACACGGACCATGCTTTTCAACAAATTTCATGCCATGCGAACCGGGTTCCGCATTGACGATATAGTTAATATCACCCTGCCGCCAAACGGTGATATTTTTGCTTTTATGTTTGGCAACCGGCACATAACCCATGCGATCAAAAAGCACGGCGAGCTTTTCGGGATCATCATGGGAAAATTCAACAAATTCAAAACCATCGGTACCAGCGGGGTTTTCATCGCTAATGGTGGCGCGAGGGGCATCGTGCGGGAACGGACCCATAGGAAGTCTCCTGATTTTGTATTTGTCTAATTATTAACTTGCCTCAATCTTGCACTTAAACCCGTGCAATGTGCTTGCATTTTTGGGCACTTCTGGCAAAATTTTGCACGAAATACGCATTAAAACCTAAAATGGCGCACACATGACGCATCTTGATAAAATGGACCTGAAGCTTCTGGCCGAACTACAAAAAGATGGCCGCCTGACCAATAACGAGCTTTCGGATCGCATCGCGCTGTCGCCCTCGCAATGTTCGCGCCGGCGGACAAGGCTGGAGGCCGAAGGCTTTATTTCCGGCTATCACGCCGCAATTGACCGACAGAAACTGGGGCTGGGCCTGATGGTGGTGATTTCGGTGACACTGGCCACCCATAACCGCGACAATGCCAAACGATTTGGCGAATTACTGGCCGATTTACCCGAAGTGCTGGAAGCCTATGCCCTGACCGGCGAGATGGATTATCACCTGAAAGTTGTCACCCGCGATTTGAATGACCTATCGCGTTTTGTGAATGATGTGCTGCTGCCCCATGATTCGGTTCAACACGTTAAAACATCAATTGTCCTGAATGTACTGAAAGATTTTGAAGGTTTGGCCGTGCAATGAATGTGCATAAAAACTTCAACGGGCAGCCATAGTGACCGCCCGTTGCACAATATTCCCAAGCTGGCCAAAAACACGCGACAAACAGACCGCCAATCAAAATCGGCCAGGCGCACAGGCCAAACTTCGCGGATGGAAGTTGCCATAGGAAGCGTTGTGCAGGCTGGTGATGATGGTTTTAAAACCTGCGCCGGGCCATCGGCAGTATTTTGATAAAACTGCAATTCGTTCATGCGTTCCTGATCAAAGCACAACCAAAAGCCCCGGGGTCTTTAAACTGACCCCGGGGCTTTTTCTGATTACGCTTTCACACAATACGATCAGGCGGCCGGAGCGTCAAACACCGTTACTTCGGGCGGAACACCCTCGAATTTCTCGACCTCGGCGTTACCCGTTTGACCACAGTTTGACTGAGCCAATTTCGATGTCGAGATACCCACGGTAAGATTGTTGACATCACCGTAGCTATCAAGGCTGCCCGGTGTACGCGGGTCAACCGGGTTGTACCATCCGCCTTCGTCAATGCGGATCACACCTGGCATAATGACATCTGTCACCACCAGACCGGCAAGGATTTGCCCTCGATCGTTGAAGACCCGGACCAAATCGCCATCCTTCAGGTTACGGGCCTTGGCATCTTCCGGGTTCATCCAGCAAGGTTCACGTCCCTGCACAGCATAACTTTCGCGCAGGGAAGTTCCGCAAAGCTGGGAGTGCAAACGCAAGACCGGATGAATTGCCGCAACATGCAAAGGATACTTCTGCGATGCCTTGCCTGGTCCGCCAAGACGCTCGACCGGCTCCATCCATGTCGGATGGGGCGGACAGTCATCATACTTCATTTTGGCAATATCGTGGGAATAGACCTCGATCTTGCCGGTTGCGGTGCCAAGCGCGTTGAGTAACGGATCCTTGCGATAATCCGCATAGCGAACGTAATTCTTGTTTGCGTCCGCCAGCGGGAATTCAAGCGCCTCGTTACTCTCCCAGAATACTTCAAAAACCGGCATTTCCATACCACGAGCACGGGATTCAATCTTGGCGGCCTCGTAGAAACCACGGATCCAGTCAATCGGCGTTTTGCCTTCGGTATAGGTATAGCCCTGGCCCATCTTCTGGGCGATGGCAGTAAAGATATCGTAATCCGACTTTGCCTCGAAAACCGGATCGACGACTTTTTTCATCGGCAAGATATGACTCATCGCATAATCACCGATAACCGAAATATCATCACGTTCGTAGGATGTGGTGGCAGGCAGGACAATATCCGCGTGACGTGCTGTTGCCGTCCACTGGAAGTCGTGAACGATGAACGTCTCGAGTTGCTGCCAGGCTCTGACCATCTCGTCGCGGTCCTGCTGATGCGAGAAAGGATTCCCACCAACCCAGTAAGCCAGCTTGATAAGCGGCAAGGTGACCTGGCCGCCATTGAAATCCATTGTCTTGCCCGGATTAAGCAACGTTTCGGCGAACCGCGAAACCGGGATCGAAGCAGCGCCACCACCGGCAAGCCAGGCAGGACCGCCACTTGGTGCAACCGCGCCGGGCGTATCCGAAATTGCTGGCAAAGACGGTGCCAGGTGCGTGGGTGCACCGCCCGAAGCATAGTGATAGCTCAGGCCGTAACCACCGCCAGGAAGGCCGATCTGGCCCAGCATGGAAGCCAGCGTAATCAGCATCCAGTGTACTTGCTCACCATGGTGCTGACGCTGGGTAGAATATCCCAGGGCCAGCATGGTGCGCTGTTTTGCAAAGCGACGGGCCAGATCCTTAAGGGTTTCCGGATCGACGCCGCAAATCTCCGAAGCCCATTCGGCCGTTTTGGGCTGTCCGTCATCCTTGCCCAGAAGGTAGGGCAGGAAAAGATCAAAACCGGAAGTATATTTGTCGAGGAACTTCTGATCATGCAGCCCTTCGCTATAAAGCGTATGGGCAATGCCCAGCATCATCGCCACGTCGGTTTGCGGCCGCGGTTTGATCCATTCCGATCCCAGCTTCTGCGCGGTTTCGGTGTATATCGGATCAATACAGATCGATTTGGTCCCTGCCCTTTTAAGTTGGTCGATGCCAGCAAAGGACCCGTGATCGGCAATGGCCCAGCAAATTTCAGAATTGCGTAACGGGTTGGATCCCCAGAACACCATAAGTTCGGTATTCTCGGCAACAACCGGCCAGGTTGTGCATTGCTCGTAAACTTCGATCGAGCCAACAACGTAAGGCAGGATAACCTGGGCGGCACCGGTTGAATAGTCACCGGACGAGTTGGTAAAGCCGCCATTAAGGTTCAACAAACGGCGCAAAAGCGTTTGGCAGTTGTGCATCTTGCCCGGGCTTTTCCAGCCATAGGAGCCGCCATAAACTGCAGTCGGCCCATATTTCTCTTTTACCCGGACGAGTTCGTTGGCAACAAGCTCAACCGCCTTCTCCCAGCTTACCCGCACGAAATCATCCGTACCGCGCCCGGCCGGATCGGCACCAGGACCGTTTTCCAACCATGCCCGACGCACCATCGGATATTTGATGCGTGACGGCGAATAAACCGAATCACGCACCCCGGCCAACTGGGGAGACGGGTATTTGTCGCCCTCCCACGGCGTTATGCTGGTAAACCGTCCATCCTCGACATGGCCGCGAAAGGCACCCCAATGGCTGCCTGTCAGTGTTGCCTTTTTCGGCTCGGCGGCAAAAGCGCCCCGGCCAAGCAAAGGTGTTCCGACAGCACTAAGCGCGCCCAAAGCAGCAGCACTTTGCATAAAGCGCCGACGCGATATCGACGGAAATGTTGACGATCCATTATTGCTGGACATAGATTTTTTCTGTTCCTTGCTCATAACGTCTCATCCCCTTGCGAGAAGTACAGTCGATCATCTGCCAGCCAGACAAGGAAGGCAGAAAGAATAATGGCCACAGCGCCATAAAAACCCTGTGGATCCGTTTTGCGAATTTTGGCAACAAGACCGGGCACCCAGTTTTGCAATCGCTGAACCAGGGCAGAAACAATGTCGCCCCGGCCTTGCCGAAGTGCCTCGGCAAGCGCACTCAGTTCGATCGAAAGATGGTCGGCTGGCTCGCAACAATCCGGCGCAACCCACATATCGATCTCGCGTAAAACTTCACGCATTCTGGTAACCGGTTCCTGAAACAACAGGCCGTTACCGACATGTCCGCTTTCATAA
Organism: Thalassospira sp. MCCC 1A01428; assembly: GCF_002115825.1. Lineage (GTDB taxonomy): Bacteria > Pseudomonadota > Alphaproteobacteria > Rhodospirillales > Thalassospiraceae > Thalassospira. Next base: position 20,599 of record NZ_JFJZ01000038.1, on the reverse strand, counting down.
AGAACGATCATTTCAGGACCGGCGAGCCCTTCGAACATGCGCAGAAAACAACGCGATAACGTCAGCGCAGTTTCCGATGCCGGACCGGCCAAGGCGGTTTGCAACCTTGCACCGGCCTCCTCGCAGCCAAAAGCCGCGCAGAAAGCATCCAGAAGTTCCGACGCCGAACCGTTCTGAAAGGCGGCAATCGCCTCGGCATCAAGCGGCCCCATAAACAGCCCTGCCAGCCAATCGGCAAAAAAAGCAGTCGATTCACGATCAGGATGGGGCACGTGCATTAAAGTTTCGGTTTCACGGGCTACTGCGATACTCATTTCTCGCCCTCCCCGTCCGGGTTCACATCCTTCGAATGGTTCTGCAAATAGGCCAGGACAAGATGGTACTGGTCATCATTAAGAGACGTGAAACGCCGCATTGCGTTGATGGTCCCGACCCACTGATTAGCAAGATAGGCGCCTGTTTCGGGCTGGGTATGGCAGGCAGAACATGTTTTGTTGAACAATGCCGACGAGAAGTCCCACAATTTTTCGGTGTTCACGATGACGCCATCGGCCTTTGTCCACCCCGTCAACGAGGCCTGACCCCACGTCTGTCCGGTATTGGCAGAAATTTCCGTCTTGCCAGTCTCAAGGGCTGCGATTGCCGACTTATCGAGAACAGCCTCCAGGATCCGCTGCCCCTTTAGTGCATAGAGCACAGCCTTAACACCCTCGGGCTGCCAACCGGTGATTTTCACCTTGATCAGGTCGTCCTTGCGTTCAAGGATTTCCATTTCGGTGCCACCAATCAGCTTGCCTGCCGGTTCGGCATCCGCTTTGGTCACATCTGCCGGGTCAAGGAAAAGCGATTTGGTGTAAACCACATTCACGGTTTTTGCCTGCGCGATGTCTTCCGGAGAAGAAACAGGAAGGACTACCGGCTTGGCCTTCTGTTTGGGCAGCATGACCAGTTTAGATGTCCGGTTCGGTTCCGGCACGCCAGGGGCAGGATGATCAACTGCGGGCAAGGTCTTGAGATAGACCGCAATCGCGTAGCGATCAGCAGTAGAAAGCTGCGAGGTGTTTTCGATCACCTCGGCCATGTCGCCTGCTGCAATCTGGCCCACCGGGCTTACGCCACTTTTCAGGTAATTGGTGATTTCATTGGCAGTCCATGAACCGATGCCGGTTTCGGACGGCGTAATATTCGGATAATAGCCAACGCCCGAAACTTGCGGCCCGCCACTAAAGCGCATGTCCGAGGGGATATTGCCCGCAATGGTACGCGGCGAGTGACACTCGGCACAATGCCCGGCACCTTCTACCAGATAACGACCGCGCGCCAGAATATCTTCACTTTTCGACAGAATATCAACCGGCTTCATCGGGTCGTTATTGACGGGTGCGACTTCCAGCGGTTTTGGCTGGCCGTCAACAACTTGCTTGCCGTTGAGGAACGCCAGGCGCCAAACGCCAACGCCGCGACGCATATTGAAGGGAAATTTCAGGTCATGTGGCGGCACCTGGCTTTGTACGGGATCCAGGGTATTGAGATAGGCGAACAGGTCGCGCACATCATTGGCCGTCATATGCTGATAGGACGTATAAGGGAACGCCGGATAAAGGTTTTCACCATCTGGCATGATACTGTCCGGGCCAACACCCTCGCGCAATGCACGGGTAAATTCAGCCAGGGTCCAGTTCCCGATACCATCTTTCTTGTCGGGCGAGATATTTGGCATATAGAAAGTACCAAAATCAGTTGTGAGCGCGTGCCCACCCCCAAGATCAAGCGGGTCTTTCTTGCCTGGCGTCGCGTGACATGTCGAACAGTCCCCCGCAAGAAACATCTCGCGGCCATTCTCCAGGTTCGCCGGGCCCGCATCCGCAACATCAGGCGTCGGGTAAAATAGTGATCAGGTCCAGGGAGACGTAAGGACGACAAATCCAGCCACGCCCAAAATAGCAAGCGCGGCAAGCCAAATGGATAATTTCCAGGCAAGTCCAGACGATTTTCGAAACATATTAATCTTCCCCATCACCCATTGTTGCAATGCAAAACATTGGAATGATAACAATGAACAACTCATTGAAATAAATTGATGTTTTAAATCCTGCGCCGCACTATAAACCTAAATATCCCTATGCCAAGTAAGGTTATTTCGCCGCAAAGATGTAATTTTCTTCGCCCCCCTACCAAGGATTATGCGGATGAGATGGGGAAAGTACGCTTCCTTGACAAAAAGGCGCAAAAGGGGGCCTGACCGACCACAGGGGAGGAACCGGCAGGTTGAAATTCCATTTCTATTAAAATGGTCTCGCCAACCACCAGATCAAATCCACCCGGGTCGAACAGCCAACAAAAAGGGAAGAACGGGGAATTTATCTAACTTTCAGACATTCCGATGAAACGACTCGCTGATAAAATGGCTCAGTCAAAATCGGCCAGTTTTACGCGCCGATCTTCACGGGCGGAGGTTGCAACGGCATGAATAACCTTTTCAAATTCAAAGGCATCGTTGAAATTCGGATAGGCATCCTCGCCCTTGGCAAGGGCAGACAGGAACGTGGCACATTCGATGACCTTAAGGTCGTTAAAGCCCAACTGATGGCCCGGTGCGGGGCAGAAGTGACCATAAGGTGCATGATGGGGATTGGTCAGAATGGTTTTAAAGCCCTGCTCGGCCGGGTTGCCGGTATTTTGATAAAGCTGCAATTCATTCATGCGTTCCTGATCATAACAAATCATGCCTTCACTGCCGTGAACTTCCCATGCCAGACGGCTTTTGCGCCCCCAGGCCGACCGTGATGTTGATATACTGCCCTGCACCCCGCTTTCAAAGCGGATCAGCGCGGTTGCGGTATCTTCGTTTTCAACGCGGGCATGGCCGGAACCATCGGCCAGCGGGCGGGTTTCGTGCACGGTTTGCATATCGCCAATCAGGCTGTTGACCGGACCAAGCAAGCCATAGGTCATAGAAACCAGATGGCAGCCCATATCGCCCAAGGCCCCCAACCCGGCATCGGCAATGGTGCTGCGCCATGTCCAGGGAAGGTTGGGGTCGGCCTGATAATCTTCGTCTACCCAGCCACGAAAATGCACCACCCGGCCAATGGCCCCCGATTTTACCAGCCGACAGGCATGGGTAAAGGCCGGGTTATGGATGTAATTATAACCGACCATCGTTTTCACCCCGGCGCGGACAGCGGCATCGCGCATTGCGCGCGCCTGATCCAACGTTAAGGCCAGTGGCTTTTCGCAATAGACATGTTTGCCCGCCGCAATCGCGGCCAGCGCCATTTCATGATGCAGCATATTGGGCGTAGTAACGGAAATAACATCAATCGCCGGGTCGGTCAGCAAATCGCGCCAGTTATCGGTGGCACGCGCAAAGCCAAACTGGTCGGCCATTTTTTGCGCCTTATCAAGCGGCGTTTCGCATAAAACTTCCATCCGAATGTCGGGCACATCCCCCATAACGGCCTTTGCCGCCCCATAAGCCAGCGCATGGGCCTTGCCCATAAAACCGGTTCCAATCAGGCCCACGCCAATGCTGCTCATTTTCCTAGACTCCTCGCCCAAATAAAAATAGAATTTTTGTTCTATAATCTGGATGACCATGGAACATGTCATTCGTCAAGAAAAAACAAAAAAGGCACGACATGAGCGATCAAACCGCCCCCGTTTCGTTGGAAGAATTTAATCACCGCTTGCTCGATATTTCCGAATCGATACCCAAACGCCTGCGTCAATGTGCCGATTACATTGCCCAAAACACCGACCGCATTGCAGTTTCTACCGTTGCCGAACTCTCTGCTGCTGCGGGTGTGCAGCCATCAGCATTTATGCGGTTTTGCCAGTTAATGGGCTTTTCCGGCTTTAGCGACATGCAAAAAATGTTTCGCGAAACCTATGCCCTGAAATGGCCGGATTACGCTACACGGCTGGATAATTTAAAGGCATCGGGGGCCGATAGCCCATCGGCCTTGTTGGCCGAATTTGTCGAGGCCGGGCGGCTGTCGCTGGAAAATCTGGCATCCTCGATCAACCCGGAAACGCTGGAACAGGCGGTCGATTTGCTGGCCCATGCGCCCATGATCCACATCATCGGACTGCGCCGGGCCTTTCCAGTCGCGTCCTATTTGTCCTATGCGCTGGAAAAAATGGATATTCCCGCCGTTTTCCACGATGGCGTTGGCAAGCTGAACCACCGCCACACCATTCGTAAAGGCGACGTTCTCATCGCCATTACCTTTGCCCCCTATTCGCAGGAAACCGTGGAACTCGCACAATATGCCCGCGGACTCGGCAATGAAGTCATTGCCATAACCGACACCGTCACCAGCCCGCTTCAGAAATTGCGTGCGCTGACCTTGCACGTCACCGAGGTCGATGTCGGGGCGTTTCGCGCCCTTTCGGCCACGCTGTCGCTGGCTATTTCCCTTGCAGTTGCAATTGGGGCGCGACGTGACCAAACAGAAAAATAGAAAATTCTGTTGCATTTCATTTTTAATGGAATAAAAATTCCATCCGAAACATGAAGAGAAAGCAAAACGCTTTCCTTTTTTGCCAAGCGGTCCGCCGCAACAAGAAGCCGTAAAGCAAAATGCCGAGACAACGGCACAGAACCATCGCACCGATCCTACAACGGTGTTCCGACCAAAAGCCGATAGGGAGGCTAGGACCAAGATGAAAATGAAAAAGACACTGACCGCGATTGCCGCCGCAACCGTGGCATTTGCCGGGTTGGCCACATCTGCCACCAGTGCGCAGGCAGCGGGCGAAAATTTTGTTCTGATCAGCCATGCACCGGACTCAGATAGCTGGTGGAACGTGATCAAAAACGCCATCAAAATTGCCGGCGACCAGATGGACGTGAATGTTGAATACCGCAACCCGCCCACCGGCGACCTTGCCGACATGGCCCGCATTGTTCAACAGGCAGCGGCATCCAACCCCGATGGTATCATTGTTACCATCGCCGATTTTAACGTGCTCAAAGGCCCGGTCGAAGACGCCATCGCCAAAGGCATCCCGGTCATCACGATTAATTCCGGCACGATCGAACAATCGCACGAGCTTGGCGCGCTGATGCATGTCGGCCAGCCGGAATATGATGCCGGTTTTGGTGCAGGCAAGCGCATGGCGGCCAAAGGCGTTAAATCATTTGTTTGTGTGAACCATTACATCACCAACCCGGCATCGGTTGAACGTTGCCGTGGTTTTGCCGAAGCGATTGGCACCAAACTGGGCGACCAGATGATTGATACCGGCATGGACCCGTCGGAAGTGAAAAACAAGGTTTCGGCTTATCTTAATTCCCATCAGGACGTTGGCGCTGTTTTGGCACTTGGCCCAAATTCGGCTGAACCGACCCTTGATGCCCTGCGGGAACTGGGCATGAACGGTGCCATTCCGTTTGGCACGTTCGATCTTTCGGCCAAAATTGCCGATGGCATCAAAAAAGGCGATATCGACTTTGCAATTGACCAGCAGCCCTACCTACAAGGTTATCTGCCGGTTGTCATCCTGACCAACTATGTCCGTTATGGCGTCCTTCCGTCGGGCGACATCAATTCAGGCCCCGGTTTCATTACCAAAGACAATATTGGCCTGGTTGAAAAATATGCGGGCGAATATCGTTAAAACCTGAACCTTTTTCCTCCCGTCAGGGGGTGCGCAAACACCGCCGCCCCCTGGCAACTCTCCCTTCCCAAAATACAAGAGTAATGCCATGACGGACGAGCGATTAAAGCAAGTCTCAAGCCTTCGTCGTGCCATGATCCGGCCCGAACTGGGCGCGATTTGCGGTGCAATTCTGGTTTTTGTGTTCTTTTTGATGATTGCAGGCGACAGCGGCATGTTCGCGCCGGAAGGCATCAAAAACTGGACCGTGGTTTCGGCACAATTTGCCATCATTGCCGTAGGTGCCTGCCTGTTGATGATTGCAGGCGAATTTGACCTTTCCGTCGGCTCCATGATCGGTTTTTCCGGTGTGGTTATCGCCATTCTTTCCGTACATATGGGCTGGCCGGTATGGGCCGCCATCATTGCTGCCTTTGTTATTGCAATGGCAATTGGCGCATTAAACGGGTTTCTGGTGATCAAAACCGGCTTGCCCAGTTTTATCGTTACCCTGGCATTTTTATATATTCTGCGCGGCCTAACCATCTGGTTATCCATCACCACCACCCGCCAAACCATTATTGGCGGCGTAAAAGAAGCCGCCGTGGGCGACCCGCTAGCCTTTTTGTTTGGTGGCGTGATTTTCAAGGATTTGTTCCAGTGGTTCGGCGATATGGGCTGGGTTGGCACCTTTACCCGTGGCACACGGGCCGGACAGCCGATTGTTGAAGGCATTCCGATGCTGGTCGTCTGGGCGATTGTGCTGGTCATTTTTGGGCATTTCCTGCTGACCCGCACACGTTTTGGCAACTGGATTTTCGCCGCCGGCGGCGATGCCAAGGCAGCCCGTTATGTGGGCGTGCCGGTCGATCGGGTAAAAATCCTGATGTTCATGTTCACCGCCTTTTGCGCCACTGTTTTTGCCACCTGCCAGGTCATGGAATTTGGCTCGGCCGCAGCGGACCGTGGCTTGCTTAAGGAATTTGAAGCCATCATTTGCGTGGTTATCGGCGGTGCCCTTTTGACCGGTGGATATGGCTCTGTCATCGGGGCGGCGTTAGGAGCCCTGATATTTGGTGTTGTGCAACAGGGGCTGTTTTTTGCCGGGGCCGAAAGTTCGTTGTTCCGGGTATTCCTGGGCACAATCCTGATTTTGGCTGTGATTATGAACACCTATATCCGCCGCATGATTACAGGAGAACGGTGATGGCAACACCCTTGATGGAAATGGACAACATCAAAAAGAATTTTGGCCCCGTGATTGCACTGGGTGGCGTGTCCTTCGATATTTATGCCGGTGAATGCCACTGCCTGCTCGGCGATAATGGTGCCGGGAAATCGACCTTCATTAAAACCATGTCGGGCGTGCATAAACCAACCGGCGGCGTGATGCGCGTCAATGGCAAGGAAGTCAGCTTTGCCACCCCGCGCGATGCCATGACCGCCGGGATTGCGACGGTGTATCAGGATCTGGCGATGATTCCGCTGATGTCGGTTACCCGCAATTTCTGGATGGGACGCGAACCGCGCAAGGGGTTTGGTCCGTTTAAATGGATCGATTTTAAAACAGCAAACCGCATCACATTTGAAGAAATGGCCCGCATGGGCATTAATCTGCGCGAAGCAGATCAGGCCGTTGGCACCCTTTCGGGGGGCGAACGCCAAAGTGTTGCTATTGCCCGTGCTGTTCATTTTGGGGCCAAAGTGTTGATTTTGGACGAACCAACATCGGCCCTTGGCGTGCGGCAAACATCAAACGTTCTGGCCACCATTGACCGCGTGCGCAAGGCCGGCATTGGCGTGGTGTTTATCACCCACAATGTGCGCCATGCCATGGCCGTGGGCGACCGGTTTACCGTGCTTAATCGCGGGCAAACCCACGGCACCGCCATGCGCGGCGACATCAAACCTGAAGAATTGCAGGATTTGATGGCAGGCGGGCAGGAACTGGCCGAACTTGAAGGATCGCTGGGAGGAACCATTTGATGACCCTGGATGTCATTACCATCGGCCGATCATCGGTCGACCTGTATGGAGCGCAAATTGGCGGCCGCCTGGAGGACATGGCATCCTTCAACAAATATATTGGTGGATCGCCCACCAATATGGCGTGTGGCACCGCCCGGCTCGGCCTTAAATCGGGCCTGATTACCCGGGTTGGCGACGAACATATGGGCCGTTTCATTCGCGAACAGCTGATTGCCGAAGGGGTTGATGTGCAAGGGGTTATTACCGACCCCGAACGCCTGACGGCCCTTGTCTTATTGGGCATTCGCGACCAGGAACAGTTTCCGTTGATATTTTACCGCGAAAACTGTGCCGACATGGCCCTGTGCGAAGACGATATTGACCCGGACTATATTGCCAGCAGCCGCTGTGTAACCGTTACCGGCACACATTTATCACATCCGCGCACGCGCGCTGCGGTGTTAAAGGCCCTGGCACTGGCCCGGGCCAATGGGGCGAAAACCGCCCTTGATATTGACTATCGCCCTAATCTTTGGGGGCTTTCGGGGCATGGCGACGGGGAAAACCGTTTTATTGCCTCGGCCAAGGTCACCAGCGAATTGCAGGCCACCCTGGGCCTGTTTGATTTGATCGTCGGCACCGAGGAAGAATTTCACATTGCTGGCGGCACCACCGATACGCTGGCGGCGTTACGTGCTGTTCGTGCCCTTTCAACGGCTACGCTGGTGTGCAAACGCGGCCCTATGGGGGCATCGGCCTTTGACGGTGCGATTGGCGACAGCCTGGATGATGGCATTTCCGGCCCCGGCTTCCCGGTGGAGGTTTTTAACGTATTGGGGGCGGGCGACGGCTTTATGTCGGGCCTATTAAAAGGCTGGCTCACCGGGGAAGACTGGGAAACCAGCCTTAAATATGCCAACGCCTGCGGCGCCTTTGCCGTTTCACGCCACGGCTGCACCCCGGCCTATCCCAGTTGGGAGGAATTACAGTTTTTCTTTAAACGCGGCATGAAAACCCCGGCGCTGCGCCATGATGCGGAACTTGAACAGGTGCATTGGGCCACCAACCGCATCGGCGACTGGCCGGAAATGCGCGTTTTCGCCTTTGACCACCGCATGCAACTGGAAGATATGGCCGATGAACTGGGCGTATCGCCCGATAAAATTGGCCCGTTTAAAAAGCTGTGCTTAAAGGCGGTTGAACAGGTCGCCGACGGCAAGCCGGGCTATGGCCTGTTATGCGATGGCCGTTTGGGGCGCGATGCGCTTTATGCCGCAGCGGGCAAAGGGCTTTGGATTGGTCGCCCGGTCGAGGTGCCCGGTTCCCGGCCGCTTCAGCTGGAAATCGGCCCGGATCTGGGCAGCAAGCTGGCCGAATGGCCGGTGGAAAATGTCATCAAGGTTTTGTGTTTTTATCATCCCGATGATGATGACGCGATGAAGGCCCAACAGGAAGAAACCATTTTGCGCCTTTTTGATGCCGGACGGGCCAATCGCCTGGAATTTTTGCTGGAGATCATTCCCTCAAAGGTTGCGCCATGCGATGATCAGACCACGGCAAAGATCATTCAGCGGTTCTATGACATTGGCGTTTACCCCGACTGGTGGAAACTGGAACCGATGAAAAGCGATGCCGCATGGCGCCATGCCTGCGACACGATTGCACAGAATGATCCCTATTGCCGGGGTGTGGTGGTTCTGGGCCTGGAAGCCCCCAGCGAGGAACTCGCCGCCAGCTTTGAAGCGGCAGCCCGCCACGAACTGGTGCGCGGTTTTGCCGTGGGACGGACGATTTTTGCCGGAACAGCCCGTGAATGGCTGACCGGGACGATTGATGATCAAACGGCCATTGCACAAATGGCCGACAAATACCGTGCCCTGTGCCAGTCATGGGACCAGGCACGAAAAAATAGCGGAGGAACGGCGTGAACACCATTCGTTTGACTGCCGCCCAGGCAATGGTGCGGTATTTAAGTGTGCAATATAACGCCGATAACGTGCCGTTTTTCGGCGGTTGCTGGGCCATTTTCGGCCATGGCAATGTTGCTGGCATTGGCGAAGCTCTGTATGGTATTGGCGATGCCCTGCCAACATGGCGCGCCCATAATGAACAGGGCATGGCCCATGCAGCCATTGCCTATGCAAAAGCATCAAACCGCAAACGGGCGATGGCCGTCACCACATCCATTGGCCCCGGTGCCACCAATATGATAACGGCAGCGGCGCTGGCCCATGTCAACCGCCTGCCGGTTTTGCTGATCCCGGGTGATGTCTTTGCCAACCGTGCGCCGGACCCGGTTTTACAGCAGATCGAGGATTTTGGCGATGCCACGATCAGCGCCAATGACTGCTTTAAACCCGTCAGCCGTTATTTTGACCGCATTTCACGGCCCGAACATTTATTAACCGCCCTGCCGCGCGCCATGGCGACCCTGACCGACCCGGCCGATTGCGGCCCGGTCACCCTGGCCTTTTGCCAGGATGTGCAGGCCGAGGCCTATGATTGGCCGGAAAGCTTTTTTGCCCCCAAAACCTGGAAACCGCGCCGCCCGCGCCCGGACCAGGACGAACTAGATACTGCCGTTGTCGCCCTTAAACAGGCAAAAAACCCGGTGATTATTGCCGGTGGCGGCGTGCATTATGCCGATGCCTGCGTTACCCTGCGCGACTTTGCCCATAAACACGGCATTGGCGTTGGTGAAACCCAGGCTGGCAAATCGGCCCTGCCGTGGGATGACGCGCTGAATTTGGGCTCCATTGGTGTCACCGGGGCCAGCAGTGCCAATACGGTTGCCGAAAATGCCGACCTGATCATCGCGGTTGGCACGCGCTTGCAGGATTTCACCACCGGTAGCTGGGCGCTGTTCAAACACCCGAACCGCCGTATTTTGGGCATTAACGTTGCTGCCTTTGATGGCACCAAACACAATGCCCTGCCGTTGATTGGCGATGCCAAGGTCATTTTGGAAGAACTTTCCAGTGCGTTAGGCGACCATAGCTTTGAACGCCCAGATCATGCGCTTAAAAATGAATGGATTGCCGCCGTTGATGCGGTAACAGCCACCCCCACCGGCAATGCCCTGCCCACCGATGCGCAAGTCATTGGTGCCGTTCAGCGCAGCCTGGACGAAGACGGCATTCTGGTTTGTGCCGCCGGCGGCCTACCCGGCGAGTTGCACAAACTATGGAAAACGGCCAAACCCAATGGCTACCATGTTGAATATGGCTATAGCTGCATGGGCTATGAAATTGCTGGCGGCGTAGGTGTTAAAATGGCCCGTCCCGATCAGGAGGTTGTCGTGATGGTTGGCGATGGCTCCTATATGATGATGAATTCCGAACTGGCGACCAGTGTGATGCTGGGCCACAAGATCATCACGGTCATTCTCGATAATCGCGGTTTTGGCTGCATCAACCGCCTGCAAATGGCAACTGGCGGGGAAAGCTTTAACAACCTGCTTGATACCGCCCGCCATGTTGAACCTTCATCGATTGATTTTACCGCCCATGCGGCATCAATGGGCGCAATTGCCGAAAAGGTTTCCTCCATTACCGAATTGGAAGAAGCAATGGTCCGCGCCCGTGCGGCCGATAAATCCTATGCCATCATCATTGATACCGACCCCCTGCCTTCGACCGAGGCCGGTGGTCATTGGTGGGACGTTGCCATACCCGAAGTTTCGGTGCGACCCAGTGTGAATGAAGCCCACGAAAATTACCAAAACGCGCTGAAAAACCAGCGCCCCGGAGATTAAGTTCCCATGATTCTTTATGGCACCAACCCGATTGCCTGGTCCAACGATGACGACCAAACCCTTGGCGCGGATATTTCGCTTGAAACCTGCCTGAGCCAGGCAGGCGAAATCGGCTTTGACGGCATTGAAAAAGGCCACAAAATGCCGACCGACCCGGCTGCCCTGAAAGCAGCCCTTGAGCCAAACGGCCTTAAATTCGTTTCCGGCTGGCATTCGCTCAACCTTTTGACCCATTCGGTCGAAGACGAAAAGAAGGCCATTCAGCCACATCTCGATTTGTTAAAGGCCATGGGCTGCAAGGTGTGCATTGTGTGCGAAACATCCAATGCCATTCACGGCAATGACAACATGCCCCTTGCCAACAGCCCGGTTTTGCCTGCCGACCAATGGGCAAAATTTGGGGCCGATGTGGAAGCCATTGCCCAATATTGCGCCGATCAGGGCATTACGCTGGTCTATCATCATCATATGGGCACCATCGTTGAAAGTGCCGACGAAATTGATGCCCTGATGGCCCATACCGGCCCGGCCACGCATTTGTTGCTTGATACCGGGCATGCCTTGTTTGGCGGTGCCAACCCCGCAGAAGTCGCGCACAAATATATGGATCGCGTTGGGCATATTCACTGCAAAAATGTGCGCCCGGTCATTCGTCAGCAGGTGGAAGGCGAAAAACTCAGCTTCCTGGAAGGGGTGCGGCGCGGCGTGTTTACCGTTCCCGGTGACGGAGAAGGCGAAGTTGCCTTTGAACCGGTGTTAAAAATTGCTGGCGAACATGGCTATAGCGGCTGGCTGGTGATTGAAGCCGAACAGGACCCTGCCGTTCGCAACCCGCTTGAATATCAAACCCTTGGCCTTAAATCGCTGCGTGCGATGGCCAAAGAAACCGGACTGGATAAAGGAGACGCCTGATGGCCGACCTTCTACGCAAACCCACCGGCACCCACGGCAAGGTGCACGACATTACTGCACAATCAGCCAATTGGGGCTATGTCGGTTTTGGGCTTTATCACCTCGAACCGGGCGAAACCGCCAGTGAACCTACCGGCGACCGTGAAGTTATTTTGGTACTGGTGGAGGGCAAGGCCGAGATCTCGGTTGATGACCAGAATTTTGGCGAACTTGGCGACCGCATGAGTGTGTTTGAACGCAAATCACCCCACTGCGTTTATGCCCCCAATGAAGCGAACTGGACGGCACAGGCCACCACCAAATGCACCCTTGCGGTTTGCACGGCACCGGGCAAAGGCAATTACCCCACCCGTGTTATTCGCGACGTGCAAATGGTGGAACGCGGCAAAGGTAGCAACACCCGCTATATCCATCCGATTGCGATGGAGGAATCCGATGTGGCCGACAGCCTGCTGGTGACCGAGGTTTTCACCCCGCAAGGCAACTGGTCGTCCTATCCGCCGCACCGCCATGACGAGGATAATTACCCCGAGATGACTTATCTTGAGGAAACCTATTATCACCGTTTGAACCCCGAACAGGGTTTTGGTTTTCAACGTGTTTTCACCGAAGACGGTGAACTTGACGAAACCATGGCCGTGCAAAGCGGGGACGTGGTGCTGGTGCCCAAGGGGCATCATCCGTGCGGATCGCCTTATGGCTATGAAATGTATTACCTCAATGTCATGGCCGGGCCGATGCGCAAATGGCGGTTCCAGAACCACCCCGATCACGACTGGATTTTCCAGCGCGACAGCAAATAAGCTGGCGCGAATGAATGAACGCCCCGAATCAAAGGATTTTACCCATGACCGAAATCGCCCATTACATTAATGGCGCACATGTTGCTGGCACATCGGGCCGGTCGCAGGATGTATTTAACCCCGCCACCGGGGATGTTGAGAAAACCGTTGCCCTGGCATCAACTGCCGAAATTGACCAGGCCGTTGCCGCCGCCAAAGCCGCATGGCGCGATTGGTCCAAAACGCCGCCGCTGCGCCGCGCCCGTATTTTGGACCGGTTCAAAACCATTTTGTGGGAACGCGCCGATAAGATGGCAGAAGCCATTAGTGCCGAACATGGCAAAACCCACGACGATGCCCTGGGTGAAGTGACCCGTGGATTGGAAGTGGTGGAATTTGCCACCGGTGCCCCGCACCTGCTCAAAGGCGAATTTACCGAAAATGTTGGCACCGGCGTTGATAGCCATTCTGTCCGTCAGGCATTGGGTGTTGTTGCCGGGATTACCCCGTTTAACTTCCCCGCCATGGTGCCCATGTGGATGTTCCCTGTCGCGCTTGCATGCGGCAATACTTTCATCCTTAAACCGTCCGAACGCGATCCGTCTGCATCCCTTCTGATGGCGGACTGGCTGACCGAAGCAGGCCTGCCCGACGGCGTTTTCAACGTTATTCAGGGTGACAAGGAAGCGGTTGATGCCCTTTTGAACAACCCGGATGTCAAGGCTATCAGCTTTGTCGGCTCCACGCCGATTGCCAAATATATTTACACAACCGGCACAGCGAATGGCAAACGTGTGCAGGCATTGGGCGGGGCAAAGAACCATATGGTGATTATGCCCGATGCAGACCTTGATATGGCGGTGAATGCCCTGATGGGCGCGGCCTATGGTTCGGCCGGGGAACGGTGCATGGCGATTTCGGTGGCGGTGCCCGTGACCGATGCCGTTGCCGATGCGCTGGTCGAAAAACTGGTGCCGAAAATCAACGCCCTTAAAATTGGCCCGGCGGCAGATAAATCATCCGATATGGGGCCGCTGGTCACCAAACAGCACCTTGAAAAAGTGCGCGGATATATTGATTCGGCTGAAACCGAAGGGGCCAAAATTGTTGTCGATGGTCGCACCTTCCGCCAGGACAAGCAAGGTTATGAAAACGGCTATTATATTGGTGGCACCTTGTTTGATCACGTCACCCCGGAAATGAAAATCTACCGCGAGGAAATTTTTGGCCCGGCATTGTCCATCGTCCGTCGCCCCGATTACCAGGCGGCCGTTGATTTGATCCACAGCCATGAATACGCCAATGGCACAGCAGTTTTCACCCGCGATGGTGACGTTGCCCGTGCCTTTAGCCAGGATATCGAGGTTGGCATGGTCGGCATTAACGTGCCAATTCCGGTGCCAATGGCGTTCCATTCCTTTGGCGGCTGGAAATCATCAATCTTTGGCGATCACCACATGCATGGCATGGAAGGCGTTCGTTTCTTTACCCGCCTTAAAACCACCACCACCCGGTGGCCAACCGGCCAGCGGACCGACCCTGAATTCACCATGCCGACCCTTGGTTAAGGAAAATAGCCATGCTTAATATCGGACTGCTGGGTGCCGGACGTATCGGCATCACCCATGCCAAAGCAGTGCTGGGCGTGCCCAATGCAAAAATCGCTGCGGTTTATGACCCCGTGGACGCAGCGGCGGATGCTGCCATCGCGCTAACCGGGGCCAAACGCGCCTCGGTCGAAGAAATTATGAACGATACCAGCATTGGTGCCGTCATTATTGCCACCCCGACCGACCTTCATGCCGATCAGATCGAACTGGCGGCCAGGGCTGGCAAGGCGATTTTCTGCGAAAAACCGGTGGACCTTTCAGCCGAGCGCGTAAGGGCCTGCCTGAAAGTGGTTGAAGAAACCGGTGCCAAACTGATGGTTGGTTTCAACCGCCGCTTTGACCCCAGCTTTGCCCGCGTCCATGCTGAAATTCGTGCGGGTAATGTTGGTGATGTTGAACTGGTACAAATCACCTCACGCGACCCGGGTGCCCCGCCGGTTGATTATATCAAACGGTCCGGCGGCCTGTTTCGCGACATGATGATTCACGACTTTGATATGGCGCGTTTTCTGCTCGGCGAAGAGGTGACCGAGGTTTTTGCCACCGGCGCCGTTTTGACCGACCCGGCAATCAAGGAAACCGGTGATGTCGATACAGCAACCGCAACCCTGCGTACTGCCAGCGGCAAAATGGCCGTGATTACCAATTCACGCCGGGCGACCTATGGCTATGACCAACGGGTCGAGGTTCATGGTTCCAAGGGCATGGTGCAGGCCGAAAACCACCGGGCAACATCGGTAACGATTGCCAATGGCGACGGTTATACCACCGAACCACTGCTGGACTTTTTCATGCAGCGTTATGCCGATGCGTACCGGTTTGAACTGACCACGTTTTGCAACATGCTCAGTGGCGAAAATGTCGCCTTCCCAAGCGGGCATGACGGCCTGAAAGCCCTTGAGCTGGCCGATGCCGCCGTTCAGTCCCTTAAAACTGGGTCGGCTGTAAAACCTGGCGCGTGAATAATCGTGACCCTGACATAATAAAGCCCGGCAGGTGACATCCTGCCGGGCTTTTATAATTCTGAACGTCTTTAACTGCGCCTAAAAGTTCATCCGCAGGCTGATCAGAAAACTGGGTTTACGGGCTTCTTCATTATTGGTGTTGTAATCCAGATCCTGGAAAAACGCGGCATCAAGCGAACCAATACCGACAAAATTATTTACCCGCACACCAATACCTGCCGCGCTGGTGAAATCTTCGCGACGATAACGGTCATTTTGTGAACCATCGCGATAACGAAAAGCACCGGCATGATCAAAAAACACATAAACACTGGCCTGGGTGTTTTCAGGTTGCCCCTTCCAGAACGCAGTAGGGAAATTGAAATTGTAATGCAGTTCGGTATCGATGAAATAACCGTCGTCACCGGAGAACGCACCGGGTTCATAGCCCCGCATGGTGCCAACGCCGCCGACCGAAAACTGTTCTGCTGGCGGCAACACACGGTCTTTTGTCATTTGTCCGCCCGCCGTGACCTGTGCCGTAAACGGCCCGCCAAGTTGCTGATAGGCAAAGGCATTGGCAGTGTATTTGCTGGTTACGCGATATTCTGTTGCAGCCTGACGAATATGGGAAAACATCCGGTGTCCGCGTAAACCGAACGAATAAAAGCCGGTATCGCCCAGATAGTTAAAATCAACCCCGATTGAATGACGATTAATCCATGTTTCGGTTAATGCCGCCCCGAATGTAGTATAGGAAATATTGCCATTATAGCTGTAATCGACATTCATCAACCAGTGCGGCGATAAAATGAACGGCTGTTTTAACGAGGCCGTAATCAACTGCGTTTGGCCATAAACATCGGGATCGGCCGGGTCATCGGCAAAGGGACCATCGATGATATGGATACGCGTTTGCGTATACCCCACCGACAGGCGCGTATCATATGAATTAACCGGCAATTCATATGAGGTAAACACCGACCGCGACCCGCGAGACTCCGTTACACCCACGGTTAACGGGTCATCTATGCCAAACAGGCTGTTGGCACGGGCATAGCCCCCGCTCCGACGATGCCCTGTCGATAGCGCACCATAATTGTCAATAAACAGGGAATAGGCCATGCGGTCCGGCTCTTTTGCCGTAACGACAATATCGGTCTGGCCAAAATTCTCGCCCGGTTCCAGCCTGGCGGTCAGCTTTGTCTGATGCAGCCGATTAAAACGGCTTAATGCCTTTTCCAAAACATCCAGACTAACAAGATCACCTTCCTGAATATGAAGGCTGCTGGCGATATAATCTTCAAGCATATAGTCATTCTGCTCGACGCGCAGACGGCCTACCCGCCCCTCAACCAGAATGACACGGACTTCACCACCTGCAATTTTCTGTGGCGGGATATAGGCCCGCGCCGTGAC
This sequence comes from Thalassospira sp. MCCC 1A01428, assembly GCF_002115825.1. Taxonomy (GTDB): domain Bacteria; phylum Pseudomonadota; class Alphaproteobacteria; order Rhodospirillales; family Thalassospiraceae; genus Thalassospira. The sequence continues at coordinate 3,606 of NZ_JFJZ01000038.1, read as the reverse complement.
AAAACCTTTTTCGTGATAAAGCTCGTTAAACTCGGCCAGCATGTCATACAGGTCCGCCAGATAAAGCGAACGACCAACATATTTTTCCAAAACATCACGAATGGTCTGATCGTCGAGGATTTCGGACCGGTTGATGTCAAACCGCTGAACCGTAAATTTTGCCCCCGCACCCGCCTTTGGCGGGGTAAAATCCGGGCTGCCATCAACGATTTCAGGCAGCTCAAAACCATTGAATTCGTTGATCTGTTTTTGACGCTGTTCCTGACGGATGACATTTTCCAGCGGATTGCTTTGTTGATCACTTTGAACACTGTTGGGCGCCTGCTGGGCGTGTGCGGCCAACGGTGCCAGCACACAAATCCCACTCATCCCCCCGGCCATCAACACAGCCTTCATGGCGTAAACCATCGGGCGCAACGACCCTTTTCCGGTCAAACCGGAAACACCCGGTATGGTACGGCTAGAAATTGCCAAAATGTCGTCCCCCAAAGACAGCGCCCCGGCGCTGTTTATGCACGTATCGTCAATTTTCGAAGTGACGGCCGCACCGCCACTTCGTTCTTTTACTGGTCCTGTTCGTCCGACCTGTTCACAGTACCGGCATCCCCATTTGATCCCGGCTGCCCGGCAGCGTTACCTGCGCTGGTTCCCGCCGTGCTGCCCGTTGGCGTAGAAGGATTAACAGGTACAGATGGCGTATTGGCAGATGGCGTCGTCCCTGAACCGGTCGACGATACAGGCGTTACCGGTGTTAAATTACCAACCGAAATGCTCGGCTGGAAGGCTGCATTCCGGAAACCGTTACCGTTGGTCGCCCCATTGCCCTGACCCGTAACAACCGCACCACCAGCGCCCCCAGTTGGACGGCCAAGTGCAACCATGCTTCCCGTTCCCACCGTTACACTTGCCGGTGCCACCTGTGTGGTTGTGCTCGGTTGAATACCGGCTGTCTGGTTACCCGTTATCGGGCGTGGTGTTTCGGTGGGTGTGGTCGCGGTAATACGGCCAATGCGGTCTTCGGGGTCGTCAATTACGATCGGACCATGGAAAATCGTGTCATCCATGGTGACGATACGGGTATCAACCGGCAGGTTGAAATCGGTATCATCGAACGACAGTTCGTTGAAATAGGTATTATTGTCAAACAGTTGCAACTGATATCCCAGACGGATTTTCTGGGTCACGTTATCCATTAGCATTTTGGCAAATGGCAGTGACATGATCATGTCACCGGTAATCTGCCCCGTCACGATACGGGTTTGGACAGACTGAACATCAAACACTGCCTTGTTGGTCCGCAACAGATCAAACTGGATCTTTTTGGGCGCGCTGATATTTGCATTTACCGTCTGTGCAAGGCTGCCATTCAGGCCCGTCACCTTCATCAGCAACTGCGCGCTATTGACGTAGTTTTCCAGCCTGGTCAGGGAAATATGCTGGGCTTCCATGACCGTGCTTTCACCAACACTGCCTTTTTCAATATCAAGGCGTCCGTCACTTCCTTCCACATACAAATCAGCATTGCGCGAGGTCAGGCTTTCAATCTGAATATCCTGCCCGCTGGCCCGCATATCGATTTTTTCGGGTGCCGAAACCGTGCCGATATCGCTGCTGCCATTGCGAATGGCAAGGGCAATTTCAGCATTGTCATTGCTACCACCCTTTGCCGTTCCGGCAACAATACGATCCGCACTCAGATCACCGCTGGTTTCCGCCATATAAATGCCGTCACGGGCTTGCAGGGTGGTGTAACGGCGCTTGGTGGCAAACTGGTCACGGGTAACGGCGATTTCACTGCCATCCTGTGCCGTGGTCTGCACCTCGAAACGATCCGATGCAGAGGTGCCAATGGTGCCGCCTTCCGCAATCATCGCAATCGTATCGCCCTTCAGCACGGCAGTTGAAAGCTGGACCGACCCGCTGCCATGATCGACAAAGGCGTTCGATTCAACAATCGAGTTCCCCGCGACAATATCAATATGGTTGGTCGCGCTAATTTCACCCAGCGAGATCGTGCCGGCAACCGACCGCAGCGAAATCCCGATCATGCGGGTGACACCATCATAGGATGTACCGCTCGTGCCCGCCCCGGTCCGCAGGGTGGCTATACGCATATCCTGTGCTGCGCTCAGCGACAAACGACCATCACCGCCATCAATTTCCGAACCATCATTCTGCACGATCTTGCCAGTGGTCGCGGTAATATCAATGCTGCCTGATGCTTCGGAAATCACATCGGATTCCGAATTATTCAGGGTCACATCCTTATTGGCCAGTAATGTAATCGACCCATCCCTGGTGCGAATGAAGTCATTCGCCAGAATGGACCCGTTATCGGCCGTAACAGTAATATCAGCAGTATTGGTACGAACCTGATCAAGGGTAATGTCGTTCCCTGCTTTCAGGATGACATCGCCAGTTCCAGCATCGATCGTGCTTTCATCTTCCTGATACAGATCACCCGCCGAGGCAGTGATGCTCACATCCCCCGAACCAGTCGAGGTCACATCAGCTTCACCATTAAACAGCGTCACATTCTGTGCGGCTGTAATGCTGATATTGGCATTACTGGTCGTGATGAAGTCTTTTGCAGTAACCGAACCATTCTGCGCCGTAATAACGATATCCGCACCGCTTGTCTTGACCTGATCAAGCGTCAGGCTGTCGCCAGCGGTCAAGGTTACCTTGTCGCTGCCACCGTCGATGGTCGAGCCGTCGGCTTGCGTGATATCGCCTTTGGTTGCAATGATGGTAACAGCACCAGTACCCGACGAGGTAACGTCAGACAGGCCATTGGAGAAGGACACATCATTGTCGCCGGTGATCTCAATCGTCGCATCCGACGTTTTGATGAAGTCATTGGCAACAACGTCCCCGCCCTGTGCCGTAATGACAATGGCAGAGGTCGTCGTCTGAACCTGATCGAGCGTAATTTTCTTGCCCGCCGTCAGGGTAACTTTACCTGTACCACCATCAATGGTGCTGTCGTTCTCCTGATAGAGATCGCCTGCCGTTGCGGTGATGGTCACATCGCCGGAACCGGTCGAGGTCACATCAGCTTCACCATTAAACAGAGTCACATTCTGTGCGGCTGTAATGTCGATATTGGCATTGCTGGTGGCAATGAAGTCTTTCGCAGTAACCGAGCCATTTTGAGCGGTAATTGCGATATCCGCACCGGTGGTTTTCACCTGATCCAGTGTCTGGCTGTCACCCGCGGTCAAGGTTACCTTATCGCTGCCACCATCGATGGTCGAACCATCCGCTTGCGTGATTGAGCCTTTGGTTGCAATGATGGTAATCGCACCGGTACCCGACGAGGTAACGTCAGACAGGCCATTGCTGAAAGACACATCATTGTCGCCGGTGATCTCAATCGTCGCATCCGACGTTTTGATGAAGTCATTGGCAACAACGTCACCACCCTGTGCCGTAATGGCGATGGCTGAAGTCGTCGTCTGAACCTGATCAAGCGTAATTTTCTTGCCCGCCGTCAGGGTAACTTTGCCCGTACCGCCGTCAATCGTGCTGTCGTTTTCCTGATACAGATCACCCGCGGTGGCGGTAATCGCCACATCCCCCGAGCCGGTCGAGGTCACATCAGCT
>NZ_JFJZ01000037.1 GCF_002115825.1 Thalassospira sp. MCCC 1A01428 | reverse complement strand
CGGGGACCAATGGGTCCCCGGTTTTCTATTATTTTTTCATGCCCATAAATTTCTCAAGCCAATGAATATCGTAATCCCCGGCTTGAATATCGGGGTTTTCCAGCAATTTCTGGTGCAGGGGAATGGTGGTTTTGATGCCGCCAATGGCATATTCAGCCAAGGCACGGCGCAAACGCATCATGCATTCCTGTCGGTCACGGCCGTGCACAATCAGCTTTGCGATCATGCTGTCATAATAAGGCGGAATTGAATAACCGGTATAAATGCCACTATCAACGCGCACGCCAAGGCCACCAGGGGCATGGTATTCCTGGATTTTGCCGGGCGAGGGCACAAATGTTTCCGGGTCTTCGGCATTGATGCGGCATTCAATGGCATGGCCATTAATTTCGATATCATCCTGGGTAAAGGATAATTCCATACCCGCAGCAACGCGAATTTGCTCGCGCACCAGATCAACGCCCGAAATGGCTTCGGTCACCGGGTGTTCCACCTGCAAACGGGTGTTCATTTCAATGAAATAGAACTCGCCATTTTCGTAAAGAAACTCGATGGTACCGGCATTGCGATAGCCCATGTCGCGCATGGCGTTTGCCACCACGGTCCCAATCCGGTCGCGTTCTTCGGCGGTCAGGGTTGGCGAGGGGGCTTCTTCCATCACTTTTTGATGGCGCCGCTGCAAGGAGCAATCGCGCTCAAAAAGATGCACGGCATTCCCATGGGTATCGCCAATGACCTGCAGCTCAATATGGCGCGGTTTGCCCAGGTATTTTTCGATGTAAACAGCGGCATTGCCAAAGTTTTGCATCGCTTCCTTACGCGTCATGGAAAAGGCTTCGGCCAAATCCTCGTCGCGTTCCACAACCTTCATACCACGACCGCCGCCGCCGCCCGATGCTTTGATCAGAACAGGGTAGCCAATGTCGGCAGCACATTTCTGGGCCAGCTCAACAGTGGTAATTTCGCCGTCAGACCCTGGCACAACAGGAATGCCAAGTTTTTCGACAGTCTGTTTGGCGGTGATCTTGTCGCCCATCATCCGGATATGTTCCGGGCTGGGGCCGATAAAGGCAAAGCCGTGTTCTTCGACCATGGCGGCGAAGTCGGCATTCTCGGACAAAAAGCCGTATCCCGGGTGAATTGCGTCGGCGCCGGTAATTTCGGCAGCCGAAAGAATGGCCGGGATATTGAGATAACTGTCGCGCGACGCTGCCGGGCCGATGCAAACCGCTTCGTCAGCCAAACGCACATGCATGGCGTCGGCGTCGGCAGTGGAATGCACTGCGACGGTTTTGATGCCCATTTCGCGGCAGGCACGCTGAATACGCAGCGCGATCTCGCCTCGGTTGGCAATCAGGATTTTTTCGAACATTGCGGTTATGACCCCGGCTTATTCAATGATGACCAGCGGCTCGTCATATTCGACGGGGTTGCCGTCGGTTGCGACGATCTGGCTGATTTTGCCTGCTTTTGGTGCGCGGATCGGATTGAAGGTCTTCATGGCTTCAATCAGCATCAGGGTCTGGCCTTCGGCAACCGTCGCACCTGCGCTGATAAAGGGGGCGGCACCTGGTTCGGGTGCGAAATAAACCACACCGACCATGGGTGATTTAACACAGCCCGGATGTGACGAAAGATCACCACCAGCCGGTGCGCCGGCAGCCGGGGCTGCAACACTGGCAGGTGCGGCGATCGGGGCTGGTGCAGCATACGTGGTGCCCTGGCGGGCAACGCGAATTTTATTGTCGCCTGCGGCAACTTCAATTTCTGTAAGATTGGTTTCGTCCAGCAATTCTGCAAGCTGGCGAATGGCGTCATTATCGATGTTGAACTTGCTCATTTCGACTATCTTTTATGATGAGGGGGCAATAAGGGGCTTCAGAGCGTCAAGGGCCAGGACATAGCCCTGTGCACCAAAACCGCAAATCATGCCTTTTGCGGCCTTCGAGACGAAGGAATGATGCCTGAAAGTGTCACGCTGATGAATATTGGACAGATGGACCTCGACGATCGGCAAATCTGATGCCAGCAAGGCATCAAGAATAGCGACCGACGTATGCGTATAGGCCGCAGCATTAAGAATGATGCCGCATCCCTTTACACGGGCTTCCTGTATCTGGTCAACCAGAACGCCTTCGTGATTGCTTTGATGAAAGGCGGTTTGAAGGCCAATCGACGTCGCATGCTGTTCACACAGGACCCTTATATCTTCCAGGGTGGTCGCACCATAGATTTCGGGCTGACGCTGTCCCAGTAGATTAAGATTTGGCCCATTTAAAATGTAGACGGGTTTTGTCATCCGGTCTCACATACCCAACAGTTTGTGAAGCGTTTATAACACGACGATAGTATGACGCAACGCTGCATTCCTTATATCGCAATGATGGAATATGCCAGCAGTGCTGCAAATTAGGCCCGCATTGTTATATTTGCCGCAATACAGGCCAAAAACGGGTGATCTCGGCTTGCCTTCAAACCCGGTGCTGACCATACTGCGGCCAAATATACAAGGATTAGGGACTTTAGTAAAAAAATGCGCCTTACGATCAATGGTGAAGACCGCACAGTCGAAAACGCAACCACAGTGGCCGATCTCCTTGAGCAATTGCAAATTGCTTCGGGCAAGGTGGCGGTTGAACGCAATCTTGAAATTGTTCCCAAAACTGCATACGGCGTAACCGCGCTTGGCGAGGGCGATAAACTGGAAATTGTTCATTTTATCGGGGGCGGTTCGTCCGATGCGGACCTTGCCGCAGCCGAAGATGATGGCTTTGTCGTTGCCGGGCGTACTTTTAAGTCCCGGTTGCTGGTTGGTACCGGTAAATACAAGGATTTTGATGAAACCCGCCTTGCTTTGGAAGAATCGGGTGCTGAAATTGTGACGGTGGCGGTGCGCCGGGTCAATGTAACCGACCCGAGCCAACCGATGCTGGTCGATTATGTTGACCCGAAAAAATACACTTATTTACCCAACACTGCCGGGTGCTTTACCGCATACGATGCGATGCGAACATTGCGACTGGCGCGCGAGGCTGGTGGGTGGAACCTTGTAAAGCTGGAAGTGCTGGGCGATCAGAAAACCCTGTATCCGAACATGCCTGAAACCCTGAAAGCGGCCGAGATCCTGATCAGGGAAGGCTTCGAGGTAATGGTGTATTGTAGCGATGATCCGATTCAGGCGAAAATTCTCGAAGATATGGGGTGTGTTGCGATTATGCCGTTAGGGTCGCTGATCGGTTCTGGCATGGGAATTATCAACCCGGTGAACATTGCCCTGATCAAGGAAAATGCGTCGGTGCCGGTGTTGGTTGATGCCGGTGTTGGAACCGCATCGGAAGCGGCCTTTGCGATGGAACTGGGATGTGACGGCGTTCTGATGAACACGGCCATCGCCGGGGCGAAAGACCCGATTCGTATGGCGCGTGCCATGAAACATGCGGTTATTGCCGGTCGGGAAGCCTTTCTGGCCGGGCGGATGCCGCGCAAAAGCTATGCCGACCCGTCATCGCCATTGGCAGGTATTATCTGATTTTTGGCTGCTTTGTCTAAACAACATCCCCCGTTTCGATCCCGAAACGGGGGATGTTGTTTTATTACCAAGCCGATATGAACAAACTGCATATGCGGTTTGAGATGCGGGATCAGGAATCCTTGGACAGGCCGGCATCAACCAGTGATTTAACCCGTTCCATATCTGCCCCTGGTACCAGCGTGCCGTTGATCAGGAAGGCAGGTGTTCCATTAACACCAATTGATTTGGCCATGGCGCTGTTGCGTGACAGTTCTTTTTTGACGTCATCGCTGTCCATGTCCTTGTGCATTTGGGCAATATCCAGCCCCGCACCGGCGGCCAGTTCGTCAATGCGGTCGTTGGTGAGCTGTCCACGGCTGCCCATCATGGCACGATGAAGTTCCAGGTATTTTCCCTGCTTGTGGGCGGCCAGGGCTGCGCGTGCGGCGACCACCGATTCCGGTGTCAGGATTGGTAATTCCAGAAAAATGGTGCGGATCTTTTGGGTGTCGTCGTCGGCCATTGCCATCACATCATCAAAGGCGCGTTTGCAGTAACCGCATTGATAATCGAAAAACTCAACCACAGTGACTGGCGCATCGGCAGAACCAACTGAAGGCGCGATCGGGTCTTTGGCGGAAAGGGCTTGCCAGACCGGTGCAATGGCTTCGTCCTGGCGGCGGGTTTGCTCGCTCATTTGCCAGGTTTGCACATTTTGAAGGGCACGCAAAAGCACATCCGGGTGATCCATCAGATAGCCCTCGATCATGCTTTCAACCTGTTTTTGTTGCGCAGGTGACAGGTCGTCTGCGGCACGGGCAGGGGTCGAGGCCAGGCTCGTCATTGCCAGCGGCAACGCAACGGCGCAACAAACCGTCGCTTTTTTCAAAATGTGCAATGCCATTAAAAATCCTTTTGTCTGCGGTCAGGCAAAACTGCCAGCAAATTACAGTATGGTTGTAACCTTGATACGGGACACATGCCCTAACGGGAAAGTAAAATATGCGAGAGGTAGGTCACAGCCGCAGGGGCACGGTTCTGCTGTGGGCGTGACGCAATGCCAATCCATACCAGTTTGACAGCGGTTGGGTTAGTCTTGGGCCAATACCGACGATGCAATGTGGCAAGGTCCAGATAATCGGTTTGCCAAAAGCTGTGTGCCGTAGACGGCATCGACGGAGCCGATGAAGCGGACGAAGCTGTCGGCATGTCGCCAACTGGAATTTGCAGGACATAATCGACACCCGGCAGGCCAACGCCAAAGTCTGTTTCGCTCCAGTTATCTGCGGTTTGGTTACGAAACCCCAATATCAGTGTTGCATCACCGGGTCGGGCGCCGTTTTGCAATTGCCAGTCAAAAGATAAAAATGGCGTGCTTAAAATGGCAATATTGGTACGTCGGCCCAATTCAACCCCGTCGCCTGGTGCGCCATATGCCGAAACTCCCAGGGCGATTTTGCCATCAATATCGGCCCAGAACAGGGCCGGGGGCGACGGTAACGTCCCTGTTGCCATCTTTTGGCGCGGGTTTTGTAACGGCGAACCCTCCCGACGTGGCACATACAGCCAATATTCCGGCAGTTTATGCGCTTCCAGGGCAAAGGGCGCATAAAGCAGTTTTAATCCGCCATCGGCATTCACCCCGGCGCCGGGCAAGCTACAGGCGGCCAAAAACATGACCGTCATAGTAGCAATAATTGCCCGAAACCGGTGAAAACGCATATGTGTTGGACATTCAGACGGGAATTTTTGCATGTGTCTGTGTCCGATTGCAGGTTGGCTCAGGGCAGTATTGAAGAATGCAGGCAGTTGTTTTCTCGGCTAGCGATACCATCTCGGCGGGTATGTGCCGCGGGATGGTATGGGTGGGGGTGTTGTTGGCCTGGCAACGTCACGGGCTGTTAGTTTTTATCGTCTGGCTGGGTGGCGCGCAAAATATCCTGCGCGCGCTGCCAAGGGGCCGTGCCGCTGGTAAGTTGCCGGGCCGCTTGCACGGCATGATAGCGTGCAGCGCTACGATCACCGGTCAAAAGACTATATTCCGACTGGGCAAGCGATGCCTCGCCGGTATTGTTTAATCGGGATTCGGTAATGGCACGAAACCGCCAGGCCGACGCGTTATCGCGTTCTTTTGACAGGGCCGCCAGCAAGTTTTGTTTGGCATCATCGAGCAGGGCCGGGTCGTTGGTTTCAAGTTCGGCATGGGCCAGCAAAATACGGATCAGCGGGGCGTCGCCGCCAGATTGGTCAACTGCCTTGTGTAACGGCTCAATGGCATCGGCGGCTTTGCCAAATTCCAGCAAGACCTGGCCTTTTAATTCGGCGAAATATGGATTCTCCGGTTCGTCGGCAATCAGCGCGTTGATGCGTTCCAGCGCCGGTTCAAGCTGCGAATCGCGATAATAGGCAATTGCGCGGGCATAGCGGGCGGCAATACTGGTATCGGACTCGGGATACTGGCGCAGGGTTAACTGCAAGCTGTTGGTAAAGGCGAAAAGTTTGGCGCGCATTCGGGCGTGACGTTCGTACAGGGCGGGTGAAACCTTGGCATCCTTAAGCGGAGAGTTGGCAACATAGTTTTCAAGAAACTGCACACGTTCGGTTGTTAAAGGGTGACTGCGCAGATACGGGTCCTGATTGGCGGCACTTAACAGTTCCTGCCCTTCAAGTTTCTCCATAAAATTTCTCATGCCGCGCGCCGAAATGCCGGCCTCGGTCAGAAATTTAACGCCAGCCTGGTCAGCGCTGCTTTCCTGGGTGCGGGAATATGCGAGAAAATTACGCTGCGCCAGGTTCTGACCACCAATAACGGCGGCGGTGCCAACATCGGCCCGGCCGGATGCAACCCCGGCCGCAACGCCTAAAACCGTTGAAAGAATTGAGATTGCTGATGCATTGCGCAACTGGTCTTGCACGCGCGAAAGATGCCCGCCAGCGATGTGGCCGGTTTCGTGCGCGATAACCCCCATCACCTGTTCAGGAGTATCTGCTTTCAACAGAAGCCCGGTATTGATAAAAAGTTTCTGCCCGCCTGCAACGAACGCATTGAGACTGTTATCGGAAACGATGTAAACCGATACAGCCTGTGGATCGAGACCGGCGGCCTTGAACAGGGGCGTGGCATAGAGACGAAGGGTTTCCTCGATTTCTGTGTCACGGATAAATGAACGGCCTTGGGCGAAAACTGCGCTGGGCAAGGCAACAAGGAAAATGGCAGTGAGTGTTAAAATGCGTCTAAGCAAAATGTGCGTTCCGTATGTTCGTTCATCCGGGCCAGTCGAAAAGCCGGCAGGCCAGCCATCATGGCGGATCGCCGCGGCTTTCGCAATGACTGCTGTACTTTGTGCTTGCACCACCACACCACAAAATGTTGGCCAGATCGGGGCAGTCAAAGGTGTTTTGGGTGGTGTGACGGGTGATGAACCCCTTGCCGTACAAACGGCGCGCGATGTTTTGTCATCGGGTGGTACCGCGGCTGACGCGGCGGTTGCTCTGTATGCAACCATGACAGTTACCAAACCGTCGGTAGCCGGTATTGGCGGTGGCGGTGTGTGCGTTGTGCATGACCGTGTGGCACAAAAAATTGAAGTTCTGGATTTCTGGCCGCGCCCGGGCACCAAAACTGCCGATGGCCAAACCCATACCGCTGTTCCCGGTGTTCCGCGCGGCTTGTATGCGCTGAGCGCCCGTTATGGCCGTTTGCAATGGGGCCAGCTTATTGCCAGTGCAGAACAGGATGCCCGTTTTGGAACACCCCTGTCGCGATCTTTGAAAATGGATCTGGAAGCATCACGTGATAAAGTTATGTCTAACCCTTCGCTGGCGGCAATCTATAGCCGTGATGGCCGTTTGCTTGAAGTTGGCGACCGGGTTCAGCAACTGGGCCTTGGCGCATTGTTAACGTCGTTGCGGGTCAAGGGGCCTGGTGATTTTTATAGTGGGGGGCTGGCATCGCAAATCGTGACGGCAGTTCAAAATGCCGGTGGTACACTGACGCTGGCGGATCTTAATAATTATAAACCGGTCTGGCGGGAGGCAACTGCCGTGAAATCGGGCAATGAAAACCTGTATTTCACTCATGCCCCCAAATCGGCAACCGGTACGGGTGATATCACAGGCGAGGGTGATGTTGTTTCGGTCCTGAACCGTTATCTGGCTGATATCGACAATGCGCCTGCCAACAGTGCAAAGGGGGGGCGCAGCGGATTTGTCGTTGTGGATCTTGCTGCCAATGCCGTGGCTTGTGAAACCACAATGAACGAACCCTTTGGCGTTGGCGTCGGTGCAAATGCGTTTGGGCTGGATCTTGCAAGCGGTGATGTTGCCGAACCATTGGTTGGCCCGGTCCTGAAGCTTAATCCCAATGTCTGGGAATTTTATTATGGCATCGCGGGCACCGATACCCCGGCAGGCGCGACTGCCCAGATCGCTAGAATTGCCGAAGATCTTGTTGGTGCGGGAAGTGCCGCCAAACTTGGCATGAATGCCAAGGGGGTATCGTCAGTGAATTATATTTCCTGTCCTGAAGGTGTGCCGCCACATCCCGAAAGCTGCCGTTTTGTTGCCGATCCGGCAGGGGGCGGTATGGCGCTTGGTCGTTAAACCTGTAAATTGCAGCACGGCGGTGCCAAATCGGCAGGATGTTTGCGTGTCGTGTGTCCTGCCTTTTACGGACCCTGACGATAAAAGTTGCAACTAAAAAATAGAAACAACTCCTGCCTGTGTGATCTTCATGCAGGCAGGTTTCATTTCTGACGGACTGGAAAGAAAATGACCCTGAAAAAGTCGACTCGCGGGGCAATTTCCCCCTTCATTGTGATGGATGTGTTGCGTGCGGCAAATATGCGCGCCAAAAGTGGCAAGGCCGTTTATCATCTTGAAGTCGGACAGCCTGGCACCCCGGCACCGAAGAAAGTGCGCGAAGCCGCTGCCCGCGCCCTTGACGGCGATTTGATCGGCTATACCGATGCGTTGGGTGTGGAGCCGCTGCGTACGGCCATTGCCGGGCATTACAAAACAAAGTTTGGCGTGTCTCTGGACCCGTCACGTATTTGCGTTGCCAGCGGGTCTTCGTCCATTTTTGTGTTGGCATTTTTGGCGGCCTTTGACGCGGGCGACCGGGTGGCAATGGCGGCACCGGGATATCCGGCTTATCGTAATATTCTGGGGGCACTGGGCATTGAAACAGTTACCCTGATGGCAGGTCCCGAAAGCCATTATCAGCCAACTGTCGAGATGTTAATGGCCTTGGATAAACCAGTGGATGGCCTGATTTTGGCAAGCCCATCCAACCCGGCCGGGAGTATGATCAGCCGCGAGAAGTTTGCCGAACTGGTACGCTATTGCCGGGAAAATGGCATTCGCCTGATCTCGGACGAAATTTATCAGGGTATTTCATTTGGGGATGTTCCGGATTCTACCGCAGTAGAGTTTGGCGATGACGCTTTCATCGTGAACAGTTTTTCCAAATATTTTTCCATGACCGGTTGGCGTTTGGGTTGGGCTGTTGTGCCGCCTGATTTGGTGCGACAGGTGGAATGTTTACAGCAAAACCTGTTTATTTCGGCACCGACCCTGTCGCAACTGGCTGCTGTTGCTGCCTTTGATTGCGAAGACGAATTACAGGCTAATATCGCAGCCTATGCCCGCAATCGCGAGATTTTGCTAAACGAATTGCCCAAGGCCGGGTTTGACCAGTTTGCCCCGGCGGATGGTGCATTTTATTTGTATGCCGATGTTTCAGGGCATACCGATAATAGTGAAGCGTTTTGCAAGAAAATGCTGAATGAAACCGGTGTTGCCATCACGCCTGGAACGGATTTCGACCCGTTTCGGGGGAAGTCTTATGTTCGGTTTTCCTTCGCCCATAGCGAACAAACCATGTTGGGTGCAGTTAAGGCACTATGTGACTGGAAGCGTTAAATTGGCATTCGTCGCACGGCGTTAGGTAATCCGTACCTGTGTTGCCATGCCCTGTATTCACAAAACAGGTTTTGAAATAAGCGGATAATTTGAAAATGGCCGACAAAAAAAGGGATGCCAGATTTTGGCATCCCTTTTTGCGTTTGGGTTGACCCGGTGGCTAGTTGCTCCACCAGCCTTTACGTTTCGGCTTCGGTTTGGCTGGCGCCTCGGGCGCTTTCACGTCTGCCGGGGCTGCCGCCTGTTCCGGTTGGGTCGGTGCCGGTGCTGTGTTTGGTGCCGATGATGTAGCAGGTTTTTCGCTAACCTCAGCTGCCGGTGTGGCGACTTCGGTTTTGACGGCTTCGTTTGTGACCGGTTTGCTTTCGACAGCAGCAGGCGTTGCTGTTTCGGGTGCCGGTGAAGCCTTAACCTCAGTGGTTGGCGCCGGTGATTGTTCTGCCGGGGCTGCAACGGGCGTGTTTGGTGTCGGTGTTGCCGTTTGTGCAACAGCGTCAGCTGTTTCCGAACCACTGGCTTCCGGTGCCGGGCCACTGTGAATTGGGATATTGCGAACTTCGCTACGATCCCGGTTCTGGTTGTTACGACGGTTGTCTTTGTTGCGATTATTCCGATCGCGACGCTGACGGGCCGGGGCCGGAGCGGTTGTGCTGCGTTCACGGGCCGGGCGAATTTCGTCACCGTCTCCGGTTGCTACAAATTCGTCGGCTTCCTGACCTTCGCTGTCGCCTTCAATGATGGCGTCAACACTTGTTCCGTCCGGGGCGCTATGGTCGCGGTTGCGGCGTTTTTCGGTCGCTTCAGGATCGTCGGTTGGCGATACGACACGCGGTGCCGCTTCGAATTCCTGACGGCGCGAACGACGACGTCCCCCGCGTTTTCCCCGGCGGCGACGTTTGCGTGATGCATCATCATCGCCATCATCATCACCGTTCTGGTCCGCGGACTGGGCCGAATCATCGTCTTCATCGTCATCGGATGACGTGTCGTCATTCTCGGCGGTCGTGTTTTCATCGCGATCCTCCGGGCGACCACGACGGCGACGACGGCGGCGACGGCGTTTGTTCTGCTCGTCGCTGTCGGTGCTGGTTTCGGTTTCGGCTTCGTCATCCCGGCTTGTGTTTTCAACAAGTTCTTCCTCGACCAGTTCGATCGGGGCTTCGATGGCGGTCAACGACACGCTATCTGTATTTAGAACTGCCGGATGATCATCTTCGCCAGCCTTGGGCGCACGGGACCGTTCGATACGATGATCCGGTGAAATCAGGCTGTCGTCACCGAAAATCATGACGGTAAAGCCATAACGCTGTTCGATTTCGGCCAGTGAATCGCGTTTGCGGTTCAAAATATAAAGGGCAACTTCGCTGGCAACATGCACCGTCAGGGCACCGGCACGGCGACGCATGCCTTCTTCTTCAATGACGCGCAAAAGATGCAGAGCCGAGCTTTCGATGGAGCGAACCAGACCAACACCACGGCAATGGGTGCACACCTCAAATGCGCTTTCGACCAGCGACGGACGCAGGCGTTGACGCGACATTTCAAGCAGGCCAAACGGGCTGATGCGACCAATCTGCAGACGGGCACGGTCGTTGCGCATCGCTTCCTTAAGCTTGCGTTCAACGGCACCCTGGTTGCGGTGATCTTCCATGTCGATAAAGTCGACAACAATCAAACCGGCCAGGTCGCGCAGGCGTAGCTGGCGTGCCAGTTCTTCGGCGGCTTCCAGATTGGTTTTATAGGCGGTTTCTTCGATATTGCGTTCGCGCGTTGACCGACCGGAGTTCACATCGATTGCGACCAGGGCTTCGGTCGGGTTGATCACAATGTAACCACCCGATTTCAGCTGAACAACAGGGTTCAGCATCGCATCAAGCTGGCTTTCGACCTGGAAACGGTGGAAAAGCGGAACGCCTTGATCTTTGTAGGGCTGCACACGCTTGGCATGTGATGGCATCAGCATCTTCATGAAGTCTTTGGCGATGCGATAACCTTCATCACCTTCAACCAGAACTTCATCAACATCGCGGGCATAAAGGTCGCGGATGGAGCGTTTGATCAGGTCGGCTTCTTCATAAATCAGGCATGGTGCCTGGCTTTGCAGGGTGGTTTCGCGGATACGGTCCCACAGGCGCATCAGGTAATCAAAGTCGCGTTTAATCTCGGCTTTGGTCCGTTCAGCACCGGCTGTGCGCACGATAACCGCCATGCCACCGGGAATTTCCAGCTCGGCCAAAATCGATTTAAGGCGTTTACGGTCCTGCGCATTGGTGATTTTGCGTGAAATGCCGCCACCACGCGGGGTGTTGGGCATTAAAACGCAATAACGTCCGGCCAGTGACAGGAAGGTTGACAGGGCCGCACCCTTGTTGCCGCGTTCTTCCTTGACGACCTGAACCAGCAAAATCTGGCGGCGTTTGATAACTTCCTGAATTTTGTACCGCTTTTGCATTTGCGGACGAACGGAGTCAGAAAATTCGTCGCTGTCATCCCCGCCCATATCTTCGATATTTTCGTCGTCATTGACGGTTTCAGTATCGTCGATATCAACCGAGATTTCGGCGATCTCCGCCGACATGGTGGCAACGGTGTTTGAACCACCGTTATTGCCGTTGTCGTCGTTGCCGGTCTCATCGTCGCTATGGGCGGCGGTGTCGGCGGTGTTTTCGCTGTCTTCGGGTTTTTTGCGACGGTTGCGCATCCGGCGGCGACGCGGTTTTGTGTCATCTTCGCCGGTGTCGCTGTTGGCACTTGCGGCGGTATTTTCGCGCGCTTCGCCATCGTCGTCATTGTCCGACGCAGTTACGGTGTCGTTGTTGTCCGTTGCGGCGGTATCGTCTTTGCGCGGTTTGCGGCGCGAACGCGAACGAACCGGTTTTTTGTCTTTTTTCGGGGCATCATCATTGTCGCCACCAATATTGTCTTCGACAATTTCGGCGTCCCGCGTTGCTGGCGCATGGGAGTGGGACCGGGCAATTGCTTCGCGGTCGGCGACAGGGATTTGATAATAATCGGAATGGATTTCGCTAAAAGCAAGGAAACCGTGACGATTTCCGCCATAATCAACAAAGGCTGCCTGCAACGAGGGTTCAACCCGCGTTACTTTCGCAAGATAAATGTTACCTTTAATCTGTTTTTTGGTCGACGTTTCTACGTCGTATTCTTCTAGCCGATTTCCATTTATGACAACGACACGGCTTTCTTCCGCGTGCGTTGCGTCGATGAGCATACGTTTGACCATTCGGAACCTGTTCCTGAAGGTCCCGCCAGTTTAATGCGTCTCGCTAAAGTGTGCTGATATGCAAACAAACCGGCGTTACCGAAGGCGCCGCCCACAAAGGTCGCGATATGTCCGTTATATATATGGTTCATCGCGTTTCGGCTGCTCTTTCGGTATGGACCTGGTTTTGGTGTTAAAAAAAAGAATTGGCTTATGTCTGTTGTCTGTTCGAGCGCGCCACGACAGCCTGGAATGGGAGGGCTCTATCGGGAGCGGGGATTGCCGCGTCACCGAGACACCGACCCGAGGAACTGCCACGTCGCGTCCTCAGCCTGACGGAGAGTATTATTAACCCGTAAAGCATAGGAATCTCGGCGACAACATATCTCTTTTATTCACAGGCGACAAACAATTTTGTTGCGCCATTCACAAGGTTTCTTGGCCACATGGTTTAAAAACCGCGCATTCTCCACATTTCAAAGGTAGAAAAGAAAATTCCATGCAAATAATTGTGATCATAACGATTTTTCAATTATTGGCGTGATTTGCAAATTGCGCTGTGGCGTCGTCGCGCCGTGTTGCGGTTAAAAATACCCGATGCAAATTTAACATTAAAGCATATGACCCTATATTTACCGCCAAAGTCGGGTGATTTTTTGACAATCAAAGCCAGTATTGTGCCGTGCAGTCCAGGTTGCAGAATCGGTCGCTAACAACGCGGGTTCACCTACGCGCATCAGGGTCGTGCGCCGTGGCTGCATTTCATCGTCGAATTTGTCAGATAAAGGTGCCCGAACGTTCAGAACGGGCCGGTTGGTCAATTACCCGTTAACTTTCTGGTTGCTATAAGCACAAACGGTACACTACGTGCCATATTATCCGGGAAAACAAACAAGTCAGGATGGGGTTGGCGGTGCTTTTGCAAGGCAGGCAAAAAAACGCGCAGGGGAATATGTTTGGCGTTGTCGGCTTTTTAGGGCGGGCTGCGACAGTGTTATGCTGTCTGTTTTTTATGTTTGCAACGCAGGTAGCCATGGCAAACACAGCCAAGGTTCTCGGCGCCCGCCTGGGGGTATATCCCGATAAAACCCGCTTCGTTATCGACCTGGATAGCGATGTTGATTTTACCTATTTCCTGTTGCCAGACCCGTTTCGCATCATTATCGATATGCCTGAAATCGACTGGAGCGCGCCACCGGGTAAAGTCACATCGGGCGGCGGTATTATTTCGGGTTTGCGGTATGGCCTGTTTAAACCGGGCACTTTTCGCGTTGTTCTTGATGTTAGCCAGCCGGCATTGATTTCAAAAATTTTTACCCTGCCAGCAAGTGGCGGCAAGCCTCATCGTCTGGTTATTGATGTTGCCCCGACATCACGTGATACCTTTATGGCGGCTTCGCGCGAAAGTATGGCCGCCTATTCGGCACGCCAACGTAACGATACGTCGGTTACGGAAAAAAGTGCCGATGTTGCCGTTGAAACGGGCCAGACCGGAACCGATACAAAGCCCCTGATCGCAATTGATGCCGGGCATGGGGGCGTGGACCCGGGTACCATCGGGGTAGGGGGCATATATGAAAAAGATGTTACCCTTGCCGCTGCGCGTGAATTAGCAAAGGTTCTTACTGATTCCGGGCGTTACCGTGCCCTTTTGACCCGCGACAAGGACGTGTTCTTAAAGCTGCGCCAGCGCACGGAAATTGCGCGGAAAAATCACGCCGATCTGTTTTTGTCCCTTCATGCAGATTCCATATCCGATTCCCGGCATCGCGGGGCGTCTGTTTATACCTTGTCTGAAAACGCATCGGACAAGGAAGCATCGGCATTGGCGAGCAAGGAAAACAAGGCTGACGTCATTGCCGGTGTTGATTTGTCCGAAGAAAACTCGCTGGTGCAAAGCATCCTGATCGACCTTGCCCAGCGTGAAACCATGAACCTGTCGTCCAATTTTGCGACGGATATGGTGCGTGAATTGACCAACGATGTGAAATTACAGCAACGTACGCACCGGTTTGCCGGTTTTGCTGTGCTAAAAGCCCCGGATATTCCATCGGCGCTGTTTGAAATGGGGTATTTGTCCAATCCGACCGATGCAAAGCTGCTGCAATCCTCAGCGCATCGTCATAAAATGGCCCAGGCGATTTTACGTGCGTTGGACGACTATTTCAAAGTTCACAAATTTTAGGAAATCCGGGCCCATATTGTTTCGCGGGACGTCGATTAGGGGCGCTTTTGATGGCGGGTTACCGACGTTTGGTGACAGTTGCATTGAATTTTTTATGTAAATTTGATGATTGCTGCTTTGTGCCGTTGTTTTGCCGGGATTTATCTTTAGGCTGACAGCCACGATCAGATGTGGGCGCAAATATTTTAAAATTAATTCAAATGCTGACGAAAGCGCAGGAAACAAAATGTTGGGCAGGTCGTTCTGTTTCAACATGGTCACTTTTTTGCCGCGATAGTAGGGCTTTGTGTTATTTGTGCCTGCAGGCATCCGTCAAGACGGCAACAACAGCGAAACGATAAAGATCCGTTTAATGCGTATTTTCCTGACAATTATCGGTGTGTTCTTCCTGCTCGCAGTGGCTGGTGGGGCATGTGTTCTTGGCGTTTTCTGGCATTTTGGCCAGGATTTGCCCGATTATACCCAGCTTGCTGACTATGAACCCGAGGTCATGACCCGTGTTCATGCGGGTGACGGGGCATTGATTGCTGAATATGCCAAGGAAAAACGGGTTTTTGTCCCGATTGAACAAATTCCGCGCAAGGTGATGAATGCCTTTGTGGCAGCCGAGGACCAGAACTTCTGGACCCATCCGGGCATTGATTTTCCCAGCGTCTTTCGTGCGGCTGTTACCAACATTGCCAATATTGGTTCGGGGCGGCGTCCGGTTGGGGCTTCGACCATTACCCAACAGGTGGCAAAAAACTTTTTGCTGACCAACGAAGTTTCTTACGATCGTAAAATCAAGGAAGCGATCCTGTCGTTTCGCATTGAACAGGCATTTTCCAAACAGCATATTCTTGAACTGTATCTGAACGAAATTTATCTGGGCCGGGGAAGTTACGGGGTTGCAGCAGCTGCCTTGCGTTATTTTGATAAGTCGCTGGACGAGCTGACCGTGGCCGAAGCCGCCTATCTGGGCGCGCTGCCAAAGGCACCGTCCAATTATGACCCGGTACGCGATCATGACGCGGCAAAAGGACGTCGTAACTGGGTGATCGGGCGAATGCTGGATGAAGGGTATATTACCGACGCCGAAGCCCAGGAAGCGATTGCATCGCCGCTTATTGGTCAGGATCGGGAATCAGTCGATTATTATGCCCATGCCGATTATTTCGCAGAAGAAGTCCGTCGCGAACTCGTTGATCGTTACGGCGAAAACGCCCTTTATAATGGCGGCTTGTCGGTGCGGACATCGGTTGAGCCAAAATTACAAACCATTGCCAATAAGGTAATGTATGACGGGTTGGTCGAATATGACCGGCGACATGGCTGGCGCGGGCCCTTGGATAAAATCGACATTTCCGGCGACTGGCAAAAGGCGCTGGAACCGGTTAAGGCCCCCAATGATGTGCCATGGCTGAAGGCCGTTGTTCTGAAACTGGATGGCAACGATGCCGTGATTGGCATTGAAAATGGTAAACAGGGGACAATCCCCTTTGCCGAAATGAAATGGGCGCGCCCGTGGCAAAAAGGCCAGACCGTTGGCGGTGCTGTTGGCAAGGCATCGGATGTGGTTAATCCCGGCGATGTGGTTATGGTTGAGGCGATTAAGGCCGATGATGATGGCAAGGCCGCCGAAAACACCTATTCCTTGCAGCAAATTCCCAATGTGAATGGTGGTTTGGTGGCAATGGACCCGCATACTGGCCGGGTTTTGGCAATGTCGGGTGGTTTTTCGCATGATTTGTCAAAATTTAACCGTGCGACACAGGCGCGCCGTCAACCTGGGTCGGCTTTTAAACCGTTTGTGTATCTGGCGGCGCTTGATTCCGGTTTTACCCCGTCATCGCTGGTGCTTGATGCGCCCTTCGTGATTGATCAGGGGCCGGGGCAGGGCAAATGGAAACCGGGTAACTATAGTGGCAAGTTTTATGGCCCATCCACATTGCGGCTGGGGATTGAACTTTCGCGGAACCTGATGACGGTGCGCCTTGCACAAACCATTGGTATGGACAAAGTGGTTAACTATGCCGAAAAATTCGGTGTTGTTGACAGTATGCCCGCTGTTTTATCCATGTCGCTGGGGGCTGCTGAAACCACGGTGTTAAAGCTGACCAACGGATATTCCGAACTCGTGAACGGGGGCAAAAAAGTAACCCCGACACTGATTGACCGTATTCAGGATCGCCGGGGCAAAGTTATTTACCGCCGGGATGACCGTCAGTGCGCGGAATGCCAGGACGTGGTTTATAACGGCCAAACCCCGCCAGAATTGCCAGATAACCGTGAGCAACTGGCTGATCCGGCCAGTGCTTATCAGATTGTGTCAATTCTGGAAGGTGTTATTCAACGCGGGACCGGTCGCCGGATGCGGAATTTGCAGTTTCCTTTGGCAGGCAAAACCGGAACGACCAATGATTCGCGTGACGCCTGGTTTGTGGGCTTTACCCCCGACCTTGCCGTTGGCGTGTATGTGGGCTTTGACGACAATCGTTCGCTTGGCGGGCGCGAACAGGGTGCATCGGCCGCAGCACCGATTTTTCAGGAATTTATGACCCATGCCATGGAAGGGGTGACACCCGTTCCGTTCCGTACCCCACCTGGTATCCGTATGGTGCGGGTAGATGCGAAAAGCGGCCTTCCGGCGCAATCTGGCGATAATAATGTGATCTGGGAAGCCTTCAAACCCGGAACCATCCCGGAACGTAATGATAATGTTATTGATGGTGGTTCGCCCGGTGTCGGATCCTCAGGTAGTAGTGGCAACAGTGATAATGGCGTTTCCAGCCCCAGCGGTATTTACTAGTACGCCGGTCTGAACGGGTATTGGCTGTTAAAATAGCACAAAAGGGCCGGGTAAACGCAGACCCGGCCCTTTTGTCTGCGCCGCAGGGGTTTCAAGCGGGGCAAAAACTGTTATAAGCGCCGCCGATGACGCGATATTCGCAACTTTCGGCGGATATCGTCCAAACCAGATTTTTGAATAACGGAGACATCAATGCGCGCTGAAGCACAGGCATTGGTAGATGAGATCAAGCAGTCGATGGCGCTGCTGAGGAGGCATCTTTGACTGGGATAATGCTCTTAGACGCCTGGACGAATTAAACGCCCTTGCCGAAGATCCGACCTTGTGGGATAGCCCAGATAACGCGCAGAAAATCATGCGCGAACGCACCCATCTGGAAGATTCCATTAACGGCTACAAATCACTGGCTCAGGAACTTTCTGACAATATCGAATTGATCGAACTTGGCGAAGCCGAGGGCGATGATGATACGGTCAAGGAAGCTGAAGACGGTTTGCGTTCGATCCGCGATATTGCGGCCAAGCGCGAGCTGGAAAGCCTGCTGTCGGGCGAAGCTGACGCCAATGACGCCTATCTTGAAGTCCATGCCGGTGCCGGCGGGACCGAAGCGCAGGACTGGGCCAGTATGCTGGCGCGTATGTATGTGCGCTGGTCGGAATCCAAGGGTTATAAGCTGGAAATGCTTGAAGAAAGTGACGGCGAAGAAGCCGGCATTAAATCTGTGACTTACAAGATTTCCGGCCATAACGCCTATGGCTGGCTGAAAAACGAAGTTGGGGTGCATCGTCTGGTGCGTATTTCGCCCTATGACAGCGCGGCACGTCGCCATACCAGTTTTTCATCTTGCTGGGTTTATCCGGTGGTCGATGACGATATCAATATCGAAATCCTGGACAAGGATTTGCGCGTTGATACCTATCGTGCTTCGGGGGCTGGTGGGCAGCACGTTAACCGGACGGATTCTGCGGTGCGTATCACCCATATCCCGACCGGCATTGTTGCCCAGTGCCAGAATGACCGGTCACAGCATAAAAACCGCGATACGGCGATGAAAATGCTGAAAGCCCGGTTATACGAGGCTGAATTGCAACGCCGCGAAGCCGAAGCCCAGGCCGTTGAAGACACCAAGTCCGATATTGGCTGGGGCCATCAGATCCGTTCTTATGTGTTGCAGCCTTATCAAATGATCAAGGATTTGCGTACAGGCGTTGAAACATCCGATACCCAGGGTGTTTTGAACGGTGATCTGGACCAGTTCATGGCTGCCGCCCTGGCCGCCCGTGTGACCGGTTCGGCAGGCGAGGTTGAGGATATCGACTAACCTTGTTTCGGATAGAGACATTTAAACCCCCGTTGTTTTTCAGCGGGGGTTTTTCTTTGCCTTTATTCCCAAAAATGGCAGGTCCGCAGAACAC
The DNA here is from genome assembly GCF_002115825.1 of Thalassospira sp. MCCC 1A01428. Taxonomy (GTDB): domain Bacteria; phylum Pseudomonadota; class Alphaproteobacteria; order Rhodospirillales; family Thalassospiraceae; genus Thalassospira. Next base: position 26,420 of record NZ_JFJZ01000037.1, on the reverse strand, counting down.
CGGGCGATCTCGTACGCGGATGCCTGGATTACGATGCGAAACAGGGTTGATTGCGGTGGTTTTGAAATTTCCTGTTGCAGATCGCGTTTACATGTATAGACATAATATCATGTCTATACAAAATAGACGTCGATAAACGTAAAATTCGGGGACGCTATTATGTCATCAAGAAACGAACCTGCGTCTGCGCAGGCCAGCACCAAACAGGTATCCGGGCAACCTAATGCGGCCAATATCTGGCGGTTGCTGGGGTTAAGTGCGATTGGCATTTTTATCTTTTTTGTGCCGATCACGCTGGAAGGTAAAACATCGATCCCGCTCGATCACATGGTCGGGTATTTACGCGGTGTTCTGGGGCCGGTTGCCGGGTATTATGCGCTGGCCATGATCTGGGTTGGGGCAGCTTACCCGTTTGTGACCGGGCAGTGGAAAACAAACACCACTGAAAAGGTGTTTTCGCTGCTTAAGGTATTAGGTGCGCTTACGGCAGTTCTGGCATTGACCGGGTGGGGCCCGGATGCCTTGCAAAGCAAGGATATGTTGCCGTTCCTGTTTAACAAGCTGGTCATTTCAGTAGGCTTGATTGTGCCAATTGGTGCGGTATTTTTGGCATTGCTGGTCAGCTACGGGTTGCTGGAATTTATTGGCGTGTTTTTACAGCCGGTGATGCGTCCGATTTGGAAAACACCGGGCCGTTCAGCAATTGATGCGGTGGCCTCGTTTGTTGGCAGTTACAGCATTGGCCTTTTGATTACCAACCGGGTTTACAAGGCGGGTCAATATTCGGCCCGTGAAGCCGCAGTTATTGCGACCGGTTTTTCAACCGTGTCGGCAACTTTCATGATCATTGTCGCGAAAACCCTGAACCTGATGGAAATCTGGAATCAGTATTTTTGGCTGACATTGGCAATTACCTTTGTCGTGACGGCGATAACCGTGCGCATTCCGCCATTATCGGGCATGGATGACCATGCCCACGACCCCGAACCCGAGGTGCCTTCGGGCCAGAGGGTACGCACTGCGTGGCAAAGCGGGCTCGATGTTGCCCATAATGCGCCGGGTTTACTGGAAAATGTGAAGCTGAATTTTCGCGAAGGTCTGTTAATGACCCTTTCGATTTTGCCGTCCATTATGTCGGTCGGCCTGATCGGGTTGTTGCTGGCAAAATACACCCCGGTATTTGACTGGGTTGGTTACATTTTTTATCCGTTCACGGCGATTTTTGGCCTCGATGGGGCTATGGAACTGGCGAAGGCATCGGCAACGGGGCTGGCTGAAATGTTCCTGCCTGCCTTGTTGCTGGGGGATGCAGATATGGTCGTGCGGTTTGCTGCCGGTGTGGTTAGTGTATCAGGCGTTTTGTTTTTTTCAGCATCGATACCCTGCATTCTATCGACTGAAATTCCCATCGGTGTTGGCCGGTTGGTTGTTGTGTGGTTTTTGCGGGTCGCGCTAAGTCTGTTGCTGGCTATACCGGCCGGAATGCTCATTGCCGGATAGTCAAACTTAATACCGGTTTTATACCGTCAGAACGGCCCTGTGGAATCTGCCACGGGGCCGTTTTGCATTATGCACCAATGTGGTTAGGGGCGAGGGCGATGTGCCCTGTTTTTTGCATGTGTGCTATGCATTGAAAAAGTTCAATTAAAAACAATGACTTGTTTTCGGTTTTGTTGGCATTTTTTGATGTGATGCAATTCACACTTGCCATTCTGTACGGCAATTTCATATACATTGCTTACAATATGTATTGCGTATAATAAGCTGGAGCCGGTTTTTGCATTCCTCGCGTGATCCTCAACGAAGCATAGGCTTTTTGGTGAAAGACGTTTCGCGTTTAATGATGCGTCGTTTTAACCGTCGTTCGCGTGATTTGGGTCTGACCCAGTCGCAGTTGCAGGCACTTGCATTTCTTGTCCCGCGCGAGGGTATCAATCAGGCCGCCCTGGCCGAGTTGATGGATATTCAGCCCATTACACTGGCGCGTTTGATTGACCGGCTTGAGGAAGCCGGCCTGGTCGAACGTCGGCGAGACCCGGATGACCGACGGGCAGTTAACCTTTATGTCGGCAAAAATGCGTCTCCGCTTATTGATAGAATGTGGGAGTTTGCCGCCGAAACCCGGCGCGACGCCCTGGCTGGTTTGTCGGCGGAGGACCAGGAAATCATGATTGGTCTTTTGCAAAAAATGCGCGTGAACCTGATTTCCTGCGAACAGGACCAGGCCGACAAAACCCCCGGCGCAACCAAACCTGTTTTAAAAGGCATAGAAGAATGAACGAAAGAGTGGATAATGCCGCCGGTTCAGAAGGCAGTGCAGATGTTGCCGCACCAAAACGTAAACGGCGCTGGTTGCGCCCGATCCTGCTGGTTTTAGGGCCGGTAGCCGTGATTGTAGGTGGGGCGTACTGGTATTATTCGGGCGGGCGGTTTATTGAAACCGAAAATGCCTATATTCATGCCGACATGGTGGCGATCAGCCCGCAGGTAAGCGGGCAGGTAGCCGATGTATTGGTGCATGAGAACTAGCAGGTTAAAAAGGGCGATGTGCTGCTGCGCCTCGATCAGGATCCGTTCACTATTGCAGTGGAACAGGCGCAGGCAAATTTGTCCTCCGTTCGTCAGGACATGAATGCCCTTAAACAGGGTTATGCCGAACAACAGGGCAGCCTGGAATTGGCAAAAATCAAACTGGAATATGCCCAGCGCACCTATGCCCGCCAGTCGCAGCTTAGCAAGAAAAATGTGGTGTCGAAGGCCGCGTTTGATGATTCGCAAAACGCAGTAGCCAGCGCCAAACAGCAAATTGCGCTGGACCGCCAGGCCATGCAAACCACTTTGGCTAAATTAGGTGGGTCGGTGGATACCCCGGTCGAGCAATTACCGCAATATCAGCAGGCCAAAGCCGCCCTTGATCAGGCGGAACTTGACCTGGCCCACACGGTTATTACTGCACCGTTTGATGGTGTTGTCACCAACAAACCCGAACCGGGTGCCTATATTACGCCGGGTAAGGCTGTTGCCAGCCTGATTTCAACCAAATCAATGTGGATTGATGCCAATTTCAAGGAAGTCGATCTGACATATCTTGAAACCGGGCAGGAAGTATCGGTAACGGTGGATGCCTATCCTGACCACGAGTGGAAAGGGGTTGTGCAAAGCGTTTCACCTGCGACCGGGGCGGAATTTTCGGTATTGCCGGCACAGAATGCCACGGGGAACTGGGTAAAGGTTGTGCAGCGCGTTCCTGTTCGTATTGAGCTCGAACTGACCGACAGTCAGCCGATCTTGCGGGCCGGGATGAGTACGGTCGTAGAGGTTGATACCCACCATAAACGTGAAATGCCAGCCTTTGCCCAGACGGCGCTGTCGTGGGTTGGCATTAATCAGGCAGAAGCAGGAACCGGTCATGGTCGCAAAGACAATGGCACCGGAGATGATGCACAATGAGTTCTGCCGCCACCACAGCAACAGGCATGGAAACCACACCGCTTGAACGCGGGTTAACAACGGTTTCCATTATGCTGGCGACCATCATGCAGGCGCTTGATACAACGATTGCCAATGTGGCCTTGCCCCATATGCAAGGCAGCATGTCGGCGACCCAGGACCAGATTTCCTGGGTGCTGACATCCTATATCGTTGCTGCCGCCATCATGACGCCGCCCACCGGGTTTCTGGCCGCAAGGTTTGGCCGGCGCAAGCTGTTCATTTGTTCGGTGGCCGGTTTTACCATTGCTTCCATGTTGTGTGGTGCGGCAACTTCCTTGCCTGAAATTGTCATGTTTCGTCTGCTGCAAGGCGCCTTCGGGGCCGGGCTGGTGCCGCTTTCGCAGGCGGTTCTGCTTGATACCTATCCCAAGGAGCAACACGGTTCAGCCATGGCAATGTGGGGCATGGGTGTAATGCTTGGCCCTATTCTGGGGCCGACTTTGGGGGGGTATCTGACCGAATATTATAACTGGCGCTGGGTTTTTTATATCAACCTGCCGGTTGGGCTGATGGCGCTGGGTGGCATTATGGCGTTTGTGCCTGAAACCTCGAAAAAACCGGGCTTGCCGTTTGACTGGTTTGGTTTTGCCCTTTTAAGCCTGTCGATTGGTGCATTGCAGATGATGCTCGATCGGGGGGAATCCCAGAACTGGTTTTCATCCTTCGAGATTCTGATCGAAATGGTGCTGAGTATTTTATGCATCTATATGTTTCTGGTGCATATGTTTACGGCTAAAAATCCATTTCTGGAGCCCGGCCTGTTTAAAGATCGAAACTTTGCCATTGGCTTGATTTTCATCTTTATTGTGGGTGTGGTGTTGTTGGCGACACTGGCACTTTTGCCCCCGTTCCTGCAAAATCTGATGGGATATCCGGTGGTGACGGCAGGTATCTTGCTGGCACCACGTGGTATCGGATCCATGATCGCGATGATGCTGGTCGGGCGGCTGGTGGGCCGGTTTGATATTCGCTTTTTGATCCTGTTTGGTTTGGGCATGACGGCATTGTCGCTGTATCAAATGTCTTGTTTCACCACCGAGGTCAGTGCAACGACACTTACCATGACCGGGATTATTCAAGGGGTTGGGCTCGGCTTTATTTTTGTGCCCCTTAGCACCATTACCTTTGCCACGCTGAACCCGAAATACCGCACCGAAGGCACGGCGATGTTTAGCCTGATGCGGAATATCGGGTCGAGTATCGGGATTTCGGTGATGACAACGATGCTGACCCAGAACACACAGGTTGTGCATTCAAGCTTTGCCGCCATGATGACCCCGTTTCGTCATGCCATGCAGGCACCATGGTTGCCCGATGCCTGGGACTGGCAAACAACGGCCGGGGCGGTTGGCTTGAATAACATGATTACAAATCAGGCCAAGACCATTGCCTATCTTGATGATTTTCAGGCGATGATGTAGATTGTTCTGGCAGTTGCACCCTTGTTACTGGTGATGCAGGGACCAAAGAAAAAGCGCTCGGACGAGGAGCAGCATATGGAGGTTATGGATTAGCCTGGCCCTGTCATTATTTACCGTTTTCGTTGTCCATGTTCTTCCCCCCAATCCCCGCATGGGCAGCGGAACAAAAAGCGGCGCGAATTTATTCGCGCCGCTTATTTGTTTCTGGCTGTTTTTCTGCTGTGTCGGGTAATTTCGTATTGCTGCCCCGCATTTTATCCCAATCAATTCTTAACCAGAATGCGCTAATATTAAATCTGTTATGAAATCGGATTGGTCCCTGATCGTCCGGTCATGTAACGGGTAAAAATTTATCTGTGGCAAACTGTGCGCCTAAAAGAAGAAAAAAGCCGTGCAAGAACAGGTAAAGGTTGTTAAACGCATACATTATTCTGTTGTAAAATTTCAGCCCGACGCCGCATTTGATGTCATTTTTTCATTAATTTTGATGGAAAACTGAACAATGGCCGGTGACTGGAATTTCTTGCCGTAAAGTTGATGTGCAGGCTTTGCCATCTTCCTTCATATCACTGTCATAGTTTTGCCGTGACTTTCGCGCAGAATAACCGGTGTTATCAAAGCCGCGTTTATCGTTGGGCGATAAATGTCAGGTCTTTGTTTCTATATATTACGGAGGTCCTAAAGAATGGCGCGGAAAGCGGACCAGAATGTCGCCATTGGCGACCAGTTCAGGGTTACCAATGCCCATAGTTCGGTTTTTGAGGTTCTTGAAATCCGCGACATCTCGCCGGCACCACATGCCTTGATCGTCAAGATCAGCGAAAGAAGGTCGCCGTCGCTTATTGCTGTTTCTACGTTGCTAAACCCGAACTTCTATCAAAGGGTTTTCACCGAAGAACCGCCAAAGTTCTGATTTTCAGCCTGATATGTGCGGGAAACCGTCATTTCGGTTTTTGATACAGCAAAGGTCGCGCCACAATTTGTCTGGCGGGGCCTTTGTTTTTATGTGGCTGTAATATGTAAATGTCCGAGTCCGAAAGTGGCGAGTATTTATGCGCTGTTCTGCTAAGCTGCAGGCATGGAACAGATCAGCGATGACATTTGTTATACCGCCTTGCTGGCGCGTGATAACCGGTTTGACGGGCGGTTTTATACCGCTGTTAAAACCACCGGCATCTTTTGCCGGCCCATTTGCCCGGCGGTAACGCCCAAGCGGCAAAATGTTACGTTTTTTCCTACGGCTGAAGCCGCCATTGCTCATGGGTTTCGCCCCTGTTTACGCTGCCGCCCCGAGGCCGCACCGGGCAGTGCGGCGGCGGCGGGTGTGCACGCAACCGTGCGCCGCGCCGTGCGCCTGATCGAGGAAGGGGCGCTTATAGAAGGCTCTGTCGAAGATCTTGCTGACCGATTGGGCCTTGGGGCGCGGCATTTACGTCGTATTTTCAAGGATCACACCGGTGTCAGCCCCCAAGACCATGCCAAGGCACGGCGGTTGCTGCGTGCCCGTCAGCTGATTGTCGATAGCAACATGTCGATGACAGAAATTGCCGATATTGCCGGTTTTGGCAGTTTGCGGCGCTTTAACGATGCCATGAAAACGGCCTATGGGCATGCGCCAACGTCCTTTCGACGCGGCATAAAAGATGGCGCAGACCGTAAAATCACATCAGGAAATGATCATCCAATGCAGCTTCAAAAAGACGATATGGTTTTGCGCCTGAAACCTCGTCAGCCTTTTGATGGCGATTTTTTATTGGGGTTCTTCCGGGCGCGGTCCATACCGGGGCTGGAGGCGGTGGGCGATGATTATTACGCGCGCGGTTTTTTGCTGGGCGCGGCACCGGGCCTTATGATTTGCCGATTTTTGCGCAAAGGCAGCGTTGAAATTTGTTTGCGCGGCGAAGATCGCGGCAGTTTGCTGGACCTGGGCGGGCGGGTGCGTCGCCTGTTTGATCTTGATGCCGATATGACCGCGATTTGTGCTGTTTTTGCCGACGACCCGTTATTGGCACCACTGGTAAAACGCCGTCCCGGCCTGCGCGTACCCGGTTGCTGGGACCGTTTTGAACTGGCTGTTCGCGCTGTGCTGGGCCAGCAGGTTTCGGTGGCAGCGGCGCGCACATTGGCCGGTCGCATTGTGGTGCAATATGGCCAGGCTTTGCCCGACCATCTGGTGGCAGATACGGGTATTACGCACTTATTTCCCCAACCCGAAATTCTGCAAGGGCACGATCTGGTTCCCATTGGTCTGACAAAGCGTCGGGCACAAACATTGGGCGATGTGATTGCGTTATTTGCCAACATCAATATGCAGGACCGCAGCGACAACGATATTCTGGCTGATTTGGCTGCGATCAAGGGGATTGGCCCGTGGACTTTAAATTATTTTGCCTTGCGCGGGTTGGGCGACCCGGATGCTTTTCCGGCTGCTGATCTTGGCATTCTTAAAGGGTCGGCGCAGGGCGGTGGCCCGGCCACGGCCAAAGAACTTGAAAAACAGTCATTGCGGTGGCGACCGTGGCGGGCCTATGCCGCGCAATATTTGTGGTCGGCCCTGATTCCCGATGCGGATAGCGAGAACAAGGAAAACGATGATGACCCTGATATCGAAAATTGACGTCGCCCGTTATGACAGCCCGCTTGGCCCCCTGAGCCTTGCTTCGGTTCATCAGCGGCTGGTGCATCTTGATTTTGAAGAAAATGACGACCGTCTGCATCTGATTTCATCACGGCGGTTTAAAAATATTGACTGGTGCGACAGCAGCTTTGCCCCGCCATCGGTTCTGGCGTGGCTCGATGCCTATTTTGCCGGGCGGGTGATGCCCCTGCCAATGGCAGATATTGATTTGCGCGGCACGGATTTTCAAAAATCAGTCTGGCAGGCGCTGATTGAAATTCCAGCGGGAACCCACGTTTCTTATGGGGGACTGGCGGCAAGCCTTGGCAACCCCAAAGCCGTGCGCGCGGTGGCCCGGGCCAATGCGCTTAACCCGGTTTCCATTATTGTGCCGTGCCATCGGGTGATTGGCACGGATGGCACGCTGACCGGCTATGCCGGGGGCCTTGCGCGCAAAAAATGGCTGCTTGATCACGAGGCAGAAATGGCGCGTCAGCACGCCTGATCCTCAAAACATCCAAGTTTTTAAACTCTGTCACCTGCATTGCCCAATGCGGGACCCTATTTTTTGTGCCTGAAACGAGGTCGGTTATGAGGCTATATGATTATGCCGGTTCGCAAAATGCCTGGAAAGTACGCCAGCTTTGCGCCCATCTGAATATTGAATATGAAACGGTCTGGCTGTCCATTTTTGAGGGCGAAAGTCATACGCCTGACTTTATGCTTAAAAACCCTGCCGGTGCGGTGCCGGTGCTGGAGCTTGAAGACGGGCGATGCCTGGCAGAATCCCATGCCATTTTGCTTTATCTGGCACAGGGCAGCAAATACCTGCCCGATGATGCCTGGCAAAAAGCCAAAGTCAGCCAGTGGCTGTTTTTTGAAACCGACTATGTCCAGTCAACCATTGCGTGCCTGCGCCACTGGAATTTGACCGGTAAAAATGATCGCAATGCCGCGCAATTATCCCAGCGGCGGGCAAGTGCAAAGCATGTTCTGGGTTTGCTTGATGCGCATTTGCAGGACCATATGTTTCTGGCCAACGGCGGTTATTCTATCGCCGATATTGCGGTTTATGCCTATGTCCATCTTGCGCATGAAGCCGGTCTTGAAATGGCGTCTTACAGTGCACTTAATACCTGGATAAACCGGGTTTCGGCCATTGTTGGCCCTGACGTGCCGGTTCGGTATTACAGGGAGGACCCGTTTTGCGGGCGTGATTTGTAAGTCGCACGGTAAATAAAAGGGGGCTGCAATACAAAGCTCCCCCGTATTGAGAACCTACGCAACCACGATTGATTTATGTATTGAACGTGTAAAGCCGTAACCGGTTGCGGGACTGTGAAAGGCAGATACGGGTATGATGTTACTTACCGAGAAGCTGTATTTTGGGTGTTATCAAAAAAACAAAGGCTAAATCCTGGACACCTGAAGATGATGCTGCAACATCGTCTTGACTTCGGCCAAGGCGAGGTCGCGGATCGTTGCGTCATCATCGCTTTTCAAATTAGCAGCGAGCCGGATGATATGCAAAATCACAGCAGCAAGGGCAGGGCGGCGATTGGGGGCGATTGGCGGGTGCGTTACCGACAGAATTTCCACAATCAGGGCACGTAAATGGGCACGCGCCTTTTTTTTGACCTTCGGGTCAATGTCCCGACGTTCGGCAACAGCGATGAAGCCGGGGCAGTTGTTTAGAAAAACATTAATGCGATCAAATAACCGTTCAGTCATTTGATCGAGCGGCATGTTGCGGGATTCTTCGAGTAAGTCGGTCAGGCTTTCGGCCAGAATGTCGAGGAAGCGCGCGTGCAATTCGCCGGCAATATGCTGTTTTTTAGGGAAAAACTGATACAGAGACCCTATCGAGGCCCCGGCACGGGCGGCGATTTCCGTCATCGTTGCACCGTTATATCCGCGTTCGGCAAATACCTGTGCTCCGGCATCAAGAAGGGCCGCAACTCGTTCGTGGCCGCGTTTACGCGATGGGGCCTTGATGGCTTTCTCCGTTAATATTCTTGACTTTTGTGAGTTCATGCTCATAAATCTCTTTATGCGAGGATATCCTCATAAAATTATTCATCCCCGAAAGCCAAGGTCTGTAGCGTTTGGCAGGGCGTTTTGATGGAACCTTATCACATGACTTTGCACCTTATACCCAGTGAAACCGCACTAATTTTGATTGATTTCCAACTCGGTACGCTTTCTTTCCCGCTGACACCCTATGATAGCGATGGCCTTATTGCGACCGGACAGCGTTTGGGATCGGCTTTTGCCGAGGCTGATGCAACTATCTTTACGGTTAATGTTGCTTTTTCAGACGATGGTGGTGATCGGTTGAAACAACCTCTTGATATTCCGATGATGTTGCCTGATGGAGCGTTTCCGTCGGAATGGTCTCGATTGACACCTGAGATTGCCAACTTGCCGGGTGCAAAACGGATAACCAAACGACATTGGAGTGCTTTTTTTGGCACTGAATTGGATATTCAATTGCGTCGGCGGGGTATTTCAACGGTGGTGATAGGCGGGATTTGTACCAATTTTGGTGTTGAATCAACCGCCCGGGATGCCTGGCAACACGGTTATAATGTTGTCATTGCCGAAGATGCCTGTAGTTCAATTGGTGAAGGTTCGCATGAATTTGCGATTACCCGGACGCTGCCGCGCGTTTCACGTATCCGTAAAAGTGATGCAATTCGCGTGGCCCTTGCATGACGATAATACATGCCGGAGATTTTTACGCTTCGGGCTTGTATTATTTTTGATATCTCGTTGTTTGAAGACCGGGGTTAAAGAAAAAGGCGTTTGTTGAAAAAGAGTGGGCAGGATCATCCTGCCCACTCTTTGGGTGGAAAACAGTTTTTCGGTCAGATCGACATGACGATGCGGCCATCAATTTTGCCGCCGCGCATGCGGTCGAAAATGGAATTGATGTTTTCAATCGGTTCGGTGGTGAAATGTGAATGTACTTTGCCGTCGCCCGCAAATTCCAGGGCTTCTTGTAAATCGGCACGGGTGCCGACGATGGAGCCGCGAATGGTTTTGCGCGACAGGACGGTATCAAAAATATCGAGTTCGAACGTTCCCGGCGGCAGGCCACAAAGCGCCATGGTGCCGTGACGGCCCAGCATGCCAACGCCCTGTTTAAAGGCACTGTTAGATACCGCCGTTATCAGCACACCATTGGCACCGCCCATCTGTTTTTGTACTTCGGCAACCACATCGGTTTCGGCGGCGTTCAGCGTCCAGTCCGCACCGAGGTCCTTGGCGAGTTGCAGTTTTTCACTGGTGATGTCAACAGCGATAACTTTCATGCCCATCGCCTTGGCATATTGGACTGCCATGTGGCCCAGACCACCGACACCGGAAATAACCACCGTTTCGCCGGGTTTGCATTCGGTTTCTTTCAGGCCTTTGTAAACCGTTACACCGGCACATAAAACCGGGGCTGCATTGCCAAATTCAAGGGCATCGGGCAAATGACCGACATAGTTGGGATCGGCCAGCACATATTCGGCAAAGCCGCCATTAATGGAATAGCCGGTATTGATTTGCTCGCCGCACAGGGTTTCCCAGCCGGTAATGCAGTGATGGCAATGCCCGCAGGCCGAATGTAGCCACGGCACACCCACACGATCGCCAACCTTGACGGATTTAACACCTGCGCCAACTTCGGCAACAACACCAACACCTTCATGACCAGGAATGAAGGGCGGGTTTGGTTTGACCGGCCAGTCGCCTTCAACGGCATGTAAATCGGTGTGGCAAACGCCCGATGCCTCGATTTTAACCAGAATGGTGCCCGGTGTAACTTTGGGCACGGTAACTTCTTCAATCGACAGGGGTTTGCCAAATTCGCGCGCTACGGCGGCTTTCATTGTGGCAGGCATGCTCGTCCCTCCTGATATGGTTATGGGTGGTGACAATCAGATTCTCACAGGACGAAATGATAGCGATTTGCAAATACGTAGCCTTGCGGTACATCAAATATTGCTAATTTAGAGGCGTGCACCGGCATCTGTTTCAGGCGGCATGGGGCACGGCGATGTCGCCATTACGCAACAATTGGCTGACAAATTGATGGAACAACGAACAGGACCGGTCATAAGTCAGCACAAGTTCAATATCGGGCAGGGATGGCAAAATATCGGGTTGATGTAACAGCACATGGTCACTGCCAATGGCATTATGGGGCAAAATGCCAATCCCCAGGCCCGCTGATATTGCGCGCCGGATATTGTGATAGGAGGCACTGCGATAGGCATTAAAATAGCCAAGGCCGGATTTTTCAATGGCAGCAATTGCGGCCGCACGATAGGCGCAACCTTCGGGAAATGTAATGAGTGGAATATCGCCGTCAAGATTTGGCGGAATGGTTTGTGATGCCACCCAGCCAAGGGGCTGCCGATGCAAAATGGTGTCGCTGGAGGTGTCGTGTGTGGCTGCGGCCTTTGTGCCTGGCGTAGTGGCGTGGGCGACCTTTTTATAAATAATGATATCGATCTCGTTCTGGCGGTATTGCTCGCACACTTGCGATGACAGGGCAGATGTAACCTCGACCCGCAAGGACGGATTAATTTCCATGCATCGCCGAACTGCCGTGGCAATGTTGCCCAGCGGAAAATCATCAGGCACACCCAGCCGGATCCGGCCCTGTAATTCGGGCTGGCGAAAGCTGTCTATTGCAGTGGAAAGGCGTGATAGAATTTCCTGGGCCATTGGCAAAAGCCGCCTGCCATCTTCAGTTAAATCCGCCACTTGCCCACGTCGCCGGTCGATGAGCCGGCAGCATAAAATTTCTTCCAGTTTTTGCAGGCTTTGAGTGATGGCAGACTGGCTGCGCATCAATTCAGTGCTGGCAACCTGAAAATCCAGCGCTGCGGCAATGCCGACAAAGGTGCGAAGTTGCTCCAGTGTTATCCGTCGGTCGTCAAGATGCCGGACGGGGGCGGACAGGGAACCGGTTGTGGTAATTTCTGTCATGGGAATGACCGTGCGTGGTGTTGTGAAGTTCCAACGAAGCTTGCCTTCAAATTAGTATAACTGATTTGCTATGGTTTTTAATTAATTTTCCATTTTTAAATTCGTCATGCACAATTTGGGCATCAAATTCTGTTTTGCAGAAGGAAAGCCAAAATGGGACGTATTCTTGTGTTGTTTGCAGGCTTCAGCCTGGTGTGGTCGTCGGCCTTTATTGTTGGCAAGGTGACAATTGCCGATCTTGACCCGATTGTGCTGCTTGCCATTCGTTTTTTGCTTGGTGCGCTGTGTTTACTGCCGTTTGTATTGCGCCGGGGGCAGGTGTTTTTACAGATACCCGTCATGCGGTTTGGGGCCATTGCCGGGGTTTTAAACAATGCGTTATATCTGGGGCTAAGTTTTCTGGCATTGCAAACGGTGCCCGCCCCGGTGCTGGTGGTGATAATTAGTTGTGCGCCATTATTAACCAGTGCTTTTGCCGTGGTATCCGGGCAGGAAACGCTTAATGCGCAACGACTGGCAGGTTTTGCCATTTGTGTTGCGGGGGTGGCTTGTGTTGCCATATGGCAGCCAGGGTCGGGTATCAATATGCCTCAAACGGTTATGTCTGGCATATCGGCGTGGGCAGGTTATGCCATGGCAATTGGCGGGACCGTGGCCTTTGCCGTTGGTACGGTTTATTTGCGGGGGCGCTCGACCGGGGCATCACCGGTGGATGTAAATTTTTGGCAATCGCTGGTCGGCGGGCTGGTATTGATGCCGGTTGCCCTGTTTCGGGCCCCTGAACTGGCCCAATGGCAGGCGGCCCTGCATTTGCAAACCCTGATGGCGATTTTATATTTGGCCGTCGTTATCACATTGGGGGCGATGTTTATGTGGTTGTATCTGATCAAACGGTTCGGGGCCAGCAAGGCCGCCGCCGCCCATTTGATCAACCCGTTATCGGGGTTAATATTATCCGCTGCCATTTTGGGAAATGACATCGCCGCAATTCAGATTGTCGGGGCCGTGTTGATTGGTTTTGGGTTATATATTGCTGTCTTTCGCACGGCGACCAGGCATAAGCCGGTCATCAGCAAAGGGGCCGCTTCGTGTAGGGCGACATCCTGATTACGTGGAACGCTTGAGATTTGAGAAACCGCTGCCGGGAGCCGGAAGCCGGGTGCCGACAGTGGTTTTATAAGGTATCGCCACAGTTCAGGCATCGCCCTCGTCGCCTGGTAATTCCAATACATAATCCTGGTAATAGTCCGGTGGCATGCCCGCATCGTAACGGGCTTCGTCGTTAAAGGGCGGTTTGAGCGGGCCGCGCAGATGTTTGCGTAACAGGCCGTGCCAGGTGGTGTAATAGGGCAGGCCGCGCTTGTCGCACATCATTTCATAATATTTGCGTCCGGCGCTGACATGGGCGACTTCTTCAGCGGCGATCAGTTTTAATATTTCCGCACTTTCCGGGTCGCCATTGGCGATTAATCGTTCGACTGTCGGCGGGGTGGCATCCAGTCCGCGGGCCTCAAACACCATGGGCACTACGGCAAGGCGGGCCAGCAGATCATAGGCGGTTTCCATGCTGCTTTGCCATAATCCGTCATGGGCGGGTAAATCACCATAGGTCGCGCCCAGTTCACCCAGGCGATTATTCAGCATTAAAAAATGTTTGGCTTCGTCGGCGGCAACCTGAACCCAGGCATCGTGAAAATCACGCGGCATGTTTTCATCGGGGAAGCGCACGGCGATATCCCATGCAAGGTCAATGGCATTGAGTTCTATATGGGCCAGCGCGTGCAGCAAACCAATGCGCCCCTTAAGCCCACCTTTGCTGCGTTTTGGCATTTTGTTGGGCGGCAATGTTTCGGGTTTGGCCGGTCGCGCCGGGCGGTCGGGCAGGGTGGTACTGCCAACCTCGGTGATGCTTCCTTCACGCCATTGACGGGCCAGTTCAATACTGAAATGGGCCTTTTGCGTGGGGTCAACGGTTAAAAGGGCCTGTTTGGCGGCATCAGCAAGGGTTTGGTACATGGGTTTTATGACAGTCGGCTATGGCAGGAAAGAAAAACCGACCAGTGCTGTGTGGCATGGTCCGTTTTTGGGGTCAAATGGCGTTTTTATGCTATGCAGGTTGGGTGACCGTTACCTTGTGGCCATCAGGTAATGTTGAACCGCGCCAGTGCTTCGGCCAGGTCATCGCCAAATGAACCGCCCTTGCGGATAATCGCGGTGCGAAATGGCAGGTCGCGCAAGGACGGATGATTGGGGGCATCGGATGTTAAAACAGCTGTCGGGATATCGCGGGTTTTGGGCATGGCTTGCAGCGCACTGACCAGATCAACCCCGTCCAGATCATCAATTGTTTTGGCAACAATGATAAAATCGGGGCGGGTGCGAACCGCAAGTTCGATTGCTTCAAACGACGTTTGGGTGGCTGAACTGCGATAGCCACACGCGGCCAGTTCGCGTTCGACAATGGCCGCCATCGAGCGTTGCGGAATGACCAGCAGGGCTTCGACATTGGTTTTGCTTAACCAGGCCGGGTCAATATCAGGCGCGCGTTTTGACGGCAACTCGCGGACAAATTCGGCAGAATCGGTGCTGGCACCTGAAATATCACCATCCAGAATGCCTTCGATTTTATCGACAAAGGACTGAATGTCAGCAATTGAATCGTCATTGAGGTCGCGGCAACTGGTGACGTAATCGGCCAGGCGGTGGCTGGTCAGGTTGATCAGCGGGGCATTTACTGATTTGCCCTTGTATCGCAGGTTGAAAACCTCGCGCTGGATCGCGGTTAGCAAAATATCGCGGTTGGGCTGCGAATGGGCATTTTGCAAATGCACGTCAAGGCTGCTGATGATATCGCGGGCTTCATCCTTGAAATCGGCTAACATTTGATCGTCAAGATCAACGACATTTTTGTTCATTAAATGGCCCCGCCATACATGCATTGAAATTTTCTGTCCCGGCCGCCTAAGGGCGGTCGTGCAAACTCCCGATTTATAAATATCATATTATTGCGGGGGACTTGCAAGATGCATACGGCCTTAATGGCAAAGTTTATGAATTTATTCAATGAATTGAAATTAAACAATAATAATGAAAATGCGCTGTTAAGTCGTAAATAATTCTGCAATCCGTGAAGCCCCTGGCGGGGTTACATGAAACCGGCCGCAAAGCAAATGCTTGCGGCCGGCCAGAATATTGGTTGTGAAGTCACGCAGCGTCACAGGGCTTTGACGGCAGCCAGAACTTCGTTCACATGGCCTTTGACTTTCACTTTTTCCCAGATATTGCGAATGACACCTTCGGCGTCAATCACGACGGTGGTGCGCTCTATTCCCATGTATTTTTTGCCATACATGCTTTTTTCTTTCCACACGCCATATTTTTCGCAGGTGTCGTTTTCCTCGTCCGATGCCAGCGTGAAATTCAAATCGTGTTTGGCCTTGAATTTATCGTGGCGGGCGACGCTGTCTTTGGAAATGCCAATGATTTGCGCATTAACCGCGGCGAAATCGGGGTGCTGATCGCGAAAATCGCATGATTCTGTGGTGCAGCCCGGCGTCATATCCTTTGGGTAAAAATAAATCACCACCGGTTTTCCACGCAGGTCGGATAATTTTACATTGCCGCCACCATCGGTCGGCAAATCAAAATCCGGGGCGGTATCTCCAACAGCTATGCTCATCTCTGGTCGTCCTTTGTTTTGGGCAGTTTAATCGATGTTGTTTATAAGGTAGCAAACGGTAACCGGTTCAGTCTGGCTGTTGAACCGGCCCCAATTTTTCGGCGGGTTCTGTTATCAATCGATCATAAATCTGTTTTACGCCATCTGCCGTATCGCCCAGTTTTTGTTCCAGTTCGGCGAAATCCTCGCACTGGCCGGCACTGGCAAGCATACGGCGCAAATCGGTGCTGGCATTGTCAGGATTAAACCGACCTTCGGTGGTCAGGCGGATCATGGCTTGTAATGCCAACCAGAATGACGATGCATTGGCCAGCCATGCGGCTTCTTCTGCGGGTAAAATACCGGCCTTGCCCAGGCGTTTAAATACTTTCCGTGTGGTCGAAGACAGGATTTCAGGATGATCATGGGCATGATTTAATTGCAAATATTGTGCAATAAATTCCAGGTCAACCAATCCGCCGCGGCGTAATTTAACATCCCACGCCTGATCGCTGCCCTTGCTGGCGGCCATGCGGTTGCGCATATCGTAAACATCGCGCAGCAATTTATGCGGGTCGCGCTGTTTACATAAAACGGTACGGGTGCACGCCATGACCTTTTGTTGCAGTTTTTCCGGGCCATATACCGGGCGCAGCCGGGTTAATGCCATATGCTCCCACGTCCAGGCTTCGTTGTTCTGATAGGCATCAAAGCTGTTGAAGTGGCAGGCAAGCGGCCCTTTGCTGCCGCTGGGGCGCAGGCGCAAATCTGTTTCAAACAGCACGCCTTCGGCTGTGGGGGCGGAAAGGGCGTTAATATAACGCTGGCTAAGCCGGATAAAATAATGCCCCGGCGACAGGGGTTTTTCCCCATCGGATTCATCGTATCCCTCGGGCACGTCATAGACAAAAACCATATCCAGATCGGACCCGGGCGAGAGTTCCTGCCCACCATGTTTGCCAAGGGCGAATACCGCCAGTCCGCCTTCATCAAAGCCGCCATGTTTTTGGGCGAAATCTTTGGCGATGCGTGGAAATAACCCGCGAATGGCCACATCGGCCACATCGGCCAATGCCCGGCCTGCCTGATGCGGCGTATGACGGTTATGAATGGTTTGCACGTCAATGCGAAACTTCTGATCGTTGGCCCATTGTCGTGCAATATCAAGCCACTGTTCCACCATTTCCGCACCGGGCTGGGACAATTGTTCGTTTAACTGGTTCAGCATGGTTTGGGCATCGGGCAATTCATCGTTAAAGCCTGACATCAAAACGTAATCCAGCACGCTGGCATTACGCCCCAGATATTTAGCCATGCGCGGGGCGGTGCCCGCGATTTGAGCCAGCAACCGTAATAGTTCCGGGTTGGCTGTTAGCAATGAGAACAGCTGTACCCCGGCCGGCAGGCCTTTTAAAAATTCGTCAAAGGCACGAAAGGCCATGTCGGGGTTGGTGGTTTCTGACAGGGATTTAAGCAGGGTGGGCATCAGTTCGGTTAAAATCTCGCGGGCGCGGCGCGACCGGGTGGCGCGATATCGCCCATGGTGCCAGCCCCGCACCGTACTTGAAATCATGCTGGCATTTTCAAAACCCATCTGGCGCAATTGTTCGATGGTTTCGGGGTCGTCTTCGGTGCCGGTAAACACCAGGCTGCCTTCGCTGCCACCCAGCGGGGAATCCTCTTCAAACAGTTCGGCATAATGTGATTCAACCCGGCGCAAATACCCCATCAGGTCGCTTTTGAAGCCATCACTGGTGTCATAGCCCAAAAAGCACGCCAACGCGGCCAGGCCTTCTTCGGTTTCGGGCAGGGTTTGGGTTTGCTGGTCATGTGTCATTTGCAGGCGATGTTCGACATTGCGCAAAAACTCGTAGGCTTCCAGCAACTCGTCGCGAACCACATCGGATATCTGTTTGAATTCGCATAATTCACGCAGGGCATCACAGGTGCTTCTGCATCGCAAGGATACCTCGCGTCCGCCCCAGATCAATTGCTGGGTCTGGGCAAAAAATTCAATCTCGCGAATGCCGCCACGGCCCAGCTTGATGTTGTGGCCAGGAACATTGACCTTGCTGCCGCCGCGAAGCGCATTGATTTGCCGTTTGATCGAATGAATATCCTGGATGGCAAGGAAATCGAGATGTTTACGCCAGACAAACGGGCGCAGGATTTTTAAAAATTCCTGCCCGGCGGCGTAGTCGCCCGCCACAATGCGGGCCTTGATCATTGCGGCCCGTTCCCAGTTTTGCCCCACAGTTTCATAATATGTTTCAGCGGCCAAAGCCGACAGAATGGGCGGGGTGGACGCCGGATCGGGCCTCAGGCGTAAATCGGTGCGAAAAACATACCCGTCGCCGGTGCGTTCTTCCATAATCCGGGTGACATCACGCACCATACGCACCAGAATTTGCTGCATGCGGTCGGGGTCAACCCAGCCGATTTTTTCGCCGTCATAAAGAAAAATCAGGTCGATATCGGACGAATAATTAAGTTCATTGGCGCCAAGTTTACCCATGCCAATGGCATAAATGCCGCATTCGCGCAGCGGGTCATCGGGGTAGGGAATGGCAAGGTTACGTTGCCGTGCTGTTGCCGACAGGCAGTGTGCCAATGTGTAATTCAACGTCGTTTCGGCGGTTTTGCTGATCGCGGCAGTAATTTGCACCAGGTCCCAGCTTTTGCTGATATCGGCCAGGGCAATAACCAGTGCTGCCCGGCGTTTGGCCCGGCGCACACGCATCATCGCTGTTGGCTGGTCGGTCCCTGCTGCGCTGGCGGCTGATTTCACGTCGTCCAATGCTACGTCAAATGCGTGCTCCAAGCCCTTGTCAAAGGCTTCCGCAATCGTATCCGGGTCGCGCAGGGCAAGGCTGGTCAGATAGGGGCTGTTGCCAAACAGGGCCGCCAGAACCTGATGCTGATCAGGGTTCTCTGCCATTTGCGCAAACCGTTCGGCCATGCTTTCCCATACCGGTTTGCGCGCAAGATCAAGCCAGCGTTCAAAGCCGGTTTTGCAGCGTTCCGCGTCAAAGGGGGCAGGCAGTATCTGTTGGGTCCAGGCGAGGGTCACGTTGGGCCTTCCTTTGGTTGAGGGTGCCATCACCCTTTTACGTGGGCGCACGGTATTCTGGCAGCATCTTTTTGATCTTAAATCACACTTTAGTCATAACCTCTCTTGGTGATGACAAAAAGGCTCTGTAAACAACACCTCATGTCAGATCAGTTTTAATTTAGGGTAAAGTCATGGAAACCCTTTGCCTTGTGCTGCGTTAATGGTTTGATTGAAAAAACAGGATGTAAGCAGGTTTGGAGAATACAGGTCGTTGAGGCACGTTAAAAAAATTTCCGGGATTGTGGCATCACTGTTCGCGTTTTGCGTGCTGTTTGTGGGTGTATTCTCCGGTGTGTTAATATGGCGCTTGTCGCAAGGTCCGGTATCCTTGAACCGCATTGCCCCTTACATTCTGGCAGAGCTTAATAAAAGCTCTGGTGATCTGAAATTTGATGTCGAAGACATGGTTCTGGTCTGGCGGGGTTGGGAAGAAAAATTTGATGTTCGGATGCGTCAGATTTCAGTGCGCCAGGCCAATGGCCGTGAAATGTTGCGCATGCCCGCTGCCGATGTGGTTTTTTCCAGTCGCGCCCTTTTCGACGGTATTTTGGCCCTTCGTGAAGTTGATCTGATTGCGCCACGTATGCGCCTGGTGCGCCATAGTGATGGCAGCTTTGATGTTGGTTTGTCGGGGGACCTGGCCAATGTGTTGCCCGGTGCCGATGCAAATGGCAGCGAAAACAAAGATGCCCAGGGCGCCAATGCAACGACGGCGCGGGTGCCCGACATGCAAACACCGACAACCCCCGATGATACGGCGGTCATGACGGCACCAATACCCGCGACAACGTCAAAGGATGACGAAACATCGTCGCTGACCGGTGCAAATGGTACCGCTAACCCGGCTGGTCAAAATCAGGATGATGCTGCTGATGCAGCGGATGCTGTTGGTGATGCCCCGGCCACAACTATGCCCGATGCCGGTAACAGCCCCGCAGCCAACCCTGCCATGACAGATAATGCAGGCAAGGGCACCGTTGGTGAAAATATCGGGGATGGCACCAAAGTTACCAATGATGACAAGGACGTTGCCAAGCCCGAAGCTGTTGATCAGACAGAACAGGAATTGTTGTCTGGCAGTACATTAATGCGCCGGGTCGTGGCAATTTTATCGGGCGAGGCTGCTGATTTTCCTGCGGCGGCCTATTTTGAAAGTTTTGGCATTTATAAAGCTGACCTGAAGGTCGAGGATCGGCTTTTGGGTGTTGTGTGGTCGGCCCCTGATGCAGATATTCGCTTGGCGCGGAGTGCGAACGGTATAGATTCCGATATGAAAATGTCGATCGGGGCTGGCGATATGACTGCCGACCTTTCAGCAACGGCCAGTTATTCCACTCATGATGAACGCATTGCCGTCAAGGCGCATATTGGCAATGTTATCCCGGCCTCGCTGTCGACAATTTCGTCGGACTTTATCGGAATGGACCGGTTTGATTTGCCGGTGTCCGGCGATTTTGATGCTGATCTGGGGGCAGATGGCAGTGTGTTAAATGTTGTTGCCCGGCTTGATGTTGGCAAAGGGCGTGTTCAGTTACCGACGCCTTTAAACGCTGTGTACGATATAGACGGCGGCAAGGCGACGATCAGCTATGTTCCGGGCAAGCTGGCCTTTCGCGATGTTCAGTTAAAAACAGGTGAAAGCGGCCTCGAAGGTAATGCCAATATTGATCATCCACTTGGCAATTGGGCCGTGCAGTTGAAAGCAGCAGTAACAAATGTTGCGACTAATGACCTTGGTAACCTGTGGCCGGAAACATTGGGTGACAATCCGCGCGAATGGGTGATTAAAAACTTGTCAGGTGGCGGCGTTCATCGTGCGCAAATTGATCTTGCCATGCACCGGGGGGAAAACGGCGACGCCGCAATTGACCACATGGCCGGTGACATGACCATGTTTGATATTGATGTGCAATATTTACCCGGAATGCCAAAGGTGGAAAAAGCCGCCGGTCATGCCGAATTTAACGCCAACAGTTTTAGCATCTTTGTTGATAGCGGTGCGGCAAGCGGCATCGAAGTGGACAGCGCCAAGCTGGTTTTTTCCAAACTTGATACCGATAACGAATTTGCCAATATAGAATTTGTGGTGCATGGCGGTGTGCGCGATGCCATGAATCTGATTGATCATCCGCCGCTGGGCTTTGCCAAAAAACTGGGGATTGACCCCAAACAGCTTTCGGGCAGCCAGGCCACGCGTGTTCAACTGTCCTTTCCATTATTGTCTGATTTATCGTTTGATGATGTTGACGTTGCCGCAGCTGCGCGTATCGAAAAGGCAAAGGTAAGTAATGCTTTTCGCGATCTGGACCTGTCAGAGGGCAGCTTTGAATTGCAGGTTAACACCAAGGGGTTGGAATTAACGGGTGATGCCCGAATGGGGCAGGGTCATAACACCATCAACTGGGTTGAAAGTTTTGACGATAAAACCCCTCTGACCAGCCATTATCAATTGGGCGGGACGTTTGATCTGGCGGTATTGAACGATATCGGCGTTGACGTGTCGTCTTTCCTGCATGGAACGGCGACCGGTGATGTTGAAATAAAGGTGATACGGGCCGGAAACGTGGAGGTTTCGGGCAAAACCGACCTTACCAATAGCGTTATTGATCTAGCCGAGGCCAATTACCACAAGGATGCGCAGCAACCCTCGAAGCTGGCATTTGATGTGGTGTTTAAGGATGACGGTGGCGGTGTTGTTCGCAAGATTGATTTGACTGCACCCGACGCGGCAATTTTGGCCAGCGGGCGATGGCGCGGTGATAACAAGCTGGACGACAAGGCCTATTTCGAGTTGGCAAATGGGCATTTTCGCGAAAATAGCGGCCTTTCTGGCACCCTGGTTGTGAAAGATAACGGTGTTTTGCAGGTTGATGTGACTGGCGAGCAGGTTGATTTGCGCCCGTTCCTGTCCGAAAACGGCACGGCAAAAGATATGGGAGCGTCCGTAAGTGGCGGGCAGGATGCGGGGACTGCTGGCTCTGCATCATCAGCCGATAAACCCGAATTTTCGATTATAAACATTAATCTGACAGCCAAAAGGTTTTACGCCAAAGGCGATAACCCGGTGGTTGAAAATGGCAAGATCACATATCGCCGCCGCAATCAGGATTCTGAAATTGAAGTGGTCGCTGATAAATTTGATGCCCGCCCATGGATTATTTCGACGTCATCAACATCGGCAGACAACGGTAATGGCCGCGACGCCAACAGCGCCGAAACAGCGCCGCAAGGCCCGGCAAGTGGCGGGATTGGTGAAGAAACATCGCGTCGCGGTGGCAAAAAGGAAATTTTCCTCGATTTTGGTGAGTTGCTGGCAGCCCGTGATCAGGTGGTAAAGGGGCTTAAGGGCTCTATCCATGTTGAAGGGGACGAATGGCGATCTATTGTTCTGAATGGCAAGCTGGATGGTACAGCGGATCTATTTGCCCATGTCGAACCGGTTGACGGTGGCAAGCGCAAGGTCCAGTTGACATCGGATGATGCCGGACGGTTCCTGGCTGCTATCGACCTGTATGGCGATTTGCGCGGTGGCAAACTGAATGTTCAGGGGATGGTGGATGACCACAAATATTCGCAACCCTTTACAGGTAGCGCCCATATCGAAAATTTCCGGATTGTGAATGCGCCATTAGGTGCGCGGGTGCTTAATGCGGCATCGCTGCTGGGTCTTGTTGATTCCTTGCAGGGAAAAGGCATTATTTTTGATGCCATGGACGGTGATTTTACCTACGCCAATGACGTTTTAACCCTGTCAAAGGTGGCCGCAAATGGTGCCGCCATCGGGGTTACCGCAAATGGCAGTATTGATCTGGCAACCGATGAAATCCGGCTGGCGGGGTCTATCGTGCCGTTTTATGCGCTCAATTCGGTACTGGGTAAAATACCGTTGATCGGTGACTTGCTGGTTGGTGAAGAAGGCGGCGGTGTATTTGCCCCGACTTATACGGTTGAAGGCGCGGTGGAAAACCCCGATATTTCGGTTAATCCGCTTTCGACCATTGTTCCTGGTGTCTTTCGTAACCTGATTACCGGGGCCAAACCGGGGTAACAGGTGTTGTATATCGGCATTGGTATACAGGTATGAAAAAAAACGCCCCGGCAACCATTATGCCGGGGCGTTTTTAAAATCACAGTGACGAGGGTTGCTTAAACCGGGCGGATCAAAACGTGGCGTTTTTTACCCGCGGAAAGTTTGATAACCCCGGTGCTGTCAATTGCAGCGGCAGTAATAACCTGGTTTTCGTCATCGACTTTTTCGTCGTTGATTTTGGCACCGCCACCTTTCACCAGGCGACGGGCTTCACCGCCGGTTTTTGCCAGGTCGGCACGACGGAACAAATCAAATGCCGGAATGCCATCATCAAGATCGGCGCGGGCGATTTCCACCGTCGGCAGGCTATCGGCCAAAACACCTTCTTCAAAGGTTTTGCGTGCGGTTTCTGCTGCTGTAAGGGCGGCTTCTTCGCCACGGCACAATTTCACTGCTTCAAACGCCAGAATCTTTTTGGCGTCATTAATGGCCGCCCCTTCAAATTTGGCATATTCCGCGATCTGTTCCATTGGCAGTTCGGTGAACAGCTTCATGAATTTGATGACATCGGCGTCTTCGGTGTTGCGCCAGAACTGGTAGTAATCATAGGCAGACAAACGTTCTTCGTTCAGCCAGATCGCGCCTGATGCAGTTTTGCCCATTTTGCCACCCGATGCGGTGGTGATCAGCGGCGTTGTCAGGCCAAACAGGGCGGCATCGTCAACACGGCGGCCCAGTTCAACACCGTTAACGATGTTGCCCCACTGGTCTGATCCGCCCATTTGCAAAACGCAGCCATATTTGCGTGCCAGTTCGACAAAGTCGTACGCCTGCAAAATCATGTAGTTGAATTCAAGAAAGCTTAGCGACTGTTCGCGTTCAAGACGGATCTTGACGGAATCAAAGCTCAGCATGCGGTTGACCGAAAAATGACGGCCAAAATCACGTAGGAAGCTGATGTAATTGATGCAGTCAAGCCAATCGGCATTGTTGACCATGATGGCGTCGGTCGGACCATCGCCAAAGGTCAGGAATTTTTCAAAAATCTTGCGAATGCCAGCCATGTTGCCAGCGATGATGTCATCGGTCAGAACCGGTCGGGCATCATCGCGGCCGGTGGGGTCGCCAATGCGGGTGGTGCCGCCGCCCATCAGAACAATGGGTTTATGGCCACATTTTTGCAGCCAGCGCAGCATCATGATCGAAACCAGCGACCCGACATGCAGGCTGTCTGCGGTGCAATCATAACCCACATAGCACACCACCTTTTTTTCTGACGCATAGGCATCAAGGCCTTCGTTATCAGTGCATTGGTGGATGTAACCGCGTTCGTTCATGACGCGGAGAAAATCAGACTTCATTTCAGTCATTGTTTTTGCGCTATGTTATGTTGTGATTGTCAAATGCGAAGCAGTTGGCGTTCGTGCCACTCTGCGGGCGATGATTTAGCACAAAATCGGCAAAAACAGCAACCATCGCGCACGGATACATTTGTCGGGTTCGTTTGCCATGCGACTGGGCGAAATTTACGGCGCGTTTTAAAGGGGCACGGGGCTGGTTATCGGATGTTAAACAGTTTGCATGAACAATGCAGGCTCGCCGTATAAAGGCGGGGAAATTTCGGTTTCAGATTGGGTGACAACCTGAAACATGATGCGTGAGATCTGCACGGCGGAGGCAACCGATGCAAAATAAGTGGTACCGGGCAATTGGCATGATGAGCGGAACATCGCTGGATGCTGTTGATGCCGCGATTATTGAAACTGACGGGGTCGAAGTCCGTCGAACCGGGCATTTTGTTTCTGTTCCCTATGAACCGCAATTGCGCGAGAAAATACGGGGCCTTTTTGGCAACCGTTCTGCCACGAACAGTGAACATGTTGTCGCCGATGACTTAACAAAACTTCACGCTGATGCCGTGATAGCATTGCTGGCGCAGTCCGGCATGGTTGCTGCCGATATTGATGTGATCGGTTTTCACGGGCAGACCGTTTTTCACGAACCGGCAAGCGGAATTACCCGCCAGATCGGAACGCCTTATTTGCTGGCAGAGCTTACAAACATTCCCGTTGTTGCCGATTTTCGCCTGGCTGACGTTGCCCAAGGGGGGCAGGGCGCGCCTTTGGCCCCGGTTTATCATGCGGCCCTGATCAAAAGTGCCGGAATTGATGCGCCAGTGGCGGTGCTTAATATCGGCGGTGTTTCAAATGTGACATGGATTGGCCCGAACGAAGACCTTATTGCATTTGATTGCGGGCCGGGAAATGCCCGGATCGATGACTGGATGCTGCATCATACCGGCAACCCGTTTGATCAGGATGGGGCAACGGCATTATCGGGCCAGGTTGACGCGTTCGTGGCGATGACATTTCTGCAAGATGCCTATTTTGACCGTGTTCCGCCTAAATCACTGGATCGTGAAGATATGGCCGCGACGATGAACAGCCTGATTGCCGAAGCCGGGCTGACATTGGCGGATGGGGCCGCGACTTTATCGCAATGTACCGTTTCTGCCATTGTGGCGGCGGTTAACCATTTGCCGGTGGCGCCTTTGCAATGGTTTATATGTGGTGGTGGGCGTCATAACCGTTTTGTTATGGCAAAACTGGCTGAGAATCTTGGTGTTGCCGTCCGGTCAGTTGACGAACTGGACTGGGATGGCGATGCTGTAGAGGCCGAATGTTTCGGGTATCTTGCCGTGCGTCATCTGGAGAACCTGCCGCTTAGTTTTCCGGGCACCACCGGGGTTGGCGCGCCGTGCCCGGGCGGGCGTTTGTACCAAACAAAAAAGGCCGCCTGAATTTTCCAGGCAGCCCTTTTATATTTCATCGGTTTTGGCTGTTACCAAAAACCTGCAGGTGCGTTTTAGGCGCCGCGTTTGTCAAGATAGGAAGATGTCTGGCGAACCACTTCTTCCTGCTGTTTGGCAAAATAGTGGTCAGCACCTTCGATCAGGCACATGCTGACTTCGATACCTTTTTGGGAATTCAGCTTGTCGCCCAGTTTGGTAACCGAATTAAGCGGCACATTTTCATCACGAGTCCCGTGAATGATAAGGCCTGACGACGGGCAAGGGGCCAAAAAGGTGAAGTCATAATCGCTGGCCG
>NZ_JFJZ01000036.1 GCF_002115825.1 Thalassospira sp. MCCC 1A01428 | reverse complement strand
GCCGCCATTTATGGCGGCTCTGCGGTGTGTGGGGTACACCACCGGGTATTTTATTATACCCTGCCATTTCGGCCATATGCCAGCACGGCCATTGCCACACAAACGGCAACCACCGACAGCCCCGGCAAAGCCCAATTCCCTGTAGCCCCCAAAAGCGACGTTCCCACCGCCGGGCCCATGATCGCCCCCAATGTATAACTTTGCGCCACCAGCACCAGCACTGCCGGGTCATACCCCCGTGTGCCACCCGCTGCGGCCAGTAACACCGCAACGGTATAAAGCCCGGCCACACACATGCCGATGACAAAGGCAATGACAGCGCCAAAACTGTCATAGGTTGCGCCCGTGGCATTGCCAAATCCCATTAAAACCGCCCCGGCCAGTAGAAACCCCAGGCATAACAGGCCCAACCGGGCGCCCCCGACCCGGTCAGCCAGATGCCCCAAAACCGGCTGGCACACAGTACCGCCAATGGCAAACACCGTCGCCAGCCATAAACCGGCCTGGGCGACCCCCAAACTGCGTTCGGCCTGAAGCGGCAACACCGCCAAAAAACACACTTCAAGAAAACCCGCAACAAAGGCGATCACGGCCAGTCGCCAATGCCCCACCCAACGATGCCCGGCAGCAACCAATGCCCGCGCCAGATGGTTCTGCACGGCATCAATCATCCCCCTGAACGTCAAACGCCCCCGGCTATTTCCCCCCATAAGAAACGCAGTTCCCGGCTTATCCACCAAACGGGCGATGGTGATATTGCTATTTGTATTGCTTTCACCGGCATCAGATTGTTGCCGCCCGTTATGCGGCCCGCCCGCACCATCGGAACGGCGGGTTATTTCCATGCGCAGGCGGGGAAAGACACTGGCGCACCCCGCCGGTATAATCGCCCCGATAATGGCAAGGCCCATCATCAAAACTGGCTGATCCCCCAGCCATGAAATGGCCGCAGGGCCAAGGGCAATGCCCAACCCCATCAGGGTTTCATGAATACCCACGGCGGCGCCCACCCCGCTTTGGGGGGCCAGTTGCACAATCAACCCGTCACATACCGTCCAGCGTAAAATAAGGCCCAACCCGGCAAACATTACCAACGGCATTAGAAACCAGCCAGCCGGGGCCATTACCAGAACCCCTATCACCAAAGCCGATGAAACACTGCTAACCAGTAAAAGCCAAAACGGGTGAAACCGGCGAACCAGCCCCGGTGTGGCAAACCCGCCCACCAGCACCGTCAACCAATACAGGGATAAAACCAGCCCGCTTGCCCCGTCATCCATCCCGGCCCGGGTTAATACCAGCGGGATCAGCGTATCCATGACGCCGATTTGCAAAATCTGGGCGGCGAATGATGCCAGATTAACCAGCACCAGGGCGACAAAAACCTGTTTTCCTGAAAGCGACGTCATGACATGGCCCTCCGTGCGGTAAAACACCGCGGGGGGCCTGACGTGGGTGTTTACCGGCAGGCCGAACAAAACATTTTGGCACACATTTACACGCACCACGCACGAACCAGCCAACGATCATGACGACAGCGGTTCAGAATGCCAGGTTACAAACCTATCGCGTCAGACAACACGTTTCAACATGGCAAGGCCCTGATACCGGCATTCATTAAAACCCGGCACCGAAGTTCGAGGACCATGTTATATTGCAATCGAAAATTCCTGCATTTGCCATATCGGGCAGGGGCGATGTGCCTTGCCTTTGCCCCTTAGTATCGCTAGGTATTTCAACAGATTGAAATTTTATCAATGGTGGTGCCATGTCCCCCGCCCTGACCATTCGTGTTTATTCCGAAGGTGCCCTTGCACAGGCAGCAGGTAAATTACGTGCTGGCGAACTGGTGGCTTTTCCCACCGAAACAGTTTACGGGCTGGGGGCCGATGCCACCAACAAGGATGCCGTTGCCGGTATTTTTGCCGCCAAACAGCGCCCGTCCTTTAACCCGTTAATCAGCCATTTCCCTGATCGCGATGCCGCAGCGCGCCACGCCATATTTGATGACCGCGCCGATAAACTGGCTGCGGCATTCTGGCCCGGAGCCTTGTCGCTGGTGCTGCCCAAACGCGAAGACAGCACAATTTGCGAATTAACCACCGCCGGGCTGCCCAGTATTGCCGTGCGCGTGCCTGCCCATGATATGGCCCGTGCCCTGTTGCGCGCGGCCGACCGGCCCATTGCCGCCCCTTCTGCCAACCGGTCGGGCCGTATCAGCCCCACCACGGCGGGGCATGTGGCGGCATCGCTGGGCAATGCCATTTCCATGATTCTGGATGGCGGGCCATGCGGTGTTGGCCTTGAAAGCACGGTGGTTGATTTAACCACCGACCGGGTTGTGATGCTGCGCCCCGGTGGTGTCACCCCTGAACAGATCCGTGATGTTCTGGGCGTGGATGTTGTGATGGCCGAAACCGATGACAATGCCCCGAAATCCCCGGGCATGATGAGCAGCCATTACGCGCCCGGCCTTCCGGTACGCCTGAACGCAACCACGCCTGATAACACGACCGGCGACGAAGTTTTGCTGGCCTTCGGCCCTGATTGTGCCACACGCGGATTTGCCCAGGTTTTATGGCTGTCCAAATCCGGCGATGACCGCGAGGCCGCCGCTAATCTGTTTGCAGTACTGCATCAGGCCGATCAATGCCGGGTCAAAGGCATTGCCATTTGCCCGATCCCCGATACCGGGCTGGGCATTGCCATTAATGACCGCATGAAACGCGCCGCCGCCCCGCGCGGCTAGCCTGCGGCTGTCCTCCTGCTCTGCGGAGCTTGCCCTGTCGCCCGGTTAACATCGTTAATTTTATTTGGAACGCTTCATGCCCACACCGGTTTCGTCTGCCCCAACCGTTCCTGCCGACCTGATTACAGCCTTGCAAACCCGACTGGGGCCTAAAGGCTGGAGCATGGATGCCAGCGTTTTAGAACAGCATAACCGCGAAGCCCGTGGCAAATTTACCGGTGCGGCGAATATTGTGCTTTATCCTGCCAGCACCGATGAAGTTGCCGCCTGTGTGCGCCTGTGCCACAGCGCAGGCATTGCACTGGTGCCACAAGGGGGCAATACCGGGCGCTGTGGCGGGGCCGTTGCCGATAACGGCCAGATCCTGATTAATCTGGCCCGCATGAACCGGATTATCGATACCGATGCCCGTGATTTCACCATGACGGTGCAGGCCGGAACGATCTTGCACACCATTCAGCAAACGGCCGAAAACCTCGACCTGTTATTTCCGCTAAGCCTGGGCGCACAGGGCAGTTGCCAGATTGGCGGCAACCTTGCCACCAATGCCGGCGGGCTGAATGTTATTCGTTATGGCAACACCCGCGATCTGGTTTTGGGGCTTGAGGTTGTGTTGCCCGATGGCACAATCTGGAATGGCCTTTCCAAATTGCGCAAGGACAATACCGGCTATGATTTGCGCGATCTGTTTATCGGGTCCGAAGGAACATTGGGCATTATCACCGCCTGCACCCTGAAACTGTTTCCACGCCCGCGCCAGACGGCAACGGCCTGGGTCGCCCTTGAAACTGTTGACGCAGCGCTGGACTTGCTGGCCCTGACCCGGCGTGAAAGCGGCGATGCCATTGCCGCCTTTGAACTGATGAGCCAGTTCGCCCAGGATTTATGTATCCGCCATATTGAAAATTGCACCACGCCGCTGCAAACAACAGCTCCGTGGTATGCAATGATCGAAATTACCTCGTCGCGCCCGCATGACGATTTGGCTGGTGTGATGCAAGGTTTGCTGGAACGTGCCCTTGAAAGCGGTTTCATCAGCGATGGCACCGTCGCGCAGTCCGAAGCACAACGCGCCAATTTATGGGCATTACGGGAAGGTATTCCTCCGGCGCAAACCCGTGAAGGCGGCAGTATCAAACATGATGTTTCCGTGCCGGTTTCATCGGTTCCGGCGCTGATCGAACGGGGCATTGCCCAGGCATTAAAACGCATTCCCGGCATTCGACCGTGCCCGTTTGGCCATGTTGGTGATGGTAATATCCATTTCAATTTCAGCCAGCCGGTCGACATGCCCCGCGATATGTTTTTGGCCCAGTGGGAAGATTTAAACCGCGATATCCACGATATTGTCGCCGATCTGGGCGGATCCATCAGCGCGGAACATGGCATTGGCCGGTTAAAAGTCGATGAATTGGCGCATTATGCCGACCCGGCCAAAATACAGCTGTTAAAAGCGATAAAACAGGCCATTGACCCGCAAAACACCTTGAATCCGGGTAAGATTATCAACCATAAATAACATTATGGGTCCGCTCACAACAGGTGCCGGGGCAAGATGTTTGATATTGAAACCTATTCCCCGCTTAATGTCCTAAAACAGGTCGATGACGACATCTGGCTGGTTGATGGTCCCGTCATCGGGTTTCGGTATCTGGGCCTGAAATTGCCCTTTCCCACCCGGATGACGGTTGTTCGTCAGTCCAGTGGTGAAATTTGGCTGCACTCCCCCGTCAAGTTGTCATCTGCCTTGCAAATCCAGATCGATGCCCTTGGCCCGGTTCGATACCTGATTGCCCCCAACACCATCCATTATGCCAGCATCCCGGCGTGGCAAAAAGCATACCCGGATGCACAAAGTTTTGGCGTTACCGGCATTCACAAACGCGCCCGTGCCAACGGAACCGAGATCAGGCTTGATCACATTCTGGGTGACGCCGCCGACCCGGGATGGTCTGGCGAGATTGACCAGCTGGTGGTGCGCGGCGGGTATTTGACCGAGGCGGTATTTTTCCATCGTGCGTCAAAAACCCTGATCCTGACCGATCTGATTGAAAATTTTGAAGCCCCCAAAATCAAAAGCCCGATCTGGCGCTTTTTGATCAGATTATTCGGATCAATGGACCCGCACGGTGCGGCCCCGCGTGACATGCGTGCCACCTTTATTGGCCACAAACCGGCATTGCGCAGTGCCGTTTCCCAAATGATAGACTGGCAGCCCCAACGGGTTATTCTGGCGCATGGCCGCTGGTATGACAAAAACGCCGTTGCCGAATTAAAACGGGCTTTCGCCTGGGTGCGATAAACGACAAAGGCAGGTTGAACGAATAAAAGGGGCGCGACCCTGCCGCACCCCTTTATAAATCCGATTTGAAAATCAGATATCAAAGCCGCTTATTTCGGCCCTTCCCAGTCATTCAAGGCATCGGTTTTCATCTGGCGACGTTCTTCTGGCGAAAGTTTCCAGTTGTCGCCAAAGGCGGCTGATTCCCACGACCCATAAGTCGGGTTTGGCAGCATAAACCAGCGTTCGCCCCAGTAATCGGCATATTCATCCATTTTGGCGATACGGCCTTTGATATCGCCGCCCATGTCATCAACGAAATCGCCAAAATTATCGCCAAACATCATGATGATACGATGATCGGCCGCCACGGCCTCCCAGCGCGTGCCTTTATCCGATCCCCATTCCTTTTTTTCGCCGCGCACCATAACGTGGTCGGCATCGGCATCGGGAAAGCCATATTTCTTAAGATTGTTGATGGTGGCGGCTTCTTCACTGGCTTTGCGGTTGGTGACGTAATAAACAGCCACCCCTTTGTCCGCAGCAGCCTTGGTCAGTTCCAGCGCGCCCGGGGTCGGCGTTGACATTTCGGTATTTACAAATTCCGCCCAGGTTTTGGAACTATAGGATGAATCCGCCGTTACAACCCACGACTGATAAGCCGAGTTATCAAGAACGGTTTCATCAACATCAAGAATAATGGCCGGTGATTTGGACATATAATTGTCGCCCTGTGCAAGGGCCGCAGTCCAGCTGTGGTCACCAATGGCGGCCCCAAGCAAACGTTGTGCGCCAGCATAAACGGATTTGGCCGTGGCTTTATATTCAACCGAGGTCTGATACCACAAGGCGGCATTCAACCCGTCATTTGGTTTTGCGTCCTGTGCCTGGGCTGCAAAAGATACCAAGGTGGCAAGTGCTGTGGCACCGGCCAGTTTCATAAATACGTTCATCTTATCATGCTCCCTGTTGTCTGCCCGACGGTTGACCGCCCGGTCAGGATCATTGGCAGGATGCCATGTTGACCGAACTTGAAAACCCCTTTTTTTGCCATTACGCCGACAATCGCCGTTAAATGCGACATTTTCGCCACGGCCCGCCGCAAAACAAATTCGGCGCGATTATGCAAATCGCGCCGAAGCAGAAAACCATAAGAACTTATTTACAGAGTCGAACGCTTTTCAAACCCGGAAAGATCTTCAACAATCGGCACGGCTTCTTCGTGAATACGGTCCACGCGCGCATTTTCAGGGCCTTGCTGTGCCGCATTCAACATGGACTGCACAACCGATGGTGCCCCGCA
This sequence comes from Thalassospira sp. MCCC 1A01428, assembly GCF_002115825.1. Classification (GTDB taxonomy): domain Bacteria; phylum Pseudomonadota; class Alphaproteobacteria; order Rhodospirillales; family Thalassospiraceae; genus Thalassospira. The sequence goes on along the minus strand of NZ_JFJZ01000036.1, from coordinate 39,645 downwards.
AAAAACCGCTTCGACGGTGCCGTCACGACGGTTCCGCACCCAGCCTGTCAGGCCGCGCTTGCGGGCCTGTTCAACTGTCCATGCCCGATACCACACCCCTTGTACCCGGCCTTCAATCCGTACCAGTACAGCAATATCACCGGTGCCGGTTATCGGGTCGGGGTCTGTCTGTGACATGGTAAACTTTCCTTGGTTATCTGGGCACACGGCTCATTTGGCGCCGGGGATATCGGCGTGTAAATGGCTGTTTTCCTTAAAAATGCGTTTTTGCTCGTCACTGGCCGGGGCCTGATGGTTATCTTTCCATTCATCATAGGTCATGCCGTAAAGCACTTCGCGGGCCTGATCATAATCCATCGCAACATTATGGTCGCGCGCAGCGGACAAATACCATTTCGCCAGGCAGTTACGGCAAAACCCGGCCAAATTCATCAGGTCGATATTTTGTACATCCTTGCGGTTTTGCAAATGCCCGACCAACCCGCGAAAAGCAGCGGCTTCAAGTTCCAGGCGGGTTTGGGCGTCAAGCTCGGCGGCAATACCGCCCCCGGTTGCGGCTTCGTCACTTAAATTCGATCCGGCACAGTCAGACATTTTCCATCCTTTCGGCTGCACGCTGTTTGCTGAGTGATGTAATCAGTTCGGGAACTTGCGCAATGTCGGCTGCTTCACAAAACAGATCATTATCAATTTCGATCTGGCCGACCATTTCATGAACCCAGGTAATTTCATAGGGCACATGGATGGCTGCGCCACCGCATTCCAGCACCGGCAAAATATCGGACTTCATCGAATTGCCGATCATGACGGCTTCATTTGGTTCCACGCCATAACGCCCAAAAATGTTGCGATAGGTCAGTGGGTCTTTTTCCGAAACAATCTCAATCCCGGCAAACAGCTTTTCCAGCCCCGAACGCTCGATTTTAAGCTGCTGGGCAATCAGATCGCCCTTGGTAATCAAAATGATTTTACAATCAGCTTCGCTGGCAAAATGGCGCAACACCGTTTCGGCCCCGTCGATCAGACGGGTGGGTGCGCGCAACATCGATTTACCAATTTTCGCCAATTCATGAATTTCAGCCGCGCTAATCTTTTTGTCCGAAAGTTCGATCGCGGTTTCAATCATTGACAGGGTAAAACCGGTAATGCCGTAGCCATAAATCGACAAATTTTCCAGCTCGGCCTGATACAGCCGTTCGTCAACCGTATCGGCATCGCCATAATTTTCCAGCATTTCGCGCAAACGTATATGAGCATCGCGAAACAGCGGCTCGTTGTGCCACAGCGTATCATCGCCATCAAAGGCAATCAGTTTGAACATTCACACTCTCTTGCATCGTTTCTTATAAAGGTGCCTTGCAACAGGTCGGCTCGGCAAAGGCTGGCCGACCATATGCCAGCGCCAGGCAGCGGTAAAGCCCTGCCCTTTTGTATTTAATATGCGTACAGCCTCGCGCAAAGAGGCAGTACCGCGTATTTGCATCACGTCGCGGTGAATAGGATGCCAACGGCAAAGTTTGGGGACGGACGATGGCATAGAACGCCCAGCATCGTTTTCCCCGCATCAAACAACCTGTAGCTTTGTGCAATAAGTCCGTCTGACTGTGTATATGCCAAAACACAAGGGGCACCTACCTTGCATCCAGCCCGAACGGGGCGGGTTAAACAGCCCCAAACAGATGCAAGGAAAATACCCATGTCCGATATCGAAAATAAAGTCGTGGCCATTACCGGTGCCAGCAGCGGCATTGGCGAAGCAACAGCCCGCCTGCTGGCCGAAAAAGGGGCCAGTGTTCTTTTGGGTGCACGGCGCACCGAACGGCTTGAAGCCCTGGCAAACGAGATCAATGCCAAGGGGGGCAAGGCCGCATTTGCCAAACTTGATGTGACCGATGCCCAAAATATGCAGGAATTTATCGATTACGCGATTGCGCAGTTTGGCAAGCTTGACGTGTTGTTTTCCAATGCCGGTGTCATGCCACTTTCCATGCTGTCATCACGCAAAACCGATGAATGGAACCGCATGATTGATGTGAATATTCGCGGTGTCCTGAACGGTATCAATGCTGCCCTGCCGGTTTTTGAAAAGCAGGGATCGGGGCATTTCATCAATACCGCCTCGATCGGGGCGCATGTGGTGGTGCCGACCGGCGCGGTTTATTGTGCAACCAAATATGCCGTCTGGGCCATTTCCGAAGGTCTGCGTCAGGAATCAAAAACCACACGCGTTACCACCATTTGCCCCGGCGTGGTTGAAACCGAACTGGGCAACGACATTACCGAAGAAACATCGAAAAATGCGCTCAAGGAATTCCGTAAAACCAGCCTCAGCCCCGATGCCATCGCGCGCGGCGTTGCCTACGCCATTGAACAGCCAAAAGACGTGGATATAAACGAAGTGATTATCCGCCCGACTGTCAGCGTGTTTTAAACCCGCAACAACAAAGCCGCCGGAAATGCTCCGGCGGCTTTGCTTTTTTTTGTGATATTGGCGCGACCTTAAATCAGGCGTCGTCTTTTTCAAACTCGATGATAATGGCATCAACCGACAGGTTGGCACCTTGCTTAGCATGTATGGTTTTGATCACGCCCTTGCTTTCGGCTTTCAGCACGTTTTCCATTTTCATCGCTTCGAGAATGCAAAGTTCCTGTCCGGGCTGAACCGTTTGCCCTTCCTCGACCGAGACCTTGACCAGAAGGCCCGGCATCGGTGAAAGCAGGAAATTCGACATATCAGGCGGGGCCTTGAACGGCATCAGTTTTTGCAGTTCGGCAATACGCGGGCGCAGAACCTTGATGGTTTTTTGCACGCCATTGGTTGCCAGACGATAGCCCGTCCCATCAACATCCACCTGAACGCAGAGCGGCACACCATCAATTTCGCCGAAAAACAGGCTGTCACCAATTTTCCAGTCCGACACCACGCCAAAGCTGCGGTCACCAATGGCAACAATGTAATCGCCATTAACACCGTCAATTTCGATATCAAACGGGGTGTGGTCATCACCGGTCACGGCAACCCAGCTTTCATGCACCGGGGCGGCGTTATCGCGGAACTGGCCGGTAATGCCGCCATTGCGTTCGGCCATGCGCTGGTTGATATAGGCAGCCACCGTGATCAGGGTTTGCGGGTCATCATTGGGCAAATCATCGGCCGAGAAACCGCTGGGATATTCTTCGGCAATGAAATTGGTGGTGATATTGCCATCCTGGAAGCGTTTATTGGCCATAACCGCCGCCAGAAACGGAATATTGTGCGAAATGCCGCGAATGAAATAGGCATCCAGCGCGCTTCGCATATGATGGATCGCTTCGGCCCGATCTGCGCCATAGCTGACCAGCTTTGCCACCATCGGGTCGTAGAACATGGAAATTTCACCGCCCTCGAACACGCCGGTATCAACGCGGACATTATCGGTTTCAACGGGCGGCTGATAATGCACAAGGCGCCCGGTTGAGGGCAAAAATTCGCGGAACGGGTCCTCGGCATAAATGCGGGTTTCCATTGCCCAGCCGGTTAAGGTCACATCGTCCTGGCGCAGCGTTAATTCCTCGCCAAAAGCAATGCGAATCATCCATTCGACCAGATCCTGCTTGGTGACAAGCTCGGTCACCGGATGTTCAACCTGCAGGCGGGTATTCATTTCAAGGAAGTAGAAATTTTTGTCTTTATCGACAATGAATTCCACCGTCCCGGCGGAGCAATAATCCACAGCACGCGCCAGGGCCACCGCCTGTTCGCCCATGGCCTTGCGGGTTTCAGGGTCGATAAACGGTGACGGAGCTTCTTCGACCACTTTTTGATGACGGCGTTGAATGGAGCATTCGCGCTCGCCAAGATAAATCGCATTACCGTGTTTGTCGGCCAGCACCTGAATTTCAATATGGCGCGGCTGTTCGACGAACTTTTCGATAAATACGCGATCATCGCCAAAGCTCGAGGCTGCTTCAGACGTGGCACGTTCAAACCCCTCGCGGCATTCGGCATCATTATGCGCGATGCGCATGCCCTTGCCACCACCGCCCGCCGATGCCTTCAGCATCACCGGATAACCAACTTCGTTGGCGATTTTCACCGCCTCGTCAGTATCCTTGATCACGCCCATATAGCCCGGCACTGTCGAAACGCCGGCATCGGCCGCAATTTTTTTCGAGGTGATTTTATCACCCATGGCGCCAATGGCACCGGTGGGTGGGCCGATAAATTCAATTTCAGCTTCGGCCAGGGCCTTGGCGAAATTCTGATTTTCAGACAGAAACCCGTAACCGGGGTGAACAGCCTGCGCACCGGTTTGCTTGCAGGCATCAATGATTTTATCGATCAGCAAATAGGACTGATTGGACGGGGCTGCCCCGATATGCACGGCTTCATCCGCCATTTGCACATGCAGGGCGTTTTTATCGGCGTCGGAATAAACGGCAACGGTGGCAATGCCCATTTTGCGCGCCGATTTAATAACACGGCAGGCAATTTCGCCACGGTTGGCAATCAGGATTTTGGTAAACATATCTGGATGCTCCGGGCTTACAGCGGGATGTTGCCGTGTTTTTTAACGGGGTTCTTGATGTCCTTGTTGCGCAGCATCGCAAGCGATTTGCACACCCGGCGCCGGGTGCCATGCGGCATGATGACATCATCGATAAAGCCCTTGCGCCCCGCGACAAACGGGTTGGCAAATTTTTGGCGATATTCTTCGGTGCGGGCTTCGATTTTCGCGGGGTCGTTCATATCGGCCCGGAAAATGATTTCCACCGCCCCTTTGGGTCCCATCACCGCAATTTCGGCACTGGGCCAGGCATAATTGACATCGCCGCGCAAATGCTTGGACGCCATCACGTCATAGGCCCCGCCATAGGCCTTGCGGGTAATGACCGTTACCTTGGGCACCGTTGCCTCGGCATAGGCATAAAGCAGTTTGGCGCCGTGTTTGATGATACCGCCCAGTTCCTGTGCCGTGCCCGGCATAAAGCCCGGCACATCAACAAAGGTAACGATGGGAATGTTATAGGCATCACAAAAACGTACGAAACGGGCGGCCTTTTTGGAACTAGCAATGTCAAGGCACCCGGCCAGAACCATTGGCTGATTGGCAACAATACCAACACTTCTGCCATCCATGCGGGCCATACCGATGATGATGTTTTTGGCGTAATCGGGCTGGATTTCGTAGAAATCGCCCTCATCGACGGTTTTAAGGATCAGTTCCTTCATGTCGTAAGGCATGTTGGGGTTTTCGGGCACCAGGGTATCAAGCGAGAAATCATCGCGATTAACCGGGTCCTCGCATTTGCGTGCCGGTGGCTGTTCCTTGTTTGACAGCGGCAGAAAATCGATAAAACGGCGGGTTTGCAGCAGCAAGTCAACATCGTTTTCAAAGGCCAGATCCGCCACCCCGGAAACGGCGGTGTGCGTCATCGCACCGCCCAGTTCCTCGTGGGTGACTTCTTCGTGGGTAACGGTTTTCACCACGTCCGGGCCGGTCACGAACATATAGGAACTATCCTTGACCATGAAAATAAAGTCTGTCATCGCCGGGCTGTAAACTGCCCCACCCGCACACGGCCCCATGATCAGCGAGATTTGCGGAATAACACCCGATGCCTCGACATTACGCTGGAACACATCGGCATAGCCCGCCAGGCTTTCGACCCCTTCCTGAATACGGGCCCCGCCCGAATCATTCAGGCCGATTACGGGTGCGCCCACCTTCATGGCCTGGTCCATGATCTTGCCGATTTTGCGCGCATGTGCCCCCGAAAGAGCGCCGCCAAAAACAGTAAAATCCTGGCTAAACACAAAGACCAGACGGCCATTGATTGTGCCGTGGCCCGTTACCACACCATCACCGGGAATGCGGTTTTCGGTCATGCCGAAATCAACGCAATCATGTTCAACGAACATGTCCCATTCCTCGAAACTGTCTTCATCAAGCAGCACATCAAGGCGTTCACGCGCGGTAAGCTTGCCTTTCTGGTGTTGCTTGTCGATGCGCTTTTGCCCGCCGCCCATTGCGGCGTCGGCACGCATTTCTTCGAGTTTGGTGATGATATCCTGCATGCTGGCTGATCCTTGTTTTTGGCCCGGCCGGAATTAAAACAGCTTCCCGCAGAATGCGGGCGCAAAATTGAAATACCATTATTCGGTACTGGAATGCCAATTATTTTTACACGGGTTATTTTAATACCGCAATGGCGCAAACACCTGAATTCCCTAACGTCAAAGGAAAATACCAGCTGAGACGGAACTAAAGTCTACCCACATCAGAAAGGTCGCATATAACGGGAAAAGGCAAAAACAGGGCAATTCAAACGTGTAAAACACCCCAAATTGCCCTGCCCGATGCGATATCGCAAGACCAATGCCTAGCAGGCCGCGATTGTGCGATAGGTATTACGGCCCCCTTTTTTCGCCAGATACAGCGCACGGTCGGCCTTGCGATACAGGTTTTCAGCATCACATTCGCAGCCTTTGCAATAGCTGATACCGATGCTGGCCCCAACGATGATTTCGTGGCCGTCAATCATACGCGGGCGGCCTATTTCCTGAATGATCCGGGCAGCGGGAATTTGCGCTTCTTCGGGGTTGGCCATAGCTGGCAGTAAAATGGCAAACTCATCGCCGCCCAAACGGGCCACCACATCGGCATCGCGAAAACGTGACCGCAGAAAAGTCGCAATTTCGATCAGCAATTTATCACCGGCCGGGTGACCATAGGTATCGTTTACCTGTTTGAACCAGTCAAGATCAAGCAGCAACAAGGCAACGTTCTGCTTGATCCGTTCGCTCAGCCGGATGGCCTGATCAAGGCGATCATTAAACAGGTGCCGATTGGCCAGCCCGGTTAACGGATCGGTCAGGGCCATCTGGCGAATTTGCGCCTCGATGGTTTTCGACGGGGTAATATCGCTGTGTGTTCCCGACATGCGAAGGGGGGTGCCATCAGCGGCACGGTCAAACACCTTCCCCCGGTCCAGCACCCAGACCCATTTACCATTTTTATGGCGTATCCGGCATTCACATTGATAATAGTTGCTGCGCCCGGCGAAATGTTCATCCAGCAAACGATCCGAAGCCGCCAGATCATCGGGATGGCATAAATCGCGCCAGACCTGAATGCTGAGTGGTCCCAGTTCTTTCAGGGTATAGCCAATAATTTCGGCCCAGCGTTCGTTAAAACGCATGTCTCCGGTTTGAATGTTCCATTCCCATGTGCCCGCGTTAGTACCACGAATAATTTCGTCCAGGCGCTGGCGTTCGGCTACCAGGTCCAGGTTTGCCTGTTCAAGGCGATGGGCGTAATCATTACGTTCGGTGACATCGAAGATTATCGAATGCAAAAATTCCTTGCCATGAATACGGATGGTTCCGGTATTCACCTCGACATCGCGAACCTCGCCGCTGGCAAGACGATGATGAAAGCTGAAATGGGCAGAACCATCGGTAACTGTCCGTTCCATCGCCATGCCAACCTGGTCCCCCGTCTGCACGTTGATATCCCGAATGGTCATATGGCAAAGCTGTTCATGGCTATAGCCATAAAACCGCAAGGCAGCAGCGTTTGCATCGTGAATAACCCCGGTTTCAGGGTCTATCAGCAATTTGATCGCCGGGTTATGAAGGAACATCTGCCGATAAATCGACTCCCGTTCTGCCATTGCCTTTTCGACGGTATAAACATCGCTGATATCGGAGAAGGATATTACAACACTGTCAAATTCATCGGTTTCAGGGTTATAGGCAGGAATAGCCTGCATCCGCACCCAAATTGTATCGGAGGTAATTGACCCCCGACAAACACCAATAATGGCCGCATCAAAGGCAAAGCCGGTACGCAACACAACATTAACCGGATGGTCTGCAATATCGATCGGCGTGCCGGTTTCATCAAGCAGGCGCACCCCGTCAGCAAGGGGATGCCAGTTTTCAAACTGCGCCGGATTAACGCCAAGAATGCCGGACGCAGCAGCATTGTGCCGTACTACCTGCCCCGACAGATCATGCACCAGAATACCCTCGGCAACATGATCAAGAATAAATTCGTTACGTTCGCAAAGTTCCTTGCGGGCGCGCATTTCGCTGTTGGCAGCATCCGGCAAGGCCCGCATGCTGCCAACAATTTTCGGGTTTCCCTGGGCAGCACCCATTGTTGTTATCATCGCATGGTCAAGCACCTGAACCCATGCCCCATCGGTACGCCGCAGTCGAAACTTGCGAACAATGGCACCGTTGGTCCAGTTTTGCGGATTTTGCGTCAGGTTTAATCTGGCGACATCATCAGGATGTAACAAATCCTGCCACCAGTTTGCCGCCGTCAGATTAACCTCGTCAGGGTGCAACCCCAGCAAGGCACTGCAATTGGCACTGATATAGCTGCCTTGCGGATCTTCAAGATCAACACAATAAATAACACACGCCACGTCACCCGCGGCATTTTCGCCATCAACAATGCCAGCCGTGAAGCCGTCATCATGCAACCCGTCGGCTTTAGCCCCGGTATGAAAAAGCGCGTTCATATTTTTTTATTACCACCCGCCTGCCCGCACCAAACCCTGCCGCATAAACACATCGATATGTGCATATGCCGGGTCTGCTACGCTGGTATCGTTATGGTAATTTCCCTTTTGTTTCCCACTCTCGACTTCACCAACAGTATAGGTACAAGAAGCATTCCAAAAATTGATCTGGCTTAAATCTGCCCCATAAATATGTTGTTTTCAGCCGACTATTTTAAATTTTTCCGATTTTTGGTCGAAAAGCAAACCCTAATCATTTGTATAGATCACATGAATTCAAAAGCATGATAGTGCGCCTCTTAATAACGGCGCGACAATCCACCATCGGATACAAGCCGACTGGACTTCCAACGGCAATTGCCCGCCAGGTTACGCGAGAAAACAGGTCTCATTTGTTATTTTTCACGGGCTTGGGCTGATAGACACGGAAGGTATTGCGCCCTTCCTCCTTGGATTGATACAGCGCACGATCCGCGCGACGGTATAATACCTTGGGCAGAATATCGGTGGTGCCTGAATTAATACTGATGCCGATACTAACCCCCACATGAACCGTGTTACCCTCTATTTTCCGGGGGCGGTCAATTTCCCTGATAACGCGCTCCGCTGCTTTTTTTGCAATCGCAATATCGGCAACATCGGTTAGCAACACGGCAAATTCGTCCCCACCCAGTCGGGCAATAAAATCGCCACCGCGAAACTGCGCCTGCAAACCCTGCGCGACATCCACCAGCAAGGCATCACCCACCGGGTGCCCATATGTATCATTGACCGACTTGAAATGGTCCAGGTCCAGCAGCATCAAAACCACGTTTTGCGATGCATTTGTACAATGTTCAATCGCACTTAGCAGACGATCATCAAACTGATGGCGATTGGCAAGGCCGGTCAAAGGATCAGACAGGGCCATATGACGAATGCGTTCTTCAATTTCCTTGGCCGGGGTAATGTCGCTATGCGTGCCAGATAGCCGCAAGGGCGCACCATCATCCGACCATTCAAAGACCTTGCCACGGTCCAGAACCCAAACCCAACTGCCGTTTTTATGTTTCAGGCGGTATTCACAATCAAACTGATCAATTTCATGATCAAAATGGCGGATTAACAGGGCATTTATTGTGTTGATGTCATCGGGGTGACACAGGCTGATCCAGCGATCAACACTGCATGGGCTTAATTCTTCCAGGGTATAACCAATGATTTCAGCCCAGCGTTCATTCAGGCGCATATCTCCGGTTTGAATGTTCCATTCCCACGTACCGGCATTGGTGGCACGAATAATTTCATCCAGGCGCTGGCGCTCTATTTGTAACTGCCGGTTGGCCTCGATCAGGCGACGTTCATATTCGTTACGTTCGGTAACATCAAAAACAATGGAATTGATATATTCCTGCCCGTTCAACATGATCCGCCCGGAATTAACCCGAACATCGCGCACTGCGCCATTGGCCAGGCGATGCTTAAAGGAAAACACCGCCGACCCGTTATTAACGGCATCCTGCATCGATTTGGTGATGGTGCCGTCCTGCGACAGGTTGATCTGACTGATCACCATGCTGCGCAGCACATCGTAACCATACCCGTAAAACTCGCAGGCGGCCTTGTTTGCATCCACAATCTTGCCACTGACAGGATCGATCAGCAATTTCACAGCCGGGTTCCGGTCAAACATCTGACGATACAAATTTTCACGTTCCGACATGGCCTGTTCGGCATTTTTCAATTCGGTAACGTCGGAAAAAGATACCACCACCCCGTCAAGCGTATCTGTGCCGGGAACAAACAATGGCTGGGCATTGATGCGCACCCAAACCTGGCTGTTATCCGGGCGGCGAATGCCCATCACCACGCCATAAACCGGCACCCGGTCGCGCAAAGCCACCATTGCCGGGTGCTTTTCGCTTGTAAATGGTGCGCCTGAGGGGTCGATACTACACCATTTGGGATCAAAGGAATCCCGGCCCAAAAGCTGATCCGCGCTTAACCCCAGCAGGTCCTGTGCGGCCGGGTTACTTTGCACAACCCGCCCTTCAATATCGTAAACCACGACACCATCGGGCATGGTTTCAAGCAAATGCTGATAGCGCTGATTGCTTCCATAAAGCGCACGGGAAATTTTACGATGCAGGGTCAGGTTGCTCAGGGTGCCGACAACAGCAAAATGGCCTGTTTTACCGCACGGCACCTTCATCGCCTGATCCACCACATCAAGCCAATGTCCATCCTTGTGGCGCAGGCGAAAACGACGGGTTAATGCCGCATTACATGCAGGGTATGGCAAGCCGTCGGGGGCCAGATCGGCGACATCATCGGGGTGGGCAAATTGCATCCACCAATTGGCCGTAATATCGGCGATATCGGCGATTTCGTAGCCCAGCATACGTTTAAGATTGGGGCTAAAACTGCTTTTGGCCGGGCAGGACAGATCAATAAAATACAACAGGCTTTCAACCAAGGGCGCCCCGTCATCGCCAAGGGCAGCGCCCAGCGCAACACCTTCGGCAATTTCCGATGTATTCTGTACACTGTCATCTTGCCTGAAACCTGATTTCATCAACGGTCCCCATGCTGCCCCGTACAGCAAAAAACAGACATATCACCAACCAGTACGCCGTGGCGGGTCCCCCGACCACGCCATTGCCCCCGAATATACCATTCTACTTATATATAATGGCGACAAGTTTCTAATATAAGCATTAATTTTATACTTATGTATATTAAATTACGACTATTTACGACATTCAAACATAGAAAAGCGTTTTGGGACGAAAAACCGCCTCAAAATAAAAATCGCCATGACGAGTTGGCGGCCTCGGGACAGGGAGGACACGGGAAAAGCAGTGCAAGAAGCAACGATGTCGGAAATATAGGAAATGCGTTGCGCAGAACCATACCCCAATCCGTTACGGAAGCAGGCACACACGGCAAACGGCAACCATTATGCGGGGTTAAACCCCCACCCCAACCGGCAGGCCTGATAACAGGACATCACATCGCATTAATTGGCCGTATTAGATATCAGTCCCGCAAAAGAGCCAGAAAACGGTCCGCGGCGAGAAGCTCGTGGCGAAGTTTTTCCCGCCGGGCGGTGGCTTCGGCATCTTCGCCCCAATTTTCGATGGCGTAGGTTTCATCGATTTGGGAAATTTCAAAGGCCTGATCAGCCGTTAACCGGCGATGAAAAACAGCCAGACCAACAATAACCGACCCGGACACCGTAATCAGCGTATGCAAAGCTGCCAATTCATGGTCATCAAGCGGTTCGATCACATCCTGAATGGCAAGCAGGGAAGCATCTTCCTGCCCGACGGGCATAACACCCTGCGTCACATTTAACGAAATTGAAAATTCAGACATCGCCCAATCGAGCAACGGCTGCCAATGGTCGTTCTGCCGGCGGATCAAATCATCGGGATATTGCGCACGGTAACATAAAAGATCACTGCGGCCATAACCGGTCAATTCGGCAATTACAACGGCCCGATTTGGGGCAACCCTGTCTATCGCGGTTGCGGCAAGCTGCATGATTGGCATGGTGGATGGCACAATATGCTCGACCTGGGCATCCCATTCGGTGGCAATTGCATCGGCCAGGCGCCGATTACGCAGCACAAAGTCGGCCTTGCCCGGGGTTTTTACAGCCCGGCCATCAAGATGAATACGCCAACCGGCCCCCTGATCGTCGGGGGTGGTTGCAACCTGTTTATAAAACCGTTTGATCGATGTATTTGCCATAAGGGCGATATGCCCAAATCCGGCAAAAGACGCAAGCCATTTGATGCCAAAAACAGCATTCCCTGATCAATTCCGCAACATTTGCATATTTTTTACACAGACATTTACTATGCCCTGATTTTATTCATTCCAGCAACAGCTGGAAGCCCGCCAAAGCCGTGGCCCGCCAAAGACGGCAAAAACATGGCACGGCCCTTGCTGGTATCAGGCGGGTTTCTGGGCTTGAGGCAACAAAACATGTCGTGAAACGCGACACAATCAGGAGACTTCGACAGATGGGTAAATTCGGATCACGGGTCGCGACGCTGACGCTTGGGGTGGCGGCGTTGGTCATGGCACATGCCGCCAAGGCAGATACACCGATCAAATTTTCGCTCGACTGGAAATTTGAGGGCCACACGGCACCATATATTCTGGCCAAGAAAAAAGGCTATTTTTCCGAGGAAGGGCTGGATGTAACGATTGATTCGGGCAACGGCTCGGTCGGGGCGATCACGCGGGTTGCCAGCGGTGCCTATGACATTTCCTTTGCCGACATCAATTCACTGGTTGAATTTAACGCAAGCCATCCTGACCAGGCGATGAAATCTATTTTCATGGTGTATGATCGCCCGCCTTTTTCGCTGTTCATGCTGAAAAAAAGCGGCATCACCAAACCGGAAGACCTGAAAGGCAAAACCCTTGGCGCGCCGGTTTTTGATGCCTCGCGCAAGCTGTTCCCGGCTTTTGCCAAGGCCACCGGCCTGTCGATGGATGATGTGAAATGGGAAAGCATGGACCCGCCGCTGCGCGAACCGATGCTGGTGCGCGGCGATGTGGACGGTATTTCGGGCCATTATTTTACATCGGTTCTGAACCTGGAATCCCAGGGCATTAAAAAGGAAGACATGGTTGTTTTCAAATATGCCGATTACGGACTGGATTTTTACGGCAACGGCATTCTCGCATCCAAGGACATGATGGAAAACCATGGTGACCAGTTGCGCGGGTTCCTGCGTGCGGTGGTCAAGGGCTGGCGCGACACCATTGCCAACCCAGACGAAGCCATTGCAGCCCTGAAAGAAGTTGACCCGCTAATTGATACCAAACTGGAAACCGAACGTCTGAACATGGTGATCGAGGATAACGTGATTACCGACGAAGTTCTGGCACATGGCATGGGCCCGATTTCGACCGACCGCATGGCAAAAGCCATTGATCAGGTCAGCCTGGCATTTGGCCTGCAAAACCCGCCCAAAGTTGCCGATATTTTCACCAGCATTTACATGCCCGGCGAAGAAGAACGCAAAATTAAATAACAACTGCCAACAATCACAGAAGCAGGGAGAGTAAGGCCGTGTCCAACAGTTTTGTCGAGTTAAACAAAGTCAGGTTACGCTATAGCGAAGGGGATGACCTGGCGCTTGATACAACGGACATGAAAATCCGCAAGGGCGAGTTTATTGCCGTTGTCGGACCGTCGGGATGCGGTAAATCCTCCCTGCTTAAACTTGTTTCAGGGTTAATGCCCCCCAGTGAAGGCAACGTTATTGTTGACGCGCACGAGGTCGCCGGACCGTTAAAAATTGTCGGCATGGCCTTTCAAAACCCCACCCTTTTGCCCTGGCGCACCACACTTGATAACGTGTTGCTACCGTTGGAAATTGTTAAACCGCACCGCAACCGCCTGCGCAAACACAAGACCGAATATATCGCGCGTGCCAAGGCGTTGCTGGCAACCGTCGGGCTTGAAGGATACGAAGACAAATACCCCTGGGAACTTTCAGGCGGCATGCAACAGCGTGCATCGTTATGCCGTGCCCTTATTCATGAGCCTGACCTGTTGATGCTCGACGAGCCGTTTGGCGCGCTCGATGCATTCACCCGCGAGGAATTGTGGGATATTTTGCAAAACCTCTGGATGGTGCGGCCCTTTACCGTGATTTTGGTGACGCATGATTTACGCGAAGCCGCCTATCTGGCCGACACGGTTTATGTGATGTCCAAACGCCCGGGGCGTATTTTGGTTGCCCGCGAAAACACTTTGGCCCGCCCGCGCGATCAGGAAACCACCTTCACCCAGCCCTTTACTGATCTGGTCCACGAATTACGCAGTCACATCCGTGACGTCCGCGCAGCCTAACCGCCTTTATCAGGAAATTTACCATGACCAACAGAACAAACCTGAGCAAGGCATCCCCATGGATCAGTGCGGCTGTGTTGTTTTTGCTGTGGGAAGGCATTGTTCGCCTGTTTCACATTCCGGTTTATGTGTTACCCACCCCGTCAGCTAGCCTTGAAGCTGCATGGCAGTATCGGGATGCAATCTGGATGCATGCCGTTCATACGCTTTATACCACCCTGTTTGGGTTTGCCATTGCTGTGGTTTTTGGTGTGGTTCTGGGCGCGCTTGTCGGGTCAAGCAAGGCGATTTATATTGCTGCCAACCCGCTGCTGGTGGGCTTTAATTCGGTTCCCAAAGTGGCATTGGTACCGGTGTTGGTCATGTGGTTTGGCATTGGCACCGTGCCCGCCATTATCACCGCTTTTATCATTTCGTTTTTCCCGATTGTGGTCAATGTCGCCACCGGCCTTGCCACACTGGAACCCGAATTGCGCGATGTTTTACGCTCGCTTGGCGCCACGCGCACCGATATTTTGTTCAAGGTCGGCTTTCCCCGTGCCCTGCCCTATTTCTTTGCGTCCCTGAAGGTTGCGGTGACACTGGCTTTTGTTGGCTCGGTTATTTCTGAAACGGTCGCCTCGAACGTAGGGGTCGGGTATTTGATGCTATCGGCATCATCCAAATTCAACATGCCACTTGTTTTTGCCGGTTTGCTGGTCATCGCGGTTATGGGCATTGTGATGTATGAATTTTTCAACATCATCGAACGCCGTTCCACCAAATGGGCCAACCGCGCCAACCCGGACGGGTAATGGCGTTTATATGCGCCAATATTTATGGCCGGGCGTATTTTCATCGCCCGGCCATTTTCATAATCACAATCAATCAACAGCGATCAGGCCAGCTTTTCACCAAAAAAGCTCATGGTGCGTTGCCAGGCCAGCTTGGCGTCGGCATCGTCATATCTGCCGCCTGTGGGGTTGGCAAAGGCGTGGTTGGCTTCATACCAGAAAATCTGGTAATCGGTTTTGCCTGCCGCTTTCAGCGATTTTTCAAAACCTTCGACCATGGCCTTGTTAATATTCTGATCCAGTGTGCCAAAATGGCCCATTACCGGCGCGGTCAAAGACGCCAGTTGCTGCGGTGTTTTGGCAACGTTGCCATAATAGATCACACAGGCATCAACATCGGTTGCCAATGCCGTATTAAGCGACCAGCCGCCGCCAAAACACCAGCCAACAACCCCGACCTTGCCTGTACAATCCTTATGGTCCTTTAAATAGGCCACAGATGCCTTCAGTTTCGAGGTTGCTGCCACCGGGTCCACCGAGGACATAAGGGATTTTGCCCCGGCGGCTGTGGTTGCAGCGGGTTTGCCATACAAATCAACCGCCAGCGCAATATATCCCTGATTGGCATATTCGGCGGCTGTGGCACGGATCTGGTCATTTAAGCCCCACCATTCATGGATCATCAAAACAGCGGGCGCCGGCAAGGTGACAGGAAGAATAACCTCGGCAATCATGGTTTCGCCGGTTGGCGCGGTTATGGTCACCTTTTTAAGGGTCGATGCCGCTGCATGTGCCAAAACAGGGTCCGCAAGAACAACCGCCAGCGGTAAAATGGCCAGTCCTTTTAGAAACAAACGTCGTTCCTGGTCTGTTGCCTTGGGCGGCGGCCCCAAATGATCGTGTGATCCACATCCATCAAGCGTACACATCCATGCCTCCTGTTGATTGTTTACCCGTACCGGGCCCGCAGGCATTGATGCCATACGGATATTTCGCCATAAGGGCGAATTTCTTTAACGGATAAAAATCCTTTCCCAACCAACGCAAAATGGCAAATCACAGTCCTGTCATGAAAACCCGGCAGCACTGACCAAAGTGCAAAAACTGTTATATTCTGCCACTTTTCAAAGCCCGCCATAAGGTTACAACCGGATGCAACTGTGACCTTATTCACCTGTCGGCACGTAACCATTCCCCTGATCTGACCGGCTGCAAGGCTGGATCGATGAAAAAACAGGGACCGTTCATATCGCAACTTTAAATCGCGCGTGATTTTGCCTAGTCTGCAATCCACAAAACAAAACTCACAGCAGGATCACATGCAGGAAATTGAAACGGTATTGTTTGACCTTGGCGGCGTATTGGTTGATTGGGACCCACGCCACCTTTATCGCAAGATTTTCGCCGATCAGGCCAAAATGGAATATTTCCTAAGCGAAATATGCCATCCGCACTGGAACTTCCTGCATGACAAGGCAGCGCTGGAATTTGAAAACTCTATTCCCGATTTGCAGCATCGCCATCCTGACTATCACGACGAAATTGCCGCCTGGCGCGACCGTTGGCCCGAAATGCTGGCAGGGTCGATCAACGGAACCGAGCGCTTGCTGGAAGAACTTAAACGCCAAAACAAGGTCCGGCTTTATGCGCTAACCAACTGGTCCCACCAGACATGGCCGCACGCATTGGCAAAATTTCCGTTTCTGGAAAATTTTGAGGGTATTCTGGTTTCCGGGCAGGAAAAACTGGCAAAACCGGACCCGCGTATTTTTGACCTCGCGGCCAGCCGGTTCGGTTTTGACCCCAAAACCACGCTGTTTATTGACGATGCGGAAAAAAACATTCAGCAGGCCCGCGAAATGGGCTTTGCCACCCACTGGTTCCGCGACCCTACCAAATTGCGCAAGGATTTAATGGATCGCGGCATTTTGTAACCCTCGCGCAGACACGCCGCACCAGCAAAGAAAGGGCCGGGAAGCATGTCTTCCCGGCCCTTATACGTATAAATGGCACCCAGTATGGACCGGTTATTTCCTGATTTCGCGCAAATAGGTGGCAAATACAGTGCCAAAAACCTGCTGCCAGCCCGTGATATAACCATCCCGCACGGCATTGGCGATTTCACCCAGATTTTCCCATTCCCAATGCACCAGTTTGATCACGCAGTGACCAAAGGCATTTTGGTCAAAACTGACGCTGACACGGGTATAATCGCCCGCATCCCAGCCAGGATGCCAGGTAAAGGCGACTTGCTCGCCAGGGAGCCATATTTCGATTTTGCCCCAGGTTTGCGGCGCGCGCCCACGGGCCGTTTCAATAATTTCACCGCCCAGCCCCGGATGCATTTTAATGCCGGTGCAGTCTTCGCGTGAAATGGTATGGGTCGCACGCGGCCACCACTCATTGAAGTTTTCGGTAAAGGCAATAAAGGCAGCTTCGGGATCACGCGGTACTGTAATTTCAACAGTCACAGGGTCCAGCAGCGCCATATCCTGCCCTTCAGCGGTGAAATTTTCATCAGTCATGTTCTTGCCTCAGGCCGTTTCGTCGGCCGGTTTCCAAAGATCATCCAAAATTGCGGGTAACTGGTCGAAATGGTCGATCACGGCATGCGCCCCGGCCGTTTCCAGTTTTTCGCGATCATGATAGCCCCATGCCACACCAATCGATAACATGCCCGCGGCCCGGCCCATTTCCATGTCAAAGGTCGTATCGCCGATCATGGCGCAACAACGCGGATCAACGCCGGTTTCCAGCATTGCGGCTTCCAGCATCGAAGGATGTGGCTTTGACGGGTGGTTATCGCAAGTCTGAAGCGTAACGAACCGCCGGGATAGATTGTTACGGTCCAGCACCGCGTCAAGCCCGCGCCGCGCCTTGCCCGTTGCAACCCCGGAAAGCCAGCCGCGCTGATCAAGGATGTCAATCACCTCGACCACACCAGGAAACAGGGGTTCAAAAAAGTCCGGGCTTTGTCGCAAGGTGAAAAACGCCGACTTGTAACTGTTGGTGACCGCATTAATCAGGGTAGTTTCAAGAATGGCCGGACGGGCCAACTGGGCAATGGCTTCGGGCAGGCTTAAACCGATAATGGTACGGGTCTTTTCCAAGCCGGGGCAATCCAGCCCGTGTTCGGCAAACGCATGATCCATACAATGGGCAATTGCGTGCTGGCTATCCACCAGGGTGCCGTCACAGTCAAAAATTACCAGTCGAAGCAAATCTTTCGTCATTCACAAACCCTGTAGTGTGTTCCGGTCATGCTTTATCATGCCCGTTCAATGTGGCTTTCCACCGAAGCAATTATGGCAATCGCAATTTTGGCCCCGGTTACGTACCACCCAGCAAGGGTTTAGCCCAAAGCGCACCAAAGATCGAGTCTTCAGCGCAAAAGGATCGCCACGCGCGCGCATCCTGCAACCCCCTCAACCCAAAGGGAAATAAACAGCACTACGATTTATTAGATTTTCATTGTATAATAAGGCGTGGCCCCGAAAACGAGGGGAGGAAACCATGCTTACCCTGAAGGACTGCTTTGACTTTAGCGACCTTAACGAAGACGAAATCTGCGCTATTGCCGAATGTGAACATATCCCGATTATCAGTGCGCTTGAAGAAGGCGAAAATCTGGTTCACAGCGTACATGGACGCCAGCGCATCGCCAACATGTTGCTGCAACGCGCCAAGGAATGCGACCTGCGTGGCATGGATGTCCACGCCACGCAGCTAAGATGCATTCATCAGGCCTTTATCAACCGGTTTGCCCCGTAACAAACGGCCATATGCATATGTAAAAATTCCGGGGCAAGCCGTTTGTAACAAACAGCAGACAGGCCATTACCGCCGGGATTCTTCCCGGCGGAATGGTTTTTTCTCTTTTTCGCGGTGAATTTCGGGTGTCAAAAACTTGGTGGCTGTTTTCGCATCGAAATTTAGCGTTTTCATGCTCTCGCTAAAATGCGCAGGCACCGGTGCCTCGATAATCACGCGATAGCCCGTTACCGGGTGCGGAAAATCGATTGCGCGGGCATGAAGATGCATCTGATTGGACAAACCATCGCGAAAGGCCTTGGTGCCCCCGTATTTGCCATCTCCCAAAATCGGGCAGCCGATGGCCTCGCAATGGGCGCGCAACTGGTGTGTTCGCCCGGTCAATGGTGATAAGGCCAGCCATGCGGCCTTGCGCCCGGCGCGGGCCAACTGACGATAAATCGTCTGTGCCGATTTACCTTCCTTGGTATCGATCACCATTTTTTCACCGCTCTTGCCGCCCTGTTTGGCCAGCGGGGCGTCAATCAGGCCTTCGCGCTCGTCGGGTGCTCCCGAAACCAGCGCCCAATACAGCTTGCGTGTGGTTTTGTCTTTAAATGCCCGGGTCAGGGATGCCGCCGCCGAGGCCGAACGGGCCAGCAACAACACACCACTGGTATCTTTATCAAGGCGGTGAACCAGCTTGGGCCGTTCCTTGCTATCAAGTTTCAGCGCATCTAGCATACCGTCGATATGCAGGGCGGTATTGGTGCCCCCCTGCACGGCCAGACCTGCCGGTTTATTGATCGCCAGAACAACTTCATCATAAAACAGCACGGAATCACGCAATGCCTGCAAGTCTTCCTCGCTGGCATCAACGCGCGCAGGGCCGGTTTTAACGCGCGGCTCATAACCGCCTTCGCGCCATGCGGTCTCGCCGCCACCTGACATAACAGGGGCTGGTGGCACCCGAATTTCCTGGCCCGTCTCAACCCGCTGGTTGGCCTTGGCGCGTTTGCCATCCACACGGATTTGTCCGCCGCGCAAAAATTTCTGGACCTGACCAAATGTAAATTCCGGGCAGTTGCGCTTGAACCAGCGATCCAGGCGAAGTTCCGCCTCGTCCGCCTTGACCCGACGCAGGGTAACACCGCTCATTGGACGGCTCCTCGTACTAATGCCATTGCCCCGAACAGGGCGGAAATGCCAACAAAAACCGATACTGTGACATAAAGGGCCGCCAGCGCGAAGCTGCCGCGCTCGTATAGCGTCGCAACATCCAGGGAAAAGGTCGAAAACGTGGTAAACGCCCCTAAAAACCCTGTAATAACAACTGCGCGAATTTCAGGCCCTATCGAAAATTTAAGTGCGCCCAGCTCAATTACCAGTCCCATAATGAACGAACCGATAATATTGACGGCAAAGGTACCCCACGGAAACCCATGCCCCAGGGCTGCGTTAAACCAGCCTGAAACAACATAACGCGACATCGCGCCCAACGCCCCGCCAAGGGCAACACAGGCAAAAATAATCGGTGAAAATTGCATGGCCGGGAAGCTAGTCCTTCATTGTTCAAATGTCACATGCGAAAACCGCACGGGCGACAAGCACCTTCGCACGGATCAAATGAAATGAAACCGTTCCTGCGCATCTGCCCCGTTGCCAACATGCCATAACCGGCGCAAAAGCGGCGTGCGCAGCCCCGGATGTATCAGAGGATGGCAATTCAGGCAATATGATCGTCATAATTCAGGCTGCAAGGCCCGATAAACCCCGATTTATTGCCAGTTGGCCGCCAAAACCATTCAACAAATGCCATTGGCGAGGCCATATAGCATCAGGCTATTCAAAATAGCACCGCAAACGACAAGGCCGGATCTGGCCGTGCATCGGGATCAAGTATTTGTCGCAGACCACCGTTATCTGAAGTGGAATTTTAATTTGCAGCCTTTGGCCGGGTAATTTCGGCAAGCTGGCCAAGCAGCTTTTTCAGGCGGGCTTCATTCGTCCCAAAATCATCGGCACCATAAACTGACCGGCTATATCCCAAAAGCTGGCTGGTATTGTCTTCAACCGGGGTCGCCTGCAAATCAACCCAGTCGGGAAAGCGGAAAACCGGGCTGCGAAAAACAAGGCGCAAATGCAGGGTTTCACCATTACGGAAGGTCACCTTGCCGCCCATCGGCGCCACGACTTCCTCGATCCGGCTAAAAAGCTGGGCGGCACTAACGGGGAAAACCGGGCTTTCAACCTTGCGAATAGCCGGGGGACAATGATTACCACCACATACCAGATAAAAATTGGGTTGGGCAGGCAAGACCATTTCCGGCGAAAAGCGGGGAATTTCGGGTTCCCCTGCGGGCAGCATTGAATCAAGCAACCCGCTAAATCGTACGCCTGCAAATGTCAGGCCTACAACCGCCACAAGCCACATCATCAAAATTACAAACCGCGACACACATATCCCCTTGTCTCTTCCCCGAGTACCGGCACACTTTGCCAGATAGCCCGTTAGAACCAAAGGATATTCAACGACAATGGCTGCAAAAACAAAAGACCGGCGCATGAACACGCCGGTCTTTCACATCAAATGCAACGCACGAGGGAATTAGACGCGGGAAACGTTACGTTACATTCCGTCGTCAATTGCGTGTCAGGCTGCGACAGGCAATGCCACAGCGTCCACATTGGCAAGTGCCGTTGCCATTGCCTTTTCTGCGTCAATCGCAAAACCCGATGCTTCAACAACCGTCACATCGGTAATCCCGATAAAGGCCAGAAACTGTTTCATATACGGGGTGGCGAAATCGGCCGGGCTGTTCACCGGAACGCCGCCAGTTGCGACAACCAGATAGGCCTTTTTACCAGTCAGCGCGCCGACCGGGCCATTTTCGGTGTAATTAAAGGTTACGCCAACACGGGCAACCATGTCGTTCCAGGCTTTCAGGGTCGACGGAATGGCGAAATTATACATCGGCACCCCGATAACCACGGTGTCTGCGGCCTGCAATTCGCCAACCAGGGTATCGGAATTTGCCAAAAGGGCCTTTTGTGCGTCACTACGGCTATCGGCCGGGGTGTAATAAGCGCCAACAACGTCGCCGCTAAGCGCCGGCGCCACATTGGCATTCAACACCCGCGAGGTCACCGATGCCGATGAATCAGCGGCTTTAATACGTTCAATAAGTTTCAGGGCCAACTGGCGGCTTTTGGAATTTTCGCCGTTTACAGACGGATCGATATGCAAAATAGTGCTCATGGGGAAAGTCTCCAGACTGAATATGTTGTTATGGGCACACCATAGCAATTTCCAGAAACCAGACTATCCTTCCACTACGCACATGTTTGTTTCCGTTTTTTATCTAATCATCCGAAGCACGTTTTTGCCGTTCCCGACGCAAACGGGCAAAATAATCCACGCGCTTGCGTAAATCGCGTTCAAACCCGCGTTCAACCGGTTCATAAAATTGCTGCCGGCGCATACCTTCGGGGAAATAGTTTTGCCCGGAAAAACCGTCTTCCTGATCATGGTCATAGGCATAACCCGTGCCATAACCAATTTCTTTCATCAGTTTGGTGGGCGCATTCAGGATATGCGATGGCGGGGTTAATGACCCGGTATCTCGTGCGATTTTGGCCGAACGGTTATAAGCGTTGTAACCGGCGTTGGATTTTGGGGCGAGTGCCAGATAAATCACCGCCTGCCCCAGGGCCAGTTCGCCCTCGGGGCTGCCCATGCGTTCATAACTTTGCCACGCCCCCAGGCACATTTGCTGCGCTTGCGGGTCGGCCAGGCCAATATCCTCGATGGCCATGCGCAATAATCGCCGGGCGACATATTTCGGGTCTTCGCCGCCGGCCAACATCCGGTTAAACCAGTATAATGCGGCATCCGGGTCCGATCCGCGCACCGATTTATGCAGCGCACTGATCAGGTTATAATGGCTGTCATCACCCTTATCATAAATTGGTACACGTTTTTGCACCACACGCGACAGTTCGGCAACGCCAAGCGGCCCATCATCACTGGCAGGCAACATAAATAGTTCTTCGGCCATATTAAGCAAATAACGCCCATCACCATCGGCCATGGCACGCAGGGTAATCCGGGCTTCATCGGTTAAAGGCAATTCAAAGCCCATTTCGGCTTCGCTGCGTTTTAACAATTCTTCCAGTGCCGGGTCATCAAGGCGCTTTAACACCAAAACCTGGCTTCGCGACAATAACGCTGCATTAAGCTCGAATGACGGGTTTTCGGTGGTCGCCCCGATCAGGGTGATGGTGCCATCTTCCACATAGGGCAAAAAGCTGTCTTGCTGGGCCTTGTTGAAACGGTGAATTTCATCGACAAATAACAGGGTACTGGCCCCGGTAGCCCGCCGACCGCGCGCACGCTCGAACACCTTGCGCAAATCGGCAACACCGGAAAAAATAGCTGAAAGCGGCTCAAACGCCATATCGGCAATATCGGCCATCAGGCGGGCCAGCGTGGTTTTACCACAGCCCGGCGGCCCCCACAGAACGACCGACGGCACACGCCGGGTTTGTGTCATCCGGGTCAGCGGACCATCATCACCAAACAGATGATCCTGCCCCACCACCTCGGTCAGCTTGCGCGGGCGCAGCCGATCTGCCAACGGGCGGGCAACCTGACTTTCAAACAACGATACCATGCCTGCCTTTTAACCTTTCGCACCTCAATGTGCGCATATTTATGGGGTGTCCCGAAGAAATTACACGCCGGAACACGCGGTATCATTATCCTACAACGTATAATCCGCTGTCAGGATTTTACCGTCGCGCTTGACTGCGATAGACCAGTTACGGCCTTTTTCACCCTTGCGCAGGGCTTTTTTCAAATCATCAACGCTGCCGATACGTGTTTTGTTCACTTCGGTAATTAAATCACCCGGTTTCAGCCGCGCCTGCCGCGCCAAACTGTTACCTGGCACCTCCAGAACAATAACACCGGTGATCAGGGTATCAATGCCCAGTTCATCGGCCAATGCCGGGTTCAGATTGGCAACTTTTGCCGACCCAAACGGGTTCCGACCACCAATAACGGTTTCGTCACGTGCCGGGGTTTCGGGTGCAACCTCCAGCGGAACCGATATATCCTGCTTTTTACCATCCCGTAAAACCGTTAAAACAGCATCGCCCGCTGCCTCCAGCGTTGCAATGCGAAACCGAAGGCCATTGGGGTCGTCGACCTCAAGCCCGTTTACCGCAATAACAACATCACCGGCTTTCAGGCCAGCCCGGCTAGCCGGGCTTTGTGGATGTACCGCATTAATCAAAACACCGCCGGGACGTTCAAGTTCCAGCGACCGGGCCAAATCGGCAGTTACGGTCTGCCCCGATGCGCCTAGCCATGGCCGGCGCAAATCGCCGCTGATCAGGCCACGCATGACAACCTTGACCATATTCACCGGAATGGCAAAACCAATACCGTTTGACCCGCCTGATTTGGTGAAAATTGCCGAATTAACCCCCACCAGATCACCGTTCATGTCAATCAGCGCCCCGCCCGAATTACCAGGGTTAATCGCCGCGTCTGTTTGAATGAAAGACTGATAATCCTGCCCGGTAACACCGGCGCGGGCCAACGCGGAAACAATACCGCTGGTTACGGTCTGACCCACACCGAACGGGTTACCGATGGCCAACACCAGATCACCGACTTCGACATCATCAGAATCGCCCAGTTTCAATGTGGGCAAGGCATCCTGCACATCAATCAGCTTAAGAACGGCAAGGTCGGTGCGTTCATCAGCACCAACAAGTTTGGCGTCGAATTCTCGCCGGTCATGCAGCACAACACGAATTTCACTGGCACCGTCAATGACATGCCGGTTGGTCACAATTGTGCCATCTGGCGACACAATCACCCCGGAACCAAGGGACCGTTCAATACGCTGGCGCGGCGCCCCGAACGCCCCGCCAAACCGGTTCCCAAAAAACTGGCTGAAAAACGGGTCGTTCATAAAAGGATTGGCCGGGCGCGAAGTCACCACCTTTTTGGTAAAAATATTTACCACCGTGGGTGCCGTTTGTTTGACCAGCGGCGAAAACGACATTTTGATTTCGGCATCACTTGTCGGCAATCGCCGTTCGGATGCGGCGGCCTGATGATGCAATCCCCCTGCCAGCACTGCCATCCCCATTGACAGTACCAACGCGAACATTCCGATCTTTTTTGCCTGCACGTTTCTCTCTTCCATGCTTGAGATGGGTGGTTTTCAAATCCTGTGATGGTCTGTGCATCGTCTGTCCGTGCGGGCGGACAGTTTGTTTTAACGGATCATTTTCCGCCCGTCCGGCACTTGGACAGCAACCGGAACAACAGACGGAAAAAGCACCGCCAATTCACATTGGTTTTGAAAACCCTGGGACCCAAAAGATTTAGGCCCAAAACCCGGCGCCCGCAACCACCGACCGCCAACAACGCCAAATCTGCACCAATAACCTTGATGTTTTACCATGCCGACATCCACACCGGCCCCTTATCGCGGATCTCAACCAATAGCGAAAAGGCATAAAAAAACGGACGGTGCCAAAAGCACCGCCCGTCTGTTTCTTAGGCCAAGGTAACCGGACTTATTCGTCCGAACCTTCGGCTTCGCCCTCTGCTTCGAGGCGGGCGCGGTCTTCTGCGCCTTTTGCTTCCGGGTCACGATCGACAAGTTCGATCAGTGCAACGGGAGCCGCATCGCCGTAACGGAAACCGGCTTTAAGAACGCGGGTGTAACCACCACTACGGTCTTTATAGCGCTCAGCAATAACGCTGAACAGCTTGGAAACAGCCGTTTCGTCACGCAGGGTCGAAAGCACCTGACGGCGTGCATGCAGGTCGCCCCGCTTGCCCAGCGTAATCAGTTTTTCGACATACGGGCGAAGATCTTTGGCCTTCGGAAGAGTCGTCTTGATCTGTTCGTGAGTGATCAACGAAACAGCCATGTTGGCAAACATTGCCTTACGATGGGACTTCGTCCGATTAAGTTTACGGCCTTGCATACCGTGACGCATGGGAACTCTCCTTCTGGCTTGGCTTCGCGCGCGAAACCGATTGTGAAACCGTAACGCCACCCTGAAACCAGGTCATGCACGTACGGTGTGGGCAATTACGCCCGATCAGGATTTTCATCCTGTGCTGGACCGCAGAATGCGTTCCATATCGACCCGAAGGCCGAAGGCCCGTCCTAGAACGGGTCTTCGAACTTGCGTGCCAGATCTTCGATATTTTCGGGCGGCCAACCGCCGACTTCCATCCCGAGATGCAGACCCATCTGAGCCAGAACATCCTTGATTTCGTTCAGCGACTTACGACCAAAGTTCGGCGTACGGAGCATTTCTGCTTCGGACTTCTGAACCAGATCACCGATGTAAATGATGTTGTCGTTCTTCAGGCAGTTTGCCGAACGAACAGACAGTTCAAGTTCATCAACCTTACGCAGCAGGTTTTTGTTGAACGGCAGTTCGTCTTCTTTCTTCTCTTCGACAACCGCTTCGGGTTCTTCGAAGTTCACGAACAGCGACAACTGGTCCTGCAAAATACGCGCAGCAAGGGCGACCGAATCTTCCGGGGTAACCGAACCGTTGGTTTCAACAGTGATCGACAATTTGTCGAAATCGGTATCCTGGCCAACACGGGTATTTTCAACCTTGTAAGCGACCTTGCGGATCGGGCTGAAAATGGCATCAATCGGAATCAGGCCAATCGGTGCATCAGCAGAGCGGTGCGCAGTCGCAGCAACATAGCCCTTGCCGATTTCAACGGTAAATTCGATGTTGAGCGTTGCACCATCGTCAAGGTGGCACAGCTCAAGACCCGGGTTGAGGATTTCGATATCCGCACCGGTTTCAATCTGACCCGCGGTAACGGCACCAGGGCCGGTCGCCTTCAGGGTCATTTTCTTCGGACCTTCGGCATGCATACGCACGCCCAGGGTTTTAATGTTCAGGATAATGTCGGTGACATCTTCCCGGACCCCGGGAATTGACGAGAATTCGTGCAAAACGCCATCGATCTGGATTGCAGTAACCGCTGCCCCCTGGAGGGATGACAGCAGAATGCGACGCAGCGCGTTGCCCAGGGTCTGACCAAAACCGCGCTCCAGCGGTTCAGCCACGATCGTACCGACGCGGCTGGCGTCCGTACCCGGGGTAACATCAAGCTTTGTCGGCTTAATCAGTTCCTGCCAGTTCTTCTGAATCACGAGACCCACCTTCGCAACTGGAGCCTAGGGTAATGTGAGGTGCAACGCACCCCAACGAGAAACGCGAACAGGCCCGGTCTCCCGGGCCTATACGCGGGTCGTCCGCAGATCGGCGCGATTAGACGCGACGACGCTTGCGCGGACGGCAACCATTGTGCGGAATCGGCGTCACGTCTTTGATCGACGTGATGTTAAAGCCGACAGCCTGAAGCGCACGCAAAGCCGATTCACGTCCCGAACCCGGGCCTTTGACTTCGACTTCAAGAGTCTTCATTCCGTGTTCAGCGGCTTTTTTACCAGCGTCTTCAGCAGCCATCTGGGCTGCATAAGGCGTGGATTTACGCGAACCACGGAAACCCATGCCACCAGCAGTCGACCAGGCAATGGTGTTGCCCTGAACGTCGGTGATGGTAACCATGGTGTTATTGAAGGTTGCGTTTACGTGGGCGATGCCGTTCGTAATATTCTTACGTTCGCGGCGACGCACACGAGTCTGAGGTGCTTTTGCCATAATCGTTCCCCTACCTTACTTCTTCTTGCCAGCAATCGGCTTAGCCGGGCCCTTACGGGTGCGGGCATTGGTGTGGGTACGCTGACCATGCACCGGCAGACCGCGACGATGACGCAGGCCACGATAGCAGCCCAGATCCATCAGACGCTTGATGTTCATTGCGGTTTCACGACGCAGATCGCCCTCAACGACGTAATCGGCATCGATTACTTCGCGAACACGCAGAACCTGATCGTCGCTCAGCTGGTGAACACGCTGTTGCGCTTCGATACCAGCTTTAGAGCAAATTTCTTTAGCTTTCGCCGGACCAATACCGGTGATGTAGGTAAGCGCAATCACGACGCGCTTGGCAGTCGGGATATTTACGCCAGCAATACGAGCCACTGTGTGAGACTCCTGTTTCCTGTTAACAAACCCTGCGGCAGATCCAGTGGGGCCAATCGCAGACGCCAAGCGGGCCAGCTAACGCCAACCCGCAAAGCAATAAGCAACCAGCCCGGGAAATTACCCCAGGATGGCTTCAATCTCGCGCGTAACTTCGTCGATTTCGGCCATGCCGTCAACTGTTTTCAGCTTTCCATCATTTTCGTAGTACGGAATGATGGGGGCTGTCTGCCTGTGATAGGCTTCCAGTCGGGACGTAACCGTTTCGGCGTTGTCGTCTGCACGACGCTTAAATTCGGTGCTGCCACAAACGTCGCAAACACCTTCGACCTTGGGTTTCTGAAATTCGTCATGATACCCCTGCCCGCATTTGGCACAGGTAAAGCGGCCAACAACACGACGTACAAGTGCCGCATCATCCACACGCAATTCAACAACGTAATCCAGCTCAAGACCTTTTTGTTCCAGCATCACATCCAGGGCTTCCGCCTGGGCTGTGGTACGTGGAAATCCGTCCAGAATGAAACCGCCTTTGGTATCATCCTGGTCAAGACGTTCGGAAATCAGACCGATCATAAGATCGTCGGATACAAGATTCCCTGCATCCATGACTTCCTTTGCTTTTTTGCCCAGCTCGGTACCGGCAGCAACTGCTGCACGCAGCATGTCACCGGTAGAAAGCTGAATCATCCCGCGACCCGTTTCAAGCCGTTTGGCCTGGGTCCCTTTGCCGGCACCGGGCGGGCCGAGTAGGATAATGTTCATCGTTACCCCCTGATAGTCGCGCGGCACCTTTCTTAGCGGCGGCGTCCACGCAGTTTCGATTTCTTGATCAGGCCTTCATACTGATGGGCCAGCATGTGCGACTGAATCTGTGCAACAGTATCCATGGTTACCGTGACAACGATCAGTAAGCTAGTACCACCAAAGTAGAATGGCACCGACCATTCCGCGATCAGCAATTCTGGCAGAATACACACAAAAGCCAGATACGCGGCACCCAAAACCGTCAGGCGGGTCAGAATAAAATCAAGATGTGCGGCCGTATTTTTGCCAGGGCGAATACCCGGTATAAAACCGCCATGTTTCTTGAGATTGTCAGCTGTATCGTCCGGATTGAACACAACAGCCGTATAAAAGAACGAGAAGAACACGATCAGCGCAATATAAAGAGCGATATAAAGCGGCTGTCCACGACCGAGAACGGCGGTCACGCTCGTCAGCCAAGCCGGGGCATCAGCACCTGCCGTGAACTGCGCAACAGACAGAGGCATCAGCAGCAAAGAACTTGCAAAAATCGGCGGGATCACACCAGCGGTGTTGATCTTGAGCGGCAGATGCGAGCTTTGCCCTTCCATCACCTTCATGCCAACCTGGCGTTTCGGGTACTGGATCAGAACCCGGCGCTGCGCACGTTCCATAAAGACGATAAAGGCGATAACACCAACGGCCATCACAATGATGCCGACAATAACCAGCGCCGACAAGGCACCAGTACGACCCAGTTCAAGAGTCCCGGCAATGGCACGCGGCAGATTGGCAACAATCCCGGTGAAAATGATCAGGGAAATACCATTACCAATACCACGCTGGGTAACCTGTTCGCCCAGCCACATCAGGAACATTGTACCGCCAACCAGCGTTACAACAGCAATGACACGGAAGAACATCCCCGGGTCATGAACCGCAGCACCGCTGGATCCTGACATGCTTTCAAGCCCGACAGCAATGCCCCAGGCCTGTACAGTCGCAATGACCAGCGTCAGATAACGGGTATATTGATTAATTTTTTTACGACCCTGCTCACCCTCTTTTTTATATTGCTCAAGAGCGGGTGAAACAGTCGTCATCAACTGAATGATAATAGATGCCGAGATGTAGGGCATGATGTTCAACGCGAAGATCGTCATGCGGCTTAATGCGCCGCCTGCGAACATGTCAAACATGCCAAGGACACCACCCGCATTCTGCCGGAATATATCAGCAAGAATGGACGGATCCACGCCGGGAACAGGAATATAGGTCCCCAGACGGTAAACAATAAGCGCCCCCAAAGTGAACCAGATACGCTTTTTAAGCTCAGTCGCCTTGGAAAAGGACGACCAGTTCAGGTTCGCGGCAAGCTGCTCGGCGGCCGATGCCATGCACTCATCTCCCAATACACTAAAACCGGAGGGTCCGGGCCCATGCAAGATGGAACCGGACCCTCACGTCGTTACAGAGGCTTACTCTGCGGTTTCGTCTGCGGCAGCTGCCGGAGCCAGAACCGTAACCGAGCCGCCGGCTTTCTCGACAGCTTCAATAGCTGACTTGGAAGCACCGGTGATTTCGATCGCGAGTTTCGCCTTAAGTTCGCCCTTTGCGAGCAGACGCAGGCCGTCTTTCTGCGGACGGGCCAGGCCTTTTTCCACGAGGATGGCGATGGTGACATTTGCACCTTCTTCAAGCACACCGTTATCAACGGCGGTCTGAAGGGTACCCAGGTTAACCACACCATATTCCTTGCGGAACGGGTTTTTAAAGCCACGTTTCGGAAGGCGGCGATAAATCGGCATCTGCCCGCCTTCGAAACCGTAAATCGCTACGCCGGAACGGGACTTCTGACCCTTCTGACCTGCGCCAGAAGTTTTGCCTTTGCCCGAACCAATGCCGCGACCAACACGGGTGCGCGCTTTGCGGGCGCCCGGGTTATCAGCAAGTTCGTTGAGTTTCATCAATCAACACCTTTTCGATCTGGGCCAATCAGGCCTCGTCCACACGGACGAGGTGTTTGACCTTGGCGATCATTCCGCGAACAGCCGGAGTATCTTCCAGCTCACGAGTCCGGTGCATCTTGTTGAGACCAAGACCGACCAGCGTTGCACGCTGGTCTGCCGGACGTCCAATCGGCGACCCGGTCTGGGTAACGCGAACGGTCGCTTTTTTGCTAGCAGCCATATCGAATTACTCCTTTTCGAGCGCAGCCGCGGCAGCCGTAGCTGCTGCTGAACCGCTATCGCGACGGGCAACGATATCGCCAACCTTCAGACCGCGCTTGGCCGCTACCTGACGCGGTGAAGCGCCATTGACCAGAGCGTCGAGGGTTGCACGGATGACGTTGTGGGGGTTGTTGGACCCGGTGCACTTGGCAACCACGTCCTGAACACCCATGGTTTCGAAAACCGCGCGCATTGCACCACCGGCAATAATACCGGTACCGGCGGGAGCCGAACGAAGAAGAACGCGACCTGCACCGAAATGACCGTTAATGTCATGGTGAAGGGTACGACCTTCGCGCAAGGGAACGCGGATCATGTTACGCTTGGCTGCTTCGGTAGCCTTGCGGATCGCTTCGGGAACTTCACGGGCTTTACCCGTGCCGTAGCCGACGCGACCGCGCTGGTCACCAACGACAACCATTGCGGAGAATGCAAAACGACGACCGCCTTTGACCACCTTCGCGACGCGGTTGATACCAACCAGCTTGTCAACGAGTTCAGTCTCTTCGCGGTTTTTCGGCGCTTGCTGTTGATTTTGGTTACGTGCCATGGTCGTGCTCCTTAGAAGTCCAGACCGCCCTCACGGGCGGCATCGGCCAGAGCTTTCACCCGGCCATGGAACAAATACCCGCCACGATCGAAAACGACCGTTTTGACACCAGCGGCAACAGCACGTTCGGCAATCGCCTTGCCAACCAACACAGCTGCATCGGCGTTTCCGCCTTTATCACCGTTCTCACGCGACGAAGCGGAGGCAATAGTGGTGCCTGCCAGATCGTCGATGATTTGCGCATAGATGTGCGCGTTCGAACGGTGAACGCTGAGGCGCGGGCGACCGGCCGCTTTCTGGCGGATCGCAAAACGAACGCGGCGCTTGCGACGTTCGAAAAGGTTTCTCGCGTTGTTCATCGTGCCAGTCCTTACTTCTTCTTGCCTTCTTTGCGCAAGATATACTCGCCTTCGTAACGGACACCCTTGCCTTTGTAAGGCTCCGGACCGCGCCAGCCGCGGGCATTTGCCGCAAACTGACCAACGAGCTGTTTATCTGCGCCAGAAATGGCGATAAGGGTCGGCTTTTCGGCAACAACAGAAATACCGGACGGAATGTCCATTTCTACGTCGTGCGAAAAACCAAGCTGCAGAACCAGTTTGTTACCCTGGACCTGGGCACGGTAACCAACACCGGTGATTTCAAGCTTGCGGGTGAAACCTTCCGAGACACCGGCAACCAGGTTGGCGATGTTGGCACGGGTGGTACCCCACAGCGCGCGAGCGCGCTTGCTGTCATTGTTCGGTTTTACCCAGATCTGATTATCTTCCTGGGTAACGGTTACATCCGAGGTCAGGTTCAGGCTGAGCTCACCGAGCTTGCCTTTTGCACTGAATACTGCTTCGGTCAGGTTGATGGATACGCCGTTAGGCACAGCCACCGGATTTTTTCCTACTCGCGACATCGTTGGCCCTCTCCTTAGAATACCTTGCAGAGGATTTCGCCGCCGACATTTTGCTCGCGAGCCTCCTGATCCGAAAGAACACCCCTCGGAGTAGAAAGAACAGCGATACCGAGACCGTTATATACCTTCGGAAGATCTTTGATCTTCGAATATACACGACGACCCGGGGTCGAGACGCGGTCGATCTGCTTGATTACGCCATTGCCTTCAAAATATTTGAGTTCAATAGCAATCTCGCTGACGCCCTTGCGAATTTCACTGACAGAATAACCGCGAATAAACCCTTCGCGCTGGAGAACGTCCAGCACGCCGAGACGCAGTTTGGAAGCCGGCGAGACAACGTTGGACTTGCCAACGCGCTGACCGTTACGGATACGCGTGAGCATATCGCCTACGGGATCAGTCATAGACATGTGATGTCCTCCTTACCAGCTGGACTTCACCATGCCCGGGATCTGACCACGCGAAGCAAGTTCACGCAGAGCGATACGGGACAGGCGGAATTTACGATAGACCCCACGCGGACGACCCGAAACCAGGCAGCGAATACGCTGACGGTTCGGAGCCGAGTTGCGGGGCAGCTGGGCAAGTTTCATCACAGCAACGACACGATCTTCAAACGAAGTCTCGCGGTTGTCGATGATCGACTTCAGGGCAGCACGCTTGTTGGCATACTGCTTTGCCAGACGCTCGCGTTTAAGCTCGCGCTGGACGGCACTTTTCTTGGCCATGGGCCAACCTCCGTTAGTTTCCGAACGGAAGATCAAAACCCTTAAGAAGGGCCAGAGCTTCACCGTCGGACTTAGCCGTGGTACAAATGATGATATCCATCCCGCGAGCCGAGTCGGCTTTGTCGTACTCGACTTCGGGAAAGACGAACTGTTCCTTGAGGCCCATGGCAAAGTTGCCACGACCATCGAAGGATTTCTTGTTCAGACCGCGGAAGTCACGAACGCGCGGAAGCGCGATCGTCACGAGACGATCCAAAAATTCGAACATACGGTCGCGACGCAAGGTCACTTTACAACCGATATTCATGCCTTCACGCAGTTTGAAAGCCGCAACGGACTTCTTCGCTTTGGTAAAGACAGGTTTCTGACCGGTGATGGCCGCGAGA
This sequence comes from Thalassospira sp. MCCC 1A01428, assembly GCF_002115825.1. Lineage (GTDB taxonomy): Bacteria > Pseudomonadota > Alphaproteobacteria > Rhodospirillales > Thalassospiraceae > Thalassospira. The sequence continues at coordinate 6,091 of NZ_JFJZ01000036.1, read as the reverse complement.
TCCGCAGCGGCACCTTCCAGCTTTTTGCGATCCTGGGTGGCGTCGCCGACACCCATATTGATCACGATCTTTTCAAGGCGCGGAATCTCCATAACATTCTCGTAAGAGAATTCTTTCTGGAGTGCATCACGCACCACTGACTTGTAATGTTCGCGCAGGCGCGTCATTTTTCCGTCCCTCAGTTGTCGATGACTTCGCCGCTGAGCTTCGCAACGCGAACCTTGCGACCATCATCGAGGGTCTTGAAACCGACGCGGGTCGGCTTGTTTTCTTTCGGATCAACAATCGCGATATTGGAAACGTTAATTTTCGCTTCCTTCTCGACGATACCACCGGTGTCAGAGCCGGACGCACGCTGGTGACGCTTCACCAGGTTAACGCCCTGTACCAATACCTTATTTTCGGTCGGGAAAGCGGCGATAACTTCGCCGGTTTTACCCTTGTCTTTACCCGTCAGAACAATAACGCGATCACCCTTTTTAATTTTGGCAGCCATTACAGCACCTCCGGAGCGAGCGAAATGATCTTCATGTAACCACGCGAACGAAGTTCACGGGTTACCGGGCCGAAAATACGTGTACCGATCGGCTCACCGTTGTTGTTGATCAACACGGCTGCGTTGCGGTCGAAACGGATCGCAGACCCGTCAGAGCGGCGAATTTCCTTTGCGGTCCGAACGATGACAGCTTTGTGAACTGCACCCTTCTTAACACGACCGCGCGGGATGGCTTCCTTGACGGAAACCACGATAACATCACCAACATTGGCGGTTTTACGCTTCGAGCCGCCCAGTACCTTGATGCACTGGACACGGCGAGCGCCGCTGTTGTCGGCGACGTCCAGATTGGACTGCATCTGGATCATGGGTTTACCCCTTGACTATAATTGGGCTGAGGACTCACTCCTCGACCACTACTTCCCAAGACTTCAATTTCGAGATCGGCCGGCATTCGCGAATACGAACGACGTCACCCGTCTTGAAGCGGTTCTCTTCATCATGCGCGTGGAATTTCTTCGACTTGCGCACGTACTTTTTATACAGCGGGTGCATGACCTGGCGTTCCACACGGACCACCACAGTCTTGTCGTTTTTGGTCGAAACGACTGTCCCCTGCAATACACGCCTCGGCATGTGTCTTAACTCCTATGCGTGTCCTGTTAGGCCGCGCTGGCACCCTTCTCGTTTCCGAGAAGGGTTTTGATGCGGGCAATATCACGACGGACCTGACGGACCCGCGCAGTATTTTCGAACTGACCGGTCGCCTGTTGGAATCGCATGTTAAACGACTCCTTCCGTAGATCGAGCAGCATTTCTTTCAGTTCATCGGCGCTTTTAGCGCGGAGATCAGCAACTTTCATCACTAATTACTCCCCTTCACCAAGACGCGTGACAAACTTGGTCTTGATCGGCAGCTTAGCCGAAGCGAGCTCGAAAGCCCGGCGTGCAAGATCCAGCGGAACACCGTCGAGTTCAAACATAATCCGACCGGGTTTGACGCGGGCTGCCCAATATTCGACAGAACCCTTACCTTTACCCTGACGAACCTCGGCAGGCTTTTGCGAAACCGGCAGATCCGGGAAAACACGGATCCACACCCGACCTTGACGGCGGATGTGACGAGTGATCGCGCGACGAGCCGCTTCGATCTGACGCGCCGTTATACGCTCCGGTTCCAAGGCTTTCAAGCCATAAGCGCCGAAATTAAGATCCGTGCCACCTTTTGCTTCGCCTTTAAGGCGTCCCTTATGGGCTTTACGGAACTTTGTGCGTTTCGGAGAAAGCATCTTTCTATCTCCTTACTTGCGGCCAGAACCAGCCGACTCGAGCGCACGGCGCTCGGAAGCCAACGGATCATGAGCCATGATTTCGCCCTTGAAGATCCAGACCTTCAGACCGCAAACACCATAGGTGGTGTGTGCTTCAGAAGTGCCGTAATCGATATCCGCACGCAGCGTGTGCAACGGAACCCGACCTTCACGATACCATTCGGTACGAGCAATTTCAGCCCCGCCGAGACGCCCGGCAGCGTTGATCCGAATACCACCAACGCCAAGGCGCATGGCATTCTGAACCGACCGCTTCATGGCGCGACGGAAGGAAACGCGACGCTCAAGCTGCTGGGCGATGTTGTCAGCGACCAGCTTTGCATCGACTTCCGGCTTGCGGATTTCGATGATGTTAACCTGCACTTCGGCATTTGCCAGCTTCTGCAGATCATTCTTGAGCTTTTCGATGTCCTGGCCCTTTTTGCCGATCACAACACCCGGACGGGCACTGTGGATCGAAATCCGGGCTTTTTTGGCAGGACGTTCGATAATCACCTTGGAGACGCCTGCTTGTTTCAGACGTTCCATGATGAATTTGCGGATTGCCAGATCTTCGTGAAGAAGACCGGCGAAATCAGCCTTGTTGGCGTACCAGCGGGAATCCCAGGTACGGTTGATGCCAACGCGCAGGCCGATCGGATTAACTTTCTGACCCATTATTCGGCCCCCTCACGTTCGCAAACAACGATGCGGATGTTGGAGAACGGCTTAATGATCTTGCCAACGCGACCACGTGCACGGGCACGCCAGCGTTTCATCACAAATGCCTTACCAACAGACGCCTCTTTTACGTACAGACGGTCGACATCAAGCTGGTGGTTGTTTTCGGCATTCGCAATTGCCGACTCCAACAACTTCTTGACGTCATTCGAAATACGCTTGTTGGAGAAGGTCAGTTCTGCCAAAGCAGTTTCTGCCTTCTTCCCACGAATCGACTCGGCGACGAGGTTGAGCTTACGCGGGGAAATGCGTACTGCCCGGAGCGAAGCCGCAGCCTCGTTATCCGCCAGCCGACGGATGTCAGCTTTCTTGCCCATCGTTACTTCCTCTTCGCCTTTTTGTCGGCCGCATGACCATAATAGGTCCGGGTCGGCGAGAACTCACCGAACTTGTGACCAATCATGTCTTCGGTCACGAGTACCGGAAGGAACTTCTGGCCATTGTAAACCCCAAAAGTGAGGCCTACGAATTGCGGCAAAATCGTCGAGCGCCGCGACCAGGTCTTAATTACCTCATTCCGGCCAGAGGCACGGACTGTATCGGCTTTCTTAAGAAGGTATCCATCTACAAACGGACCCTTCCAAACGGAACGCGCCATTGTCTAGCCTCCTCCGTTAGCTCTTATGACGACGGCGCATGATGAGCGCGTCAGTCTTTTTGTTCGAGCGGGTGCGTTTACCCTTGGTCGGCTTGCCCCAAGGCGTAACCGGGTGACGACCACCCGAAGTACGGCCTTCACCACCACCATGCGGGTGATCGATCGGGTTCATGGCAACACCACGAACCGACGGACGCTTACCAAGCCAGCGATTACGGCCAGCCTTACCAAGATTCGTATTTTGCTGGTCCTGGTTGGACACGGCACCAATGGTCGCCATGCATTCACCACGAACCAAACGCACCTCACCGGAGGACAGCTTAAGCTGGGCGTAACCCTGGTCCTTACCGACGAGCTGCACATAGGCGCCTGCCGACCGTGCGACCTGTCCACCTTTACCGGCTTTCAGTTCGACGTTATGGACAATGGTACCGACCGGAATATTCTTCAGCGGTGCGGCGTTACCCGGCTTAATGTCTACGCGGTCGGAAGCGACAACCTTGTCGCCAACTGCGAGACGCTGCGGTGCGAGGATGTAGGCCAGCTCGTCATCGGAATAACGAACCAGGGCAATAAATGCCGTGCGGTTCGGATCGTATTCCAGACGTTCGACCGTACCGACGACGTCAAACTTGTTACGTTTGAAGTCGATGATGCGGTAACGACGCTTGTGACCACCACCGATACGACGTGCGGTGATACGACCAGCGTTGTTACGGCCGCCTTTCTTGCGCAGACCTTCGGTCAGCGCTTTGATCGGCTTGCCCTTGTGGAGATCGGAGCGATCGACAAGAACCAGCTGACGGCGACCAGGAGATGTTGGTTTAAACTTCTTCAAAGCCATGTCTTAGATTCCCGTCGTCACATCGATGGATTGACCCTCTTCGAGGGTAACCATCGCTTTCTTGAAATCACTCCGACGGCCGGCAGTACCACGAAAACGCTTGGTCTTGCCTTTCACCACTGAGGTGTTAACCGCCTTGACCTTCACCCCGAACAGACCTTCCACAGCAGCCTTGATTTCCGGCTTGGTGGCGTCGATAGCGACTTTGAACGCAACAGCGTTGTGTTCAGAAATCAGCGTCGACTTTTCAGTAATATGCGGGGCGCGGATGACTTCGTACATCCGCTCTTTGCTGATGATCGTCATTTGAGACGTGCCTCCAACGCTTCGACCGCACCCTTGGTCAGCACCAGGGTGTCACGGCGCAGGATGTCATAGACGTTGGCACCAACCTGCGGCAGAACATCAATCTGCGGGATGTTGCGCGCTGCGCGAGCAAAACCTTCGTTGACCGATGCACCGTCGATGATCAATGCCGATTTCCAGCCGAGTTTAGAGAAAACTACAGCCAGAGCCTTGGTCTTCGAATCCGAGAAGTCCGCATTATCAAGAACGATAAGTTTACCGTCCTTTGCTTTAGCCGACAAAGCCGTCTTCAGCGCGAGTTTACGGAATTTCTTGGTCAGATCATGCGAATGGTCACGAACGCGCGGACCATGCGCAACACCACCACCACGGAACTGTACAGCCTTACGGGAACCATGACGTGCACCGCCACTGCCCTTCTGCCGCACGAATTTTTTCGTGGTTGCGGAAATTTCGCTTTTTTCCTTGACCTTATGGGTCCCGGCGCGGCGCTTTGCCAACTGCCAGGTCACCATGCGGTGAAGGATGTCACGACGAACTTCCAGACCAAAGATCTCTTCTGCGAGATCAATATTGCCGGCGCTGGAAGCGTCCAGATTCAATACGTCGAGCTTCATGATGCTTATTCCTTATCCTCGGCGGCTGCTTCAGCAACCGGGGCAGCACCCTTAAGCGCGGCCGGGAACGGCAGACCTTCCGGTGCAACCCGCTTCACGGCATCCTTAACAAGGACATACGCACCCGAATGACCCGGAACAGCACCGTGCACCAGAACCAGACCTTTGGCTTCGTCGGTAGCGACGATTTTCAAGCTCTGGACGGTAACGCGGGCAGCACCCATGTGACCAGCCATCTTCTTACCTTTGAAGACGCGGCCAGGATCCTGGCACTGACCGGTGGAACCATGCGAACGGTGCGATACAGACACACCGTGCGACGCACGCAAACCACCGAAATTGTGACGCTTCATCGCACCGGCGAAGCCTTTACCGATCGAGGTACCGGTAACGTCGACATACTGGCCTTCAACGAAGTGAGCGGCTGAAAGTTCAGCGCCAACTTCAATCAGGCCGTCTTCGCTAACGCGGAATTCGACAAGCTTGGCTTTCGGTTCGACTTTTGCTTTGGCAAAGTGGCCACGCATCGGCTTGGACACGTTTTTAACTTTTGCCTTGCCGTAACCCAGCTGTACGGCAACGTAACCGTCGACGTCGTTGGTACGGTTCGCAACGACCTGAAGATTATCAACCTTCAGAACGGTCACAGGAATATGCACACCCTCGTCCGTGAAGACGCGGGTCATGCCGACTTTCTGGGTAATAAGTCCACTACGCATTGCGGCTTACTCCCGATTAAAGCTTGATCTCGACATCGACACCGGCAGCAAGGTCGAGCTTCATCAAAGCATCAACGGTTTGCGGAGTCGGGTCGACAATGTCGAGAAGACGCTTGTGCGTACGGATTTCGAACTGTTCACGTGACTTTTTGTCAATATGCGGAGACCGCAGAACAGTGTATTTTTCTATGCGGGTCGGCAGCGGAATCGGGCCGCGGACCTCTGCGCCAGTGCGCTTCGCCGTATTGACGATCTCGCGCGTGGACTGGTCCAGCACGCGATGGTCAAACGCCTTCAGGCGAATGCGAATGTTCTGACTATCCATGTAATTATGTACCGGAGCCCTCAAAAGGACACCGGCCCCTCAACTGGAGTTGACGATTGCCGCAAAAAGTATCGCGGGCGGCTTATGTAGCCGCCCGCGACACAAAGATCAAGGAAATTATTCAATGATCTTGGC
>NZ_JFJZ01000035.1 GCF_002115825.1 Thalassospira sp. MCCC 1A01428 | reverse complement strand
TTAATGAGTCCTGAGCCTAGTGATTTTTTTTGATTATTTATTTTGACAAAATACGAGGGTGAATGTCACCAAATATCACTGAATTTACTCAGTTTTTATTGTTTATTTCGATCAATTTTTGCTTCACGGGAGTCATAAAATCAAAGTTATCATTTTTATGATTGGCCGTCTTTATGTGGTCGGCCGCTTCTTTAAATTGTCACGTCTGGAGTTGGGTGAATCATCCATCTTTTTGTGTCAATCTGTAGTGAGAATGGGCATCACGGGGTTTACCGCTTGTCATGTAGTCCAATATGCCTCGTCTTTCGAGGGCGGATAGCATATCCCGCGCGGTATGCCACCTAGTGGTGGACAATATTCGAAGTGCATCGCTTACGTTAATTTTTCCATGCTCAATTAGGTAATTAACGATCTTGCGTTCGTCCGGTGTTAAACTGAACGCTACGGCCTCTCCTAGCGCCTTATATGCATCACTGTCGAGAGAGTTGCTGCGATCCTTAACATTATTTCTTAGAGTGCAGATTACGCAGAGATTATCGGATTGTTTTTGCTTGAATTCTGGCGGTGGTAGGTTTGCCGCTGACATCTCAGCGACCATTCTTCTCGTTCCTTCACTTATGCACCTGACTTCGCCAAATTCTCTCAGACTCCTCATAACAAAAGGATTTCTTGGCCGGTGAGTGCCTACAATTGTCGCGGGAGTGATTTGCGGCATGAAACCACCGGGGCTTTCGACTTCTATGCGGTCGTCAAACATACGGACAAATATTGGAGCATTTCTGATGTTGAATGAGCGATGTACGCAAGCATTCACAATCATTTCATACCAAGCGTCGCGAGGGTATTCTGAGACAGTAAAGAATTTACCGTTTCGAAACTCAGTAAATTCTCTTACATTTGCTTCGATCAGCTCCGCAGCTCCCCGTATTACTTCAACAATTGTGCCTGAGATTAAACGGTCTTTTACAACGTTATAGTGTTGTCCTGAGAGGGCCTCTTTTCCTTCATAACGCAGAAAGTGAACAACAAGCCCGGGAAACACAGTGACTGGATCTTTGGCGAAAAGTAGGGCACACGCGTTATTGCACACGAATGTTCCTGAACGCTCACGCCCTAAGTGATAATTTTTTAGAATATCTTCTCTGGAATACTGAAGGTCTGTCGAAATGTTCTCTGTTACGAGTTTGGTAAATCTTGCGATTGCGTTTTCGTCAAAATCGTCAGGATAAACCAAACCACATGGCTCTTGCTCAAAAGAGCGTTCACCTTTGTCTATTCTGATTTCTTGCTTTTTTTGATCTAACAGCCGTTTGCATTCATCTCCAAGGCGTTCGTAAGCCTCGCCATTTGATAGTTCAACTAATTTACCTTCAACATATCGTATTCGAGCGAGGATAATAAAATCATTCTGCCCGGAACTATTAACGGCGGGAACTCTTTTTGTTTCAAATCTACCATCAGGACAGTGGTTTTCCCCTAGGCGCTCCAAATCTGACAATCGGTCCTGAGTTAAATGAGCGCACCCAGATATGGTTCCATCTTCCTCTATGCCTATGGCGAGGACACCGCCATCTACATTTGGACCATTTCCAAATCCTGACAAATACTTAGCCAGTTCTTTGGGCTGGGCTTTTGCTGATTTTCGATCAAATCGGTGATCTTCCGTCAAACGAGTAATCAGCGAAACGTCGTTGCTGTCGTATATTTGATCAGGGGAGTATAGGGCCTCGATTGGAGGTTTCTCCAAGAGATCCAAAAGCGAAAACTGCTGACTGTCATTTTGGGGCATTTATCTACTCGACGCTTACTCGACGCTAACCTGACAACTTAGGTGCAAGTTAGATCATGAGGTGTTCGGGGATGATAGAACCATGCATGACCATGCAACGATCTGTATCTTTAATACCATTAGCAGAGTGGCGGTTGTGATGGAATTCAATTCCCTATTGTGACTCTGCAGTTTACTCAATCTAGCCGATGATAGATGACGTTTGTGCTCATTGCTCGTGGAAAATTTAGGCTCGGGTTAAGTTTCCGTTTTAAGGCAAAAAACGGCGGAACATGTCCGCCGTTTTGAGTGGGTTTGCTGCATTGATTGCAGATATCAGCCTGCGAAATCCAGATCGCGGTCGCCATTGGCATCCTTGATACGGGTCGGAAGACCCATCTGGTTTAGCAGGTGCAAAAACGGTTTGGCCGGAAGGTCTTCGATATTGGCCATTTTTTTGACATCCCAGTCGCCCGATGCAATCAGCATGGCAGCCGCAACCGGCGGAACGCCAGCGGTATAGGAAATGCCCTGGCTGCCGACTTCTTCATAGGCGTCCTTGTGGTCGGCAACGTTGTAAATCAGAACCTCGGTTTCCTTGCCGTCCTTTTTACCCTTCACCAGATCCCCAATGCAGGTTTTACCGGTATAATCGGGTGCCAGCGAACTGGGGTCCGGCAGGCAGGCCTTTACAACCTTAAGCGGGATTACTTCCTGCCCTTCGGCTGTTACCACCGGCTGTTCAGACAGCAGGCCGATATTGTTAAGAACCGTAAAGACGTTGACGTAATGGTCGCCAAAACCCATCCAGAAACGGACATTGGGTACATTCAGGTTCTGTGACAGGGAATGAACCTCGTCATGGCCGGTCATGAAGGTTTGGCTTTCGCCAACCACTGGCATGTCCCAGATTTTCTTGATCTCGAACATCTTGTTCGATTGCCATTTGGAATCCTGCCACGAATAAACCGTGCCGGTAAATTCACGGAAATTGATTTCCGGGTCAAAATTGGTGGCAAAATATTTGCCGTGGCTGCCGGCATTAATGTCGATGATGTCGATGGATTCAATTTCATCGAAATAGTCTTCGACCGCCAGTTTGGCATAGGCATTAACGACGCCCGGGTCAAAGCCGGCACCCAGAATGGCGGTGACACCGGCTTTTTCGCATTCTTCGCGGCGTTTCCATTCATAATTGGCGTACCAGGGCGGCGTTTCGCAAATCTTGTCCTGCTCTTCATGGATGGCAGTATCAAGATAGGCGGCACCGGTGGCGATGCAGGCCGACATAACCGGCATGTTAATAAAGGGCGAACCGACATTGAGAACGATTTCGCAACCGGTTTCCCGGATCAATGCCGCGGTGGCATCAATATCGGTTGCGTCAAGTGCATGGCCCGCAAGAACGCCGTCCACATTTTTCAGGTTTTTCTTGGCGTGGATCGTATCAATGATCGCCTGGCATTTCGCAGCGGTGCGCGAAGCAATATGGATATCGCCAAGCACGTCGTTGTGTTGTGCGCATTTGTGTGCCACGACCTGGGCCACGCCACCAGCACCGATGATGAGAACGTTTTTCTTCATTTCAGGCCAAAAACTCCCTTTTTTGAATAGGTGAAATCCAAATAATCAGCCTATGACAGGCTGGAAACATAGTCTTCAAAGCCAAATTCCCGAACAAGGCGTTCGGTTCCGTCAAGTTCGCGAATGGCGATAGAGGGCATGCCAACCCCGTTAAACCAGTTCTTCTTGACCATCGTATAGCCAGCAGCATCCTGAATGGAAATGCGGTCGCCGACCTTGATTTCGTTTTCAAAGCGAAACTCGCCAAACACATCGCCCGCCAGGCAGGACTTGCCACAAATCATAACTTCATGATCGCCAGTGTTGGGGGTTACTTTCGCATTTTCGCGGTAAATCAGCAAATCGAGCATGTGGGCCTCGATCGAGCTGTCGACGATGGCAAGGTTTTTGCCATTATACAGCGTATCCAGCACGCTGACTTCCAGCGTTGTACTTTGCGTGATCGAGGCTTCGCCCGGTTCGAGATAAACCTGCACGCCAAATTTTTCGGAAAATTCCTTGAGACGGGCGCAAAATTTATCCAGCGGGTAGTTTTCGCCGGTAAAATGAATGCCGCCGCCCAGGCTGACCCATTCAACACGTGACAGCAAACTGCCAAATTTGGTTTCGATGTCGGCCAGCATCTGGTCGAACAAATCGAAATCGCTATTTTCGCAGTTATTGTGGATCATGAAGCCCGATATTTTATCCATCACCGCTTCAACCCTGGTGACATCCCATTCGCCCAAACGCGAAAACGGGCGTGCCGGGTCGGCCAGATCAAAGCTGGATGAACTGACCATCGGGTTCAGGCGCAAGCCGCGCACAATGCCCGATGCCTGATCGGCAAAGCGGTTTAACTGGCTGATGGAATTGAAAATGATCTTATCCGCATTGTCGATGACTTCGGCAATTTCATCATCGCCATAGGCAACGCTATAGGCGTGGGTTTCCTTGCCGAATTTTTCCCGACCCAGTTTAACCTCGAACAGGGACGAAGACGTCGTGCCATCCATATAATCGGCCATGAAATCAAATACCGACCAGGTGGCAAAACATTTAAGCGCCAACAACGCCTTTGCGCCGGAATGTTCGCGCACATAGGCGATCTTTTCCATATTGCGCAGCAGTTTTGATTTATCGATCAGATAATAGGGCGTGTGCAGCATCGTCTTCTCGTTCCTTGACCGAAGGCCCTGTTTTCAGGGACCGAAAATACACTATGGAAAACGTCCGTCGACCGGCAAACGTTCCCACTCAGCTTTGGTGTTCTGTCCCGGTTTGCGCCAACGGATATAACACCGTCAATACGCGGGCACTTTTTGCCAGGGGCGTAGGCGCCGCGACCCAATAGCAGCGGGGCGCGTGGTGGTCAACACTATGACCACGTTGTGAACGCATATGACAATGCCGGTTAAACATGCCCGGATCGTGACAGTCTGCGCGACATCCCGTTAATCGATTGATTCCATGTAGGTATCAGGGGTGAAAAATAACAGGTTTCGGTTTGATGAAACTTCGGTGCCCCGCGGGAAAAGACAGGTTTGTTTCCGGTAAAAAGACAAACGCCCCTATCGCGAAAGGGATCACGGGACTGTGATGCACGGAAAAATACGGCCCGATTGACGGTGTTCAAATTTTATTGTACCAAATGGATAACACTTTACTGATCGGTACAATAAAATTGAAAAAGGAATACACCATGTCTGAATTACGCCAGCCTTTGCCGCCCTTTACCCGCGAAACCGCCATTCAAAAAGTACGCCTTGCCGAAGATGGCTGGAACAGCCGCGACCCAAAGCGGGTATCGCTTGCGTATACCGTTGATAGCGAATGGCGAAACCGGGCCGAATTTGCCAGGGGGCGCGACGAAATCATTGCGTTTCTGACCCGCAAGTGGAACCGGGAACTGGAATATCGCCTGATCAAGGAATTGTGGGCCCATGACGCCAACCGTATTGCGGTACGCTTTGCCTATGAATACCGCGATGATGCCGGGAACTGGTATCGTGCCTATGGCAATGAAAACTGGGAATTTGCCGAAAATGGCCAGATGCAGCGTCGCTATGCCTGTATTAATGATATGCCGATAAAGGAAGAAGACCGTAAATTCTTCTGGGATCGATCCGGGCCACGCCCCGCCGACCATGCCAGCCTGTCTGAACTGGGATTATAGGATACTGTAATACGATGCCGAAAATTGTCGCAGAGCGCTCCGATGTCCTGCCTGTTCTCGCCGAGATTTTTCGCGAGTACGGGTTTGAAGGGGCCAGCTTGTCCCTGATCGGGAAACAAACCGGTTTGGGTAAAGGCAGCCTTTATCATTTTTTTCCCGGTGGGAAAGAACAGATGGCCACCGAAGTGCTGGGCGAAATTGACGGCTGGTTCGAAGAGCGGGTGTATCGCCCGCTGCGCGAAAATAACGACCCCGCACAGGCGATGCGCGATATGTGCGTTTCTGTGCGGGATTATTTTCATTCCGGGCGGCGGGTGTGCCTGATTGGGGCCTTCGCCCTTGACCATGTGCGCGACCGGTTTGCCGCCCCCATTCGCGATTATTTTGCCATTTGGCACCAGTCGCTGGCGGCGGCACTGGCGCGTTCCGGGCAGAATGCCAAATTGGCATCCGATATGGCTGAAGACGCCATTTTATCCATTCAGGGGGCGCTGGTGCTTGCCCGGGCCCTTGATGATATTCAGGTTTTTGACCGGGCAATGACCCGCATTGAAACCCGGCTGACATCACTGCCCTAAACAGCACCGTTGCATTGAGTCGTGGCGAGCCGTTGCAATGACGGTTTCTTTGGTGCGGCATTACGGGGCATCTGCGCCAGCCCCTGTAACAACAGTGTTTTCACATTCCCTTATTCTACTTTTAATTGATTATGTATTCTTAATTTTGTTCTTTTGATATAGTTTACAGATGGGAAATATGTGGGGTTGATCTGATAAGTCGCCATAAAAACCGGCGGCACGTGAGAGAGTTTTTATGGGGATAAATGATGAAAACAATCACAATAGTGCGCGCGCGCCGATTGATGGCCGCCACTGCAATGATGATGGGCGTGTCCGGGGCCGCCCATGCCAGCAACATGTTGCCGCCAGATGCAGCAAATGCCTGCCCGATTAGTAAAACCACCATTGCGGGCTGGTTTGCCAGTGGCGCAATTACGGCCAATGGTGTGGTGTCGCCGGCTGATAGCACGGCTTTTCCCACCAATAACACCAATTGCGACTTTTATGCCTGGTCGGCGCAAATGTTTTTGTGGCTGACATCGCCCGTACAACTGGCCACCGAAAATAACACCCTTGCCAGCACGTTTGTCTTTGACGGGGCCGGTTTTTACGATGTGTCACCGGCTAATGCCGCAGGCCAGCGCATATTTTTACCCAACACATCGGCGCTGGATAATTTCGCCATTCGAATCAACAAAACCGATGACAGCCTGCCAACCCGAATTGGCGAAACCGGGCAGGCCGGCGGGGGTGGTGTGCTGATTTCGCAGGCCGGATCGCTGGTTTATTACGGTATCCATGCCAATAATGTGTATGCCGAGTTTTTAACCGGTCAAAAAGCCGGGAAAATTGCCCAGGACCAGTTTCCCACGACGGCAGCAGACCTTGAGGAAATTGACGATTACGCCACGAAAAAACTGGCCGACGGCGACGCCCTGACGATTGAATTAAAAACATCCTGGATTGATGCCGCAACGTTAACTGATCCTGAAAACTATATTCAGGTACAGGCCGCAGTACCGAAATATGACCGTACCAGCCCTTCACAATGGACATTGGCCGGAAACGAGCTAAAGACCCTTGCCCTGGTAGGGATGCATGTTGTCGGTTCGGTTCAGGGGCACCCGGAAATGATATGGGCGACGTTTGAACACCAGAACAATTCACCCAACGGGACGTATTATTACGACCGGAACGGGGCGGTGAAAGTTCCCTTTGATCCAGCCTCAACCGGATACTCCTTTTACAATTCAACTGCGACGGCCGCATCCTATAACCAGGAAAATGCGCACGTTAATGGCAGTGGAAATATCGTATCGACCAATGGCCTGCCGATCGGGCCAACCGCAGTGGTGCGAACAAACCCGTGGGGCAATGCCGGGGATGATGCCGCATCGGCCGAAGAAAATACCAACATCATTTCCACCAATAACAACGTCATTTCGGCATTGGCCGCGGGTGATATCCGGGCCAATTATGTTCAGGCCGGGGCCGTCTGGACGAAAGGCGGGGTTATTCCGCAAATGTCCGAACTTGACCCGAACGGTACTGTGACGATCACGAACCCCGAAGAAGTTGGGTCTGTCCGTTTGAGCAACAGCACGATGGAAACGTATTTTCAGGGGGCTGGTAATGGCAGTTGTTTTCTGTGCCACAATGGCGGCAGCAAACCGGCACCCGATGCCAGCTTTGGCGAGGATAATTTAAGCCACATCTATTTCAATATCATCCCGCTTGGCGGGGCGGGCAAGCCATAATGCCCCGGGTATAATGCACGATGTTTAGAAAAAAGGGGATACTGCCAGCATGGGGGTATCCCCTTTTGCGCCGGTGGCCTTATTCGTTTTATTCGGGGGCTTGTGAGGCCATAAATTTAAACCGATATGAAATAACAGGTTCAAAATTATGCCCTAATAGCAGGGCATAAGTACATAAACGGGATAATCCCGGTTTTGATCTGATGGTGTAACCAAGGCAAGGAGGCACATATGCCACCCGCAGTGTTTAGCGTCGATCACATGGCTTTTCCCACCCGCGATCTTGCCGCGACGGATGACTTTTATTCGCGGGTATTAAAAGCGAAGCTGGTTCATGCCGAAAGTGGCTATAGTCCGGCATGGAAAAGCGATTATTTGCGAATAACCTTTGCCTTGCCAGATGGCACGCAAATTTCATTTTTTGACTGGCCTGCTGATTTGGGCCCCTATGCCGATGATCCTGACATGCCCGATGATGTTTTTCATATCGGGTTGCGGTGTGATGTGCCGCGCGATGTTATTGCCTGGCAGAACCATTTATTCGCGCAAAAAGTGGTTTACCATAACGAAGACGACGGTACGTCGCGCCGGTTGTATTTTCGCGATCCCAACGGGATTCGTTTTGAAATTTTTGCCGCTGAAACCCGGCATCCCCGCAGCGATAGCGAAATTGATGCCCGTGCCGTTTATGATGAATGGCGCAGTATCCGTGTATGACGGGGGTGTCATCCCCTAGCGGTTGCTGAAGGGGGCGGTACTGCCACGAGATATAAGTTCCAGTTCAAACGCCATTTCGGGCAGGGGCGGGGCATCGGCATCACGAATTTTGTGGATCAGGGCACGGGCCGCGGCCTCGCCAATGCGGCGGCGTGGCTGGTGAATTGTGCTAAGTGCAGGGATACTGTGGGCGGCAAACTCCACGTCATCAAACCCGACAATCGACAGGTCTTGGGGCACCTTTATACCGTTTTGGTTTAATTCAGAAATCAGTCCGAAGGCCATTTCATCACTGGCGCAGAACAGGGCCGTCGGGCGTTCCTCCTGGTTAAGCGAAAGCCAGTGCTGTGCTGCTTGCACGCCGCTTTCAATGGTGAAATCCCCTTGTATTTTCCAGTCATCGGGGCAGCCCAGACCATGCTTTTGCAAGGACTGCAAAAAGCCGGTTACGCGGTCACGGGACAGCACATTATTTGGCGGCCCTGCCACATGGCCGATTTTGCGGTGCCCCAGTGCCACCAGGTGATCTGTTGCCATCATTGCCCCGGCGATGTTGTCGATGTGAAAAGCAGCTGTTTTGCTGCCGGGTATCCATTCGCAGGCAAAGACCATGGCCGGTTTTCGGCCGTTTTGGCGATCAAAGAACGATTGCGGAATATTGCCATCCAGAACGATGGCCCCGTCAATGCGGCTGATGTTGAACAGGTTGCCAAACGCTGCTTCATCAATCGGGGGAAACTGGGAATCAGCGATCAGAATGCTGAAACCTTCTTTTGAGGCGATGGTTTCAATCCCCTTTAACACCCGCGAAAAAAAGCTGTTTGCCAGATTCGGAAGCAACACAAGAATGGTGCCAGTGCCGCCCCGGCGCAGGTTTCGTGCGCTTTGGTTGATGGTGTATCCCGATTTTTCAATGGCTTGCAGAACGGCATCGCGTGTTTTTTCCGATACCCTGTCAGGAAAGGACAGCGCCCTGCTAACGGTTGCAGTCGAGACATTTGCCATTTTGGCAACATCTTGAATTCGGGGAAGATTTCCCTTCTTGGCTTTCATCTTGCCCTGTGTTCCCCCCGAAATTCATCGTCTTTAAGTTGAAAAAATCTTGACAGTCCAATGCAATCGCGTCAACGATTGTGTAATCGATTACATAAACGCCGGATGAGCTAATATCAATAATGTAATCGATTACAAAAATAAATGGAATTGTTCCGCGTCCTACAGGCTGGCAATTCCGTCATCGGGAGGAAAAAATGAAAACGTCAAGAATTGCACTTTTTGCGTCTGCGCTGATGTGTTCGACGGCATTTTCGGCCCAGGCTGCCGAACTGGAAGTGATTCACTGGTGGACATCGGGTGGCGAACAGGCGGCTGTTTCGTTGCTGGCAAAGGAATTTGACGCCAACGGCCAGGATAGCTGGCGGGATTCGGCCATTGCCGGCGGGGAACAGGCCCGCGCGGTTGTCATGCAACGCATTTTAGGGGGCGATGCTCCGCAAGCGGCACAATTTAATAATTCCCGCCAGTTCGAGGAATTGGCCGAGGCCGATTTGTTGCTGGATTTATCGGACCTTGCCAAAAAAGAAAAATGGCGTGATGTCGTGCGCCCGAAAAGCATTTTGGATCCCTGTGAAATTGACGGGAAAATTTATTGTGTACCGGTCAATATTCATTCGGACCAATGGTTGTGGACCAACAAGGCCATTTACAAGGAAGTTGGGCTGGAAGAACCCCAAAGCTGGCAGGATGTTATCGATCAGGCCGGGAAAATACGTGATGCCGGTTATATCCCGCTGGCCGTCGGCGGGCAGGGATGGCAGGAAGACCTGACCTTTGACGATGTTTTCATGGGGGTTGGCGGCAAGGAACTTTGGAACAAGGTTTACGTTGATCGCGATGAAGATGCCGCCAAAAGCCCCGAAGTTGCCAAGGTTTTTGAGACCTATGGCAAATTGCGGGATCTGACAGATGAAGGATCGGCCGGGCGGAACTGGAATGATACGACAAGCCTTGTGATCAACGGCAAGGCTGCGGTTCAGGCAATGGGCGATTGGGCGCGCGGCGAATTTGTGCTGGCAGGCAAAAAAGCCGAGGTTGATTATGGGTGCGTACCTGGTCCCTCCAGGCATCCGGTACTGACGACTGGCGGGGATATTTTTATTTTCCCCAAACAGGATGACCCGGAAGTTGAGGCCGCCCAGCTTCGTCTGGCATCGATGTTACTAAGCCCGGATGTGCAGGTGAAATTCAATACAGCTAAGGGATCTTCCCCGGTGCGCGGCGATGTGAATATGGCATCGGCCGATCCCTGCATGCAAAAAGGGCTGGCATTGTTGAACGACGATGAAAACATCGCCCTTCCCAAAAATGCCATTCTGTCATCGGACACCGATGGACGCATCCAGGATCTGGTTAGTCAGTTCTGGAATACACCCTCCATGACGGTGGCAGATGTGCAGGACCAGTTTGCCGCTATCTTACAGGACGGCAGCTAAGCGCATCAAAGTGTGGTTTGAACGGTACTGAACCGCCAGGCCACACTTTTCATCTGACATTATGGTTTTGGAGATCAGGATTTGCCATGAAACGCAAAACCCGGATGTGGTCCAACTTGTCTGCAAAGATCGCCAGTGTACCGATGCTGGTAACAGCGATTGGTGTTTTTGTTCTTTGCGTTGTGTATTCGATTGCGCTGTCTTTTACGCGCTCGCGCTATTTTCCGAAATTCGATTTTATCGGCTTTGACCAATATGTCCGCCTGTGGACGACAGATCGCTGGACGGTATCGGTTTCCAATCTTTTGATTTTTGGGCTTCTGTTTGTCGGGTTTTGTTTGTTACTGGGCTTTTTGCTGGCTGTGATGCTGGACCGCAACATTCGTATGGAAGGCGTTTTTCGCACCACTTTTCTTTATCCTTATGCGCTGTCCTTTGTTGTGACCGGTTTGATCTGGCAATGGATGATGGACCCGGCGCTGGGCATTCAAAATGTGGTGCGCAACATGGGCTGGGAAAGTTTCAGCTTTGCCCCGCTCACCAGCACAACATATGCCATCTACGGGGTCGTCATCGCCGCTGTCTGGCAGGGAACCGGCCTGATTATGTGCCTGATGCTGGCGGGTTTGCGCGGTGTTGACCGCGAAATTTGGAAAGCCGCCCGTGTCGACGGTATCCCGCTGTGGCGGACCTATATTTTTATCATTATCCCCATGATCCGTCCGGTCATTGTGACATCGGTTGTGTTGCTGTCGATCAGCGTGGTGCGGGTTTATGACCTGGTTGTTGCGCAAACGGGCGGTGGACCGGGCATTGCAACAGAAGTTCCTGCCAAATTCGTGATCGATCACTTTACCGAACGCGGCAATGTCGCCATCGCGATGGCGGCGGCAACCATGATGCTGTTGCCCGTGCTGCTGCTGGTTGGCCCGTGGGTTTACAACGAATATGTGCGCCGCGTGCGTGCCTAGGAGAGGGAATTATGACACAGACAAACCCTGCTGTGGCGCGCGGCAGAAAACCCAAAAAAATGTCACCGGCGCGTTATGGCCTTTACGGATTGCTGGTGATTTCAGCGACTTTTTTCCTCACGCCACTATATGTCATGATCGTTACATCCTTGAAGCCGCTGGAGGAAGTGCGGTTGGGGCGGTTGTTTTCATTGCCAGCGGATATAACCTTTGATGCCTGGATTAAAGCCTGGAGCACGGCCTGCACCGGTGTGACCTGTGCGGGGATCAGCCCCGGTTTTGTCAATTCCGTGCAAATCACCGTCGTCAGTGTTTTGATTTCGGTCTTGCTGGGCGCGGTTAACGGTTATGCCCTGTCATTCTGGCGCTATCGCGGGGCGAATGTGCTGTTTGGTATTCTGGTCATGGGGGCTTTCGTTCCGTTTCAGGCGGTGATTTACCCGCTGATTGTGTTTCAGCGCGAAATTGGCATTTTCGGCTCGCTCGCCGGGATCGTGATGGTGCATTGCATTTTCGGGATGCCAATTATCACGCTGATTTTCCGTAATTATTTTTCCTCGCTTCCCGAAGAACTGTTTAAGGCCGCGCGCATTGACGGGGCCGGTTTCTGGCAGATCTTTTTGCGCATCATGATGCCCATGGCTGTGCCGATCACGGCCGTTGCCGTGATTTTGCAAACGACGGGCATCTGGAACGATTATTTGCTGGGCCTGGTTTTTGGCGGGCGCGACAACCAGCCAATGACGGTGCAGCTAAATAACATCGTCACGACCTCGTACGGGGTGCGTGAATACAACGTCAATATGGCTGCAACCATCCTGACGGCCGCTGTGCCGCTGGTGATTTATTTTCTGTCCGGCAGGTTCTTTGTTCAGGGCATCGCCGCAGGCGCAGTAAAGGGATAATGGCAATGACGAATGGTGTTTCGATACGCGATCTTTCGCTGAGCTTTGGCAGCCTGTCGGTGATTGATACCCTGAATATCGACATCCAGGAGGGCGAATTTCTGGTTCTTTTGGGGCCGTCGGGCTGTGGCAAATCAACCTTGCTCAACGTAATTGCCGGGCTTTTGGAGGCAACCGACGGCGAGGTTTGGATTTCCGGGCGTAATGTAACCTGGGAGGAACCCAAGGACCGGGGCATTGGCATGGTTTTTCAATCCTATGCCCTTTACCCGCAAATGACGGTGGAGAAAAACCTGTCGTTCGGTCTTCAGGTTTCGGGCATGGCCAAACCCGAAATTTCCAAACGTGTGGCCCGTGCGGCCGAGGTGTTGCAAATTGAACCCCTGTTAAAGCGGCGCCCTGGTGCCCTTTCTGGCGGGCAGCGCCAGCGCGTGGCAATTGGCCGAGCACTTGTCCGCGATGTCGATGTGTTTTTGTTTGACGAACCTTTGTCAAACCTGGATGCAAAGTTGCGCGCCGAATTGCGGGTGGAAATAAAACGCCTGCATCAAAAACTTTCCAACACCATGATTTACGTCACCCATGACCAGATCGAAGCCATGACGCTCGCGGACCGTATCGCGATCATGAAAGGCGGGGTGTTACAGCAACTTGATACTCCCCAAACAATCTATAGCCGCCCGGCCAATCGGTTTGTGGCCGGTTTTATCGGCTCGCCCGGCATGAACTTTTTAAATGCCGAACTTGAAGCCGGTGCTGACCCTGCTTTCAAAGTTGGCGCCTCGCGCATTCCCGCTGCGGGTTATTCCTTTGATGGACTGGGGCTTGTTGCCGGGCCGGTTACATTCGGGGTGCGGCCCGAACATGTTGCCGCAGGCGAGCAGGCCGAAAAACTGCCTTTTGTTACCGATGTGCCAATCGAAGTGATCGAACCGATGGGGGCCGATACCCTGGTCTGGTCCCGGTTCGAGGGGCAGGAATTTACCTTTCGGATTGATTCCGAACATACCTATCGGGTTGGCGATCAGGTGCGTATTGGCTTCGACCCGGCGCGGGCATCGGTTTTTGATGCCAGCGGCAACCGTCTTTAAGTTTTCCCAAAATCATCCCGTTACCGAGGAGACGTAGTAATGACTGTATCCTTCCAGCTTTATAGTGCCCGAAATTTTCAGCCGTGGGCCGATGTGCTGAAAATGATTTCCGGTGTGGGTTATAAAAACGTTGAAGGTTTTGGCGGGGTCTATGAGGACCCAAAGGCTTTTCGGGCCTTGATGGATCAGAACGGGCTGGCGATGCCATCTGGCCATTTTGCCATGGATATGCTGGAAAATGATTTTTCCACAGCCGTTTCGATTGCCAAAGACCTGGGCGTTGAAACCATTATTTGCCCCTTTTTAATGCCGGATGACCGCCCCGGCGATAGTGCAGGCTGGGTGGATTTCGCCCATCGCCTTGTTGCTGTTGGCGATAAATGCAAGGACGCCGGTTTTCGCTTTGCCTGGCATAACCATGATTTCGAGTTCAAGGCCCTGCCCGACGGGCAGGTGCCACAGGAAATTATTCTGGAAAATGCCCCGAATATTGGCTGGGAAATGGATGTGGCGTGGGTTGTGCGCGGGGGCGCTGACCCGTTTGCCTGGATCGAACGTTTCGGGCCGCGTATCTGGATTGCCCACGTTAAGGATATTGCCCCGGAAGGTGATTGCAAGGACGAAGACGGCTGGGCCGACCTGGGCGAAGGTGTAATGAAATGGGACGAACTGCTGGCAGGTTTAAAATCCCGCGGTCAGACAGCGTTGTTTGTGATGGAGCATGACAAACCATCGGACGCGCACCGTTTTGCCAGCCGGTCTTTTCAGAATTTCAAAAAGCTTTAAGGAGTGCGTACTATGACCCGGACCCTAGGTGTCGGAATAATCGGCTGTGGCAATATTTCGCAGTCCTATTTAACCCAGGCGCCGCGTTTTCGCGGGATAGAGATCCGCGCCTGTGCCGATTTGAACCAGAATGCAGCCCGCCAGCGCGCCGAAGAATTTGGCGTGCGGGCTGAAACAGTTGATGGGCTGCTTGGCAGCAGTGACATCGATATCATTTTAAATTTAACCATCCCCGCCGCCCATTTCGAAGTATCGCGCCAGTCGCTTGACGCAGGAAAGCATGTGTATTCGGAAAAGCCCTTTGTGCTTGATGTGGCGCAAGGGCAGGAACTTGCGCGCATGGCAAAGGCGCGGGGCCTTCGGGTTGGTTCGGCACCGGATACCTTTTTGGGCGGGTCCCATCAATTTGCACGTCATCTGGTAGATCAGGGAATTGTCGGCAATATCGTGGGCGGAACGTGCCATGTCATGAGCCACGGGATGGAACACTGGCACCCCAACCCGGATTTCTTTTTCAAGCCGGGCGGCGGCCCGATTTTGGACCTGGGGCCTTATTACATTACCAATCTGGTACAACTGATTGGGCCGGTAAAGCGGGTTGCTGCAATTTCGTCCACGCCGACACCGGAACGTATCATTACCAGCGAACCCCGGTCCGGGGAAAAAATTACGGTAGAAACCCCCACCACCATTCATGCGGTACTGGAATTTGCCAGCGGGGCCGTTGTGACACTGGGGGCAAGTTGGGACGTTTGGAAAAACGGCCATGCCCCAATGGAACTTTACGGCGACAAGGGAACCTTGCTGGTGCCTGATCCCAACTTTTTTGCAGGCAATGTTTCGCATAGCGAAAAAAGTGGCGATTTTGTTGCTGGACCGGTGGATTGGGATCATCCCTTTGGCATTGCAAACCGCGATTTGCCAGATGGCCGCAAAGTGGCCGATTATCGCACCGCGGGTTTGGCGGACATGGCAATTGGCATTGTCGAAGACCGCGAAAATCGTTGCGGGCTGGATGTTGCCTTGCACGTTATCGATGTCATGACATCGATTTTACGCTCGGGTGAGACAGGCAGTTTTATAACTTTGGGAACAACATGTAACCGACCGGCAGCTTTGGGGCCGGATGCGGCACGCGCACTGTTGCTTGATGCCGGTTAAAACAGCGTTCTTTCCTTGAAATACATATGAATAATAAAGGAGGTCCCATGTCGCGGACAATGAAAGGACCAGCCCTGTTTCTTGCCCAATTTGCGGGCGACGAAGCCCCTTTTAACACCCTTGAAAATATTGCCAGATGGGCGGGGGATCTGGGCTATGAAGGTGTGCAGATACCAAGCTGGGACAGTCGTTTGATTGACCTGGAACGTGCTGCCACCAGCAAGGATTATTGTGACGAGATTAAAGGCGTTCTGGCACAAGCGGGGGTATCTTTAACGGAAATTGGCACCCATTTGCATGGGCAACTGGTTGCGGTCCACCCTGCTTATGATGCCCTGTTTGACGGTTTTGCCGATCCATCGGTACATAATAATCCCAAGGCACGGCAGGAATGGGCAGTCCGCCAGATTGAACTGGCGATCCAGGCGTCGGCCAATCTTGGCTTGACCCAAATGGGGTCCTTTACCGGATCATTGGCGTGGCCCTATCTTTATCCGTTTCCACAACGCCCGGCGGGGTTGATCGAGGCTGCATTTGACGAGCTTGCCAAACGCTGGCGGCCGTTGCTTGATAAAGCCGATGCGGCGGGGGTGAATATTTGTTATGAAATCCACCCCGGTGAAGACGTGTTTGATGGCGCGACGTTCGAGATGTTTTTAGACCGGCTGAACGGCCATCAACGCTGTAACATTCTGTATGATCCCAGCCATTTTCAGCTTCAGCAGCTTGATTACCTTGATTTTATCGACATTTACGCCGACCGCATTAAAATGTTTCATGTCAAGGATGCCGAGTTTAACCCGACGGGGCGCCAGGGCGTTTATTCGGGCTATCAGGGCTGGGTTGGCCGGGCCGGGCGGTTTCGCTCGCTCGGCGACGGGCAGATCGATTTTGGTGCCATTTTTTCCAAACTGACAGCCCTTGATTTTGACGGCTGGGCCGTGCTGGAATGGGAATGCGCGTTAAAACATCCCGAAGACGGGGCACGTGAAGGGGCTGACTTTATTCGCGATCATATCATTCGTGTGACTGAACATGCGTTTGATGACTTTGCCGGTAGCGGTGCAGATGATGCGACAAACCGGCGTCTGCTGGGCCTGTCGTAACGGTGGTAGATTATAAGAATTGATGCAGGATGTTGCAGGCAGCAGCACCGCAAACAATAACAAGGAGAGAAACATGGCTGGAACCACGAGCGATTATCCTGCCCCGCCACGTCGGATCCGGCTGGGAATGGTTGGTGGCGGGCAAGGGGCCTTTATCGGTGCGGTGCATCGGTTGGCGGCGCGGATGGATAACCGTTATGATCTGGTTGCCGGGGCTTTGTCGTCGAAACCTGATATCGCCCGGGCATCGGCGGCGGAATGCTATATTGCGCCGGATCGCGCCTATGTTGATTTTCGGGAAATGGCGATGCGCGAAGCCGAACGCGAAGACGGCATTGAAGCCTGCGCCATTGTCACCCCCAATAACCTGCATTTTCCCGCTGCAATGGCGATGCTGGATGCCGGTATTCACGTTATTTGTGACAAACCCCTGTGTATGAGTGTGGCCGAGGGTGAAGAACTGGCCGCAAAAATAAAGGAAACCGGCCTGTTATTTGCGCTGACGCACAATTACACCGCATACCCGATGGTGCGCGAAGCCCGCGATATGGTGCGGGGTGGCAAGTTGGGCAATATCCGGCTGGTGCAGGTGGAATACCCGCAGGGCTGGCTGGCAACACCGGTTGAAAACAAACAGGCCAACTGGCGGGCAGACCCGGCAAAGGCCGGGCCGGGCGGCGCGCTGGGCGATATTGGGACCCATGCTCATAACCTGGCCGATTTCGTCACCGGGCTGGAAATTTCCGAATTATGCGCGGATTTGTCGAGCATGGTTGAAGGACGGTTGCTGGACGATAACGTGCAAATTTTGCTGCGTTATAAAAACGGTGCGCGCGGCATGTTATGGGCAAGCCAGGTTGCCGTTGGCCACGAAAACGGCCTTAAATTGCGGGTTTACGGCGATAAAGGGTCTATCGAATGGGCGCAGGAACATCCCAATCATATGCATTTTCGCCCGCTTAATGCTCAGCCGCGTTTAATGACGCGCGGTGGGCCGGGTAATAGTGCGGCGGGGGGCCGCGTGCGTGTGCCTTCTGGTCATGCAGAGGGGTATCTTGAAGGGTTTGCCACCCTTTACACCGATTTCGCCGATCAGCTTTCTGCCCGTATTGAAGGGCATATCCCCAATGTTGAAGCCGGACTGGTGCCCGGCATTGCCGAAGGGGTGAATGGCATGCGCTTTATTGAAGCGGTTGTTTCATCATCCGAACGCGGGGCAAGCTGGACCAGCCTTTAGGGGATGGCACCTGCTAAATGGCAGATATGCAAGGCGGTCCCGGCTGGGGCCGCCTTTTTTTATGTGTAACATGTGGTCATTTTTACTTAATATATTGAAAAATGTATTATTTGATACATTTTGGTGTTTGCGCAAAAAGGTGATCTGTCTATGATCATGCGCCCGATGGCGGGTAGCTGTTTTCCTTGTTAAAGGTTTATTCAATGAGCACGGCACTTTTGATTATTGATGTTCAAAATGCGGTACTGATCGATGATGCGCTTGTTATGTCAGACGCGCGCCGCGAACAGATTAATGCGGTGTTTGATCAAACCGTTGACCGGTTGCGTGTCTTGCAGGAAAAGGCCCGTGCCGAAGGTGTTGCCGTGATAATCGTGCAACATGATGGTGGTGCGGGGGATCTTTTGGAACGGGGCACGCGCGGATGGGAAATTCGTGCGGAACTGGCACCACAAGACGGCGATATCGTTGTTGAAAAGAAAAACGCTGATTCGTTTTTTAATACCACGCTTGGCGATGTTTTATCGGCCCGCGGAATTACCCGTTTGGTGACGGGTGGTTGCATGACCCAATATTGCGTTGATACCACCATTCGCCGTGCGATATCGCTGGGATATGATGTAACCCTGATTGGTGACGGGCATACAACGACCGATAGCCAGAGCCTGAAATTTGAAGATATTGTGCGCCATCACAATGAAACCCTTAACCATTTTCGCGCCGGAAATGCCTGTGTTCGTGTTGTGAAGTCACAGGATATTACATTTTAACGGGCCGGTAGACGACATGCTTGGGCGCGGTGGTTCTGTCCGCTTTTGAACCTGGGAACATTGGTGGGCAGAAAAATGCCTGCGCGGGGAACCCGGGCGCAGGCATTTGTGATTTGTGCCCCGTTTGGAACCAGGGCAGAGGTTATTTTATTATAGCGAACTGTTAAGGCCCGATGTTTCGGCAGGTTGCTGGTCATCCGCCAGGTTTTCATAGCCAAAGCGGGCTGCTGCGATGCCGGTTAATTCATGGATTGTCGTGATTTCAGCACCGCTGAATTTGGGCCTGTAATAGCTGGGCGCATGGATGGTCGGGGCGACTTCATCAATGATGGCACCGGCATTGTCCATATCGACATGGGCGAACAGGCGTTCAAGCTGGTTGCGCGGGTCGGCAACGAAATCCTCGTAGCGTACGACAAGGGTTGCCGCACGCAATTTGTCGTTGATCGACAGGCGATCAGCAAGAAAATGATGCAGGTTGGCCCAGTATTGGGCCCAGCCTTCCACTTCGCGGCCTTCTTGCCACAGGGCGGAAATCTGGCGGGTAGCGTGGGTGTCGCCAACATTGATCGGGCGGCGGTCCATGCCAAATTCGTAATGGCCAACGCGCTGCATATGCGCCAGTGCGCGTGGGTTGCCTGCTTCACCCTTGCAAAACAGGGTGTGCTGTTTGGCAAGCGATGCAATATGCCAAAGCGGGTCGCGCACCGGCAGCACAAAGCGGGCATCGGGGAACATCGATAGCAGATATTCCATGCGCGTGATCAGGTAGTTGGCCTTAGAGACATAGCGTGACCCGCCGCGAATGGCGATCATTTTACGGATATGGTCGCGATAGAAGTTTTCAAAGGCCGAATTGCTGACCTCGCCACCCAGAACATTGCTGTGATTGGTATCATGCAGATGTTTGAAAAATGCCATCCAGATCACTTCCTCGAAGGCTTCGGGGCTTTCGGGGGTGATATTGATACCGTCGGCATGGGTGCGTTCAACTGCAACCTGCTGGCGGGGTTTTGGGGCGAGGTCGACAAATTTGTTCCATAGATAGGGTGTGAAAACCGGCGGGTAGTCGCGATAACGATGGGTCGCCGATGCCGGGTGTTTTGCCAGGGTTTCCAGCAGGATGGTACTGCCGGATCGTGCCAGCCCGGCAACAAAAACCGGCTTTTCAATTTGGACATCGGCAATCGTATCGGCGGCCATTTTTGTATCGAAGTTACCAAATCCGATCCAGCGGTCCGGGTTATCGGCAATTTGCCCGCTAATCCAGTGATCCCAGCCCGAAACATGAAAAGCGGCACCTTTGGTCGGCGATTTATCGTCGCTATGCGTCATCTTGTTCATTCGATGCGGAATCCTTTTTTTATCGCCACGGAAACCAGAATAAGCATGACAAAGAAGGTCAGCTCCCATCCACGGGCCCAATCGGGACCAACATGGATGATTTCCTGTGCGGGAAGGTCAAAACGGATTTGCTGGATAGGGGTGTTGTCTGGCAAATAGCCAGCCGGGTTGCCGATCAGGGTGTTCCACCATTGGTGATGGCCGATAACCGGTACTGCGGCCTGCAAGGGAACAACAATGTCGGATGTGCCGGTATCGGTGGTGGTGGAAACCCGCACAATCGGGCAGGCGCCACCATTTTGCGACAGGGGGCCTGTGCCGATTTGTTCAACATGCGCATCAGACGGGCTGGCCGAAATGGTGGTGGGGGTGCCGGGCATGGGGCACGTATAGCCATATTGCCCGTCCAGCCATATCAGCAGGGCAAGGGCGGGCAAGGATGCCACAACAGCCGGCACCACAATGACACCAACCAGTTTTAACGAATGTCCCAACTGGGCTTTGGCCAGCCGCATTCCTTCGGCAAAATCCTCGCCATCGTCGTCGGACATGGCCTGACGTGAATTTGCGACGTCGGATTTTACTTTTTTGATCCGGTTTTGCGGCGACAGCAGGGCATACAGCACCATGGAAACAATCGCACACACAACCGACCAGGCAATGATCCGGCCTAACGGGCCTAGTTGATCGGCCAATACGGCATCAAGCCAGTCAAAGGCGGGGGCGGGCCAGTCAAAAATACCCATGGGACTATCCGAATTCCTGTGTTGGCTTTTACCAAATTCCGATGATCAAAATTGACCAACGAGACCCTTGATCGGCGGGCACCTGTCTGTCACGGCGTAAGCCGTGTTGCGCAGTCTTGTCTAATGCTGTCGCCATAAGGGGTCTTATGGCGACAGGGGTTATGACGTGTGCTGGTCAGACTTGGCCGTGTTGGCATGTGCCGTTGTGGTGCCGGCAGCATTTTTACGGCGTTTGTTTCGCAGCATTTTGCGGATCGGCCACATCAGGACAAAGCCAATGGCCACACCAACCGCCGCGATTACGGCCCAAAGCGCGCTGAGCAGGCTAAGCCCGGCACCCGGCCCGACATAAGCCTGGGCTGGCATGGCTGTCAGCAGCGGGGCTAATGCGACGATGGCACCGGTAAGAGTAATATTTTTCAAGGTCAGCTTCATTGGTCTTCTCCTTTCGTGGGGGAAGAAAACAGCGCGGCGCGGTCGTCAGAAATGCGCTCGGCCTGTGAAACGATGGGGATCAGTTTTTCGTCGGCTTTTTCGGGGTTATCGCGGCGGATGGGGTTATAGAACTCCCATACAATTTCGCCATCTTTATTTACCTCGAACAGGCGTCCAGGCGTTGATTCCGTGATCAAAGTGTTGCCATTGGGCAGGCGTTCCTGATCGGATCGGATATCGCTATAGAAATAGTTGTCCTTACTGCCGTCATATTCCCAGGTAATGCCGCCGGTTTTGGGATCAATCTGCAAGACTCGCGACATACCGGCATCGGGGTCGTCAAGCTGGCCCTGGTTATCAAACAGAAGGATATCGCCATTGGGCAGCAGGTCCGGGTCGTGCTGGCCCAGCCATGAACCGCGTGTGGCCCAGACAATCTTTTCCTGGTCCATATCGAGGACGGCGAGAATGCCAAGATCGCGGAAGGACAGCAAAACATCGCCTTCCTTGCCATAAGGGAAATTTTGTGCGGTTTCGGCCGTAATCACCTCGATCGTATTGGTGTGCAGTACGTCGTCCTTGGAATAGTACGGTACAAAATCGATCAGGTGGTCGTAGGGCGAATTAATGATCGCATCGAGGATGGAAACTTTTTTCAGTTCCTTGCCTTCGGGCGATAAAATAACGGCAAAATCGTCCAGCCGGGGTGGCTTTAGCTGGTTGCGATATTGGTAGGTATTGTTGCGAAATTCCTGGGTCAGGGCATAAACCTTGCCATCTTTATCGACGGAAAAGTCATGATGGGCGGTGCCCAGATACCCCCAGACAACGTTGGAATCCTTGTCGATCCGCGCCAGGCCATAACCGTAAGGTGTATCGCCAGCAGCAGTGTATTGCACAATCAGGTCGCCATTGGGCTGCATCTTGGCGGTATGCCAATGCATATATTCGTCTTTCTGCGGGTTCTTGATGGGCGAGCTATCGTTATAAATTTTACTAAAGGGCGTGTTCCATTCATGAACAATGTTGCCCTTCATATCAATCAGGACGGCATGGGGGCCATCGCCGGAGGAATACAGCGTCAGGCCGTTTTCAGCCTTGTTTTCATCATAGATGGTGACGCCTTTTTTGTCGTTGCGCGCGGGTGCCCAAAAATCCAGCCGACCGATATCGTTGTACTGGGTTTCCTTTTCCCACAGGGCAACGCCAGCAGACCACGCATTGCGCAGATATTGCGATGGCGGAACTTCGGCCAGCATAACACCGGCGCCCACGGAAAAGCTGATAGCAGCGATGCCAACGACAAAAACAGCAAAAAAGCCACGATCGCCACCGTCATCCTCGGATGAGGGTGGAGTCTGGTTTTCTTTTTCAGGTGACGGCACGCTTAAAACCTCCGATTTCTTACATGCTTGAAGGGTAATGACGGCGCTGGGCAATATTACGGCTAATCACCGGGTAAATAGGGCTTTTTGGCCGCTTTTTGCCCCCATTTCGCCAAATAGTTTAATTTTTGCGACGTTTTACGCGGGTGTTCTTTTTCATTTGCATTGCATGGAAACAATGCAATTCCCGGATGTTTAATCGACGCCTAAGTTTTTGAAATACGGTAAAAAATATGGTGACATATGCTTATATTGCATTGCAGGGCGCGCCGGGGTGATTTCTCAAAACAAAAGCCCCGCAACCAGCGAATGGCGTTGCAGGGCTTTGTGCCTTTGGGCCGGGGTAAAATACCCGGTTTGATGTTATTTTTGCCGTTTGGGCTGATCGATAAGCGATTCTAGCGGGGGATCGGGTGTGAATTTCACCTTTTTGGTAACGATATAGGTGAAATATCGATCGATCCCTATGCCCGCGATCAACAAACGGTCGATTAATCGCTGATAGGAATCAACATCGCGGCACAGAATTTTCAGCATGTAATCAACGCCGCCGCCCAGGGCAAAACATTCGATGATTTCGGGGATATCCTGAACGGCGCGTTCAAAGGTGGCGAAATCCTCGTGCTGATGATGGCGCAGGGTTACTTCCGTCATAACCAGCGTAGGGCGGGCCAGTTCTTCCAGATTGATCCGGGCATGATAGCCCGAAATCACGCCCAGATCTTCCAGTCGTTTTAACCGTTCCCAGCATGGGCTTGGCGAAAGGTTCACTGCCTCGGCCAGTTTGACCTTGGTAATGCGCCCTTCGCGTTGCAGCGTGAGCAAGATCTTCAGATCCTGTTCATCAAGCCGGATCATGCAGGCACCACATCAGCAATGACAGCAAGGCAGTCGCCGGTTTTGATCAGCCCGGGGAAATGGCGGCAGGCCAAAATGCCGCCGCGTGGTGCTGTATAAACCGTGGCGGGAACACCGGTGCGCTCGGTGTCGTAAATACGGGCAATAATGTCGCCTGCCTTTACGGTTTCGCCCAAATCAACGCAGGGTTCAAACAGGCCGGTATTTTCGCTGGCAACGAAACAGCTTCCATCGGGCATATCCAGCATAACGGTCTGTTCTGGTTGTTCAATCTCGCCCGAAACGATACCGGCATGGATGAGTAAATTGCGCACCCCGCGATCCGCAATGGCAACCCGTTCGGCACTGGTCGATCCGCCGCCGCCCAGTTCGGTGGTGACAAAGGTTTTACCGGCTTCTTCGACCACGGTGTCAAACATGCCAACACTGTCAAGTTCCAGCATCATCATCGAATAGGGCGCGCCAAAGGCTTGCATCGCGGCAACGCAGGCCGCTTCCTGTTTTTTATCAGGCAGAACGTGAACCGCAGCAAAGGGCACAAAATCCAGTGTTTTGCCGCCCGAATGCATATCCAGCACAAGGTCAGCCTCGGGCACCAGATAACGCAGAACATAGTCGGCAATTTTTTCGGTTACCGTGCCGTTGGGGCGGCCGGGGAAAGTGCGGTTAAGGTTGCCCTTGTCGATGGGTGATGTGCGTGAGGCATTTTTAAACGCCGGATAGTTCATCGCCGGCAAAATGATGATGCGGCCCGAAATTTCGGTGGCGGCAAGGCTGGCGGCCAGTTTGAACAGTGAAACCGGACCTTCATATTCATCGCCGTGATTGCCACCGGTTAAAAGGGCGGTGGGGCCTGTACCGTTTTTGATGACAGTGATGGGGATCATGACAGCGCCCCATGCGGAATCGTCACGCGAATAGGGCAGCTTTAAAAAGCCGTGAAAAACCCCGTCGGTATCTAGCGGGATGGTCGGGGTAATGGGCGATGCGTGTGTCATTGGCCGTATCCTTGAATGAAAATGCAGGGTTGCCGCGACCCTCGGCAACCCTTGTTTATCCGTCCGTGCGTGCTGTGTAAAAGATTAGTTTTTCACAAACAGCTGGCGCGGGAAGTTGGTCAGGGTTTTGGACCCGTGTTCCGTGATCATCAGGCTTTCGGTAATTTCAATACCCCAGTCTTCAAACCACAGGCCCGGCATGAAATGGAACGTCATGCCAGGTTCAAGCACGGTGCGATCCCCGTGCCGCAGGCTCATGGTGCGTTCGCCCCAGTCCGGCGGATAGGAAAGGCCGATGGGATAGCCACAGCGGCTGTCTTTTTCTATGCCGAATTTTTGCAATACACCAAAAAATGCCTTGGCGATGTCTTCGCAAACATTGCCGGGTTTTGCGGCCTCAAGCCCGGCCTGCAACCCTTCGATCAGCGCACTTTCGGCATCGAGAAACCGCTGGTCCGGTTCGCCAAGATAAACCGTACGCGACAGCGGCGCATGATAGCGTTTATAGCAACCGGCAATTTCAAAGAATGTGCCGGCATTATTGGGGATCGGTTTGTCGTCCCATGTCAGGTGGGGGGCGCTGGCATCCACACCCGATGGCAATAATGGCACGATGGCCGGGTAATCGCCGCCAATGCCTTCTACACCGACAATGCCGGTACGATAGATTTCGGCGACGAGTTCGTTTTTCTTCATGCCCGGTTCGACGATTTCGATAATGCGTTC
Organism: Thalassospira sp. MCCC 1A01428; assembly: GCF_002115825.1. Classification (GTDB taxonomy): domain Bacteria; phylum Pseudomonadota; class Alphaproteobacteria; order Rhodospirillales; family Thalassospiraceae; genus Thalassospira. The sequence continues at coordinate 20,945 of NZ_JFJZ01000035.1, read as the reverse complement.
GTGCATGTTTTCCACAATGCGCGCAGCCTGGCGCATGTAGAAAATTTCCTGTTCGGATTTTACCGCACGTTGCCAGTTCACAAGGGCGGTTGCATCCTTGAAGGTCGCATTGGGCAAATGGGTTTGCAGTTGCAGATAGCAGCGTGCCGAAAAATAATAGTTATCCAGCTCGACCCCGATATTGCGTGTGCCCCACCCACGCGATTCAATAATTTCCGACAGATAATCCATCGGATGGTGGGTCGTGTTTTGCACGAAATAGTCAGGATAGGGAATGATCCGGTCATGGGTCATGTAAACGGTGCGTTTGGCCCCGTTTGAATCTTGCGACCGGCCATACCAGATCGGATCATCCTCTATCGGGATTAAAACGCATTGATGCACATAGAACGACCAGCCGTCGTAACCGGTTAGCCAGGCCATGTTTGACGGATCGGTGACGATCAACAGATCAATCCCCTTTTCCACCATGGCTTTTTTGGTTTTATCAAGCCGCACGGCATATTCGTCGCGCGTGAAATTCAGTTCAACCTGGCTCATTGCAGGCCTCCAAAGCAGGGCAAGGCCCTAATCAGGAAACGATCTCGGTGCCGGCACCGGATGCATCGCATCTTTGCCGGGCGAGGGTGGCGATTGCGGTGTCCTGGACACCTGTACCGGTCAGGTCGCAAAGCGTGATTTGCCGGGCGTCGCTGCGCCCCGTCGCAGAACCGGCAATAACCTGACCCAGTTCCGTCTGGCTGCTGTTGGCATCGATCAGGCCGGCATCAATGGCATGGTGAAGTTCGCCAAGAATACGGCATTGTGCGGTGCTGTCGCAGACATAAAGATCAGCCTGCCCGATCAGGGCAGGGTCAATTTCGTTTTTATGTTCGGCATCGGACCCCATTGCCGTTACATGGGTGCCGGGTTTAACCCAGTCCGCCTGTAACACGGGGCTTCGCGCCGGTGTAGTTGTCACAATGATATCGGCATTTGCGCAGGCCTCTGCACCATTATCGGTGGCACGCACCGCGATGTTCAAATCACGGCTAAGCTCACGGGCGGTTTTTTCCGCCTTGGCAATGTCGCGGCCCCAAATGGTCGCCGATGTTACGGGGCGTACCAGTGTTAGCGCGGTTAACTGTAAACGGGCCTGAACGCCAGTGCCAAAAATAGTGGCATGTTTGGCATTCTCGCGCGCCAGATGGCGGGCGGCAACACCTCCTGCCGCGGCCGTGCGAATATCGGTCAGATAGCCATTATCGAGCATAACAGCTTCAAGCAAGCCGGTTTTGGCGGAAAACAGGTTCATCAGGCCGTTGACAGATGGCAGCCCCAGTTTCGGATTGTCAAAAAAACCGGGACTGATTTTGATGGCAAAGCTGTCAACACCGGGGACGTAGGCGGTTTTGACATCGACCTCGCCATTATAATCGTCGATATCAAGCCGGAGGATTGGCGGCATTCTGACATCCCGCGTTGCCAGCGCATGAAAGGCGTTTTGCACACAATCAATTGCGTCAACATCCAGCGAAATGACAGTACGTAAATCTGTTTCTGTCAGGATACGGATGGTTGGCATGGTTATGCTCCCTCTGAGGTGGGGCTATCCTGTTCGGCCTCGTTTGCAAGGTCGACATCCTCGCCACCGATAATGCGGCGATGCAGGCTCATATCGATGTTGCAACCCGTGCTTAACACCACGGTTCTGCCGGGATTGTCGATCAATCTGGCGCGCAGTGCTGCAATGCCAACGGCAGCGGCGCCTTCAATCACTTGCTGGTCATCGACATAGGCGGCCCGAATACCATCGGCGATTTGGGCCTCGTTGACCAAAACGAAATCGTCGGTCAAATCGGCGCACATATCGAAGGTATACTGGTTGTTTTCGCCAATGCCACCGCCCAGGCTATCGGCCAGGCTGGGCCATTCGCGAACCGATGTCGGTTTGCCTGCCTGCAGGCTTTCGATCATGGCACAGCCACGTTCCATCGAAATGCCGACCACACGAATGGCAGGGTTGATCGATTTTGCCGCCAGCGCCACACCGGCCAGAAGCCCGCCGCCCGAAAGCGGCACCAGCAGGGTTTCGGCATCGGGCAATTGTTCCAGCACCTCGACGCCCAGGGTCCCCTGACCCGCAATAATGTCGGCATGATCGAACGGCGGCAACATCGTCATGCCGTCGTCATTTACCAGACGGTCGACCTCTTTTTGTGCCTCGTCCTGGGATTTGCCGGAAATGCAAATTTCAGCGCCCTGCGCACGAATACCCTCGACCTTGTTTTTCGGGACCAGTTCCGACATGCAGATAACTGCGCGGACACCGGCATTACGCGCCGCATTGGCTAGCGCACGGCCATAATTGCCGGTGGAAACACCAACAACACCCTTGGCTTTCTGATCGTCTGTCAGGTTTAAAACGGCATTCGCAGCACCACGCAGCTTAAAGCTGCCGGTATATTGCTGATGTTCGCATTTGATCCAGACGGGGGTGCCAACATGGTCGCTCAGGCTTTGGCTGGGGCGTAGTGGCGTGTGAATGACATGCCCGGCGATGCGTTTGCGGGCAGCAAGGATATCGCCAAGCGTTATCGGCTTTTTCATTGCGACCTCGTTTAACTGGCGGTGGGTGGCGTGTGGTCAAACAGGCTGCCAAAGCCTGTGACCGGGTTTTGATAGTCCATCAGATGCAGGGCATGCCAGATCAAAGCCTGATTGCTGGTAATCACGGGTTTGCCCAACAGTTTTTCTGCGCGCTGTGCAATTTCTGCCGCCCGAATGGCCGTGCAGGATATAAAAACAGCATCCGCATCGTCGGAGTTAGCCTGCAAGGCTGCTGCCAGCAAGGCATCGGGCGGAATGGCTGTCATATCCGGGTCGTTTTCAAGGCCAAATCCCAAAACCCGTGTTATCTCGAACCCTTGTTGGGCAATGCCCTGTGCCACGGTTGCGGTGACATCAAGGATATAGGGGGCAGCGATGGCAATTTTTTTTGCGCCAACGGCACGCAGCGCATATTGCGATGCCAAAAGCGGATTGGTGACCTTGCAACCGGGCAGGCCTTCGCGGATCAAGGCACTGATGCGGTCTGATCCATTGACGGCAGTACCTGACGTACAGCCAAAAATCGCTACATCGACGCCAAAGCCGGGCAAAATGGTGCGTGCGGCACGCGGCAAATCGTCGGCCATTGCGCGCAGGCTATCGACCGTGATCGGGTTGGCATTGGCAATGCGAGTGGTGAACAGACCAATATCAGCGGGTAAAATACGGCGTAAGTCGTCTTCGCTGTTAAAATCTGTTGCCAGGGTAATTAACCCGATCCGGCCTGCCGGGGCAACCGGGTCGGGTTTGTAGCTTAGATTAACCAGCTCTGGCGTGATGTCGGTAATGGCTGACATCGGGGGTATGCTCCGTCAAAAAACGATAACGCTGTGTCCAAAGCCGGGGTTGCCAGTTTTCCGACCAGCCCCGGTGCAGGCACCGGGGCTGGCAGGATGCCTAGCGAAAGGCGGTTTCGGGCAGGAAGGTTGCAATTTGCGGGAAGAAAATCAGCAAGACCGCAACCAAAAGCAACATGCAGATAAAGGGCGGTGTCCCTTTGATGACTTCGGCATAAGGTCGCCTGAATATGGCAATGGCGGTAAAGATGTCACAGCCAAATGGCGGCGTGGCCGAGCCGATAGCCACCTGCAAGGTCACAAGGGTACCAACCAGAATAGGGTCGATCCCGGCATTATTGACCAGCGGCATGAAGATCGGCGTCAGGACCAGAATAACCACAATCGGGTCGACAAACATGCAGCCGATGAAAAAGGCAATCGAGATGGCAAACAGGATGGTGTAGGGACCGGCACTATCAAGGGCCAGCGCGCCAATCACGGCCTGCGGGATCTGGGCAAAGGAAATGACAAACGAAAATGTTGTGCCAGCACCCACCAGAATGAAAACCACAGCGGTGATCAGGCCGGTTGAACGGGCGATATGCAGTAATTCGTGCCATTTCACCGACCGGAAGATCAGCACTTCCAGGATGATCGCGTAAATCACCGAAACGGCGGCTACCTCGGTCGGGCTGACCCAGCCCAGATAAATCCCGCCGACAATCAGAACCGGAAACATGATGGCCGGGCCGGCATTGATAACGGCCTTGCCCCGTTCCAGCCATGTGCGACGTGGAATGGTCGGGATATCGTTGGCCTTTGCATACCAGACCGAATAGGCCGAAAACAAAAGCAGGATCAAAATGCCCGGGCCAATACCGGCGATGAACAATTCGCCAATCGAAACCTTGCCGACCACGCCGAATACGATCATGCCGATCGACGGCGGAATCAGAAAGGCGATATCGCTGGCATTAATGATCAAGGCCATGGTGAAGCTGTCTTTATAGCCAGCTTCCAGCATTTTTGGGCGTAGCGGCCCGCCCATGGCCACCACGGTTGCCTGGGTGGACCCCGAAACCGCCCCAAAAAGGGTGCAACCAAGAGCCGTTGTGACAGCAAGCCCGCCGCGCATATGCCCGACAAACGTCATGGCAAGGTCGATCAGGCGGCTGGCGGTGTGGCCCTTGGTGACGATATCGGCAGCAAAAATAAACATCGGCACCGCGATCAGGGCGACCGGGCTAATGCCGCTGACCATTTGCTGAATGATGATCTGATGGGGGATGGGCATGAAAAACGCAAAGGCGATGACACTGGCCGATGCAAGGGGAACCATCATGGGAAAGCCGAGCAACAAAAGGCCCAGCATGACGACAATAATTGTTGTACCTAAATCCATTGTTTTCCCGCCCCCTTACAAATGCGTATCAAGGTTGTCGTCATACGTATCCTCGACCCGGTAAGACAGGTGGACACCCGGCTTGAATATATTGGTCAGGGCAGCAAGAACGAACTGGATACCGGTCACAGTCAGACCGAAGGGCACGACAAGAACCGTCAGATACATCGGAATGCGAAGCGACGGGGTCAGGCGGTTGGTTTTGATCAGTCCGGCCACATAATCGATGGAATAATATGCCAGAATAAACAGCAATGTTGCTGTACCCAGCGTAACAATGATCATCAGAACCTTGCTGGCAACCGGTCCCAGCATGTCGGAAAAGGCCGACATGCGAATATGACGCCCCATTCGTGCCGCTTCCGATATGCCGACAAAGGTCACCAGAATGATCAGGAAGGTATTAAGTTCTTCGGAAAAAAACAGGCTGGAACTGAAACCCAGCCGGGCAATAACGTTGGCAACCGTGTTGATTGCCATGATGATGATGCTCCAGCCGAGCAATTGCCGTTCGATGACCGATAGCCAGTCGTCGATTTTTCTAAGCACATATAGCGCCGTGCGAGATTCTACCGGCGCTTCTCCGTTCGATCCAGACATACGACCTCCTTGATGCGCGTGCGAGACATTCATTTGGAACGCGTGACTATACGAACGGTTCCCTCCCACAGATATCAGTCTGCTTCGCGCCAGAAGGTCAGAATAGAAACGCTATTGAACGGTTCAATGAAATTTTTGTGTCATGACAAAATCAATACATGACATCGAACGCGTGAACGCCGGGCATTTGTTCCATGGTATGGCGGATCTGCATCAGGCCCCGATGCAGGCTTGGTGTATCGATGGCACCACCAACACATACGCGAATGGCATTCGGGCGTTTGACCTTGACCGTCATGAACGGGTCGGAAATGGTCACAGCGACCCCGTTTTTCCGCAATTCCGAGGCAAACCATTCCTCTTGCCAGTGTTCGGGGATGCGGACCCAGGCTGACAATGATGTGGGGTGATGGCGTACAACGGCATCACCCAAAATCTCGGCGACCAGGCTTTGTCGTTCACGCATCAGGGCGCGCTGCACGGTTACGGCCTGTGCTACCACTCCGTCTTCAATCCAGCGTGCGCCCATCTCGGCGATCAGGGGGGTGCCCATCCATCCGGTGACACGAAGCACACTGCTCGCGCGAATCGAAAGGTGTTTGGGCACAACAAGATACCCGGTTCTAAGGCCCGGCATGACAATTTTGGTCAGGCTGGAAATGTGAAAACCCAGTTGTGGCAAAAAGCTGGTGATCGGGGGCAGGTTTTGTTCCAGAAGCGGGCGGTAAACATCATCTTCAATTACGTAAACGCCATGCTGGCTGGCAATTTCGGCAATGCGTTTACGACGTTCCAGCCCCATCAGGCAATTGGTCGGGTTGGTGTAAACCGGGGTGACAACCAGGGCGCGGATGGCGCGTTGCTGGCATTCACGTTCAAATGCTTCGGGCAGGATGCCTTCATCGTCGGTTGGAAGGGCACCAAGTTTAAACCGCAGCACACTGGCCGTGCCGATAACACCATGATCGGTCAGGCTTTCAGTCAGGACAACATCATCAGGTTGCACGATGGATGCCAGGGCGATGAAAATGCCCTGGGCGGCCCCATTGGTAACAATTGTTTGTGACGGTTCGGCGGAAAGACCCATGCCTGCCAACCATTTCACGCCCACTTCACGGTGGTAATCAAACCCCGCAACAGGGCGGCAGCTTTCCATCCACGGGTGGTGGGGGTCTTCGGCCAGGCGGCGGTGCATCTGGCGTGACAGGTCATTGTGAAAATCGGTATAGGCGGCACGAACAATGGAAAGGTCGATCAGGTCGGGCTGGCGGTTATCAAGGATAAAGGACGATGCACGGTCCGTCAGGCGGGCCTGGACAAAGGTGCCGCGGCGTCGCTCGGATCGTAAATAACCCTGTCTTTCCACTTCCTTGTAAGCAGCACTGACGGTTTGAACGCTGACTTTCAAATGATATGCCAGATCGCGATGTGTTGGCATTCGGACATCGTGGCGCAAGCGCCCGGACTCGATATCCGTGATGATTGCTTCGACCAGTGCCTTGTATTTAGGGCCTGTGTCGCCACTCAGATCTGTCGTCGGTAGCCACATGTTGCTCGTTCCACCCATCCGTTTTGTCGGCACCCTAACATGGCCGAGGGTATTTTGGGTAGGGTCGTTTGTATTTTTGTCATGACACAAAACGTTCATTGACCTGATGCAGGAACATTTCAAAACTCCAAACGTTCAAACACACGACGTATCAATCTAACCGCCGCCGATCTTGTGAGGACGCAGGGTTGTAGCGGCCCAACAAGGGAGACTTCTGTAATGAGTTTGACAAAGCTCTTCAAGGCGACCCTGTCTGCCGCAGCTGTTTTTGCGGTTGCAGGTACGGCAATGACCGTGCATGCGGAGGAATGGAAATTCGCCATCGAAGAAAGCACGGGCGATGTCCAGGATTTATACGCCCAGAAGTTCAAGGAACTGGTCGAGGAAAAAAGTGGCGGTGATGTTGATGTCACCATCTACACCTATGGCCAGCTTGGGACTGAAAACGATATTACCGAACTGACTGCTTCAGGGGCCATTCAGTTCTCGAATGCATCGCCAGGCCATCTTGGCACCTTTGTTCCTGAAATTCAGGTCTTCGGCGTTCCTTATTTGCTGTCGCAAAACAATGACGTGAATAAGGAAATCCTGTCGCAAAGCCCGACGATTTATAAGGGCCTTTCCAAGGATTTCGAAAGCAAGGGCCTGAAACTTTATACCATGTATCCCGAAGGGGAAATGGTATGGACCACGAAGAAAAAAGTCGAAACGCCGAAGGATTTTGACGGTGTCAAATTTCGCGTGATGACCTCGCCGATCCTGATTGACAGCTATAAGTCATTTGGTGCTGATCCGGTCGCATTGCCGTGGGGCGAAGTGTATTCCGGTTTGCAAACCAGCGTGATCGACGCCCAGGTGAACCCGATTTTCTTCATCGAAAGCGCCAAGTTTTACGAAGTCACCGATTATCTGATTTATGCTGGTCAGCAGCAATATACCACCACTGTGGTCACCAACGACGCTTTCTATAAAGGCCTGTCGGATGAACGCAAGGAATTGCTGAAAGACGTAAAATCGGAACTTGATGATTATATCTTCAAGGCCCAGGCAGACCTGAACGAAAAGGCGCTTGATAAAATCAAGAAAGCCAAGCCGAGCATCAAGGTCATTAAACTTGACGCCGATCAGCGCGCCAAATTTGAAGCAGCATCGAAAAGTGTTGGCGACAATCTGGTAAAAGAAGTTGGTGGCGACACCAAACAGGTTCTTGGCGATTTGCGCGATGAAATCGCTAAAAAAGAAGAAGAAATGGGCAAGATGTAATTCTTTGTCAGTTGCGGTTTATAACCGTCACATTCAAACCCCCGCAGTTTTCTGCGGGGGTTTTTATTTGCCTTCTTTTAGCGGCTTACAGTTGACGGCTGAATGCGATGCTGCCCCATGGTGTGGTTCCAGTCTTGCATTGAGACCTCGCTCTGCGGGTTTATCCATCAAGACTGGTTCAGCCGGGGTTTATGGCCGCTAAAAATTCTTCCTGTGTGTCATCCCGGTCGGTAAAGCGGCGCGCTTTGTCGCGTGGACCGGAATTTCGCCATTGGAATGGTTTTCCGTGGCGATCAGCCCGATAACTTCGGCACAATATTCCGCCAGGGGCACCAAAGGCCCTGCTGCATTTTATATAGATGGGCATAAATGCGCCCTAGACGGCCAGCATGGGCAAGGGCCGTTTGATGGTAATATAGGCAAACAGCGCCATACCACATAACTGGATGGCAATGCCAAACAGCATTGCTGTGGATGGACCGCCGATATTGGCAATCGTTGTGCCAACAGCGAGCGTAAGCGTGCCGATGATAGCCAGGACTACCTGTAATTTGTCCAGGCCATCAAAATGACGCCGGCTGATGCGGTAATAAGTGCCGTAAAGGGCAAGTCCGATCCAGCCTGTAAGGTTAAGGTAATGGGTGCCAGGCAACAGGGTGTCTGTTGCCAAACCTGTAATAAATGGTTGCAGGCTAAAAAGCATTTCAAGAAAAGCAAGACATGCCGCAACTCTCCAGCATAGGCGGGGTAAATTGGCCATTTCGAGTCCATTTCGCTTGGCAAGTTAGATGGTTTGCGTCCCAATATTCGTATATTTTTTGTTCTGTAAGTATAGTTGGTTTTAATTTAAAATTTATACAATTAAATTTTAATGTACATTCAACATCAGGTGCTTAGGGGATTATCCGTTGGTATTTACCATGCTTTTCTTTGGTATAGTGCGCTGCGAAAGTAATCGGGTTGCACAGCAGCATTTTTAGCCAAAAAAGAAGGGCCGAACACAGGGTTCGGCCCATAAGGACGAGGAGCTGTTTTGGAAAAGTATTCTTTTGAAAACCTGCTTATTTGGCTGCCAGTTCGTCGGTAACGGCATCGACTGCCTGTTTGGCAATATCAACAACCTTGTCGATTTCAGCCTTGGTGATGCAAAGCGGCGGGGCAAAGCCCAGGATATCGCCATGCGGCATGGCACGGGCGATCATGCCACGTTCCAGGCAGGCGGCTGAAACCTTCGCACCCACTTTCAGGTTCGCATCAAAGCGTTCCTTTTTGTCTTTGTCGGCAACAAATTCCAGTGCGGCCATCAGGCCGACACCGCGCGCTTCACCCACCAGCGGATGGTTTGCAAAGGTTTCCTGCATCAGATTCTGGAAATAACCACCGGTTTCGGCAGAATTGCCCGTCAGGTTTTCGCCGTCAACAATGTCGAGGTTGGCATTGGCAGCCGCCGCGCAAACCGGGTGGGCGGAATAGGTCCAGCCATGTCCGATCGGCCCCATTTTATCAGAACCCTGTTCCAGAACTTTCCAGACCCGTTCGCCAACAATAACGCCCGACAGTGGCAGGTAGCCAGATGTCACACCTTTGGCAATCGTGATCAGGTCCGGTTTGATGCCATAATGCTGGGACCCGAAATAGCTGCCGGTACGGCCAAACGCGGTGACAACCTCGTCGGCGACCAGAAGAATATCGTATTTGTTCAAGACAGCCTGAATGGCTGCCCAATAGCCTTTCGGCGGGGTGATGATGCCGCCCGTGCCCATAACCGGTTCGCCGATAAAGGCGGCAACGGTTTCGGGGCCTTCGCGCAGGATCATTTTTTCCAGATCATCAGCACAGCGTTTGGCGAACTGTTCTTCGGTTTCACCGGCTTCGGCATTCCAGTAAAAATGCGGGCAGGTGGTGTGCAGAACAGGGGATTTGGGTAAATCAAATGCATTGTGGAAGGTGGCAAGGCCGGTGAGGCTGCCGGTCATGATGCCCGAACCGTGGTAACCGCGCCAGCGCGAGATGATTTTTTTCTTTTCCGGGCGACCCAGAATGTTGTTGTAGTACCAGATCAGCTTGATGTTGGTTTCGTTGGCATCCGACCCGGACATACCATAATAAACCCGCTGCATGCCTTCGGGCGCACTTTTAACAATGCGTTCGGACAGGCGAATGATCGGCTCGTTACCATGGCCAACATAGGTGTGGTAATAGGCCAGTTCTTTGGCCTGGGCATAAATGGCATCGGCAATTTCGGTGCGGCCATAACCGACATTGACACAATACAGACCGGCAAAGGCATCAAGGGTTTCCTTGCCTTCGGTGTCATGAATGTAAATGCCCTTGCCGCCATTGATGATGCGGTTGGGTGTTTCACCGTCTGCATGCTGGCGCATATGCGTTGACGGATGCATGAAATGCGCCCGGTCCATTTTTTGCAGTTCGGCGGTGTTGTTTTTAATCACATTCATTTTCTTCTCCCGTTCAAGGTCGTGGGGCGAACTACCAGCATTTAAAACGCTGCGCAGACATATTTAAGTTCGGTAAATTCTTCCATGCCGTGGCGCGATCCTTCGCGGCCCAGGCCCGATTGTTTGACCCCGCCAAAGGGGATTGGCGCACCGGTGATTTTCACACAGTTCAGTGCAACCATGCCGTATTCAAGCGCATTGGCGACCCGGTTGGCACGGGACTGGTCATTGGTATAAAGATAGGCGGCCAGGCCATATTCGCTATCATTGGCTTTGGCGATGACTTCGTCTTCGCTGTCAAACACGATAACCGGGGCCACAGGGCCAAAGGTTTCCTCGTGATAGATTTGCATGTCATCGGTGACGTCGGCCAGCAAGGTCGGCGCATAAAAAAGACCACCCAGTTGTTTGCCACCGACCACAACCCGGGCCCCTTTGGCGCGGGCGTCTTCAACATGTTCGGCACATTTGGCAACGGCGCGGTCATGCATCAGCGGCCCAATATCGCAATCTTCGTCCAGCCCGTTGCCAACGCGCAGTTTTTCAATGGCATCGGCAAAACGGGCGATGAACTGATCATAAATATCGCGATGGACAAAAATGCGGTTCGCTGCCAGGCAATCCTGGCCGCTGGTGGCAAATTTTGCCCCGATGGCGTGGGTAATGGCCTGGTCCATATCCACATCGGGAAACAGAATGAACGGTGCATGCCCGCCCAGTTCCATGGACATTTTTTTAACCGTTTGCGCGCCTTGCGCCAGCAACAGCCGCCCGATCTGGGTTGAGCCGGTAAAGGACAATGCCCGCACAACCGGGTTGCCACACAACTCGCCAACCACCGGGTTCGGGTCGCCGGTGATGACGTTAAAGACGCCTGCCGGGATACCGGCCCGTTCGGCCAGTTCGGCCAATGCGGTGGCCGAAAACGGGGTTTCGGTGGCGGGGCGCACAATCATGGTGCAGCCCGCGGCAAGGGCGGCAGCGGCCTTGCGCGTGATCATGGCGCAAGGAAAATTCCACGGGGTAACGGCGGCGGTTACACCAACCGGTTCGCGACGAATACTCATGGCGCGATTGGGCAGGTGCGATGAAATGCTTTCGACATTCACCCGTTTGGCTTCTTCGGCGTAAAATTCGATGAAGCTGGCGGCGTAGTCGATTTCACCGCGCGATTCATTGATCGGTTTTCCCTGTTCGAGCGTCATTAACAGGGCAAGGTCTTCCTTGTTTTCGATCAGCAATTCAAACCAGCGGCGCATCCGCCCGGCGCGTTCTTGTGGCAATAACGCAGCCCAGGCCGGAAAGGCGTTATGGGCGGCCTCTACCGCACGCCGGGTTTCGGCAACGCCCATATTGGGTACAGTGCCAAGAAAGCTGCCGTCAAACGGGTTTGTCACCTCGATGACCTGACGGTTATCTGCCGAACTCCAGCGCCCGTCGATATAGGCGTGTTCGCGCAACAAGCGCAAATCGGTCAGATTGCTTAACGACACACAACGCTGTTCTTTCAATTGTGCCGTCATGGGAGCCTCCTTAAAAACGGGCCCGGCCAATAATGTGCCGGGTCTGCCTGTTGAACTAATGGCAGACTAACAATATTGGCGCAGAGGAGGTCACCGAAGGTAAGGCGATTTGGTGTGGTTTTTTTGGCTGGAAGGGGCGTTTAAACGATGTTTTTTCTGCCGGTACGGGCTATTTGATGAAAACCCTGTTGGCTGAAAACGTCTAACAATTTGAAAGTAATATATTTTTACGGGTTATTTGGTGTTGTCGTCATCCAGCCAGCTTTTTATTTCGCGGCGTTTGCGCCGTTGTTCAAAAACTGTTCGAATGATTAATACCATAAAAACCAGGAATAACAGGGTTGTGGTGGTGGGAAAGGCAAAAGGAATGCCGATAACAACCATAAGTGCACCCGCCAGGCTTCCGCCAATAATCGCAACAAAACCCAATATCAGGACAATGGCGACAAAGGCGGCAATCAGTATGGCAGCAATTTTATTCATCGGTTCGGCTGGTCTCGGCTTGTAAGCTGTTTTGTGGTCAGGTCCAGTCTTTCGGCAAGAACGCGCAACAACTGGACAGATACGGCCTGGTCCTGGCGGACAAGCCCAAGGAATTCGGCTTTATCAAGTTTCAGAACCGTCATGTCCTCGACCACGCGAATGGTTGCAGATCGCGGCTGGTCAACCAACAGGGCGATTTCGCCAATCACTTCCTTGGGTTCGACATCGCGCAGTTTCAGGGTTTGGGCTTCGTCCGTTGTAAGCCAGATTTCACCGCGCCCCGAAATAACGATAAAGGCGGCGTCGCCCGGTTCACCCTGTTTGACGATAACCTCGCCACGTTTATAGGTAAGACGCGGGCTGGTAAATGCCAGCAGTTTGATGACATTTGGGTCCAGTGCGGAAAATAGCGGAATGGTCCGCAGCAACCGGACTTCTTCCTCGATGCTGCCATCCTCGGCCGGGACGGTATCGGTTTCGGCGGTAATGGCGGTTGCATCGCCCCGGGCATCGGCGGCGGTGTCGTCCTGTTTGTCGCGTTTGGTTAGCTTGCCGTTGGACATGTGCAGGCAGGTTGAAAAACGGTCTCCTGGCATATCGGCACCATCAACCCAGATGACACTGCGTTCGCTGGCTGTGCTGGTCAGAAATTCAACAACCTGATCGCGGGTTTCGTTATCAAGCGCGGACAGGGCTTCGTCAACCACCAGGATATCGGGGTTTTTGATCAGGGCGCGTACCAGCGTTATTTTCTGGCGCAGGCTTTGCGATACCCGGCTGCCACCCACCCCGACGTCGGATTCAAGACCCAGTGCAATCAGGGCTTCATACAAGCCGCCATCACGGGCGATTTCAAACAGAACTTCGCCCACGCGTTCTTCGGAATGGGCACGACCATAGGCAAAGCGACCAAACAACAGGTTATCAAGGATAGAAGCCGCTGCGGTGTAGTTATCGGCGTCAAAAAAGTCAATTTCGCTGGCAAGGTCTTCGGGGATATTTTCGTGGAATTTTGGCCGCGCTTTAAGAACCAGATCGCGGAAATTATCGTCCATCACCCGCAAACGGTGCCGGGCCGGGGTCAAATTCATGGCGAGTTCAAGCAGGCGGAGCCTGTCATCTTCACGAATGTTACCAACGTCAACGCCGTCAATGCGTTTCAGCATGTTTTTGACATCGCTAAGTTCGTCGGCCGAGATAAAGCTGTAGCGATCAAAAAATTCATGCCCCGGCGGCAGGCCGGTAAACAGTTCGATCATCAGTTCCAGCATGTTGCGGCCCATATTGATCATGGGTTCATACAGGCCGTTATCGCGTAACACGCTTTGAAAATAGGGGTGGTTCAAAAAGTTGCGACGTTCATAATTCGGGTTTACCGGCACGCCGAAAATCAGGTTGATCCCGACTGTTGCGTTGTCATTGTAGTTTTTAATATCAAAAGGTTCGACAAGGTCGGCCAGCCCGCGTTTGGCAAGAAGTTCCTTAAGGCGCGGGCGTGCTGCCAATACTGCCTTGGACAGATTGGGGCGCAATTTCGGATCAATACGCCGAAACAGGCCGATCCGGTAGATATCGCGATCCAGATGAACAACCGATAGAAGACTTAACAGTTCGGCGTTTAACTGTTCGAGGGAATCGTAGCCAGGCCCAACATAGTCAATCCATTGCCCGCCCGGATCATAGGGGATATTGCCTGATCGTTTGATTTCATCAAACATTTCGGCTGTCAGATGGTCGGGAAGGTCGGTTGGGGACGCCAGTTCGATTTTTTCGACCAGGGCCGGGGGCAAAAGTTTTGTTTCTTCGGGGGCGGCGTTGGCATGGCGTGTTTCGTCGGTCAGGGCCGGATTGTCGTTGTTTGCATCGGGCTGGTGTTCGGCCAGTGGGCGGTGTTTCAGGCCATAGAGCAGATTGTCAGATATGGTGCCATGAAACAGATATGAATCCGGTCCGACATATCCGGTGCGCTGACCCAGATAGGATGCGGGAAGCTGTGCTGAATTAACATCGGCAAATTGCACGCGACCGCCGCTTGGCGTGATAAGGCGTACCAGCAACCGGGCAAGATGTGATTTGCCACTGTCTGCTGTGCCAGTCAGAAGGGCAGCGCCTGGTAATGGCATGTTGAACGACACATTTTCAACCACCCGGGTGCCGTCATCGTCCGTCCATGACAGGGCATATACATCCATCGGGCTATTGAGATGCCCGGCCACCGGGGCGACCAGTTCGTGTTCCTGGTCCAGATCAGGCAGTTCAAACTGTTCGTAAAGCTGGTCATATTTAATGTGGGCATCGGCCAGGCGCTGGTAATAGGCCAGAAGTTCCTTCCACGGTGCCGACATATCCTTATAGGCGGCAAGGGCTGCGACCAGTGCCCCAAACGACAAATCGCCAGCAATAACCAGATAGCCGCCGATTGAGTAAAAGAAAAACGGCGTGATCTGGGCGATAAAGTTATTAAGGAATTTGATAAAGAATTTGCGGAAATAGATTTCCTTGCGGATTTCAAAAATACGTCCCATGCGCTGGGTATAACGCATAAGTTCGTAGCCCTGCGTATTGTGGGCACGAATGTCGGTCGCACCGCTTACGCTGTCGCCAATATGTTCGGACAGGCGACGGATGTTTTGCACCCGGTCCTTGCCAAGTTTGTTCACCCGGCGTTGCAGTTTTGGAATCAGATAGCCCTGTAATGGATAAAACGAAACAGCCGCCAGCCCCATTAACGGGTCCTGAATAAAGATAAAGGCCGATATCGTTACCAGAATGCCACCCTGATATACCGGCAGCGAGAATGCCTCGCCAAAAAAGCCACCCAGGGGTTCGGCTTCGGCCGTAATCATGGAGACAATTTCGCCCTGGCTGGTTTTGCGAAAATGGGGCAGCGGAAAGCGCAGGACGCGTTCATACAGGATATAACGCATCCGGCGCAAAAGCCGTTCGGCCATAACGCCGGTATAGACGTTGATAAAATACTTGAAGCCGCCATTTACAAAAACCAGGGCCAGAAAAATGCCAGAGAGTGCAAACAGATATTCAACCTGATCAAGTTTGACGCCCAAAATATCAAACGGTTCACCCGCGCCGCCAATGGCCTGGTTGACGATCATTTTGGGCAGATCGAGTGAATAGTACAGAAACGGAAAAGACAGCACTGTAACGATCAAAAGCACGATCTGTTGAAAGCGGCTGTGGCGCCAGATATAGGCAAATACCGAATTCGGCATGCACGTTTCCCGTTATACTGCAAAGCCCGACCGGCACATGCGGTCAGGTCAGGTCAAAGTTTTGGCCCGGTGCGACAAACCCGCAAAAGCCGTCGGCAACGGCATCGGGTTTGGCATAGGCCGGATAGTGATAAAGCCACATTTTGGCTTTGATGTCGTCGGGTAGCGTTTTTAACTGATCATAATGTGCATGCACACCCGACCACCGCGGGCCCAGTTCGCAATCCTGAAAAATGATGTCAGCCTTGCGGTAGTGGGCCATATGGGCATCGGGATTGAAAATCGCATCTGTTGTAATGAAAAAGCATGTCGATTTGGTTTCACCAATCAACGCAAATGACTGCATTTTTCCTTCTTTAGCGACGATATGGTCAACGGGCAAAATATTCAACTTAACGTTATGCCAGTTAAAGGCGCCGTTTTGCGACAGGGGTTTGACATTGAAATAAGTATCCAGAGTGCTGTTGCCGTGGTCGCTTACTTCAAGGCCGCCGCGCAAACTATGTTCCCATAGCGGTTCGATCAGCTCATCAACCATATAAAGATCGATGCGATGGCGGCGAAAAATAAAATAATTGCTAAGGGCGATCCATTCCAGCCCACCAATATGGTCGGAATGTAAATGGCTGACATAAATGGCCTCAAAGTCCTTTGGCCATAACCCAAGGCGATGCAGCGCGTGGCGCGCATCGGTGCCGCAATCTATTAACAACCGGGCCAGTTGGCCGGTTTCGGTATTCTTGGTTTCCAAAATCATATTGCTTTGGAAATTATCTGCGGCAGTACAGAACGCTGATCCTGATCCCGCAAAAGTAAGTTTCATTCCCCAACTCCCCTTGCTTTGACAAAATCTTAGTCGAGGAAGCCTATTCAGAACCACCTTAATTTATTCAAATTTGTACGTATCGTGTGATATCGGGTCTGAAAGTTGCGAATCATCGGGATGACAAGGTTTATGCGATACATAATATCGGTGTAATTACCAATTATGACGGGGATTAAGCGAATTTGGGTGGCGGTTATTAACCCGGTGGGCGTGTTTGCGCCAATTTGACCAATAATCCGCAAGACTCGTTATTTGTCAAAAAGTTAGCGGTTTTTCGGCTGTTGTATTCAACCGCGATCGTCACGACAGCAACATATATCATGGCGGCGCGGTAACCCGTTTCGGGAAAATAAAACGGGCCGACAGCGCAAAGCGTGTCGGCCCGTTTTAAATTCAAGGTATTTTGGGGTTCGTCAGTTCAGGCCCTGACGGCCCATTTCCAGAAACTTGTCGCGACGACGGGCTTTTAAAACACCGCCTTCATGGCCGGAAAGTTCGATCAGTGCTTTTTCAATCGCATCACCCACCTGTTTGCAGGCGTTCTTGGGTTCGCGTTGTGCGCCACCCAGCGGTTCTGTGATGATATCGTCAATCACGCCAAGCTGATGCAGATCCTGTGCCGTAAGGCGCAAGGCTTCGGCGGCGGTTTTGGCTTCGTCGCCGGAACGCCACAAAATAGAGGCACAGCCTTCGGGTGAAATAACCGAATAAATGGAATTTTCCAGCATCAGTACGGTATTGGCAATCGCCAGCGCAATTGCCCCGCCCGAACCGCCTTCACCAATGATGACGGAAACCAGTGGCACCTTGATATCAAGGCAGGTTTCAATCGACCGGGCGATGGCTTCGGACTGGCCGCGGGCTTCGGCGTCGGCGCCAGGAAAGGCACCGGCGGTATCAACCAGCGTAATCACCGGAATGTTAAACCGTTCGGCCATACGCATCAGGCGGATGGCCTTGCGATAACCTTCGGGTTTGGCCATGCCAAAATTGTGTTTTACGCGCGATTCGGTATCGCGGCCTTTTTCGTGGCCAATTACCATTACGCTGCGCCCCCGCAAACGGGCCAGGCCGCCAATGATGGCTTCGTCTTCCCCATAAAGCCGGTCACCGGCCAATGGTGTGAAATCGTCAAAAAGATTTTTAACGTAATCCACAAAATGCGGGCGGTCGGGATGACGGGCAACCTGGGTTTTCTGCCACGGCGTTAAGCGACCATACGTGCTTTGCAGCAATTTGGTCAGCTTGTCTTGCAGGCGCGCGACTTCATCGGCAATGTTGACTTCATCATCATTGCCGCTCAAATGGCGGAGTTCTTCGATCTTGCCTTCAAGTTCGGCGATCGGCTTCTCGAAATCCAGAAAGTTGTGCATCAGGACGTCAAATCCGGCTGGGAAACAATGGAGCGGAACATACGTGATCAGTCTGCCACGTCAAGGGTGGAGCAAAAAAAGGCGCGATAAATTCAATTTTCGACCATATCATGGGCCAAATTCCGTAAATTTTGCGTCTACAAGTTTGCTTAATGGAAAGAATATGTCCACCAATTTAGAAATTGCACCGTTGCTGAATCCTGATATCGCCGTTTTTAACCGCCTGACAGGTATTCTAAAAGCAGCCTTTGCCTTTCAGGATGGTATCGTGAACCCGCCCAGTTCGGTAACGCGTGTGGACGAGGCCGAACTGCAATGGCGATTTGAACGTGATATGGTGCTTGTTGCGCGCGATATCGAAAATGATCATGTCATTGTCGGGCAGGTCTGGATCGAGGAAACACCCGACGATGCCTATATTTATAAAATGTCGGTTGATCCGGCGTATCACGGTAAGGGCATTGGCCGGGCGTTAATTGATGCTGCCGTTAACCATGTTTTGCAAAAAGGTCGCAACGCCCGGATGCGGTTGCATGTGCGCAAGGAACTGGCGGGTAATATTAGCTTTTTTATGCGCTGCGGGTTCGCAATAACGGGTGATGGCACGCATCCCGGTTTTAGTCAGCCAACATTTTTTGTAATGACACGCGACGTCGCGGTTCACAAAACGCCTTCGCCGGCATTGTGACGCTTTTTCGAGGTGGCCGAATTACGACCGGATGAGGCTTGCTTCGACCTGGGAACCGGCATTGATGCGGGCTGATCCGAGTTTGCCGCAACGGGGGCATAATAGGGAACGTGGGTTTCCCCCCAGTCTTTTAGCGCCAGAATAATGGCACGTAACGTTTCCCCTTTTGCGGTCAGGCTGTATTCAACCCGCGGCGGTACCTCGGCATAAACCTTGCGATTGACCAGGCCGTCCTGTTCAAGTTCGCGTAATTGCCGGGTTAACATGCGTTGGGTAACGCCCGGCATTTTGCGGCCCAGTTCGTTAAAGCGTTTGGTGCCGTCCAGCAAATGATAGAGGACAACACCTTTCCATTTTCCGCCAATAACTGTCAGCGTTCCTTCGACCGGGCACCCGGGGCTGTGATTGGGCGGGCAATCAAAATCGGACATTGGGCCTCCATAAATGGCGGAAAACTGCATTAGTATACAAATTGTTACTATATGCAAAAATTGTGCGTACTTATCATTACCATAATTATGCGTTAGGACTCTGTCATTCGCAAATTAAACCTCGGCAAGGAGGAACGATAATGAAAGCCATTGGATTAAAAGTTGCCCGTCCGGTAACCGATGCAGCCCTGTTTGAACAAACCGAAATTGAAACGCCAACCCCGGCAGGCCACGATGTTCTGGTTCGGGTTAAAGGTGTTGCGGTGAACCCGGTTGATTTCAAGGTTCGCAAGGGCAAAGCTGATGACGGTAATTTTAAGGTACTGGGGTGGGATGCGGCAGGTGTGGTTGAGGCCGTGGGAGAAAATGTCACCCTGTTTAAGGCCGGGGATGAAGTTTGGTATGCAGGTGATGTAACGCGCCCGGGTTCGAACAGTGAATTACAGCTGGTTGACGAACGTATTGTGGCGCTAAAACCCAAAAGCCTGGATTTTGCCACGGCGGCGGCCTTTCCGTTGACATCGATCACGGCATGGGAAGCCATGTTTGACCGCATGAACATTGACCGTACCAATGTTGAGGGCAATAAGGGCAAAAGCATTTTAATTATTAATGGCGCCGGTGGAGTGGGATCCATCGCCATTCAGCTGGCCAAACTGGCCGGCCTTGAAGTGGTTGCCACTGCGTCGCGCCCGGAAACCATTTCATGGGTAACCAAAATGGGTGCCGATCATGTGATTAACCATCGCAAACCTTTGAAAGAACAACTCGAAGGTGCCGGTTTTGCCACAGTTGATTATGTTCTTTGCACCTCGCAAACCGATGATTATTGGGATGTGATGTGTGATCTGGTTGCCCCGCAAGGACGGATTGCTTCCATCACCGAGGCCTCGGACCTTCACAACGTTGATCTGTTGAAGGCAAAATCAGCCAGCTTTTCCTATGAATTTATGTTTACCCGTTCCATGTTCCAAACCCCGGACATGATCGAACAGCATAAATTGCTGGCGGAAGTGGCGGCCATGGTCGATGCAGGTGAAATTCAGGTAACGGCCACCGAAAATTACGGCAGCCTTAGCCCGGAAAGCCTGCGCAAGGCGCACGAATTGCTGGAATCGGGCAAGGCGATTGGCAAAATTACGTTTGAAGGTCTTGGTGCCTGATAAACTGCGAGGACTGGTTCTTGATGGGCCGTTTTAAGGTGCCGTGCAGCCTGATTTTATAAATATGACCGAACCGGAAATGAATGACCGGTTCGGTTTTTTGTTTTTATGATGTCAGTTCGGGTGTCCGCAACAATTTGTAAATGCGTTCGCGTAACCAGCGATGTAGCGGGTGGGTTGTGGTGCGGTCATGCCAAACCAGCGCCATGTCAAAACCCGGGACTGGCAGGGGTGGGGGCAAAATTTGCAAACGGCCGTGGCGGTTGGCGGCAACCCGGCCGGGAACAAGGGCGATCATGTCGCTTTGGGCAACAATTTCGGGAACCACAAGGAAGCCCGGGGCAGAAAGCAATATTCGGCGTTCATGCCCCAGCACTTTCAGGGCATCGTCCGCCGGGCCGTAAAACCCGCCGCCTTCTGGCGAAACAATCACGTGATCAAGGTCGCAAAACGTTTCAAGGTCGATCTGCCCGTGAATGGCGGGGTGGTTGGGGCGGGCAATGGTGACATAGCTTTCGTGGTACAGCTTGCGCATATGCAGGGTTTCGGGGGCTGTGTCCGGGGTGGTTAGGTGTTTAGTCCCGGCA
>NZ_JFJZ01000034.1 GCF_002115825.1 Thalassospira sp. MCCC 1A01428 | reverse complement strand
CCTGATAAAATTTCAGGCCGTTTTTGTATTGGAATGGCAGTGTAATTTTGCCGTCAGGAAATATGTTTTCCCTGCTCTCCGGCAATTTCCTGAATGAATTGCCAAGCGACTCGTCCTGATCGACTTCCTCGTGTTACAGTCCATTCCTTGGCACGGGCAAACAGGTCTTCTTTGGGCATGTCCAAACCAAATTCGTCAGCGTAACCCGCGATAATCTCGAAATAGACATCTTGCGAAATATTGTGAAAGCCCAGCCATAATCCGAAGCGGTCAGACAGAGATACTTTTTCCTCAACGGCCTCGGACGGGTTAATGGCCGTTGAACGTTCATTTTCAATCATATCGCGGGCCATCAAATGGCGCCGGTTCGATGTGGCATAAAAAATAACGTTATCAGGACGGCCTTCAATCCCGCCATCCAGCACAGCTTTTAATGACTTGTATGATTCGTCCTGAAGGTCGAACGACAGATCGTCGCAAAACAGAATTGTCTTGCGCGCGCTTTCCTGAAGGATTTTCAGCAAAACGGGCAGGGTCGGGATGTCTTCGCGGTGAATTTCAACCAATGCCAGTGATGACGGGTTTTCCTGGTTGATCAGGGCGTGCATCGCCTTGACGATTGAACTTTTACCCGTGCCACGGGCCCCCCATAGCAAGGCGTTATTGGCTGGCAGGCCATTGGCAAATCGTTTGGTGTTATTATACAGGATCGTTTTTTGTTGATCGATCCCCTGTAACAGCCCGATATCGACCCGGTTGACCTGTTTGATCGGGGTTAAATAACCTGTTTCGGCATGCCAGACAAAGGCATCTGCGGCGGCAGGGTCGTTTTTCTGGCGGACAGGTGGCGCCATTCGGTCAAGGGCATCGGCAATGCGGTTTAAGGTTGGCAATAAATCGGCAAGGGTATCGGTCATCGGGGCCTCATGGACGGTTTCATTTTTGATGGTGGTCAAAGCCACCTTTTATGAGCAAACCCTACCACAGCATTGTTGACCGAGAATAGCCTATTGCAAAGGGGGAGATAACTGTGAATCCGATCACAAACCCAGTCAAACCCGCGCTATTCAACTGCTAATGGGCAATGGTATGGAGAATATAAGGCGTGCAAGGGGAAGTTTGGGGCAAAATTGCGCGATCTTTCTTGCAACGGCGAACGACACCGTTATATTCCGGCAGTTGATTAGTTTTTCCGTTTTAGGTTAGGAGTTCCTAATGTTGATTTCACCGGCTTTTGCTCAGGGTGCTGGTGGCGCTGCTGGCGGAGCAGATATGCTGACCAGCTTTCTGCCGCTGATCCTGATTTTTGTGGTTTTCTATTTTCTGCTCATTCGTCCGCAGCAGAAGAAAGCGAAAGAACACAAAGCAATGCTGGCCGCGGTTCGTCGCGGTGATAAAGTCGTGACTGCTGGCGGGATCATCGGGACCGTTGTTAAGGTTGTCTCGGACGATGAAGTTTCGGTTGAGATTGCTGATGGTGTGAAAGTTAAAGTCGCACGTGGCATGATCTCGAATGTTCTGTCGCGTACCGAACCTGCCAAGGGCGGTTCTGATGCCGACGAAAAGACCGACGACAAGAAAATTGAAGAAGTCAAAAAAGACTGATTTCTATCACGGCGTACAGGCGGAACCTCCCGGTTCCGCCTTTCTGCTAATTACTGTTATTTCTGGCGGTCGGCCGGGCAAGTCCTTCCTTTTTTCCTGATTAAGCCCTGAGCCCGATGTCGCAATGTTCCCCAGACATCTCTGGTTAAAGGACACATGCTTTATTTTACCAAATGGAAAGCAGCACTGGTGCTCCTGGTGTGTGCTTTGGGCGTGATATATGCCGCGCCAAACTTCTTTCCCAAGGGCACATTTCCGACAGAAGCAAGCTGGATGCCCGGCAAGCAGATCAGCCTTGGCCTTGATCTGCGCGGCGGTTCGCACATGCTTTTGGAAGTGGGCGTCGATTCCGTTATTCGGGAACGTTACGACTCACTGACTGAAAACATGCGCGATGCCCTGCGCGAGCAACGTCTGCGTTATCGTGGATTGCGCGGCTCGGCTGATGGCGCATCGGTTACCATCGTTAATGACGATGATGTCGAAAAAGCCCGATCCATGCTGGCAAAGCTGGACCCGCTGACTATTGTTGGCGGTGAAGGCAACCACATCATGTTGACCTACAACGAAAAGACGCGTCGTGAAATGATCGACCGCGCCATCAGCCAGTCGCTGGAAGTTGTGCGTCGTCGTGTTGACGAACTGGGGACGACGGAACCGTCAATCCAGCGTCAAGGGGAAGATCGTATCGTTGTGCAGGTTCCTGGCCTGGATGATCCATCGCGGTTGCGCGATATTCTGGGTCGGACAGCAAAAATGAACTTTCACCTGATTAACGAAACCAAAACACCCCAGCAGGCAAAGGCAACCGGCATTCCGCCCGGCGCTGTCATTATGCCCGGTGCCGATAACGCATCGCCCGGTGAACCCGAAGAATATCTGGTTGATCGCCGTGTTGTCGTTTCTGGTGACAACCTGATCGATAGCCAGCCGACCTTTAATGATGGTCGCCCGGTGGTATCGTTTCGCTTTGATGCGGCAGGTGGTGCTAGGTTTGGTGACGTCACCAGCAAAAATACCGGTCGTCGTCTGGCGATTGTGCTGGATGGCAAAGTGATTTCAGCCCCCCGGATCAATGAACCGATCATGGGTGGCAGCGGGATCATCACCGGTCAGTTCGGTGTTCAGGAAGCCAATGATCTTTCATTGTTGCTGCGCGCAGGTGCGTTGCCAGCCCCAATGAAAATTCTTGAAGAACGTTCTGTCGGGCCGGGCCTTGGTCAGGATTCAATTGATTCGGGCGAAATTGCCGCCATTCTCGGCATGGTCTTTGTTGTTGTCTTCATGGCAATCAGTTATGGCCTGTTTGGTATTTTTGCCAATCTTGCCCTAATCGTGAACCTGGTTCTGATTTTGGCGATCATGTCGATCCTTCAGGCAACGCTGACTTTGCCGGGCATCGCCGGTATCGTTCTGACAGTCGGGATGGCGGTTGACGCCAACGTTCTTATTTTTGAACGTATCCGGGAAGAACGAAAAATCGGCCGATCGATTATCAATTCGATTGATGCCGGTTATCGTAGTGCTATGTCGACAATTCTTGATGCCAACATCACCACCCTTATTGCCGCTTTGGTTCTGTTCAGCTTTGGATCAGGCCCGATCAAGGGGTTTGCGGTGACATTGGCAATCGGGATTATCACGTCGATGTTCGCGGCAATCTGGGTGACGCGTTTGATCGTGGCATTCTGGGTGAAGCGTCGTCGTCCGACAGAGCTGGTATTGTGAGGAAGGGAGCAAATCGCACATGAAACCGTTGCATCTTGTTCCGGATGAAGTGAACATCCCGTTCCTCAAGCTCCGGAAGTTTTTCTACATCTTTTCGATTTCACTGGTGGTTATCTCCAGTGTTCTGTTTTTCACCAAAGGTCTGAATTTCGGGATCGACTTTCGTGGCGGGATTCTGCTCGAAATCAAAACCGATGGGCCTGCCGATATTTCGGGTTTACGCGATAATCTTGGTAGCCTGGGGCTGGGCGATGTTTCGATCCAGCAATTTGGTGAACCCGACGACGTTCTAATCCAGTTACAGCGTCAGGATGGTGACGAAAAGGCCCAGATGGCGGCACTTGAAACCGTTACCAAGGCGCTTGGCGACGGGGTCAGCATTCGTCGTTCGGAACTTGTCGGACCCAAGGTTGGGGATGAGCTCAAGGAAGCCGGTATTTACTCGGTTGTCATCTCGCTTGCGCTGATCATGTTTTATATCTGGTTACGGTTCGAATGGCAGTTTGCCGTGGCATCTGTCGTCGCGCTGTTGCACGACGTGATCATTACCGTCGGGTTATTTGTGATCAGTGGCGTTCAGTTCGATTTGGCGACATTGGCAGCAATTTTGACGGTGGCAGGGTATTCGATCAACGATACGGTGGTGGTTTTTGACCGTATTCGCGAATTTATGCGTAAATTTCGCAAAATGGATCTGGTCGAACTTCTTGATCTGTCGATCAATACGACCCTGTCGCGTACGGTAATGACTTCGTTTACGACCTTGCTGGCGCTGATTGCATTATTTGCATTTGGCGGCGAGGCCATTCGCGGCTTTACCTTTGCCCTGATTTTCGGGATTGTGATCGGGACATATTCATCGATCTGCGTGGCATCGCCGTTGCTGGTTGTTTTGAAATTGCGCCGGAAAATTCCTGAAGGCGACGAAGCAACAACCGAAGAAGCCGGTGCGCTTTAAAATCGGATTAGACGGTATCTGCTAGCGTCAATCATTTACAAGAAGGCCGGGATCGTGCGAAAACGACCCGGCCTTTTTAATGCCAGCCTGGCAATCGACATCGCCGTTCTGGCGCCAGATAACATCACTGCAGCGAGGTCAATCATGACATTGGACATCACACCGATGGTCGCATCGGGCCGAAAAATTGTTACCAGTTATGGCGACGGGCTGTTTCGTTTTGGTATGGAAAAGGCCGAAGGCTCTATTTTACTATTTTCGACCGAAGTTCTCGCATGGCCCCACACCGAAATCGACAGCGTAGATGAAAATGCATTTGCCGAGGTCATTGCGCGTGCCGGCGAAATTGATATTTTGCTGCTGGGAATGGGCGCACGAATGCAGCCAGTTAAAACAGCATGGCGAAATGCCTTGCGCCCGCACGGGATTGTTATTGAGCCGATGGATACAGGTGCAGCCTGCCGGACATTTAATGTTCTGCAATCGGAAGAACGGCGCGTGGCAGCGGCATTAATAGCTGTTTAAGGTCAAATGTTAGTGTTGCCTTGAGTGAGGCTACCAAGCGTCGATGGCTTAGCTTAATGCTTTGGTCTCGGCAGCCCAAGAGACATTGTGCCGCACTCACATTATAGCTTTTGCGCCATATTATCTGTTTAAGAACCCGTCAACTGTTTCGGTTTGTTTGTTAATTCCGGGAACAATCAAGGTGCTGTTGCGTGATGTAGTAACGGGAAATTTTTGAACAGGGTGGGGGAACTGCGACAATATTCGGGCCAAGATGTCGCATGTAATAGTATGGAAGAAATCATTTCAAGCGTTGAAAACCTGAACGACAGGGTTGTTGATCACTTTGCCAAATGGGCCGACATGGTTGGTGGCGGCGAAATCGGGCGCGCCATTATCGCGCTTGTTATTTTGATATTGTTTGTCGTGATGCGTAAGGTTCTGGCACACGGTGTGGTCGGGGGGCTTGGCAAACTGGCCAACCATCACCGTCATCAAACAATGGCAATGATTTTCAACGCGATACAGACACCTGTTCAGGTCTTTGTTGTGGTCCTGGGTGTTTATTTTTCCGTCGAAGTGATGGATTTTTCCGACCAGGCTGACGCAGCAATTTTCAATGTTCTGCGCGTTATTGTTATCGCGACAATTTTTTGGGCTTTTTACCGGATCATTGAACCACTTGCGTTGGGCTTTAATACATTTGCCGGGCGTTTCGGGGCTGGCCTGGCCGATGATTTGCGCCAGTTTTTCATTCGTTGCGTCAGAACATTAATTGTGGTTTTGGCTGGTGTCGCCCTTTTGGAAGATTGGGGAATTGATGTTTCGGCGTTTTTGGGTGGTCTTGGGCTGGCTGGTATGGCGGTTGCCCTTGCGGCCAAGGATTCTGTTGCCAATGTGTTTGGTGGGCTAACCATCTTTGCCGATAAACTTTTCAAACGCGGGGACTGGATCGAAACACCGCATTTTGAAGGCGTGGTCGAATTTGTTGGTCTGCGTGCGACAAAGGTACGAACGTTTTCCAAAGCAATGGTGGTGATGCCCAACGCGGAAATTGTTAATTCGCCGGTCATTAACTGGACCCGTATGACCCATCGCCGGATCAAAATGGTGATTGGGGTTGAATATCGTACCAGTGCCGATCAGATCGAAAAAATCATTGAGCGGTTGCGCGCATTTCTGAAAAACGATGACGATGTCGCGCAGGAGGATGTACCGCAGATGGTGCATCTTGCCGATTTTGGCAGTAGTTCCATCAATATCGATTTGTACTACTTTACACTGACGACCGACTGGCTGGAGTGGCGTGATATTCGCAATCGGCATATCATCGCTTTTAAACGAATTATCGAAGAAGAAGGCGCTTCATTTGCATTCCCGTCCCAGTCGATATATGTGGAGACCATGCCCGAGATGGCAATGTCGCAGGCATCGGAACATTCTGATAATGATAAAGCACAACAGCCCCGGAAAACGCCCGAAAAGATGGGATAATATCCTGTCCGCGCATATTATGACCGGCAGGTAAAACAAACCAATGACCAATACTCCAGACCTTTCCTATTGTGCCGAATATGTCCGTCGTAATGATCGTGACCGTTTCCTGTGTGGGCTTTTTGCGGCACCGGAACATCGCGAAGACCTGTTCACGCTTTATGCCTTTAATCAGGAAATTTCAAAAACCCGCGAAATGGTCAGCGAGGCCATGCTGGGTCAGATCCGGTTGCAATGGTGGCGCGACGCACTTTCTGGCATTGAGAACGGTGATGTGCGAAAGCATGAAGTTGTCGAACCGTTGGCACAGATGATCGGCAATAACAAGTTGGATCGGCCGGCTCTGGAAGCCATGATTGATGCCCGTGAATTCGATTTGTTTGACACTGCCCCGGATAACCTTGCAGCCCTTGACCATTATATCGATCAGACATCGGGCTTATTAAGCCAGGCTGCAGTAGGAGTACTTTTGGGGCATCGTGAGGATAGCAAAAATGATGCGAACGAGGCTGCCAGACGGGCCGGAAACGCATATGGCATGGTAGGCATTTTGCGGGCGATGGTTTTCCATGGGCGCGCAAAACGCCAATATGTTCCAAATGATGTTATGGAACAGTTTGGTGTGTCGACCGGAGATATCTTTGAATTTCGCCGGACCGATGCTGTTCGCGCGATGACCAAACACCTGGCTGAACATGCGGCTATGAAAATTAGGGATGCACGAAAAATGCGTTCTGCATTGCCAAAGTCGGCAATCGCCGCAGCATTGCCTGTAATACTGGCTGAAAATTATTTGGAAAAGCTGAAAAAGGCTGACTATGATCCATTTTCTGCTGTGTTCGGTCTGGCCAGACCCGCGAGCTTCCGCCTGACGCTTAGGGCATTTTCCGGTTATTGGTAAAGCGCAGTCTTTACAATGGGCAAAAAGGTTATAAATCTTTACATGTCAACCGGTTCCTGACTTAACTGTGGTCCTGAACCGGTGTTTTAAGCCCGTGGGGTCACAAAATGAAAATCATCAGGAAGCTCGCGTTTTTAGTCATTGTTCCATTGGCTGTTCTGGTGGCATTTTGGCCGGGCCGTCACCCTGCAGCGGCGATGTCGATTGATCCCTTTCTGGGTACCTATCATGGCACTGCAATTTCTGAAGCCGAAAACGAGCTTAAAGCCAGGGATCTTGATGTTGCGATTAAGAAAAGTGGCAGCGGGTTTTCGATTGACTGGTCGACCGTCATTTATAAATC
The DNA here is from genome assembly GCF_002115825.1 of Thalassospira sp. MCCC 1A01428. GTDB lineage: Bacteria > Pseudomonadota > Alphaproteobacteria > Rhodospirillales > Thalassospiraceae > Thalassospira. The sequence continues at coordinate 40,115 of NZ_JFJZ01000034.1, read as the reverse complement.
AGACGGGCGCGAAAAAACCGCCGCCATCTCCATCGATTTTTTTGAAACAGACCGACCGGAAATTTATGGCAGTGCCATGCGGACCGGCCTGTTTGGCAAACGCGTTCCCAATGACCCGTTAAAGGGGCAGCCATTTGTCTGGGCGCGCATTGTTGGCAAAACGCTAACTGTGCATGCCATGTATATTCTTGATGATGGCGGCTATGAAATGCAGGTCTATGAACGTACGCTAAACGATGATGGTAATCTGGATCTTGTTTTTAAACGTTTCCGGAATGGCAAAAGCATTCGCGAAATAACGGGTGAATTAACCCGGGTTAACCTGTATCGCGATTAGAAAACCACAAAAACGCCCGATCATTGCTGACCGGGCGTTTTGATACATAAAAGCCGATATTGGACGACATCAATTATTGATGCTTGTCAGCCATTCATCGAAAGCCGGAATGGCGCGGTCGGTGTAGAGTTTTTTGCGATCTCGCCCTTTAACCCGTTTGGTTAATTCAAGTTCGGGAAACAGGCCGAAATTTACGTTCATTGGCTGGAATGTACTTTCATCTGCACCGCCGGTAATATGGCCCAGTAACGCGCCCATTGCGGTTATGGCAGGGGGCAGGGGTAATTCGCGGCCCAGTTTTTCTGCGGCGGTAAAGCGCCCGGTCATCAGGCCGACGGCTGCACTTTCAACATATCCTTCACACCCGGTAATCTGCCCGGCGAAGCGAATGTCAGGGCGTGATTTAAGACGTAATGTCGGGTCCAGCAAACGCGGGGAATTGATGAATGTATTGCGATGAATGCCGCCAAGGCGGGCAAAATCGGCATTTTCCAAACCAGGGATGGTTTTAAAAACCTCGACCTGGGCACCGTATTTCAGCTTGGTTTGAAATCCGACCATGTTGTAGAGCGTGCCCAGGGCGTTATCCTGGCGCAATTGAACAATGGCATAGGACTTCACCAGCGGATCATGCGGGTTGGTCAGGCCTACCGGTTTCATCGGGCCATGGCGCAGGGTTTCACGGCCCCGTTCGGCCATTACTTCAATTGGCAGGCAGCCATCAAAATACGGCGTGTCTTTTTCCCAGTCCTTGAACTCGGTTTTTTCACCCGCCAGCAAGGCATCAATGAACGCGTTATATTCGTCCTTGTTCATCGGGCAATTGATATAGTCCTTGCCATCACCCTTGTCATAACGCGATTGAAACCACGCTTTGTCGAAATCAATGCTTTCTTTATACAGGATCGGTGCAATGGCATCAAAAAACGCCAGTGACTGTTCGCCGGTGGCTTCGCGGATTGCTGCGGCAAGCGGTCCCGATGTAAGCGGGCCGGTGGCAATAATGGTGTTGCCCCATTCGATTGGCGGCAAACCGTCAATCTCGCCACGTTCCAGCGTAATCAACGGATGATTGGAAAGCGCGTCGGTAACCGCTTGCGAAAAACCTTCGCGATCGACGGCCAATGCTGCTCCGGCGGGAACCTTGTGTTCATCGGCGCAGCGCAGGATTATTGAATTGGCACGGCGCATTTCATCATGGATCAAGCCAACTGCGTTATATTCCTTGTCATCGGACCGGAACGAATTGGAACAAACCAGTTCGGCGCACTTGTCGGTGTGGTGCGCATCGGTCGGGCGGGAAGGGCGCATTTCGTGAATGATCACGGGGATGCCAGCTTCGGCCAATTGCCATGCCGCTTCGCTGCCGGCCAATCCGGCACCAATGATATGAACGGGTGTAACCGTATCCAAGCTGAACCTCCGTCAAACAGGTGATGGCATAATGCCAAGATTGCCCCACACATAGCGGTGCAATGGCGTAAATTTCAAGACAATTGCTGAAAATTTCCCACGGTCGCTGCCAAAAAACTTTGTGAAAAGGACTCACATCACATTTTGGTGTGTTCTGCGTCAATTAGCGGTCGTTTGTTGCAACTGGCACCCCATCAGACATCGCAGGAGTTTGGCCGAATGGATACCTCCCCGCCACGCACAACCCAGGCAGCAGATCCGCACAAACAACAGGACGACGCAACTGCAAAGCCGTCTTCGGACCATGATCCTGTTTCAGGCGAGCAAATATCGGAAACCGTACCAGCATCGCCACCGTCACCGTCACCGTCACCGTTGATAGTACCAAACAATACCCCGATGAGCCGGTTTATAACGACATTGGTATCGGGGGGCGATGTCGCCAAACTATCGGCGGCCAGCGTGGCGCTGGTTATGTCACCTGTTGTTCTGGTTGGCGTTTTAGGGACGTTTTTTTTAATTGATACGCTGATCAGTTCCTGGGGCGGCCGGTTGTTCGGGTTTAGTTATGACCTGGTGTTTTTTGTAGGCGTTTTTGGCGCATTGGGTGCAACGGTTAGTGTGATGTTGCATATGGGAGATAGCCACAACTGGACCGATCTGTCGCCGCTGGACGTATTTTTCAAATTTCTGTTTCGTCCATTTCTAGGGTTTGTTTTTGCCGTTCTGGCATTGCTGGTTATTCGCGCCGGTATCGTTCCCGATTCCCTTAATCAGCTACAGGCGATCAGGGATTTAAACGATATCGGCAACAGCGATATGGCCGCCGATACCGGCCAGCAAGTGGCGACAATGCTGTTGATCGCCTTTGTCGCAGGCTTTAGCGAACGGTTGGTCAAAGCGATTTTACAAACCCTGGAGGGCCGCATCCGTGCTTTGGCAATCGGGTCTGATAATGCCAAATCCACATGATGCGGCCTTTGAATTAAGCGATACGTAAATGTCGCTTCAGGTATTTTCCGGTATAGCTGCGATCATTGTTCATGATGTCTTCAGGCGTTCCGGCACCCACGAGTTCACCACCGCCATCACCCCCTTCGGGGCCAATGTCAATAATCCAGTCGGCCGTTTTGATTACATCAAGGTTATGTTCAATCACAACAACCGTGTTGCCCTGATCGGCCAGGGTATGCAGCACTTCTAACAATTTACGAATATCGTGGAAATGAAGGCCGGTTGTCGGTTCATCCAGAATATAAATCGTGCGCCCTGTTGCCCGTTTGGAAAGCTCCTTGGCAAGTTTGACGCGCTGCGCTTCACCGCCCGACAGGGTGGTGGCTTGCTGGCCCAAATGAACGTAACTTAACCCAACTTGTTTTAGGGTTTCCATCTTGTCACGAATGCTGGGAACGGCCTTGAAGAAATCGGCACCTTCTTCAACTGTCATGTCAAGAATGTCTGATATTGATTTGCCTTTAAAGGATATTTCCAATGTTTCCCGATTGTAGCGTTTGCCTTTGCATTGATCACAGGTAACGTAAACATCGGGCAAAAAATGCATTTCAATTTTGATAACGCCATCACCCTGGCAGGCTTCGCAACGGCCACCTTTAACGTTAAACGAAAAACGACCGGGCTTGTAACCGCGTGTTTTGGCTTCGGGTAACTGGGCAAACCATTCGCGAATGGGGGTAAAAGCACCGGTATAAGTTACCGGGTTGGACCGCGGGGTACGGCCAATCGGGCTTTGGTCAATATCAATAATTTTATCGATATGTTCGATGCCTGAAATGCTGTCATGGGCGCCAGGCTGGTTGCGCGCATTATGCATGCGTTTTGCCAGCGCCTTATATAGCGTTTCAATCACCAGGCTGGATTTACCACCACCTGATACCCCCGTCACACAGATAAACTTGCCCAGTGGAAAATCCACTTTAACGTTTTGCAAGTTATTGGCCCGCGCGCCGGTAATGGTAATGGCTTTGCCACTGCCGTCCCGGCGTTTGTCGGGCACGGCAATCTGTTCAATACCGGTCAGGTATTTTCCGGTAAGGCTGTTGGGGTTTTGCTGAATTTCTTCCGGGGTCCCCTCGGCAACAATACGGCCCCCGTGGATACCTGCGCCCGGGCCCATATCAACCACATAATCGGCCGCACGGATGGCATCTTCGTCATGCTCGACCACCAGCACGGTATTGCCAAGGTCACGCAAGCGTTTCAGGGTTTCCAGCAACCGGTCATTGTCACGCTGGTGCAAGCCGATGGACGGTTCATCAAGTACATATAAAACGCCGGTCAGACCCGAACCGATTTGCGACGCCAGACGAATACGCTGGCTTTCCCCGCCCGATAAAGTGCCCGATGTTCGAGACATTGACAGGTAGTTCAGGCCAACATCGCTCAAAAACCGCAAACGATCATTAATTTCGCGCAAAATACGCCGGGCAATTTCTGTCTGCTTTTCGTTCAGTTTTGGTTCCAGGGCGGCAAACCAGTCCACTGCTTTGCCAATTGACAGGGCGGTGATTTCGGAAATGGTGCAATGGTCAATCTTGACGGCCAGTGCCTCGGGTTTCAGGCGGTCGCCGTGGCAGGCATCGCAGCTTGAAATTGTCTGGTATTTGGCAAGTTCATCGCGTGCCCACTGACTATCGGTTTCGCGCCAGCGCCGCGACATATTGGGGATAACCCCTTCAAACGGGCGGGTTACCTTATAGCTGCGCGACCCGTCATCATAGGTCACGGTCACTTCTTCATCGCCAGAGCCATGCAATATAATTTTTTGTGCCGTTGCGGGCAGTTTTTCCCATGCAACATTGGTTTTAAAGCCAAAATGCCTGGCAATGGCGCGTAACGTTTGCAAATAGTATTTTGACGTTCCGCTGGCCCACGGGGCCACTGCACCATCATCCAGCGTTTTGCTGGTATCAGGCACCACCAGTTCCGGATCAAATTCCATTTGGGTGCCAAGGCCATCGCAGACCGGGCAGGCGCCAAACGGATTGTTAAACGAAAACAACCGTGGTTCGATTTCCTCGATGGTGAAACCGGAAACGGGGCAGGCGAATTTGGCGGAAAACAACGTGCTGTCACCGCTTCGCGCATCTTCGGCAAAAACAATACCGTCTGTCAGTTCAAGGGCGGTTTCAAAACTGTCGGCCAGGCGCGTTTGAATGCCGTCTTTGACAACCAGTCGATCTACAACAACAGATATGTCGTGTTTCAGCTTTTTGTTAAGATCAGGTGCCTCGTCGATGTCATACATTTCACCATCGATTTTTACGCGCTGAAAGCCACGTGCGCGCAGGTCTTTTAATTCCTTTTTATATTCCCCCTTGCGACCACGCACGATGGGGGCCAGCAAATAAAGCCTTGTGCCTTCTTCCATTTCCATCACCCGGTCCACCATTTGTGAAACCGTCTGGCTGACAATGGGAAGGCCGGTAGCAGGCGAATAGGGAATACCGACACGCGCCCAAAGAAGGCGCATATAGTCGTAAATTTCGGTCACAGTCCCCACCGTCGAGCGCGGATTGCGCGAGGTGGTTTTTTGTTCAATCGAAATGGCAGGAGACAGACCATCGATATATTCGACATCCGGCTTTTGCATCATTTCAAGGAACTGACGGGCATAGGCCGACAGGCTTTCGACATAGCGGCGCTGGCCTTCGGCATAGATGGTGTCAAATGCAAGCGAGCTTTTACCTGACCCTGAAAGGCCGGTAATGACCACAAGTGAATCGCGCGGCAGGTCCACATCAATGTTTTGAAGATTGTGTTCTTTCGCACCGCGAACCGAAATTTTTGTCAGCATATCCGGCCTTTGTTCCTGAATTGTTCGGGAAATGTATAGAGGAGCCAGTCTATATACGCAAGTGCGCCCCTGACAGTTCCTGTCAGGATATGTCAGCATGACTGATATGTGTTCTGATCGTGTGAATTTTGCACTGCAAAAACAAAACCCGCCAGATTTCTCTGACGGGTTTTGTGACAATATATTTGTAATCAGCCTTTGGCGATTGACTTGCCGGTAGCTCCCAAATCCTTGAAGGCTTCTTCAAGACGGGCGGCCATCGAAAGCTCAGCCTCGCGGACCCAGACACGCGGGTCGTATTGCTTTTTGTAGGGCGTGTCGTTGTCAGGATCGACCTGGTATTTAAAGGCGCGTTCGTTTTCTTCAACATATTTGCCAACTGCCGTTGCATAGGCAAACTGGGTGTCGGTATCGATGTTCATTTTGAAAACGCCGTAGCCCACGGCTTCCTCGATTTTTTCTTTTTCCGAACCGGAACCACCGTGGAAAACGAAATCAAGCGGGAAACCGTCAAGGTCGTGTTTTTCGGCAACGTATTTCTGCGATTCCAGCAAAATTTCCGGGCGCAGTTTCACATTGCCGGGTTTGTACACGCCGTGAACGTTGCCAAATGCCGCAGCAACCGAAAAATGGCCCAGCGGCTTCAGACGACGATAGGCTTCTTCAACTTCTTCTGGTCGGGTATACAGGCGCGGGTCAATATCGTCTTGCGACGTATCAAGTTCCTTGCCAATACCGTCTTCTTCGCCACCGGTAACACCCAGTTCAATTTCCAGGCTCATATCGACAGCAGAAAGACGTTTGAGAAATTCCTCGCAGGTCGCCAGATTGTCTTCCAGTGGTTCTTCTGACAAATCAAGCATATGCGAGCTAAACAAAGGCTTGCCGGTTTCCTTGTACGCTTTTTCACCCCAGCTCAGCATACCATCGACCCACGGAACGAATTTCCGGTTGGCATGATCGGTATGAAGAACAACGGCGACGCCATAATATTCAGCCATAAGCTGAGCATGACGGGCGGCGGAAACGGCGCCAATAATACGGGCAGCATTGGCATCCTTGATGCCCTTGCCGGCAAAGAACTGTGCACCACCATTCGATAGCTGAATGATAATGTCAGAACCGGCATTGGCAGCAGCTTCAAGGGCTGCGTTCAATGTGCTTGACGAGGTAACATTAACCGCGGGTAGAGCGTACCCGTCCTGCTTGCAAGCAGCAACGAGTTCGCGATAGGCAGCACCGGTAACAACACCGGGTTTAACGGAAGGCATGTGGGTACTCCTCCTGGGGGTCAGAGCATTATAATATTCCCCGTGCGAACCGATTGATCCGCAGCAAGGGCGATCCGTAAGGAGCCCAATGCATCCGTCATATGCTGCGTAAGGTCAAGATTTTCCGTTATAGACTTTAGGAAAAACTGCTGTTCACGCAGGCACAAAGCATCATGATCGGGCTCGTCATCTGTTCTGATGATCTCGTCCGATTGTGTAAATTTTCCGTCATGATCTGTGGCAGCATGATGTAATTTTAAGGCACTGGTTTTGGTGTGTGTATCAATATCGGCCGATCCTGCGCCTTTTTCTTCTACATCTGTGATTGAGACAGAACCCTTCGGCCCGATCACATCTTTAACGAAAAAAGCCGTTTCACTGATCATCGGGCCCCAGCCCGCTTCATACCAGCCAATCGAACCGTCATCGAACCGCACCTGTAATTGGCCATAATTATACATATCTTCGGCCACGTCGGGTGAAAGGCGCACGCCCATCGCATGAACCGAAACCGGTTTGGCGCCCGTCATCAGACACATCATGTCAAGGTAATGCACGCCGCAATCAACAATCGGCGACACACTGTTTAGCAGGCGCTTATGGGTTTCCCAGAATTCACCACTGCTTTGCTGGTTTAAATTCATACGCATCACCAGCGGCTTGCCCAATGTTTGTGCCAGTTCGACAAACTTTTCCCACGACGGATGATGGCGCAGAATATAGCCGATCACCAGTTTGCGATTATTCTTCATCGCACTGGCAACCACTCGCTCGGCATCTTCAACCGTGGCGGCCAGTGGTTTTTCAATAAACACATGCGCCCCGGCCTCAAACGCGGCCACGGCGTAATTGGCATGGGTTTCGGTATAGGTGTTGATTGAAACGGCATCGGGTTTGGTGTTTGTCAGTGCTGTTTCATAATCTGTGAATTGCGGGTAGTGCGCAAAGCCATCAGGCAGGGATTCGTCCGCAATGGGGGATCGTGTGCATAGCCCGACAATTTCATACCCCTCAAGGGCATGATAAGCCTTGGCATGGGACATCCCCATATTGCCCAGTCCGACGACAAGAACGCGTACGGGTTTCGACGTCATGAGGTGCCTCCTTTTTAATGTTTTATATAACGAATGATCGTTATTGCCCTGAAATCCAGGTGTTTTTTACTGTATATGATGCGCTGTCAAACAGAACAAAATCGGCGTCAAAACCCGGTTTGATCCGGCCTTTATGATTACCCATCTTTAAAAATTCCGCCGGGTAAAGCGATGCCATACGCAGGGCTTCGGCCAGATCCGTGCCAATCATTTCAACCGTGTTTTTCACCGCTGACATCATATCAAGATCGGACCCGGCCAAGGTGCCATCGGCCAGCGCGCAACGCCCATTGGTGGCAATAATTTCCTCACCACCCAGAACAAAACTTTTGTTCTTTGCGCCGACTGTCGGCATCGCATCTGTCACCAGCATAATTTTGCCGGTTTTTTTGGCGCGCACGGCAATTTGCATGGCAGCAGGATGGACATGGAACCCGTCGGCAATCAGTCCGCACCAGGTATTTTCATCGGCAATGGCGGCCCCGGCAACGCCCGGTTCCCGGTGGTTAAGCGGGCTCATGGCGTTAAAAAGATGGGTAAAGCCGCGCAAGCCTTCGCCAATTGCCGCTTGCACATCATTATATGTACCTGCGGTATGACCAGCACAAACCAGAACGTTGTTTTCGGTCAGCTTGGCAATGGTGCCTGCCTTGGCTTTTTCCGGGGCCATCGTTACCACAATGCGACCATTAGGCAGGCTGCTTAGCACGTCGATCGCATCATCTTCCATCGGGCGGATAATGTTGGGATCATGAACGCCTTTGCGTTCGGTGTTCAGATAAGGGCCTTCAAGGTGAATGCCGACAATGCCGGGGACGTTTTGCGCAATTGCATCTTTAACCGCCGCAATTGCCGCCAGCATTTTAGCGCGCGTATCCGTAATCAGGGTTGGCAACATGGCGGTTGTCCCAAATTGCCGATGACCGGCCATAATCGCACGAATGCCTTCAACAGTGGGGGTATGGTTTAATAACACACCACCGCCACCGTTCACTTGCACATCGATAAAGCCAGGGGCTAAAATATGGCCTTGGGCATCATAGGTGTTTGTGGTGTCGCTAATATCGCCAGCATGGCTAACAGCCAAGATTTTACCGTTCTCGATCACGACGGCCTTGTCATCGTGAAAACGGTCACCGTCAAACAATTTGGCGTTTATAATGGCAAGAACCGGCATTAATGCGTCTCCGTTACCTTGGACAGATGCGGCGGGGCATCGGGGTTGCAGCCGCGCAGTAACGCAACATGTTCAGCCAGCGTATAGAAAGTCTGGATCATGGCGATAGGGGCTAGTAACGGGTGAATGTCTTCAACAACCGGCAAATGGCCCTTGGTGCTGCTATGCCCGGTTTCGGCGGCAAACAGGTTGTCGGTTTTGGCGCGCATTTCAGCCAAAAATCCTTCTACACTTTCGCGCGTGGCATCTTGCTGTGAAAATACCAGCATCGGAAAATCACTTGTGACCAGGGCCATCGGGCCGTGTTTGACTTCGGCAGCACTAAAGGCTTCGGCATGCAGGCTGCTGGTTTCCTTGAATTTAAGGGCTGCTTCCTGGGCAATGGCGAAGGTCGGCCCGCGGCCAATAACGTATAAACCTTGCGATTTTGCAATTGGCTCTGCCGCATCAAGCCAGTCATTATCCAGGGCACGGACCAATTGACCGGGCAGGGCATCAAGGCCTTTGTTTAAAGCATCATCATTAACCCATGCTGCCACAATCTGGGCAATTGCCGATAGTGTCGCGATATAGGATTTTGTCGCAGCGACACTGGTTTCGGCACCGGCCAGCAACGGAATAACGTGATCCACTGTTTGTGCGAGCGGAGAATCGGTTACATTTACCAATGCAACGGTGCGTGCACCTGCTTTTTTTGCCGCTGCTGCACTTTGTACCAGATCCGGGCTTTTGCCAGACTGCGAAACAGCAATAAACAAAGCCCCTTTAACGGCCAGTGTCTTGCCATAAATCGAGGTAATGGACGGTGCCGCCGACACCACCGGGATGCCAAGCTGGCTTTCGATCAGGTATTTGGCATAAAGCGTTGCATGGTCCGAACTGCCACGTCCACATGTCATGACAAAGGTGGGGGGCGTTTCACGTAATTCGGCGGCCAATTGGGCAATCGCCTCATGATTGGCTGCAAGCTGAGCCTTTACAACAGACGGCGCCTGAGCCGTTTCGCGACCCATCTGGGTTTGAGGCGTCCAGCGTGTAGTCATGTTTAATTTCCTTGGTTTGCAATGAGCTTATAACGTTGGATGCGCCTAGCGCGCATCGACCTGCATTTCGGCGATGAAATCGTAACTGTCGCCGCGATAATGTGATCGGGTGAATTCAACCGGGGTACCATTGGCCAGAAACGACCGGCGCTCGATATAAAGGGCTGCACTTCCTTCGGGTACGCCAAGGGCGCGAGCCGTATCGTGATCAAACAGCTCTGCGCGCAACCTTTGCAAGGCACGATCAGGTTTTTTGCCGTATTTTGCCAATGCATCATAAAGCGATTTGTCGACTTCTTCAGGCACGGGAATAAACTGTCGGGGGACGACGGCAAATTCCAGCGCCATTGGTTTATCATTGGCGGTACGCAAGCGCCGAAACCGCGCCACTTCGCTGCCGGGCGACAGGTTTAAGGCCATTGCTTCTTCCGGTGTTGCATACCCCACCGATTTTTCCAGCCAGACGACACCGGGATGCATGCCCCTTGTGGTCATATCTTCGGTAAAGGATGTTAACCGCGACAGGGCCTGTTCCACCCGGGGGGCGACAAATGTGCCCGCGCCGTGGCGTTGCACCAGAATACCATCTTCCACCAGGGACCGTACTGCATTGCGTACGGTAACACGTGAAATTCCCAGTTCTGTTGCCAAGTCCCGCTCGCTTGGCAGGGCATCTTCGACTTTTAAAATACCGTCATCAATGATTGCCTTGATCGCAGTTTGCAGGCGGCGGTAAAGCGGGCCATGGCCGGTATTTTCAAAGTCGCGCGCACGCAGGCTTTTTAAAACATCATCAGGTGCAATCATGGGAGGGCCTCATATTGGCGTTTGGCCATTAAAATGGCTCCATCAAGGGCATCACCTGATGCGGGCACCAGTTTTTTCTGTATATCATCCGACATCAAACCGGCCATACGTTGGCCAATGCCGCCCATTAAAGTCAGGCGCGGGGCGCCAAATGCCAACAATTGACGTAATATTTGTTCATTTGCATTACAGGCCTGATCGACGATTTCGCGGGCAACGGTATCGTCATTATCAAAGGCATCAAAAACGGACACGGTAAATTGTCCGTAGTCAGCGGGGCGGGCCGTTTCGGCAAAGGACACCATTTCTTCAGGGCTATTGTGGAAATGGGCCATCAACTGGCGGGTCAGGTTCGATTCGGAACCAATTTTTTCGTGTGCCAGAAGGGTTTTTTCCAGTGCGTGTTTGCCAATGCGCGCACCACTGCCAATGTCGGATATTTCAAACCCCCAACCGGCAACAGCAAGTTGCCGATCTGCAACAATGGCCTGTCCGCATGTTCCGGTGCCGACAATTAAAATAGCCCCGTCATGGCCATTGTGTGCCCCCAGACACGCACTATAGGCATCGGTTTCAAAAACGGCACTGGCAAACGGATGAGGATGGGCCCGAACACGTTTTTGCTCACGGGTTAATGCTAATCCGGCCAGGCCCAGCCCGGCATGAATTTCAGTAATTTTCTCTGGTGGGAGGGATGCCTGATCAAGGGCATCATAGGCTGCATCGGTTATCTCGGCAAAAACCTTTTCCAGGCCAAGGCGGGTGTTGGCGCTGCCGCGTGTGGCTTCACCCATAACCATACCATGACTGTTAACCAGTCTTACCCGACATCGCGTTCCACCGCCGTCGACCCCCAGATAAAGTCTCTCTGATTGTGAGTTGTTCATTGTTTGCCATCCCTAACTTGCGTCATCCTAGCAGACTGGTATCTATATTTGCAATACCAATATAGATCCACTTTTTCGCCGTATATGACGGTAAAATGGCGGGCAAAAACGTATATAAAAAACGAAAATTGAATGAAAAACCCAATCAATATACTGATATATAATGAAAAATATGGATGGGGTTGAAAGAGGTGTTGCGAGGATAATTTAACGCCTTGCGTGTCTGGTATCACAATGGTATTTAATTATGGAAGGGAGATCAGGGAAATGGCATTAAGCACCGAAGAATTCGATATGCGCTTTGCAGGATTGGACCAATGGTCCGATGCCGATTTCCTGACTGCTTTATGGGAAGGTCAGATGCGGGCTGTTGCATCTGTTGGTCCGATGATCGAACCTTTGGCGCGCGCGGCAGCGGGTATCGCTGATCGATTGCTTGGCGGTGGCCGCCTGATCTATGCTGGCGCCGGGACGTCAGGCACCGTTGCATGGCAAGATGCCAAGGAACTGGGGGGTACATTTGGCTGGCCCGAAGACCGAACCATTGTTTTGCTTGCGGGAGGTGTTGATAGCGCACCGGGTGTTTTTAATTCCGCGGAAGACGACTGTGATGCTGCACTTTTTGAAGTCAACCGACACAATATCGGCAAGCAGGATGTTTTAATTGCTGTTGCCGCCAGTGGATCAACTCCCTTTACGCTAGGTGCTGTGCAGGCGGCGAATGACGCCGGAGCATTGACAATTGGCATTTGTAATAATAGCGACGGTGCATTGTTAAGCCATGCTTGTCATGGCATATTTTTAGATAGCGCGCCCGAAGTCGTTGCAGGATCAACCCGTATGGGGGCTGGAACAGCGCAAAAAGCAGCCCTTAACATGTTGTCAACGCTGGTGATGAACCGTCTGGGGCGTTTGTTTGACAACCTTATGGTCGGTATGCGGGCAGAAAACACGAAATTGCAGGGCAGGGCGGTTCGCATTGTGCGCCATATTGCCAAATGCGATGCTGCCATTGCGCAACGCGCACTTGAACAATCCGGTTTTGATATTCGCTGCGCAGTTTTAATGGTGCGCGGCCAAACTTTGCAAAAAGCAAAAGAAATTCTGGCGTCCGTAAACGGAAATCTTCGGGCGGCGCTTGAATATAAGGGTTGAACCCGGTTCATAAAGGACCGGGCAGCCTACCGACATTGATCAGAGGAGGCATAAATGTCGAACAAACTATTGGCAAAAGGGCTGGCGGGTGCCTTGGCGGCAAGTGTCGCCCTGGTTCCGTTAATGGCACAAGCCGGCGACCTGGTGATCGAAAGCTGGCGTACTGACGACGTTGATATCTGGAACGATCAAATCATCCCTGCTTTCAATAAAAAACATCCGAATATCCAAGTTAAATTCACCTCTGTTACTCCACCGGAATACAATGCAGCGTTGAACGCAAAATTAGCAGGCGGGACTGCTGGTGATTTGATCACATGTCGCCCATTTGACGCATCCCTTGAGCTTTACAAGCAGGGCAATCTCGCATCGCTGAATGATCTTCCGGGCATGGATAATTTTTCTGATGTCGCCAAATCCGCCTGGCAGACCGACGACGGTTCAACCACCTTCTGCGTGCCGATGGCATCGGTTATTCATGGCTTCATCTATAACAAGGAAGCTTTTGAGGAAGTTGGCGTAGAAGTTCCGAAAACCACCGAAGAATTCTTCCAGGTTCTTGATAAGATCAAAGAAGATGGCGCCTATGTTCCGATGGCAATGGGTACTGCTGACCAGTGGGAAGCCGCAACCATGGGCTTCCAGAATATCGGTCCGAACCACTGGAATGGTGAAGAAGGCCGTAAAGCCCTGATCGATGGTAGCCAGAAATTCACCGACAAACCTTATGTCGATACCTTCACCGAATTGGCCCGCTGGAAAGATTACCTGCCCGATGGTTTTGAAGCCATTTCATCTTCTGATTCTCAGAACCTTTTCTCGCTCGGGCGGGCTGCAATTTACCCGGCCGGTTCATGGGATATTTCGCTGTTTAACAAACAGGCCGATTTTGAATTTGGCGCATTCCCGCCACCTGCGCCGGCGGGTTCCGATACCTGCTATATCAGCGACCACACCGATATTGGCATGGGTCTGAACGCACATTCCAAGAATACCGAAGACGCGAAAGTATTTCTTGAATGGATGACCGGCCCGGACTTCGCCCAGCTTTATTCAAATGCCCTGCCGGGCTTCTTCTCATTGTCGAATGCGAAAATTGACATTGAAGATCCGGTCGCGCAGGAATTTGTCAGCTGGCGCCAGAAATGCAAATCAACCATTCGCAACTCCTATCAGATCCTTTCACGTGGCACGCCGAACCTTGAAAACGAACTGTGGAATATTTCCGCACAGGTGATCAATGGCACGCTGACCCCGGAAGAAGGGGCGAAAAAGGCCGAAGACGGCCTGGAAAAATGGTATGCACCGCATCAGAAATGATCGGTTAAACGATTGGACAGGCGCATAATTGTGCCTGTCCGCCCTTCGGGGCATACATCGCAAGTAATATGGGCGACGGTTAAAGCGCCCCCGGGCGGGCGGCGATTATTTTATCGTCTCGCCATCAGATATTTTTCAGACAGACAGGACATGGTATGGCGCATTCAGGGCCCATGACCGATTGGCGCAAGGCAAAACTGCCTGTATTTGCCTTTCTGGCACCCGCAACAATCCTTTATACGCTGTTTATGATTTATCCGTTGATCGATTCGATCCGGTTAAGTTTTTACACGACGCCATCCGGCGGCGATCTGACATTTGTTGGCCTGGAAAATTACCGAACAATTTTAAGCGATCCAGACTGGGCTGCGACGTTCTGGAACAGTTTCTGGAACAATATGAAATTTTTCGCGGTTCACATGCTGGTGCAAAACCCTATCGGTATTGCCCTTGCCGCTGTTCTAAGTTTGCCTCGTCTTAAATTTCGCAATACCTATCGCACGCTGATTTTTATGCCGACCATGCTGTCGGTGGTGATTGTCGGGTTTATCTGGCAACTTATCCTAAGCCCGGTTTGGGGGGTCGGTGCAGATATCCTTGATATTGTTGGCCTGAAATCCCTGTTTGGCCCCTGGCTGGGTAAAGAAGGCAGTGCGCTGATTACCCTGGCCTTTATTTCCGTCTGGCAATGGGTTGGCATCCCCATGATGCTGATTTACGCGGCTTTACTTGCCATTCCCGAAGATCTGGTTGATGCCGCCATTGTTGATGGCGCCACCCATTTCGAGGTGTTCTGGCACATTAAAATGCCCTTGATTTTGCCCACGGTCGCCATGGTGTCGATCCTGACATTTGTTGGTAATTTCAATGCTTTCGACCTTGTTTATGCCGTAAAAGGTGCGCTGGCCGGGCCTAATTTCTCCAGCGATATTATGGGCACATTGTTTTACCGCACCTTCTTTGGGTATCAATTGCAGCTTGGCAGCCCAACACTGGGCGCGACTATCGCATCCCTGATGTTCCTGATCATCCTTGCCGGTGTGCTGTTTTACCTGTTTGTCGTGCAGCGCCGCATGTCGCGCTATCAACTGTAAAAGGGGCTGCATTCATGGCTTTAAATGTTCGCAAGGATCATGCATCCCGCGCCGTTATCGTTCACGCGGTCTTGCTAAGCTATACGCTGATTGCGCTTTATCCTGTATTTTTGATCGTGATTAATGCCTTTAAATCCCGCAAGGGTATTTTTCGCGAACCGATGGCCCTGCCAACAACTCAAACCTTCAGTCTGTCGGGTTTTGAGAAGGTTTTGGACAAAGCCGATTTCGGAACCTATTTTTTCAACAGTATTTCGGTAACGGTCGTCACGATTGTTGTTGTGCTGTTGCTGGCCGCAATGGCGGCCTGGGCCTTGTCGGAATATAAATTTCCGCTCAATACCGCACTGGCAATTTATCTTGCCATTGGCATCATGGTGCCAATTCGCCTTGGTACTGTGTCCATTCTTAGCCTGATGGTCGATTTGGGGCTGGTGAATACGTTGACGTCGCTGGTGCTGGTTTATGTGGCGCAAGGCTTGCCTTTGGCTATTTTCATTTTGACAGAATTCATGCATCAGATCCCCAAGGATTTGAAAGAAGCCGCCCGTTGTGACGGGGTGGGTGAATTCAAGATCTTTTTTGCCATTATCCTGCCGCTGGTACGCCCGGCTGTGGCAACGGTTGCGGTCTTTACCATGATCCCGATCTGGAACGACTTGTGGTTTCCGTTGATCCTGGCACCGGGCGATGGCAAGCAGACCATCACTCTCGGTGTGCAGCAGTTTATCGGGCAATATGTAACAGACTGGAACGCGGTTCTGGCGTCGCTTAGCCTGGCAATCATTCCCATCCTGATCCTTTATCTGATTTTTTCCCGCCAACTGATCCGCGGCCTGACATCTGGCGCAGTGAAGTGATTTACGGGTTACAGGAGCACTTTAAAAAATGGCCGATTTGAAACTGGACCAGATCCGCAAGAGCTATGGCGCTGTTGATGTGCTGCATGGCATTGATCTGGATGTGAAAGACGGGGAGTTTGTTGTTTTTGTCGGCCCGTCGGGCTGCGGCAAATCAACCCTGCTGCGCATCATTGCAGGATTGGAAGATATTACTGGCGGCGACCTTATGATCGACGGGGATATCGTAAATAACAAAACCCCCAAGGATCGCGGTATTGCCATGGTGTTTCAGTCATATGCGCTGTATCCGCATATGACGGTTTACAAGAACATGGCCTTTGGCCTCAAACTGGCAAAAACCGATAAATCCGCGCTTGATCAGCGGGTTCGTGCCGCCGCATCCACCTTGCAGCTTGACAACCTGCTGGACCGTCGTCCGTCCGAACTTTCTGGCGGGCAGCGCCAGCGTGTTGCCATTGGTCGTGCCATTGTGCGCCAGCCAAAGGTTTTTCTGTTTGATGAACCGTTGTCAAACCTTGATGCCGCCTTGCGGGTGCAAACCCGGATCGAAATTGCCAAACTGCATCAAAAACTGAAATCCACCATCGTTTATGTCACGCACGACCAGATCGAAGCCATGACGCTGGCGGATAAAATCGTGGTGATGAATGCGGGCAGGGTAGAACAGGTTGGCTCGCCAATGACGCTTTATCATCATCCTAAAACCCGGTTTGTGGCCGGGTTTATCGGCTCGCCTGCGATGAATTTTACCCGGGTAAAAATTACGGCAACCGGGGCCGAAACTGTCACCGTTGAAATGCCTGGTGGCGGCACGGCCATTTTGCCGTTTGCTGTTCCTGCCGGGCAGGTGGGCAAGGAAGTGGAACTGGGTATTCGGCCCGAACATCTTGAACTAAACCGCGATGGCGATTTGCCGGTTACCGGTGAGGTAGAGGTTGTCGAAAAGCTGGGCGACTCCACATATCTATATGTCGGCTTGCCCAACGGTGATCGGGTAACCTTGCGCGCACCGGGCCACAGCCGGGTAAAAATTGGCGAAAAGGTTACTGCCGCTGCCGATGGCGGCGCTGCCCACCTGTTTGACGAAAACGGCAAAGCCTTTACCAAGGTAAACTGCCCCGCCGAATATAGCGCCGACGAATAGGACCTTTCCGTTACGATATCTGCTGATTAAAGGGTGGTCTTGCGGGCCACCCTTTTTTCGTATGCGGATATCTGAAACGCCCGCATTGTTTCGCAAATTTTGTTGCAGAACTTTAACTTGCGATTTGAGGCAAAACATGGCGAAACTTGTAACGAAAAGTTCAATAGAAAACGAAATTGGTCTTTTTGGTTTCGTTTCAACATAAAATTTGCTGATAATATCATTCGGCGGTGCCCCATAGCGCGGGCTATGGGGGCTGTGATTGGTGGCAGATTTTGAATTTCGTCAACAAAGGGGTTCGTTACAATGTCTAAAAATACCGGTTCGCTGCGCGCAACCATGTTCGGTGTTTCTGCACTGGCAGGTGTGATGATGCTGGCAGGTACTGCCCAGGCAGAAGAATTGCGTTTGCTGACCTGGGGTGGTTATGCCCCGGATGACGTTATCCAGATGTTTGAAAAGGAAACCGGCATTGATGTCGAAGTAACCCTGTCAAACAATGAAGACATGATTTCGAAATTGCGTGCCACCGGCGGCGGCGGTTTTGACCTTGCCCAACCGTCACAGGACCGTATTGCCGGTGCCCAGATGGAATATGGTATCTACAAACCGATGGATCTGTCCAAGGTTGATGCAGCACAGTTTATTCCGTCAATGCTGGCTGCGACCAAAACCAACACCACGGTTGATGGCAAGGTTTACGGCTTGCCGCATATCTGGGGCACCAGCGGTCTTGTTGTTGATACCAAAAAGGCGGCCGACGTTAAGGACTATACCGATCTTTGCAATGACAGCGTTGCTGGCAAGGTTTCCTACCGTCTGAAGCGCCCAACCCTGATCGGTTTTGCCTTTGCCATGGGCATGGACCCGTTTGCAGCTTATACTGATGAGGCGAAATATCAGGAAATTCTTGATAAAGTTCAGGAAAAACTGATTGAGTGCAAACCGAATGTGAAAACCTATTGGGAAGGCGGCGATGCGCTGCTGAACCTGGTACGTTCGGGTGAAGTTGTTGCTGCCATGGCATGGGATACTGGCGGGTGGAAGCTTAACAACGATAATGCCGACATTACCTTTGTTGCACCGAAATCAGGGGCGCTGGGTTGGGTTGATACCTTTGCCCTGCCACGCAAATCTGAAAATGAAGATGCGGCATACAAATGGATCAACTTTGTCATGCAGCCGGAAATTGCGGCCAAAATTACCGCAAGTGCCGGTAACTTTACGGCATCCAAAGGGGCTGATGATTTTGCTGAAGACAAGTTGAAAGCCCAGTTCAAGAACAGCTTCCCGCAGGAAGCCCTTGATAATATCAAATGGTATCCGCCGGTTCCTGCCGGTCTGGAAACCCTTGAAGGTAAAGCACTGGACCGGGTCAAAGCTGCCCAGTAACATTTGATAAAAATGGCATCTCCGATAATGTTCGGAGGTGCCATATTTGTTTATAAACAAAAATATACGATCAATTTCGTATCTATATAATTAATAATATCCAGGATAAGTTCGGGGTAAGCATGGCCGACCAGTTTGATTTGGAATGCCGCGATGTTGTTAAGAAATTTGGCCAGTTTACGGCTGTGGATCAGGTTTCACTGACCATTCCGCAAGGGTCTTTTTTTTCCATTCTGGGGCCAAGCGGCTGCGGTAAAACAACTCTTTTGCGTATGTTGGCAGGGTTTATCGAACCAACGGCGGGTGATATCCTGATTAAGGGAAAATCGGTCCTGGGTGTTGCGCCTAACCGGCGCCCGGTCAATATGGTGTTTCAACATCTGGCCCTGTTCCCGATGATGAATGTTGCACAAAACGTTGCCTATGGATTGCGTCGGCGCGGGGTGGGCCGCGCCACTATTGATAAAAAGGTTGCTGAAACCCTGGCCCGTGTAGGTTTGCCCGATTCCGGGCAAAAACAGATCAGCCAACTATCGGGTGGCCAGAAACAACGTATCGCCATTGCGCGTTGCCTTGTACTTGAACCGGCTGTTTTGTTGCTTGACGAACCGCTAGGCGCACTTGATTTGAAATTGCGCGAGCATATGAAAGTCGAGCTAAAACAGCTTCAGCACGAAATTGGCACCACCTTTGTTTATATTACCCATGATCAGTCTGAAGCCCTGGTAATGTCCGATCAGGTTGCGGTGATGAATGCGGGCCGGTTTGAACAGGTTGGCACCCCGCAGGAGCTGTATTATCAGCCTGACACGCCATTCGTTGCCGGGTTTGTCGGCGAAAGCAATCGCTGGCAAGGGACGTTTGAAACTGTTGCAGATGGCAAGGCAATTATTCGCCTTGATAGTGGTGGTGTTATTTATACCGATCCCACGCAAGTCACCAACCCTGACCTGGTTGCGGGACAGCGGATGGATGTTTTTGTTCGGCCCGAAGCCATCACCATTGCGGCCAAGGGCCAGGGGCCCGTCGCAACATCAGGTCTTAATGCAATGCAGGGACGGGTTGAAAACCTGTTATTTAACGGCGCTGCCAGCAGTGTCCAGTTACGCGAAACCACAACCGGACACGAAATGAACGTGGCCTTGCCGCAAACCGGGGCGTTCGCAGGATTGCGCAATGGCGATGAACTGGATTTAAGCTGGAGTGCTGGCCAGACAAAATGCTTCCCGAATACGAAACCGGCCCAGGCAGATGCAAGCGGCGAGGCAGTCGCATGAAGAACGCATCGGGTTCTGTTGCTGGTGGCGGCTTGAAACTGGGCGTGTTGCTGATGGCGACGCCATTGCTGCTGTGGCTGCTATTGCTGGTGATATTACCACATCTTGATTTGCTGATGGTGTCGTTACGCGAACGTATTTCGTATGGCAAATATGCGTTTAGTTTTACCAATTATATCGAGTTTTTTACCGAACCACTTTATTGGAACACCTATGTCCGTACCGCGACCATGTCGATTTTGGCAACCGCGCTGACATTGGTAATCGGTTTTCCGATTTCCTATTATATTGCAAAGGTGATGCGGGGCAGGGGCAAAAGCGTTTTGTTTCTGATGTGCCTGATCCCGTTCTGGGTCAGCGAACTGGTGCGTACCTTTGGCTGGATGATTTTGCTGCGCGAAAGCGGCGTTATCAGCCATTTCTTGCAGTGGGCCGGGCTGGTCGATGGTCCCGTCGAAATGCTGTATAACGATGTCACCATCATGGTGGGGCTGGTTTATACATCAATGCTGTTTATGGTGGTGCCGCTGGTATCTGTTCTTGATAGCCTGGACGACAGCCTGATCGAGGCCGGTTACGATCTGGGCGGTAACGCCTTTACTGTCACCCGCGATATTGTCATTCCCCACGCCATGCCCGGTATTGCATCAGGCTGTATTGTTGTTTTCATGCTGACACTTGGCAATTATCTGACGCCAAACCTTCTGGGCGGCAAAAGCAGCCTGTGGTTTACCGAACAAATCTATACCCAGTTCATTACCCGGTTTAACTGGGAATCAGGGTCGGCTTTCGGGTTTTTATTGCTGGTGTTGTCGTCGCTAATTGTTTGGTTGGGATTAAAGCTTAGCCGCCAAACATTATCCGATACCGTCGGCTAGGGGGCCATTATGATACCTTCCATTCCGCAGTCGCGTTATGCCAAGGGCATTTATGGTGCCTATGTAACGTTGTTTTTTGTCTATCTGGCCGCGCCGTTGGTGGTTGTGGGTGTGTTTGCCTTTAACGATAGCCTGTTTCCCTCAATGCCGTGGGAAGGTGCGACGCTGGCGTGGTTTTTTGGTGATACGGCGCCCTATATTGGTATTTTCCACGATAGCGCGTTGTTGCGGAGTATCGGCACATCGGCCTTTGTTGCGGTATGGGTGACGCTGTTATCGGTCACCGTTGGCACCTGTAATGCATTTTTGTTCGAGCGCGCCCGCTTTCCGGGCAAAAACCTGCTGTATATGCTGGCTATTTCACCGCTGGTTATTCCCGGTGTGATTTTAGGGATTTCGATTCTGGTGTTTTCCAACGCCATTGCCAATGGTGTTGAAGAAGCGATTGGTTGGGATCTGGACTTTTTACGACCCGGTCTGTTTCTGGTTATAATTGGCCAGTTTGCTTTCATCACCACAATCACGACTCTGGTGATATCCGCTCGCCTGCGCAAATTTGACATTACGCTGGAGGAAGCGGCCCTTAACCTTGGCGCAAGCCGGGCGGACGCCATTCGCACCATCACCATTCCCTATTTGAAACCGGCCCTGATCGGGGCTGCGATTGTTTCGTTTCTGATGTCATTTGAAAATTTCAACACCACCCTGATGTTGGTGGGGTCGGATGCCCCTTTGACAATTGCGATGTTTGACCGTTTAAAACAGGGATCGACCCCGGCGCTAAACGCCCTGTCACTTTTGTTAATGGTGGTTTCAGGTGGCCTTGCCTTGATATCGGTTTTTGCCCAGCGAGACCGTAGTTCCAAATAGGCATTGTGGTAATTGGCTTTCCGATGCGTTGTTTCAAGCCAATTAATCAAATGCAAATGTCAAAGGGTGTTAACCAGAACCGGTTAACACCCTTCGTCTTTTTGGTCTGGCGCAACCTTGTCTTTATCATACCATCAAGGCGTTTTCTCTTGCACTTTAAATGGTGCAATTTCAGCCAAAATCTTTACGACGTACGAGTGGTTGAACAAGCAAAAAGGTTCAGTGGTTTTCATTTGTCGATTCGATTGAAAACCGCTTTTATTTATAATTAAAAAATTTAATTCAACCTTTGAGTATGAATATTGCCCTTTATTTTCTAAACACGGCATATTTACTGATATTTCAGATTGATGACATTTTTCAATCATTAAATTTAAGCAGTTGACGTTCAATTTTAAAATTGATTCGACCTTTTTTATTGTTCATATGAAAATAAATTGTGACTTTTGCTGTAGAAATGAACCTTATTTTTGTCCTAAATAGAAGTTTCCGAAAACTGTCATTTGAGTGAATTGCCATCGCATTGGATAAACATGCGTGTTGTTTGGGCTGCGAACAGGGCAGCCAAAGCGAGCGATTTTTTTATTTGGGAGATTACGGAATCATGTTTCGCAAAACGCTGATGGCGGCTGCGGCGTTGCTTGCAATGGCAAATACTGCCAGTGCAGCAACCGAAATTACCTGGTGGCACGCAATGGACGGCGCCCTTGGTGATGTTGTTAACCATATTGCCGACGATTTTAACAAGAGCCAGTCCGAATTTAAGGTCGTTCCGATCAACAAGGGTGGCTACGAAGATACAATGACAGCTGGCATCGCAGCATTTCGCGCGAAAAACCAGCCCAACATCATTCAGATCTTTGATGCCGGTGCTGCCACCATTATCAATGCCAAGGGTGCTGTTTATCCGGTGCAGGACTTGCTGGAAAAATATGGCTCGAAATTTGACATCAATGATTACATCCCCGGTGTTCGATATTTCTATGCGGATTCCAAGGGTAAAATGATCGGCATGCCGTTCAACAGCTCGACCCCGCTTCTGTATTTCAATAAAGACGCGCTTGCCAAAGCAGGCATCCAAAACCCGCCGAAAACCTGGCAGGAATTTGAAGAAATAGCCCCGAAGCTCAAGGCTGCCGGTTACGAAGGCTTTGCTGAATCGCATAGCCCCTGGATCTTTTTTGAAAACTTCATGTCCCGTCATAACCTTCAGATGGCAACCGCCAATAACGGTTACGACAGCACCGACGTCAAAATCCTTTACAACAATGATGACCTGAAAAATCATTGGAAAAAAATGAAGGAATGGAAAGACGAGGGTTATTTTGGTTATTACGGTCGCGCCTGGGGTGCAAACCAGGATGCCTTCCTTCAGCAGAAAGCGGCGATGTGGCTGGGCTCGTCGGGCTCGTTCGGTGGTTTGCGAAAAAGTGCGACCTTTGATTTTGGTACATCCACCCTTCCTTACTGGAAAGGTGTTGGCGATGCCCCGAAAAGCACCTTTATCGGTGGTGCATCCCTGTTTGCGTTCTCGGGTCATTCCGATAAAGAAAATAAAGGCGTTGCTGAATTCTTTGAATTCCTGACCAAACCGGAAACCCAGTATTACTGGCACAAGGAAACCGGTTACGTTCCGATCACCACGGCTGCTTATGAACTGGCCAAAAAGGACGGGTATTATAAAGAAAGCCCGGATGCCGAAGTTGGCATTCAGCAGCTTTCCGAAGAAGGCGGCGAATGGACCAAAGGTTATCGTCTTGGCTTCTACGTTCAGATCCGCGAAGTGATCTATAACGAAGTCGACAAAATGATGAATGGCGAAGAAACCATTGATCAGGCTTTTGACGTGATCGAAACCGAAGGTAACAAGCTGCTGGGTCGTTTTCACGATACCTATAGCAACTAATTTATCCTGCGGGGCAGGGCGGCATTTTATAGCCGCCCTGTTTTTTTGTTTTCCTGTTTGCGTCAGGCCGGGATCCGTTATGAAACGCGTTCAATTCGGGCATAGCCCGGTACCCTATCTTTTTGTGGCACCTCAAATCATAATTATTGCCATATTTTTTCTTTGGCCGGCCGCCCAGGCGGTCCACCAGTCCTTTTTGCTGGAAGACGCCTTTGGCATGTCTTCGCAATTTGTCTGGTTTCGAAATTTTGAAGATGTTTTATCCAGCCCCAGCTGGTTGAAATCGGCCGGTTTTACCGTTGTTTTCTCGACGCTGGTTGCTGTTTTATCAATTGCGATTTCGTTATTTTTAGCAGTACGCGCCGACGAAGTTATTCGGGGGGCCAAGGTTTACAAAACCTTGTTGATGTGGGGCTATGCGGTTGCGCCACCGGTCGCCGGTCTTTTGGGCATCATGCTGTTTAACCCGTTGATGGGCGACCTTTACATCCTGTTTAACAAGATGGGTCTGGATTTTAACCATATTCAGAACGGCAATGACGCCACCTTTGTCGTGGTGCTGATTGCGGTGTGGAAACAGGTTAGCGTCAATTTCATATTCTTTTTGTCGGGTCTCCAAGGCATTCCAAAGTCAGTCACCGAGGCGGCAACGCTGGACTGCAAAAGTCCCGAACGCCGTTTCTGGACCATTACGTTTCCGCTTTTGGCACCTACCACATTTTTCCTGATGGTCATTAATCTGACCTACGCCTTCTTTGAAACTTTCGGGATTATCGATGTGTCAACAAAGGGTGCACCGGGCGGGGCAACGGCAACGCTTGTTTACAAGGTTTACGTGGATGGTTTCCTGGGGGCGGATATGGGGGGCAGCTCAGCGCAATCTGTACTGTTGATGATCATGGTCAGCGTTTTGACCGTGTTCCAGTTCCGCTTCATTGAACGCAAAGTTCACTATTAACAGGGGGTATCGTTATGTATCAGTCAAAATGGCGGTCCCTGACCAACCATGTGATCCTGATTTTAGGCTCGCTTTTCATGATCATGCCGGTCTGGATTGCCTTTGCGTCCTCGACCCATACACGGGAATTTCTATTTCAAAACGGGTTGCAATTTTTGCCCGGTGGGCATTTTTTCGAAAATTACGGCAAAATCCTGTTTGACCAAAGTGCGACCAAAGGCCGGGTCACTGCGCTGCAAATGCTGTTTAACAGCATGGTTCTGGGGCTGGGTTTTGCCATTGGCAAGGTCATTATTTCCATGATGGCGGCCTATGCTATCGTCTATTTCCGCTTTCGCCTGGCGATGCCGTTATTTTGGGTAATTTTCGCCACCTTGTTGCTGCCGCTTGAGGTTCGCATTGTACCGTCTTACGAAGTGGTTGCAAAACTCGGCCTGCTTAACAGCTATACCGGTTTGATTTTGCCGCTTATTGCATCGGCCACCGGCACATTTTTCTTTCGTCAGTTCTATCGTTCAGTGCCTGACGAATTGCTTGAAGCGGCCCGTCTGGACGGGGCAGGGCCGTGGCGGTTTTTCATCGACATTCTGGTGCCGCTGTCCGTCACCATGATCGCGGCGATCTTTATCATCATGTTTGTGGTTGGCTGGAACCAGTATCTATGGCCGCTTTTGATGACCACCGATGATCAGCTTTATACCATCGTGATCGGCATTAAGCAGGTTTACAATTCGCTTTATGAAGGCGGGCAAATTCCGCAATTTCCCAAGGCTTTTGCCTTAACGATCATGGCTTCCATTCCGCCGGTTCTGGTGGTGGTGATATTCCAGCGCATGTTTGTCCGGGGGCTGGTTGAAACTGAAAAATGATATTTATTTCAAAAGACTAAACCAAACTTTTAAACAAAACATATCAGTCCCGGTGACGACAGGATAACAAGATGGCAACGTTAAATCTAAAGCAGGTCGAAAAAACCTACGCCAATGGCTACAAGGCAATTCACGGTATTAATCTTGAAATTTCCGACGGTGAGTTTGCTGTTCTGGTCGGGCCGTCGGGGTGTGGCAAGTCAACCTTGCTGCGCATGATTGCCGGGCTTGAAACCATTTCGGATGGTGAAATTTCAATCGGCGACCGGGTTGTAAACACCGTGGCCCCGGCTGATCGCGATATTGCCATGGTGTTTCAGAACTATGCGCTTTATCCGCATATGTCGAACTATGCCAATATGGCCTATGGCCTTAAAAACCGGGGTTATAACAAGGACGAAATTGATCGCCGCGTACGCGAAGCAGGCACCATTTTGCAGCTAACAGAATTACTGGATCGCAAACCCCGGCAATTATCGGGTGGGCAGCGCCAGCGTGTTGCGATGGGACGGGCAATTGTGCGCGAACCAAAGGCATTTTTGTTTGATGAACCTTTATCAAACCTTGATGCCAAATTACGTGTCGACATGCGACTGGAAATTAAAAACCTGCAACAACGCCTTGGTACTACATCGGTTTATGTTACCCATGATCAGGTCGAAGCCATGACATTGGCCGATCGGCTAATTGTGATGAATGGCGGGGTGGCCGAACAAATCGGTTCGCCGATTGATATTTACAACACACCGGCCACCCGTTTTGTCGCAGGTTTCATTGGATCACCATCAATGAATTTCCTTGATGGTCGCGTGTCAAATGATCGTAGCCACGTCGTCCTGACAGACGGTACCCGCCTCGCGCTTGACCATAATGTTGCGGAAAATCGCGATGTTGTTGTCGGTGTGCGTCCGGAACATCTTTCCATTACCACGCCAACCGAAAGCAGCATTGCTGCAAAGGTTCGCATTACCGAAAGTCTTGGGGCTGAAACGCTTGTATATCTGACATTTGGCAGCAAAAACGAAGCTATTACCCTGCGAATGCAAGGTACCCATACATATGCTGCCGGTGATGAACTGACCCTATATTCAAACCCTTCACAAATTCACTTGTTTGATCAGGCCAGTGGGCGGCGCATTTAACCAGCACTGTTTGTTGTATTGCCATGTAAACCACCCGTGCAGATCACGGGTGGTTTTCTTTTAAGCCATAGGGCTGCGCATGTGCTGCTTTAGGGAAAATACGATTTTGTCCTTGTTTCTGCCATGCTGAAACGGTAGTTCCATGCCTGAGCAAGACAGGAGAACGACCTTGAACTCTGATCAGAAAAGCGCGCTTTATGCGGATGCCATGAAAGAACTGGCCAGCATTACCGAAGGCGAAGCCAATGTGACGGCATTGATGGCGACAGTAAGCTGTGTTCTGGCCGAAAAGTTCGACTATTATTTCTGGACCGGGTTCTATATCGTTGATCCAATCAAACAAAATGAATTGGTGGTTGGTCCGTATCAAGGAACACTTGGATGCCTGCGCATTCCGTTTGGCCGAGGGGTTTGTGGCACTGTTGCCTCAACCTTGAAAAGCTGTGTGGTTGACGACGTACATGCCTTTCCAGGGCATATTGCCTGTGACAGTCGTTCCAATTCGGAAGTCGTGGTACCTGTGCTTGACCCGTCCGGAAAACTGATCGCGGTTTTCGATGTAGACAGTGTAGAAACCGGGTCCTTCGACGAGATTGATCAAACCGCACTTGAAGCTATAATGGCGCAGGTTTTTGCGCGCTGATCGCCAAGATTTATTCGCCGGTTCTGGAACGGAATCGCAAACTAACAACGAACTTTGGAAGATAACCGATGGCAGGCAGTGTCAATAAAGTCATTCTCGTTGGTAATCTGGGCCGCGACCCGGAAATCCGTTTTACCCAGGCAGGCAAAAAAATTGCCAATTTCAGCATCGCGACCTCCGAACAGTGGCGGGATCGCCAGTCCGGTGAACGCCGCGAGCGAACCGAATGGCACCGGATTGTTGTTTTTAACGAAGGCCTGGCCGATGTTGTTGAGCGCTTTGTTAAAAAAGGCAGCAAATTGTACATCGAAGGCGTTCTGCGTACCCGCAAATGGCAGGGCCAGGACGGCAAGGATAACTACACCACAGAAATCGTCCTGGAAGGCTTTAACAGCGCGCTAACAATGCTTGATGGTCGCGGTGACGGTGGTGGCAGTGGCGGCGGTTCATCATCAGGTGGCGGCTATGGCGGCGGCGATAGCGGCGGTTACGGCAATGACGGTGGCGGCGATGCCGGCTGGGGTAATTCATCCTCGCGCAGCAGTGGTGGCGGCTCTGCCCCAGGTGGCGCCCCTGATCTGGACGATGATATTCCTTTCTGAGGCAAATGCTGGGTTAACCAATACCCCTTGCGATTGCAAATAAACAAGACACAGGCAGTACCGTTATGGTGCTGCCTTTTTTTATCGTTACAAACTGGGAACTTGTTGATATGAAAATTCAGACAGTTCATTTTGTGACGTCTACCCACAAACCTGCCTATATCCTTGCTACGGAGAAACATATTTGATCGGCCCAATTTTTGGCAGCCCCGAGCCGGGCAAATTCTATGATATTCAGGATTGTGCCTATGCGGTTATTCCTGACGGCAAGGGGCGCCTCGGTGTGGTTAAAACACCCAAGGGTATTATGCTGATCGGGGGTGGTGTGGAACGGGGTGAAACAGGCAAGGTTGCCCTTAACCGCGAGGCAATTGAAGAAACAGGGTGTGGCATTCGGATTATTTCGCAAATCGGTATCGCGACCCAGTATGTCAATAACCGCGCCAAGGGCAAATACCGCCTTAAACGCGGGGTATTTTACATCGCTGAAATTTTGCAAAAAACCGTCGCCCAGATTGATCTGGACCACGAGTTTCTGTGGATGCCATCACTTGATGTTGAACAACAGCTGGTGCGACCTTTTCATCGTTGGGCCGTTCAATGTTCTTTGGAACTGTCAGCAATCCGATAGCCCGAATTGCATCTTCGTACTGTTGCAGGATCTTTATCGAACAGGGGCTTGATGGTGGTTTTTCGTTCTCTATCGAGCCGGGACAAAGCATAACAATGGTTGGGAAATTCCGAATTAATCAGGAATGTTTACAAACCGGCTTTTTTGATCTCTGAACACCTGTAAGATCTTTCGCAGGCCTTCTTCCTTTACGGTTTCAATGGCGTCGTTCAGGGCAATCCATTTGCGACCACGATGGGATTCCTCCCATTCCGTATCAGGTAATAAATCCGTCACCTGCATTGCAAAGACCTCAACATTACAACGCGCGCCCCATTTTTGGTAATGATAGGATCCGACCGCAGGTTCGTGCACCGTGCCAATGCATCCTGCTTCTTCACGTGCTTCTTTAACCGCGCTTTCAATTGCAGTTAAACCAGGGTCAATTGCTCCCTTCGGGATAACCAGATGTTTGCCACTGCTCGATAACGTCATCAGAATATCGATATCGGCATCGGGGCTGTGATCAGGCATGACCCGAAAAGGAATAACGGACGACTGATGATAAAAATAGGCTGGCCGTTTTCGTGTTTCGGTCCCGTTACGGTCGGGCCAGGCAAATTCCTGTGCAACGTCGGCCGCATCAATCATTTCGACAATTCGTCCCGATTCTGGCGACAGGCCGGACCATTTTCCCGAAACTTCAATCATGATCATCGATGCAGGTTTCATTGATGGAAACAGACGTTTTTTACGCAAGTCAGCCCCGGCAACAAGGGCGGGCAGGGCGCTGATACCAGGATTGTGCCCCACAATCAGAACATGCCTTGTTTCAGGATCAAGGGCTGTTAACGCGGCAAGCAGGGTTGATGCCGTGGCATTATAAAAATCTGCATTCGTCGTAATATCGGGCTTGATGCCAGGATACAGGGTTTTGTGCAGTTTTTCAGCCGAATGAACTGTGCGTTCTGCGGGCGACGCAATTATTTTATCGGGGTGCAGGTTCTTTTTATCCAGAAAAGCACCGATACGCTGAACGTTTAATTTGCCCTCTTCGGTTAACGGACGGCAAAAATCGCCCCTGGCGTCGTAGGTGACAGTTTCACCGTGCCGCAAAAGGGTGATTAAACGTTTCATTCAGGTGCCCTTGAAAAAGAATTAAAATGCCAGCCCGCCATATATGAGGGCAACCGGCTTTTATTTGCATGAATAATATGGGATCAAATTGTCAGGTTAAAATGGTGCACAAGATCAATTGTGCCAATATCTTCAACAGTTCGCTAGGTGTGGCGCCGTATTGCACATATCGGCAAGGGATGCCATGAAATTTTTATGACTGCCCCATGCATACCCCAGCCAGAACAGGCTGATCACCTTACGGAAGCATTTCCCCATCGACATAAAGCCATTTTCCGTTGTGGCGCAAGAAACGGGAATTCTCGTGCAATGTTTCGCGGCGGCCATTTTCGGTAAAGCTGGCAATGAATTCAACGTAACCGGTGTTTTCAAATAATCCGCCGGCTTCTGTCTTGACGATTTCAAGGTTGGTCCAGCGGCATTTTTGCCGCGAAACTGTCCTGACCGCAAATTCATGGGCTTTTTCTTCGGGCACGGTTTCTGCCAGGTATTGGCCCAGACCCAGGGCAAAAGCACAATAGCGCGACCGCATCAGTTGAACCGCTGTCGCAGGAAGCTTGCTTCCCGCATGAAATGGCTGGCAACATTTGCCATAGGTTTGCCCGGTGCCACACGGGCAGGCAGTGGTCGATGTTACAGCGATGCTGGTCGAATTTGACATGGCAAACAGCGTCCGTATCTGGGGGCCGAAGAAGGACAAAAATCATGGAACAGAAAGGGCTTCACAGCGTTGTGAACATAGAGTGATTGCGTCAGAAAGCAAATTGCCTTTTTTTCGCCTTATATCGTTTCTACCGTGACTTTGCGGGAAATGATTATACCTGACTTTTTTAGTGGGGTATAATCGATAGAAGGTTGATATTTGGTCCTAATCCATAAGTCGGGATGTGCGTTTTTATCTTGACGAATTTACTCGGGATTAGATATATTAACTTTCAGAAAGCGGGTGGGGGCCCATTAGGCACCGCCGGATTTAAGTCCGGCCAGGTTTTGGCGGACGTAATGTCGATTTGCTTCAAAGTAAGGATGAGACACATCATGAATACCCAGTTTTGCATCAGGCGTCCTCTTCCATAGGCTTTTTCGAAATGGCCCCGTTATGCTGTTGTTGCATGTTTAGCCATTTCTGCCTGTGAAGTGTTTCAATTACACATGATTGAGGTTTGCGTAATAATTGCCGGTACTGACCCGTCCCAATGTGACGAAACCGGTTTGCGTTGACCTCTCAGGAGGACAAAACCATGAGTACCCTTAAATTACCTGCCGTTCCCCAGGATGACGGCTTTTCTGGATATCTTCGCCAGGTATGGAAATTCCCGATGCTGACTGCTGACGAGGAATACATGCTGGCACGGCGTTATGTCGAACATGAAGACACCGACGCCGCCCACAAAATGGTGACCAGCCATTTGCGCCTTGTTGCCAAAATTGCCTTTGGCTATCGCGGTTACGGCTTGCCGATAACCGATCTGGTTGCCGAAGGGAACACCGGCCTGATGCGCGCGGTACAAAAATTTGACCCTGAAAAAGGCTTTCGCCTGTCAACTTATGCGATGTGGTGGATCCGTGCCGCCGTGACGGAATATATCCTTCACAGCTGGTCAATGGTCAAACTTGGCACGATGGCAGCGCAAAAGAAACTTTTCTTCAGCCTGCGCAAGGCCAAGAAACAGCTTAATATCTATGACAATGGCGAATTGACCCCGGAACAGGCGGGTCAGGTTGCAGAACGCCTTGGCGTGACCGACAAGGAAGCGCTGGACATGAACCGTCGTCTGGCGGCACGTGATTTTTCGTTAAACACGCCCATGCCCAAAGATGAAGGCATGGAATATCTTGATACGCTGGCCTCGGATTCACCATCGCCTGAAGCACTGGTTGCGGATTCAGAAGAACGCAATTTGCACAATGGCATGCTGAAAAATGCCCTGGGTGAGCTGCCGGACCGGGAACGCGAAATTATTCTGGCACGTTTTTTAAGCGATGATCCGATCACACTTGAAAAACTTGGTGAACGTTTTGGCGTCAGCCGTGAACGCGTCCGCCAGCTTGAAGCCCGTGCATTCAAGAAGTTACAGGAATCTGTTCTGACCCAACATCAGGCTGCTTGATAGCAATTATCTAATCTGATGGATCAGGCGTATATCAAGGGTGGCATTACGATGCCGCCCTTTTTTGTACCTGAAGTTTGGCTCAATCGGAAAGGCGGGCCATGCGTTGCTGTTGTGATTTTCTGATCACTTCAATGGTTTTTTCCCATAATCCATATGTTTCAAGGGCATCGGGGTCTGCCCATATGGAGTCAATCGCATCATCACCGGGCGTGGGGCGGGTTGATTGCTGTGCCGCATCGGCACTAAAATCAATCAGTGTATAATGATAACGGGGCTTGCCATGCTCTTCGCCCTGAACAATCAAATCCACAATTTCAAGAAATTCAATATTGTTGATGCGAATTGACGTTTCTTCAAACACTTCGCGAATCAGGGTTTCGACTACGGTTTCCCCCAGTTCCTGCGCGCCACCTGGCAGGCTCCATTCTCCGGCTTTTGGCGGTTTACCCCGCCGTATCAATAAAACCTTGTTTTGATGCCAAACTACACCCCCAACGCCGATTAAAGGCCGGGTGGGGTTATGCCGGTCCCCGGGGTTTGTCATTTATTCGGAGCCATCATCTTCATCTTCAAGGTCGGGGTCAGGCAAATCGCTTACGATTTTTCCAGTCATTTCATGCGCCTGAATAACTGTGCGCCCCAAAAACTGTTCGTCTGATTGCGGGTGCAGAGACATAACAAAATCTGCCGCTGGCGCATTCTCTGCCGCATATTTTCGGGCGGTTTCATAATTTTCCGCCCGCACATTGGTTGTGTTGATGCGCACAGCACCCGCGTCGTCATAAATATATTCAACAATCCAGACCTGCAAAACGGCTCCTTTTCGTTGGTTTCTGTTTGTTTGGTTGCACTGCAAAAGCGCTTGCTGTTATCACTATTCCAAACAGGCAGGCTGCGACCTGCGTGTTATCGGGGAAGTGCTGTCGCAGCAATGCCATATTTTTTCGGGCAAACTTTAAAGACATATTTGCAGTGTGTTATCGCACTACAACCTATCAAAGGTGATAAATGAACGCCAAGCGTGATGATGCTCCCGATGCCAATAATACTTCGCCAACCCCGCCACTTCCGTCTTTGGGTGTTATTGGCCGGTTGCGGACCTATTTTTTAACCGGGGTTCTGGTTAGCGCGCCACTGGCAATTACCTTTGGCCTGGCGTGGTGGTTTATCGAATTTGTCGACGGCTCGGTAATGCCGTTAATTCCGGCAAAATATAACCCGGAAATATACTTGCCCGAGGCTTATCAAAGTTACGGGATTCCCGGTTTTGGTCTGCTGGTAATTGTCATTGCCATTACACTGGTTGGCTGGCTTACCACCAATTTCGCCGGACGCGCCCTGATCAAGGTCTACGAACGTATTCTCGGTCGTATTCCTGCAGTGCGTAGCATTTACGGTGCAATCAAGCAAATTCTGGAAACCGTGCTGGCAAATCAGTCCAATGCTTTTCGTCAGGCTGTGTTGATCGAATATCCGCGGCGCGGCATGTGGGCAATTGGCTTTATTACCGGTGAAACCAAAGGCGAAGTTCAAAATCTGACCGAAGATCAGGTTATCAATGTGTTTTTGCCGACCACACCAAACCCGACATCGGGATTTCTGCTTTTTGTTCCCAAGCGGGACGTTGTTGTCCTTGATATGACTGTGGAAGAGGCCATTAAAATGGTCATGTCGGGTGGTATCGTAACGCCGGTTGACCGCCGTCCCAAAGATTTGCAGGAAAAGCCGGTGGTTTCGGCACGAACCTATGAAGATCTGGATGTTTTGCGCGAAAAGGAAAATGCGCCGATACTTGTGACACGTCATGAAGTCGCGAACGATAGTCCGGATAGTACGCAAAGCACGAACGGGGCAAGCGCAGACAAAACAGAAAACGCCTAAGGTTATTCGGCGTTGCTGTGATCAAACAAAACAGGGCAGGACATTATGTTCCTGTCCTGCTTTCTTTTAGCCAATGGGCATTTCAATTAGGAACGCAAATATACTTAATTCAAACCTCATTGACCGCAATCACCCCATAAGGCAAGGGGTTGGGCGTCGGGTTTACCGAAAGTTGGCATTAGCCGGAGCGGAAATACCGCACAGCTTCGTCGCGCTCAAACAGGTATAACAAAAAGCGTAATGATTGGCCGCGTGGGCTTTGCAAATCGGGGTCACGATCAACAATCAGCCGGGCATCATCGCGCGCAATAGCCAATAAATCGCCATGTAAATCCAGGCTGGCGAGGCGATAGGCCTGAAGGCCGCTTTGCCGGGTTCCCAATACTTCTCCGGCACCCCGCAAGCGTAAATCTTCCTCGGCAATGATAAAGCCGTCTTCAGTTTCCCGCATGATTTTAAGTCGTGCCCTGGATATTTCGCCCAGCGGCGCACCATAGAGCAACAAACAGGTCGACGCCCCGGCACCACGACCAATGCGACCGCGGAGCTGGTGTAACTGCGCAAGACCAAAACGTTCGGCATGCTCAATTACCATAATCGTGGCTTCGGGCACATTTACGCCCACCTCAATCACGGTTGTGGCAACAAGGATCGACAAATCGCCATGAGCAAATCTGTCCATGACGATATCCTTGTCCTTGCCTTTCATTTTGCCATGTATCAGGCCAACGCGGCCTTCACCATACTGGTCGACCAGAATGCGATGTCGCTCCTCGGCGGCTTGCAAATCAACGATTTCGGAATCTTCTACCAGCGGGCAAACCCAGTAAATCTTTGCGCCCTGGCGCATGGCACGTCCAATGCCTGCGGTTACTTCTTCTACCTTGTCAATTGGTAGCACACGGGTATCAACCGGCAGGCGCCCGGGCGGCTTTTCATCTAGCCGGGAGACTTCCATGTCCCCAAATGCCGTCAGGGTCAGGGTGCGTGGTATGGGGGTTGCCGTCATCACCAGCACATCCACGGCTGTGCCTTTTGCTGCCAGCATCAGGCGTTGATGCACGCCAAACCGGTGCTGTTCATCCACTACGGCAAAGGCCAGGTCGTGAAAGGCAACACTTTCCTGGAACAGGGCGTGCGTGCCAACCGCAACGGCAAATTCACCGCTTGCCAAACCATCAAGAATTTTCTGCCGGGCCTTACCTTTATCCCGCCCGGTCAGCAAGGTGCAGGTCACCCCGATCTGTTCGAGCATGGGGGCAATGGTTTCAAAATGCTGCCGGGCCAGAATTTCGGTTGGTGCCATCAGGGCAGCTTGCCGCCCGGTTTCAACGGCATTTAACATCGCCATCAAGGCCACGACCGTTTTACCCGAGCCAACATCGCCTTGCAAAAGCCGCAACATACGGCCTGTGCTGGCCATATCGTCGTTAATTTCTTTAAGGGAACGTTGCTGTGCGCCGGTTAGCGCAAAAGGCAACATTTTACCAAGCAATTGGCGCAACCTGCCATCACCCGCAATAGACCGACCGCCCAGCTTTTTCATTTTCGCCCGGATCAGGGTCAGTGCCAGTTGATTAGCCAGTAATTCATCATAGGCCAAGCGGCTGCGGGCTGCATGGTCGGGTAACAGGTCGCGGTCTTCTTCAGGTTTATGAACCTGAAACAGCGCCGTTTTAAAATCGGGCCAGCCATGGCGCTTTTGCAAGGCGGGGTCGTGCCATTCCGGCAAATCGGGAACGTGGCCCAGCGCGCTTTGAATAGCTTTGGTCAGGGTTTTTCCGGTGACCCCGGCAGACATTGGATAAACCGGCTCGACCGTCTGGATAGCGTCACGCTCGGCTTCGGTGCCGATCCGGTCGGGGTGGGTGATCTGGTATTCCCCGCGGTAGTGGTCGATCTTGCCGGAAATGATCCGTTTTTCGCCTTCGGGCAAAACCTCGTTAAGGTATTTTCCCCGCGCATTAAAAAACACCAGCGTGACAAAACCGTCGTCGGTGCGACAAATGATGCGATAGGGACGCCTGCGGTCAGGCGATGGTTCATGGCGTTCAACAAAAACGTCCAGCGTAACAATCGCGCCATCAACAGTTTCCGTCAGGGGCGGCGAAAATCGCCGATCGATCAGGCCGGAGGGCAGGTGCCACAATAAATCCACCAGATGCACGCCGCCAATCAACCGTTCGACGAGCGGCTTTAACCGCGGGCCAATACCTGGCAAGCTGTCTATTTCAGCAAAAAGCGGGAACAGGATTTCCGGGCGCATAGGCTTTATACTTAAAACTCAAAAAATGGAACATTAGAAGAACAAATACTTGTTTCTGTTCGGTATACAGCATATTTTCACGTCCGCAACCATCGAGTTGGGCCACAGTCGCAAATCCGGCCCTTCACAGCATGGACCAATTTGGCAAATTGCCTTACAACGCTAGGCCTTGACCCTAGGCCATTGCCGGAAAGCGACATTGTGCCATATCTGGACATGCGCGCAAACAGTGACAGGAGAATACGGCCCATGACTGACCATGACAATGCACTGGAATTGCGGCGTAAAAAATTGCAATTTCGCGGTGCCCATCGCGGGACCAAGGAAAACGACATTCTGGTTGGCCGTTTTATGGATGCCCATTTGGCAACCCTGACAGAACGTCAACTTGATGACTTCGAATCCCTGATCGTTGATGTGCCGGAAGCTGATTTTTTCAAATGGGCCACCGGCAAGGAAAAAGCGCCAGCAGCCTATGACACCGATGTTCTGGCCATGATTAACGAACTTAGCAACGCCAAATAAGACATTGAATAATATTACAGATATCGTCACACGCACCAATCATACCCGGCTGGGTGGGGTGCCGGAAGGTTACGATGCGCTTTTGCTGCGCGAAGTTATGGATGCAGCAAAGGACAAAGGCACCATATTGCATATTGCGCGCGATGATAAACGCATGGCGCAAATGGCCGAAGCCTTGCATTTTTTTGCTGGCGAAGTTGAAGTCCTGTCATTTCCTGCGTGGGATTGCCTGCCATATGACCGTGTTTCGCCCGTGGCCGATGTTACCGCACGCCGGGTTGAAACCCTGTCTGTCCTGGCCGACCCCAGCCAACGGGTCGGAGAGTTCGGGCGCATTGTACTGACAACGGCCGCTGCCGTGATGCAGCGTGTGCCGATGGTCGAGGTAATGCAGCGTGGCAAGCTAACCTTGAAAACCGGGCAGGATTATTCCCGCGCTGATCTAACCGCCTATTTTGAACGCATGGGCTATGGCCGTGCCGAACAGGTAATGGAACCGGGCGATTATGCTGTCCGTGGCGATATCGTTGATATTTTTGCGCCAGGCATGAAGGAGCCGGTCCGGCTGGATTTTTTCGGTGATGAAATTGAAAGCATTCGCCGATTTGATGTCGAAAGCCAACGCACAGTAGGTCGCATCGGTGAAATATCGCTGTTACCTGTCGGCGAGATATTTCTCGACGCTGACACAATTTCGCTTTTTCGCAGCAAATATCGCGAATTATTTGGCAATGTTTCACAAACTGATCCATTATATGAATCAATTAGTGCCGGCCTGAAATATGGCGGCATGGAGCATTGGTTACCTTTGTTTCATGACGGTCTGGATACCATTTTCACCTACTTGCCCGATGCAATTATCAGCCTGGATCATCAGGTGGGCGAGGCGATTGATAATCGCCTGGAAATGATCGATGATTATTTTCAGGCCCGTCAAAATATTAAAGGCGGCGGTCTTTCGGGCGATAGTGTTTATAAACCTGTTCCGCCAGAACGGCTTTATCTCGACCACGCCGAATTTGAACGTAACCTTGCCGGGCGGCTGGTGCTGGATCTATCGCCCTACGTTGAAGAAGAAAATGCCGAACGGGGCGTTTTTGATATGGGCGCACGCAAGGGCCGCGATTTTGGCGATATTCGCGCCCGTGCCGACGTTAACCTGTATGACGAATTGCGTGATTTTATTTCGGCCCAGCGGGGCAAACAGAACAAGGTTGTTATTGCATCCTATTCCGATGGATCGCGCGACCGCATGGTGTCGCTTTTGCGTGAACACGGGGTTGGCAAGGTTGTTACTGCCGAATGCTGGGAAGATATCACCGATGATCTGACTTCGGAGCATTGCGCCGTCGTCATCCTTGATATTGAGCATGGTTTTCGTCGCGAAGGCCTGTGGTTTTTAACCGAGCAGGATATTCTGGGCGACCGCATGAGCCGCCCTGGCGGTCGCCGCCGCAAGGCTGAAAACTTTTTGCGTGAAGCATCGGAAATAGCCGAAGGCGACCTTGTAGTTCACATCGAACACGGTATTGGCCGCTATCTGGGCTTAATGACGGTAACCGCCGGTGGCGCCCCGCATGATTGCCTGCAACTGGAATATGATGGCGGTGACAAGCTGTTTGTTCCGGTAGAAAATATCGAAGTTTTATCGCGTTATGGATCCGACGAAGGATTATCGATCCTGGATCGTCTTGGTGGTGCCGCATGGCAGGCCCGCAAGGCCAAGCTGCGCGAACGTATTCGCGATATGGCCGACAAGCTGATCAAGGTTGCTGCTGCCCGCCATTTGCGCAAGGGCGAAGCCTTGACCGTGCCCGAAGGCACTTACGACGAATTCTGCGCGCGGTTTCCTTTTACCGAGACCGAAGACCAGGCCCGTGCCATTCACGATACGCTTGGTGATCTGGCGGCAGGCAAGCCAATGGACCGTTTGGTATGCGGTGATGTGGGTTTTGGGAAAACCGAGGTTGCCTTGCGCGCTGCATTTGCCGCTGTCATGTCGGGAAAACAGGTTGCCATTGTTGCTCCAACCACTTTGTTGTGCCGCCAGCACTACCTGAATTTCAAGGAACGATTTAACGATTTACCTGTCCGGGTTGAACAGCTTTCACGCCTGGTAACCGGTAAAAATGCCAAGCTGGTGAAAGACAATCTTGAAAGCGGCCATGTTGATATTGTTTGTGGCACTCATGCATTATTAGGGCAGGGCGTTAAATTTAATGACCTTGGCTTACTGATTGTTGATGAAGAACAGCATTTTGGCGTCAAGCACAAGGAACGCCTTAAAGAACTTAAAACCGATGTGCATGTGCTGACTTTAACCGCTACGCCTATCCCGCGTACTTTGCAACTGGCCCTGACCGGGGTGAAGGAACTGTCGATCATTGCAACACCACCGGTCGACCGTTTGGCGGTGCGAACATACATCACCCCTTATGACCCGGTTGTGGTGCGCGAAGCGATTTTGCGCGAACGTCACCGTGGCGGACAAATTTTTTATGTTTGCCCGCGTGTGTCTGACATTGGCCGGGTGGCAAAGGAGCTTGAAACACTGGTTCCTGAAATCAAGTTTGATGTGGCGCATGGGCAAATGGGCGCACGCGACCTTGAACAGGTCATGACGGATTTTGTGGAACGCAAATTTGATTTGTTGCTGGCAACCAACATCATTGAATCGGGTATTGATGTTCCCAATGCCAATACCATGATTTTGCACCGTGCAGACATGTTTGGGCTGGCGCAGCTTTATCAGTTACGCGGGCGTATTGGCCGTTCAAAACAGCGCGCCTATGCCTATTTAACCCTGCCCAACGGTAAAAAGCTGACGGCGACGGCGATGAAACGCCTTGAAGTGATGCAAACGCTGGATAGTCTGGGGGCCGGGTTTAACCTGGCATCACATGACCTTGATATTCGCGGGGCCGGTAACCTTCTGGGTGAAGAGCAATCCGGCCATATCAAGGAAGTCGGGATTGAACTTTATCAGCAAATGATCGAGGAAGCCGTGGCCGAGGCCAAAGGCGAAATCGATGATGCCGCTGATGCCGGGTTTGTTCCGCAAATCAATATCGGGATGCCTGTTTTGATTCCGGACCGTTTTGTTCCTGATCTTGGCGTGCGACTGGGCCTGTACCGCCGATTGTCTGAATTGCGCACGCGCGAGGAAGTGGACCAGTTCGGTGCGGAAATGATTGACCGGTTTGGCAAACTGCCCAAGGAAGTTGAAAACCTGTTGGACGTTGTAACCATCAAACTATGGTGCCGCAGTGCCAATGTCGAAAAACTGGATGCCGGGCCCAAGGGTGCGGTTATCACGCTTCACAATAACGAATTCCCGAACCCTGCCGGTTTAATCGGTTTTATTCAGCAACAGGTTGGCGTAGCGCGTTTGCGGCCGGATCATAAAATTGTTTATATCGCGGGCTGGGATGGCCCGATGGACCGGCTGGATGGCGTCAAACGCCTAATGCGCCGGTTGTCGGAAATTGCTGCCAGGGCCTGAGCAGAATTTGAAATGATAACCTCTTGATACAAGAATGGCGGCACCGGAAACGGGCCGCCATTTTTCATATTCTCAGGCTATATGCTGTTACGGCGTGAGTGTGGCTGGATTCAAAATTCAAGTG
>NZ_JFJZ01000033.1 GCF_002115825.1 Thalassospira sp. MCCC 1A01428 | reverse complement strand
AATGACGTTTGTGACGTTTTTATTGAAAATCGTTTTAAAACAAACACTTAAATATTGAGCAATTTTCCCCCGAAAGGTCATGCCCGGCAAAAGGGAGAATGATTGCAGACCTTTGGCAACCATGAGGTTCGGACTCCTGCCTGAAAGTGATTCTTACAGCCTATTGAGATTGACGCCTGTGGGGCTTTGGGCAAAGCTGAGCGGATTATTATCAGCAAAAGCACGTTTCAATGCCGATACCGGCATCGTCAAAAACACCACAGGATTGCCTTATGTCCCAACATTCGTCTCGAGATGCTGCCCGTTTGCGTGAGAGCGTCGCCAAACAGGAAAAATGGCATATTGCCAATGCGTTTACCGATCTGGATGTTTTTGCCACCGGGGCTGCCATACATAATGTGCGCTTTCACCTGGCCGATGGCCAAACAGTAACACCGCTGGCAGAAGCATCATGGCATGAGACGGCGATCGGCGATGTGCCTGCCCATATCCAGAATATCGGAGGGGAGTGGCCCTGTGTACCTTTCGGCAGCACCGCCAATGACAGCCATCATCACGGATATGGCAGCGACAATATATGGCATCTGGAAGAACGCACCGATACCAGCTTGCGGCTTGGCATTGATTACCCGGCGGGGCATGTCGTCAAAAAACTGGTTCGCACCCTCCGCCTGCGACCAGACAGCCCGGCAATCGAATGTGGTCTTACTATATATGTCAATCAAGACTGTACCCTGCCGGTCGGGCTACACCCGATTTTCCGCCTGCCGCAGGAAGAAGATGCCTTTGAAATAACCCCCGGTGACTATGGCCATGCCATGACG
Source organism: Thalassospira sp. MCCC 1A01428 (assembly GCF_002115825.1). Classification (GTDB taxonomy): domain Bacteria; phylum Pseudomonadota; class Alphaproteobacteria; order Rhodospirillales; family Thalassospiraceae; genus Thalassospira. The sequence goes on along the minus strand of NZ_JFJZ01000033.1, from coordinate 52,414 downwards.
GCACCATTGGATATTGCCCCGGTCGCAAGCCAGCTTGGCGCGCATGAGCGCGTTGGCGCAACAGGACAGGTTTTGCGCAAGGATGGACAGCACATCAATATCTGGCAGCAAACGGCACAATTAGGCGAAGAAATTGTCTCGATCTTTGACAGCCGGGGAAATATGGCTCTGACTTACAAACAGGAAGGGTTTCGCGCCTGTTTAAGCTGGAACCCGACTGATTTTCCAAATTGCCTGATCTGGGTCGCGAATCCCGGCCTTGGTGCCATCAGCCCGGCGCCACATTTCCAGGGCATCGGGATTGAACCGGTAAATTCCTATTTCGATCGTAATGATCTGTCCCCGTCCGGAATGCCTAAAAGCGGTGTTGCGTTACAAGCGGCACATCCATGGTCCTGCCATTATCGGTTGTCATGCCAAAGCCTTAATAACGACGGGGCCTAAAACACACACCGACCAAACCCGAGCTTTTAAAACCGTATCGACCCACCACCCGTTGGCAGACACGGCCGGTTTTAGGAACATGAACCGGCTGTGATCGTTAACATCAGGGAATGCGTCCTGCATTCGGCCCTTTGGCGCCTGCCAACCGGCTGTGTTTTACGATGTCGGGTGATGATCATGAAACGTTCCGAACTGGACCCAGAAGATATTGTTATCAAGGAATATGACAGCCCTACAGGGGGCTGGGGTTCCTTGAAATCGCTGATAAAAAAGGCCGAGGAAAACGGACTTTTGGCATCCGACATATGGTCGCTGCTGGGCGAGCAAAACAAACCTGACGGGTTTATGTGTGTTTCGTGTTCATGGGCCAAACCCCGCGAACCCGGTACGTTCGAATTTTGCGAAAACGGGGCCAAGGCAACGATTTGGGAGCATGACCCGCATCGTGCTGATAGCAATTTTTTCGCGCGCCATACCGTCACCGAGCTTTTGGAATGGAACGACCACGACCTGGAAAAAGCAGGGCGGTTAAGCACGCCCCTGAAATACAACGCCGAAAGCGACAAATACGAACCGATAGAATGGAATGTTGCCTTTCGCGAAATCGCCGCCGAACTCAACCAGTTGAACCCGGATGATGTTATTTTTTATGCCTCGGGCCGCGCTTCGCTGGAGGCATCGCATATGTATCAGTTATTTGCTCGTATTTACGGGTCCAATAACCTGCCCGATTCATCCAACATGTGCCATGAATCCACATCCGTAGGCCTGCCCAAATCCATTGGATCGCCTGTGGGGACGGTACAACTGGAAGATTTTGCCAAATGCGACATGATCTTTTTTATTGGTCATAATGTTGGCGTGAACGCCCCACGCATGTTGCACCCGTTGCAAGAAGCGCGAAAACGCGGTGTTCCGCTGGTGACGTTTAACCCGCTGCCCGAACGCGGCCTGGTGCGGTTTAAAAACCCGCAATCCCCCACCGAGATGTTATCGCCCGGTCCGGGCACCGAAATGTCGAGCGACTTTTTACAGGTAAAATCCGGCGGGGATTTGTCTGTTTTAACCGGTATTTGCAAACATTTGCTGGTGCTGGAGGGCGAAGCCAGAAAAACTGGCAAACCTGCGGTGCTGGACCACGATTTTATTACGCAGCATACCAGCGGCTTTGAAGAATTTTGCGCCTTCCTGCGTGCTGCAAACTGGGATGAAATTGTTACACGGTCCGGCATTGAACGGGCCGAAATTGAACGTATTGCCGCCCTTTATGCCAGCAAGGAACGGGTCATTGCCAATTATGGCATGGGATTGACCCAACACCGGGAGGGTGTGGAAAACGTGCAGATGCTGTGCAACATGTTGTTGATGCGCGGCAATATTGGCAAGGAAGGTGCGGGTATTTCGCCGGTACGCGGGCATAGCAACGTACAAGGGCAGCGCACGGTTGGCATTTCGGAGAAACCCGAACTGGTGCCGCTGGACAAGCTGGCCGAATTTTACCGCTTTGAGCCACCGCGCCACAAAGGCAAGGATACCGTTGAAGCCTGCGAAGGGATGTTAAACGGGACGGTTAAGGGGTTTATCGGCCTGGGTGGCAATTTTTCCCGCGCTGTTCCCGACACAGCCCTGGTGGAAAAAGCCTGGCGGCGCATGGATTTGCATGTGCAAATTGCAACCAAACTAAACCGCAATCATTTGCTGACAACACGGGCCACCTATTTACTGCCCTGTCTGGGGCGGAGCGAACGCGACACCCAGGTAACAGGTGACCAGTGGGTATCGATGGAAGATTCGACAGCCAATATTCACGGATCCTTTGGCAACCGCGCCCCGGCAAGTGACAAATTACTATCAGAGCCCGCAATTATTGCCCAATTGGCAATCGCGACCTGCAAAGACAAAGCCGATGTACCCTGGCAGGAGTGGATAGATGATTATGCCAAAATTCGCGATGCAATCGAACGCGCCTATCCCGATGATTTTAAGGATTTCAACCAGCGCTTTACCCATCCGGGCGGGTTTCATCGCAATATTGTCGCCTGCAAACGCGAATGGAAAACGGATAATGGCAAAGCCAATTTCATCACCCCGCAAAACCTTGATACTGACCCGGACATACACGCCAACGGCATTGATGTTCTAACTTTGCTGACAATTCGGTCCAATGATCAGTTCAATACCACCGTTTATGGGTACGATGACCGGTTACGTGGCATTCACGGCACCCGCATGGTGATTTTGCTAAACCCGAAAGACATTGAAAGACTGGCATTAACCGACGGCGAAATGGTTAATCTGACGGGTGCAACATCCGACGGGGTTGAGCGCCGGGTTGATGGCCTGCGCGTTGTACCCTATTCGATCCCGGAGGGAAATTGCGCCGGATATTACCCGGAACTAAACCCGTTAATGCCGTTATTTCACCGGTCACGTACGGCCCATGTTCCAGCAGCAAAATCCATTCCCGTACGCATTGAAAAAACGTTGCAACAGAACCGGCATTAGAAAATTCCCCCTGACTGCCCCCATTTCGCCATAACGTAGGAAGGAGCATACCATGCGCCCCGATGACAAACGCGAAGCCGCAATTACCAACACCGTACAACGACAACAACAGATACAGGATGAAGTGGCAAAGGCCGATGCAGCCGCGCCTGAACGCAACAATAATGCGATGCAGGCCGGGGCACGTGATTATCCCGTACCGCCATTTGAAAAAACCCATCAGAACAAACCCGGCAATGAAGCCAGTTTATCGCCCGAGACAATGTATGATGCGCCATTTTACAAGGGATCAGGTAAGCTGGCGGGTAAAGTTGCCCTTATTACAGGGGGTGATTCCGGCATTGGCCGTTCGGTTGCGATATTAATGGCCCGCGAAGGGGCCGATATTGCAATTTCGTATCTTGATGAAGACCGTGATGCCAGGACCACCCGGGATGCCGTAATTAAAGAAGGGCAAAAATGCCTTTTGCTGCGCGGTGATGTCCGCGAAACCGATTTCTGCAACGAGGCCGTTGAAACAACCGTTTCAGAACTGGGCGGACTTGATGTTCTGGTCAATAACGCCGCTTTTCAGGTTCATACCCGCGAAATTGAGGATTTAAGCGACCTTCATTTTGATGAAACCATCAGAACCAATTTACATGGCTATTTTCAAATGGCGCGTGCCGCGATACCGCACATGAAAAACGGGTCAGCAATCGTCAATACGGGGTCCACGACCGGGATTTCCGGGAATTGGCAATTATTGGACTATTCCATGAGCAAGGGCGGCATTCACGCCTTTACCCGTGCATTGGGGTCTAACCTGATAGATCGGGGTATTCGCGTAAATGCCGTTGCGCCTGGCCCGGTATGGTCGCCCCTTAACCCGTCTGATCGCCCGGCCGGGGAAGTCGAAACATTTGGCGCCAACACGCCGATGAAACGTCCTGCCCAGCCCGAAGAACTGGCACCGGCCTATGTCTTTTTGGCATCCTCGCACTGCTCAAGCTATATCACTGGCGAAATACTGCCCGTTATTGGCGGCTATTAAAGCCCTGCAAGATAACAGGGGCGGGCATTAACAGCCCGCCACGTCACATATACAGCCAACGGCAAGACCCTGACTGACAAAGAACCCGAAAAAACAAGGAGTCCGTTATGATTCCCGACTGGCTGCATGCCATTGCCATCATTTCGCTGTTGATGGGGCTGGTAAGTGCCATTGTCATTATAATCGCCGAAATGCGCGACCCGCAGCACATGTGGATCATGAATGTGGTGTGGCCGCTATTTGCGCTATTTGCATCGGTTGCGGCCTTGTGGCTGTATTTTCATTATGGGGTACTGGCATCGCACGGATCAATGATGCCCGCGATGAAAAACAACAAAACCCCGCCCAATAAACGCTTTACCCCGTTTGGTATTATGGTGGCCAAAGGAACCGCGCATTGTGGCAGTGGTTGTGCCCTGGGCGATATCATTGCCGAATGGCTGGTATTTTTTGTGCCTGCCATCGCCGTGTGGCTGGGATATCCTTCGTTCTTTTCGGAAAAAATGTATGCCACCTGGATACTGGATTTTATTCTGGCGTTCGGTTTTGGTGTGGTTTTTCAGTATTTCACCATCAAACCGATGCGTGATCTTAGCTTTGGGCAGGGCATTTATCAGGCAATCAAGGCCGATACCCTGTCGTTGATATCTTGGCAGGTGGGCATGTATGGCTTTATGGCAATTGCCCATTTCCTGATATTCAAGGACATGCTGGGAGCAGAGCTTGAGGTCGCATCGGTTGAATTCTGGTTCATGATGCAAATCGCCATGTGGTGTGGCTTTGCAACATCCTATCCCGTTAATACCTGGCTGATCAAAAGCGGCGTGAAAGAAAAGATGTAATTGCCGCAGCCACCTGCCCCGGATTTCGGCGCCAAACCCGTCTGACAGGCCCGTTGCCCCAAAGGGCGAAACAGGCCTGTCCTTTTGCCTGTTTTGCTTTTCCCCGCCGACTGATCTAATCTGCAAAAAAACAAGATAAAATCGGCGGAGGAACATTATGAGATCGACCGCACAAAATGCGCCGGGGAAACCCGCGCATGTTTATACACCGCTGCCCCCGGCAAACCGCAATGCGGATGCCGAAAATGCGTCGCGTGCCGATATTTCGCCAATGGATAAAAGTCCCACGCCCGCCCACGCGGCCCCCACGCCTGACACACTGGAAGATACACCGCGCAAGGATACCAGCGAAAACGGGCCGGGGCCGGAATTTGGCCCGTGGCTGGCGCAGGCATCGATCCTGATTGTCGATGACGAACCGGGCATGCGCAATTTTCTTGCCCGCACCCTTGGCCCACGTTGCAAACGGCTGGAGGAAGCCGCCGATAGCAGCGAGGCATCGCGCAAGCTTGATGAACATCATTTTGATGTCGTGATCCTTGATAACATCATGCCGGGTAAAAGCGGTGTCGAATGGCTTATGGAACAACGCGAAATCGGTTTTTTTGCCGACGCCATATTAATGACCGCCTATGCCGACCTTGATACCGCAATCAAGGCATTGCGGGCGGGAGCGGTTGATTTTGTATTAAAGCCCTTTCGATCCAACCAGATATTAAACGCCGTTGCCCGCTGCCTTGACCGGATGCGCCTGCGCCGGGAAAACTATGTGTTGCGCCATGAATTAAGATCGACATCCGACCATGTATTGCTGCGCGACAAGCTGATTGGCTATTCCCCCGAAATTCAGGATATTCGCGATACCATCGCCCGTGTTGCCCCGCTGCCGACATCCATTTTGATTTCGGGTGAAAGCGGAACGGGCAAGGAAGTCACGGCACGATCCATCCACGCCCTGTCAGACCGGGCCGACAAACCGTTTGTGCCGGTGAATTGCGCTGCCATCCCGACCGATATGATCGAGGCGGAACTGTTTGGCCATTTAAAAGGTGCCTTTACCGGTGCCAATCATGCCCGCGACGGCCTGTTTTTACATGCCCAGGGCGGCACCCTGTTTTTGGATGAAATTGGCGAATTACCGCTGGCAACCCAAAGCAAGCTTTTGCGCGCCATTGAAGACCGGCGCATTCGTCCCGTCGGGTCCGAACGCGAGGCGCCGGTTGATTTACGCTTTATCTTCGCCACCAATGCCGATCTGGAGGCCGAGGTTGAAGCCGGGAATTTCCGCGCAGATTTATTCTACCGGATTAACGTGATGCAAATGCACATGCCCCCCTTGCGCGATCGCGGCGATGATGTGCTGGAACTGGCCGGTTTGTTTATGAACAAACTGGGCAAGCAACTGGGTATGCCGCCCGTAACAATGGACGGAGCCGTTCGGGCCGGATTAACCCGCTATAACTGGCCGGGAAATGTGCGTGAATTACGCAATTTAATTGAACGGTCGCTTATTTTGGGGCGTTTCCCCCCTGAATTTCGGAACGATGACGCCCGTTTTTCCGATAGCAGCGAAACCGAAACGCTGGACGAACTTGAACGTCGCCACATTATGACCATGCTGCATAAAACCGGGGGTAATCGCAACGAAGCCGCACGCAGACTGGGCATTTCACGCAAAACCATCGACCGCAAATGTGCGGCATGGAATGACTAGGCCGCCGTCACCGCAAGCAACCATTGAACCGGGCGGGCGATCTGTCCGATTTCGATTGCTGGCCATTGCCTTGTTACCAACACTGGTGATTTTGCCACTGATGCTGGGTTTTATGATGGCCCGGTGGAATGGCAAATTTGATGCCCTGTTGACATCAAAGGTGCATGGCGACCTTACCATCGCCCATCAGTATTTCAGCCATATTCTGGAAAATACCGGCAAACAGATCGAGGCATTGGGCCAATCGGTTTCGTTTCGCGACGCCCTGCGCGACAACAACCTTAACCAGAACCTGGATCAGGACCAGAACCTTGCTGCCCTGCTTGACCGGCAACGTCAGAAAATGGGACTGGATTTTTTATATCTGATCACCAGTCGCGCGCATGTTACCAGTGCATCACCTGCCACGGCCACCGCCAACCCGATAATCAGCCAAAACTGGCCGGTTATTCAGACAGCCCTTCAGGGTGGATCATCCACCGCCGTTGATATTTTTAAAAATAGCGACCTTGCGGCAATTTCACCCGCCATGGCGCGCCGCGCCCGCCTTGACCTGATCGATACGCCAAATGCCATGCCGACCGACCAAAACATTGAAAGCCGGGGCATGGTGGTGCATTCCGCCAGCCATGTGGCACTGCCCGACGGCAGCACAGGGGCATTGGTTGGCGGCATTTTGCTGAACCAGAACCTTGTCTTCATCGATACCATCAATGACCTGGTGTATCGCGCCAGCAGCCTGCCCGAAGGCAGCCAGGGGACAGCCACCCTGTTTTTGGATGATGTGCGCATATCAACCAATGTACGCCTGTTTGAAAACCGCCGTGCCCTGGGCACGCGGGTGTCGGGTGCCGTGCGATCTGCGGTTTTAGGCGATGGCAAGGTGTGGCTGGATCGGGCGTTCGTGGTCAATGACTGGTACATTTCGGCCTATGAACCGATCACGGACAGTTTTGGCAAACGGGTGGGCATGCTTTATGTCGGCTTTTTGGAAAAACCCTTTACCCAAACCAAATATGAAAGCCTGATTTTAATATTTGGTGCCTTTCTGGTGGTTGCCACCATTACCATCCCGGTGTTTTTGCGCTGGGCACGTGGCATTTTTAAGCCACTGGAGCGCATGACCCGTACCATTGCCCGGGTTGAAAATGGCGATTTGGGTGCACGTACCAACCTGCCTGCCGCCCGCGACGAAATATCCCATGTTGCCATGCATCTGGATGATTTACTCGATCAGGTACAGCAACGCGACCGACAACTGCGCCACTGGAATGACGAACTTAACACCCGTGTTGATGAGCGTACGGCAGAACTGCAAAAGGCCAACCAGCAGCTTGAAGCGGCGACCAAACAACTGATCATGTCGGAAAAACTGGCCGCGATTGGCGAAATTACTGCCGGAGTTGCCCATGAAATCAATAACCCGGTCGCGGTGTTGCAGGGAAATTTTGATGTGATGTGCAACCTTTTGGGCGACAACGCCAATATTGCCCGCACCGAAATTCGCCTGATCGACGAACAGGTCAGCCGCATCAACCAGATCATGACCAAACTGCTGCAATTTGCCAAACCCGAGGAATATGCCGGTTTTGTTGAACGCCACGATGCGGGTGAAGTCATCAATGACTGCTTGCCCCTGGTGCAACATCTGTTAAACCGCGCCGCCATCAACGTAACGCTGACCCATACCTCGACCCGTTTCATCGTAATGAACCGCACCGAATTGCAACAGGTGCTGGTCAACCTGATTGTTAATGCCCTGCATGCCATGCCCGATGGCGGCACCTTGACCCTGATGGATCAGGACATGGCCCGCGACGGGGAACCAGGCATTTTAATTACCGTTGCCGACACCGGCATTGGCATGCCCGCCGATGTCCTGACGCGTATTTTTGATCCGTTTTTTACCACCAAACGCCGCGAAGGCACGGGCCTTGGCCTGTCGATCAGCAAAACCCTGATTGACCGGCAAGGCGGCAGCTTTGATGTAAGCAGCGAGCCTGGAGAAGGTACAACCTTCCTGATCTGGCTGCCTGAAGCCAGCTAAACCGTAAACACCAACCACGATGTGTTGACCAAAACCGGCTAACTTGATCGCGCAAACAGCTTCAGCGGAGCTACCGCCATATGCCTAATAGCTGTTTCATGATGGTTTGATATTATTGCTGATCGCACAGGAACGGTAAAAACGACCCTGTTGCCCCTTCATTGATCATTAAAATCGACATGCGATTGGCATAGTCCAGTTCGGCCGGGCTAGTCGGGCAAACATGAATGCGCGCGACACAGCCCGACTGGATAAACCGGTTTTGACGGGTCAAAAAATCCTGTCCCAAACCGGATCCCTCACCCCCATTTTCAATACTGAAATTTGTAAACAGGCGACATTTCTTTTCGGTCCAGCTTGCCGCGGCACTTTGCCCTGCCTGCGCCATTTGCACATAGGAAACCACAAGCACCACACCGGCAAAAACCTGCATAATATTTAAAATACGCATTTTCCAAATCACCTGCTTATCCGTTGGCAAACCATAACTTCGGACAGAAATAAGCCCGTTAACGGTTACATTTTGATCAATAAAAATGGATAAAGACCTGCTTTCGGGCTTCATTATGGCAATTAAGCTAACACAGCCACACACAAAGCTTTAACACCCGGGCAAGCCCGGTATATGCACCCAAAATGCTGCGCAGCATTGGCAACCAATCTCGCCTCGCGTGTTGGACAAAATGTCCCTATCAGCGGTGATATTTCAAAAATAGTTGGACAATTTGTCCGCCTCCCAATCGGTCGATAGATGAAAACAATCAGAAACCTTCCAATAACCCCGCCAAAACCCTGCCATTGAAAGAAATGGCACGGGTTTTGCGGTGATGTTTGCTCCGGTCAACCACGGACGGACCGATCAAGGGTCTGAAAAAACAGAATACCGGGAGGAAAATCTGAATGTTTGATAGCCTGAAAAAGGAACATATCGTCGCGCATGACGATTTCAACCGCTGGAAGGTTCCGCCAGCATCCATCGCCATTCATTTATGCATTGGCTCCGTTTACGCCTGGAGCATTTTTAACCCGCCCCTGATCAAGGAATTTGGCGTGGTTGCGGCCTCGTCGGGGGACTGGGGCCTTAAATCTGTAGTCTGGATTTTCTCTGTCGCCATCGTCTTTTTGGGTCTTGCCGCCGCCTTTGGTGGCAAATGGCTGGAAGAAGTCGGCCCGCGCATGGTGGGTGTGGTTGCCGCATTTTGCTGGGGTGGCGGTTTCATCATTGGTGGTTTCGGCATTATGACCCACCAGTTATGGCTGGTTTATCTAGGCTATGGTGCCATTGGTGGCTGCGGCCTTGGTCTGGGTTATGTATCGCCCGTATCAACCCTGATCCGATGGTTTCCCGACCGGCGCGGCATGGCAACCGGCATGGCCATTATGGGCTTTGGCGGCGGCGCCATGATTGCAACGCCGATCAAGGAATCGTTGCTGGCATTTTTCTATAAGGCCCCGGATTACCTGGGTGCCGAAGGTGCCATCAACATGGTCACCGAAGGCGGCAAACGCATGGCCGAAGTTGGCGGCCAGATGGTGGAAGTGGTTGTTGCCGGTGCGGCACAGGTGGCATCTGCCCCGGTTCCGCTGCAAGAAGGTGTTTATGTGGTTGGCACGGGTAACACCGGTGCGGCTTCCACCTTCTTTACCCTTGGCGTTGCCTATTTCATTGTCATGATCATTGCATCCTTTTCCTATCGCGTACCGCGCGAAGGGTGGCTGCCAGCCGGCTGGACCCCGCCGACCGAAGATGCCGCATCCAAGCGTATGATCACGCATAAAAACGTCCATATTGACCAGGCATTGAAAACCCCGCAGTTTTACCTGCTATGGATCGTTCTGTGCTTTAACGTGACCGCTGGCATCGGGGTGATTGGCGTTGCCAAAACCATGATGTCGGAAATTTTCGGGTCGACCCTGCCTTTGGTCGTCAATTCGGCCTTTGCCGCAACCTATGTGTTTATGATTTCGGTCTTTAACATGTGCGGGCGGTTTTTCTGGGCCTCGATCTCGGATTATATCGGGCGCAAAAACACCTATTTCTGCTTCTTCATCCTTGGCATCATTCTGTATCTGTCGATCCCGTTTGCCGCCGAGCAGGTCAGCGTCAACCCGGCCATTACCTGGCTTGTGATGTTCTATGCCGCAACCATGATTATCTTCACCATGTATGGCGGCGGCTTTGCCACCGTACCGGCATATCTGGCTGATATTTTCGGCACCAAATATGTCGGTGGTATTCATGGCCGGTTGCTTACCGCATGGAGCACGGCTGGCGTCCTTGGCCCGCTTGCCATTACGCAGTTACGTCAGGCATCGGTAACCAATTCCATTACCGATCTGGCCAGCAAAATTGACCCGGCTGCTTTCCAGCAAAAATTCGGGGCCGGCATTGAACAGATCGACCAGCTGGTAGCGGCGAAAACCGTAACCATCGCCCGGTTGATGGAAATTGCCCCTGCCGGCACGATTGACCCGACATCAAGCCTTTATAACACCACCATGTATGCCATGGCGGGCTTGCTGGTCATTGGCCTGATCGCCAATGCGCTGGTCAAACCGATCCATGACAAACATTACATGGAAACAGCAGGCAATAACGATTTTGACGCCGAAGATGCCAGAACGGCAGCCGAAGCCTCGAAAGCCTGAACCATCAGGGATTGTGGTGCCCCAAAAAGGGGTGCCACAGTTCGTTAATGCGGGTATTTTCACAATAATACCCACATAACGAAAAAGGTTTTGTTGCAGGTATCCGCCCCAAATCGGTTAACCTGCCTGCAACAAAACCACCTTAAACGGACCGGGATGCATAGTATGACCGGTACGGGGCAACAATGATCGACAAACTTGAGATGTTTATGGTGCTGGCCCGCGAGCAGCATTTTGGTCATGCCGCCGAAGCCTGTGGCGTAACCCAGCCCACCCTTTCCAGTGCCATCCGGCAACTGGAAGACCAGTTGGGTGTGATGCTGGTACGGCGCGGATCGCGGTTTCAGGGGCTGACCCTGGAAGGCGAACGGGTACTGGACTGGGCCCGGCATATTGTTGGCAGTGCACGTTCCATGCGCGATGAAATGCGTGCCATGCGCTTGGGCCTGACCGGCAAGGTCAAAATTGCCGTCATCCCTACCGCCCTTGCCATGGTGCAGGAACTGACGACACCGTTTCGCGAAAAGCACCCCGATATTACCTTTTCGGTGCTTTCACGCACATCGGGCGAAATCCGCGCTTTGCTGGAAAACCTGGAAGTCGATGCCGGGATTACATACCTGGACAATGAACCGTTGGGCCGGGTGACAAAGGTGCCGCTTTATGACGAACGCTATTTACTGGTGACGTCCATCCATGCGGACCACTGCCAAAATGAAAGCATTACCTGGCACGAAGCCAGCAAACTGCCGCTATGCCTGCTGACGCCGGACATGCAAAATCGCCGTATCATCGATAATCATTTGGCCGAAGCCGGTGTTGACGCCAACCCGACACTGGTATCGGATTCGATGATTGCGCTGTTTTCCCATGTGCAAACCGGGAACTGGGCCAGCATTATGCCTGAAAAAATGATTCAGACCTTTGGCCTGCCCGACCGCATTCGGGCTGTCCCAATCACCAATCCCGATGCCCGCCATCAGGTCGGCCTGATTACCGCAAGTCGCGAACCGCAAACCCCCATTATTGCCGCGCTGTTAAAGGAGGCAACCCGAATTGCCGCAGCGCAGCAATCTGATCGATAAGGTTTTGCTATCGCGTAACGGGAACGCTCTATTGAACGCAGTGACGGTTTTGCCGACACTGATAAAAATAAACAAAGACTGCTTTGTGAGAGAGGCTGCATTGTCTTTATCTGTTACGACCGAGGAAATGTCCGTTCGGGTCGGTGCCATCGTTGATGCGCGTGCCGAGCTGGAAGGCCCGTTATTGCCAATTTTGCATGATGTGCAAAAGGAATTTGGCTTTGTCCCGCAACCCGCCCTGCAAATTATTGCCAGCCGCCTGAATTTAAGCCGTGCCGAAGTCCATGGTGTTGCCAGCTTTTACCATGATTTCCGGGAAGAACATCCGGGTCGCCACGTTCTTAAAATATGCCGGGCAGAAGCCTGCCAGTCGATGGGGGCTGACCGCGTCGCAAACCATGCAAAGCGCACCCTGAATGTGGACTGGCACGAAACCACCGCCGATGACGCCATTACGTTAGAACCGGTTTATTGCCTGGGCCTGTGCGCCTGTGCGCCTGCCGCCCTGATGGATGACAAACTGGTGGGCCGTGTCGACGAAGACCGCCTTGATACCCTGATCGGGGAGGCACGCTCATGACCATTAAAATTTACGTCCCGCTGGATTCCGGGTCCATCGCGCTTGGCGCAGATGACGTTGCCATCGCCGTTTCAAACGAAATTGGTGCGCGCAACCTGGATGCCAAACTGGTTCGCAACGGATCACGCGGCATGTACTGGCTGGAACCGATGGTCGAGGTGGAAACCCCCAACGGGCGCTTTGCCTATGGCCCGGTCACACCCAAAGATGTTGCCAGCCTGTTTGATGCCGATTTCATCGCAGGCAGCGACCATCCGCTTGCCCTTGGCCCGACCGAGGATATTCCGTTCCTGAAAAAACAGACCCGACTGACCTTTGCCCGCTGCGGTATTATCGACCCGCTCTCGATAGAAGATTACCGCGCCTATGAAGGCTTTGCCGGGCTGGACAAGGCCGTCACCATGAAACCGGCCGATATTGTAAAGCAAGTCACCGATAGCGGCCTGCGCGGTCGCGGCGGGGCCGGTTTTCCCACCGGGGTTAAATGGAACACGGTGCTAGGGGCAGAATCCCCGCAAAAATACATCGTTTGTAATGCCGACGAAGGCGACAGCGGCACCTTTGCCGACCGCATGATCATGGAGGGCGAGCCCTTTGTTCTGATCGAAGGCATGGCCATTGCCGGGATCGCCACCGGGGCGACCAAAGGATATTTATATACCCGTTCCGAATATCCCGACGCCATCCGCGTGATGAAAGAAGCCATTGAAGTGGCCCGTGCCGGCGGCATTCTGGGCAAAAACATTCTGGGCTCGGAATATGATTTCGACATGGAAGTACGCACCGGGGCCGGGGCCTATGTTTGCGGCGAAGAAACATCGCTGTTAAACAGCCTTGAAGGCAAACGCGGCGTTGTACGCGCCAAACCACCACTTCCTGCCCTTGAAGGCTTCCTGGGCCGCCCAACGGTTGTGAACAATGTGCTGTCGCTGGCATCCGTTCCGATCATTATGGATAAGGGGGCGGAATTTTATCGTGATTTTGGCATGGGAAGGTCACGTGGTACTATTCCCATCCAGCTTGCCGGTAACATCAAATTTGGCGGCCTGTTTGAAACGGCCTTTGGCCTGACACTGGGCGAACTGGTAGACGACATTGGCGGCGGCACGGCCACCGGTCGCCCGGTGCGCGCCGTGCAGGTAGGCGGACCTTTAGGGGCCTATTTCCCGCGCGATCTGTTTGATACGCCGTTTGATTACGAAGAATTCGCCAAGCGCGACGGCCTGATCGGCCATGCCGGTATTGTTGTGTTTGACGACAGCGTCGATCTGATGAAGCAAGCCCGGTTTGCGATGGAGTTTTGCGCCATCGAAAGCTGTGGCAAATGCACACCGTGCCGTATTGGCGCCGTTCGTGGCGTTGAAACCGTTGATAAAATTGCCAAAGGCGAAGAACCCGAAGCCCAGATCGAGCTGTTGCATGATCTGTGCGACACAATGAAGTTCGGCTCCCTTTGTGCGTTGGGTGGTTTTACCCCCTATCCGGTTTTGAGTGCGCTGACCCACTTCCCCGAAGATTTCAAGCCACGCGCGCTTGATATTGCAGCGGAGTAAGAAAATGTCCCTGGTTACAGAGATTGATTACGGAACGCCTGCCGTCACATCCGAAAAGACCGTCACACTGAATATTGATGGCTTTGACGTCACCGTGCCCGAAGGCACATCTGTCATGCGCGCCTCGATGGAAGCGGGCATTCAAATTCCCAAATTGTGCGCAACCGATATGGTTGATGCCTTTGGGTCATGCCGCCTGTGTCTGGTGGAAATTGAAGGCCGCCGTGGCACCCCGTCATCCTGCACCACGCCCGCCACCGATGGCATGGTGGTGCGCACCCAGAATGACCGGCTTAAAAAGCTGCGTCGCGGGGTAATGGAACTTTATATTTCCGACCATCCGCTGGACTGCCTGACCTGTGCTGCCAATGGCGATTGCGAATTACAGGATATGGCCGGTGCCGTCGGCCTGCGCGATGTGCGCTATGGCTATGAGGGGGAAAACCACGTCAAAACCCGGCAAAATGGCGAGGAAAACCCCCGCTATATGGCCAAGGACGAAAGCAACCCCTATTTCACCTATGACCCCAGCAAATGTATTGTCTGTTCGCGCTGTGTGCGGGCCTGTGAAGAAGTACAGGGCACATTCGCGCTAACGATTGAAGGGCGCGGGTTTGAATCGCGCGTCTCGCCGGGTATGCACGAAGATTTCCTGTCGTCCGAATGTGTATCGTGCGGGGCCTGTGTGCAGGCCTGCCCGACGGCAACCTTGCAGGAAAAATCGGTTATTGAAATCGGCCAGCCGGAACATTCGGTTGTCACCACCTGTGCCTATTGCGGGGTCGGTTGTTCGTTCAAGGCGGAAATGCGCGGCGATGAACTGGTACGTATGGTGCCCTATAAGGATGGCAAGGCCAACCGGGGCCATAGCTGCGTTAAGGGCCGGTTTGCCTATGGCTATGCCAGCCACAAGGACCGCATTTTAAACCCCATGATCCGCGAGAACATCAACGATCCGTGGCGCGAAGTTTCGTGGGAAGAAGCCCTGACCTATACCGCCAACAAGTTCCGCAGCCTTCAGGAACAATATGGCAAGGAATCGATTGGTGGCATTACCTCGTCACGCTGCACCAACGAAGAAACCTTTCTGGTGCAAAAGCTGATCCGGGCCGGATTTGGCAATAACAATGTCGATACCTGTGCCCGTGTTTGCCATTCGCCCACCGGCTATGGGTTGAAAACCACCTTTGGCACCTCGGCTGGCACCCAGGATTTTGACAGCGTTGAACATACCGATGTTGTCATTCTGATTGGGGCGAACCCGACCGACGGACACCCTGTTTTTGCATCGCGCCTGAAAAAACGCCTGCGTGCCGGGGCACAATTGATTGTGATTGACCCGCGCCGGATTGATCTGGTCCGTTCCCCGCATATTAAGGCTGCTGCCCACCTGCCCCTGCGCCCTGGCAGCAACGTCGCGGTGCTCACGGCACTGGCCCATGTCATTGTCACCGAAAGCCTGTTTGACGAAGCCTTCATTCGCGAAAAATGCGACTGGTCTGAATTTGAAGACTGGGCAGCCTTTGTTGCCGATGCCAAAAACAGCCCCGAAGAAATTGAAAAGATTTCGGGTGTTCCGGCCGATGAAATGCGCAAGGCCGCCCGCATTTTTGCCACCGGTGGCAATGGCGCCATTTATTATGGCCTTGGCGTCACCGAACATAGCCAGGGATCAACCACTGTTATGGCGATTGCCAACCTGGCAATGGCAACCGGCAATATTGGCCGTCCCGGCGTGGGTGTGAACCCGCTGCGCGGGCAAAACAATGTGCAGGGATCGTGCGATATGGGGTCTTTCCCGCACGAACTGCCGGGCTATCGCCATATCAGCGATGATGGTGCGCGCGATATTTTTGAAAAACTGTGGTCGGTTAAACTGAACGACGAACCCGGTTTACGCATTCCCAACATGCTTGACGCCGCTGTTGATGGCACATTCCGTGGTATTTACATTCAGGGCGAAGACATTTTGCAGTCCGACCCCGATACCAAACATGTGGCCGCCGGCCTTGCCGCAATGGAATGTGTTGTCGTCCATGACCTGTTTTTGAATGAAACCGCCAATTACGCCCATGTGTTTTTGCCCGGTTCAACGTTCCTGGAAAAAGACGGTACTTTTACCAATGCCGAACGCCGCATTAACCGCGTGCGCAAGGTGATGAAACCCAAAAACGGCTATGCCGACTGGGAAGTTACCCAGAACCTGGCCAAGGCCATGGGGCTGGATTGGAACTATACCCACCCGTCACAGATCATGGACGAAATTGCCGCCACAACCCCCAGCTTTGCCGGGGTGAATTACGACTTGCTGGAACGCGAAGGATCGGTTCAGTGGCCGTGTAATGAAAAAGCCCCGCTGGGCACGCCGGTCATGCATATTGACGGGTTCGTGCGCGGCAAGGGCAAGTTTGTCGTCACCGAATATGTTGCGACCGATGAAAAAACCGGTCCGCGCTTCCCGCTATTGCTCACCACCGGGCGTATCCTCAGCCAATATAACGTTGGTGCGCAAACAAGGCGCACGCAAAACAGCGTCTGGCACGAGGAAGACCTTCTGGAAATTCATCCGCATGACGCCGAACAACGCGGCATTCGCGATGGTGACTGGATCCGTCTGGCATCAAGGTCGGGCGACACCACCCTGCGCACCAAAATCACCGATCGCGTATCGCCCGGTGTGGTTTACACCACCTTCCACCACCCCGGCACCCAAGCCAACGTGATCACCACCGACTTTACCGACTGGGCCACCAACTGCCCCGAATACAAGGTAACAGCAGTGCAGGTTTCGGCCTCGAACGGGCCGACGGAATGGCAGGTCGAATATGACGAACAGGCCAAACAGGCCCGTCGTATTTTGCCGACCATTGACGCAGCTGAATAACCAGCCTTTTGCGGGCACCGCCTCTTTTGTCGGTGCCCACAAATATCCGCTTTCGATTTGCCGACAAACCTGGCCTGAAAAACGATAAAATTGCCCCGCCACATTAACATGTGGAACCGAACGGGCGACCAAACCGTTTCAAGGTGCAGGTTTTTATAAAATTGCATATTTCTGTATGATGCGGCACGGGTTGCTGGCAGGAGAATGAACTTATGACGCCTGAAAAACTTGTTTACATGGCCAACCAGATTGCGACCTTCTTTAAATCGCAACCAGCAGAAACAGCTGTGCCAGGCATTGCCGGGCATATCAGTGATTTTTGGGAACCCCGTATGCGCACCGCCCTGTTTGACCATATCGCCAAAGGCGGCAATGGCCTTGACCCGCTAGTCATCGAAGCTGCCCCCGCCATTCGCAAGGTAAAACAACCCGCCTGACCAACCCGGCAAAGCCGGATCATACGGCCTGTCGCGCAACAGAGGAAACAGGGTTGCTTTAATCTGCGCCCGGCCCTTCCCCGCAAGATGCTGTGCTGACAACTAATAAATCCGGTTTAGTGACTGGCACCGGAAAACAAAGCAGACTTTGAAAAACGGGCTTTGATACAAGACCTTCACTGTTTCAGGATGAAAGCGGTACGACCCTTGACCCATGATGCCGCCGATGAAAACCATATGTTTGATGATCGCTCGCAAGACCGTGCCCTCGCCATCACCCGGGACAATGACAACGAAGACGCGTTGTTGCTGCAACCCGAAGTTCCGGCAGCGTTGGTGTTTAACGGTAAATCACATACCGTCATGATGACATCACCCTATGATCTGGAAGATTTTGTTATCGGCTTTTGCCTGAGCGAAGGCATCATAGAAAATAGTCGGCAGATCGTTATTACCGATGTCAGGTCAACCTTGCGCGGCTACGTCATTGAGGCGGACCTGGACGAAGATTGCATTGACGCCCTGACCAGCCGGCAACGCACCCTTGAGGGGCGATCCGGTTGCGGATTATGTGGTGTACAATCGCTGGAAGCCATCCCGACCGAAGCCACACGCCAGGTCATACCGGGGAACATGCCGCAAAATATTGTGCTTGCGGCCATTGATGCCCTCCCTGAATTCCAAAGCCGTAACAAAACCGGTGGGGGCCTGCTTCATGCCAGCGCCTTCGCCGATGCCAACGGCACAATTTTGCTCGCCCGCGAGGATATAGGCCGCCACAACGCCCTTGATAAAGTCCTCGGCGCCCTTGCCCGGCAAAATATCGATCCCGTCGGGGGCTTCATTTTAATGACCAGCCGGTGTTCCTATGAAATTGTTGCCAAAACCGTGCAATGCGGTATTGGCGGGCTGGTCACACTTTCCGGCCCCACATTGACGGCCGTGAATTTGGCCAGGCAGGCGGGGTTAACCCTGATTTGCCGTGAACGGCGTGGTCTTTTTCGCCGTTTTGCATAGGAAAATGGCCTAACCTGCAAGCCGCAAGATCAATAGGCGCTGATCAAAACCGCTCATCTGGGCCCAATTAAACCGGCCAGTCCCAAAAATCCGGTTTCAAGGCATTTGCGGCATATCAGGGCCCCGCAGCACCGCACAAATTCTCCGAAATAAAGTCTCTGCGCGATGAGGCACCATACCGCCATACGGCAGTTGCCTCATAAGAATGGTGTTTCCATGCGTTCGCCACGCGTTCACCGTAACGGATTTGCATCATTGCAACATCGAAAACGGATGGCATGGCAGTTCCCTTAAAAATTGAACCTTTCACCACTTAAATCCGTACCAAGGATCACCATATTTATTTGCATCAACAAGGTGCGAATTATTGTCATTCACCTATGGATAATAAGAACGTCTATAATACGAACTAAATGTATAAGTTTTACTATAATTTACTATACGTTAAGCGTAAAAGAGCATTCTGGATCGTCAAATATATCCAACTTCAACCCTGCCGGGACCACGCACACCGCAGGCAAATGGGTGACCGCTTGGCCTCTCTATTAAACATTTTCCGGGTACTTTTTCTGTGCATTGCAGTTCTCGCCCCAATATCGATGGCGCAGGCGCGCCCTGTATCGCGTGAAATTGCATCTGTTTATTATTCGCCGGAAGACCCCAAACCCCGTTTTACGCCCGGCCACACACTGGCGGAAACTGTCCTGAATTATCTGGGCCTGACCGTAACCCATTTTGATTTAGGCAAGGGATTGCCGAAATTTAACGATCCACACGAGTTTCGCGGCATTTTGGTATGGATGGAGATTGACCGTCTTCCCGACCCGGAAGGTTTTCTTGAATGGCTTGATGCGCAAATGAATGCCGGCACCAGAGTGGTTATTCTGGGCGACTGGTCTTTTTTGCAAAACCTGGATGGGAAAACGGTGTCACTGGCGCGAGTCAATCGGGTTCTAAGCCGTTTGGGCGGGCGTTATACTGGCGACTGGGAACAGTTTACCTTTGATTTCAGCGTTAGCCATTTTGACCCGGACATGACTGGATATGAATCCGAAATTGTAAAACCACTGCCGCCTTTTTACGCTGTCGAACGCAGTGCAAACGGCTCGGTGCCCTTTGTTTCGGCCAAACCACCGCAAGGCAATAGTGACTATGTTCTGGGGGCGTTTGGCCCGTCGGGCGGGTTTGTACAGGATGGCTATGCCGTGCGCATCGGGCGCAACGAGCATGACCGAAAATGGATTTTAAACCCGTTCAAATTTTTCTCGCGTGCGTTCAATCTTGAAGAATTCCCGAAAATAGATACCACCACGTTGATGGGGCGGCGGATTTACTATTCGCATATTGATGGTGACGGTTGGCGTAATATCAGCGAAATCCGTGGCGACGACGATGAACCCTTGCTGGATTCCGAAGTGGTCTATCGCGATTTTATCGCCCCTTATCCCGACCTGCCGGTTTCGGTAGCCCCCATTGCCGCCGATCTTGACCCGAACTGGGCCGGGACCAAACGAACCGGCGATATTGCGCGCAAAATGTTCGCCGCCCCCCAGGTTGAGGCTGCCTCGCATACCTATACCCACCCGTTCCAGTGGAGCTATTTTGACAAATATTCTGCCAAACGCGAAACACGCGATTTTGGGCAAAATGCCCATGATATGTCCGCCCGGGTTCTGGAATTTCTGGGCGTTGCCGATGATGTCGATGCATCGGATACCGGCCTGAAAAAATCCTATGAATTGCCACGCGCCTATATTCGCCGCCCGTTCGATTTACATCAGGAAATTATCGGTGCCGCCGACTATATCAGCACCTTTGCCCCCAAGGGCAAAAAGGTCGAACTGCTGCAATGGTCGGGCGACACATCCCCGTTTGAAGCCGCCATTGCCATGGCAGATAGCATTGATTTGCCCAACCTTAATGGAGGAGATAGCCGATGGGACCCGGATTATCCCTCGCTGGCATGGGTTGCCCCGGTGGGAAGGCGCGTTGGGAAAACTGTGCAGATTTACGCCTCGAACAGTAACGAAAACACCTATACAAGGCTATGGTCTGACCGCTATTTCGGGTTTCGCTATCTCGCCAGTACCATTGAAAATACCGAAAGTCCGATCCGTCTGCGCCCGTTCAATATTTACTATCACATGTATTCGGGCGAAAAAATTGCCAGCCGCAACGCAGTGATTTCCAATCTGGAACTGGCCCGAAAATCGTCGATTATTCCCATTACGGCCAGCCGCTATGCCCGACTGGGCAAAGGTTTTTTCACCGCCGAAATTGAAAAAACCAGCGATGGCCGCTGGCGCGTGCGCAATCGCGGCAAGGCAGAAACCATCCGTTTTGATAATGGTACATATCTTTCGGTGGATTTTGACAATTCCAGCGGCGTCATTGGGCAAACCCATTATCAGGGCAGCCTGTATATTGCGTTGGACGAAGCCGTCGATACCCCTGTGATTGCGGTAAATGCAGGTAAAACAGCACAACGATACCCGCAGGCAAGCCAACCCTATGTTATTTCAAGCCGCTGGCGGGCATGGGATATTCAAAATGACCACGGCATTCTCCATATGAAAATACAGGGTTTCGGAGCGGGCGAAATGCAATGGCGGACAAAACCATCTGCTGTTTACAAAGCAAGTGTTACAGCCAGCCAGGACCGGCCCGAATGGCGCAAAATCATAACGGCTGATAGCACAGGCATGTTGCATTTCACCATTCCGCTTGATGGCATTGCCGGTGCCGACCTTATCCTTGAACCTGTGACGGAATAGGCAACAACACCGTGCGTTTGGGGACAATAAATTTAACCAGTCTGGGCGTCATCATTGCGATGACGGGCGCGGTGATTATGTCCGGGCTGTTTTTGGTACCCTCCAAACGCGAACTGGCGAACATCTATTTTCGCGACAAGGATTTTGTTAAATCCCGCCAGTTTTACGAAGAAGAATACGCCGCCGGTAACCGCAGCATTGATGTTTATGGTGCCCTGTCGCGTATTTATTTGCAAAATGGTGAAATTGACCACGCCATTGCCCTGTTCGAGGAACTGCACCGCGAAGACCCGACATCGGTCCGAGTCCTGACCGACCTTGGCACCTATTACCAATATGCCCAGCGGCCAGATGACTATACCCGCACCCTGGAGGATTTACGCCAGATCGCGCCAACAGAAGCCCTGTTACGCAGCCTGTCGAACATTTACAATTTCATGGGCCGCTATCAGGACCAGATCGGCGTATTACGCGAACTGGCTGATCGGGGCTGGGCCACAAATAACGACCTGGTATCGATTGTATATCTATATGCCAGCCTGGGACACTCCGAAAAATCAATCGATTTTGTCGATGCGTTGCTATCAAAACCGAATGGTTTTACCCCCACCCTGGCCGAATTAAAGCTGCGCTTGCTGTTTGATACCGGCCACCCCGAACAGGCCGCACAATTTGCCAGCGACTGGATGCGCCAGTTGCCGGTTTATGCCACCGCGCGCGTCATCGCAAATCTGTACCAGACCCGTGGCAAGCCGGGCCAGTTGATTGATATTTTAACCGCACTTCGCACCATCCCGGCCCAAACCGACCCGCAGCTGGAGGTTCTTTATGCATCCGCCCTGCTGGATAATAACCGCATTGCAGATGCACAGGCCGTTCTTGCCCCGCTAATTGCCAGCAACAACCTGACCGAGGATGGCTGGGCCGTTGCGGTGCGAGCCGCTGTTGGTGCCGGAACTCTCGACGATGCCATTGCCTATGTCGGGCAACATCCCTATGCCGCACTGCCCGACATCATGTCTTACGGCCTGGAGATTGCCCTGCAAAAAGGCGACATACAAAGTGCTGCCAGCTTTGCTGAAAACATCCCCGAAGATGTCCGCCTTGGAGCACCGGTTTTATGGGCGCGATACGCCATGCTGCGCAAGGATGATGCCGATACCGGCAAGTGGATCCGCCGTGCCCTTGCCCAACCCGACATGAGTTTTGCCAACCGCTATGAACTGGCGATGCTGCTAAACGATTTGGGCCGCACCAGCGATTTGCTGCCAGTGCTGGACCAGCTTGCAAAAACAACCCCCAAAAATGGCGATATTTTCAGCATTGCCAGCCTGTATGTGGCACTGGGTGAAGCCACCCACGGGTTGCCCCTGTTGGCACCGGCCCTGCAAGATAACCCGGTTTTTCGCAATCAGGCTGCGCTGGCCCTGTTAAATGCGGCCACGGGCCACGGTGACCTGGCACAACAATGGCTTGCCAATACCAACGGCAACCAGCTTGATGCCGATCTTCTTTCAACCCTTTATTCCACCGCATCCCAGGGCAGGGCATATGGCTTTGCCGAACAGCTTGCCCGCGAAATGACCCGGCAGCAGCCCAGCCTGGATAACCGCCTGTTGGTGCTTGAAGCCATATGGCTGCAAAACGACATCGCCCGTCTGAATGATGCGTTTGATCAGTTACCCGACGAAACCCTGACACCTGCCAATGCCACCCGGCTGGCGCAATTCATGATGGATGTTAACCAACCCGCGCGGGCCTATAATCTGACGGAAAAATATAAATCCGATTTTGCCGCCCATATGGACCTGACCGATATCTGGGTATCGGCAGCACTGGCAACCAACCGCCCCAAAGACCTTTACGACACCATCGCCGCCCTTGATGTGCCCGCAAGCCAGCTTTCATCTGCCAGTTTTGCGGCCTATATCGAGGCCGCCATATCGGTGGATAAAACCGCCACCCTGCATGAAGATATCCTGGCACGTTACGGCGAACTGCCCGATTGGTTACGCGCCCTTCTGATCGACCGCGCCCTTGATACCGGCGACATCAAATTTGCCCAGGCTTATTTACAACAGGAAACCACCTTGCACGACGGCGACATGTGGTTTTATCTTGCCTCGGCCCGGGCCGACTTCGCCGACAAGAATTTTGATCAGGCGCGGTTAATGCTGCAAAAGTCACTGCAGCATTTAAACGACAGTTCGCCTGCGGCATTGCTGCAAATGGCGCGCATCTGGCAAATTATTGGCACACAGGCCCCGGCATCGACCACGGCAAATGCAGTTGGAAACGCCAATATATTTGACGCAGCGGCAACATCGGCCCTTAATCAAATCCTTGATGCCTTGCAGCGCGCCAAATCGCTGGATGATGCCAGCCTGCCCGAAGCCGCCCTGCTGTTTCGCAGCCTGAACCGCACCAATGACGGAACCCGCTTTATAAACCGCATCGCATCGCCACAACCGGGTTTTAACACGCAGCTTGCCCTGTCTATTCTGGCAATCGGACCACAAACACCGGCTGATATTCGGGCATGGATTGCCGGTTATAGCTGGAAACCCAATCAAATCGGCGACCTGGCAACCTTGCAAGGGTTGGCCAGCCAATCGGGCGATCTGGCAACCGAAATTATCACCACGCAAAAACAGTTTGATCTGACGCCGAACGATCCGGCATTGCGCTTTGCCCTGGCCGATGCCCAGTTGCGTGCCGGCCATATTGCCAGTGCGCTGGCGCTGGCGCGCGATTTACCGTTCGCCAACGATGACTATCGAAACCTGTATGTCGAAACCCTGCGCCAAAGCGTCAATACCGGGGGGCCGGGCCGTAAGGAACTGGTTACCCTGCTGGGCCAGGACCTGCAAAACAGCACCGAACCGCGCAAAACCCAATTGGTCTATGACCTGATCGGGCTTAACGCCTATGACGCCGTATTGCCCGAACTTGCCAAACGGGCCGACCAGTCCATTGAATGGGGTAACTATTACTTCGATGCCCTGTCGGCACTGGGTCGTCGCAAGGAAGCCTTTGCCTTTTTAACCCGGCAGGCCGGGCAACCGGGCCTTGGCAACCGCGAACGCCAGGAAATTGCCTATCGCTTGCTAACCGCGGGCGAGAAAACAGCGGCGGCCCAAATTTTCCAGACCATGGCAGCCAATACCGGACCTGACAGCGAAGCTGCCAAAACATTGCTGTTTTTGTGGGGACCACGCCTGACCGACCAACAGGCCGACTGGATTACAGACCGTATTAACCAGTCCAGCGGCAAAACCCGGCTGGCATGGCTTGATATTGCCAGCAATGCCTTTGCCCCGGCGCGGGCGGAAAAACTGCTGGCAGAATACGCCAAACAATATGCCGACAACGGCGATTTTATTGACCGTTTGATCGCCACCTATCAAAAATCGGGTAACCGGGCGGCCTTGCTGGGCCTGCTTGATGACCAGCGCAAGCTGGCCGCCAGCGACCCCGCACGCCTGAAAAACCTGATGGCCGCAGCACAAGCCGGCAATTTTGAAGGCCTGGCACAGCAAATGGCCGAACGCCTGACCGTGATAGACAAAAAAGCCCCCGAACCGTTCCGCATCATGGGGCAATTTGCCTTTGGCAAGGAACAGTTTGACAACGCCCGGGCCTATCTTGAACGTTATCTGGCACTTAAACCGGCGGGCGATTATGAAACCTATTATGAACTGGGCGAATCATACGACCGGCTGGGGCGGCAAAAGGCAGCAACACAAAATTACCGTACGTCGCTGGAATTGCTGCAAAAGCAAACCAAACCAACCTTCGATATGCGCCATCTGCAAGGATTACTGTTGCAACGTTTGCAACGCTATGACGATGCGGTTGCCGTTTTCACCGGGCTGTTGCGCGACCGGCCCGGTGATGCCGGGGTTATTGCCGATATTGCCGAAACACGCCTTTTGCAAAAATCGCCGCAGCGCGCCCTGCAACGGGTACGCCGACCATGACCGGTTT
This sequence comes from Thalassospira sp. MCCC 1A01428, assembly GCF_002115825.1. Classification (GTDB taxonomy): domain Bacteria; phylum Pseudomonadota; class Alphaproteobacteria; order Rhodospirillales; family Thalassospiraceae; genus Thalassospira. The sequence goes on along the minus strand of NZ_JFJZ01000033.1, from coordinate 26,863 downwards.
AATACACATAAAAACACACAGATTTTTCCAGCGTCAGGGGCATTTCGAGGGAATGAAGGGGAATAATGTGGGCAATGCTGCAACCCTAAGGGGGCTATACACAATCGCGCTTTGCACCGGTATCGCCGGGCTGGCGGCACCGGCCCATGCCGAAATTACCGATGCCCGCATCACCAGTGATGGCACCCGTAATTTCAACATGGTGCTGGACCTCAAAAACTCCCCGGACAACACCGTCATGACCAATGGCCGGGAACTGATTGTGCGCTTTAGCGACCCGATTGGCGAATTTGACATCAACACCCTGATCGGCACTTACCCCGAACAGGTGTTAACCGTTCAAACCAGCTATAACGTATTGCTGATGGAAATGGCATTTGACGGCACATTTGCAATTTCCCAGAATAACGACCAGCTTACGGTCAGCTATAATGCGCCCGAACCAACAACGGATTCGGCAGTTGCCCCGGTGCAGGTTCCCCAAACAAATGCGGCAGCAGAAGCCGCTGAAAGCCGCCGCGAAATTATCGAGGCCCGGGCGCGCATGGAACTGGGCCAATATGGCCATGCCCGTGAAATTCTAGGCCAGATCCTGAAAAACGCCCCCGACAGCATCGAAGCCCGCAATGCCCTTGCCGAAGTTGAATATCGCAGTGGTAACTGGCGTGAAGCCGCCCGCCAGTATGGCCGCGTTATCAGTCATAACCATGACCCGGCAATTGTGCGCGCCCGCCAGGATATTTTAAAACAAAACGGGTCCTTTATTGGCGCAGGCGCACAGTTCCAGGACAATGGCAGCAGCAACACCCAAATTGTTGCGACCATCAACGGACGGGCCTTTATCCGCGACGATTTGTTATTACAAATGGACCTTGAAAACCGCCATATCGATGCGGACCCGTTTGTAAATCGTAACGGTGCAAACAAAGGTTTCACAGGCGAACGGCAAAAACTGGCCTTAAAGCTGGATCAGGAAATTTCCGCCCGCGATATTTTGCAATACCGGGGCTATGCCACCCAAAACGCCCCCGGCATCGGGGCAGAATGGCAACGCAATATTTTGCCCGGTATTGCCGCCATCGGTTTTGATTACCATCAACCCTATTGGGACCAGACAAGCGCTGTTGTGCAATATGGCACGCGCGACAATCTGGCCGTAACCTATGACATTGTCACCAGCGACGACTGGGACATTGGCGTCGGCACATCTGTTAACCGTTACGGGTTAAAGGGTAACGAAGACCTCGCCCGCACCTGGCGGCTGGAAGGGTATATCCGTGATAATTTCGATATTTACACCATTCCGGTTTTTGCCGGGTATCGGCTGGATGCCGAATATCCGCTGTCAGAAACAGACAAAACAGCACAGGACGGTACCGGCTTTCGCCCGCTGGATGTTGCCCGGCGCGAAGTTCACGAATTTTCGATCGGCCATGATATCCGCCTGGCCGACTATCTTACCCTGTCAACCGGCGTTGCCTATAGCTATGACCGGTACGGGGAACAGGGTTTCGGGTTTAACGGCGCCCTGATCGGCAACCTGGCGGATCAATATGAAACAACCCTGTCATTTGGCCATACTGCCAATTCATCAAACAGTGTGGGCAGCAGCGGTTCCACCTTTATCGGCATTTCGATCAAACAATATTTCTAGGACGGGAAAGGACAGCACCATGAAAACACAAACCAACGGGCGATTTCGGATGTGGCGCAACATGCTGGCAACAGGTGCCCTTGGCCTGATGCTGGCCGCCTGTGCCGGGGGCGACCGCCAGATCGTTACCGCCAGTGCCCCGGTTTCGCTTGCACCGGGCAACAGCATTGCCGTGATGCCATTTGATAACCTGACCAACAGCGAGGAAGCAGGCCAGGTTGCGTCTTACCTGGCCGTCAGTGCGCTTCGTGCAACCACCGGCCTTGCAGTACAGCCCGAAAGCAATGTGACGCAAACCTATGATTCACTTGCAAGCGAAAATTCCGCCACCAGCGCCGTCGGCGCGCACAGCACTGTTTCCGCCCGCCAACTGGGCGAAATACTGGGTGTACAATATGTGCTGACGGGTAGTGTTTCGGAATATGGCTATCAATATGGCCTGCGCGAAGAACCGTCTGTCAGCATGAATATGCGCCTGGTTGATATCAGCGATGGCTCAATTGTCTGGACGGCAAGTTCCGGCATTGTCGGCCAGGGCACCTTTGCCCGTGACAGCGTCAGCATCATTGCCCAACGTCTGGTCAACCAGATGGTTGCCAATATGACCCGGACCAAAACTGGTAACTAAAAACACTTTGATCGGTAATGCTTGAAAATGACCCGTCCCGGCATAATTGACGACAATGAACGCATCGAAGTGGAAACAGCCCGGCAAAGCGCAAGCAGTGCCGGGTCGGATCTGCGTTTGTCTGCCATCATTGAACTGGCCGTTTTCATCGGCCTGTTTTTGCTGGCCGATTTTACGATGGGGACGGGCAACCGGTTCTGGATGATTGCCCCCCACCCGCTTTGGGCAGTGGTCATTTTGCTATCTGTGCAATATGGCACCAGCGCCGGGCTGATTGCGGCCATTGCCGCCAGCATTACCTTGCTAAGCGGGCATTTTCCGGCGCAAAATGTCGATCAGGACTATTACGATTACCTGCTTTATATCGGCTGGCGCCCCATCGTCTGGATGCTGACCGGGTTGTTTTTGGGGGAATTACGCCGCCGCCAACTGGTGCAAAACGCCGAATTGCGCGCCGATCTGGCCCAAACCGAACTGCGCGAGGAAACCCTGTCCAATGCCTATGCCTCGACCATGGAACGGGTACATTTTCTCGAACGGCAAATTGCCACCCAGGCCCAAACGGTTTTAACCGTGTTTCGGGCTGCCCAGAATGTTGAACAGCTTGAAATTGGCGATGTGATTACCGGTATCGAAAGCCTGGTAGACGAAATTCTGGCCCCCAACAAATTTTCGGTTTTTGTGCCCAGCCGCAACAATCTTGACGCCCTGGTGTCACATGGGTGGGATACCCCCACCGAATTTTCCCGGCAAATTCACGGCGACAGCCTGCTTTATTCTTCCCTGCTCACCAAACGGCGTATCCTGATGGTGAACCGGGTCGACGATGCCGCCATTTTAGGGAACGACGCCATTATCGCCATTCCGGTGCAAAATAGTGCAACAGGCGAAGTGCTGGCTGTCATCCGGATCGAGGAAATCGATTTTGATAAACTTAACAGTTCGCTTCTGATCAATGCCAATCTGGTGCGTCAATGGCTGAGCAGTGCCTTTGCCAAGGCCGAAACCTATGAAAATTCGGTGTGGATCAGCAATGATGGTGCCCGGCGCGCTGTTGTCTCAAGCCAGCTTTGGCCGTCATTGTCGGAATGGTTAATTCAGGTGTGCCGCCGAAACGGCCTTTCCCTGTGGCAACTGGACGTTCGAAATACCGAAAACAACATTGCCAGCGACGAAGCCCTGCGCCTGACCGATCAGATCGCCCGCGGATTTTCCCGCGAATTACGCAATACCGACCTGGTTTTTCAGCGCGATGGCCGCGATAACGGCACCATCATTTCGATTTTGCTGCTTGGCACAGAGCAGGAAGGGATCGATATTGTTCGTGGCAAGTTAAGCACACTTTTGCATGGCAGCAGCGATGAAACCATTTGCCAGCTAACGCTGGTCACAAAAACACTGGTGAATAAACCTGCACCTGCGCAACACCGGGAACAACCCGCACCATGAGCAAGCATTCGCCCGCATCAACACCGTCAGCCCCACCCAGGGGCGATAATGTGTATGTGGCGCGTCCGCTGTCCTCCTATATCTGGATTTTACTTATCACGATTCTGGCACTGGTGTTATCGGGGCTGGTGGCATTTGCCTTTGCCACCAACGCCTTTGCCTGGCCCCTGCTGGCCGGTTTGCATCTGGTGTCTTCCGCCGTGTTAATTACACTGTGCTACTGGCAGGGGTCTCGCGGCTTTTTTGTGCGCGAATATTACATTCTTGGTTTTGGTTATTTGTTATGCGGGTTTCTCGGGGCTGCGGGCAGCCTGCTTTTGGTGACGGTTTCGTTTTTCACCCGCAGCGACAAATGGCGGTTTCGTGACTGGTACATGGCCTTGTTCCCCGCCGATCACGCCACCACCGCCGAAGAACTTTATGGCCAAATCATTTCCGGCAGCCGGGCCATCGGCCCCGAACACAGCGTTACCGTTTATACCGACCTGATGCAGGAAGCCGAAACCGAAGAAAAACTGGCGATTGTTACCCTGGTATCACGCTATTTCCGGCCCGATTTTGCCAATGTCATTATCATGGCGATGAACGATGCCGACCCGACCGTACGGGTGCTGGCGGCATCGGCCAAGGCAAGGATTGAAAACCGGTTTTTGGCAAATGTTTTAAAAATTCAGGAAACCATCCGCCAACACCCGAATGACTTCGATGCCAAAATGTCTTTGGCTACCCTTTACGACGATTATGCCTTTACCGGCCTTCTTGACCGTGAACGTGAAATTGAAAACCGGAAAATGGCACTGGAAACCTATGAACAATGCCTGAAAGATCGGCCCGATGACGCCACCCCGCCCTACCGCATTGGCCGTATCCTTAATCGGCAACGCGATTATCTGGGCGCGGCCCGTTTGTTTGAAATTGCCCTTGAACGTTCAACCAACAAACAGGCCATCGCCAGCTGGCTGATCGAGGCCACCTATAACGCCAAGGATTACGATCGGGTGCGCGAACTGATAGCCCGCCATTTTCCCGAAACAGGCGCAGGTAAAAATCCGGTGGTCAGCCCGTTCCGGCTTGATAGCATGGCCCTGTGGCAAAAAGGGGCGCCGGAATGAAAAAAACCGCCGCGCAGCAAGCCGACATTTGCCTGCTGCTTGAAGGGACATATCCCTATGTGGCCGGGGGGGTTTCAAGCTGGGTACATGACATTGTATGTGCCATGCCCGACATCACCTTTGAAGTTGTGGCAATTCTGGCGCAAAACACCGGGGAACTGCCCCATAAATATGATGTGCCCAAAAATGTTATCGGCATTCGGCACCTGTATTTGCATGAATTGCCCGAAGGTCGCAAATTTGTCTGGCAGGGCAAAAAACTACGCCAGACAACGAATGCCCTGCTGCAATTTTTAAACCATGGCCGGATCGAGGATTTTTCAACTTTTACCAATGGCGTTAACAGCCTTGATATCGGCAAGGACATTTTATTAAACAGCCATTTTGGCTGGGAATTCCTGAAAACCTTTTATAGCGAAAATTTCTCGTCGACCTCGTTTCTGGACTTTTTCTGGAGCTGGCGCATTCTCGTTGGCGGTATTTTGGCAACCACGCGGTTTTCACTGCCCAAAGCGCGCTGTTATCATGCGGTATCTACCGGCTATGCCGGGTTGCTGGCGGCACGCGCCAAAATCGAATATCAGCGCCCGGTGGTGTTAACCGAACATGGCATTTACACCAATGAACGCCGGATCGAAATTGCCATGGCCGACTGGCTATATCAAAACCCTATCCCCGATTACGATATCAAAAGCCTGGAAAAAGACATTCGCTCGCTTTGGCTAAAGGGTTTTTCCGCCCTTTCAGGGGCATGTTATGGCGCGTGTGATGAAATCATCACGCTGTATGAAGGCAACCAGGTTTTGCAATTGCACGATGGTGCCGCGCCCGAGCGCGTGCGCGTAATTCCCAATGGCATTGATTACGAAAAATATGCCGCCGTTCCCCGCGAAAAACAGGAAAAACCTGTCATTGGCCTGATTGGCCGTGTGGTGCCGATCAAGGATATTAAATCCTTTATCCGGGCCATTCACATGCTGACCCGTGAAACCCGCCATTTCGAAGCCCTGATTTTAGGCCCGACCGACGAAGACCAAACCTATTTTGACGAATGCCTGGAAATGGTTGAACACCTTAAAATCAAGGATGTGGTCACATTTGGCGGTCGGGTGAACATTGCCGATTATCTGGGTAAAATCGATGTCATGGTTCTAAGCAGTGTTAGCGAAGCCCAGCCGCTGGTTATTCTGGAAGGCGGGGCAGCCGGTATTCCCACCGTTGCCACCGATGTGGGGGCATGCCGTGAAATGCTTTATGGCCGATCCGACGAAATTCCCGGCCTGGGCCAGGGCGGCATTGTCGTGCCGGTCGCAAATCCCAGCGAAATGGCAAAGGCGCTGGCACAAATTATCACATCACCTGCCACCCGCGACAAATTTGGTGAAACCATCAAACAGCGGGTGAAAAACCAGTACAACAAGAAAAACGTTCTGGCCCTTTATGGCGAAATTTATCGAACCGGGCGCGACGCCGGGAATGGCTATAACGGCCCCCTGATTAGCAGCAAAGGGAACACTTAATGGCTGGTATTGGCTTTACCCTGCGCAAAATGACCGGCCGGGGTGACCTGTGGGGCATTGTACAGGCTTATTCCTATTCCGCATTGCTCTCATCCGGGCCGTGGTTGTTTACCATTCTGGCACTGGTTGGCATTACATTTCTGACCCGTTATCTGGTGACATGGGACGATCTGCTGATCTTTCGTACCATCATCACCTATAACTTTTCGTTCTCGCTGGTTTTTTGCGGGCCTATTGTCATGGTCGGCACCCGGCTACTGGCTGACCAGATCCACGAAGACCGGCTGGACCGGGCACCCTCGCTGCTCTTTTCCATGATGATGGCCTATATCGTAGTGGTAACCCTGCCAATGGTTTACCTCTATGGCTACGCCGCCGATCTGACCGCCAGCCAGCGCGCTGCCGCCATTGCCGGTGGATATCTGATCGGACTGATCTGGACAGTGGTGGTTTTTGTCAGTGCGTTAAAAAACTACACCTATGTTTCCGGTGTCTTTTTTATCGGGATGTTTATCGCCTTTGTTTCCTGCGGCATCCTGCTGACCAGCTATGGTGCCACCGGGCTGATGTGGGGCTTTAATGCCGGGCTGGCCTTTATCCTGTTTGGCTTGCTGGCCTGGATTTTTGTCGAATACCCTGCCTTGCCACACGAACCGTTTATTTTGTTTCAGCGCGGCGGCACCTATTGGGTACTGGGCATCAGCGGCCTTAGTTACAATATGGCGATCTGGGTTGATAAATGGGTCATGTGGGTGCGCGACAGCAATATTGATGTTGTGGCAGGAATCCTGCGCACCGCCCCCTATTACGATTCAGCGATGTTTCTGTCCTATCTGTTCACCATTCCGATTTTTGCGGTGTTTTTCGTCAATATCGAAACCGCCTTTTTCGAAAAATACAACCGGTTCTATAAATCGTTCCAAAAACACGTCACCTACATGACAATCGAAAGCTATCAGCGCGATATCATCAATTTCACTTTGCTCAGCCTGCGTAACCTTGTGGTTCTGACCGGCCTTCTTGCCATTCTAATTGTGTTATCGGCCGCCTTTATCCTTGAAACCATGAACATCCCGTTCAAGGAAATTGGCGTATTTCGCTTTGGCGCACTGGGTGCGTGTCTGCATGTGCTGGCAATGTTTGCGATGGTGTTTTTATCCTATTTTGATTTTCGCAAACCGGTCATGATCCTGAATACCATTTTCCTGATCGCCAATTTCACCTTCACCTGGTTTGCCGCCGACTACTTCCCGCTTCATGGCATGGGGTATTTTCTGGCTGCAGCCCTGACCTTTATTCTGGCGATGTCGTGCCTGGTCTATAATCTTAAACGCCTGGCTTACGGCGCGTTCATAACCAACAACCCATCGGTTTAACGGCTTATGGATCGGATATGGGTGCAAGATGTCATTGCCCGGCAATGACATTCCGATATAGGCCCAAACAGCATTTATCTATAAGACTGATGCCAGGAAAAGCCGGGCAAGCACCACGGCGATCGGTTCAGATCAATGCCGTTTGCTCTTATTTGCTGCAATAATGGTTTTTGCCATCAAGTTCAGGATTGGCGTTAATCCCCTGAAAACCGAATTTGCGTACTTCCTGGCAAAACCTGTCAATTTTGCTGGCCCCGGTTAAATATTCGATGGCAAAAACCGGTTTGTGTTGCGCAACATAGGGTGTGAAATAATGCCCGTGGTCATACGTAACCGGGCTTTCGGTTATGGCAAAATCCAGCAGCCCCGCCAGGTCCTTTACCATGTCGGGGGCGTTTTTCTGGCCGATTGTCAAACCCCGCTTATGTGCTTCATTGGCCATCCAGCGGACAAAACGCAACGCATCGTCACGGGAAATATTAAACCCCGTATCGGTCAGATAACCGTCGATATTATCGGGGTCAACACCCCTGAAACCCTTTTCCCGGCATAAATCCAGCCGTTCCGTGATAATCGGGGCCAGTTTGGCAATCTGGCGTATATCAAGCCATTTTTCGCCCGGCCATCCTTCATAATCCTTGCCCAGCACCGATTTGGGATACAACGCCGCATCGGCGCGCCAATCCTCGAACGAACCGGCGCTCATATAACAAATCGGATAAATGCCATCCTTGCGCCATTGGGCAACCTGTGCTGCATCCACATCAAACAGGTCTGCGTCCACCACCCGCGTTCCGGCGGGCACCGTAACATCCCCCTGCAATTGCAAAAAAAACCGGGCATCGGGCACGGCTACCGGCTTTGTCGCCGCCGGTGTCGACGCTGCAACCGGCCATAACACGCCCTGTGCAGTGTCCGCGGGATGTAATCCTTGGTTTTTAACGGCCACATTGGCCCCCTGGAAAACGGATTGCGCATGAACAGGGCTGGCACCAACAACAGTGCTTTGCGCAACAATCATTGCACCAGCCAGTAAAAACAGCATGGTTATCGCCTGGCGCAAAGCACGGGCTGGCCGGGGGTATCGCCCCATATGCCGTATCAGGAAATGCTTACCGGTGCGCTTTGCAACCATGCCAACAACCACCTTCGCCACACATTGTATATCCGTCACGCATCCGCCAGCAGCCTTGCAACTGCATCCGAAAGAACGCGCACATCAATTGGTTTGGGTAAATAAAAATCAAACCCGGCCTTGTTGATATCGTCAAGGTTCTGGCTTTGATCGGCAATGCTCAGGGCGATTGCCGGGATGGTTCTGCCGCTTGCGCGAATTTCACGAATAAAATCCGCCCCGGTCTGCGTTCCTTCCAAAAAGAAGTCGGCAATGATCAGGTTAAATGCCCCGCGTTGCCACGTGGCAAGGGCTTCGTCATAACTTGACGTGATGGTCACCTGATACCCAGCCTTGCGCAAAATTGCCTGCAACAAAGTCCGGGTTATGGGTTCATCTTCCAGCACCAGAATTTTGATATTGTCGCTCATCCACCAACCATCCACACAATGCCTGCCCTGGTCCCCGGGGAACAGAACATTGCATTGCAAAATCTTTTCACGACTTTAAAGATGGTCGTTTCAGGTGAAAAAACCAACATGCTTTGTGCGGTTCGAGGCAGAAATATCTAATCCTGATATTTTGCAACCATATTCCGGCGCGCATTTTTTGCCTGATACAGCGCCTGATCGGCATGTTCGACCAACAGCTCGTAATGTTCATCAACAGGAATTTTGGTGGCAACCCCGGCGCTCATGGTGACAACCCCGTAAGGACTTTCACCATGCGGCAATTTCATATCTTTTAGTTCGGCCAGCAGGTTTTCGGCCACCGAACTGGCCCAGGTCAGGGGCGCACCGGGTAACAACAACACAAATTCTTCGCCGCCATACCGCGCAATCAAATCATTGCCACGCTTTGCCGCCGTTGCCAGCAATTTGGCAACGGTTTTCAAATGCTGGTCCCCCATGCGATGGCCTTGGGAATCGTTTAGTTTTTTGAAAAAATCGATGTCAAAAAACACCAGCGAGACCGGACTTTGCAGGCGCCGGGCCGTTTGCCATTCGCGTTTAAGGGCCGTTTCAAATTCCAGCCGGTTGGCAACACCTGTCAAACCATCCACTTGCGACTGGCGACGCAACCTGTCTGTCGCCAGTTTCAACGACAAATGTGTTCGCACCCGTGCCTGCACAATTTCAACACGCACCGGTTTTTTTATAAAATCCACCGCCCCCGCGTTCAGGGCGCGGGTTTCATCATCCACATCGGTACGCCCGGTAATAAAAATAACCCGGGGTTCCGATGCCATATGTTTTCCCTGCAATTTGCGGCACACTTCAAAGCCATCCTGATCGGGCAGGGTCGCATCCAGCAAAACAACATCAAATTCATGTTGCTCAATCATTTTAAGGGCTTCGGTGCCGGTTTTGGCAAACATCAGCACATCATAATAATTCAGGGCCGACGCCAGAATACGAATAATGATCGGATCATCATCAACAATCAGGATCCGGCCGCTTTCAGGGTTGTTCATGTTCAAACTCTATCGGGCCGCATCACGCATCAGGGCGGCCGCCTCATCAAAGTCCAGTTCTTCGATATGAAGACGGATTTTATCATATATCTCGGGGGTAAAAATTTGCAGCAAATCGTCTTTGTGGCTTTCCACCAAACGTAATGCCATCAAATTATTACTTTCAACCGCCTGTTTCAGTTTTTGAAACGCATCATTTAGTTTATCTGCCTCAGGCTCCGTTTGCATGGGTCCCGGCTTTTCTTCCGGCTTTGCCCCCAATTGAACCAATGCCAATTGCAATTCATTTAAAAACCCGGGAAACAGCTTGGCAATTTCATCCCGGTTTTGCTGTTCGGCCAACGCTTCAAGGGTGCCGCTAGCTGCTGCCAGCTGATTGGCACCAACAGCCCCTGCCGCCCCTTTAAGACTATGGGCTTTCAAATTCAGGGCCGCAAAATCCCCGGCCTGATAGCTGGCGATAAAATCGTCTGCGACATTGGCATACAGGTTCACAAATTGCCGTGCCAATGCATGAAACAGGTTTTCATTCCCGCCCAGCATTTCAATAGCCTGATCGCGATCAATAACAGATTGTTTGCCTGCGCCCGTGTCAATTTCAGGAACCGGGCTATCTAAAACAGGTGCCGTTTCTGGCCCGGGAATGGCCGTTTCGGTGTTGTCATCCACGGCTTTCCTGGCATCGGATAGGGCATTTACATCCTTTTGTGCATCCTGATGATATTCGGCCAAATCCCGAATACGGCGAATCATGTTTTCGGCCTTGAACGGTTTGCTGATAAATCCGTTCATCCCTGCGGCAAAACATTTTTCCCGATCAGATTCAAAAACACCCGCCGTCAGGGCCACAATTGGCACCCGATAATTACCCAGTGTCTGACGAATTTCGCGGGTTGCTTCCAGCCCGTCCATATTGGGCATCTGCAAGTCCATCAACACCAGATCATAATCATCACCATGATCGCGCAAAACATCGACGGCTTCCTTGCCGTCGCCCGCCAGGGTTACCGTTGCACCCTCTATTTCCAGAATATGCTTGGCGACTTCCTGATTGATGAAATTGTCGTCCACCACCAAAAGGTTCAACCCTTGCAGGGCGTTTGTGCCCCCCTCCTGGCGTGTGTTTTCCTCAACAACATCAAACTGAACGTGGGGGTGGCCTTTGCGCCGGGCGCGTGTCTTGGCGGTCACCACGGCATTAAACAGGGCTGATTCCGTCACCGGTTTCAAAATAATGCCGTCAACACTGCTGATCGAGGAATGACGCAGAAGTTTGTCTTTTTCACCGGCGGTCACCATCACAATAATCGGCATGGCACTTTCAGGCAGGCGGGCGCGAATTTCCTCGCTGGCATTAACACCATCCAGACCGGGCATTTTCCAGTCCATCAACACCAGGTCAAAATACCGGCCTTCGTGTTGTTTTTCCTCCATCACGGCAATGGCTTCCTCGCCAGACCGCACAACCTGCGTATCCCACCCAAGATTCTGCGTGGTTTTCGCCAGAACCTCGCGGGCCAGCGAATTGTCATCCACCACCAGAACCCGCAATTTTTCCTGGGTTTCGTTAAGCGCGATATCCTGCTTTTTGGGTAACTGGAACGGCAAGACAAAGCGGAAGGTACTGCCCTCGCCGCGTTTGCTTTGCACCGAAATTTCACCATCCATCAATTCTGTCAGACGATAACAAATCGAAAGCCCAAGTCCCGTACCACCATATTTACGGCTGGTGGATGTGTCGGCCTGCTGGAACGGGGTAAAAAGGTTGGCAACCTGTTCTTCATCCATGCCAATGCCTGAATCCCGAACTTCAAATTCCAGTTCGATCCGGTCGCGGTCCTTGCGCAGCAATTCAACCGAAATCAGCACTTCACCACGGTTGGTAAACTTGATCGCATTCCCTGAAAGGTTGATCAGGATTTGCTGCAATCGGAAAGGGTCGCCAATAATATGGCGTGGCACACTTTCGCCAACTGCAATAAGCACCTCGATATCCTTGCCAGCCGAATTGACAGACATGATGGTCGATAACGAATTCATGATTTCCTGCACCGAGAAAATCGTCTGTTCAAGCTTGACCTTGCCTGCCTCGATTTTTGAATAGGTCAGAATATCGTCAATGATCCCCAGCAAAAACTTGCCGGAATCCGAAATTTTGCGCACATATTCGCGCTGATCGGCGGTCAGACTGGTGTAACCCAGCAAATGCAAAAGGCCGATAATCGCGTTCATCGGCGTTCTGATTTCGTGGCTCATATTGGCAAGGAAATTGGTTTTAACCTGGGCCAGTTCCTCAACCTTGTCTGCTTCTTCGCGAATTTTTTTGTTCAGCAATGAAAGCTGATCAAAATTGCGCTGTTGCAACACATCGTAATAGGCAAAAACACCACAGCCTATAACGACCAGCACAAACAGCCCAATCGATGCAATAAGGGATGCCAGTTCAAAAAGCCGCCAGCCCTTCATTGCCTGTGCCAATGGCCGTGTCAGAACAACTCGAACCTTGCCCCCCAACACAGAACGGGCCGACACCAGCAACTGGTTGCCACGCTCATCTGTACGCAGTTCATAGGCTGTCGCACCCGAGGCAGAACTTTTGGCACCCGGCCCGGCAAATCGCGCCTTGTTACCAACGGCTCTGCCATCAAATGGAATGGTGCCAATCAGTTCGCTGCGGTCATTCATCAAAACCAGGGAATCGTCAGGCAACATCACCCGCTGCAAGGGTTCCAATATGGTTTCGGGGTCAATCACCGCGCCAATAACGCCGTTAACCGTCCCGTTGGCATCGTGCACCGGTGCCGACACCAAAACCTGCCAGGTACCGTCAATCCGGCTTTGATAAGGACCGTCAAAATACCACGGGTCCGTGCCACCATTCATGAAATAGGCAATGCTGGCATTATCCCTGACATTGACCTTGGGGGGCTTAATGCTACGGGATGACAAAATAATATTGCCATCCTTGTCGGCAACACCCAAAACACGGATCAGTTCCAGGCTTTCGGCTGCCTGTCGCAGCAAAATATAACCTTCACGCGGCGAAAACTGCTCGTTGCTCAGTTTATCAGCCAGGCCAATCAGAACCGTTCCCGATAACCGGGTGCGTTGTTCAAACTGGTCCGAATAGCTTTTTAGCATGGCGTTAAGGTCGGAAAAGGCCGATTCCACAGCACGGGCATCCAGAATAACCCGTACATAAAAATTAAACCCGACCAGGATAGAGGCAACCAGAACCAGCAAGCCCCCCATCACCAGCCGCTTGTTCATTGCCAAGGTTGCTTTTGCGATGCTACCGTCAACTGATTCTGGTGCAGTATTGTTCACCGTCACGCAACAAACCCTATGGTTTAAAATTTAAATGCAGGCTTGCCTGTTCGGTCCAGGCCCATATGGGAAAGTAAAGTGAACCCGGACAAAGTTCCAACGCTTTGTCTGAAAAACCGCCTTGAAATGCTGAACTTCCATAAAAATATAAGCCGTGGCCTTACCTAAAATATATTTATATTTCACAACGAGTACCAAAAATGGCGAAATATCTTATTACCGGCGGCGCAGGATTTATCGGATCCCACCTGGCAGACAGATTACTTGCCAATGGTGACTATGTGCGTGTACTGGACAATCTATCGACGGGGCATCGCCATAATCTGGCTGGCGAAGCCGAATTAATCATCGGCGATATCTGTGATTCCGATGCGGTCAGGGATGCAATTGAGGGATGCGACGGTGTTTTCCACCTTGCCGCTGTGGCCTCGGTACAAAAAAGCATTGAATGCTGGGGCGAAACGCATGGCGTAAATTCGCTTGGCGCCGTTAATGTCTTTGAAGCCGCCCGCAATGCCGGGAAAATCCCGGTTGTTTTTGCATCTTCGGCGGCAATTTATGGCAACAACACCACCATTCCGGTTTCTGAAACTGAAATTCCCCAACCGATTTCATTTTACGGCGCCGACAAACTGGCAAACGAAATCCATGCCGGGCTGGCAGCCACCGCCTATGACATGCGGTTTGCCGGAATGCGATTTTTTAATGTTTATGGCCCCCGGCAGGACCCGTCTTCGCCCTATAGCGGTGTGATTTCAATTTTCGTCAATCATGTACTGACCGATCGGCAATTACAAATTTTTGGCACCGGGGAACAAACGCGCGATTTTGTCTTTGTCTCTGACGTTGCGGCTTCGTTGCATCAGGCCATGAACACCCTGCACAACACCCAACAAGGCTGTTTCCTTCGCGCCAATGTTTGCCGTGGAAAAGAAGTTTCAATTCTTGACCTGGCCCGCGAAATTACCCAACTGGCCGGAAGAACCGGCGATCCGGTTTTTCGCGATGCCCGACAGGGCGACATTATGCGATCCAAAGGGGATCCAACCCGCCTGAACGCCGATATCGGCCATGTCGCCGATGTTTCATTACAAGACGGGCTTCGTGCCCTGCTTGACTGGGAACAAAACCAGCGCCTTGCCAACAGTTAACGCCGGTTGCCCCATGACATTTGCGGCATCTGCCCCGCCGCCATACATTCTGGCGCAGGGCAAATGACATGATTGCGGATCTGGCAGGGTTTGGCAAAGTCGGCGCCTCATTTGGTTCCACACACAATTCCCCCGAACAAGGCTGTTTGTTAATGGCACAACCAACTTCCAGTTTTGCAGAAAAGAAGCCTTCCCTGCCGCCTGTAACCGGGCTTGTTTTGGCGGGCGGGGCCGGAACGCGCATGGGCGGGGACAAACCTTTTCGCAAATTGCGGGGCCAACACCTGATCGAACATGCCCTTGCCAATGCCCGGCGGGAATGTCGAAGCATCCTGATTGCCAGCAACGAAAACCCGGCAAATTATGCGGCCTATCGTTGCATGGTCATTAACGATGTACCTGCACCGGGTATGGGGCCGATGGCAGGAATTTTGGCCGGGCTTAATCATCTGGAAAATGACAGCGACTGGCTGGCTGTTTTTGCCGTTGACTGCCCGTTTTTGCCCGCCAACCTGGTAAGCAGGCTTTATCAGGCAACCGCAACCTCATCAATGGAGCACGAGGGCCCTGGCAGTGCCGGCACGGCCAATGTGTTTCGCAATAACACCATGAACGTTAAAGGCAATAGTGCGTGCGAAAATTCCGGTGTTTTAGCAGCCTACGCCTGTTATGCCGGGCGCGAGCATTTTCTTGCCTCGCTTTGGCACCGGGCAATGGCACCGGTTATTGCATCGCTGCTTGACCACGACCAGCGCCGTGTGCGCATGGCACTGCAACACGCCAATGCCTGCAAGGTTGATTTTGCCCCACCCGATGAAGCACATGCCGACCTGTTATTTGCCAATATCAATACACAGGAAGACATCACACATTTTGAAACCCGCCAGAGTTAACCCGAATATTTAGGGAAATAGCGGTTTATTGGGCCGGCAAAAGACTGTTATCGCGGCACCATTGATAGATGGCAGCTTCGTTTGCATCCAGTTCAACGGCAGTTCCCCCGGCGAACTCGTCGAATGCCGGGCGGTTCATTGGGTTAACGCCAAGCAATACCGGCACATCGCGCGACAATATCTCGGCGATCAGGTCACGAAAACCACGGCCAAAGGCCTCGTGTTTGCCAAATTTATTAATGATCAGCAAATCAATGTCGGGGTTTTGATCAAGAAATGCCTGCACACTGGCAACCGCCTGTTCAAGCGCACTGACATCCAGCCGACAGCCCCGGGATCCATTGCCAAGTTTCTGCGAAATATCAAACTGCGGCCCTTGGGGCAAAACCTGCACCAGCATATCGCAATGGCGCGCGCCTTCACGTTCGGCATTAATCTGGACAACACCGGCCAGCTTCGCGCCCTCGGCCATCAAACGGACGGCAAGTTCCTCCAGCAAACGGTCAACCTGCCCGCGTTCCTGCACCGGGATAAAAGCAAACTTCATTTTTGTTCCGATATTGCGCCCGGCACTAAAGCGGCATGGGCCTGTATGATACGAAACAAATTTGCATACCCGCTTATCCTGTGTCCAGCCCCGACAAGCAGCATAACAACAAATAACATCACATTTGTTTTATATAATTATCCCCTTAATCGTCGGCAGGCAGATGTTTGTCACGCGCCCCTAAAAATTCGCTAAGCCACCCTAGCCCGTCAATATGATGGGAAAACACCTTGACGATAATTAACATCGGCACGGCAATAAAAATACCGACAGCACCCCATAGCCACCCCCAAAAGGCAATCGCCAGAAACACCGCCACCGAATTTATTTGCAAACGACGCCCCACCAGCGACGGCGTAATTAACTGCCCCTCAATCGCGGTGCAGGCCAGATAAATAGCTGGCGGCACCATGGCAGCCCCCAGTGTCGGCAATGATACCAGCGCCACAATCGCGACAATGGCAATACCAACCAACGCACCAAGATAAGGCACAAAATTAAGCAGTGCCGCAGCCAGCCCCCATAATACCGGGTTCGGCATCGGGGTTAGGGAAAGACCAATGGCAACACAAATACCCAAACATACATTGATGACAAAAACCGTCAGCAAATAGCGCGATATTTCGCGTTCAATGTCTTTGGCAATGCGCAACCCCCGCCGTTTATCCTTGAAGGTTGGCAAGGATTTGATCAGCTTTTCATAAAACATGTCGCCCGATGCCAGCATCAGCAACAAAAGAACAACGGCAAGGGCGATCCCGCCAAAAATTTCCGGCGCGCCTTGTGCTGCCTGGCTTAGCAAATTGGGTTCGCGCACCACCACTTCCTGCACACCGGCCTTGGCGTCGCGTTCGGTGGCTTTTTCAACCTTGCGCTGGGCTTCCTGGATATTTTCGATCGTGCCCGCCATTTCGGCCAGCTTCAATTGCATTTCCTGTTCAATGCGCGGGGCATCTTCAATCCAGTGGGCAATCGGGTCGCTTAACCAGTAACCACCTGCTGCGATACTGGCCACCATTGAAAATACCAGAACAAAGGCCGTAATCGGTTCGGGGATCCCCCGGCGATACAACCAGCGCACCACCGGCGACAATATCAAGGCGAACAAAAACGCCAAAACCACGGGCAATAACAGGCTTTGGGCAAAATACAGAACGCCGCAAACCGACATCAAAAAAATGCCGATAATCGAAATAATCACCATGCGATGCGCACTAAGGGTCGTGGTTGGCAGGTTGGGGTTAGTCGCACTGGTTGCCTGTTTGGGCGAAGGCTCGTCATCCGCCTGCGAAATCGTTTTCTTGTTCATTATCGCCCGCCCAAGATTTGTTCTGGTTTTTATCTGCACACAGAACAAAAGCTGACATGTACTTGTTCCGCCCTGATTGCACATCTGATGCAGGCTATCGCCCAAATCAGGCAAATTTAACGCCAGTCATATTTTGCGCGAAACAAAACACATCCTTCCGGGCGCCAAACACAATTGGTCACCGTTAAAAAAGCAGAACCAAACAACAACACCCCGGCGCAAACCGGGGTGTTGAAAAACCATAATCACGGCCAGAATTTTACGGGCTGATCACCCCATATGCTGCCCACCATTGATGGACAGGCACGACCCGGTGATAAAGCCCGAATTGGGACCGGACAAATACAGCACAGCCTGGGCAATTTCATCGGCCTCACCCAAACGTCCGACAGGAATTTTGGCAATAATGCTTTCCAGAACCTTTTCAGGAACGGCCGCAACCATGTCGGTATTAATATAACCTGGCGCAATCGTATTTACCGTAACGCCCTTGCGCGCCACCTCCTGTGCCAGCGCCTTGGTAAAGCCATGCACCCCGGCCTTTGCCGCCGAATAGTTGGTTTGGCCCATCTGGCCTGCCTGACCATTGATCGACGAAATATTGATCACGCGGCCATATCCGCGGGACCGCATACCTTCCAGCACCGGCTGGGTCATGTAAAACAGCGAACCAAGGTTGGTTTCAATGACGTCCTGCCAGCCTGCAACGGACATTTTGTGCATAAAACCATCCCGGGTAATACCGGCATTGTTAACCAGCACATCAACCGGTCCCAGTTCAGACTCAACCTGTTTAATGCCCTGGGCACAGGCATCGGGGTCGGCCACACTCCATTTAAAGGTGGCAATTCCGGTTTCTTCGCTAAATTTCCGGGCGGCTTCGTCATTTCCGGCATAGTTCGCAGCGACTTTAAAACCCGCATTTTTCAAGGCCAGGCTAATTGCTTTGCCAATACCGCGCGTACCACCGGTAACCAGTGCAATTTGGGTCATTGCAGACCTCCCTAGAAACAGTTTTTAACAACAGCCCTGATTAGCCAGAACCGCATCTTCACTTGCCCTTCACGCCAGACCAAGGATGACGACAGGGTAAACGCAAAGCCATCCGGGCGCCATGATCCATATCAGAAGTTGAATAATATTAAACCAAAGCGCCCTGTGGCACAGCACCCGACATCGCCAGAAACACACCGCCTGGCGATATCAGGGCCGATCAAAGACTAGCGTTCAACGCACAGGGCAATGCCCATGCCGCCGCCAATGCACAAGGTTGCCAGGCCTTTTTTGGCATCGCGTTTTTGCATTTCATGCAGCAAGGTCACAAAAACGCGTGCGCCCGATGCACCAATCGGATGGCCCATGGCAATGGCACCACCATTGACATTCACCTTTTCCGTATCCCAGCCCATATCGCGATTAACCGCAATGGCCTGGGCGGCAAAGGCTTCGTTGGCTTCGATCAGGTCAAGGTCATCCACGCTCCAGCCTGCCTTTTCCAGTGCCTTGCGCGATGCCGGAATTGGCCCGCTTCCCATGATCGACGGATCAACACCGGCAGTAGCCCAGCTTTTGATTTTGGCAAGCGGGGTTAAACCGCGGCGGCTGGCTTCTTCAGCCGACATCAGAACAAGGGCCGCTGCCCCATCATTAATGCCCGATGCATTACCTGCCGTTACGGTGCCGTCTTTGGAAAAAGCAGGGCGCAATTTCGCCATGCCTTCAACCGATGCGCCATGACGCGGGTATTCGTCGGTATCAAAAATGGTCTCGCCCTTGCGATGCTGAATGGCAACCGGGGCAATTTCGTCATTAAACCGGCCCGATTTCTGTGCGGCTTCGGCCTTGTTTTGGGATGCCACAGCAAAGGCGTCCTGTTCTTCGCGGCTGATATCCCATTTCGTCGCAATATTTTCAGCGGTATTCCCCATGTGATAACCGTTAAAGGCGCACCACAGGCCATCCTTGATCATGGTGTCGATAAATTTCACATCGCCCATTTTATGGCCATCACGCAAATGTGCCACATGGCCCGACAGGCTCATGTTTTCCTGCCCGCCAGCAACAACGATGGTCGCATCCCCGGCCATAATCTGCTGGGCGGCCAGTGCCACCGTGCGCAGGCCCGACCCGCAAACCTGGTTGATCAGAAATGCCGTCGCACCCTCGGAAACACCGGCACCCAGCGCTGCCTGACGGGCCGGGTTCTGGCCTTCGCCTGCGGTCAGAACCTGACCTAAAATAACTTCGTCCACCGCATCGGCTTCAACACCGGCGCGCTCCAGGGCCGCCTTGATCGCGATGGTTCCCAGCGCATGGGCCGGTGTGCCAGACAGCGTGCCATTAAACGCACCGATTGGTGTCCGTGCGGCACCAACAATTACGACCTCGGTCATGAAACCCTCCGAAACTTTTGTTTTGCGTTTACTCCCGGCCCGTTCGCTCAATCGACCGAACCAGATTTGATCTTATCGCGCTGCAACGAAAAGCCAAGCATTGATCGATGACTCTTTCGTACAGGTTGCAACGCTTTTGCACTGTTTTTCAACACAGGCAGCCTCAATGACGTAAGCACCAAATGCTCAAAGCGCCACACCTGGATCGTCCTTTACCGTTTGAACAGAAATATAGGTCCGAAACCATTCGACATTCGGATCAGAATTAAACAACTCGTCGGTCAGGGCCAGGTATTCGTCCATATCGCGCATATGCAATGTCAGCACACAAGACACCTCACCGGTTACCATAAAACACTGTCGCACCGCCGAGAGCTTGCGCACCTTGTCAATAAAATCCTGCCGGTGGCGCGTACCGTGCAAGGCAAATTCCAGCGTAATCACCGCCGTTAACGGCCGCCCGACAAGGGCAGGGTCCAGCACCGCGACCGTGCGCGCAATAACACCCTCGCGACGCAGCTTTGTTACCCGGCGCAAACAGGCCGATGGCGATAGCCCCACCATATCGGCCAGTCGATTGGTGGCAATATCGGCATCCATCTGCAATTGCCGCAAAATACGGGTATCGATCTGGTCCAGCTCCACCACCCCTCACTTTCACCATCACGATGACAGATACACAATTAATCAGCGCAACATTACGTAAATACGCTTTAATAGCGCGCGCATTCGCCCAAAAACGCCGACCAGCATTGCCGTTTCCCGGTAAAGTGGCAACCGAAACAATCATTCAGTGTCGTTTAGGCATCCCGAATGGGCATCCAATCGACATTTAAAAATCACATTAACTGGCAAGGTCGGTTTATGCAGCCCTATCTGGTTTCGCTATTTGTGCGCAGTCGTCGTCTTTTCATCACCCTGGCCAAGGTGATGTTGCCCATCATGCTGCTCGTGCGCATTGCCGACCAGATTGGTGTGGTCGATATGGCATCAACGGTTTTAACGCCGGTCATGTCGCTGATCGGAATGCCCCCCGAAGCCGGTCTGATCTGGGCCAGTTGCCTGTTAATCAATATTTACGGGGCAGTTGCGGTGATTGCCGGACTGGCGCTGCATCTTGACATGACAGCGGCCCAGCTTAGTGCGCTGTGCGCCATGATGCTGTTTGCCCACGGCATTCCGGTCGAACAGGCGATTGTTAAAAAAGCCGGGGCAAGTTTCTGGGCGACTGCGGCCTTGCGCATTTTTACAGCCCTTTTTTATGCTGCCTTCATCACGTGGATCAGCCGCCACACCGGGTATCTTTCCGAACCTGTTGATTTGTCATGGATGGCGGGGCAGGCCGCGCACACCGTTGCGCAAACCGGTTGGGCTGGCTGGCTGACCTGGGCGCAAAACACGCTTTATTCCCTGATCGCCAGCTTTGCCATTATTACCGGTTTGCTGGTGTTGCTTGATGTCTTGCAAAAAACCGGCATTACCGACCATTTTACCAAAGCCCTACTGCCTGTTTTGCGGGTTTCGGGCCTGTCCCGCGACGCGGCCCCGGTTACGACTATTGGCATTTTGCTGGGCCTAACCTATGGCGGGGCATTGATTATTGACGAGGCCAAATCAAAAAACTTCGCCCCGCGCACCCTGTTTCTGTCGCTGTCGTGGCTGTCCCTGTCCCATTCCCTGATCGAGGATACCGTCATCATGCTTGCCCTTGGTGCCGACATCTGGGTGGTGCTGGCTGGCCGGGTGATACTGACCCTGATCATTATGATGCTGCTGGCATGGCTGACCCGGCGCTGGCAAACAGTCCCGGCACCTCCGGCCAGACCACAAACACAAGGCGGGCAATAACCACCATCGGATAAAAGCCGGATCAGCCCTTAGCCGCCCCGGGGGCCGCCTGATTTTAATGTTGCACGGCCTCCTCTTTTGGGGCGGATTAAATTAAACCAATCAGCTCAACCCTGCCCTGTCATTTCCAGCCAGTCCAGGGCTGGCTGCCAGGTAGAGCTTTGCGCCCGTGACCCGACCATCATGCCAATATGCCCGGCTGATGGCCGATGTGCCGTGCGAAGGGACGGGGCAAGCCCGTCGAATAATGCAAGAGCACTTTCGGGGGGAACAATCCGGTCATTTTCGGGGATCACAACCAGGGTTGGGCAGGCAATGCCGGCCGGGTCAATTTTAACACCGTCAATTGCCCACTGGCCGCACGCCGGACGGTTTTCAACATACCAGCCAATCAGGCAATCAATTGCCACTGTCCGGGTCAGGGGAACCCCGTCATTTAACCAGTCTTCCAGTGCAACAAAATCTTCGGCACGACTGGATGACGGGTCCATCGCAGCAAACCGGCGAAATTTTTCACCAATCATAAACGGGTCGAGACTGGAAAACAGGGTTTGCAGCACATCGACCGGCAATTCATCATGAACCGACAACATATGCGGCAAGGTCGGTGCAAAGGCCGCAGCAATACGTGCCTGTGTCGGGCCTGCCGCCATAAAATCCCACGGGGTTGCCAGCAAAATCAACCGCGATACCAGGGCTGGTTCCAAAAGGCACGCCGCCATCGCCAAAACCCCGCCCATGCAATATCCGACCACAGGCAAAGGGCCACCGGTTTGTTCGGCCATATCCTGCAACGCCATCACCAGCCGCCCGGCAATAAAATCATCCAGACCAAAATCACGTTCTGCCGGTCCCGGATATCCCCAATCCAGCAACAGCGGACGATAGCCCTGATGGGCTAAAAACCTTGCAAAACTGCGTTTTTTATTCAAATCAAGAATATATCCCCGGTTCACCAGCGATGGCACCAGCAAAACAGCCCCTTTATCAGCGCGGGGTTGCCCCTGACCCTGCTTTGTCCCCTCCCCGTCTGGTGCAGTAATCGTCCCGTAATCAAGGATACGTGTCGCCCCTTCCTGCCAAATCACAGGTACATCATCCGCCCCGCGTTGATAAGGGTGGGCCTGGTAGCGGCGAATACCATCATGCAGGGCCGAATGTTGGGCAAAGGCCGCGCGGTCAATCGCCTGGCCCATCACATCATTGCTGTGGTGGGCCATCTCCTGACGCAGGCTCTCGGCTGCCATCATCAAGTCCGGCTTCCAGGGCATTAATTGTTTCCGAAAGAGCGGCAAGGCGGCGCGCGAGCTCAGCCAGCTCGTCATCTCGACTGCCAGATGCATCGCCAGTGGCCGTGGCCCGGCCCGACGCGGATTGTCCGGTTGCCGGTTTTGGTTGTCCTTGCCCATTTTCTTCCCCGTCCTGTGTCACATTTGCCGTTTTCCCGACTGTCTGTGACGTCGCAGTTTCTGTTTTTCCGGTCGTGTTGTACTGTGTTGCATCATCTGGTGCCCTGCCACCATCCGGCCCGGTAGGTGGATGCAATGTCTCGTTCTGCGGCTTTGCCCCCGGCGTGCTACCGGGGGCCCTGGCCATGCCCGGATTAAAGGGTGCTGTAAAATTTCTCATCGCTGTAACCGGGTCAAACAGGGCTGTTAGGCCCGCCATATCCGGCGGTGCCGCCTGCCAAATATTTGCCCCGGATGATCCGCCGGGCGGGGCCATACCGCCCCCCTGTGCCGTATTTGGCCCAGTGCCTTTCATCCCCCCGGCGGCATTAGCCGCCCCGGCAGAAAAAGGATTTTGGACCGGGGGCTGGCCGGTGGCCAATTGTCCAATCAGACGCCCCCATGCTTCAAATCCGTCGGCCAATCGGGATGTATCGGCCCCCAACCCGGCATATAAACGCCCAATCGCACTGGCCGCATCGCTGCCACCGGCTGTGGCGGCAACCTGCGCCCGCCAAAGCTCTAAAAACCGAATGGCAAGAACATCCGGGTCGGCAACATCATCGGAATCTGACTGCCGCCCGCGACCATCGGCCCCAATACCATTCGCACCATCGCCATCTGATCCGGTGTTATCTGGCGTAACATCCGTTTCCGTCTGGTGACTGTTTTGCGCTGCTCCGGCAACTGACGGGTTGCTTGAAACCTCGGCTTTGGCTTTTCGGGCTTTTGTTGCTTTTGCCGCCCTGGCAGCCTTGCCACCCTTCTTTTGGGGCGCAGCTTTTTTACCACGCCGGGACGAACTCGCATTTTTTCCTGTCTGTTCCGTCATGGTTGTATCCGTGCCCCCAAATTTGTACGGCTGGCATTCATCATCATACCCACCCTTACTATAGGCTGAACCCGATTTTGGTAAAACCAAATCCCTTATTGCGCGGCAACAATGTAAAAACACATACTATTTCGCGCCGCACGCGGCGTTGAATGCTGGACACATTTGCAATTAAGCGGCACTCTTGTCGCTGGCATTAGCAATTGCAGCAGGCCATAATGCTGCGCCACAAGGAATATTTGTGCGCACGCACATAACCACACGACAAAAAGTTGGTTTACAAACCGCACGTCGGGGAAGCAGGGAACAACGCCATGACCAGCAAAAACACCAATGATCCGGATCGCGTCGTTATCAAGAAATACGCCAATCGGCGCCTGTATAACACCGCAACCAGTTCCTATGTCACGCTTGACCACCTTTCACAGATGGTCAAGGAAAACACCGATTTTGTCGTTTACGATGCCAAAACCGGCGATGACATTACCCGCCCCGTCCTGACCCAGATTATTGTCGAGGAAGAAAACAAAGGCCAGAACCTGCTGCCCATCAGCTTCCTGCGTCAGTTGATCGGTTTTTATGGCGATAGCCTGCAGGGGCTTATTCCCAGTTACCTCGAACAATCGATGCGGTCTTTTGCCCATAATCAGGAACAAATGCGCGATTATATGCAGGGCACCATGCATGGCATGTTTCCGTTCGGCCAGTTCGAAGAAATGAACAAACAAAACATGGCCCTGTTTGAACAGACGATGAAAATGTTTTCACCGTTTCTGGCCAAGGAACAGGAACGCGCCCAGAATAACGGCACCGCGCCCAGCAACACCCCCCGGCCCACACCGGCCCCAGCCGCAAGGGATGCCTCGCTTGACGATCTGAAATCCCAGCTAGAGGCCATGCAGGCGCAGCTTAACAATCTGGTTGAAAACAAAACCAAAAAATAACCCTGCCTGCGGCTTTGGCCGCGCGGTGGCAATTGCCGCACCCTCGTGTCGTTGATCCATTTGGCTAAATAACGATCACGCGGCATGTTGCCGGGTTATCGGCCAGCATCGAACAGACAATCCAGATCAACGGGGCCACTGTGCCCCGTTTTTTTATTGTCGTCATTTTACAACCACGGCGATTGGTTTCGGCATCATTCCTGCATCGATTTTTGATCGTTGGCCGAATTGCCCCAAAGCGGCGATTCGACCGGCAAATTTTACCGTGTGTGATTAAAAAAGGCCTTCGAAAACCCGACAAACCGGAGAATTTTACCCGCGTCGCACCGCAATATCGCGAAAGACTCCGTCTGCAATACCGCCGACAGGCAGCAACCCAACCCAAAGGCTTCAAAAAATTGTGATCTGAACCCGCAGGATATACTGGCTAAATGACCGTTCTTGCCCCACTAGCAACTGCCATTCGCCCCCCGGTAACCAGCAATACCGGCGCAAGCAGTACGCGTGGGATACGGGTTGAATATGCTGCACCGCCACATGCAAATCTGGCGATAAATCAGGGCGGAGGCCCTTGGTTAGACTACCATTTTCCGGGGGGCAGCACGGCTTTTCTGGCACAACTTCTGGGGCAATTACTACCCGCCGAAAACCCTGTGCAACCTGCGATCATTCAAAAGATGCATGTCAGCTATGCAGCATTTTTCACACCCTATGGGTCAGAAGCCTCTGTCTTTTTTTCGCCCTGCGCACTAGACAAAGACCGACCAATTGACCTATATACCTAGCTTCCTTCGGTTCGTTGAGAACGATATCTGACTCCCAGTCAGATGCCAGCCACATCTTATCCCTCTATAAATCACGACCAACAGATATGGCTGGACGGTGCATTTACGACGCCAAACGACGACCGGGGTGGGAACCCTTATAACTGGCGGTTGATAACGGATAACAATGCAATGAATGCAATTTCCCCCAACGAAGAACCCAAACGTGCCAATCGTGCAACCGACACAGATCGCTATGTCGGCCAGCGCATTCGCGAACGCCGTATCATGCTGGGCTTTAGCCAGCAGCAGATGGCAGACCTGATTGGTGTTACCTACCAGCAGGCTCATAAATACGAACGCGGCATTAACCGCATTTCTGCTGGTCGTCTTTATGAAATCTCCCAGGTTCTTGGTGTTCCTGTCAGCTACTTCTACGAAGGGCTGAACGGCAACCAGGAAACCGAGCTTAATGCGCGTCAGCGCATGTGCCTTGAACTGGCGCGTAACTTTGCCAGCATCAAACATGAAAAACATCAGGAAGCGTTAAGCCAAATGGCCCGCGCCCTTGCCGACCAGGCGGCCTGATCTTTTCGTCAAAGTGCTACCTTAAAAAAGGCTGCCCCCACGGCAGCCTTTTTTGATGCTCAGTTAACCGATAACCTTGCCAGCAGCCCAAGACAAGGCAACACCTCAAAGGCCTCTCCTCACCCTTACAGCGCCCTTCTACCGTCTTTACGCAACAATGAAAAAAACAGCCCGATTGCCGTTAACCCAAACGATTTCCCGACAATGGCCGAACAGATTTGGCAAAGAAAAAGCATCACGGCATAATGACCATGATGCTCTGGTGACAAATCCCGTTATATTGGCAATCTTCCTGAACGTGTATCAGATATCAACCTCGTGGTTGTAGACAAAATCGGCAGGAATGTCCGGTCCCCGCAGATAAAGTGAATCCTCTGGCGGGTAATCCCCCCTTGCCAGTCATGGTTTACCGAAATGTAGTCGGTATCGGCTGAATACTCGCTGTAACTGCCGCAGGGATCGCGACATAGTGAAAATAGTTTGATCCCAGGA
>NZ_JFJZ01000032.1 GCF_002115825.1 Thalassospira sp. MCCC 1A01428 | reverse complement strand
CGTACCTTGTGTACGGGGCGTTTTTTGTTGTCTGTCGTCATTACGGTCTGTACCTGGTGCCCTGCTGATTATGTGCCAGGGGATGGTGGCAGGTGCGTTAACCGACCGGAGCAGCGGGATCGAGCCTGTGGGCGTTAATTACGAACCTTGCCAAAGAAACCGTCGACCGATGCCCGTAGCGACTGAGCGCTGGCGGTTAGTTGATGTGCGGCGGCTGCGAGTTCGCTTGCGGTAAGCTGGCTTTCGGAAACCGCAGTTTTGATTGTGCCGGCCTTTTGTGCGGCCTGATAAGTGCCATCAGATGCGTTTTGCACATTTTGGGCAATGTCGCGGGTGGCATCGGCCTGCTGGCTCATGGCGGTGGCGATAGAGGACGAAATATCGTCCATGTTGGAAATGATCCGCGAAATTTCCTCGATCGCGGTAACGGATTCCCGCGTGGCCGTTTGAATATCGCCAATCTGTTTGCTGATTTCCTCGGTTGCGCGGGCGGTTTGGGTGGCCAGGTTTTTCACCTCGGATGCAACAACGGCAAATCCCTTGCCCGCATCGCCCGCCCGGGCGGCCTCGATGGTGGCGTTTAGCGCCAATAGGTTGGTTTGATTGGCGATATCGGAAATTAGGCCCAGAACCTCGCCAATATGTGCAGCCGAATTGGCCAGCCCGGCAACCAGCTGGTTGGTGTGATCTGCCTGTGACACAGCCTGTCGGGCAATTTCGGATGATGTATTGGCCTGCTGGGTAATGTCGCGAATGGAATGGGTCAGTTCCTCGGCGGCGGCGGCAACGGTTTCAACGCTGCCATTGGCATTTGACGATGCATGATTGACCTCTTCGGCCATTGCCATGTTTGCCTTGCCATTTTGGGTCAGCGCGCCGGATGTCTGGTCTATTTTGCTGGCGGCGGCTGAAACACTGGAAACCACGGTGGCAATTTCGCGATCGAACTGGCTGATGGCATCGTTACGTTTTTCATTGGCGCGATTAAGCTGTTCCTGGTTTTTGGTTTTTTCCTGCGACAGTTGTTCTGTGTGTTCCATGTTGCGTTGAAAAACCTGAACAGACCGGGCCATGTCGCCAATTTCGTCAATGTCATCGGTGTAGGGGATGGGGGTGTTTGCGTTCCCCGCCGCCAGGGTTTTCATGTCGCTTGATAATTGATCAATCCGCCGGGAAATGTTTTTGCGCGCATGGATCGAAAACAGGGCAGCAACCACAAAGCCGGCTATGGTAATCACAATCATCGTCAGGACAGATATTTGAACACGGTCGTGCAAATTCTCGACCCCGGCATCCATGTCATCATGGATCAATTCTTCGGCTTCGTCGGCCAGTTCAATGAAATGGTCAAACGAAGTATCGAATTTTTCATCGGCACTGCTGCCAGCGGTAAGATTGGTGCTGTTACCCTGTTGCTGTTTGGCATCGTATCGTTGATGGGCACTGGCGGTAAATTCGGCAACAGATGATTTTACTTCGATCATCTTGTTTTGCACACCGGCGTTTTGGCTGGCGACAAAGGTGCCTTCGTCATTTTGTCCGCCCGAAATGATGGCATCGACATACCATGCACATTCCGCCAGCAGGTCCCATACTTCCTGGATATCCTCGCTGCCGTCGCCTGACATTATTTCTTCGAAAACAAGGTGGGCACGGGTTGCCGTCAGCTTGATTTCCATTGCCGCATCACCAAGCGGTGCCAGTTCGACCGCCACCTTGTCGGCTTCCTTGCCCATGCCAAGGGTGAAAATTACCCCGGCGCTGCCGGTAACTGCGGTGATGACCGCCATAATAATAAAGGCAAACAACAGGCGCTGGCTGATATTTTTGTTGAATGGCATTGTGACGGTCCCCGAATGCGAATGTGTTTCTATACATTGGGGGGCCGGCCCGCTGTTCAATGACCGAAATTTTCAATTGCACCATTTAAGGGCATAAACAGGCTTTGAAATATATTTTTATCGCAAAATATTTGCCGCAAATGTGCTTTTGATCCCGATATTTCAGATCTGTGGATGCTTAAAAACAGGTTCGGGCGGGTGGTAAGGGGCACCCGCCCGAACCTGTAATCGATATATCATGTATATTTCCCGGGGTGTTTCCGGCTACAGGAAAAAAATCATCAGAAGCAGTAACGTTGCTGCTGCCGCCAGCACGTTGGTAAAAAGAAACCAGACAAAGTTGTGCCAGGTCTTTTCGTGTTCCTGAACCAGATTAGGGTCGTATCCGCTACCTTGCATGTCATCCTCCGTAAAGAATGGTGTCGCAGTTGGTTACTTTGGATGTAACCGGTTTTTGATGGTTTTATTAAGCAACACCAGCGGGGTGAATTTGTGCCGGGAATGTAACTATTTAATGGCGAGAAAATCTTTGGATTTAATGCAAATATTGAAGTTTTCCGGCATGAGAAATGATGTTTCCCGGGCCTTGTTGCCTGACGAAAGCTGGTGATTTCGGACATAAAAAAACCGCCCGATAATATGGGCGGTTTGAATTAGTTTCAGGCGTGCGTGAAGCACAGCACAAAAAGCCAATATGATTAATTGACTGAAATTACAGTAAAAAAAGTGCCATCAAAACCACAAGAGCAATGACGCTGCCGGTCGAATATTTTACAAAGCGGGTATAACCGGCATAGATGTCTTTGTGGGTGTTGGTCAGTTCGTAATCGTTTCCCTGCACAGGGGCCTCCATTTTATAAAAGGGCACGGCCAGAACAATGTGGCACCAAACTGCCATAATGTAATTCATGCATCATGGCGAAACCGAAAAACCCCCAACTAAAATTCGGTGGCAGATTGTTCTGGAGTCTTTCTTGTTATAAACGGCTGCTGCATCGCGTGCAAGACGGGTTTTTATCGCCCAATTCAACCATTTGCGTAAAACGCGATGGTTGAATTGGGTTCGGTAGCAGACATAAATCAAAGCTGGCACCACCATTGACGCCAGCGGTGCTTTCATCCCTGTCGGGTGACCGGGTTGATTTGGGCAAAATCCGGGCTGTGCGAATCGCGAACGGTAACCCGGCCATCATCGCCAACAACCACCCGGTTTTCCGCAACCCAGCGGATCACTTGCGGGTAAATCCGGTGTTCCTGGCGCAAAATGCGCTGGCCAAGGCTGTGGGCGTCGTCATCGGCCAATACCGGGACAACGGCTTGGGCAATAATCGGCCCGGCATCCATTTCGGGCACGACAAAATGCACCGTGCAGCCGGAATATTTAACCCCGGCGGCAATGGTTTGTTCGTGGGCATGAAGGCCCTTAAACGATGGCAGCAGGGACGGATGAATATTGATCAGCCGTCCTTCCCAGCGTTTAACGAAACTTTCGCTGACCAGGCGCAAATACCCGGCCAGCACCACAAGGTCCGCCCCGCTTTGCGCAATCAGTTCGCTTACCGCATGGTCATAGGCCTCGCGTCCGCCGGGATAACCCTTATGGGCCAGGCTTTTGGCCTCGATCCCGGCGTTACGGGCACGGTCCAACCCTTTGGCATCGGGCTGGTTGGAAAAAACCAGCACAATTTCCGCCGGATAATCGGCGCTATTGCAGGCATCAATGATAGCCTGCAAATTGCTGCCGCTGCCCGAAACCAGAACCGCCAGTTTCAGCCGGTTTACTTTTCCCATGCCCGGCCCATGTTTTTAATGATCACCTGGGGGCCATCGCCTGCGCGCGGGCCGATGGTGCCAATCTGGCTGATGGTTTCGCCATGTTCGCGAAAAAGGGCCTCGGCTTCGTCGGCTTTGTCTGCCGGAACGACAACGCACATGCCGATGCCGCAGTTAAAGGTGCGGGCCATTTCAACTGACGGAATGCCGCCTTCTTTGGCCAGCCACTTGAAAATCGGCAGGAAATCCCAGCAATCGGCATCGAAAACGGCGGTCGCATTTTCGGGCAGAACACGCGGGACATTTTCGGTCAGGCCGCCGCCGGTAATATGGGCAAAGGCCTTTACATAACCGGCCTTATGGGCGGCAAGGCAGCTTTTGACGTAAATTCTGGTCGGTTCAAGCAAGGCTTCGCCAACCTTTGTGCCCGGTGCAAACGGGGCGTCATCGTCATAGGCAAGGCCTGCTTTTTCAACAACCTTGCGGACCAGCGAATAACCGTTGGAATGCACACCACTGGATGCCAGGCCCAAAATAACATCGCCTTCGGCAACGTTGCTGCCATCAAGCAGGTCGCCGCGTTCAGCCGCACCCACGGCAAAACCGGCCAGATCATATTCGCCATCGGCATACATGCCCGGCATTTCGGCGGTTTCGCCACCGATCAATGCACAACCGGCCTGCTTGCAACCTTCGGCGATACCGGCAACCACATCGGTTGCTTTATCGACCGCCAGTTTGCCGGTGGCGAAATAATCCAGGAACAACAGTGGCTCGGCACCCTGAACAACAAGGTCGTTCACGCTCATGGCAACCAGGTCAATACCAACGGTATCGTGCTTGTCGGCGAGAAAGGCGACTTTCAGCTTGGTGCCGACGCCATCGGTGCACGAAACCAGCACCGGGTCGTTGTAACCTGCGGCTTTAAGGTCGAAAAGTGCGCCGAATCCACCCAGTCCGCCGGAAACACCGGAACGGCTGGTGGCCTTGGCCAATGGTTTAATTGCATCGACAAGGGCGTTACCGGCATCAATATCAACGCCGGAGTCCTTATAGGTGAGGCCGTTGCGGGCGGTCATGGGCGATCCTCGCACTCACTGAATTTAAAAGGGAAAGCGGATAAGCCCGCGTTTATCATCGTCACCCCGGCAGTGATAACATGGTAGCGATGATAAACGCGGACTTGATAAATTCCGCTGGCCCGAAAATACTCAAACCCGTGATGAATGCAATGATCTGCTGTGCATGGGAGACTTTTCTTTCCGTCATGCGTTACCTATGCAACAAGGTCTTTGTAAAGCCGCGCTGGTAAAAGGCACAGGCAAACCATTTTCAGGGGCCTGAACCATGACAAAACGGGCAAAGAGGCAAACGTGCTGGATCGATTAAAACCAATTCATCTGCTGGCCGGAATGATCGCCGGAATTCTGGTTCTGGTTACAGCGGCGGCAACGCCTGCTGTTGCGCAGGATTTGTATACTGTTAGCGGCGTTCATGTGGATGAACGCGCCGATAGTGCAACCAAAGCCCGTGATGTGGCGTTGGCAAGCGGGCAGCGTGCAGCATTTTCGCGCCTGATCAACCGGTTAACGGTTTCAGACGGTGGGGCAGGTGTTGCTACACCCGATCAACGTACGATTACCAATATGGTGCGTGATTTTGGCGTCTCAAACGAAAAAACCTCGTCGGTGCGCTATATCGCCGACATGACGGTGCGCTTTAAGGCCGACCAGGTGCGGGCATTCTTGCGTAATCGCAATGTGCCCTTTGCCGAAACGACGGCCCGCAAGGTTCTGATTTTGCCGGTATATTCTGATCAGGGATACACGAACCTGTGGGATGACCCCAACCCGTGGCGCGATGCCTGGAACCAGGTAAGCAACAATAGCGGACTGGTGCCTGTAACACTTGCTGTGGGGGATCTGGGCGATATCGGTACGGTTTCGGTGGAACAGGCCCAAGGGGGTGACCAGGCGGCAATTGACAAAATCGGCCAGCGTTACGGGGCCAATGTTGCCGTTGCGGATGCGACCATGAGCGGCAGTGGCAATGGCCAGGCAGTGGACGTGTCGGTGACGCGGTATGATGCTGGCGGGGCGCCGCAGGTTTTTGGTGTGCATGAAAGTCAGGCTGAGGGCGAGTCGGTTTCGGCGATGCTGCAACGGGCCGCCGCCGACGTGCGTGCCCGGCTGGAAAGCAGCTGGAAGCAGGCCAGTATGATTGATTACAGCGCCAGCGGCGAATTAATGCTGTTTGTACCAATTACCAGCATGGATGACTGGGCCGGTATTGAAAGCCGCCTTGAGAACCTGCCGGTGATTAAACTGATGCGGGTCGTGGCGATGTCGCGGCGCGAAGTGCAGGTTGATGTTGAATTTGCCGGGACTCCGGACCAGTTCCGTGTTGCGTTGGCACAACAAAACCTTGATTTGCAGCAAATTGACCAATTGTGGTTTGTTGAGCCATCGGGCAGTGACCGGCTGGCTAAATTAATGGGCAATCCCTAAGCCGGGGCAATTTGGCTTTGTTGTTGATGCGGCAATGATATAAGGCAGCATCAACCAGTCCGGTTGTGCCGGTTGGACCGGGAAAATTTAACGGGCGCACGGCCATGGGACGTGTGCCCGTCTGTTTGCGATGCAACATTGTGTTATGATGGTGCTGCAAATATCTATCGCCGCCGCCAAATGGGGGCACAGGGGTGGCTGTTGCCATTGAACGTCGCAGGGAAGACAGGAAACTGACATGACGATCCGCGATCAGATGCGTTTCTGGCTTTTTGCCCTTGGGGCGTTCTTTTTTCTGGTGTGGTTATTTTCCGGTATTTTATTGCCGTTTGTCGCGGGAATGGCGATTGCCTATTTTCTTGATCCGCTGGCAGATAAACTCGAGGCGCGCGGCCTTAGCCGCACGGTGGCAACGGCGATTATCACAGCGCTGTTCTTTTTATTCCTTGTTTTTGTGTTGCTGTTGATCGTGCCGCTTATCGGCAGTCAGCTTGCCGGTTTCCTGGAACGCCTGCCGGGTTATATTTCTGATTTGCGGACGCAGGCGGGGCCTTATATTCAGCATATCGCCGATAAAATTGCCCCTGAGACGCTTAATAGCGTTGGCGAATCGATCAAGGGGCAAACGGCCAATGCCATTAAATGGGCCGGTAACATTCTGGGCAACCTTTTGACAGGAAGCCTGGCGTTGTTGAATTTCCTGAGTTTGGTTTTCATCACGCCGGTGGTTTCGTTTTATCTGCTGCGCGACTGGGACAAAATTGTTGCCAAGATTGATAGCTGGTTGCCGCGCCGGCTGGCAGGCGATATTCGCCAATGCGCGCGCGATATTGATCTTACCCTTGCCGGGTTTGTACGTGGGCAATCCACGGTCTGCTTGTTGCTGGGCCTGTTTTATGGCGTCGGGCTAACCCTGGTAGGGTTGGAATTCGGGTTTCTGATTGGCCTGATGACCGGTATTTTGTCGTTTGTCCCTTATTTTGGCATGCTGGTTGGCTTTGCCGTGGGGCTGGGGGTGGCGATTGCCCAGTTTGGCCTTGGGCTGGATGTGGTGTTTGTCGTTGGTGTGTTTTTGCTGGGCCAGTTAATGGAAGGCAACTTCCTGACACCGAAACTGGTTGGCGATAAAGTTGGCCTGCATGCCGTTTGGGTGATGTTTGCCCTGTTGGCTGGTGGCGCGGTGTTCGGGTTGCTAGGGGTGATGCTGGCGGTGCCGGTTGCTGCCGCGATTGGTGTGCTGGTGCGATATGGCCTGGCGCAATATCTCGATAGTCGCCTGTATGATCATGCGCCACATCCGATTGCCGCCGGGGCGGGAACCGGCGTTGACGGGAACGGCGAAGTAAACGTTATTGCCACCCGGCAGGAAGGCACTGCATCGCCGGATACGAATGCGCACGTCAAGACGCCGCCGCCTGCATCTGCACCCGATACATCCAAAAATGACACGACCGAAGACCCCCGCGGATGATGAAATTGAAACACAAACAATGACTGCACCGACGATGGAACCCGTAATGCCGCAGCAATTGCCCCTGGCGCTGGAAATGCGCCCGGCCTTGGCACGGGCGGATTTTATGGTGACCAAT
Organism: Thalassospira sp. MCCC 1A01428; assembly: GCF_002115825.1. Lineage (GTDB taxonomy): Bacteria > Pseudomonadota > Alphaproteobacteria > Rhodospirillales > Thalassospiraceae > Thalassospira. Next base: position 46,646 of record NZ_JFJZ01000032.1, on the reverse strand, counting down.
TGCAACCGCGAAGCTGTTGCCTGGATTGACCGTTGGCCAGCCTGGCCGGTACCGGCCCTGTGTTTGTATGGCCCGGCCGGGTCCGGGAAAAGCCACCTGGCCGAGGTGTGGCGGGCGCTGTCCGGGGCATCAAGTGTCGCCGGGGCGGACCTGATCGGCGCTAACCCTGATAAATTGCTGGGCGAAGATACCGGGCTTGTCATTGAAGATGCCGATATGGCCCTGGATGAAACGGTGTGTTTTCATCTGTATAATATGTTGAAAGAACGCAACGGGCACTTGTTGCTGACAGCACAACAGCCGCCCTCGCGCTGGAATGTAAAACTGGCCGATTTGCGCTCCCGCCTGGGGGCGGCGCTGGTGTGTGAAATATCCCCGCCCGATGATGATTTGCTGGTGGGATTGCTGATAAAGCTGTTTGCAGATCGTCAGATTGCACCGGCCCCGCAAATTGTCGCCTATATCGTGCCGCGTATTGAGCGTTCCTTTGCGGCCCTAACCCAGCTTGTCGCGGCAATTGACCGCCGCGCCCTTGCCGAAAAGCGCGCCGTTACCCTGCCACTGGTGCGTGCCGTGATGGAAGATAACCCATAGCCGGCCAATGGTCGCCCGGGGGCAAAAGCACAACTGCATAATCCATTGTTGGAACCGTGTGGTGTCGCAGGCGTTTACCAGTCACCAAGGGATGGGGACGAAACAGCGCGTCCTTGTATTACGTGGTTGCCATGCCAAAGTGGAGAAACTCTGTGTTTTGCAATAGGTAGCTGAAACTGTTGGCGCTATACAGGGTATTCCAATAACAGGCAGGAACAGTTGTGTGATCGAAAAACGCAATGTCGTGAAAAAATCCCTTAAATCGCAAACCGATGCCCTGGTGGCGGGTGGTCATGTGTTAGGGTGGCGGGAATGGATCGGGTTGCCAGATTTTGGCGTGCCCCTGATCAAGGCAAAGGTTGATACCGGGGCGCGGACATCATCAATCCATGCGACCCATATCGAAGTTGTTGAAATTGATCATAAAAAATTCGTCAAATTTGTCTTGCCCCATTACCGCGGTGACGGGCATGGTCGGGTAAACTGCCAGGCGCCTTTATTGGCTATTCGCCACATTCGCAGTTCCAACGGCAAACAGGATGAACGCTATATTGTTGCCACCCATGTTGCGGTTGGTCACCATCGGGTGAAGGTGGAAATATCGCTGGCGAACCGGTCGTTAATGGGTTTTCCGATGTTGCTGGGGCGCACAGCGATCAAGGCCGGAAGATTTTTGGTTCAACCGGCAAAATCTTATCTGGCGGGAAAGCCGGAACACGTTTATATGGCCGAACAATCGGTCGGTGAATAACGCTCGCCTGTGTTGCGGTGTTGTTGGCGTTCCACATAGTTTTGCTTTAACGGGAGTCCATTTTATGAAAATCGCGATGCTTGCACGCAACGCCAATCTGTACTCCCACAAGCGGCTGGTGGAGGCCGCCGAGGCACGCGGCCACCAGATTGATGTGATCAACACCCTGCGGGTGACGATGAACATCACGTCGATGAAACCGGAAATTTATTATGGCGGTGAAAAGCTGAGCGGTTATGACGCGGTTATTCCGCGTATTGGTGTGTCGGTGACGTTTTTTGGTCTGGCGGTGTTGCGCCAGTTTGAAATGATGGGCGTTTATCCGCTCAATGAATCGGTCGCCATTGGCCGGTCGCGCGATAAATTGCGTTCGTTGCAAATTCTGGCGCGCCGGGGCATTGGCCTGCCGGTTACCGCCTTTGCCCACGACCCGCGCAAAACGGACGAGGTTTTGTCGATTGTCGGCGGAGCGCCTGTGGTGATCAAGTTGCTTGAAGGGACCCAGGGCATTGGAGTGGTTTTGGGTGAAACCGAAAAGTCGGCCAAATCCGTGATCGAGGCCTTTCGCGGCGCCAATGTTGACATCATGGTGCAGGAATTCATCAAGGAAGCGGGTAATTCCGATATTCGCTGTTTTGTTGTTGGCGGCAAAGTGGTTGCCAGCATGGAACGAACCGGCGCACCGGGTGATTTCCGATCCAACATCCATCGGGGGGGATCGGCCAAGTCCATACGTATTACCCCGCAGGAACGTGCAACAGCCGTTGAAGCCGCCAAGGCAATGGGGCTTAATGTGTGCGGTGTGGACATTTTGCGTTCCAACCACGGGCCGGTTGTGATGGAAGTAAATTCCTCGCCGGGGCTGGAAGGCATCGAAGGGGCAACCGGAAAAGATATTGCCGCCATGATTATTGAATTCATGGAGCGCGACTATCGGCCCGGTAAGGTAAAGACAAAAGGCAAAGGATAACAAGTTGCTGGAATACGACGAAACGGTGGCGCAGCAGCGCCGGAAAAATTCCGACTTTGAACTTGGAAACAAAAAAGTCGCACCCGGCACCCGTCAGCTTGTTGATATTCCAATTTCACTTTTATCGAACCATACCCCGGTTAATTTGACGGTAAATGTCGTGCATGGCAAACGACCGGGGCCGACCCTTTTTGTCAGTGCAGCTGTGCATGGCGACGAAATTGTCGGTGTTGAGGTTATTCGCCGGGTTTTAAAATCGCCGGTATTGCGCCATTTGCGCGGCACATTGCTGGCGGTGCCGGTGGTAAATGCATTTGGGTTTTTAAATCACACCCGTTACCTGCCTGACCGGCGCGATCTTAATCGTTGCTTTCCGGGCAGTGCCCATGGCTCGCTTGCCGGGCAGCTTGCCCATCTGTTCTTGAAAGAAGTTGTCCAACGGTCCGATTTCGGGATTGATTTGCACACCGCTGCCGCGAACCGCGTGAATTTGCCCCAGGTGCGGGTGAATGAAGGCGATGATCATATCATGTCCTATGCCGAATCGTTTGGTGCGCCGATTATCCTGACATCACCCTTGCGCGAAGGGTCCTTGCGCCAGGCGGGCAAGGATATTGGCGTGCCGATCCTGCTTTATGAAGCGGGCGAGGGGCTTCGTTTTGACGAAATGGCCATTCGGGCCGGGGTTTCGGGTGTTTTACGTGTGATGCGTGAATTGGGCATGGTGGCCGCACGGTCGGTGCGTGCGCCGCGTTTGCCATCGTTTAAATCATCGGGCAGCCAATGGTTGCGCGCCCCGGTTGGCGGGTTGTTGCGAACGTTTAAGCTGGCGGGTGATTTTGTGCGCGCAGGCGATGTTGTTGCCGCAGTGTCTGACCCGTTTGGCCAGACTGACACCGAGGTGCTGGCCCGGCAGGATGGCCTGATCATCGGGCGGACCAATTTGCCGATTGTTAATCAGGGTGATGCGCTGTTTCATGTGGCATCGATCAAGCGTCCGGCGGAATTGCAGGAACGGCTTGATGCCATTGAAACCCATCTTCAGTCTGATCCGCTGCTTGATGAAGATGAAATTATCTAGGTCCATTGACCATTTTCCGTATGATAACGGGCAAGCCACTGGCGAACTTTGCCGGGCAATGTTATAGCAGGGTTCATGGAAACGATTACAAAAACAGAAGACCTTCGCGTGCTGTGCGACAGGCTGCGGCAATTTGATTATGTTACGGTCGATACCGAATTTATGCGGGATTCGACCTATTGGCCGCAACTGTGCCTGGTTCAGGTATGCAGCCCCGAATTTACCGATACCGGTGCCGCGATTGACCCGCTGGCCGATGGCATTGATTTAACGCCCCTGTTTGATCTGATGCAGGATGAAAGCGTGATCAAGGTTTTTCACGCGGCCCGGCAGGATATTGAAATATTTGTTCATCTAAACGGCAAGGTGCCGCACCCGGTGTTTGATACCCAGGTTGCCGCCATGGTTTTGGGCTATGGGGACCAGGTTGGTTATGAAACGCTGGTGAACAAGGTTGCTCGTAAAAACATCGATAAGTCGATGCGTTTTACCGATTGGTCGCGCCGCCCGTTATCGTCAAAGCAGCTTAGCTATGCGATTTCGGATGTGACGCATTTGCGCACCATTTATGAAAACTTCCACGAACGTCTGGCGGCCAATGACCGCGCACCGTGGCTGTTTGAAGAAATGGAACGCCTGACCGACCCTGGCATTTATACCATCGACCCGGCACAGGCATGGCTGCGGCTAAAAACCCGGTCCAACAGCCCGAAATTTCTGGCAGTTGCCAGGGCATTGGGCGAATGGCGCGAAACCGAAGCCCAACGCAAAAACCTGCCGCGTAACCGGGTTTTGCGCGACGATACCTTGCTTGATATTGCAGCCCGTCAGCCGCAAAACGAAAATGATCTTGATAAAACCCGGGGTGTTGGCCGCAATTTTGGTGCCAGCAAACAGGGGCAGGCAATTATCGATGCGATAAAGGCCGCCCTTGCCGAGCCGCAGGAAAGCTGGCCCGTGCCCAAGGTTCGTACTGAATTGCCCGCCGGTATTGGCCCGACGGTGGAATTGCTCAAGGTATTGTTAAAGCTGTGCAGTGAAGAAAAAGGTGTGGCGCAGCGTTTGGTCGCATCAAGCGATGATTTACAAAACATTGCTGCGGACGATAACGCCGATGTTGCCGCCTTGCATGGTTGGCGCCGCGAACTTTTTGGCCAATACGCCCTTCGTCTGAAGCATGGGCAGATTGCCTTGAAGCTTGAAAACGGTGAAGTTGCCCTGGTTGAACTTGAAACGGCATCTGATACGCCCCCCAGGCAGGATGCCAAAACAGAAGCCGTTGCGGAAATTGGTGTCGACGCCGACGTCTGAGCCGGTTCGGTGTGCGCGCAAACATTTAAAACCCCGCCAATTCACAATTGAATGGCGGGGTTTTGTTATTTGGGTGTTTTACAAGGGCGGCAGGTGTGATTGCCATACGTGCCATGTGCCACATTGGGCGTGTTGCGCCTGGCTAACGTTCGGTGAAGGGGCCTTGTATTGCCCCGCTATTTAAACAGTTGGCACGGTTCCGCCATCAATTGTGTATTCCGCGCCGTGAACTGACATTGCCCGGTCTGACACCAGAAATGCGGCAAGTTCGGCAACTTCATCGGGGCGGCCGGGGCGACCAATGGGAATGCCGCCCAGTGACTGCATCAGGCCATTGCGGGCAGCATCAATGGTGCTACCTTGTTGCCCGGCAAGCCGTTCGATCAGGGCGCTGGCCGCGGTGGTTTCAATAAAGCCGGGTGACAGGGTGTTGATGCGAATGCCTTTGGGCCCCATTTCCTTCGCCAGCCCCTTGCTATAGGTACTAAGGGCGGCTTTGGCAGCGGCATAGGCCAGTGTGGCTTCAAACAAAGGTAAACGTCGCTGGATAGAGGATATATGCAGGATAACACCGTTTTTGCGCGCAATCATGCCGGGTAAAAAACCGCGATCCAGGCGCACGGCAGCCATCAGGTTGGTGTTAAATGTGTTTTCCCAATCATCGTCGGACAGGCCAAGTGCCCCGCCACCAGGTGCGGATGAGCCACCGACATTATTGATCAAAATATCCAGCCCGCCCCATTGCGCGATAATGGTATCAATTACTTCCCGGGTGCCTGAAACGGTTGAAACATCGGCGCTGATAAACAGGCCCGGGTGATTTTCGGGCGCGCTTCGGGCCGTGCAGGCAACAGTTGCCCCGGCATTATGCAGGCGGTGCAACATGGCGTGTCCCATGCCTTTGGTCCCGCCGGTTACCAGAACCCGTTTGCCGGTAAATTCTGTCGGGTCGATTTGATAATGAATGTTATGCATCAGCCAATTTCCAGTGCTGTAATTTTACCGGCGTGCAATGTGAACAGATAGGTCAGATTGACAGGCGAGCCTTTGAAATTACCTGATACATCGGCGGTGACGCGAAGCTGCCCATCGGTGATATCGGCAAGGGATTGCCGGTTTGCGGCGGGGGTATCGGGCAGGGCTGTGGCCGAGGTGACAACGTGAACGGCGTCGGTGCTGCCAATGGCATGTGTAATCCATTTTTCGATGGCAGCATGGCCGTTGATATTTTGTTTTTCGTCGTAAACATGGGCATCGGGGCTAAAACAGGTGCAAACACCGGCAAAGTTGCGCGCCGTGCATTGGTCAAAAAATCCGGCGATGGCAGCGGGAAGAAGGACTGTCATGGGGATGCCTTTTTGTCTGTGATGCGCGGGGGTGCCACGCGGTCGTTGTGATGCCTGCAAGCTGGCGCTATGCTGGGAAAAGCACAAGAACCGACAAAAAAGTAAGGTACTTACCCGTGAGTAAGAAATGGGGTTTTGGGGCGGAAACACCGGCAGCCGGTGTTGAAGAAATTTTGAAGATGCTTGAGGGACGCTGGAAGCTGGTGATTTTGTTTCATCTTTTTGGCGGGCAGGTAAAGCGATTCTCGGAGCTGGAGCGTGCAATTGACGGCATTTCGCAAAAGATGCTGATCCAGCAATTGCGCCAGATGGAAGCCGACGGAATTGTAAAACGTATTGTTTATCATCAGGTGCCGCCCAAGGTGGAATATTGCCTGACCGATTGGGGGCAGCGCCTGTGCCCGGTACTTGATGCCCTGTTGAAATGGGCCGATTTGCGCCCGACAGATCCGGCATCAGACCAAAACGACACCCCGACAGCAACCAATGTAGGGTCGACAGTATAAAAAAGGCGAATGATCCCGGGTGGGAGCATTCGCCTGTGGTGGTTTTAAACGGCTGGTTCGATGCGGGAATTACCCTTTGTTCAGGGCGTGTTTTAAAAAGTCATCCACCGATTGCGGTTGGCGACCAAGGATGCTGGCGGCATCCGTGCTGACCGTGGCGTAGTCACCATTTTTTGCCGCCAGATAAAGACCGGCAACTGCGATGACGGCATGTTCAGGCAGGCCAAGGCTGCGTAAAATTCCTTCATAAACATCACCCGGCAAATCGGCAAAGGCAATGTCCTTGCCCGTCGCGCTGGCGATGATGGCGGCAATTTTGGCATGGGTGATGGCCTTGGTGCCGGTCAGATCATAGGTTTTGTTGGCATGCTCTGCCGGGTTGGCAAGGATGATGGCGGCAATTTCAGCCAGATCGTTACGGGGAATGTAGGTAATGCCTGCATTGCCTGCCGGTGCTGCATATTGCCCGGTTTCAAGCGCATGGGGAACGCCGCCTAATAACAGGTCAGCATAAAAGCTGTTGCGAAGAATGGTGTAAGTTAGGCCGCTTTGTTTGATAAAGGCCTCGGTATCGGCATGGATGGCGGAATAGGTAAAGGCGCTGTCAGCACGCGGATCAATCACGCTGGTATAAATAACGTGTTTTACACCGGCATTTTTTGCGGCTGTGATCGCGGTGCGATGCTGGCGGATGCGGGTTTCGTTGTCGGCTTCGGCGGAAACGATCAGGGCGACATCAATTCCGGCAAAAGCCTGTTCCATCAAGGTTTGGTCGTCAAAATCGCCTTGGCGGACTTCAATGCCGTTGGCGCGAATGTCGGCAGCTTTGTCCGGGTTACGAACACTGACGACAATTTCGCCTGCCGGGATACGGGTGCTTAAATGGCTCAGGGCAAGGGTGCCAAATTGGCCGGTGGCGCCAGTAATCAGTTTTTTCATCATTTTTCTCCAAAAATCATGCGGTCAACCGCAATGTTGGCGCTGATCCTGCCGTGAATTTGGCATATGATCAATTCGATGAAATGAATGGAAAACATGCATGAATATCGATGAATTGGATCTGGATTTTCGGTTGCTGCGTTTATTTATAACCATTTACGATCAGGGATCGGTCACAGCGGCAGCCACGTTGCTTGGGGTGGGGCAGCCCACTGTCAGTCATGGCCTGGAACGGTTGCGCCAGGTTGTTGGCGATCCGTTATTTGTGCGTGCAGGGCGGGGTATTACCCCGACGGCCCATGCCCATGACCTGGCACCCCGTATCCGCCATTTGCTGGAAGATATGCGCAGCCTGACCCGGATCGACCAGTTCGACCCGCATAATCCGCAACATCACCTGCATTGCACAATTGGTGCGAACGATTACGAGGCAGCCGTGCTGTTACCGACGCTGTTTGCCCGTGTTCAGGCACTGGCAGCGGATATTACCTTTAAAATTCGCCCGGTACGCCGCAAGCAGGACATGATTGACAAATTGCGTGATGGCAAACTTGATATGGCGATTACCATTGATTATGGCGGTGATGCCAGCGACATCATGCAGCGCTCGTTATTTGATGAAAATGTTCAATGTTATTTTGATCCCCGCTTTCATTCTGCCCCGCCTGATACGCTGGACCGCTATTGTGCGGCATCACATGCGCGTGTTGTTTTTGACGATGACGACGAAGCATCAGCCATCGATACGGAACTGGCACGGATAGGGCGGTCGCGGCGCACCGTGTTGCAGGTGGCAACATTTGGTAATTTACCACGGCTGATTTCAGGCACCCCGGTAATTACCACCCTGCCGATACGTCTGGCTGATAGCGTGATGGCAGGGTATGCCGTTTGCAGGTGCCCGGTTGTATTGCCATCATACGTATTTTGTCAAAGCTGGCATGTACGCAATGCGGCTTCCCGTTCGCACCAATGGCTGCGCGACGAGATATTTCGTATTGCCCGCACAATAGCCGGCAGAAAATCAAAACAGTAAAATCAGGCCAGTCCCGATGGGGTTTTGTAAGTTTGCAGGATCAAACAACAACCTTGCGCGCGATATCCCAATGCGGGCAGTCGGGATCTGCGGTGATTTTTACGCCCCCCACCCAGCGTGTGCCGGTGTAGGTTTCAAAAAACCGTTTGGTCCCACGCATGATCCGGGTGCCGGTTTCGGTCAGGGTCAGGGTGCGATCCGGCCAGGGCAGGGTGGTGTCGTCGATGCTAAAGGGTGGTTCTGTGCCGTCTGCCACTGTCGCCATATCAGCGAGAATATGCCACAGCATGATGTCGCCCAAAAATGGCAGGGGTTCCTTGTCTCGCATCAGGCGGCCAAATACGCGCCCCGCGCTTAGCGGGCCTGCTTCGGCCAGAATTTCCAGAACCAGTTGTTGCGTCAGCGACAGGTCATTGTGGCTGGCGGGCAATTCGGCCAAATGGCGTTGCAGGGCTTTTGCCATCAACCCGATCGGGCGGGTGGCTGAGGCCGATTTGGCAAATGTTGCCAGATCGGCGGGGTTGGCGGCGCGCACCGCTTTCCAGACCTTGCGCCCCAGATCGTAATGGGAATCGCCAATTGGTGCGCGGGTGTTTTCCCATGCCCAGCGCAATTGATCGGGGGTAAGCTGGCCCAGGCCGGTGAATTTATCAACATCGGGCACGGAATTTATGCAAATCAGTTCGACCTTGGCTGCAAGGCGCAAGGCACCGAAAAAATCGAGCAGAAAGGCCAGAATAAGCTGATCGTAGCTGTCATGTTCAAACCACAAAACAATATGGCGATAATCGCCGGCGGCCATCAGCGCGCTGTATTCGGCGTGTTGGCGGTTTTGGGTTTGTTCGGGGTCCAGTCCATAGGCGCTGGCAATAAAATCGGCCCGTAATTGCATTAAAACAGGCAAGGGAACATCGGGCACGGGCCCCTGACAGAACGGATCGGAAAATTCCTGAAAGTGGCCTTTGAAACCGGCCAGTTCCAGCGTGTTGCGAATGTCCGAACCACAACGGATATGCAAGGTGCCCGGTGTATCGGGCACAGTCATCCAGCCGGTTGCAATTTGTTGTTCGGTTAGCACCATCTGGTCGATGTGGGTTTTCATTTCCGGCCAGCTGATAAAGCCGTTCTCACGCGCCAGAATTTGCTGAGCATCCGACACCTTGATCTCGGCGGCTTTGCGGTTGGCGGCCTTGGGATGATGTTCCTTCAGGCGTTCGCGGGCATCGGCGTCGTCGGCACGCAGGGATTTCAGCAAATTGCGCGATTGCGTTTTTAACGCATCGACATCCAGGACACCGCGGGAAATATTGCCATTTACCGTTTTCGTGCCAGCCATTTCGTTGCATTCCCTTTGTGCGCCATAATCACCTGTCGGTATCGCCCGCCCATACCGGCCGCACGATGATGGGTTATCGGGTACAGGGGCGGGCCGATCAGGACAAGTGATGCTTTCACATATCAGGTTGGATCAAAAATTTCTATTTTACTGTCACATTCCATCAGTTTTGCCAGTTTTGACAGGCGCTGGTCGACGACTTCACCGTTCAGGTCACCAATGGTGCGATCCAGACGCAAGGTCAGGGTTTTGTCGTTCAGTATCAATTCGCAATGGGGCAAAATACCTTCGACCCCGCCTGACAGTGTATGACCCAGGCGAATGGCATGACCAAACAGGCGGCCGGTTTTACGTGTATCTTCGTCAAGCAATCGTTCGCTGGCGGCATCGCCCCGGAAATTGCCGGTATAGCGCGAACCGATGGTATAGGCCAAAAACACCCGGTCAACATGGCTAAGATCCAGATAGGGGTGGCGTACAATGCGGTTATAGCTTTGCTGGGCACGGTAATCGGGGTGGTCGTTCCAGCCGATATCGCCAATGATGCAGGCGGCGAGGCGTAAACGCCGTAAGTTCGCGGGTTGTTCACGAAAAATGGGATCGGTCCAGCGATACAGTTCTTCGCCATGCTGATGAAAACGTTCGCTGTCTTCGGCAAAGCCAAGGCAGGTTTCAAGCAGCGGGTCACGGTCGCGGACTTCTTGGGGCAGGGCTTCAAACATCCAGCCTTCACGCAGGCCATGCCCGGAAAATATCACTTCCTTTGCCTTCATGCGACCCAGCAAATGGTGCATGACAAGGGCGGCATGGGGCAGGCTGTCGGTCCGGCGTTTTGAGACGCCACCAATTTTTTCAAGCGAGGCCCGGCTTTGTTGTGAAATGATTTTGGTCAGGTCGGAAATTTCGCTGTTGGGCATGGTCATGTTGTGGACCACGGAAATCGGATAATCTTCTTGTGCGATATAAAGTTTGGCAATGGAGCGCCACGACCCACCCACGGCATAAAGCGGCAGTTTTTGCGGTTGGCCCAGCCATGGTACGGTATCAAGATAGTGGTTTACTTCGGCTTCCAGTGCATCGCGTTTGTTGCCAAACACCGCATGCAGGCGCATGGCGCCGAGCGGCAGGCTGACCCGTTGCTGTATTTGCCCCTGATCAAGCAAAACCAGTTCAAGCGACCCGCCCCCGATATCGCCCATGATGCCGGTTACATGCGGATCACCCGATATAATGCCAAGCCCCGACAGGCGGGCTTCTTCAAGGCCATCAATGACCTTTACCTGCAGGCCGGTTTCATCGCGCACACGTTGACAAAAAATGTCACCGTCGCTGGCGGCACGCACGGCGGCGGTTGCCAGCACATCAACGCGCGATATTTTCATCGCGCGCAAAAGGGTGGCAAACCGGCGCAGCGCACCGATTGCCATTTCAACCCCTTCGGCATTCAGCTTGCCCGATCCATCGGGGTCACGCCCAAGGCCGCACATGACCTTTTCGTTGAAAATCGGGGCCGGTGCGCGGGTTTGACCATCAAATACCACCAGTCGGACCGAGTTCGACCCGACGTCGATAATGGCAATGCGCTTGGACACCCTGTGATCGGTAAGCATATGTCTGAATGTACCTGGTTATTCTATTCGTCGAGGACCAGAACCGGCACCGAAGACACGCTGTCTTCGTCAAGGGCACTGCCCCGGCCCGAAAGGGACGGGTTGGTCATGAAATAATCGTTGGCCGAAAACGCATCCTTGCCCGCTTCACAACGTTCATAGGAACCATCTGGTTGTAGATACCAGCTTTGCGCGGTGTCTTTCAAATTCGCAATCATGATTTGTTCGATGATCTGGCGATGGCAAGTGGGGTTTTCAATTGGCACCAGACATTCGACCCGGCGATTAAGGTTGCGCGGCATCCAGTCGGCCGAGGAAATAAACGCCTTGGCTTTGCGCGATGGCAGTTTTGCGCCATTGGCAAACACCACAATGCGCGAATGTTCCAAAAACCGGCCAACGATGGATTTAACCCGAATATTTTCCGACAGGCCCGGTACACCGGGGCGCAAACAGCAAATGCCCCGCACAACCAGATCAATTTGCACCCCGGCCTGCGAGGCACGATACAGCGCATCAATCACAACCGGGTCCACCAGACTGTTCATTTTCGTCCAGATGCCCGACGGTTTACCAGCTTGTGCGTTTTCAATTTCTTTTTCGATATTGGCGATCAGGCTGGGGCGCATGGTGTGCGGGGCAATGGCAATTTTTTCAAGCGAACGCGGGGTGGCGTACCCTGTCATGAAATTGAAAATGGCACCGGCATCGCGGCCCAGGGCCGGGTCGCACGAAAAGAACGAAATGTCGGTATAGAATTTTGCCGTGATCGGGTGGTAGTTGCCTGTGCCAAAATGGCAATAGGTACGAAGCCCGTGGGTTTCGCGGCGCACCACCAGTGAAATTTTGGCGTGGGTTTTCCATTCAAGGAAACCATAAACCACCTGGCATCCGGCCCGTTCAAGGTCGGCCGCCCAGCGCAGGTTGGCTTCTTCATCAAAGCGGGCTTTTAGTTCGACCATCGCGGTCACCGATTTGCCAGCTTCGGCTGCCGCAATCAGGGCCTTCACAATCGGGCTGTTTTCCGATGTGCGATACAGGGTTTGCTTGATGGCAACCACTTCGGGGTCGCGCGCGGCTTGCAGCAGGAACTGAACCACCACGTCGAAATCTTCAAACGGGTGGTGAACCACCAGGTCCTTTTTGCCAATGGCGGCAAAACAGTCACCGCCAAAATCGCGCACCCGTTCGGGGTAACGCGCGGCATAGGGCGGGAACAGCAAATCGTGATGCAGGTCGGAATCAATCAGCTGTTTAACGTCAACCACGCCCAACAGCCCGTCAACTTTAACAACTTCTTCCGGGGCGACATGAAGTTCGTCGATCACGAAATTCAAAAGATCTTCCGGGATCGAGGCATTGACCTTAAGCCGGATGATGCTGCCACGACGGCGGCGTTTAAGCGCGGTTTTAAACACGCGCACCAGATCTTCGGCTTCTTCCTCGATTTCCACATCCGAATCGCGAATAACGCGAAACAGGCCATGTTCGATCAGATCAAACCCGGGAAACAGTTTGCCCAGATACATCAAAACCGCTTGTTCCAGCGGCAAATAACGTTCGGTTTTGCCCGGCAGGCGCAAAAAGCGGCCTATTTTGGGCGGCATGGGAATAAGCCCGCGCATATTGTGCCCGTCAGAGGGGTCAAACAATTGCATGACGATGGCAAAACCCAGATTGGGAATAAACGGAAACGGGTGCGACGGATCAATTGCCAGCGGCGTTAATGTGGGGAAAATTTCGCGCATGAAATACCCGTCCAGCCATTTATGGTCGGTCTGGGTTAAATCATCGGGTTCGATCACGGAAATGCCCAGCTGGTGCATATCACCGCGCAGTTTTTGCCAGATGCGTTGCTGGTCCTGTAACACCTGGTTGGCATCATAGGTAATGGCGCGCAGCTGTTCGTTCGGGCTTAATCCGTCCTGGCTGATATTGGTCATGCCGGCGCGGACCTGACCGACCAGACCAGCCACACGCACCATGTAAAATTCGTCCAGATTGCTGGCCGAAATCGACAAAAAGCGCAACCGTTCAAGCAACGGATGATTTGGATTCTGTGCTTCTTCCAGAACGCGGCCATTAAAGGCCAGCCAGGAAAGTTCGCGATTGATAAAGCGCTTTTCCGAATCAGTGGTGATTGCACTTGATTGAATTGCCGCAGCGTGTGTCACGCAATGTCTCCTGCCATGAGCCATGTGGTACTGGAATTAAGACGCCACCATGTCTTTCGATCGCGAGTATACGATAACTGTTTGTTAAACTGCAATTTGTAACCCGGAAAAAGAATATGCCCCTGATGGCGTGATATGTGAGTCGACGTGGCAGAATAGCCAATAACGCGCGCAGAAAATCCTACAGTTATATGTCAGTTTTTTACGTGGAACCGATGCGCCTGTTATGGCATTTCTGTGCCTTATAACATTGACCCATCACAAACGAGCCGCTTGTTTATGAAGACCCTGTTGTTATTGCGCCATGCCAAATCAAGCTGGGCTGATCCGGGAAGGGCCGACCATGACCGCGACCTGAATGCGCGCGGGGAAAAGGCCGCACCGGTGATGGGGCGGTTTTTATACAAACAAAACCTGATCCCTGACCTGGTGTGGTGTTCAACCGCACAACGCACGGTGCAAACGGTTGGTTTGTTAGGGCGCAGCTTTGCCAATGAGGCCAAGGTGATTTACGCGCGCGACATGTATATGGCGACCGAAACCGCATTGTTAAAATGCCTGCATCAAACCCATGACGAGGCCGCAACCGTATTGATGGTGGGGCATAATCCGGGGCTGGAAAGTTTTGCCATGCAGCTTGCCGGTGCCGATGAAAACGGACTGCGCGACGATATGGCGGCCAAATACCCGACCTGTGCCCTGTGCCAGTTTGAATTTGATGTTGATGCCTGGGGCGACGTGGGCTGGGGGCAGGGGCGGCTGGCGCGGTTTGTAAAAGTTCGCGATTTGCAGGCTGATATCGCCAGTGTAACAGACAATATTTCGTCCGATGGTGATAGCGGGTCTGCCGATACTTGACGCGGGCAGGCGAGAAGCGTTTTATACGAACAAATTCATATATGCGCGGCAATGCCCGGCACGATCACGCCGTGATCCGCCCCTGTTTGTTGCGCGTTTGGTGGCGCAAGGTTTGATTTTGAGCGTTTTTTGTTTGACAGCGCCGGTCAGCCATGCACCTTTGCGGCCAATTCGCGGCCCAAAATATAACGAAACCTGGAAAGACCATGCATCCTTATCGCTCACATAATTGCAATGCGCTTCGCGTTTCCGACGCCGATGCCCAAATCCGCCTTTCAGGCTGGATTCACCGCAAACGCGACCACGGCAACCTTCTGTTTGTCGATTTGCGCGATCATTATGGTATCACCCAGGTCGTGATCGACATTTCCAGCCCGCTTTTTGCGGTTCTGGAAAAATCACGCGCCGAAAGCGTGATCACGGTTGACGGCAAAGTCGTTAAGCGGACTGCCGAAACCATCAACCCGAACCTGCCAACCGGCGAGATCGAGGTTTATGCATCGGAAATCACCGTTCAGTCCTCGGCCGATGTTTTGCCGATGCCGGTATTTGGCGATGTTGAATATGGCGAAGAAGTTCGCCTGCGTCACCGTTACCTTGATTTGCGCCGCGACAGTGTTCACAAAAACATCGTGCTGCGCTCTCAGGTGATTTCGGCGATGCGTCAGAAAATGACCGCGCAGGGTTTCCTTGAAATCCAGACGCCGATCCTCACCGCGTCCTCGCCGGAAGGCGCGCGCGACTTCCTTGTGCCGTCACGCACCCATCCGGGCAAGTTTTATGCCCTGCCGCAGGCACCCCAGCAGTTTAAACAGCTGTTGATGGTTTCGGGCTTTGATAAATACTTCCAGATCGCACCGTGTTTTCGCGATGAAGATGCCCGTGCCGACCGGTCGCCGGGCGAGTTCTATCAGCTTGACTTCGAAATGGCGTTTGCCACCCAGGAAGATGTCTTTGCCGCGATCGAGCCGGTGCTGCACGAGATTTTTGTCGAATTTGGCGGTGGCCGCACCGTTACCGATTATCCGTTTCCGCGCATTCCGTTTGATGAATCGATGGCGAAATACGGATCGGACAAGCCCGACCTGCGCAATCCGCTGGTTATTTCCGATGTGACCGAAGCCTTCCGCGGGTCGAATTTTGGCATTTTTGCCAAAAATATCGAAACAGGATCGGTGGTGCGCGCCATTCCGGCAACCGGTGCTGCCGGTCGCCCGCGCAGCTTCTTTGACAAGCTTAACGCCTGGGCGCGTGACGAAGGGGCCGCTGGCCTTGGCTACATCGTTTATGATGAAAACGGTGATGCCAAAGGCCCGATTGCCAAAAACCTGGACGCCGAACGTATTGCCCTGATCAAGGAAACCACCGGCGTTGCCAATGGCGATGCGGTTTTCTTTGCGTGTGACAAGCCGCTGGCGGCTGCCAAGTTTGCCGGTAAATCGCGCGAAAAAATTTGCAATGACCTTGGTCTGCGCGAAGAAGGCATGTTCAAGTTCTGCTGGATTGTTGACTTCCCGATGTTCGAGGAAGACGACGATGGCAAGATCGAGTTCAGCCACAACCCGTTCTCGATGCCGCAGGGCGGGCTTGACGCGCTTGAAAACATGAACCCGCTTGATATTAAAGCATGGCAGTATGACATCGTTTGTAACGGTATCGAGCTGTCATCGGGGGCTATTCGTAACCACCGCCCGGACATCATGTACAAGGCGTTTGAAATTGCCGGTTACGGCAAGGACGTGGTCGAAGACCGCTTTGGTGGCATGTTGAACGCGTTTAAATTTGGCGCCCCGCCGCACGGTGGTTCGGCCCCGGGTGTTGACCGTATCGTCATGCTGCTGGCCGATGAACCGAACATTCGCGAAGTCATTGCCTTCCCGCTGAACCAGCAGGCACAGGATTTGATGATGAATGCACCTTCAGTGGTTGATGATCGCCAGCTCAAGGAACTGCATTTGCGGGTTCAGTTGCCGCCGAAGGCCAAAAAAGACTGATTTTGGTCTTTGCGATGGCCATTGTGATGGCATTAATTTGAAAAAAGAGCGATCGGCGGGGCTGATCGCTCTTTTTTGTTGCGAATTTGCAACCGGTGTTACCCTTATATTAAGGTGCTGTGCGTCAAAATTGGATGAAGACGGTTTTATCGATGGGAGACGGACCGTGAAAAGGTTCCTGATAGCAGCAACAGCCCCTCTGTTTCTGAGCGCATGTGGCGGGTCAGGGGATGGCACGACATTATCGAAAATGGCGGATGATCTGATCAGCTATGTGACGACGGGGCGCACCGTTGCCGAAAATCAGCGTGCGCTGGTTGCCGGGCAGGGATGTGATACCCAGGCGTCGCTGTTTGGTAATGGCGATTGCAAGGTGGGGTCTGACGCGGCATCGGGTTTTGCTGCGCGCGACAGACGATCCGTTGCGGACCAGTTGTCAGGGGCCAGCACAACAATTTATGCCGTAAATGCCCCGAAAGAGGACTGGAGCCAGCCGGGGCGTTATGCCAGCCTTCATCCCTATCAGAATTCGGCTGACATGGTGATTGTCGCCGTTCCCCCGGCCGCAAGCCAGCTTGATCAACCTAAAAACCTGTTGGGTGACAAGGTGGACACGGGCGACAGCAATGATCCTTCAGGTAATGCCAAAGCCGATATTCCCGGCGCGGACGGGGGGATGACAGCGCCAGTGGGCGATGGCGCAAGCGTTGCCAAAACCGGCCCGGAGCATGATGCGAGTGGGCAGGACGACGGTGTTGACGGGAATGCTGATAGCAGCAGCAGCGCGCCGCAAACAATGCCCGAACCTGCCGGGGTTAAAAAGACCAGTGCACAGCAAAAATCTGCCCTGCCACCGTCACCTGTTGCCACACCGGTAAAAACGGCCGCCAAAGGCAGGATTATTACAGGAAAGGATGCTGGTAAAGACGATGCGCGTCAGGCATCCGGGCGGGATGCGCTTGAGAAAGTAACGCCAGATCGTGTTGCCGGGAAAGCGGCTGCGGGTAAATATGTGGTTCTGGGAAGCTTTACCAGCAACAGGCGGGCGCAAATCGCCCTGAATCAGTATGCGGAATATCATCCGCAATTGATTCCTGCGACAGTAGAGGGTACGCCTTATCTTAGAATTGCAGTAGGTCCAATGGATATGTCGCGTGCAAATGATCTGCGCCTTGTTACTGCCAAAAATGGCATCAAGGATTCATGGATCGTAAGTGTCGTGGACAGCGGAGAATAGATTTGCCAAAAAAATTGCGAAAAGCAGCAGGCCGTCAGATGACAATTGCGCTGACGGTGGTATTTGGTGCTGCGTTGGCGGGATGCAGTGCGCAGGCAGGGCCTTCTCCGGCGGCAAACGGTTTGGTGTCGCACGTGGCAGAATATCGGTTGCGCCTGGTTTCCACCAGTGCCAACAGCTCGGTTATTGCGGCGCGCGGGGCCTTTGGTTTTCGGTTTGAAAAGGTGTGTGACGGCTGGATTTCGGAATTACGCAATTCGCTGATTTTGCAAGGCCCGCAAGGCGGCGCGATTAATTCATCCTATAGCATGACGCAGTGGGAGGATTTCGCCGCGAAACATTACCGGTTTCGGGTGCGTGATTTTCAGGATGGATATTTGACCGACGAGATTAACGGTAATGCTGAACGCCAGGACGACAAGGTTGTTGTGCATTATGAAAAGCCGGTCGATATAACCGAGGAGCTGCCGGTTGAAACCCTGTTTCCGACCCAGCATTCCATCAAATTATTACAGCACGCGCTAGATGGCGATGCCTTTGCCAGCGACCGGGTTTTTGATGGCGGGGGCGATACGCCAACCTATCAGATATCTGCCGTGGTTTCGGGCGCAAAGAAGGCCGATAACAAGGCCAGGGATGAAAATCATATTGCTGATAAACCGTTTCATCGGATTAGCATGGCGTTTTTCCCGGTCGATAGCGATGATGACCGGCCTGCTTATGAAATGTCTATTGATTACGGTAAAAACGGTGTGGCCCAGGGGCTGGTGCAAAATTACGGTGATTTCAAGCTTAAGGGCGATTTGATCCGGGTGCGTGAATTGCCTGCCCCGCAATGTGACTGATCTTATTTTGATATCTTTGGTTCGCGATGTTGTCGGTTTAACCTGGATTGCATAACAGATAAAAAATGGCCTGCCGGAAAATTGTCGCGGCAGGCCATTTTTGAGAAAGCATATTTTAAATGCAGTGGATTAAGCCACAACGGTGTCCTGATCGTCGCGGCAATAAAGGTCATATAACGTCGTGATAACGCGAATGGCCTCGTCTCCATGCAGGGAATAGAAGATCGTCTGTGCTTCTCGGCGGGTTTTGACCAGATGGTCACGCCGCAATCTGGCAAGGTGCTGGGACAGCGCAGACTGACTAAGCCCGATAATCCGTTCCAGTTCGCCAACCGATCTCTCGCCAGTATGCAATTGGCATAATATCATCAGCCTGCTTTGGTTGCTCATGGCTTTTAATAGTCCACTCGCCCGTTCGGCTTGTTGTTCTAATTCTTTTATTTCCATTTGCCTCACTTCATCCCGGATTTACTCCCGGTTGCGAAAGTATGATAGTTTACCCCGCTATCACAGATGAGACTATGCTCATTTTTTCACAACCTTGGCGTTTTATAGACTTATGGCGGCAAGAGCAATCCCGTACGCGCCGAAAATGCTGTTCTAAAGTATTGCTTTTCACCTTTATGGACAGGTTATATCTGGAGATTTCGAGTATTCGCAGTATTTTATGGGAAATTTGCGAAAACTGTCAAAATTCAACTTTGGTCGAGGTTATTTTGGCTGGCGTAATGATCTATGCCAAGGCAGGTTGCATCGAACGACGCAATGATTGCCAAATCTGCCGCCGATTCTTCTTTGCGTCAAGCCAAGTGTTACGTAGCGTTACATGGATGTGGCACAGGTCAGCCCCGACATGGCGCGTAACCAGGGGCAGGGTGGCGTCGGCCAGCAACAGGCTGCAAAACAAAAAAAGGGAGGTAACAGACGGCAATGGCGACACTGTTTGTCACGCATCGTACCTGTATTGAGCATGACCCCGGCCCCGGCCACCCGGAGCAGCCAGACCGCCTGCGCGTGATTCAGCGCGTGCTTGAGGGCGAGGAATTTATGTTTTTGCATCGCGAGGAAGCTGTTCGCGCAGATATTGATCTGGTGAAACGGGTGCATGACCCGGCCTATGTTGATGGTGTGTTTTCCCGTATTCCGGCGAACGGGGCCGTGTCGCTTGATGGTGATACCTATATATCGCCCGCATCTGGCGAAGCGGCATTGCGGGCCGCTGGCGGGTGTTGTGTTGCGGTAGATGCGGTGATGGAAGGGCATGAACGTAATGCCTTTGTCGGGGTGCGCCCGCCTGGTCACCATGCCGAATACGAACGGGCAATGGGATTCTGCCTGTTTAATAATGCTGCGATTGCCGCCCATTACGCGCGTGAAAAATACGGCATCAAACGGGTCGCGGTGATGGATTTTGATGTTCACCACGGCAATGGCACACAGGATCTTTTTTATAACGACCCGGACCTGTTTTATTGTTCAACCCATCAATGGCCGCTTTACCCCGGCACGGGCGACCCGGCAGACCGTGGTTGCGCCAACAATATATTAAATGTGGCGTTGCCCGCAGGGGCCGGCACAGAGGCAATGAAAACAGCTTTTCACGATTATGTTTTGCCTGGTCTGACCGGGTTTAACCCCGAATTGCTGATTATTTCGGCCGGGTTTGATGCCCACCGGAACGACCCGCTGGCGGGGCTGTCATTGGTTGAAAACGATTTTTCCTGGATGACAGAACAGCTTCTGGCGGTGGCAAGCCAGTGCTGTGATAACCGGGTTGTGTCGATTCTGGAGGGCGGATATGATTTGCCGTCGCTGGCTTCGTCGGTCGTTGCCCATGTGCGCGCCCTGATGATGGGGTAGATTTCACCAGTTTCGTGCGGGCAATGTTTTTTTCCGGCACCGGGGGAATTAATCCCGGGGGCTTTGTATTGCCCTGATCTATCCTTGCGCGTAAACTCCGCGCCAGCCAATAAAAAGGAGCAAACATGTCCGATGCAAACCCTGTTATTCCCAAAGATATCGCCAAATTAAGTTTCGAGGAGGCCCTGGGCCAGCTGGAAACACTGGTGCGGCAGCTCGAACAGGGGCAGGTCGGCCTGGATGATGCGATTGCTTCATATGAACGCGGTGCTGCATTAAAACGCCATTGTGCCGAAAAATTGCGCGCCGCCGAGGAACGTATCGAAAAAATTACGCTGGGTGCCGATGGCCGCCCGAGCGCCACAGCCACCGAAATCGAATAATTCACATTCAAGGCGGAGTCCCAGGTGAGCTATGACCTGATTTCTGCATTGGGAGAGGCTTCTGCCGATCTTGGTGCCATGCTTGACAAGATTTTGCCGCGTCCCGATGGACAGATTGAACAGCGTCTGTTTGAAGCGATGCGCTATTCGACAATGGGTGACGGTAAACGGTTGCGGCCTTTTTTAGTGATGGCATCGGCCGGGCTTTTCCGGGTGTCGCGCACATCCGCGCTGCGCGTTGCGGCGGCCATTGAAATGGTGCACACCTATTCGTTGATCCATGACGATTTACCGGCAATGGACAATGATGATTTGCGCCGCGGCAAACCCAGTTGCCACAAACAGTTTGACGAAGCGACCGCCATTTTGGCCGGTGATGCCCTGTTAACCCAGGCATTTGAAGTGCTGGTGGACGAAGAAACCCACCCGGACCCGCGTGTTTGCACCCAGCTTGTGCGGGCAATGGCGGGTGCAGCAGGGCCGCACGGCATGGTTGGCGGGCAAATGATTGACCTGGCAGGCGAAGGGCAAAACCTGAGCGAGGCACAGGTGACCCATTTGCATTTGTTAAAAACCGGGCGGATGTTTGCTTTTGCCTGTGAAGCAGGGGCGATTTTAGGCAAGGCCCCGACCAGCATGCGCATGGGTCTGCGCGCCTACGCCCACGATATGGGCCTGGCTTTTCAGATCAAGGACGATTTGCTTGATGTGGAAGCCAGTAGTGCCGACCTTGGCAAAACGGCGGGCAAGGATGTTGAGCAGGAAAAATCGACCTTTGTGAAACTGCTGGGGCTGGATCAGGCGCGCGAGCAGGCGCAAATGTTGTGTGATCAGGCAATTGACCATCTGGATGTTTTTGATGATGAAGCGGAATCGCTACGTGCTGTTGCCCGGTTTGTGATTAGCCGCCAACGCTAGTATGTGACGGCTTTGCGCCCATGATGCCTTCATCTGACAAGCCGCCTTACACTGCCGGATTTCGGGATCGGGTTTTTGACCGGGACCCGTTTCCGCTGGCGTTGTGGTATCCGGCCGTTGCCGCGGAAACGCCGGTGCGTCATATGGGAGTTGCCAGCACGGCGGCGCGCAATGCCCCCTTTGCCCATGCCGGAACGTTTCCTTTGGTGATGATTTCGCACGGTTCGGAAGGGCATCGGTTTGTGCATTTCTGGCTGGCGGAATTTTTGGCGCGACGGGGCTTTATTGTCGCAGCACCACAGCATGTGGGCGATAACTACCTTGATGCCAGCGATGCCCGGTCATTGACGATTATTGAACGTCGGCCGCTTGAAATGCGACAGGCGCTTGATCTGTTGCTGGATCATGATGATATTGCCCCGTATATCGACACTGACAAAATTGCCGCCTTGGGACATTCAGCGGGCGGGGCCACGGTTTTAAAGCTGGGCGGGTGGCAGTTTGATGCCAGTGCATGGACGCAATATTGCAATGTGAACCAGGATGGTGATCGCGTGATTTGCGAATTTGCGCCAGGTGATGCTGCCCTTGGCCGCCTGACCGACCTGCACGGCGCCCCGGTTGTTCTGGCGCGGGATGATCGTATTTCCGCGTTGATTATGATTGCACCGGCATTTGGCGTTGCGGCGACAAAGGAAAGTGTCGCCCCCCTTGATATGCCAATGCTGTTTATCGAGGCCGATACGGACGAAGTATTATTGCATGATGTCAATGCTGTCCGGTTTCGTGCGCTGCTGCAAGGCCGGGCAAAATTTGCACGGATAAAGGGTTCAGGGCATTTTTCGTTTTTACCGCCCTGTACGGAATATATTGCGAAAAATTTTCCCCATTTATGCCGGGATTTTGGCCGGGAAAGGCACCATATCCACGATAGTGTGCAACAACTGGTACATCACTTTTTAAATCGGCTTTATTCGCGTTGAATTTGCCATAATTTCGGGGTCGCTAATTTTGCATAACCTCGCTATTTTACGCCCCTTGCAATGAAGCTATCAAAGCGTCACCCTGTTGGAATGATATTCAACGCTGAGAGAACACAAAAATCGAGTTCGGCATGATCACCTCCAAGACCCCGCTGCTTGACACTGTTACGATCCCGTCAGACCTGCGCAAGTTGCAGCCCGCACAATTGCGCCAGCTTGCCGATGAATTGCGACAGGAAACCATTGATGCCGTTTCGGTTACCGGCGGCCATCTGGGGGCCGGGTTGGGCGTTGTCGAACTGACTGTTGCCATCCATTACCTGTTTGATACCCCGCATGACCGGCTGATCTGGGATGTGGGCCATCAGTGTTATCCCCATAAAATCCTGACCGGGCGGCGCGATCGCATTCGGACCTTGCGCCAGGGCGGCGGGCTTTCGGGTTTCACCAAACGGTCGGAATCCGAATATGATCCGTTTGGGGCCGGTCATAGCTCGACATCGATTTCGGCCGGGTTGGGCATGGCGGTTGCCAACCAGTTATCAAGTGATGACCGTAAAAACGTTATTGCCGTAATCGGGGATGGCGCGATGAGTGCGGGCATGGCCTACGAGGCGATGAACAACGCCGCGGCCACCGATCAACGGTTAATCGTGATTTTGAACGATAACGATATGTCGATTGCCCCGCCGGTCGGCTCGATGTCGGGGTATTTATCACGTTTGATTTCGGGCAAAAGTTATCAGGGCTTGCGCAATGCTGCCAAGGGCCTGACCAAACATTTACCCCGCCAGATCGAGGAAGCTGCCCGCAAAATTGAAGAATATACCCGGGGTATGGTAACCGGCGGGACCCTTTTTGAAGAAATGGGTTTCTTTTATGTCGGGCCGATTGACGGGCATAATCTGGACCATTTATTGCCGGTATTGCGAAACGTACGTGATGCCGACCTTGATGGCCCGGTTTTGATCCATGCGGTAACGCAGAAAGGCAAGGGGTATGCCCCGGCCGAAAATGCGACCGATAAATATCACGGTGTTGCCAAATTTGATGTGGTGACCGGCAAGCAGGCCAAGCCAACCCCCAATGCGCCATCTTACACCAAGGTGTATGGCGAAACGCTGGTGAAGCTGGGCGAGAAAGACGAAAAAGTTACCGCCATTACAGCGGCCATGCCATCAGGCACCGGTGTTAACCTGTTTGCCGATGCCTTCCCCGAACGTTCATTTGATGTTGGCATTGCCGAACAACATGCCGTCACCTTTGCGGCCGGTATGGCATGCGAAGGCTATAAGCCGTTTTGCACCATTTATTCGACGTTCCTGCAACGCGGGTATGACCAGCTGGTGCATGATGTGGTGGTGCAAAACCTGCCGGTACGCTTTGCGCTGGACCGTGCCGGGCTGGTTGGGGCCGATGGTGCAACCCACGCCGGGGCCTATGATCTGGCGTATCTGGGTTGTTTGCCCAACATTGTGTTGATGGCAGCGGCAGATGAAGCTGAACTTGTACATATGACCACAACGGCCTGGTCCATTGATGATCGGCCCAGTGCATTTCGCTATCCGCGTGGCGAAGGCGTTGGTGTTGAAATGCCGGCCGAAGGGCAGGTGCTGGAAATTGGCAAGGGCCGTGTTTTACGTGAAGGCAGCAAGATTGCGATCCTGTCTTATGGTACGCGCCTTGCCGAATCTTTGTCAGCGGCTGAAGATCTGGGCGCACGTGGTTTGTCCACCACGGTGGCCGATGCCCGGTTCGCCAAGCCGCTGGATGGTGAATTGATTGCACAATTGGCCCGAAACCACGAAGTATTGATCACGATTGAAGAGGGGGCGATAGGTGGTTTTGGGGCGATGGTTCTGCAGCATATGGCCGGTGAAGGTTTGCTTGATCACGGGTTAAAGGTGCGGACAATGGCATTGCCGGACCGTCTTTTGGACCATGACAAACCGGAAAAGCAATATGCTGAAGCAGGCCTGGATGCGAACGCAATTGTTCGTACGGCCCTTGATGCCTTGGGGCTTTCGGAAAATAAAGCCCGGGCATAAATTATCATTTACGGGCCAAATTCAGGCTTTTTAGCCGATTTGGAAACAAGACTTTGAAACGCCGCCAAGTTTATTTTGGCGGCGTTTTTCTTTGCCGGTGGAGGAATTCGGCGCAGGGTTGTATGAAATGATCTCGGGATTTTTCCGAAGTTTTACTTGATAAAATCTATTTTTATTTCAAGTAGTGAAGGTATTTTTTGGGTTTATGTTTTAATTATGTCTTTTTAATTTGGTAAAATTAAGTAATTTTCGGATATTTATTTATTGTTGATTGACTTTTTTATTTAAAAGGCGCAACGTTGGTTTACTAAGTCAGATTCCTGGCTTTCAAAATGGAGGAAGCATGATGAGTTTCCAGAAATTCTCTGCCTCTCAGAATAAATCAACTGCTCCTGTTGCCAATCAGCCGGCGAAGGCCGCTCATCCGGTTGACTCCGCTGTGCCAAAGGCAAAGCCGGAAGCAAAATCAGCCAAAAAAAGCTAGCTTTCAGGCGAATGGTGGAAGGGGAATTTTCCCCTTTTTCCGTTGTTCATTTGATATTTTAAAGGTGATGAAAATGCCAATCACGCGCGTAAGCCATAAGCAGGTTGTCTTTTTTGGATCCTTTAAATTGAAGGGTTACGACGAAACCTTTCCCGGTGGCGATTATGACGTTGAAACTGAAGAAGAGCTGATCGAAGGGGTTTCGTTTCTTGCCTATCGTCGGACAGCAACGTTGTTGCATGTGCGCGGCCAGAAGGGCAGCGCGATCGTGGAACGGACGTTGCCTATTGATCCGCGTGCGCTTGACCATGCCATTTTGATCGATCAGGGCCAATGCAACGTTACCGGGCCGTCAATATCTGCCAGCGACAATAAGCAGGATATTCCTGTGTTGCATCCCGATAATGGCAACGGAACGCTGCAGTGATATTTGCCGTGGCAAGTTTAAATGAAAATGGCCGGTATGTTGCCCGGTGCGTTCACGAACCCTGGGAAATGTTTGTTGCCAAAGCGACCGTTTTACTGACAGGGATGACGTTGGCGACCTTGTTTATACTTGGGAACGGATAAGGTTAGCCTGCCAGTTGTGACAAATGCCAAGTCCATTCGCCAAAAATGAAACGCCACCCGGTTAAAGGGTGGCGTCTGTTTTTGTGTAGATGGCAGATGAATTAGAAATCAACCGTTAGCGAGACTTTTGCGGTTAATGGCGCGCCCATCGTCAGATACCCGCCATTGGCCGACGCCCAATAGTCGTTATTGGTGACGTTCTCGACATTGGCACGCATGGTAACCGGATAGTTGCCAACTTCGGTTTCATAACGTGCGCCAAGGTCAAGACGCGTCCATGACGGAATTTCAAGGGTGTTGGCAGCATCGGCATATTGTGACGCCGTATGGATGACACGGGCATTGACCGTTGCACCATGAAGGAAGGGCAAATCATATTCCACGCCCAGTTTTGCGACATAGTCGGGCACGGCAATGGGGCTATTGCCATTATTGGTGCCGTTTTGGGTGTCGGTTAGCTGGGCATCGAGCAGGGTGACGCCACCCAGAATGCGGGTGCCTTGAACCGGTTCGCCAAATACCTGAAGTTCCAGACCGCGGTTGCGTTGTTCGCCATCGGCGGCAAATGTGTTGCTGGCATTTTTATAGGCTGACGGCTTTTCGATCTGGAACAGGGCGATGCTGCCGCCAATGGTGCCGTAATCGGCTTTGACGCCGATTTCATATTGTTCGGACGTGTAGGGGGCAAGCTGTTCGCTGGGGTTGGTCAGGGTCGGGTCAGAACCGGCAGAAGGTGCTGTTTCACCCGGCGAAAGTGATTCCATGTAATTGGCATAGACGGAGACCTGTTCGGTCACGTTTCCGACGACACCAAACATCGGCGTGTATTCATCGGCGCTGTAATTGATGGTGCGCGCACCACTGGTCAGGTCGAACTGCCGTGTGGTGACGGACTGGCGACGGACACCGGCGGTAAAATGTACGCGGTCATCAAGGAAGTTAAGCGTATCAGCGATGAAATAGCTGGTCAGGTCATTGGTGTTGCGCAGGCCGGGATCGTTCAGATCGCCGGTGGCAGCCCCCAGTGCCGGGTAGGATGATGGTGTTTCCCCGTAGATATTGCCGTTGTTACGCGCAAAGCCGTTGGCAAAGGCCCAGGCCTGATGGCTTTTGCTCCACATGCCCGATGCACCAACATTGAGTTCGTGTGAAATATCAAGGGTATCGAATTTTATCCGCGCGCCACCCATGGCGCTGTTGGTGGTGTCTTCACGCACGATATAGGAGCTGCTGTAGCTCATGGTGCCATCGGTGCCATCGATGCGCGAGGTGGAATAAATGCCGGATTCTTCCATATGGCGGGTGCCAATGGCGGCGTAACCCATGATATTTTCGCTAAAATCATGTTCGATGCGACCCTGGACAAAATCATCCTGCAGGTCGGCCCAGGTGCCATCGGCGTTAAAATTGTGGGATGCGGACGGGGCATCGGGGATTGCTGTCAGCGCGCTGTTAAGCGTGATGGATGTGCGGCCGTGATCGGTGTTTTTTTCGTTATGGCCGCTATCGATGGTGATGCGGGTGTCATCGCCGCGATAATCAAATGACAGGGCACCGGCGATGGTTTCGCGTTCTTCATCATCAATGGATGTTTCGCCGTCGCTGTATTTCAGATTGGCGCGGATGCCAAACTGGTTGTCCTTGCCAAAACGGCGGCCCACATCAAGGTGGGTGCCGACTTCGCTGTCCATGCCATAGGTCGTGGTCAGGCTGGTAATCGGGGTGTCGGTGGCACGTTTGGGAACCAGGTTGATGGCACCGCCAATGCCGCTGCCGCCCGGTGACATGCCGTTGATAAAGCCCGATGCCCCCTTGGTGACTTCGACGCGATCATACATCGATACATCCACCAACTGGCGCGGTGCCGTGCCATACAGGCCATCAAGCGAAACATCATCGCCATCAAGGACAAAACCGCGGATCATGTAACGATCGCCCGACCCGCCATAGCTGTAGGATGTGACAACACCGGGGTCATTATCGACCACATCGGCAATGGTATCGGCCTGCTGATCCTTGATCAGCTTTTCGGTATAGGAAGATGTGTTGATTGCCGTATCAAACGTATCCTTGTTCCCCAGAATACCGGCACGGCCACCTGTGGCAACCTGGCCGCCGGCATAGACGGGTGGGGTTGGGTCGCCAGCTTCCTGCTGTGCCTGGCCTTCGACTGTAATAGGATCAAGCTGGATGGTGTTGTCTTTTGTTTTGGTCGTGGATGCTTCCTGTGCCAAGACAGTGCCGCTTGATAGTGCAAGCAGGCTTGCAGATGCCAAAAGGGCCAATCCCAACGGGCCATAGCATTTTGCAGAAAGTGACATATCGGTTCCCCAAGAATTTTACGCAGGCCTTCGTGCCTGCAAAACTGACCCTCCGATAACATTATTAATAATCAATCGCAATGATAATGATCATGATTATCAGTAGCGATATAAAAGCTCAGTTTTTCAATTCTGTGGTTTGTGGAACGGCCACTTTTACGTGTGAAGAATGGAAGGGGTATAGGGGATTTACGCTTTTTGCGTGTGATCTGACGCGAAAATAAATAACAGCCCCTGGCTATATCGGCTGACAGGGGCTGTTATTTGGTGTTGTTATTTAACAATGCGAACGAGTCGCACTGTTGGAGGCGGGCGGATTTAATCCTGATAGATCATTTTGTGTGTCATGCCGCCGTCAATGCGCAGGGTTTCACCGGTAATGAAGCCGGACTTTTCGCCATCCAGCAAAAAGGCGACGGCGTGGGCAATATCATCGGGGATACCAACCCGGCCGGCGGGGTGCTGCTTTTTGTCGCTTTCGCTATGGTTGGGCTGTGTTTTTTCCGACGCTTTTTTCCAGTCGCCCACCTCGATCCAGCCCGGGGCGATGGCGTTGACGCGAATATCCCCTGACAGACTGATGGCCATTGCATGGGTGAGCGACACAAGCCCGCCCTTGGTTGCGGCATAGGCTTCGCTATTGGCTTCGGATTGAAAGGCGCGTGTCGACGAGATATTGACGATGGCACCATGATGTTTTCGTAAATGCTGGGTCGCATGTTTTGCCACCAGAAAGGCACCGCCCAGATTAACATCTATGATACGACGCCAGGCTTGCCAGTCCAGATGTTCAAACGATCCGTTATCGGGGTTGGCGATACCGGCATTGTTAACCAGCCCGTCAATGCGGCCAAAGCGGTCAACCGTGCGCTGAACAGCAATGGCCACGTCCTGTTCATCGGTTACGTCACCGGCAAAAAACAGGCAGCGTGTCCGACTTTTTTCGTCCAGGGCATCCATGGCGTCGCGGCCGGCTTCTTCATCGCGGTCAAACATCATGACTTTCCAGCCATTATTTAATAAATACCGGCTGATGCCCAATCCCAAGCCCTGTGCGCCGCCGGTAATGAAGGCAACCTGTGCGTGGTTTTGATCGCTCATAAATGTTTCCTTGTGGTGATTGGATGGGAACGGGGCCGTAGACGTTTAACGGGACTAAATCGGAGGGGTTCCAGATTAAAACTGCAAAACCGGTTTTTCGGCGCGGCCGGGCTGGTTGAAATATTCAATTGCAGCTTGCCAGTTGGCAAAATCGTAAATTGCCAATGGCGGCAGGAATGTAGCGCGCAGCACTGGTCAAAGCTGATCAAACCAGCTTTGCCATTTTGCCGGTGATACCGTTTCCAGCCGGTCCCGTAAATGAAAGCGGTGGATTTTGGCGTGGGCATTTTCCGGCAGGGCAAACAGCTTAGCCGATAGCAACCCGTAAGAAACCAGCGATGATCCTTGTGGCATATGCCCCAGCAGCAAACGGGCCAGATCACCACCGACAGCATCAAACACAATATCGGTCTGTGCGGCGAGCGTTTCGATGGCCGGTTGATTGGTCATATCAATTGCGGTGGCACCAAGGGCCACGATTTCTGCCTTGCGTGACGCGCTGCGATATATGCCATGTACCGAGGCGGCCCCGTTTGCGATTGCCCACTGGATCAGCAACCCGGCACAGGACGATCCCGCTGCCGTGACGACAATGTGTTTGTCCTTTACTGGCCATAAATCCAGCATCAACCATGCCGCTAACGGATTGATATAGCCGCGCAGGGCAATTTCATCGTCGATATCATCGGGCACAGCAACCATCCATGCCGGATCGGCATCGACGTAATTTTGCCATGTGCCGTTGGCGCGTAATGGTAAAACGCGTTGCCCTGCCTTAAACGGGCAGGCGGTGCTGGCCGATATTTCGGTGACGACCCCCAGGCCCTCGTACCCGGCAATTTGCGGCGGACTGATCCGGTGACGATAGGCGCCGGTGATCGGGATCAGATCGGACGGGTTAAGGGGGGCTGCCAGCATTTGCACGCGGGCAAGGCCACCCGCCAGTGGCTTTAGGGCCCTGGTTTCAAAGGTCAGAACATCTTCCGGGGTACCAAACTGTCGATACCATAGGGCCGAATTATCCATTCAAATGCTGCCTGTTGTCGGGTTGGTTTTGGGACACCCTAATGCGTTTGATCGCGAACAGCCAGAAGGTTCCCCGTTATCCGCAATCGTGGCGCGAATAACGGGGAAAGATGGATAAAACAGGTTGGTCAGTTGTATTTAGGGGATCAGCAAAATTGGTCCGGCGCTGGACCGGCTTTCGGCCAGTTCGTGGGCCCTGGCAGCTTCATCAAGGGGAAAGCGTGCGCCAATGCCTGCTTTGACGTAGCCCCGGCCAATTGCATCAAACAAATCGGCGGCATTGGCCCGAAAACGGTTTTGTTCGGCATTATGCGGGAATACCGATGGGCGGGTTAAAAACAGGCAGCCCTTTTTGTTCAGTATTTCGGGGGCAATGTCGGGGGCGGGGCCAGATGCCGCCCCATAAAGAACCACCATGCCAAACGGTTGGGCCAGATCCAGCGAATGTATGAAGGTATGCTTGCCAACGGCATCATAAACCACGCGGGCTTTGCGCCCATTGGTGGCGGCCAACAGGGCGTCCACCCAGTTTTCGTGGCGATAATTTATCGCAATGTCGCACCCTGCTGTTTTTGCAATGGCACATTTTTCGTCTGACCCTGCTGTACCAACCACAAAAGCACCCAGTGCCTTGGCCCAACCCGACAGGATTTGGCCGACACCACCGGCGGCAGCATGAACAATCACCATGTCCCCCGCCTGGACCGGGCAGGTGTGTTTAAGCAAATATTGCGCTGTCATTCCCTTAAATATCAGGGCGGCAGCGGCTTCGTCGGACACATTATCGGGCAGGGGAACAAGTTTTTCGGCGCTAACATTGCGCATATCGGCATAGGCACCCAGCCCGGCATTCATATAGGCAACCCGGTCGCCAATACCAAAATCGGTAACATTATTGCCAACGGCCTCGACGATACCGGCGGCCTCGTGGCCCAACGGGCTGGGCAAGGGCAGGGTATAGGCCCCGCTGCGCTGATAGACATCGATAAAATTAAAGCCGATGGCCGTATGGCGAACGCGAACTTCGTTTGGTCCGGGCGCAGGCAGGGAAACTTCCTTAACGGCCATGTTGCTGGCGGGGCCATGGGCTTCAATTAATATCTGACGGGCGTTTAGTGCGGTCATGGGGCAGTTCTCCGCAAAAGGATCACAATAAGGATGGCCGTATTGGAGCCGATAAAAAGACGCCGGACAACAGCAATTGTTGCCCGGCGCAGTCAGGTGAAACAATGTTATCGGCAGGTGCTCAACGCACCGTGCCGGTAGATCACCGGGAAGTCAGTTTTTGCCGCCCGTAAAGGTTTCGGCATATTGAGAGCGCAACTGGGCCTTTTGCACTTTACCCATGGTGTTGCGGGGCAATTCATCAATTGTCCAGATCCGCTTGGGAACCTTGAATTTTGCCAGTTTGTCCTGGGTGCGTTTGATAATTTCCTGTTCATCAAACCCGCTGGCACTGGCCGGGACAATAACGGCAGCAACCGCTTCGCCAAAGTCGGGGTGGGGTAAACCAAAGACAGCGACTTCGCCCACTTCGTCATAGTCGCCAATGATTTCTTCGACTTCCTTGGGATAGACGTTAAAGCCGCCCGAAATGATCAGGTCCTTGTCGCGCCCAACAATGGTGATGTAACCGTCATCGCCCAGTGTTGCCAGATCGCCGGTAATAAAGAAGCCATCGGCGCGAAATTCCGACGCGGTTTTTTCAGGCATTTGCCAGTACCCCTTAAACACGTTGGGGCCACGGACTTCCAGCACACCAATTTCGCCGTGCGGCAAAATATTGCCATCCTTGTCGCAAACGCGGGCTTCTATGCCGGGAAGTGTTGGGCCAACGGCACCGGGGCGGCGTTCGCCATCCAACGGGTTGGATGTGTTCATGCAGGTTTCGGTCATGCCATAACGTTCAAGAATTTTAAGACCGGTACGCTCGAAAAACTGGTCGTGGGTTTCAGCCAGAAGCGGGGCCGAGCCCGAAACAAACAAACGCATGTTTGACACAACATCGCGGTTAAAACCGGGATGTGCGAGAAGGCGGGTATAAAAGGTGGGGACGCCCATCAGCACAGTTGATTTTGGCAGGCGTTCCAAAACATCGTCGGCATCGAATTTCGACAGCAAGATGATTTTGCCACCATTAAGCAGCATGATATTGACCGCAACAAACAGCCCGTGGGTATGAAACAGCGGCAGGGCGTGCAACAGCACATCATCGGGTTGAAAACCCCATGCCTTGTGCAAGGTCAGCGCGTTCGAGGTCAGGTTGCCGTGGCTAAGCATGGCCCCCTTGGAGCGCCCGGTGGTGCCCGATGTGTAAAGAATTGCTGCAATATCGTCGCTTGTAACATCGGCAATATCGGCTAAGGCCGTGGCTGTGGCGGCTTCGTCGTTAAGGGAACCATCGCCATTTGTGCCAAGGGTCAGCACGGCAGCAACATCATTTTGTGCGGCAAGTGTCTGTGATGTTTCCAGCCGGTCAGGGCGACACACAAAAACGCGCGGGGCGGCATCGCCAAGGAAATAGGCAATTTCATCGCCGGTATAGGCGGTGTTGAGTGGCAAATGAATGGCACCAAGTTGTAAACAGGCCAGATACAGCGCAATCACATCGGACGATTTATCGACCTGAACGGCAACGCGGTCGCCCTTGATTACACCATGACCGGCAAGAACGCTGGCATAGCGCCCGGTGCGGTTTAAAAGGTCGGCAAAGCTAACGTCTGATCCGTCATATTCTGTGAGGAAAGGGCGCGAGCGATCGGCCGGGAACCGTTTGATAAATTCGTTAAGCAGGTTTTCTGACATGGAAGGCTATCCTTGGTTACCGGCAAGCTGCGATACGGCGCGCGATACGGCGATTTTGCCGTCATTGACCAGTGATTCGTGGTTTCGTTCAATATTATCAAGATGATAGGCATAATTTACCATCAACCCGCCTGCCTGGCGCAAGCCTTTGGTCGAGATATCGCCCATCCAGTTCAGGCGTTCCAGCCGTGCCCCGTTGCCCAGATGGAAGCGGGCCGTGGGGTCCAACGGGGATTTGCCGCGTTTTGCATGGGCGAGGTAGCGCGCACAGAGTTGCAAGGTGGGTTTTTTAAGGGCGTCGGCGCGCGTGCTATCATTTACCCAGCTGTGATCTTCCATTGCTGCCAATATTTCGGCCGCCTGTTTGGCATCGTCATTGTCTGACTTTTGCCGGGTGCGTAACCAGCCCATAAAACCGGGAATGGGTGACAGGGTTGCGAACTGGTCCAGCTTGGGAAATTCGCGTTTCAGTTCCTCGACCACCTGTTTGATCAGGAAATTGCCAAATGAAATACCGCGTAACCCGGTTTGGCAATTGCTGATCGAATAGAAAATGGCGGTGTTGGCTTTGGATTGCGCCGTTTCGTCAATTTCCGGGGCCAGCAGGGCCTGCACGCTGTCTGCCAGACCATGTACCAGGGCGACCTCGACAAAAATTAGCGGGTCGTCGGGCATGGCAGGGTGGAAAAAGGCAAAACATTTGCGGTCATCGGCCAGTCGGCGTCGCAAATCATCCCAGCCCTGAATTTCATGCACCGCTTCATAGCGGATCAGTTTTTCCAGGATTGATGCCGAGGTTTCCCAGTCGATATGACGCAGTTCGAGAAAGCCACGATTAAACCAGCTGGTCAGCAAATGCTGCATATCGGCATTTAACGGTTCAAGATGGCGGTTGGTCTTGATCAGATTTAGCAGGGAATTACGCATATCGACAATGGCACGTGTCCCCCCCGGTGCCATGTTGATCCGGCGCAATAATTCCTGGCGGTCAGGTTCCGATGCCTGTGTTAATGCCGCCAGATTAATTTCATTTGGATCGGCTTTATAGGCATCGGCTGCGGCAATAACGGCGGCCTGATCGGCTGAAAACTCGTTTTGCATCATTTCGAAAAAACGCAAATGGTCGTCTTCTTTAAGGTTTTCCCAGCCACGCACGACTTCACGGGCAAGGGCAGTGCCCCGTGCTTCGCCTTTTTGCGACACCAGATCATGACACAGGGTTGCCAGCCGCAGGAACGGGTCCTGCGGGGTGCTTAAAGGCAGATCAAGCAATTCACGCCCGCGGTCGGCAATGGATGAAATCCAGTTGCGAACAGAAATTCCAGACATTAGCGGCCTCCTCCGATCATGGCATTGGGCAACCAGGTGGCAATTTCAGGGAAGATACAGAGAATGATAATGGCAACGATCATGCACGCGACATAGGGCATGGCCCCTTTCAGGATGGTTTGCAGGCGAATGTCGGGGGCAATGCCGTTGATGACATACAGGTTCAAACCAACTGGCGGCGTGATCAGGCCGATTTCCATATTGATCGTCAGAATTACGGCAAACCAGTAGGGGTCAAAGCCGGCGCTGATGATAACGGGCAACAGGATGGGCGCAGACATCAGGATTACGGCGACCGGCGGCAGGAAAAAACCGCTGATCAACAGGAATACATTGATGAACGCCATCAAGACCCAGCGATTAACATCAAGATCGGAAATCCAGTGGGCAATCGACTGGGTGATAAACAGGCTGGACAGCATATAGCTAAACAAACCGGCTGCCCCAATGATCAGAAGGATCATGACCGATTCACGGGTGGTATCGCGCAGGATGTGCCACAGTTTGGAAGGCTGCCACATCCGGTAAACCACAACCGCAGTCAGCAGGCAGAACAGCGCGCCAACACCTGCTGTTTCAGATGGGGTGGCAACACCGCCATACAGCGCAAACAAAACCGCCGCAATGATTACAAGAAACGGCAGGATACGCGGCAGGATTTCAAATTTTTCTTTCCAGCTATAGGAAACAGATGCCAGCGCGGTGCCGGCATGGCCCTGACGCCAGGTGGAGTAGATCGACCAGGTCATGAAAAGGGCCGTCACCATCAGGCCTGGCATTAACCCGGCCAAAAACAGCCGCCCGATCGAGGTTTCGGTGGAAATACCATAAATGATCATGGTGACGCTGGGCGGGATCAAAATACCCAGCGTGCCGCCTGCGGCAATTGACCCGGCGGCAACCGTATCGGGAAAACCGCGCTGGCGCATGGCCGGAATGCCCATTTTGCCAATGGCCGCACAGGTTGCAGGCGACGAACCTGACAGGGCCGAGAAAATGGCGCAGGCCCCAAGGTTGGAAATGACCAGCCCGCCGGGAACGCGGGTAAGCCAGCGATCAAGGGCGGAATAAAGGTCACCCCCGGCGCGGGACGATGCCACAACGGCACCCATTAGAATAAACATGGGAATGGCAAGAACCTCGAAACTGTCGAGTTTGCCAAACAGGATTTCAGGCAGCAGCGGCAGCGAGCCGACACCATCGAAAATCATGATAAAACCGACGCTGATCACCAGAAGGCCAATGCCCACCGGAATGCCGGAGAAAAGAACAAGGGTGGTTGCAATGCCGACAAGGGCAGCAAGAAGCAAGGGATCCATCAGGTGCTCTCCTTATACGGCGTCTTCGGGGATATCAAACGGGGTGGTACGGTTTGTGATCAGGCCCAAAAGATCGGCCAGAAACTGTAAAAACAGCAGGCAAAAACCAATCGGAAGTGCGCTATAGGGTTTCCAAAGAGCAACACCCCATACTGTTTCCGAACGCCAGCCGCCATTATGGGCTTCGATAACCAGTTCGATACCGTAAAATCCAAACAGCGCACTGATCGCCAGGCCCAGAAGCAAAATGATCACAGCCAGAATTTTGCGATTACCGCGTTTTAAATACATCGGCAGCAAATCAACATTTACATGGCCGCGGATCATTTGCACATAAGGCAGGCCAACCAGTGTGGCCCCAATCATCAGAAAAATAACCGCTTCGGTTTGCCAGACGGTGGATGCGTTTAACACGTAGCGCATATAAACCAGTTGGCAGATAATCAGCATGGCAATCGTAAACATGCCTGCCGAGGCGGCACCGCAAATTTTTGACAGCATGTGAACGCCGTGAATAAAGGCCCCGATAGCGCCGCCTTTTGGTGGGGTGGTGCGATCAGAATGCGTCGTTGAATTTTGCGACTTTTCCGGCAGCGGTTCTATATCGGGTGGCGGCGGAAAAGGTGAATTTGAAGATTTGGTCTGCACAATCCGGGTACTCCCGTGCGGGTCGGGCATGTCAATCGGAAGCGACGTAGAATGAACGGCTGCGTTGTTCACGCGTGGCCTCCTTATGTTAAGGTCCAGGCCTGTTAATACGGAGACATTGCTTGATCGAGGGGCAACTGTTCGGGGGCTGGGACCACCGTTAAATTCCTTGATCGGGGATGTTTCGATTTATGGGTTTTTGCTTGTATTTCGCACCCATAAAAGTTGCCTGTCCGCTTATATTAACAGGTATGGACCCTCAAACGCGTGTCGGGAAATCCGGCGTCGCAGCTGTGCGACGCCGGAAAAACATCATTTCACCGACAGGGCCAGATCAAGAAGTTCCTGACCACCCGGGGTTTCCTTGACGAATTCGGCATAGGAGGTTTTCTTTGCCAGATCCTGCCATTTCTGGAAGTCTTCGTCGGTCAGATCGGCGATTTCAACGCCGTTTTCCTTAAAGACCTTAACGCTGGTCTCGTCTTCCTTCCGGCCTTCGGCATCATAAAATGCCTCGGCTTTTTTCGCAGCCGCAGCCAGGGCTTCTTTTTGCGCGTCGTTCAGCGCGTCATAGCTTTTCTTGGACATCAGAACCGGCTGATACATGAACCAAAGGGCGTTGGCACCGGCCGGGGTATAGCATTTTACCTGTTCGTAAATACGATAGGAAACGAAGCTGGATGAGCTTGTGTTGGTGGCATCGAGAACGCCGGTTTGCATGGCAGGATAAATTTCCGAGCTGGGCATCGCGGCGATGGAGGCACCAGCCCCCTGCAACATCTGTTCAAACGATTTGCCTGCGGCACGAATTTGCAGGCCCTTCACATCGTCCGGGGTGCGAATGCAGCCCTTGGTCGAGGCAAAACCACCGGCCAGCCAGCCATGGGCAACCGTGACAACGCCACTGTCATTCAGGATTTTTTCCAGACGCGCCATGAATTCAGATTTGTTCATGCGGTTGGCGTGATCGTGGTTTTTGATCAGGGCAGGCATCAGCGTCAGGTTGAATTCAGGGTGGCGACCACCGGCATAAGCCAGCGGGTAAACAATCATGTCAAGCTGGCCACGTTCCATCGGGGTCCATTGTTCTTTGGCTTTGAACAGCGAACCGGACGGAAAAATCTGGATTTCCAGATCAACATCGGCAGCTTTGACTTCGTCAGCAATGATTTCGGCAACCTTGTTGCGAACATCGCTGGTTGACCATTGGTGCGACAGTTTAAGGGTCGTGGCCGAGGCAATACCCGACATGCCAAAAGCTGTGGCGGCCAGGGCAACAGCTGCCACAGATGCTTTCAAAGTAGCATTAAAAATCTTCATCAAATCCTCCCGGATGAAGCTGCGTTTCATGTAATCGCAATGCGCGTTGTGCGCTTTTTTGTTGTGGCGCTTTTCGCCATGAGAGAAAGCGTTACAGATTTCTGGCATGCTGTCTATCTGTTTTTGTATACCAGATTGGCCTTTTGCAATGCCACATACGGAAGGTGCGCTGGAATGCTGAAAAACGCTGTTTAAAAAGACTTTTGATTTTGCAATGCAGCGAAATTGCCTGCGTTTTTGCTTCTGAATTTCTTTGAAACGGGCCGGAATTTATGTTCTGGTATACCACGCTTCGGCTTTTATGGAGGACGCCTGATGGCGCGAAACGGCAAACTGGCAGAAGATCTGGTGCAGGCACTGGAGCGCGATATTGTTACCGGGTTGCTTCAGCCGGGCGACCGCCTTGACGAGCGCGGCCTGAGCGAACGCTTTAATGTTTCGCGAACGCCGGTGCGCGAGGCCCTGCAATCCCTGGCGCGAAGTGGGCTGGTGGCAACATTACCCCGGCGTGGAACGGTTGTTGCATCAATCACGGTTGGCGAACTGATCGAGATGTTTGAGGTTATGGCCGAGCTTGAAGCCATGTGTGCCCGGCTGGCCGCGCGGCGCATGGCAAAGGCCGATATCGACCGGCTTTATGAACTTTCCGCCGAATGCGATGCCCTGCGCGGGCAGGTGGATGCCGATGCCTATTATGCGGCCAATGTGCGTTTCCACGAGGCAATCTATTCCGGATGTCGAAATTCGTATCTGGAGCGGCAGACCAAAACGGTGCGTAACCGGTTGTCGCCGTATCGTCGTTTGCAGCTGCATCGGCCGGGCCGGGTGGAAAAATCCAATAATGAACATGCTGAAATTCTCGAGGCGATTGCCAGCGGCAAAGCCGACAATGCGGCAGATTTAATGCGTGCGCATTTGGCAGTGCAAGGGGAAGCCCTTAAGGATTTGCTGGCAATGGTGCCGCGCGCCTATCTGGAACCATTGGCGAGCTAGCGCCAGTTCCCGCAGGTAAATTTGCGTAAACCGCGCGTGATTTTTTCATACAGGTACGTTACAAACCCGCATGGCAAAAAAACGTTTGGATCAGATGCTTGTCGACCGCGGCATGGTCGAAAGCCTTGGCAAGGCCCAGGCCCATATTATGGCCGGGGATGTATTTACCCGCGAGCAGCGGCTTGATAAACCCGGGATGCAGGTGCGCGAGGATATATCCCTTACCTTGCGCGGCCAGCCGCACCCGTGGGTATCACGCGGCGGGTTAAAGCTGGAAAAGGGCCTGGGCGAATTCGCCATCGATGCCACCGGTTTTACCGCCATCGATGTGGGATGTTCGACGGGCGGCTTTACCGATGTATTGCTGCAAAATGGGGCGACAAAGGTTTATGCCATTGATGTCGGGCAGGGTCAGCTGGACTGGAAACTGCGCAATGACGACCGCGTGGTGGTGATGGAAAAAACCAATGCCCGCCATATTACCGCTGAACAGATTACAGACCCGGTTGATATTGTGGTGTGCGATGCCAGTTTTATTGGCCTGCGCACGGTTTTACCTGCGAGCATGGATTTTGTAAAACCCGGCGGATATTTGGTCGCATTGATCAAACCGCAATTCGAGGTTGGCAAGGAACGGGTTGGCAAAAAAGGCGTGGTACGCGAACCCGAATTGCATCAGGAAGTGTGCGATACTATTTCCGACTGGCTGGCCAATGTTCCTGGCTGGCGCGTACTGGGTATTGCGACCAGTCCGATTACCGGCCCGGAAGGAAATGTTGAATTCCTGATTGGGGGATGCAAGGACGGCGGGGTGTCTGATCGGACGTCTTAACGTGTCCATGGAGGAGCCCAGCGCCGGGCGACTTTTTCCAGTGAGCGATACAGATTTTGCCGATCAACGGTTTGGTCGCCGTGTGGCTTTTCGGCGCGTAATGACTGGATATAGCTATAGGCGTAGCTGTAGATTGTGATCAGGTTATAGCGTTCATTGATGCGAATAAGTTTTTCGTCAAAATCGCGCCGCAGAATGCCGGAGCATAAAAACTCATAGTGGTTCAGGCAGGCCCTCATTCCCGATTGCCAGTTTTTATATTCGTCGTTTTCGGGGATGGGGTAACGGTTTTGTTTGACGTAATCACGAATGATGGCCGCCCCTTTGCGAAATTCTGCGTCATCTAGCAAAGCAGACATTGTATGTTGTTTGCGGCTGAGCTTACGAGTAAGGGAAGCGGAAAAAATCCATCCTGTTGTCGCCAGAGCCCCGGTAATAAGAACCGCTTGTTGAGGAAGAAGGTTTTTACTCCAGTCAACAATTGCAGAAATTACCGGTATGATCAGGTCTGTTGAAATATCCATTGTTTCATCGTTACCTTGAATATATCACGATATCTGATTATATAAGTTTTACGTTAACTGGTTCTACTATGCTGATGGAGTGGTCTGTAATGGAAACTGAACGTGGGTTTTAGAGATATCGATTATTCGTCGTGCGCTCTGTCGGAAATGATAACGCCCTGGACACATGGAAAATAAAGACCCACACAAAATTGTGTGGGTCTTTTGCGTTAGATGACCAAAGGTTAGTGCCCGTAAACCAGATTGGGCAGCCAGGTGACAATGCCGGGTAAAAGAATGCACATTGCCAAACCCAGGGCCTGTAGGGCCAGAAAAACCAGAGACGACTTAAAGATGGTCGCCATTGATATTTCAGGCGGGCAGACACCGCGAATGTAAAACAGGGCATAGCCAAATGGCGGGCTTAGGAATGACATTTGCATATTAACCAGATACAGCACACCAAACCACAGCACCACATCATCGCCCGCGACAGCAGGCAGGCCAAACAGGCCATCAAAGGTTAACGCCTTGACGATAGGCACAAAAATGGGCACGGCAAGCAGCAGAATGCCGACCCAGTCCAGAAACATGCCCAGAATAACCAGCAACACCATCAGCAAAAACAAGATGCCATAGGATGACATGCCGGTGCCAAGGATGGCTTCGGTAATGAAAGTCTGCCCCCCTTGCAGAATGTAAAACCCGACAAAGATCGACGCGCCAAACATGATCCACAAGACCATCGCCGAAGCCTTGAGCGTACCGATCGAGGCTTCGCGAAGGGCGGTGAGTGAAAATCTTTTATGCATCATGGCCACAATGACCGCGCCAAACGATCCGATCCCGGCGGCTTCAACCGGTGTTGCAACCCCGGCGAACAGCAACCCCAAAACCAGAAACACCAGAATAAGCGGTGCGATCAGATCACGCAGCAGGCGTAGCTTATCGGCAAAGCTGATGCGTTCGGATACTGGCACCGGAGGCCCCAGTTTGGGGTTTTTAATGCTACGCACCACGACATAGGCAATATACATACCCGATAGCAAAAGCCCCGGAACGACAGAGCCCAGATACAGTTCGCCCACCGATTGCTGGGCCACCACGGCATAGAGAATGGCCAGAATGGAAGGCGGAATAAGAATACCAAGGGTACCACCCGCCATGATGGAGCCGATGGCGATTTGTGGATCGTAATTGCGTTTTAACATGGCGGGCAGGGCAATAATGCCCATGGTGACAACGGCGGCGCCGATGACACCGACCATGGCAGCAAGGATGGTTGATGCCAGAATGGTGGCTGCAGCCAGCCCGCCACTAAGCCCGCCCAGCCATTTATAGACAACGTTGAACATTTCCTCGATC
The DNA here is from genome assembly GCF_002115825.1 of Thalassospira sp. MCCC 1A01428. Taxonomy (GTDB): domain Bacteria; phylum Pseudomonadota; class Alphaproteobacteria; order Rhodospirillales; family Thalassospiraceae; genus Thalassospira. The sequence continues at coordinate 5,250 of NZ_JFJZ01000032.1, read as the reverse complement.
AGGCCGGCGCGTTCCAGCATGGATGCCATGAAAATGAACAAGGGGATGGCGGCAAGGTCCGAATTGGTCATCATCGGGAAGATGCGACCGGGAATGATGTTTAACATGGTGGAATCCCCCACCAGATAGATAAACACCACCCCAAGCCCGCCGGTAACAAAGGCCAGCGGCAGGCCCATCATCAGCACCACGACCAATGATCCGAACATTATCCAGGTTAATGTGCTGATATCGACACTGGCAAGGATACCGGCACTGCGAAACAGGAAAACCTCGTCGCTCCAGGGATCATAAAGCAGAATATTGATCACCTCGACGATGACAACAAAAGCAGCCAGCACGGATGCGATGATTAAAAGCCAGGTCCCGAATTTGCCCATTGCGCTGTTGGGGCGCGGGGTGCGGGGGGCTGTTGGTGATGTTGCAGACGAAGTCATCGTGCGCCCTCCTTGCCCATTTCAACAAACAGCATGATGTCCTTGATCAGTTTGGACACACCGGCAAGCAGGATAAGGACGGCACCTAGCAACATCATGCCTTTGACCGGCCAGTATTGAATGCCCCAGGTTTCAACCGTGGTTTCACCCATGTCGTAGGAATCGGTAAAAAATCGCAAGGATGTCCCGGCCAGCGCCAGCGCGAAAATAAAGAAAAAGACCGATGTAAAAACATCCATGCCCACCCGGCCCCGGTCCGGCAGCAGGTTGTAAACGATATCAACCCTTACATGGGCACCGTGCAGCATGGCATAGGCCCCTGCCAGCAAATATTGCATACCAAACAGCAGGAACGATGCTTCATGCACCCAGATGGTTGGCATATTGAACAGGTAGCGCATCACCACTTCAAAGAAGTAAAAAATCACGGTGTTGATTGTCCAGAATGCAATGAACAGGCCGGATTTTTCGCTAAGACAGTCAATGATACGGGTAACGATATTGCCCTTGATCCCATAGCGGATCAGCGGGTCTTCCTCGGCAAGCAGATCTGCCGCCGGATCTTGATGGTCCGGTTGGGGGGCTGTTTTTTTTGATTGGCGGCTTTCCCACGCAATCATGATCAGGGGCATGACGGCCAGCCATCCCCAATACAGCCAGTGCGGCATGACAAAGCCGAAACCTTCTTGAAGGCCAGACATGAATTCCTCCCACGCAAAAAGATACCGGGGGCAGGGCAAGGCGATATTCGCACAAAGCGGCCCCCGGTTTGCTCAGATCAAAGCGACTGGCCCTTGATGTCGTCTTGCGAGATATAGCCAACAATATCGTTCATCAGGAAATCAAGCTGGAGCTTGAAAATTTCCTTGGCATCGTCATTTTTGTTGGCCCAGCGATACCAGACCGGGATGGCCGCACGGCGGAATTCCTGCATGTCTTCGGCGCTCAGACGGGACACTTTTGAACCTGCCTGTTTGAATTTTTCCAGTGCTTCGACATTACGTTTCTGGATGGTGACATAGTGATGCAGCGAATAGGCATGAACCTGGTCTTCTACCAGTTGTTTCATCGGGTCGGGAAGCTGCATCCAGGCCCGCATGTTTACTGTCAGGTCCATCAAATCGACCGGCTGGTAAACCGACATCACACCAGGGGGGCCAAACAGAATGTAATTGGTTACCTGGGCAAAGCCCAAATCCCAGTTCACGGCCGGTCCGACATAATCGGCAGCATCAATGGTGCCTTTTTCAAGGGCGGGGAAAATATCCGATCCTGGCAGGCTGACGGTGGAAACGCCGAACTGTTCAAATACTTCGGCAACCATGCCGCCGGGCAGGCGAATTTTCATGCCTTTAAGATCGGCCAGGCTGTTGACCGGTTTTTTGGAATGGATAACGTTGGCATCGTGATGGATGGGGCCGACATAAAAAAGGCCGTATTTTTTATAAATTTCGCGGGTTTTTTCCAGCATACCCAAGCCGTAAAACATGGTGTCCCACTGGGCGGGCTGGTCTGGTCCGGCGGGGTAGGATGACAAAAACACCGATGCCGGAATTTTACCTGACCAATACAGGGTAAAGGGGTTCATGGCCTGCAAAACGCCGGTGCGTACCGAATCAAACAGGGCATTGTTATCGGCGGCAACGGCTTTGGCCGGGAATGGCTTGAAGGTTAATTCGCCACTGCTTTTTTCGGCCATGTTGTTACACCATTCTTCAAACAGGGTGTAACCCACCGTGCCCGCATCCCACACTGACTGGATTTTCCAGGTGGTGCCGGCGGCAAGGGCAGTATTGGACAGGAACGGCGCACTAACAGCTGCCCCCGCAGCGGCAAGTGTGGTGGTACGTAGAAAATTCCGGCGATCCATGCCGGTTTTGGTTACGTCACTCATCAGTTCTTCCTCCCGTTGAGGTAAAGGACGCATGCCGTGATTTTTATTGATCGGTCGGCGTCCGGGGTGAAATGGCACGTCATGTGCCATTTCGTATTCTGCGATGGGCAGTCTCCCATTCCTTGTCGCGGTTGCAGCACAGCGTTGCTGTGCTGCGAAGTTTATGCGGTTCGGTTAAAGCCGGGCCAAAAAATGATCAATCCCGGCCTGCGCGCATTCCATATCCTGTTGCGGGGTGCCTGAACTCAGACCGATGCCGCCAACAACCTCGCCATCAACCGATACCGGGATTCCGCCGCCCACAATCGATAGTCGCCCGCCGACCTCGGTGTGGATGCCAAAGGCCAGGCTACCGGGTTGGGCCGATGCGTTATAATCGTGTGTTGCCTTGCGTGCGGCTGCGGCAGTGAAGGCTTTGTCCTGGGCAATAACCGTGCTGGTTACTTTGCCACCATCCATGCGTTCAAACGCAATGAGCGTGCCTGATTCATCAACAATGGCAATGCACATCGGCACGCCAATGTCGGTAGCTTTCGCCCGTGCGCCATCGATCAGTATTTTTGCATCATCAATTGAAAGGCGTTTGATCGTTAGCATGGAGTCTCCGTTATGCTTTTGAATTTTGTGGTCAGGCACAGATGGCTGCGCGCTGTGTTTCTAAAATATCGGCATCAAAACAACCGCCACGCCATAATGCTGGCGCAACCAGTTGATGCCGGTTGGCGGTGTGCCGGGCTTTTCGCCTCCCTTTACGGGTTGTCCATTGCGGGTAGAAAAATGCGATTGGTCTTCTTCAACCCTGGGAAGCTATTCTGTTTATCAAATTCTATTTGAAGGTCTTTCATTGACGCAAATGTTTTAAATTTGCTTTTCGCATCGTGGAAAGACCAGGGACACCAGACACAAAACAGCTTTCGGATTTTCAAGGTGAAAAACCGACTAACTAATTGTTTTTAAAGCATTATTATGATGTTTCAGGGTGCCGTGCGCAAACAGGTCTAGGCGGCGTTGTTTTCGCGGCCTAGCGCGGCAATGGCACTGATGGCAAGTTCGCGAAGCGCCGGGCTTGCCTGATCGCGTATTTTTAACGCGATGTCGATGGCGGGCAATTGGGGCAGGTCGGGGCTTGTCACAATTGTAAGCCCTTCATGGCGGGCAGTGCAGGCGGGCATAACACCCAGGGCATGGCCACCACGAACCGCAGTCACCAGCATGGAATTTGCGTTGCTGCTATGGCTGATGCGGTGGTGGATTTCATCGCGGCGCAGGGCCGCCAGGCCACTTCTGCGAACCGAACAATGATCATGATACACCGCAACAGGCAGCGGGCGTTGTGACAGGGCAAAATCAGGGTTTGCCACCCACACCAACGGTTCGGAAATGACATGCAGGCTTTCACCATCGGATTCTGCGGTCATGATGGCAAGGTCAAGTTCGCCTTGTGCCACCCGTTTTGCCAGGGCGGTGCTGTAGCCCGAATGACAGCTGATTTCGGTTTGCGGCAGGCGCTGTGCGGCTGAACGCAAAATCTCGGGCAGGAAAATGGCGGCATAATCGTCGGGCAGGCCAATGCGTAAAACAGGCGGGGCACCTTCCAGCAGGTCGGCAACCATCCGGTCATTCAGGCCGATAATGTCTTCGGCATAGGATTTCACCACAAGGCCGGTGGCGGTTGGTAAAACCTGATTGCGATGCCGGGACACAAGGGGTGTTCCAACCGTTTCTTCCAGACGTTTGATTTGTTGACTGATTGCAGGCTGGGTGCGCAAAAGAATTTCGGCCGTGCGGGTAAAACTTTGCGTTTCCAACACAGTTAAAAAGGTTCTTAGCCAATCAATATCGACATTTAATAACGCCATAAGAAGTTGTTATTTCCGCTATAAGTCAAACCGATTTCCCTTTGCCCGCGACTGCAGGCATGGTGAGGCCACGCTTGCTCCGGCACAGGGTAATCTGGCTGGTGTTGCGCAATATCACAATGTCTTTATTAATCGAGGCCCCGGTTATGCACAATTCCGCCTGTATGTCAGTTTCGCCCGCTTGCCCTGATCGCAAGAAAGCCGGGCATGGCGAATATGCAGATGATGTAAACGGTGTCGAGGCGGCAGATGGGGCCGATACGACCGGCAGGTCAGATGCCCGCACGAATAATAATGACCAAAATGCAAAAGCCCCGGCTGATTCAGAAGTTGAAATGGGTGTGTCAGCCGCGTCATTTAAAGATGAACAGGCGGCCGGTGCGACAGATGAAAAAACGCCCACCCCACGCACCATGTTGTGGCCGGTATTGGGGCTTTTGCTGGCGGCAAGCCTGATGGGGCTGGGCCCAATTTTTGTCCGGTTGTCGGGTGTTTCGGCCGAGGCATCGGCATTTTGGCGGTCAATGTTATCGGCCCCGGTTTTTTTGATCGCAAGTCAGGTACTGATTTTACCATTATTCGGCGCAAAACGGCGTTTAGGGGGTGGCAAGGCAGCATTGGACGCTGTAACGCCCCAACAGGGCACGCATTTTGCCCCGCATACCAAACGTAAAACCGGGTTGCTGATATTTGCAGGTGTTTTGTTTGCTGCCGATTTAATGTTTGCCCATCTGGCGATTGGCATGACAACCGTTGCCAACGCGATTTTGCTAAATAATCTGGCGCCGCTTTTCGTTGGCTGTTTTGGCCTGATGGGATTGGCGCGCCGCCCCAGTCGACGGTTCTGGCAGGGCTTGCCGATTGCCATGTTGGGGGCAATGTGCCTGTTTTTTGCCAGCGCACGGGGCAACGGGTCGGTTTATGGGGATGTTCTGGCGATTGTTGCGGCAGGGTTTTATGGCGCGTATTTCGTTGTTATTGCCCGTCTGCGCCAGGATCATTCCGCCTTGCAGATCATGCTATGGAGTACGGCGGTTACGTGTTTAGTCCCGGCATTTGA
>NZ_JFJZ01000031.1 GCF_002115825.1 Thalassospira sp. MCCC 1A01428 | reverse complement strand
CACTTGAATTTTGAATCCAGCATCCCAGGAACCGGACAAAGAACTGACGCCGTGAATGACAATGTGGTTTTCTGCGGTGCCAACAGCCTTGAGCGAGCCATTGTGATCGATGCTCATGCTGGCTTCGGGCGCCATCAGGATTTCAACACCCGGCTGAAGTTCCAGATTGGCGGCAACAGTTGTGTTGTAGTGCCAGACATAGGGAATGCCGGGATTTACCCAGCTTGCATCCTTGTTCAGGGCGCCAAGGCCGATAATATCGATCTGGTCTTTGGTGTTGTCGCTAAAGGTGCTTTCTGCATCGATCATGCCGACATCATCGGGTTGCAGGCGGGCGGGAATGTCGGTGTGGTCGATCTGGTTATGGTTGAAAGCCTGAAGCGTGCCCAGTGCTTCAATGCCATATCCCTTTGCATGTTCGATATGGGTGTTTTCAATGCGCACCGATGCGCCTTCATGGATCATGACCGCCCGTGTTGGTGGGGCGGAATCGCCGATGGCGCGTTTCATGGCGCGCCCGCTGCCGCCTTTCTGGCCACCACCGGCATAGGAAATTTGGCTGTGAATCAGGCGGTTTTTACTGCTGTTTGACTCGAAATACAGCCCGTACCAGTAGCCCTTTATTTCGTCTTCTGCGGTGAATACAACCGGCTTGTCTGCTGTGCCCTTGGCATCAAGAGACCCACCCCGATTAATATCGAGCCCGGCATTTTCCCTGAATTTCAGCACGGTGCCCGGTTCGATTTTAACGGCGGCATGAATGTCGATTTTGTCGATAACAGTATGACAGCCCGACCATGTGGCTGGCTCCCGAATGTCGCGCCCGGAATTTTGCAGCAATTTCAGGCGTTCGGCATCGGTCAAATCGGGGTCGGTCATTATTTTTTGCATGTCAAGCGGCGGGATCAGGGGCGGGCAGGGATCATTGGCCGCCTGGGCAGAGACCGCTGCTGCGAGCAGGACGGTCAGGGACAAGGCGCACCCCGTCAGGTTCCGGCGCAAGGCAGATTTCATCAGTTTTCCTCCATATCTTTATATCTTTATGGCGCGTCAGGGTAGGGCCCCAACCTTTGCGCGTAATATGGCGAAAATTTGATTGAAATCTATTTTCGGTTGCGTTTGGGCCGTGCAGGGGCGTGCGCTATTTTGCTGGCCTGTGATGCCTGCTGGACCGGCGTTTTGGGGATGTGCGGGATTACAGGCAAAAGGCCTTAAAACGGTAATTCGTCGTTAAATTCGTCTGGCTCACCGGGCTGGCCGGGATTAAGGAACAGGCGGGTTTGTTCGATGGCTTCTTTCAGGCCGACACGCTGAACGGTTACGTCCTCGGGAAAGGCGCCGAGCAGGCGCGAGGGCATGCGGTTATCAAGCAACACGAAAACCCCGCGGTCTTCGGCGCGGCGTACCAGGCGGCCAAAGGCCTGTTTCATGCGCAGGCGCGTGATCATGTCGTCGTATCGTGCGCCATGGAATGCCGCCTTGCGCGCCCGATGCAAAATATCGGGCCGGGGCCAGGGCACGCGGTCAAATACAATTAAACGCAGGCTGTCACCGGGCACATCCACCCCGTCGCGAATGGCATCGGTGCCGAGCAGGCAGGCATCGCGTTCAACCCGGAAAATATCGATCAGGGTGGAAACATCCATGCCATCCATATGCTGGGCCAGCAATTGCAAACCGGCTTCGTCCAGCGGGCCGGTCAGGCGTTCATAAACCGCGCGCAGGCGGGTAATGGCCGTAAACAGGCCCAGCGCACCGCCGCCGGATGCCAAAAACAGTTCGCGATAGGCGGCTGCAATTTGGTCGGCATTGTCGCGCGCCAGATCATTAACGATAAAAACCCGGGTTTGCTTGCGATAGTCATAGGGGCTTTTCATGGCTGCACGTACAGCCGGCAGCGGCATGTGCGAGGCCCCGGTGCGGTCTTCGGCAACGCCCCAGTCAAACATTTCATCGCCGGTGCCATCGCGCAAGGTGGCCGATGTGACGACCATGCCATGCGTTGTGGGGGCCAGGGCAGCGGTCAGCGGCAAGGTCGGATCTATATAATGGCGGTGCATGCCAATATCAAAATCGCGGCCAAACTGGCGTTCGATGGCAAACCAGTCGACATATTCGGCTGGCGTCGCATCCACCAGCGATTCCAGCATACCGCGCCAGGCAGCAACCTGCATGATGGCGCGCCGTTCCAAGGATCGAATGGCAGCATCGAGACGCTGGCGTTCGGCGGAATCAAGCTCGTCGGCTTTTTCATCAAGCATATGGGCGATGATTTTGATCAGCGCCTTGGCCGGTTTTTCAAGCGAGGCCAGCGCACGATCAAGATCGGCAGCACTGGCAAGAACCTCGGTCACGGCGGGTTTGCAATCGGTTTCTATCGAATAGCCCCGGTCCTTTTCCGCGGCACGCGCCATCACCTGCGCCTTGACATGGGCGAGGAAAATTTCGGCCGGGCCACTGGCATGGTCAACACCGTCGTGAAGGCGCATCAACCAGCCCTGATCGGGCAGGCATTTGGCGGCAACGATTACGGCGTTAACGGCATCACGCAGTTCTTCGCGGTCGTTAATCAGGCTTTCAAGGCGCTGTTTCAGGCCGCGTGCGCGTGAACTGCCTTTGTTTTCAGCCCCCAAAAGCCAGCGGCGCAATTCGGCCCCTTCCTGCCCGGTCAGATGGGCGGAAAATGCCTTGTCGGCGGCATCAAACAAATGATGGCCTTCGTCAAAGACATACCGTGTTGGCATCGAGGCATCATCAAGCCCGCCAAGGGCGGCCTGCACCATCACAAGGGCATGGTTGGCGACGACGATTTCGGCCGAGCGTGCCCGGCGCACGGTTTTTTCAACAAAGCAGCGCGAATAATGCGGGCAGGCGGCATAAATACATTCGCCGCGCTGATCCGCCAGGGCGGATGTAAAGCGCGCGCCGATCAGTTCGGTCAGCCATGCCGGGAAATCGCCGCCGACCATATCGCCATCACGCGTGGCCGCCGCCCAGCGCGCCATCAAACCCAGCGGAATGGCCTGGCGGGGTTGCTGGGCCAGCGGGCGTTGGGCTTCTTCAAAGTTTAACAGGCACAGATAGTTTTCGCGGCCCTTGCGCACCACGGCCTTGCGGCGTTTGTCGCGCGGGTCGGGATACAGGCGGTTTAATTCGCCGTCGATCTGGCGTTGCAGGTTGCGGGTATAGGTGGAAATCCAGACCGCACCTTCGTTTTTTTCCGCCCAGACCGATGCCGGGGCAACGTAACCAAGGGTTTTGCCCGTGCCGGTTCCGGCTTCGGCCAAAACGATATTGGGTGCGCCATCGCTGGTGCGTGGGGCAAAGGCGGAACACACAGCTGATGAATAATCGGCCTGTTGCGGGCGTTCTTCGGCCCCTTCGCCCAGCAATTTAAGCAACCGTTCGCGCGCTTCGCCAGGTTCAACCGGGGTGTTTCCGGGCGGCGGCGGTGGTGCATGTTCGGACCATTCGCCCAGCTTTTTCCAGATTTTAAGCCCTTCATAAACCGCAAAGCGGTGCGGGCCATCGCCATCAGCCCCCATCGCGGCCAAAACCGAAACGCCCCACGGCCATTGCCCGCGCGCCATCGGCCAGGCAATTGAAAGGGCGCGCCCGCGTTTTTCACCGGGCAGAACGGCCAGTTCCTGAAGCAGGCGTTTCATCGCTTCGGCCAGCGCCTCGGCTTGACCGATCAAATCATCGCAGGCCTTTTGCCCGGTGGCCAGGGCCATGCCGCGTGGGGTGGGCACGCAAAACTGTGCCGGGCGGACAAAGGCAAAAAGTTCCAGCAAATCATGGCCGATAAAACCATCAATGCGCAGGCGTTTGGCGGTGGCGGGCATGTGAACAATGATCGGGCGCTGGGCGCGGGCCCGCTTGGCCGCAGCGGCCAGCGGCATTTCCTCGACCTCGCCATCGGGGGTTAAAAACACAGCATGGCGCAGCCCGGCGACCATAACCGGCGCGTCGGGGGGCAAAAAACGGGGCTGGGTTTCGGTGCGATCATCGAACATTTGCGGCACTATAAGCACAGTGCGAGGCTAGTGCTACCGGGGAATTTGACCTATTGTAGAATTTTATTCTGGCGATCACAGGTAAACCTGATGGTAGAGGCCCCTAACCGTAATCAGTATTTTTGGCACGATCGGGAATTGCCCTTTATTGAAGCGCGCCATGTGCGCGAGGGGCGCGATATCCGGTCGGACAAACACACCCATGATACCTTTTCCATCGGGGCGATTTTGGGTGGGGCCAGTGCGTGCCATATGCGCCGGGCGCAGCATGAATTAAGCACGGGCACGGTTATTTTTATTAACCCCGAAGATGTCCATGATTGCCACCCGTTGGTCGAACGGGGGTGGGCGTTTCAGATGTTATATGTCGATACCGACTGGCTTTTGGATGTGCAGGCACAAAACGATGCCGACGCGAACGGAAAATTTGCTGCCTATGACCCGGTATTAAGCCAGGACCCGGTGATTTTTGCGCAACTGACCCGGTTGGGCCGGGTACTGGCTGACCGCGATATTCCGGCATTGGGCAAGGAAGAGGCGGCAACCGCATTTTTCTGCCTGCTGGCAGAACGCACCGGGCGGGGCAAAACCCGGTTATATGCCACGGGGCATGGCGGCGTGGGCGGTGTTGCGGGGATGCAGGGCGGAAAGCATGCCGGGGGCAAAGGCGTTTTACGGGCGGCGGAATATATTCGTGCCCATTGTGAACAGCCCCTGCGCCTGAAGGGTATCAGCGCGCAAGCGGGCATGACACCATCGGCACTGGTGCGGGCCTTTGGCCAGCAATATGGCATTACGCCCCATGCCTATCTGATGAATTGCCGCATCCAGCGCGCCCGCCATGCCCTGAAACGGGGTGAAAGAATTGTTGATGTTGCACTGGCCTGCGGGTTTGCCGACCAGGCACATTTCCAGCGTATTTTCAAACGCCAGATGACGGCAACCCCACGCCAATATGCCCATGTGATGAGTGCCTGAGCGTGAATTGCGCAAGGCGGGCACGATTGGCGGGGATGGCAGAGTTAGCGTGTTTGGTAAAAGCCTGATTTGCGTGAACCGGGGCTGGCATTGGGTGCGGCGCAAGGGGCTTTAATGCAACAGCAGGTAAAGCGCGCTTGCCAGCAGCAAAGCCGCCATACAGCGATTAAAGCGGCGCACCAGAATATCGTTATGCAGGTAACGCCGTAAAAACGCCCCGGCCCAGGCCCAGCAGCTTACCGATGCAAAACAGATGACAAAATAAAGTGCGACGAACTGCCAGATCAGCACCGGGTCACCATCGGCGATAAAGGCCCCCATACCGGCGACAGAGGCCATCCATGCCTTGGGATTAAGCCATTGCAGGGTGGCACCGGTCAGGATGGAGGGGGCCTTGGTACCGCGATCGGTGTTGATTTTGCCGCTATCGATTGCAAGCTTGATCGCAAGATACCCCAGAAACGCCACCCCGGCCCATTTGATGAACAGGGAGATTTCGGGGATTTGAGTTAAAAGCTGATGCAGGCCAAGGCCGATCAGCAGCAGAAGCAGGCAGAATCCTGCTGTTGCGCCAAAAACCGGGCGCAGGGCGGGCTGAAAACCGTATTTAACCGATGTTCCAAGCACCAGAATATTGACCGGCCCCGGCGTGATCGAGGCGACAAGGGCAAAACTTGCCATCGAAAGATAAAGACTAAGACTGCCAGACATTGCGTTTCCTGCTTTTGCATTTGTTTTGATTTTTTGCAGGTAAGCCGATTGCGAGGCTGATTTATTGAAGAAAATTGACCCCGATGCCGAATTTGATGAAAATTTTTGCCATGTGCCAAAAGGCCGCCCGGTTATGACCGGGCGGCCCGAAGGCGGTTAACGGGTTAATGGGTTAGAAAGTCGAGAACGGCTTTGTTGAGCGGTGTTGCACATTCCTCGGGCAGCCAATGGCCGCAATCGGGGATGACCAGCCCTTTGACATGGGTGCCATATTCGCGAAGCTGGTCGGCTTCAAATTGGCCCATGCCGCCATGTCCGCCGCCGCCAATGGCCAGCACGGGCATGGAAAGTTTGTTTTTTGCCAGCAATTTGTTGCGGGCGGCGGTTTCGTTCAGGGCGCGGTAATACTCAAATGACGCATGAAGCGTGTGCGGCTTGGCATAGGATGCGCCGTAAAGGTCCAGCAGCTCATCGGTAAAGACTGCGCGGTTTGTTGCGTGTTCCTTGATGAAATGTTCAAGGAACATGCGTTCATGGCCGGTAACGAGTGTTTCGGCAAGGTTGTTGCCCGCAGCAAAAAAGCTGAAATGCCAGACCAGTGATTCGCCTTCGGGGGTGAAAGCCGGGAAATCATAAAGGCGATGATCAGGGATCGGCGCCTTCATAAAGATCAGCTTGCGGATATCCTTCTGGTGGCTAACCGCCATGGGGTAGGTGTTCCAGATGCCAATGTCATGGGCGATCAGATCAAACGGGGCATCAGGGCTGAACTGTTTTGCCAGCCCATACAGGATAGGCGATATATCCTGCCCGACATAGGATTTGGGCACGGCAGACTGCCCTAAACCGGGCAGATCAACGGCAACAACGCTGTGCGTTTTGGCAAGCAGCGGCATCAGCTGGTGCCATTCATACCAGCTTTGCCCGAACCCATGCACCAGAAAGGCCAGCGGGCCAGAACCGCCTTTGACATAATGAAGGCGAACGCCGTTGATTTCGGCATAGCTGCTTTCAAAGCCCGCCGGAACCGGGAATTCGGATTCTGGCTGGGATTGCGGCTTGGCCTTTGGTTGGGGCTGGGTTTGCGCATGGGAATTGGCTGAAAAAAGGGCAGCACAGAGCGCTACCGCAAGCAGCAGTTTACGCATTTTGGAAAACTCCGTTTATGGGATGGGGGATGTTAGTGCTGGCGCGCGCCAGCGGGGAAACCGTTGTGCCGGGCGCTAAACGCGATGAAAAGGCCAATCAGGATCAGGACCAAAACGACGGGCGGGAACGTTGCCGCGCCACCCTTTTCAAGCAGGATGCCGCCCACCATGCTGCCACCGGCAATCGCTGCATTCCAGATCACCACATTCATCGAAAGGGCAATATCGGCACCGGAACCGGCGGTATCGGCCAGGGCGGTTTGAAGCTGGGTTGCGGCACCGCCAAAGGTAAGGCCCCATATGCTGGTCGCGACCAGAAGGACCATCGGGTTTGTGCCAACAATGCTAAGCATGACAAGGGTCAGGGCAAATGTTGCCAGGGCCACAAGAACCGAAAGGCGCAATGCACGGTCAATAACGCGGCCCGTAACCCAGATACCGGCCAGTGCCGCAATACCAAAAATCAGCAGAACCAGGTCAACATGGTGGGCCAGCCCGGCCCGGGCGGAAAATGGCGCGATATAGGTGTAAAGAACGTTATGCGCCAGCATCTAGAACAGAACGACCGATAGAACGGCACGCACGCCCGGCATGGCGGCAACACGAAACAGGCTGCCCTGTTTGCGGCCCTTTTGCCCCGGATAATCCGGCACGGAGGCCAGAATCCACACAATCAGTGCCAGTGTCATTGCCGACATGACCCAAAATGCCAGTTGCCAGCCAATGGCCGACCCCAGCCATGTGCCCAGTGGCACACCAACCGATAATGCAATGGGGGTACCCACCATTGCCAGGGCCAGGGCGCGGCCCTGCTGGTGGGGGGCGACCATGCGCCGGGCGTAACCTGCAATCAGGCTCCAGGCAAGACCGGCCGAACAGCCCGCAAAAAAACGCGCCACCATGGTAAGCCAGTAACTGGTTGAAAGGGCGGTGGCCGAATTAAACAGGAAAAACCCAATAACGGTAAGCAGCAGGACCGAGCGGCGCGGCCAGGTTTGCGTCCATAGCGTAAGCGGAATTGCAGCAAGCAGCGACCCCACGGCATAGGCCGCAACCGATTGCCCGGCAAGCGATTGCGATACAGCAAACCCGTCGGCCATTTGCGGCAAAAGGCCCGCTGGCAGGGTTTCGGTGGCGATGCAGATAAAACCCGTCATTGCGAGGGCCAAAAGGGCTGCAACGGGGAGTTTTTCGCGGTCAGGCGGATGCCTGAACGGTTGTGAAGGGGAGTCTGACATGACGTCTTCCTAATTATGTACTGATCGATACGGAAGTATTGTGCCAGCGCGTGCTTGTCAATGACTAATGTATCGACTATTTCATAAGTCAGGAGGAAGACGCATGGCACGTACAGGCAGACCAAGAGAATTTGACCGGCAGGCCGCCCTTGAGACGGCGCTGGTTTTATTTTGGCAACAGGGGTTTGAGCCCACATCGCTAAACCAGCTGAAGGAGGTGATGGGGGGGATATCGCCAACCAGCTTTTATGCGGCCTTCGGATCAAAGGAGCAGCTGTTTCGCGAGGTTGTCGCGCTTTATCGCAGCCAGCAGGGGCAGGTGACGGATGTTTTGTTTGATGAAAACATTTCCCCCCGGCAGGCGATTGAACAATGCCTGCGCCAGTCGGTGCATATGCAAACCGACAAAACCCATCCGCTGGGGTGTCTGGTCACCATGGGGGCAACCAATTGCGGCCCGACGGGCGATGCCGTGATGCAGCTTTTGCGTGAGGAACGATTGAAAAACTTTGGCGGGATCAAAAGGCAGCTTGAACGCGCCGTAAGTATCGGTGCGTTGCCGGAAAATGCCGATATATTGGCACTGGCCGCGACGATAAATACCTTCCTGAATGGCATATCGCTCGCCGCACGCGACGGGGTGGGCGAGAAAGAATTACAAGCATCGGTTGGCAATATCATGCGCCTGTGGGACGCGGCCTGAGACCTGTTTGGAAGGTGCGAGGCGGTGGGGAAACCCGGTTTGCGCAGGCGTTGTCAGCGGGATGTTATGCCAGCCCGAAAAACCCGGCCAGCCAGCCCGCGGCCCCGGCGACCATTGCATAACGCGCGGCTTTGCCAAGGGTAACGAGAATGATGAAAGGCAGGAACCGCACGCGCATTGCACCGGCAACAAGAGTGATGGGATCACCAATCACCGGCAGCCAGGCAAATAACAGCGCCCATAGGCCAAAGCGGGAAAACCATGCACAGGAGCGCTGATAATCGCGTTCGGAAACGGGGAACCAGCGGGCATGGCGAAACCGTTCAATCGCCAGGCCCAGCAGCCAGTTTACCAACGACCCTGCAACATTGCCCAGGGTTGCCACCATCACAAGCAGGCGCACATCATGGTTGCCCGCCCCGACAAGGGCAGCCAAAACCGCCTCGGACGATCCGGGCAACAGGGTGGCAGATGTGAAAGCGGATAAAAACAGCCCGCCATAAACCAGCATGGATGCGATCATAAGGCAGGACATACCGTTCGCGGCTGGGTTGGTCTATGGGAAAATGTTTGCCGCGCAGCGGGCTAAGGTGCGGATGATATAGGTTCTGCCGGTTTTGCCAGTGCGGGTGCGACCAGGCCAAGCGTCATATTCAATATGCGCAGGCTGGCCTGAATAATCAGGATCGCAAGATCATCTGTTGGGGGCGTTTCGTCGCCTGTGGAGGCGACCTTGTTAAGGGCTGCGTCATAATGCTGCCTGTCATCAACATCGATAATGGCGGGCAGGTAGCCTGCCTGTGCCAGATCGTGATTCAGCAACAATCGGGCAAGGCGGCCATTTTCGCCGGGAAAAGGATGTTGATTGATGAAACGCGCGTGCCAGCGGGCTGCGTGGACAAGCCGGTGTTGTCCGGATGGTTGGCGATGCTGTGCAATGAGATTGGCGATTTTGGCGTGTTGATCGGGGGTGGTGCCGGGGCTTGGCGATAAGTGCCCGGTTTGCAGGATGTTGTGGAGGTCCAATATTCCCTGCGCATCAAGCAGTTTGTTTTGGGCTACCATTTTTTCAAGATGATAAATGGCATCGCGATGGCGGATGACATCGAGATGTTCGGCAACGGATTTGCCGTTAACCGTGATGCCTTCGAGGACCACCTTTGTTTCGCGTAAGGTCAGCCTGTTTCCGGCAAGGGCGTTGGAATGATAGATCCAGTCAAGATGATGTTTTTCGCGCAGCGATGATGCCGTATGGCGCGGCAGGGGCATGCAGGTATCAAGCCGGGATTTTGCGTGATCGACCTGTTTTAGCAGGGCAGCAAGGGGGACATTCATTGCAGATATTCCGGCAAACGGGGCGCAAAACATGGAAGCATGCCGGGATGTTAGCACGGCCATGCCAATGTGATGCAGTTTTTGCGCAGATATGGGCATGATGTGACTGGCCGGGTTTGTTGCGGACGCAGAAATCTGGAGGATAAAAAGGGGTAGCCCGGCACATGGGGAATGTGCCGGGCCAAAGAAGGCGGATCCGTTCTGGGGGAGGGAGCCGCCATTTTAGAGACGGTTGAGATCAGTCGATGTGAAAACGAACATCAACATTGCCGCGCAGCGCATTTGAATAGGGGCAGATCTGGTCAGCCGTTTCGACGAGCTTTTCAGCATCGGCGCGGTCCAGACCCGGCAGCGAGACGTGCAGGTCGATATCCAGGCCAAAGCCGCCGGCATCACGCGGGCCAATGCCAACGGTTGCCTTGACAGAGGCATCTTTCGGGGTTTTGGGCGCACCCTGCGAGGATGCAGCTTTCATTGCGCCGATAAAGCAGGCCGAATAGCCCATGGCGAACAGTTGTTCAGGGTTGTTGCCTTCGCCGCCTGCGCCGCCCAGTTCTTTCGGGGTGGTCAGTTTGACTTCGATCGAGCCATCTTCGGTTTTGGCATTGCCGTCACGGCCGCCAGTTGCAGAACCGGAAGTGCGATACAGAACTTTAACAGACATTTTCATCATCCTTTGTTTAACAGGTCGATGCGCGTTAGTGCGCTTAACATGGGGTGCAGGTATCTGCCTGCAACCCCGTTACGGGAACAGTGCAGGGTCAGTTGGTGTGCAGGGCATTGTTAAGAAACGCGATGCCCTGGGCGATAGCGGCACGGGTTGCCGGGGTTTGGGACAGTGCATTGAGCATGACAAAATCGTGGATGGTGCCGTTATATCGGGTGGATGTGACAGTCACACCGGCTTGTGACAATTTACGGGCATAGGCTTCTCCTTCGTCGCGCAAAACATCGTTTTCATCGGTAATCACCAGGGCAGGGGCCTGACCGGCAAGCTGATCGTGCGTTGCATGGATCGGGGTGATTTTAGGGTCATTACGGTCAACGTTTTGGGGCAGGTATGCGTTCCAGAACCATTTCATGGCATCGCGGGTTAACCACGGACCGTTGGCAAATTCGGTGTAGGATCCGTTATCGAAATTGGCATCGGTGACCGGGTAGAACAGCAATTGCGCGGTAATGGCCGGGCCTTTGCGTTCGTTCGCCAGAAGGGAAACCACGGCGGTCATGTTGCCGCCGACACTATCGCCGGCAATGGCAAGGCGGGTGGGGTCCACATTAAGCTGTTCGCTGTGGTCGGCGACATATTTGGTGACCGCATAATCCTGTTCGATGGCGGTGGGGTATTTGGCCTCGGGCGAGCGTTCGTAATCAACAAAGACCAGGGCGGCATTGGCACCAGCGGCAAGTTCGCGAACCAGACGGTCGTGGGTGTCGGTGCCGCCCATGACCCAGCCGGCCCCATGGAAGTAAACAATAACCGGCAGGCGGTCAGTGTTGCCCTTGGGCCGATAGATGCGAACCCGGGTAGAACCGGTGGGGCCAACCGGCAGGGTGCGGTCTTCGGTGTCGACAGCGGGGGCCGCAACCGTGCCAGCCTGCGCACCGGACAAAAGGTCACGGGCCTGTTGCGGGGTCAGAGTATAAATTGCCGGGACGTTTGCGGCAGCCAGCCCGTCGAGGAAGTTCTGGGTGGCGGGTTCAAGAACCGGGTCGGCCGCCTTGGCATCGGTGGCGAAGGTTGCGGTGGCAAGGGCCAGTGCGGCGGCGGCAACGGTTGTTTTCAACGTGTTCATGGCGGTGTCCTTTCGGAATGTCTGGTTGTTGGCGATGTTTCGCCGTTCGGTGCATTTTGAATAGCACGCGATTAAATCGTGCGCGATATAAATTATGAGATGGCATCTATGCGATTAAATCGCTTGATATTTAATCGCGCACGATTTAAATTTGCTGGTTGATTTAAAGCAGGAGATTAACATGGCAGATAAACTGAAGCTGACGCTGGATCAGCTATTGTGCTTTTCGGTCTATTCGACCGGGCACGCCTTTAACCGTATTTACAAGCCGTTACTCGACAAGGTGGGGCTGACTTATCCGCAATATCTGGTGATGGTGGTGTTGTGGCAGGAAGACCGGCAAACCGTGCGTGGCATTGGCAGCAAACTGTTTTTGGAAAGCAACACCCTGACTCCGCTGATCAAACGGCTGGAGACAGCAGGGCTGGTAACGCGCGAGCGCGACCGGGACGATGAACGCCAGGTGCGCGTGGCATTAACCAATCAGGGGCGGTCATTGCAAGACCAGGCCGCCGATGTGCCCGGGTGCGTTGTTGAAGCCTGCGGGATGAACTTGGACGATCTGGTGGATCTGAACCGCAAGCTGGCCCGGTTGCGCAATGCGCTGGAACAATCGGCACCCTGAAGAACGGGTGCCGTTGCCGTCTGATACAGGTACCAGACGGCACAGGAAACAACCGCACGGGGCGTGGCCCGATGCCCGTTTTTGTCGTGATTAGTAAAATAACCCGGCCAGCAGGATAAATGTCCCTGCAAGCATGGCAATATGTTGAAGCAACATGCCAATGGCCTGCGAGCCAATGACCGGAATTTTCAGCACACCCAAAGCATGAAACAGCCGGGCAATAATGAAGGCCGCGACAAGGACCCTTAACCCGGTGGGATTAAGGGTGCCGGTAATTTCCAGTGCGGCACATAACAGAATGATCAACGGGGCATTTTCAACGAAATTGCCATGTGCGCGAATGCGTTGCCGCAAGGTGGCATCATTGGCATCGCCCAGCCCGACCTTAAGGTCACGACGCCGAAAAGAAACAAAAAGACTAAGGATCGTGAGCATCAGGGCGAAAATGGCGGTAAGGAAGGCGGTGGCCGGAATAAAATGCATGCTGGTTTTCCGTGGCAAGGTTAAAACTGCGTTCTTAACCTTAGGATGAAAAAATCAATCCGGGAACAGGTTATAGGAGCGTTGGGGCAAATTCTGTTGAATGCCCCGGGCGCACGGCTGGCATTGCAAAAGACAGCGATATTTGCAGCCCCGGTAATCGCCAGGTGTTGTTCGGGATTACCGGGACGCGCAACAGCTAGACATTTCGGAGCTGATTAAGGAAGTTTTTGACTTCGCTGTCCAGATTACGGGCCTGTTTGGCAAGTTCGGTGGCATCGGACTGAACGTTGGATGCGGCCTCGCCGGTTTGCTGGGCGGTATTGCGGACAATACCGATTGAGGATGACACTTCGTTGGTGCCCGCTGCCGCCTGTTGCACGTTGCCGGAAATTTCGGCAGTGGCGGCCCCTTGCTGTTCAACGGCAGCGGCAATGGCCGAGGCGATTTCGTTGATGCTGGAAATGGTGTGGGTCACCTTTTCAATGGCATCAACGGTATTATGGGTTTCAGACTGGATGGAACCAATTTGCAGGGCAATTTCATCGGTTGCCTTGGCGGTTTGATTGGCAAGGTTTTTAACTTCCTGTGCAACCACGGCAAAGCCTTTGCCTGCTTCGCCCGCCCGGGCGGCCTCGATGGTGGCATTCAGGGCCAGAAGGTTGGTTTGGGCGGCAATATCGTTAATCAGGCTAACAACCTGTCCAATGCGTTCGGCGGCTTCGGCCAGGCCGGTGACCATGGTATTGGCACGCGAGGCTTCGTCAACCGCGTTGCTGGCAATTTGCGAGGACCGCGCAACTTGCGAACTGATTTCCTGAATAGAGGCAGAGAGTTCCTCGCTGGCAGAGGCAACGGTTTGCACATTGGTGCTGGCTTCGTTTGCGGCATCGGCAACAACGGCGGCTTGCTGGGTGCTTTCATCGGCGGCACGGCGCATTTGACGTGATACCTGCTCCATATTTTCAGCGCTGCCCGTAACATGAACCACAATCGAGCCTACCGATTTTTCAAATTCATCGGCCATTTGCAGGCGTGTGCGGTTGCGCGATTCGCTGGCGTGCTGTTCAGCTTCGCGTTTGTCGCGTTCGGCACGCTGCATGCCCTCTGATGCTTCCTTGAAGGCTTCAAGGGCCTTGGCAATGGCACCGATTTCGTCGGAACGGTCGAGATAGGGAATGGTAATGTCGAAATTTCCCTGTTCCAGATGGGTAATAACCCCGGCAACACGGGTCATCGGGCGGGAGACCATGCCCCTGGTGGATAGTAAAATGACGGCAATAACAATAATGAGCAGAACCAGACCGCCAATAAGGGTGGCATTGCGCAGGGAATTGGCAGGTTCGTAAACGGTTGCCAGCGGTACATTAACAACAACGCCCCACTGTTTGTCGTATCCATCAATGGCAACAGGCATGATGATGCGCATGAATTTGCCGTCGTTTAACTGGCCGGGCTGACCCGATGTGATGGCATCAAGGATGGCGGCCTGGGTTTTGTCGGCCGGGTCCAGTTTGGTGCCGCGTATGGCAGGGTCTTCATGGGCGACCCAGGTGCCTTGTGCTGAAACAAGGTTAACCGTGCCGGTACCAAAGGGGGCAAGTTCGGCAAAGCGTTCGGACAGGGCATTTAGTTCAAGATCAGCCCCGAGAACACCAAGAAATTTGCCGTCTTTATTTTGAACCGGTACGACAAATGACGTTAACACCACCTTGCGACCCTGAATGTCATAGGTAATGGCATCGGTGACATAGGGTTTATTGGTGCGTTTGGGTTCGGTGTAATATTCGTTGATCTCGGTGTTATCCAGCCCGGTCAGGTGATAGGGCGTAATGCCATCGCCAAAATTGTAATAATAGGTGACATATTTTCCCGAGCCATCGCCAAAGGGTTCGCCCTCGGATTTATAGTCGGCATCCTTGCCATCAAGGGCGTTGGATTCAAACCCGGCCCATGTGCCGGCCATGCCGGGATTTTCCATCAGGGTGCGGTTGAGGATTTCGTTATAGGTTTTGCGATCGGCAGTGCCCTGTTCGCGTGCCGCGCGGAACGTACCCGCCAGGTTTTTGGCGATCAACATGCCACTGTTTAGAACATGCCCCGCCTGCGAGGCATTATACTGGGCAACGGCGCGGGCTTCACCAAGGGTGAGTTTTTCCGTTGTGCTGCCGGTTTGGGCTGTTTGCAGAAAAATGCCGATGATAAGGCAAAAGGCAATGGCAAGGGCACTAACACATGCCAGTTTGGTGCCAAGTGACAGGTTGGAAAAGCGCATTCCGAAATCCCCCGATATAAACCTATCCTTTAGAAAGGTTATGGGGATATGTCGCTAGAGGCAACTGTATTCAGTCATTTGGATGTGGTTTTAATATTTTCTCAACAAGTAACCTATACTTTTGTCTGGTGCGTTTTGGCCCGGATCAGGACGTTATTGCGCTGGCACTGGCGTAATTAAATACCTCGCTGGCCCGGACCGGGCGGCAAAAAAGAAAACCCTGAAAATCGGTGCATTCGCGCTTGGTTAAAAAATCAAGCTGGCACTGTTCCTCGATTCCCTCGACGGTAACAGACAGGCCCAGTTTATGTGCCAGCGCAATAATGGCCTCGGTCAGGGCGCTGTTGTCGCGGTCATCGGGAATGCCACGGACAAAGGACTGGTCGATTTTGATGCGCGCTATGGGAAGCCTTTTGATGGACCCAAGGCAGGAGAACCCGGTGCCGAAATCGTCAATTGCCAGCAAAACCCCCAGCTTGCGTAATTCGTGAAGGCGCGCAATCACACGGGCTTCGTCCTGGATCATGCTTTCGGTTATTTCAATTTCCAGGGTATGGGCGGGGGTTTGCGTCAGTTCGAGCGCATTTCGCACCACGTCGACAAAATCATCTGATTGTAATTGCCGGGCCGATGCATTGACAGCAATGCGCAAGGCACCGTATCCGCTATTGCGCCAGCGTTGTGCCTGCGCGCAGGCTTCTTCCACAACCCATTGTCCAATCTCAATGATCAGGCCGCTTTGTTCGGCAACCGGTATAATTTCGCCCGGGCCGACCAGGCCTTCGGTTGGATGGTTCCAGCGGATCAGGGCTTCAACACCGGTCATCTCGCCGGTCAAACGGGAAAACTGGGGCTGATAGAACAGTTCGAGTTCGCCGTTTTCCAGGCCGCGGCGCAGTTCGAGGCTGCGGGTCATGAAATGGGTGGCGTCGTCTGTCATGGCGGACTTATAGAAAGCAAAACTGCGGCGTCCGGCGTTTTTGGCGGCATACATGGCGGTGTCGGCCTGACGGACCATGTCCTGTGCATTTTTTGCGTTGCCGGGATACAGGCTGATGCCGATGCTGGCCGAAACCGTGATGTCGCGGCCCGCCAGATTTGTGGGAATTTGCAGGCCCTTTATCAGGCGGGATGCCAGATTGGCCGCCGCACTTTCGTTCAGGATGTCTTCGGTGGTAATTAAAAATTCGTCCCCGCCAAGACGGGCAAGGGTATCGGTACTTGATGTTAACGCCTTAAGGCGCCTTGAAATCATGACCAGAAGCTGATCGCCCGCGCCGTGGCCCAGCGTATCATTGATATTTTTGAAATTGTCGACATCAATGAACATGCAGGCAAGGCGGGTTCCCTGATGGCTGGCCCGTTCAATGGCACGGCCCAGCCGGTCAACGGCAAGAAGGCGGTTGGGCAGGCCGGTTAACCCGTCGTAATGGGCCAGATATTGCAGTTCTTCCTCGGCGCGGCGAATGGCTGTTCTGTCTGATATGATGGCGACATAGTGTGACAATGCCCCTTCATCGCTATCGACGGCGATGATCTGGGTCATCAGCGTGATGGGGTTGCCCTGGGCGTCGGTGCTATCGATTTCGCGATGCCAGTGTTTCCGGCTTTCAAGGGATTTGAACATTTCGCGATAAAAGGCATGGGGAAAGGTATCTTTGGCGATTACGTGTGGGCGATGCCCCAGGGCATCCTCGATCGCGATGCCGGTGATGTTGGCATAGCTTCGGTTGGCACTGGTGATACGCAGTTCCTGATCAAGGATCAGCACGCCATCCTGGGTGGTTTCATAGACTGTTGTCGCCTGGCGTAAACGGTCGCTTGCGACACGCTGATCGGTGATATCCTGAACGACGCCGATAATGCGCCGCGGCACAGACGGGCCATTTTCAAAGGTTTTGCCCTGGGCGCGAAACCATGATGCCGAGGAGCGTGGATCGTCCGAGCGAAAGACAACATCAAAGAAATCGCCCTGATTAATGGCCGTTTCAAAGGCTTTTCTGACCAGGTTGCGGTCATCGGGCGAGACTTTTTTTAAAAAGCTGTCCCAGTTTGACGACAGGCTTTCGGCGTCGCCATCCGCATGAATGATGCTGGCAAGGCCGGTGGTTTCAATTTGTCGGGTGTGAATGTCAATTTCCCAGCAGGCCATGTTTGCCGCGCTCATGGCCAAAGACAGGCGTTCCTCGCTGCGTTTCAGGTCAAACTCGACTTTGCGGCGTTGCAGGGCCATTTGAATGGTGGCGTGCAATTCGCGTTCAGTGAAAGGTTTGATCAGGAAGCCGTAAGGATGGGTCAGTTTGGCACGTTCCAGCGTCTGGTCTTCGGAATAGGCGGAAAGATAAATGACAGGAATGTGCATATAGGGCGGAATGCCCGCAGCAGTTTCGATGCCGTCAATATCGCCATCGATGTGAATATCCATCAGGATCAGGTCCGGGGTATCGGACAGAATGGCGTCAAGGGCTGCGGCACCGGCGCTAAACACGGTGATTTTGCTATATCCAAGACGGCCGAGCTGCTGGCGCAGATGCAGGGCAACAATGCGCTCATCCTCGACAATCATGATATGGGCCCCTGCCGACGAGGGGGTGTTGCCCCGGGCAGAATCAGAATGCGGCGTTTCGGTCATGATGGCTCCATTTGCGGGAATTCCACCGACAGGCTTGTGGGATTGGAACGATTGACGGTGATGGTGCCATGTAGCTGGTCTACCAGCATATGGATAAGCAACAGGCCAAGGCTGCCGCCATTTTCAATATCCAGGTCATCGGGCAGACCAATGCCGTTATCGGTGACGGTAATACGGATATGCCGGTTTTCTGTTTCGCCGACATAGACATTGATCCGGCCTTTGCGGCCATCACGAAAAGCATGTTTCAGGGCGTTTGAAAGCAATTCGTTGGCGATCAACCCGCAGGGGACCGCCCGGCCAATTGGTAGAAAAACCGGTGAAATATCGGTTTTAATTTCGATACGGGCGATGTCGACAACATAGGATGAATGTAACGACGTTAGCAGATCGTCGAAAAAATGGCCCAGTTCAACCTGGGAAACATCTTCGCTTTGATACAGGGTCTGGTGAATTTGCGCCATGGAGCGAACACGGTTGCAACTGTCACGCAGCATTTCACGCACATCGGGATCGTTAATTTGCGCACTTTGCATGTCGAGCAGGCTATAGACGATTTGCAGGTTGTTTTTGACCCGATGGTGAACTTCGGCCAGCAGAAGTTCTTTTTCGCGCAGGGATTTTTCCAGGCGTTCCTGGCGTGTCTTGCGGTCTGAAATATCGACAATGGCAGCCAGAATGTGCAGATGGTCGCCAATCGGGATGGGGTTAAGGCCGATTTCGACGGCAAATTCGCTGCCATCCTTGCGCAGGGCATACAGATCGCGGCCAGGGCCCATCGGGCGCGGGCCGGGGGCGCGAACAAAGCTGTCGCGCAGGCCGGAGTGATGGTGACGGAAGCGTTCAGGCACCAGCATTTCAATTGCCTGCCCTAGCAATTCTGCGCGTCGATAGCCAAAAACCTTTTCGGTTTCGGCATTGACCATGGCAATGCGGCCATTGGCGTCGGTCAGGATCATGGCGTTAGGGGCATATTCAACCACACGGCCAAAACGTTCATCATCGCCGCCGGGAAAAGGCGTTGAAGGTACGGGTGGCATTACTGAATGGTCTATGTCTTTCATGACGCGTCCCCAAAAGGCGATATGTGGCTGTTTATTGCAGAGCGTTTTCCCGTAGTGCCAGATATTGGTCGGTTTGGTCCGGTTTTGAAGGTCGGCGTGCGACCGATTGAAAGGAACGACAAAATTGACGGATAGAATGTATGTTTGTTCGGTTGATATTATTGCAAGAGATGCGACCTGTGATTTCAATCGTAGCGGATAAAAATACCATCTCCAAGAGGTGTTAAAAGGTGCCGTTTGATCGTTGCGGGAATTTTGCCAATCGGCGGGCGGGCAGGGCTTTGTCCGCTCGTCTTGTGATGCTGTTCACATTTTCGGGTTGTTCTGTGGGGGCCGATTGCCATTACAGGCATTTTTTATGGTCTGATGAATTGCTGTAAATTATTGAATTAAAACAGTTTTAGGGGTCATGAAAACTTCACCGAAGCATTGCTGCGTTTTTGCCCGGTCGGGACTAACTTCGTGCCGATGATGCAATGCACAAGGACAGGTGAAAATGCAGGCAAGACCAGGCAAGGGCAAAACGGGAATCAAGGCCAAGATGTTACTGGCTTTCGGGGTGATCGCGTTGGTGCCATGTGTTGCTGCGTCTATTGGCTGGTTATCCTATCGTGCGGTACGCGGGCATGTGACGGATATTACGCAATCCCAGGTGCCGTTGCTCGAAACTGCCCACGGGCTGGCAACGTCGGCGGCCGGAATTTTGGCGTTGGGCCCGCGCATTGATGCGGCAGACAACGCCGACGAGCTTGATCGTCTGGAAAAGGAAAGCGCGCAAAAGCAGCAATTCATGACGCAGGCGGTTGAAAAGCTGTCGCAGAACCACCTGGATGACGACACCGCAAGTGACATGGTGCAAAAGGTAGGGGCACTAAATTCCAGTCTGAGCGCGCTGGTCAGGGCAACCCGTACCCGGCTGACGCAAAAGGCGCAGCGGGTACAACGGCTGGGAACCCTTGAACAGCAGCATGATACCCTGCTGGCGCAGTTAAAACCGGCAATGGAAAAATCGCAAAAGGCACTGGCCAACAGCATTGCATCGCTAACGGCGGCAACAACCAGCGCATCGAGTTCAATCAGCGATGATTTGTCGCAGCGTATTGTGCCGATGTTTCAATTGCGCGGGGCAACGGCGGCCCTGACCAAATCGTTATTGCTGGGAGCTTACGAAACCGAACCGTCCAAGGTGATGTCGCGGTCAACCGATTTTGATTCAGCCCTGGCCAATATTCAGGGCGCATTGCGGCCACTGGCGAAAGACCCGGCAGCAAAAATGGTGCTGGCTGCGATTGACAAGCTGGCGGCATTTGGCGGTGATGATAAAAATATTTATATGTTGCGTATCGGCCAGCTACGCGCCGAACCGGGATCGGCAAAGGCCGAAAAACTAAGCGCTGAACTGGCGCAATATGTCGATGAGATTGTGGAACTGGACGGCGATATCAGCAATTTTTTATTGCCGATGATGTTGAATTTTCGCACCCATATTGCCGGTTCCGGGCAGGAAATTGCAACGCAAACCCAGGAACTGGCAGGCGTGCAGGTGCCCCGGGCACAGGAAAGTTACATTCGGTTAAGTTCTCTTTTGGCTGATGTGAATTTGCTGGTCGGGCGGCTGGCCGAGGCGGGCAATGCTGCCAGTGCCGACCAGTTGGCAATGCTTAATACCAGCCTGCAACAGGTCGCAACACAGATTGGCCAGGAAGCCGGGCAGTTAGGGGCAGAGCAAACGGTTATTTCGGGACTGATTGACAAGCTGTTGCATACCGGGTTTGGCGATGACGGCATTTTGGCCCTGCGCCGGCAGGAGCTGGCGACCCTGGCGACCAATGATGCCATGATGCAGGAAAACCGCGAAGCTGCCACGCGCCTTGCCGATGATGTGGCGGTGATTGTGGCAGCGGCCCAACAATCGGCGGCGACCGGGGCGGGGGAAACGCAAACGGCGTTGGACCAAACCAATATGCTGCAAATTTCGCTGGCAGCAGCCGGGGTGGTTTTTTCCATTCTGGTGGTGTGGCTGTATGTGGGGCGGCGAATTGTCAGCCGGTTGGAAAACCTGGCACAGGCAATGCGCCGGGCGGCAGATGGGGACCGTCAGGTGGTGCTGCGCAACGATGGCAGCGATGAAATCAGCGAGATGATTGATGCGTTAGACATTTTTATTGGCAACGCCAAATCAATGGATGATGCGCGTGAACAAATGGAAGTATCGCGCAAGGAGGCATCCGAACAACGCAAGCTGGGCCGTCTTGCCGTTGCCGAACAGTTTGAACGCGATGTTTTAAGCATTGTGCAGGCGCTGGCCGGGGCCGCCCAAACCATGACTGACCGGGCGCGCGCATTGAACAATATTGCCGATCAGGTCAGTGTGCGGGCCAATGCGGCGCTGGATATTTCAACCCAGATGGCATCGGGGATTCAGCAGGTGGCCGCCGCGGCCAGCGAAATTTCAACGTCAATTGCCGATATCAACCAGCGTACCGGCGAAACAGCCAAAGTGATTGGCGATACCGCCGCCGGGGCCGAACAGGTGAAAACCACCATTGCCGGACTGGCGCAGGCGACATCGGAAATTGGCACGGTGGTGGGCCTGATTGAAGGGCTGGCCGGGCAGACAAACCTGTTGGCCCTGAACGCCCATATCGAAGCCAGCCGGGCCGGGGATGCGGGCAAGGGGTTTGCCGTGGTGGCAAATGAAGTGAAACATCTGGCCGGGGAAACCGCGCGATCCACCGGGGATATTTCGCGCCAGATTGCGGCAACGCAGGATGCGTCGCGCGAAACGGCATCGGTTGTGGCGTTAATGACGGACGGGGTGCAGAAAATTCAGGGTAATTCATCGGCCATTGCCGCGGCTGTTGGCGAACAGGCGCGGTTAACGCAATCAATTGTGGACCGATCGCAGGAGGTGGCGGTGGGGACGCAGCGCGCCAATGAAGATGTGCTGGTTTTATCGCAGGCCGCCGCCACAGTGCGTGAAGATGTGGGCGATGTATTAAACATTGCCGAGGGATTGCTGCGCGAAGCCGCCAGCCTTGGCGATGCTGTGAACGGGTTTTTACGCGAAATTCGCGAAGCATCGTAATATCAGGTGTCGGTAACGGTGTTGGTAACGCAGTGTGGCGTGCCGATATGCGGGTGTTTGTGGCCAGATTGTGCGGTGTTTTGGTATTTCGGGGCGGTGATGCCAGCCATGTTTGCGGTTGCGGGGGGCTATGTGCGCTCTATGCTTGATCTTGGACGCAAGCGGGGCTAGCTTCTGGCGGCGTCGAATCAGTATAATTCGCGCCAAAATCCGATTTTTATGTAAAACACTTGTTCAAGGTTTCAAAAATGACAGCCGATCTTCGTGATGCCGCGTTAAACAGCAATGTCTGGGCTTTTACCGAAGCCCAAAAGCTGGTGCAGCGTTACAAAGACAAGAAACCGGAAAAGGGCTATGTCCTGTTTGAAACCGGTTATGGTCCGTCGGGCTTGCCCCATATCGGTACTTTTGGCGAAGTTGCGCGCACAACCTATGTTCGCCGCGCCTTTGAAACCATGTCCGATATTCCGACCAAGCTGTATTGTTTTTCCGATGACATGGACGGGTTGCGCAAGGTGCCCGATAATGTGCCGAACCGCGAAATGGTGGCGCAGCATTTGGGCAAGGCATTAACCAGCGTGCCCGACCCGTTTGGCAAGTTTGAAAGCTTTGCCCACCATAATAATGCCCGCCTGCGCGAGTTTTTGGACAGCTTTGGCTTTGAATATGAATTCAAGTCATCGACCGATTGTTACCGGTCGGGCATGTTTGATGCGGCTTTGCTGCGGGTTCTGGAAGTTTACGACAAAATCCAGAAAATCATGCTGCCGACATTGGGCGAAGAACGCCGGGCGACCTATAGCCCGTTCATGCCCGTTGAGGCCGACACCCAAAAAGTTCTGATGGCCAAGATTGTGGAAATCAAGGCATCGGAAGGCAGCATTGTTTATGAACACCCCGAAACCGGTAAGCTGGTGGAAACCCCGGTAACCGGCGGAAATTGCAAATTGCAGTGGAAGCCCGACTGGGCAATGCGCTGGTACGCGCTGGGTGTTGATTATGAAATGGCGGGCAAGGATTTGATCCCGTCGGTGGACCTGGGCAACAAGATTGTGAAAGCCATGGGCGGCACCCCGCCGGAAGGTTTTAACTATGAATTGTTCCTTGATGAAACCGGGCAGAAAATTTCCAAATCCAAGGGCAACGGCCTGTCGGTGGAAGAATGGTTGACCTATGCGCCGGAAGACAGCCTGTCGCTGTTTATGTTCCAGAAACCAAAAGCGGCAAAGCGTCTGTATTTTGATGTTATTCCGAAAACGGTTGATGAATATCTGACCTTTGCGGAAAAGCTGAAAACCGAAACCGACCCGGTTAAGCTGCTGCAAAACCCGGCATGGCACATTCATGCCGGCACCGCACCGAACCGCGATATTCCGATTTCGTTTGGTATTTTGCTGAACCTGGTTTCGGTGTGCAATACCGAAGACAAGGACGTTCTGTGGGGCTTTATTTCGCGTTATGCCAATGGCGCAACGCCGGAAAACGCGCCTTACCTGGATAAACTGGTGGGCTATGCGGTGAATTATTACCGCGATTTTGTGAAGCCGACCAAAAAATACCGTGATGCAACCGAAGAAGAACGGGTTGCGCTGGCGGAATTGCGCGACGTGCTGGTTGGGCTGGATAAAACCACCAGCGGCGGCGACATTCAGACCGCGGTTTATGAAATTGGCAAAAAGCATGAATGCTTTGCCGATTTGCGCGCCTGGTTTAAAGCCCTTTATGAAATTCTGCTGGGGCAGGAACAGGGCCCGCGTATGGGATCGTTCATTGCGCTTTACGGCATTGACGAAAGTGTCGCCCTGATTGACCGCGCCCTTGCCGGCGAGGATTTAAGCGCCTGATTTGCGGCATTTTGCATGAATACGGATCAAGGCCCGCCGGAACAAGGCGGGCCTTTTTTTGTTTCTAATATAGCAGCAAATTTGACGGGCAAAAAAATGCCGTAGTTTCATGGTGATGTCAGTAAATACTGGAACTGTGTATTTGGGCCTGACAGGGCAAGCGCCATTGATTTGGAGAATTGGAGACATGGCAGTGAAACGTCATAAATGGTTGATCCTGCTGGCTGGATTGCTGGTTGCCGGCTGTGCCAGCGGCCCGCGTGTTTATACAGATCAGGACCCGGTAACGGATTTTGGCCGTTATCACAGCTATGCGTTTGTCGAAGCCGCAGGCAAGGACCGGGATGCGAAATATACCACCCTGACGGGCCAGCGCATGGAAGATCGCATTGCGGCGCGAATGCAGGCCTATGGCTATGAGCTTGATATTCGTCACCCCGATTTGCTGGTGGATTACCACATAAGCACGCGCGAGCAGCAGGTTGTACGCAGCGGCCCGTCTTATGGCGGGTATTACGGATCATCGGGCCGTGGCGGGGTTGGCGTTGGGGTGCCGTTATTTGGCGATACGGGCCGGGTTGATACCTATGTGCGCGGAGAGGTGGTGGTTGACCTGATTGACCGGGAAACCAACAAAACCGTGTGGGAAGGTAAAACCGGCAACTGGACCGGGTCGGACGGGGATTTTTACCCTGATGCTGCGATAGCCGAAGCCATTGGCGCCATCTTTGCCAAATACCCCTATCGGGCCGGACAAAGTGCGCCGGTTGTGCCGGTACAAACCGGAAATTAGGGACGCACCAAAAGGTGGATTTCACGAAAGCTGCCAAAACGGGCCTTAAATAAGGGGCCCGTTTTTTTATGTGTCGGTGCGGGTAACGAGGCGGCGTTTGTCGAGCTCGATCCGCCAGATTGTGACAAGATTGATTGCCATGACCAGACTTTCGGCCAAAATCCCGCCGATTGAGCCTGCGACAATATTGCTAAGCACCCAGAAAAATGCGGCACAGAATAACCACCAGCGCATGATGCTGCCTTTAAAGGCAAACATGCCAATTGTGCCAACCAACCCGGCAACAAGGGCCGGAGCATCGGACCAGTCGCGCCATGTTATCAGCGCGGTGAGAAGGGTTAACACAAGCAGGCCGACCATGATGTGAAGGTTACGGTGGTATTTGCGTGCCAGCATAATGCGCAGAATGACAATGCAGGTCATCGCGCTTGCGACCCAGCTTTCAAGCAATGCAAATTGCAGGACAATGGCAATGTTTGCGGCAATCAGGATCAGCAAAAGTTTGCGGTCGTCCTTGTTGGCGAAACCGGCAATGAACAATCCTAGCGCAATAAATCCGGCGATCTGGCCTGCTATCCAGCGGGGGCTTGCATCGGAAATAAGGGTTTCAAACATTGATATTCACATTCGCATAATAGGGGTGACGCGCGGTTTTCTGCGCTTACAGGCGTGTTTTTTAAAATGTTGGCCTGTTCTATGGTGCGAACCAGGAGGCCTTGCTGGTGTTAGGGCTGGGTGCTTCAGCCCGGTATTGTTCGCAGTATGGAGATGCAAAAGCCGACGAGGGTGCGTCGGCTTTTGCAGGTGAAGATATGTTTGAGCCTGATGCGGGTTAGCTTGCCTCGGAGAAAGTCCAATAAAGGTTCTGTGCGTGTTTGGTGATGGGGCCGGGCTGGAGGTTGCGGTCGTCGAGTTTGACGCAGGGCGCGACTTTGTAGAAATTGCCGGTGCCGAAAATTTCGTCGGCTTCTTGCAACTCGCTGTATTTGATCGCCTTTTCCACAACCGTGACGCCGTCATCTTTGAGCAGCTGGATCACTCGCTGGCGGGTCAGGCCATTCAGGAAGGTGCCGTTAATGGCCGGGGTGTAAACCGTGCCGTCCTTGGCAAAAAACAGGTTGGCATAGGAAAATTCGGCAACGTGGCCGATTGGGTCAAGCATGACGCCGGTGTCAAAACCGTTGCCTTTGGCTTCATTAACCGCGCGGCCGACATTGGGATAAAGGCAGGATGCCTTGGCTTCTGTTGGTGCACTTTCGGGTGATGGGCGGCGAAAACTGGATTTTTGGGCGGTGAAGCCGGTTGTGATGGCGTCGGGCAGGGCACTTTCGTTAATGCAAAGCACAAACTGCGCACTATCGGCATCGGGGGCGAGAAAGCCGGTTTCGCCGTAAATGATCGGTTTGATGTAGAGCGCGACGTCGGGATCAAACTTCGTTAAGCCCTCTGCCACCAGTTCGAGGATTTCACCAACCGTAATTTTGGGTTCCAGCCCCATGAATTGGGCCGAGCGAATGACACGGGCACAATGGGGTTTTAGATCGGGTGTTTTGCCTTTGATGCGGCGGGCACCATCAAACACGGTCGAGGACATCCACATGCCATGGGTGGCCGGGCCAATAATGGCCGGGTTGCCTTCGTGCCAGGTGCCCTGATGCCAGGTCCAGGTTTTGGAAGGGGTGGCGTTGCCCATTTTGTTTCTCCTGATTTATTTTATTGGGGGCAGCCGGTGCTGCGCCAGTGGGGCTGGTGAGATCATGAATATGAGATCTTCAGCATAGATTTTTTAATTGGCTGTGGTCAAAGAAAACCGTGCGCGAAACGATGAAAGGTGAGGTTATGGTCTGGCGTTAAATGCACACGTGTGCGCTTGTGCGCGGTGCCATAAAGTCATACAAATTGACCGAGGACAGCGTTGGTATTTGGCAAACAGGACGCGCAGGCACCCGCATGTGACCGGATGGCCGAAGGACGCATTGGAAACGGGTGTGAGCCGGGGCAATTGGCGAAGGGTTGCTGGCCTGTGGCATTTCGGGACCCGATGGCGGGTGTTTGATCGCCGGTGTCTGGTTGCGGGTGCGATGTGGTTTGGATGCCCTTGGGCAGGGGGCAGGTTGTGGCGGGGCAGGAGACAGGGCGTGCAGAGCAAGCATAAAGCAGCAAAAACGACGGGCGCAGAAAAGCCGGAAAACCGCGTGATAACATCGGCCGATGTGGCGCGCGAAGCAGGTGTTGCGCGTTCTACCGTGTCACGGTGCCTGTCGGGTGATGGGCGGATATCGGAGGAAACCCGCCAGCGTGTTTTGCAAACAGCTGATCGGTTGGGCTATCAGATTAACCAGATTGCGCGGTCGATGAACCGGCGCAAAAGCGATTTGATCGGGTTGGTGACATCGGGGTTGGAAGACCCGTTTCGGGTGCAGTTTTTACATCATTTGATTAGTGCCATTCAGAAAATCGGCTATCGCCCGCTGGTGATTGATGTGTCCGCGCCCGAGCATATGTCGCGGTCGATGCTGAATTTATTGCAATACCAGGTGGCGGGGGTGGTGGTGACATCGGGCAGTCCGTCGCCGGAAATTGGACAGCATTTTATTCGCCGCAATGTGCCGGTGGTACTGGTGAACCGGGCAGGTTTGCTTGAAGGGGCCGATGTCGTGAATTGCGATAATGACACCGGCGGCAGGTTGGCAGCAGAAGCATTATTGGCGGCAGGGAAACGCCATTTCGGATTTTTAAATATGACAGGCGGGACCTATAGCGGCAATGCGCGGGGCGAGGCCTTTGTGGCCGCGATTGCCCCGAAACTGGCGAGTGGCGAGGTGCGGTTTAGCTTGCTGGGGTGTGACAGTGCCGATTATGAAGGCGGTTATCAGGCCGGGTTGCAGATTTTAAGCAACAGGGACGCGCCGGACGGAATTTTTTGTGGCAAAGACCATATTGCATTGGGATTAATGGATGCAGCCCGGTTTGAACTGGGGCTGCGGGTGCCACACGACCTTGCGATTGTTGGTTTTGATGACATTACCGCGAGCAGCCAGAAGGCATATGGGTTAACGACCATTCGCCAAAGTGCCGAAGATTTGGCCGCCCTGACCGTGGCAAGACTGGCAGAACATATTGCAGCCCCCGGCCAAACCGCCTCGCAACGGGTGGTGTTGCCGGTGGACCTGGTGCAACGCAGCAGCACATGAAAACAGGCGTATTCTAATGCATCGCCCGCTGTTTCAGCTTTGCGAAGCCGTGGATGGTGACCATAAGATACGAGAGGTAAGGTGAGACTCGTGATGAGAACGGCAGATTTTGCAAAGTTAGAGCACACGTGTGCGCAATTTTGAAGCTGTTTTCAGATATGTGACTGCTAAATCGTTACCGGAGATGCCTGGGGCTGGGGCAGTATTGATGTTTTAAAACAAGTGCTTGGCCGTTTTGTTACAATTTTATGACGGCAAAATAGAATTTTTCAGTTAATTTTTCTGCGATTTGAGTTATTTATTCCAGGGTGGAGCGCGCAAACGAGTAGCGCACACGTGTGCATTCAACGAAATGCGAATGAATCGGGAGGATTCCAATGAAACTGAAAACGATTTTGCTGGGTAGTATTTTTGCGGCCGGTGCCATGTCTGTCAGCCTGTCGGCGCAGGCGGCGGGACGCCTGAATGTGGTGTGTTCGGCCGACAATACCTGGTGCGAAATGATGGAAGCCGAGTTCGAGAAAGAATACGACATCGATGTGTCGATGGTGCGTAAAAGTTCCGGTGAGGCCTATGCCCAGGTTCGCGCCGAAGCCAGCAACCCGAAACTTGATATCTGGTGGGCCGGAACGGGCGACCCGCATTTGCAGGCGGCTGCCGAGGGCCTGACGATGGAATATAAATCGCCATCGCTGGATAAATTGCAGGACTGGGCGCAACGCCAGGCTAAAAATGCCAATTACCGCACGGTCGGGGTTTATGCCGGTGCGCTTGGCATTGGCTATAATACTGATGTGTTAAAGAGCAAGGGCCTGCCCGCCCCGAAATGCTGGAAAGACCTGGCAGACCCGGCATACAAGGGCGAAATTCAGGTTGCCAACCCCAATTCGTCGGGGACGTCCTATACCGCACTGGCAACATTGGTACAGTTGTTTGGCGAGGACAAGGCGTTCGATTTCCTCAAGGAAATGCACAAGAACGTAAACCAGTATACCAAGTCGGGGTCCGCCCCGATCAAGGCGGCGGCGATTGGTGAAACCACCATTGCGATTACCTTTATGCATGACATGGTAACCCAGAAGGAACAGGGTGCCCCGATTGAGATTGTATCGCCCTGCGAAGGAACCGGTTACGAAGTTGGCTCCATGAGCATTATCAAAGGGGCGCGTAACCTGGAAAATGCCAAGATCTGGTATGAATTTGCCCTGAATGCCAAAACGCAATCCATGGCGGAAAAGGCAGGCAGCTATCAGGTGCCGTCCAATACCGAGGCAACCGTGCCGGAAAATGCCCCGCGCCTGAGCGATATTAAACTGATTGATTATGACTTTGCCAAATATGGCGAAGCAAAAACGCGCCGCCATTTGTTGCAGCGCTGGGACGAAGAAGTGAAAACCGCCCCGCAATAAGGCTGTTGTGATCCGGCGGGGGACTGTGCGCAGCTTTGTTGCGTGATGGTGCCCCTGCCGGTATCGCCGTTCCGATTTTTTCAAGAATACAATCTGTTTTCAAACAGGAGACTGCCCCGTGCGCAGACTGTTGTGGTTCTGGCTGGCGATTGGCTGGATCGGTTTTGTCGTATTGCCGTGGTATCAGCAGGAATATGGTTTCTGGACGCTGGAATGGCTGACGGATGGATATACGTTTTATGGTGATTATGCCCCGGCGATTTTACAGGGATTTATGTTTGACCGACCGTGGCTGATGCCGGTGGCAGTGTTTTTGCTAACACCGTTTCTGGTTATTAAACGCCCGCGACAGGACCCTTTATTTGGCAATGTGCTGATTGCATCGGGGCTGTGCGGCATTGGTTATATGCTGCTGCAAGGTTTTGCCATTGGTGTGTTTGGTTTTAACTATCCGTTTTTAACCGCGCTGTTTGGTGAACTTGACGTGCGGCAATATGGCCTGGGATATGGCGCCCTGTTTTGTGCAGCCAGTTTTCTGGTGCTGTTTTGTACCGGGCTGGCAGCGCGCGGCACCATGCGCGGCGATGTGTTTGTCACCACATCCATCGGTGTGATTATTGCGCTGGTGGCGACGTTTGTGTTTTTCCCGGTGTCGCGCATTTTGATCAGCGCCTTTGTCAATCATGACGGGGTGTTGTCCGCCGCCGATTTTTTGCGCAATTTTGCGGCTTCCACGGTTTGGGGGCTGGGCTGCTTTGCCGGGGGCGTGTGCGGTGTTGCCTGGAATACCGCCATTCTGGCGATATTAACCGCGACCTCGACAACGCTTTTGGGGCTGGCCTTTGCCCTGGTGGTGACGCGCACAGGGTTTGTGTGGAAAAAATCGCTGCGGGTTTTAACCGTATTGCCGATCATTACCCCGCCTTTCGTGATTGGTTTGGCCCTTATCCTTCTTTTTGGCAGATCGGGAACTGTGACGCAGTTCTTTGCTGATCTGCTCGGGGTGGAGGCAGGCCGGTGGCTGTATGGCCTCCCTGGAATATGGCTTGCCCAGACCTTGTCCTTCACCCCGATTTCTTTTTTGGTTCTGATTGGTGTTGTCGAGGGGGTTAGCCCGTCGATGGAGGAAGCATCGCAAACCTTGCGGGCGGATCGCTGGCAAACATTTGTGCGGGTTTCCCTGCCATTGATGCGCCCCGGCCTCGCCAACGCGTTTTTGCTGGCCTTTATCGAAAGCATGGCCGATTTCGGCAACCCGATGGTTTTGGGCGGCAATTATGATGTGCTGTCGACTGATATTTTCTTTGCCATTGTTGGTGCGCAAAATGACCAGGGCCGGGCGGCGGTGCTGGCTATTATTTTGCTGGTCTTTACCCTGTCGGCCTTTGGCGCACAGCGGTTCTGGCTGGGCAAAAAATCCTATGCCACGGTATCGGGCAAGGCCGATAACGGCGCGCATATCAGCCTGAACCCCGGTTTGCGGCGTTTGTGTTATGGCACCGTCATTCCGTGGGCGCTGTTTACGGTGGTGATTTACGCGATGATTTTCTTTGGCGCATTCGTTAAGCGCTGGGGATTTGATAACAGCCTGACACTGGATAATTATGTGGAGGCATTCGGCATTGGCTGGAGTGACCACGGTATTGTCTGGGCGGGGGCGGCGTGGGATTCGTTCTGGACGACGCTGAATATTTCGGTCATTGCCGCCCCGCTGACCGCGGCGGTAGGCCTGACGACGGCCTACTTGCTGGTGCGCCAGAACTTTCGCGGCAAGAACATCTTTGAATTTGGCACGATGCTGAGTTTCGCCATTCCTGGCACGGTGATCGGGGTCAGTTATATTCTGGCCTTTAACGTGCCGCCGCTGGAACTGACCGGGACCGGGGTTATTTTGGTGATTTGCTTTATTTTTCGCAACATGCCTGTGGGCGTGCGCGGCGGGATTGCGGCGATGAGCCAGCTTGACAAAAGCCTGGATGAAGCCTCGCTGACATTGGGGGCGAACAGCTTTACCACGTTCCGTCGGGTGATTTTGCCGCTGTTGCGGCCCGCGATTGTTGCCGCACTGGTTTACAGTTTTGTCCGGGCGATTACGTCGGTCAGTGCGGTGATATTTCTGGTCAGTGCCGACCATAATATGGCGACATCCTATATCATCGGGCTGGTGGAAAATGGCCGGTATGGCGTGGCGATTGCTTATTGCAGCGTGCTTATTCTGGTCATGCTGATGGTGATTGTGACGGTGCAGGGCCTGATCGGGAAACGCAAATTGCGCCGCGAGGACCGGGTTGCAACGGATATTTCAACAACAGGCGGGAAAACCGCTGTTAGCGGCTTACGGGAGAAACATTCATGACGTTGAAAACACGGGCCGGGTCGGTCGTTTTTGAAAATGTAACCAAAACCTTTGGCAAGGGGGCGGTGACGGCAATTGACGATGTGTCGTTTAATATTCATCCCGGCGAGCTTGTGACGCTGCTTGGCCCCAGTGGCTGTGGCAAGACAACCACCCTGCGCATGATTGCCGGGCTGGAACACCCGACAGCGGGCAAAATTATGATTGGCGACAAGGATGTGACGCATCTGCCCGCCACGGATCGCGATGTCAGCATGGTGTTTCAGTCTTATGCGCTGTTTCCGCATATGAGTGTGGTGGAAAACGTTGCCTATGGCCTGACCGTAAGCGGCCAGAAAAAGAACGAAGCCCATGACCGGGCGCGTGAAGGGCTGGGGCTGGTGGGGCTGGCTGATTATGGCGACCGGCTGCCATCCGAGCTTTCGGGCGGGCAGCAACAAAGGGTGGCGGTGGCGCGTGCCCTGGTGCTGGAGCCCGAAGTTTTGTTGCTTGACGAGCCGCTATCAAACCTGGATGCAAAATTGCGCCGCCATGTCCGCACCGAAATTCGCGATTTGCAGCAAAAGCTGGGCCTGACGGCGGTTTATGTGACCCATGATCAGGAAGAAGCGCTGGCGGTTTCGGACCGGATTATTGTGATGAACCGGTCGGTGATTGCCCAGCAGGGCACCCCGCGCCAGTTGTATGAAGAACCGGCATCGGCCTTTATTGCCGATTTCATTGGCGATGCGAACCTGGTGCAGGGCGAGGTTTATGCCGTGAATGGTGATATGGCCGATGTTGATATTGGTGGGGAACGGGTGACGTTGCGCCAGCGCGCCCATGGCATTGGTGCCGTTGAGGTGGCCGTGCGCCCCGATGCCGTGCGCCTGAGCGATGGGGCGGCCGGGGCGCAGATGTCGCTAAAGGGTAACGTGACCCATGCGACATATCTTGGTAGCGCCATGCATTACACCGTGCAGTGCGCTGTGGGCGAACTGTTTGTTATTGACGGGCGAATTGATACACCGATCAAGGCAGGCAGTGAGGTTGGAATTGGTTTTGCGGCGCG
Source organism: Thalassospira sp. MCCC 1A01428 (assembly GCF_002115825.1). Lineage (GTDB taxonomy): Bacteria > Pseudomonadota > Alphaproteobacteria > Rhodospirillales > Thalassospiraceae > Thalassospira. The sequence goes on along the minus strand of NZ_JFJZ01000031.1, from coordinate 22,122 downwards.
GGGTCTTGCGCTTGTGTCGGGTCAGTGATCCGCAATCGGAAAAAGGAAAATAAACGTGAGCAAAGCGTTAAACAAGGCCACCGACGGTGTGGATATTGCCGCACGGTTTGACCATGCCCTGAGTGTTGTGAAAGAAGCCGGGCGGGTGGCAATGGATTATTACCGCCGGGTTGATGAACTGGTGGTGGAATGCAAGGACAACCCGCTGGATGTTGTCAGCATTGCCGATAAGGATGTTGAGGCGGTTATTCGCCGCCAGATTGCCGAAAAATTCCCCGATGACGGGTTTTTAGGCGAGGAAATGGGCATTGATCGCGGCAAGAATGACTGCCTGTGGGTGATCGACCCGATTGACGGCACGGCGTGCTTTGTCAATAAAATGCCGACCTGGGTGATTTCGGTGGCCCTGATGGTGGGCGACGAGGCCGTGATTGGCCTGATTTATGAACCCAATGGCGATGAATTGTTTGCTGCCTGCCTGGGGCAGGGGGCCACGGTAAATGGCAAGCCGATAAAAGCCAGCCAGGTTGATAATGTGAATGCCGGTGTGATGGGCGTTGGCATGTCGCACCGTGTGGGAAGTGTGGCATTGGTGCCGTTCATAACCGACCTTTTGGACCGCGAAGGGATGTTTATTCGCAACGGGTCTTGTGCGCTGATGATGGCCTATGCGGCATCGGGCCGGTTGATTGGTTATTTTGAACCGCATATCAACCCGTGGGATTGCATGGCAGGCATTGTTTTGATGCGCGAGGCCGGTGGCTGGTGCAACGCATTTTTGCAGGCACCGGACGTGCTGGAAAAGGGTGCGCCGATTTTGGTGGCGGGCCCGCATGTGGCGGCGGTCCTGTCGGAAATGACCGGGGTTAAATAACGGTTTTTGGCCCTGGTTGAGGGGCAAAGGCGGCATGAAAATTGCCTGCTTGTGCCTGTCAAAAACGCATCATTTTTGCGAAATTTCCGGTCAAAACGGCATTGGGATTTCAGTTTTTGAACCAAAAAAATCCCGCAACATATTGAAGATGTTGCGGGATTCGGTGTTCCTATTGTAGCAGGTTCGATTTTGGATGGTAGCTACAACAATTGAATCAAGAGAAAGAATAAGACCATTATTGTAGCAGGTTCGATTTTGGATGGTAGCTACAACGTCCTCAGGTTGATGCCGAGTAATCTGGCCATTGTAGCAGGTTCGATTTTGGATGGTAGCTACAACGCGTATAGCCGGATAATACCCGATGCCGCATTGTAGCAGGTTCGATTTTGGATGGTAGCTACAACCCACGGCGGCGGCGGGGGTTTCAGCGGGGTATTGTAGCAGGTTCGATTTTGGATGGTAGCTACAACGCATACCGGCGGCCTGTTGCGCAAGGTTCTATTGTAGCAGGTTCGATTTTGGATGGTAGCTACAACTTGTGTGCTGGATTTTAAATTGGAGATACAATTGTAGCAGGTTCGATTTTGGATGGTAGCTACAACCTGAACCTGTACGGTTGATGTTGGACGAACTATTGTAGCAGGTTCGATTTTGGATGGTAGCTACAACCCCGTTGCTGTTATCTGGTCTGGCCGGTTTATTGTAGCAGGTTCGATTTTGGATGGTAGCTACAACCCTGCCACGTGAACGCCTCGGCCCCTTTTCATTGTAGCAGGTTCGATTTTGGATGGTAGCTACAACACACCGAAGATATTGAGGTGATTAATTCCGATTGTAGCAGGTTCGATTTTGGAGGGTCGAGGGGTTGTTTACTGGCTGCACCACAGGATGCGGGCGATCCAGTCGAGGTCCTGGGCGGTGATATAGCGGTCTTCGTAGTCCGGGTTGAGGGATTTAAGCTCGATCCCCATGGCGCCGCGGCGGACCAGTTCCTTGGCCATGACCTCGCCTTCGCGGGTTTTGACGACCACGCGGTCGCGCGGGCGGATGTTGGAGGCGGGGGAGACGATGATCAGGTCGCCATCGCGAAAAACCGGCGACATCGAATCGCCTGCGATGCGCAACCCATAGGCGGTGGGGTCGTGCAGGGCAGGGAAGGTGATGTCTTCCCACGCCCCGCCAACGGGGTAGCCTGCATCATCAAAAAAGCCGCGATTGCCTGCCTGGGCAAAGCCGATGACTGGCACGCGCCCGGCACCATTGCCATCCATCAATTCAGAAAATTCCCGGAATGTGACATTGGCGGCCGAGAGAACCTTGGCGATGCTTTCGGTGGAGGGCCAGCGGGGTTTGCCCGCATTTGTATTGCGTTTGGACCGGTTAAACGTGGTCGGGTCAAGCTGGGCCAGCCGGGCCAGGCCGGAGGGTGACAAGCCTTTATCCTCGGCAATTTTGTCGAGTGCGGCCCAGATGAGGTCATGTTTAATCATGGGTTTATACTATCAGGGTTGATCGGGCAGGGGACAGGGAATTTATTCCTTTCTTTTTTATGAGAACAAAATAGGAAAATAATCCTTTACAAAAAGAACAAAAAGGGATTAAAAGCTGAGTGTCAGCGGGAGATTTGCATCCGGGAGTATGTGACGACAGGCTATATCGCCGTTCGCATACCGAAGGCGGGATCGTTTCTTTCCATAATTGTTTGTGTTTGCCCATTCATGACGCGGCACCCCGGGGTGCGGTGACGCCCCTTGTTTGTTTGCATCAGATCGCGATGCGGTTTGACGATGCCATTTAGGCACGGTGATGCGACCAACCCGTGCCCTGAAAAGGCAGGGGGAGCGGAAGGGATGACAGCGTAAATGCATGAAGGGTGGCGGAGTGTGGCGTGAGGCGGCCACAGAGCAGTGAAATGTTTATCAGGAGGGCGAAATGACGCAGCAACGATTGTTTCCCAAACCCTTGCGTGACGGGGAGGTGACCCTGTTTGCCAGTGCCGGGCAGGCGTGGTTCTGGTTTGTGCGCTGTCAGGCCGCACGGATTGAAGGGGCGCGGGTTGTGGCCGATGCCGGGGATGTGACCCGGCCGTGCGACCCGGACGATATTTATAACGCGGTGATGCGGTTATGGCGCGGCGGCGTGATTGGGCAGGCGCATTTACAGGTGCTGGAATATTACGGTGCGGTGGAACGGGTGCCTGACCCACGGGTGGAGGAGGAACAGCGCAAGGCAGTGTTGTGGTGTGAAGCGCTGGAAGTGCTGGCAACCGTGTTGATCCGCCGGGGTATTGTGGACCCGGACGGGGAAGCATTGGCGCAGGCTGACTATGACGAAAACGATAGCGACCAGGAAATGCAGGGAGATTTTACGCCATGTCATTTTTAGGGAGGTTTTCACAGGGGGCATGTGTGGCGACGTATTTTGGGCGCGATGCGGCGAATGACCAAAGCGTTGCGAAGGGGGGCGAGTTTAAAAAGGACATGGAACATGCCCGGTTTGGTGCAGGGGCACATGTTTTGAAGCGAAGCTGGCACGGCGAAGGCGATGTGCAACGGTTGGGCGCACATGATGGTTTATCAAACCGGCTGCAGGATTGCCGTAGCATGCCGATAAGGGCCGGGGCCGGTGAAAAGGGCGGGGAAAACCGGGCCTTGATTGTGTTTGCCGATGCGCCGGACAAATGGGCTTTACGGTGGTTGCCTGCGGAGTTTCGCCATTGTTTTGCGGTGATTGCGACGCGCGAAAGCGGGCAGTGGATTTATTTGAACCCGGCAAGCCACCAGTTGCAATGCGAGCTTTGGCAGTTTTCGGCGCTGTTTGACCCGGCAGCCTATTATCGCGAACAGGGGCATAACTGCCTGTGGGTGACATTGCCCGATGAGGGTGCCCAAACGGTGCGGCTGGGTATGTTTAGTTGCGTTGAAGTGATGAAACGGTTGCTGGGCATTTCGGCGTGGTATGTGCTGACCCCGGCGGGGTTGCATCGTTATCTTGTGAACAAATCGAAAATTTATCAAAAAAGTTCTTGATTTGTTCTTTTTAATAGGCTAGGATACCTAAATCAACACCACAGTTGCGCCCGCTACCGGAAACGGTGGCGGGTTTTTTGCTTTGAGGCTTTGAGGCTTTGAGGCTTTGGAGCCTTGGAGCCTTGGAGCCTTGGAGCCTTGGCGTCGCGATGCGTCGCGTTGGGGCGTTGCTGTGCGGAACAGGGCAGGTTGAGGGATGGGTGGGGTGAATTGGCGGGGAAGCGGGGCTTGCGCACAGGTGCCGGGGAGAGTGACGGGTTTTTGGGAGCAGGGGCGAGCAAATGAAGCAGGCGGAAATGGATAGCGCAATGTTGCGCAGGCGGTTTCGAACAGCTTTGCAACGCCGGGGGCATTGGCAACGCCATTGGCAGGAATGTTATGAATTTGCCCTGCCGCAGCGCCAGGAAAGTGATGTGGCTTTTGGTGGATTTGGCAGCACAGGCGGGGCGGGCGGCAATGTGGGCAAAAAGCAGTTCGACCGGGTGTTTGACGCCACGGCACCCGATGCGGTGGAGCAACTTGCCGCCAGTTTGCTTGGTGAAATAACGCCGCCGTCGGGCGGGTGGTTTCAGATGGTGCCGGGCGACGATGTGGCCCTGGCAGATCAGGCAGATTTGACCGACAAACTGGCCCGTGCGGGGCGGATTGTGCAGGGGCATTTTGAACGGTCCAATTTTGCGGTTGAAATTCATCAGGCATACCTGGATCTGGTGACGGTGGGAACGGCATGTTTGCGGCTGGAGGAAGACGGGCCGGGTGCGCCATCGCGGTTTCGGTTTTGTGCGGTGCCGGTGCGCCATCTGGCATTTGAGGAACGGGTGGATGGCACGCTGGATGCGGTTTTTCGCCAGTTAAACCTTGGCATTGAGGACATTTGCGAAAAATGGCCGGATGCATCCATACCCGGCCATATTACGGCTGCAGCGGAAGCCGAGACGGAAAAATTTGCCGTGATCGAGGCCGTTTTGCCGGACCGGTCCGGGGCGGGCGGATATGATTATGTGGTGTTTTTTGCCAATGACCCGGCTGCAAATGTTGCGCAGGATGACGTGATTGCCAAAGGGCGGTTTGCCGTTTCGCCCTATATTGCCTTTCGCTGGTTAAAGGCGCCAGGCGAAATTTATGGCCGATCGCCGGTGATGAAGGCATTGCCCGATATTAAAACCGCCAACAAGGTGGTCGAGCTGGTTTTAAAAAATGCATCGATTGCGGTGACAGGGATTTGGCAGGCCGATGATGATGGCATTTTAAACCCGGCAACGGTGCGGCTGGTGCCGGGCAGTATTATTCCCAAGGCAGTCGGGTCGGCGGGGTTAACGCCGTTAGATGCGCCGGGGCGGTTTGATGTTTCGGACGTTGTTTTGGCCGATTTGCGCGAACGCATTCGCCGTTGTTTGTTAACCGACCGGTTAGGCCAGGTGGATGCCCCGCGGATGACCGCGACCGAGGTTTTAGAAAGGGCTGCCGAAAATTCGCGATTGTTGGCCGCGACCTATAGCCGGTTACAGGCGGAACTGATTTTTCCGTTGATGCGCCGGGCGTTGCATGTGCTGGCGCGCAGTGGCGAGCTTCCCGATATTCCGATTGATGGCAAGGTGGTGTGTTTGCGCCATACCGCCCCGATGGCGCAGTTAAGCCGCAAGGCGGAAGCCGGGCAGACACTGGATTGGCTGGGCAGGCTGGCATCGTTGGGGCCGGATGCGATGGCAACCATTGACATGGACAAAACCGTGCGCTGGCTGGCCGCGCAGTTTGGCGTGCCACAGGATTTGTTGAAACCCGAGATGACGCCAGAAGACATGGCGGGAATTGCCGGAATTGTGGGCGAGATGATGAATGCGCCGGAGGTTGCCGGGAAAGTTGCCGGGGAGGGGGGACAATGAGGATTTGGCGGCGTGTGAAACCGGCGAGGGCGGATGTCGTGATGGATGTGCAAGCCGATGCGCAGCCAGTGGCTGGTTTGAGGCATGGCGGGCACGGTGGGCACGGTGGGCATGGGGCGGCGGCGTTGGCCGGTGAGACTGACGGTGCGCGCCAATATGGTGACGGGGATGACAGCGGGTGGGGCTGGTTTGAGGGCGGCTTTGTTGCGGATCGGAAATCACCCACGGTTTTGTCAGAACGGAAAAATGAAAATGCCGAAGTGATTGGGGTTTCGCACGAGGAACGGGACCGGGCGTGGCAACGGGTTTTGGGGCCATCCGCCGGGCATGATGCGGCGGTGGTGTGTGCGGATTTGCGCGCCATGACGCTGGAACGTGCCCTTGGCCCGGCGGCAAGCCCGCAGGCGATTTGGATGCAAGAAGGGCAGCGTGCATTGGTGTTGCAGATGTTGCGCCGGGCACGGGGCGATTGATGGCGGGTGAAGGTTTGAAAATTTGGGAGGGTTTTGATGGCAGGAAATGCGGGTGATGTTGCCGGCCAACAAGGGGGTGCCGGGGGTGGAAATGCAAGCGGGGCCGGGGCCGGAACCGGTGAGGGGGCCGCGTTGGTGAAAGGCGATGGTGCGGCGGGGCCAGGTGCCGGAGCAGGATTGCTGCCAGCCGGCGCAGGGCAAAACGGGAATATTTTGAGTGCGGCGGCGGGATCGGCGTGCAGGGGTGAGGATGGCGTTGGTGTTGCGGGCGGCATTGGCGGCGGCGCAGTTGGTGGCACCGGAATGATGGCAGCCATGGCACGTGTGGCAGAAACCCCGAATGCCGATATGCCCGCGTTTCAGATACCGGGGCCGGAAAGTTCGGATGCGGAGCGGCAGGCATTTTATGCGGCCCTTGGGGTGCCGCAAAGCCCGGCAGATTATGAAATTAGCGGGGCGGAGGAGCTGGGCGGGGTGAATGAGGCCCTGAATGCCCGGTTGCATGAAGCCGGTTTTACCGGGCCGCAAGCACAGCTGGTGTATGATTTGGCATCTGAAATTTTATCGCCAATGGTGGCACAGGCCCAAAATGCCGCACGGATGGCAGAGATGCAGGGGCAACTGGCGGCTGAATTTGGCGGGGCGGACCACTGGGCGAAACTGGCCCCGCGTATTGCCAGCTGGGGGCAAAAAAACCTGCCCGCAGCCTATGAGGCGATGGCGCAAAGCCCGGACGGTGTGCGGGCATTATACCGGCTGATGCAAGATGGCAGCGAACCGGGGCTGGCCGGAAACCATGCCGGACAAGGCGGAACCGACCCGCAGAACGATATTAACCGGTTGATGAATGACCCACGTTACTGGCGCGACCGCAACCCGGCCATTGTCGCCCGGGTGCAAGCCGCATTTGACCGGCTGCACCAGGGGAATTAAGGGCGCGGATGACCGGTGGTGGGGGAACGGTTAATCGGCTGGTTTGACGTGATAGCGGCCGTCGCTTTTGCTGACATCGGGCGGGATGCGGGAGCGTTCGAAGGCGGCATAGACATCATAGAGGCCGGGTGCCGGGCTGTTGTTGGTGGCGTCTTCGGTCAGAGCGAGGCTGTCATCCATATCGCGGGGTTTTTCAAAGATATGAACCGGGACAGATTGCTGACCAGCGCGCAGGGCCGCATCGACCAAAAGATAGATTTGTTCGATGTCGTCATTATTAAGGGAAATACCGGCAAGGTCCGAACAGTTGCCATGCAGACTGTAGGAAATGGCGCCAGCCACATCGCTGGTGGATGGGGCGTCGTCATCGGGCAGGGGGTTTAAATTCAGTTCGACGTGGCTGGGACTGTTGGGGGATAAATCATCGCGGCGGATACGATAAACACCGGGCGGGGGTGTTTGCAGGGCGGCGTTGCCGGTGTCCTGGTCGCTGCAAAAACCGGCATCCTGAATTTCGCTATAGCGGGTGTCACCACGCAGCCAGACTTGCAGTTTTTGATCGGCGGTGAAAACCCGCAAATAAACCGGTGCGCCCACGGCAATGCCTGCCTCGTTCAGGCGTTTTTCCATGTCGGGCAAGACGCGGCTGCGGATGCGGTCGGCGCCAAAGCCGGTAAGGGCAGACACGCGAGAGGTGAATGCATGAAAATAGGCAGGCACAGGGGTATAGGGCAGGGTGAAATAACCCGCCGCCGCCAAAGCGATAACAGTTAAAATTGCATAAGTACGTGCGCGCACCTGGAAGGCTCCGACTGGGTTGACGTTTTATAAATCGGGGTCGTCCGGCGACCAGTAAACAAGCCGGTCTATCTGACCCGGAAGCCAGAATCCGGAACAGGAAAACAACCATCAAAGCATGACCATAAAATGACAGTTAAGGCGGTAAATAAGGCGTTTGTGCCTTGTTTGTCGCGATGGCCTTCGTGTGAGAATTTCCAACGCAAAAGGGGCGGCGATGAGTATTTCCATTGATAAAAGTTTTGTTGAGCATTTTCAGGCCGATGTACATCAGGCCTATCAGCGGATGGGGTCGAAGTTGCGCAACACCGTGCGGGTGAAAAACGGGATTAAGGGGGCGACCACCGTTTTTCAAAAAGTGGGCAAAGGCATTGCCACCACCAAGGCCCGGCATGCCAAGGTGCCCGTGATGAACCTGAGCCATGCAACGGTGCGCTGTGATTTAAGCGATTATTACGCCGGGGACTGGGTGGATGCGCTGGATGAATTGAAGGTCAACCATGATGAAAAAATGGTGCTGGCCAATGCCGGGGCCTATGCGCTGGGGCGCAAAACCGACGAACTGATCATTGAGGCCCTGCAAACAACCGAAAATGTGGTTGCACACGATAATGCCGGTTTGACCCTGGACAAGGTTTTGGAAGCCTTTGAAGGCATGGGGACACTCGATGTACCCGATGACGGGCAGCGGTATGCGGTTGTTGGCTGGAAACAATGGTCGGAATTGCTGGCGGTAAAGGAATTTGCATCGTCGGATTATATTGGTGATGACGATTTGCCGTGGAAGGGCACACAGGCCAAACGCTGGCTGGGGACATTGTGGATGCCCCATTCGGGCCTGCCGGTGAAGGACGATGTGCGCAGCTGTTTTTGGTATCACCGCACCGCAGTTGGCCATGCAGTGGGGGCGGATGTGGAGACAGACATTACCTGGCACGGGGACTATGCGGCGCATTTCATTAATAATTCCATGAGCCAGGGGGCGGTCAAGGTGGACGGGGACGGGATCATCTGCTTGCAGGCCAAGGAATAGGGGGCTGTTTGGGCGGCATCATTGGCGCGGCATTTGCGGAGCGATGGTGCCGCCATTTTGATTGGCCCGGATGGGCGTCTTTTCCAAAAAATAGCGGAGCATTAAAATGGCAGAAGGTTTCAAGGCCCGGAATTTAAGCGTTCTGGCCTATGCCAACGGTTTTACCCTGTGGCATTACGTGACCCCGGATGTGGCGACCGATGTGGATACATTGAATTATTTTGCACCCGCCCGCGACATGCTGCGCGCGGGTGACATCATGTTTGCCAATACCAACCGCGATGGCGGGGTTTCGGGCGGGATGTTTTTGGTGACGCAGGCCGATGTTAACGGCGTTGATGTGCGCGACATGACAGCGATTGGCACCACCAATACCGATTGATCGGGGGGGGGTGGCTGGAAAATTTGAAAGCCCGGTTCGGTTGAGCCGGGCTTTTTTGTGGCTGGCTGGCAGGGAGGCCGTGATGGCGTTAAGCGATGTGGCGTTATGCGCACGCGCACTGGTGATGATCGGGGTAAGCCCGATTGCATCCTTTGCCGAGGAAACGGTGGAGGCGGAAGTGGCGGCGATGTTGTACCCGGCACTGCGTGACGGGATGCTGGCGGCGTATCCGTGGCGGTTTGCCGCGCGGGGCAAGTGGCTGGCGCGGTTGGCACCGCCTGATGATGAAGAAGGGCAGTTGGCCCGCGATGACAGGCAATTTGCCCTGCCGGGGGATTTTATAAGGTTATTGTCGCTGGAAAGTGGTGCCGGGCAATTGCCGGAATTTGAATTGCGCAAGGGTGTGATTGTATGTGGGGCCGAGCGGGCATTTTTGAATTATGTGGGGCGGATGCCTGAAGCATCGTTGCCGGTATGGTTTGATATGGCCCTGATGGCGCGGCTGGCAGCGGAATTTTGCCTGCCGTTAACCGAAAGCGGCAGCCGGGCGGAATATTTGCAAAAGCGGGCAGACACGCTGTTTCATCAGGCGCGACTGGCTGATGCCCAGCAATCGACCCCGCGCCGGATTGAGGATTTTCCCTTGCTGGAGGCACGGGGGTAATGGCGCGCAGTGTTTTGGAAAAAACCACGTTCAGTGCCGGGGAACTGGCACCGAAATTATGGGGCCGGGGCGATATTGCCGCCTATCGCAACGGGGCGGCCAAATTACGCAATGTGTTTGTGCTGCCATCGGGCGGGGTGTGCCGCAGGCCCGGTGTGCGGTTAATTGATGAGGTATCGGGGCCGGTGCGGCTGGTGCCGTTTGAATATAATGTCGATCAGCCGTTTCTGGTGGTGTTTTGGCATTTGCGGGCCACGGTTTATGCGGGCGACAGTGTGGTCCAGGAATTGACGACACCGTTTGAAAGCAAACATTTGGGCCAGATCAGCTGGACGCAAAGTGCGGATACGTTGCTGGTGGTGCATCCTGATGTGGTGCCGATCCGCATTGTGCCAAAGGCGGATGCAGACTGGCTGGTGACAAGCTGGGTTTGGGGTGAAACCACCACCAAACGCCAGCAACCCTATTACAAATTTGCCGAACCTTATGTGTCGGTAAAGCCATCGGGGGTATCGGGGACGGTTGGCCTGAGCGCCAGTGCCGATGTTTTTGCGGCAGGACATGTGGGAGGGCAATGGCGGGTACAGGGGATTGAGGGGGAAATAACCGCGGTTGCCGACGGCAAACATGCCACCCTTGCCCTGCGTGAACAGTTGCCCAATGCCAATGAAACGCAGGATTTTGCCGAACCGGCCTTTTCCGACGTGCGGGGCTGGCCGCGCAGTGTGACCTTTCATCAGGACCGGATGGTGATTGGCGGGTCGCGCGATTTGCCCAACCGGTTGTGGATGTCGCATTCGGGGGCGTTATTTAATTTTGAACTGGGCGAGGGGCTGGATGACGAAGCCATTGAGTTTGCCTTGCTTGCCGACCAGGTAAGTGCGATTGCGGCCGTGTTTTCGGGCCGGGATTTGCAGGTTTTTACCAGCGGGGCGGAATGGATGGTCAGCGGGACACCGTTAACCCCGCAAAATATTCAGGTGACGCGGCAAACCCGCATTGGCAGTGCGGCAGACCGCAATGTGCCCCCGGTTAACATCGACGGGGCAACGGTGTTTGCGGCACGCAATGGCACCGAAATACGGGAGTTTCTATTTACCGATCTGGAGCAGGCATACGGTGCGGCGGACTTGGCGTTGTTATCGAGCCATTTGATTAATGCGCCGGTTGATCAGGCCTATGATGCAAGCCGGCGCCTTTTGCATGTGGTGATGGGCGATGGCACGATTGGCACATTAACGCTTTATCGTAGCGAGGGTGTAACCGCCTGGAGCGGGCAGGAAATTGACGGGGCGTTTCGCAATGTCGCGGTGAGTGGCGGCGACGTTTATGTGGCGATTGAACGTGCGAACCGGTTTTTTCTGGGCCGGTTTGATGAGGATGCCGGGTTTGATTTGACGTTAACGGCGCACGCGGATGAGGCCACACCCCAATGGGGACAGTTTGGGTTGTTAGATGGCCTGGAAGTTGGGGTGTGGGCAGGAAGCCAGCTTTACCGCGACGTTTTGATTTCGGGGGGCAGTGTGCGGCTTGCAACGCCGGAAACACAGGTGATGGCGGGTTTGCCCTTTCGCCATGAAATTGCGGCCTTGCCCCCGGTGGGCGGCGATGGATCGCGGCCTTATGGCGGGTCCAGCTTGCGGTTGATTTGTGCGACGTTTCGCCTGCATGACAGTGCCGGGATGGCGGTGGATGTGGGGCGCGGGATGCGCCGGGTGCCGTTGCGCAAACCGGCAAGCGGGCGGGTTCTGGACCAGGCAAACGGGTTGTTTCGCGGCGAGGTGACGGTGCGGGCCATGGGATGGAAACGCGGTGGGCAGAATGGATTGTGGCGCATTGCCGGGGATTTGCCCCGGCCTTTTTTATTGTTGGGTGTGAGTAGCGAAGTGGGGGTGAATGACTGATGGGGGGATTTTCATCGTGGGTACCGGTGGTGGCAAATGCGGTGCAGACCGGAACCGAAATTGCAGCCAGCCAGAAACAGGCCAAAAAAGCGGCCAGCCAGGTTGATGCGCAGCGCCAAAGCGCGCAGCAGGCATTGGCGGCACAAAAGGCCAGCGACGATGCCGAGCGCGCCCGCAAATTACGCGTGCAACAGGCGAGTTTGCGTGCCGCACAGGGCGCGTCGGGCATTCAGGCCGGGGCGGCAGGGTCGGCCAGTGCGGTGTTGGCAGGGGCGCAGCGCAGTTTGCTTGATGTGCAGGACGCGGCCAATGGGGCCTTTGCCCGGCAAAGCAGCAGCATTGACCAGCGCGCGCAATATAAGCGGCAAAATTTGCTGGATACATCGCGTTACAACACGTTGTCGCAAATTACGTCGTGGTTTGCGCGGCGCGATAATTGGGGAGGCTAGACCGTGGGTGCAATTTTTGCCAATCGCGACCCGGCAGCGGTGCGATATGAAGGCGACGGGGAAAGCCGGGAATTTCCGTTTGAATTTGCCGTGTTTGCCGCATCGGATGTGAAGGTAACGATGAATGGCAACGAGATTAGCGAAGATATTGGCATTACCCTGAATACCAGCCAAAGCAGCGGCGAAACCGGCGAAGGCAGTGTGATGGCCAGCGGCGGCACGGTGACGTTTGCCAAAGCCCCGGTAACGGGGGCAGATGTGTTGATATCCCGGCGGTTGGGATTGCGCCGGTTAAGCCATTATGACAGCGGCAGCAGCCTGCGTGCCGATGTTTTAAATGCCGATTTTGATTATGTGCTGGCCGCCCTTGGTGACGTGGAAGAAGGATTTGCCAGCACATTGCGGATGCCTGACGGGGCGATTAATGCCAGCGGGGAAGGGGTGTCGGCCCAATTGCCCGGCCCGCAGGCAGGTCGGGCGATTATGTGGGATGAAACGGCGCGCCAACTGGTAAACGGGCCGGATGGTGCCGCGATTGCCGGGGCGCAGGCGGCAGGCGAAATGGCGAACCGCGCGGCAAATGAAGCCAGCGCAGCGGCACAGCAGGCGCAATCATCGTTTGCCGGGTTTGTCAGCCAGTCGGCCACGGCGGTTTTGCAGCTTGATTGTCGCACCGGGCGGGCACTGGCCTATCAGGATGAACGGCGGATGCCGATGGTTGACGCGCCGGGTAATGTGACGTTGACCCCTCGGCAAAGCGGGGTAGTAGTGCGGGTTTCGAACGGCGGGCGGATTACGCTTCCGCCCTGCCAACCCAGCCGCAACGGTGTGAAATTTCGCATTTTTAACGGGGATGGCACGGCGACCGATATTACGACGGTGGGTGTGGATGTGCTGCACCCGGTGGATGGTGGTGCGGAGCGGGCCGTTTTTGCCCTGCCGATGCGCGGCGATGCGGTTGAGGTGTTTTGCGATGGCAACCGCTGGCAGGTGCAAATTTTGCGGTCGGGCGGGCCGCTGGTAAAAATGTTGCGCACGCAACAACAGGCGATCCCGGCCAATGGCGAGTTTGTTGTGGAATGGGACAGCATCGTGACTGACAGCCACGGTCTTTATCACGCCGGGTATGACGGCGTCGCCAATGTACCACCGGGGCATTACCATTTTGATATTGGCGTGTGCATGGAACTGGCGGACCAGTCGGTGCAGGGCATGGTGTTTGTGGAGCGGTTGGGGGCAGGCGGCTGGAACATGCATTTGCAAGGCGTTGATACCCTGCCCAATGGGGCGGACGGGCGCAAAATATTGCGATGCAGTGGCATTGCCCGGGCGGGCATTGGCACAGATAACGCCTTTCGGGTGCGGGTGGCACATGGGGCGAGCGATACGCGCCATATTGTCGCAACCAGTTTGGCAAGCTGGTTTCATGCGGTGCGGCTGAGCGCCTGAGTATCGTTCGGTTTGATATGTGAGGGGGACGGACCCCGCCAGCACCAGCGCTGGCGGGGTTTTGTTATGCCCGGTGGCGGCTTTCAAAACAGGACAGATGATATGGCGATGCGGTTTTTGCCGTTGACGGATTATTTGCAGGTGGCGCGGGGCAGCACCACGCATGTGAAGGATGAAACAGGGGTGGTTACGGAAATTGCTGCAAATATGCCTGCCTTTGAATTTGATGATGACGGGCGGGCCCTGGGCCTGCGTATTGAGGGGGCATCGGCAAATTTGTTGCGCCATTCGGCGAATTTTGCCAATGCGATTTGGGAAAAGGATGCCGGGGTAACGGTTTTGGCCGGGGCGGGAACGGCCCCGGATGGCAGCGCAAATGCAACCCGGATTAATTTTGCCGCCGGGACAGGCGGGATTTATCAGCGGGTGGATAATCTGTTGTCGGGGGCGACCCATGCCTTTGCGGTGTGGATGCGTGCGGTGAGTGGAACGGCAAATATAACGCTGGGCGGGGTAAACGGGGCGTCGCAACATGGGGTGACGCTGGGTGAACGCTGGCAACGGGTGGGGTTTGCCGAGGTGGCATCGGCCACCAGCCGGTATCCCAAGATCAGCACGGCGATTTCGGGGGCGGCGGCATCGGTGCTGGTGTGGAATGCGCAGCTTGAAGCCGCACCGGTTGCGAGCAGCGACATGATCAGCAACGGTATTCCTGCCGCGCGCACTGGCGATGATGTGCGGCTGGATTTATCCGATGGCTGGTTTATGCCCGGTGCCGGAACGCTGTTTTTTGATCTGGCGTTACCTGCGGCCTGGAGCGGGATCTGGCGGGTGATGCAGCTTTATTCAACCAGCCTGAATAATGACCATCTGGATTTGGCCTATGACAGTGCGGCGGACCAGTTGCGCATCAGCCTGCGCAAAGGCGGGCAGCAATTGATTACGCAATCGCTGTATGGCGCACTGGTGGCAGGTCAGCGCAACCTGGTGGCGCTGGCGTTTGATGATGATGACATTGCTGTTGCCACCCAAAACGGGGTTTTAAAATCGCCCCCCGGTTTTGCCTTGCCGCGTAATTTTCAAACACTGGGGATCGGGTCTTACGCAGGCACGGCAAGCCAGCTTAATGGCTATGTGCGGGCGGTGTCCTATTGGCCGGGGCGGCTGGGCGATGACCGGCTGGTCGCCCTTTGTACCAGCGGGGCGGTGTAACATTGGCGGATATCAGAACCGGGGCGGAATGCCGGAATGAAGGGGAAGATGCCACGGATAGCGGATTTTCCGACGAGGACCGCGGGCGATTGGCACGGTTGCGAAGCGAGCTTTTGCGCAGTTTGCCAACCGATATTCGCCGGGCACGCAAGGCGTATCATCGGGTGGCACGCGACGCGGCCGACGTGATGGATGCCAAGGGGATTGTGAACCATCAGGCCGCGTGCAAGGCCGCATTAGCCCATGTGGAAAGCCTGATCAAACTTTTGCGCTGGGTTTGTGACGAAGATTTGGCCGCAGAACCGCCGGTTCGGAAAAACGGCACCAAGGATATTACTGATCGGGCGCATGTGGAGGCAACGGAGCAGGGGGGCGATGAGGTTTTACAGCTGATTTTGGCTGCCAGAACCGCAATGCAAAGCGGATGATTTGAAAAATCGGGGTGGTTTTTAAAACCGGTGTGACCTGAAGGGAAGGGGGAGGCAAAATGCAGAAATGCCAGGCCAGCCTTGCCGAGTTTGTCTGGATATGGAACCGGAAACTGGGGCAGGGCACACCGGCGCATCATCAGAAAATGGCGCAGTGGTTGCAGCACCATAATGATCATGGCCCGCGTGAGTTGTTGCTGATGGCATTTCGGAACAGTGGCAAATCGACCATGGTGGGCCTGTTTTGCGCGTGGTTGCTGTATTGCAATGCGGATTTGCGCATTCTGGTGTTGGCAGCCGACCTTGATTTGGCAAAAAAGATGGTGCGCAATGTAAAACGCATTGTGGAACGCCACCCTTTAACGAAAGCAGCAGTACCGGGGAAGCTGACCGATTGGGGGGCAGAGCGTTTTACCATTAACCGGCCCGGCGAGTTGCGCGACCCGTCGATGCAGGCGGCGGGGATTGGTGGCAATATTACCGGGTCACGCGCCGACGTGGTGATTTGTGACGATGTGGAAGTCCCTAAAACCTGTGATACCGCGCATAAACGCGAGGAGTTGCGCGAAAAACTGGGCGAGATTTCCTATGTTTTAAGCCCCGGCGGGATGCAGGTATTTATTGGCACACCGCACAGTTATTATTCGATCTATGCCGATGAAACCCGGCCTGAAACCGGCGAGGATGCCCCGTTTTTAAACGGGTTTTCGCGGTTTTGTTTACCGATCACCGATGAAAACGGTTTGTCAGCGTGGCCGGAACGGTTTTCGGCGGCGAAGATCGAGCAGATCCGCGCCCGAACGGCGGCGGGTAAATTTGCCAGCCAGATGATGCTGGAAATGGTGCCGCCTGATATGGGCGATCTGGACCCGGCCCGGATAAAACCCTATGACGATGATGCCGAATTTGAAACAGCCAATGGCGAGCAACGATTACGCATTGGCGACCGCCGTATGGTGGCGGCCAGTTGTCATTTTGATCCGTCATTTGGGGGCAAGGGGCAGGATGGGGCGGTAATTGCGGCGATTTATATGTGCGATCAGGGGGAATACTGGTTGCATGATGTGGCCTATTTGCAAAGCGACCCTGCCTGTTTGGACCGGGAAGACGAAGCCAGCCAGCTTTGCCGCCAGGTGGCCGCATTTGCAAAGCGCCACCATTTACCAGTGGTGCGGGTGGAAACCAACGGCATTGGCCGGTTTTTGCCCAATATTTTGCGGCGCTGCCTGAATCAGGCCGGATGCCTGACCGCCGTGGTGGAATTTCACGAAACCCGCAACAAGGAAGCCCGCATTGCCGATGCCTTTGGCGCGGTATTGGCGGCGGGGTTGCTGCATGGGCAACGTAATATCTGGCGCACCCCGTTTATTCGTGAAATGCGCGAATGGCGGCCCAATGGCGGTAACCGCGATGACGGGCTGGATGCGGTGGCTGGGTGCATATTGGCCGAACCGGTGCGATTGCCACGGGTGGTGCGCCCGGATTTCGGACGGGATTGGCGCCCGGCCAGCACTATTTTGCAGGGTGACCCAGATTTTGATCCTTGATTTCAAATCAAAATCAGTTGGTTAGAACAAGTTTTGAAAAATGTTTCCTAAAAGTTGCGGGCGCTATTGTTTTTAAGGCACATCCACCTAATCTATATCAAAGGATAGTATTTAAGTATTTTTACTACCCTAAAGAGATTTTTGATGTGGTGGATGACAGGCAGCTGGTGACATGAATGTTACCCGATGCCGCCCGGATCAAGGAGGTCATGAGATGTTGCGTGTCGGTATTTTGCTTGCCTTGTTGCTGGGTGCTGTTTGGTTAACGACGCCTGCGCATGCTGCCCCGCCCGTATGCGGGGACCGGGCAACGGTTTTAAAAAGCCTGAGCAATAAATATTCCGAGCAGCCCGTTGCGGCGGGTGTGGCATCCAACGGTGGGGTGATTGAGGTGTTGAAAGGACCGGATGGCAAAACCTGGTCGATCCTTTTTACCTATCCTGACGGGCCAAGTTGCCTGATTGCCACGGGGGAAGCATGGCAGGAAATTGCCTTTGCCGTGAGTGGCCCGAAAGCCTGAGATTACAGCCACATGTGCGCCGCCTGAAAGAGTGTTTCGGGCGAAGTGAATGCCGTGTGCCTGATGCCTGACGAATACGAATAGGGGGACGTTTCTTAATGATGAGAAACTCCTGAACTGACCCGCCGGTATATTCCGGCGGGTCTTTTTTTTGGAGAAAACAATGGCAGCAGGACCGGTAGATTTGGGCTGGTGGCTGACAATGGTGGAATTGCCAGCATTGGCGGCGTTGTTTTGGCTGATCTGGCGTAGCCGGGTGGAATTGCAGCGCAGGATAGATGTTAGTGCCGCGCAAAACACACGTGATTGCCAGGAAAACCGCGATGGACTGGCGGCTTTCAAGCTAGACGTTGCGCGCAATTATGTGTCGATCCCGTATTTGAAGGATGTGGAACGGCGGTTGACCGCACATTTGTTGCGCATTGAAGCCAAACTTGAACATCGGGACATGTGATTTTACGCAAAATGAAAAACAACGGGGATGTTGAATGATCAGGGACACGCAAAAGACAGAAACAGACATGGCGGCGTTGGCGGAATTATCGCCGGTCAATATTTTGGCACGCACCCTTTACGGCGAAGCCCGCGGCGAAGACCTGACCGGAATTGAAGCCGTTGCCTGTGTGATCATGAACCGGGTGACGGTGGCAAAACGCCGGGGAGGGTATTGGTGGGGCAATGATGTTGTGGCGGTGTGCTTGAAGGCCGGGCAATTTTCGTGCTGGAACCGGGGCGATCCCAACCGGGAAAAACTGCTGCGCGTAAACGAACGGGACCTGGCCTATCGTTTGTGCCGCAGGGTGGCCAGCCGGGCCATCAGCGCCAGGCTGCCCGATACCACGCACGGGGCGACGCATTATCACACGTTGCAATGTGACCCGTGGTGGGCACACGGCCATGTGCCGGTTTGTGAAATTGGCAATCATGTTTTTTACGACGATATCGGTTAATCGCCCTATGATAACGGGGCGTGGTTTGGTGTGCTTTTTCCCAACAGGCGAGGTTGAAAAATGATACCGGCATTATTGGCGCAAATCGGTTTGCCCTTGTTGATCAAGGCGGTGGGGGCAGGGCTGGATGCAATTGACAACCCGCTGGCGAAAACGGCGGCCAAAGGATTGCGCGATGTGGAGGCGGCGGTGGGGCAGGGGGTGGTCGGGGCGGATCAACTGGCCGAAGCCAACCGCCATACCGAGGCGATGGTGCGCGCCGAACTGGCCCATGACAGCACGGTGGTGCGGGCCGTGAACCAGACGATCCGGGCGGAAGTGGCATCGGACGATGCGTTTGTGCGGCGCTGGCGCCCCAGCTTTGGTTATGCGATGGCCCTGACCTGGGTGTTGATGATGGGGGCGATTGCGGCAGCCATTGTAATGACGCCGTTACAGGCCCCGGCGATTATTGCTGCCCTTGTTAATACCAGCCCGATCTGGGGTGTGGCCCTGGCGGTTTTGGGGATTTCGGTGGTGAAACGAAGCGGCGATAAACGCCGGGATGGCTGATGTTAATGCTGTTTGTTTTGGGCAGCAGGCTTTGTAACCGGAACCAAACGGGCGGTTGTAACGTTGGCAGAATATGAATTTTGAACAATCACATAGCCAAAGCAAACCTGATTCCAAAAACGATAATCCGGTGACCGGCATTATTGACCAGCTGGTTGAAACGGGCCGGGTGAATGGTGACGTAACGCTGGGCGAAATGACCCATGCGTTGCGGTTTCGCAGTTATGGCCCGTTTTTGCTGGTGCCGGGGTTGATCGGTGTATCGCCCCTGGGTGCCATTCCCGGTGTGCCAACGTTGCTGGGCCTTTTGATTGCCCTGTTTGCTGTGCAAATCGTGTTGGGCCGCAAGCATATCTGGCTGCCTGATATTATTGAACGGCAATCGGTGGCCGGGGCAAAGCTGGAACGGGCGATGAAAAAAATGCATCCGGTGGGGCAATGGCTGGATCGGCATTTTCATGAACGGCTGGAAGGGGTGTTAACCCACCGTACCATTCGGATTGCGGCGGGAATTTGCCTGTTGCTGGTGGTGCCGATGCCGTTTTTTGAACTGGTGCCCTTTGCCGCGGCCCTGCCAATGGTGGCGGTGGTCGGGTTTGGTCTTGCCATGACATTGCGCGATGGAATGGTGATGATTGCGGCGGGCATTGCCGCCCTTGTTGCCCTGATCGGCTGTGTTACCCTGATGATATAAATAAGGCCCGGCCCGCCGATGGTGGCGGGCCGGGCCTTTTTGTATTTAAAGCAGAAATGGCTTAATTGCCGGTTTTGGCCGTTTGCCCAAACAGGATTTTCTTGCTTTCTTCGGTCACGGTCGGCGTGAAATGGTCGGCCTTGCCTTTGGCATAGGCATCGATTGTGCCCTTGCGTTCGCCAATCGCGGTAAACCAGCGCTTCAGGTTGGGGAAATCATCCAGGTTCTGTTGCTGGCGCTCATGGGGAACGATCCACGGATAGCAGGCCATATCGGCGATGGAATAGTCATCGGCAATGAAATCGCGGCCTTCAAGGCGCTTGTTTAGGACACCATAAAGACGGTTGGTTTCATTGACATAGCGATTGATGGCATAGGGGATTTTTTCGGGTGCGTAGGTGCCAAAATGATGGTTCTGGCCCAGCATCGGCCCAAGGCCACCCATTTGCCAGAACAACCATTCCATGACAGTTGTGCGACCGCGGATATCATCTGGCAGGAATTTACCGGTTTTTTCGGCCAGGTATTGCAAAATGGCGCCGGATTCAAAAACCGAAATGGCGTCGCCGCCGTCGGTCGGGGCGCGGTCGATGATGGCGGGCATGCGGTTATTGGGGGAAAAGGCCAGAAATTCCGGCTTGAACTGGTCGCCGGCACTGATATTGACCGGGTGAATTTCGTAATCCAGCCCGGCTTCTTCCAGAAACATCGTGATTTTGTGGCCATTCGGGGTTGGCCAGTAATAAAGCTCGATCATGGGGCATACCTTTTTTCAAATTGCCATGCCAAAGCCTGAGTGAACAGGCACTGTCATTTCCCTGACAGATTTATAATTTATCGGCAAGGCTTGCGTTTGATCAACAATGGCACCATTGTAGAATGATCGTTTTAAAACTCAAGCAATTCGCCGAATATTTTGGCGACAGGAGAGCCTGATGATTCGTTTTTATTTTCACCCGACCCCGAACCCGGCCAAGGTTGCCCTGTTTTTGGAAGAAGCCGGGCTGGAATATGAAGCCATTCCGGTTGACACCAAAAAAGGCGAGCAATATAGCGATGCCTATTTGAAGATTAACCCGAACGGCAAGGTTCCCGCGATTGTGGATACCGATGGCCCGGGCGGCAAGGAAACCCGGGTTTTTGATAGCTCGGCCATTTTGCTCTATCTGGCGGATAAAACCGGCAAGTTCACGGGCAAGGAGGAAGACCGTGGTGAATTGCTGTCGTGGTTATTCTTCATTGCCAGCGGCCTTGGCCCGTTTTCCGGCCAGGCGGTGCATTTTCAGCACGCCGCCCCGCAGCCCAATGACTATGCCATAAACCGCTATCGCCGTGAAATTGAACGCCATTACGAAGTGGTAAACACCCATCTGGTCGGGCGCGACCATGTGGTGGGCGATGATTACACCATTGCCGATATCTCGCTTTGGGGCTGGATCGACCGCGCGCCGGTGGTGATGAAAGGCGAAAGCATTCCGCTTGAAAGCTATCCGCATCTGGCACGCTGGTTTGATTTCATCAATTCCCGCCAGGCCGTGGAACGCGCCCGCAAGGTTTTGGCGTCGCACACGTTCAAAACCGAGATGGATGATATTGCCAAGCGCGCGCTGTTTCCGTCGAATTATAAAGATTAGTATATTTGATCAGGCAGGGCAGAATTGTCCCTGCCTGATCTGCGCATTTTTGAAATTACACACGCATCGTGGATCTCTCGCGCGACAGTGCGTACATAGCCGCAAGCGCAGACCCGTAAATGGCAATAGCGAGAAGCAATATGGTAATGACCTCGCCACCTGTCGTGATTGCCCATTCATTGAATAATGTCATTCCGATACCAATACATACAGAACCGAATGTATTAAGCATGATCGCAAATATTAACGGTCGCGGAAGAATTTTCTTGTCATATGCGTAATCAAATACTGACAGTAGAATAAGTATATTGGTAATCAGCGCGTAGCCATTTTCCCAAATGCTGCCTTGAAAAAAATCCTGCTTTAGCGCGGGAGAAAATTGCGTTGCCAAAGTTCCAATGAATAGAAGCAGCAAAATAAAGAACAGGATGCGAGCGTAACGTTTGTTCATTTCACCACCAGTAAGCAATTGCGAGCCTGTCCGGGTTGGCCGGTAAATTCAATAAGCCAATGCTAGATTGTAAATATTTTTTGTTGAAATTAAGTCGTCGAGGACCGAAGGGAGGTAATTTCGATAATACGTCGATAGCACGCTTAACTTCGTCATCCTGTATCGAGGCTCCTCTTTTTAAGTCTTCCTGAAGATACGGGACAAGGGCGCGGTAGATGTTTTCTGCTGAGACTTTATGTCCAGCTAGGCTCAGGACCTATTAA
>NZ_JFJZ01000030.1 GCF_002115825.1 Thalassospira sp. MCCC 1A01428 | reverse complement strand
CCAATTGGGTTCAGACCCTAGCATTAAACACCGGCCACGCTTTGACGTGGCCGGTTTTTATTGACGCCCGTTTTCTAGCCGCTTAAAAATAAATCCGGCAAAATCGGCAAAATGTGCAAAACAGGCAAACACTCATGTCCAGCGTCAACGCCCGTCAATATGAAATAAGCAGGTTGCTAAAACGGTTTGGCACTGTTCATATCCATGACCTGACCGAAAGGCTGCATACCTCGGCAGATACCATCCGCCGCGATTTACGCCAGTTAGAAAAGCAGGGTAATTTGCGCCGCATTCACGGAGGCGCAATTTTACCGTCATCCGATGACGGAACTTATCAGGAACGTAGCGAAGAAGTTCGCCCTGAACGCACGGCTATCGCCCGCCATGTTGCCCAACACATGATTCCTGACGAGGCCGTTGTATTTTTTGACAGCGGCACAACGGTTCTGGAAGTCGTTAGGCAATTAAAGCAGAGCTTCCATGGAACAGCCATTGTCGTTAATCCGGCTGCAGCAGTGATTTTGGCAAACCATGCCAATGCCGATGTCATAATGCTTGGCGGAAAAATCTTAAAGGCTGACATGGTAGTGTCAGGCCCATCAACTGTTGAAGAAATTAACCGTTTTCATGCAGACATTTGTGTGTTGGGCACCTGCGCCATTCACCCCGATCTTGGAGTAAGCACGCGCCGGATCGAAGAACGTGCCAGCAAAGCCGCCATGATCGCCCGCTCAAGCGATGTAATTGCCATTGCGACTGCCGACAAGCTGGAAACCCGGATGCCCTTCAAGGTTTGCGATGCCGAAGCCATCAGCACACTTGTAACCGGACGCAAACTTTCAAAAAGCTATCTTGCCAATTACCAAACACATGGAATTGATGTTGTCCTGGTTTAACTCCGCCAAATGCACAAATCTCAACAGGTACGGTCGATGATTTCCCAACATGCCATTGCCCACAATCGGTGTAGGGGTATATTTTTTCTGCATGGTGCAGGTTTCGCCAGTTGGGTGCCCCACATCCCGCTGGTGCAGGAAAAACTTGGGTTAAATCATGAAAACCTGGGGCTGGCATTATTGGCTGCGGCCATCGGCGTTATTGCAGCCATGCCGTTTTCCGCGCGTTTTTCAGATCGCTTCGGGTCCAACATCGTTGTCAAATTTTCGGGACTCCTGTTTTTCCCTTCGCTTGTTGCTCCATTATTTATGACAACATTGCCAACATTGGCAGCCACCCTTTTTGTCATGGGTTTTTGCGCGGCACTTATGGATATCGCCATGAATGCAAATGGCGTTAGCCTTGAACGTATTCGAGGCAAAAGCATTTTATCCGGTCTGCACGGTTTCTGGAGCCTGGGCGGATTCTGTGGTGCCGGGTTTGCAACATTGTGGTTTGCCCTGCCCCTGTCAAAAACTGTGCACCTCCCTGTAAGTGTTATCATGCTGCTTGCAACCCACTGGTATTTGCAACGCGGTTTATTGTCAGATCGGGTTCATCCTGCCACATCAGGCCCCAATGTCTCCCAACCTGCCAGCCCGCCTTGCAAGCAGCCAAAAACTGGCACCGAACGCCCGATTTTCTGGCTTTTATTGCCCTTTGGCATCTGCGCATTCATCGGACAATTTGGCGAGGGTGTTATTACCGACTGGGTTACCGTTTTAATGATAAGGGCTCTCGATACCCCTGTCAGTGTTGCTGCTGCCGGTTTTGCCTTTTACTCGGCCGCAATGGCAATCACGCGCCTTTCCGGAGACTGGCTGGTAATGCAGTTGGGCCGTGCGCCGGTCCTGATCGCCAGTTGCGGCCTTGCAACAACGGGCTATCTGATCATTGCTCTTTCACCGCATTACCTGATTTCGTGGCTGGGGTGTTTTATTGCCGGAACCGGGCTTGCTGTCATATTGCCGCTTTTGATCTCCAGTGCTGCGGCCAGCACCGGAAAAAGTGGCGGTACAGTTGTGGCAACCATTGCGGCTATCGGTTACACCGCCCTAATGGCCGGACCGCCAGTAATTGGCGCAGTTGGCGAGCGCTATGGTTTGATAAACGCCTTTTTATTGGTGGCAGGCTTTTTAAGCCTGATCATTCCGGTATATCTGACCAGCATGCGTAAACGGTTAAAAACCGTCCGCAATAGTTGATCACGGCTTAAATCTGCCGCATAAAACTAATTCATACGCCACCACCGTCTAATTCGCGTGAAAGAGATTGATCATGGCCCATCCTGTCAGTTATGGCACGTTCCCCCGCACCCGCCTGCGTCGCCCCCGCATGACCGACTGGTCCAGGCGGATGGTGGCTGAAACACGCCTAAGTGTTGATGACCTTATTTTGCCTGTTTTCGTCATTTCCGGTCGCAATCAGCGTGTCGCCATTCCCTCAATGCCGGGCGTTGAACGCCAAAGCATTGACGTTTTGGTTGAAACTGCGCGCCACGCCGAAAAACTTGGCATCCCCGCACTGGCCCTGTTTCCGTATATTGACCCGGCCCTGAAAACCGAAGATGCACGCGAAGCCTACAATCCCAACAATGTTGTGTGCGAAGCAACCAAAGCCATCAAGGATGCCTGTCCCAACCTCGGCATCATTTCCGACGTTGCCCTGGATCCGTTTAATTCCAATGGGCAGGACGGCGTTGTTGTTAACGGCGAAATCTTGAATGACGAAACCACCGAAGCCCTGGTGCGTCAGGCATTGGTTCAGGCCCAGGCCGGGTGCGACGTTGTTGCCCCGTCTGACATGATGGATGGACGTATTGCTGCCATTCGCGATGTGTTGGAAACGGAAAACCTGAAAAAGGTTCAAATCATGGCCTATGCAGCCAAATATGCATCGGCCTTCTATGGTCCGTTCCGGGATGCTATCGGCTCGGCTGCGGCATTGGGCAAGGCGGATAAAAAAACCTATCAGCTTGATCCGTCCAACAGTGACGAATCCCTGCGTGAAGTGGCATATGACCTTGAAGAAGGCGCAGATTCCGTCATCGTTAAACCCGGCCTGCCTTACCTCGATATTGTTCGTCGGGTGCGTGAAAGTTTTGGTGTGCCGGTATTTGCCTATCAGGTATCGGGCGAATACGCGATGTTGCGCGCTGCGGCCGACAATGGCTGGCTGGATTACGCGGCTTGTGCTGTGGAAACACTAGCCTGTTTTAAACGCGCTGGCGCGTCCGGCATCCTGACCTATAGCGCAATCGACGTTGCCGAATATCTTGGATAATCAGTCAGGACTGACTATAGGGCACGCATTCTGCCAATAAACACAAAGGGTGTCAGAATGAATTTTCCGACACCCTTTGTTTTGCAATCCGAAGGCGACTTTTATTCCAGTCCGTTCCCGATTGCAGGGGCAATAAAATGCGGGTGAATACCTGACCGGTGATACAGCCCCGTCAGATCATTATAGCCATCAAGGAAACCACCCCGGGTTACCAGCAACGTTTGAATTCCAACAGCGAGGCCCCCAAGAACATCCGTATGCAAGGTGTCCCCCACCATCAGGATGCGACTGCGGTCAACGGTTGGGTGACGTTGTAAAATATCCTCAAATACTTCACTGTACGGTTTGCCAACACATTGGGGAATCACCCCACAGACATCGGCAGCACGATGCGCAAAATACCCGGCCTCAACCGACAAAAAATCGCCCATCGGGGCACAAATGTCGGGGTTACCCACCAATATTGGCCGCGGTTTTCTGGCAAGGCTGGTTTCCAGTAAATGCTGGCGTTTATCATTCCATTCATCTGAATCAATCAGAATAAACCCGTCAACTGTGTCATAAAAATTCTGATCATCGCCCAAAAAGCCCGCCTCGCCCGGCAAACTGGCAATCGGCCAATGCTGGGGCGCCATAACGCCCCAGCGTGTCACATGGGAATGGCGGCTCATCATTGGAACTATATATTTGGCACTGCTGACCAGTGAGTCGACGGTAAAATCAAACCCACGATTGCGATGACGGGCAATAATCGCTTCTGGTGAATTCGACGCATCATTGGTGACAACAGCCAATGCAATATCACGCTCTCGCAATGCCTTTACCGCCGATAAAGCACCAGCGATCGCATGCACGCCAGAATTAAGCACCCCAAATGCATCAAAAATAATGACATCAAACTGATCGGCGATTTCCAGGATATTATGAGCAACCTGCGTCTGCCCGGGCAAATCCTCTTTTGCAAGCTGTGGCATCCGGTCTGCATATTTTAAATAAGCCGCAATGGCGCTTTCCCGGTCAAGGGCAGGTCTGGCACCTGTCATTATATATATGCCTTTCGCGATTAAAAATTGGCGTCATTATTTTGTAGATCAGTGCGATTCTGTTGCGATTCGTAAAACCGGTATCGCAAAACATACCCCATCACACCCCGTCAGACACCATCAGTGCCTGTAAAAAGACATAAAATCAATACAGCGAAAAAAGAACAATTCTTCAGGATTCACACGTATGGGTGGGAACAACCAATACACTAAAAATTTGGGTAATTTTATTAGCCATGCACTGAGTGCATGGACAAAAAGAGATCAGTATTTCTTCTACATTGCATCAATTGGCTATATTTTGGGCATTTGATTAAATTCTGCGCTTTATCCGGCCCTGCTCTGCAAAAAATGCAATGGTTAAATCGTGCGGTCAAGCCTATCTTCTGCCTCAAGAGATAACGCGATCACGACTGACAAGTTACACACAAAGATAACTTTGTCGCCCTGGTTGCACATAGCAGACCGACACGTCGAGCCATTCAGCATGCCATCCGGGCATGACACGGATCACTTGCCGGTTCCCTGAATGTAGTTACCGGCGCTGTCCGGACGGTTTGAAATAGGTGATAAAATGATCCTTACCAAAATTTTTGCTTACTTGCGTGCCCTGCGGATCCAGTACCAGACCCAGAATGCACTGGCCCGCCTTGACCATCGCGAACTGGCTGATATCGGCCTGAACCGTGACCAGATCGACGATGTTGCACATCGCGTTGCCTTTGGTCACTAAGACCAGACGACCGATAGTTTCGACCAAATCAAAAAGCCCCGGGCGATGAAAATTCGCCGGGGCTTTTTTGTTATATGCATTAACAAATGCCCCGTTTAATTGCGGGCACCATACTCGTCCCGCAAAATGTTTTTTTGCACTTTTCCCATGGTATTTCGGGGAAGTTCGTCAACAAAAAACACTTTCTTTGGCACCTTAAAATTCGCCATTAACGATTTGATATGGTTCATAACATCGTCGGGTAAAAGCGTTTGGGTGCCGTCTGGTACCACAATTGCGACAACCGCCTCGCCAAAATCAGGATGCGGCACACCAATAACGGCACTTTCCAAGACGCCAGCCATTTTATCGATCTCGGTTTCAATTTCCTTGGGATAAATATTAAACCCACCGGAAATCACCAAATCCTTGGCCCGCCCAACAATATGTACATAGCCCTTCTTATCAATAAGGGCGATATCACCCGTAATGAAAAAACCATCATCGCGAAATTCTTCGCGGGTCTTTTCCGGCATTTTCCAGTAACCGGCAAAAACATTTGGTCCGCGCGCTTCAAGAACTCCCACCTCGCCCGCTGGCAAAACCTGTCCCTGATCGTCACATACCCGCACTTCAACATCGGGCAATGCCGGGCCAACCGTATGAATAATCCGTTCCCCCGTTAACGGATTTGATGTCGCCATGCCCATTTCCGTCATGCCATAGCGTTCCAGCAAATAGTGCCCGGTGCGGGCATGAAAAGCAGCAAAAGTTTCGGGCAATAACGGGGCCGACCCCGATATGAACAAACGCATGTTTGACACCAGATCTGCGTTAAAATCATCACTGGCCAACAAGCGAACATAAAAGGTTGGCACCCCCATCATAACGGTGGCACGCGGTAGCGCGGCAATCACTTGTTCGCGATCAAATTTGGGCAGAAAAATCATACCTGCCCCCGATATCATGGCGCAATGACACGCAATAAACAGGCCATGGGTGTGAAAAATCGGCAACGCATGCAGCAAGGTGTCGCTTGCCGTAAATCCCCATAGATCGACCAATGTGCGTCCGTTTGACCACAGGTTCATCTGGGTCATCATGGCGCCCTTGGGTTTGCCTGTTGTCCCGGATGTATACAGAATTGCCGCCAAATCGTCGTCAGCACAGGGGACCGGAGCAAAATCCACGGGTTGCTCCAGTGCTGCTTGCGTTATCGTTCCCTGACCGTCTTCATCCAGGGTAAAGACACCCGAAACTGATTTTTCCTTAACAATGCCCTCCATGTCGGCCTTTCCTTGTGGCTGACATACGATCACAACTGGTGCGGCATCTTCGACAAAATAGGAAAGCTCTTGCGTCTGATAGGCCGTATTTAAGGGCAAATAAACCAAACCGGCCCTGATACACCCCAGATACAAAAATAGGGCGGCTGGCGATTTATCTGTCTGAACAGCAACGCGGTCTCCCTTGCGGGCACCTAAACCATGCAATGCCGCCGCATAGCGCGACGACCATTCGTCTGCATCGCGATAGGTAAATCGCGATCCATCTGTGGTTTCAAGCAATGTTTTGTTTAAGTCCGCGGGAAAACAATCCCGAATGCGCATGAAAAGGCTGGTCGTCACGTTGGTTCCCCCGGCATAACAGTGTTGCGGACCGCACCAACAGTGCAGCCCGCTTTTACTGACCCTAATACAGGGGAAATTTATTTGCAATTCGGTACGGCTTTACCGCGTTTAATGTTTCACCTGAAAACCAGCCAAATGCATGACATGATCATCCAACCTGCGGAAACTCACCATCAATAAACGGAAATGTCTCGCCCACCGTCACCAGCAGTTCCGGGTAAAATCCGTTAAAATGGGTCGCCAGGGCGTTACTATACGCACCGATATGCCCAAACTCGATCCAGTCCCCTTCGCGAATGTCAGCGGGTAAATTTACTGTTGCTGGCAACACATCCATATTATCGCAGGTCGGGCCGTAAATGGTGAATTCCAGGGTTTCTTCCGGGTCGAAATCCCCATCAATACGCATGGGACGCACCGGAAAACGTAAATTTCCCGTCACCGCTTCGGACAAACTGCCATAAATACCGTCATTGATGAAAAGCTGGTCTTCCTTACGCAATTGAATTTGCGTAACCAACGAAACGCCGCTTGAAACCAGCGCGCGGCCAGGTTCACACATAAAGGTAATGTCGGGCATATCAAGCCAGCGAATGCAGTCCCTGATTTCATCCATAAAGACATCAAGGTTCGGTCCGCGCTGGTTCATATACTGGCCGGGAAAACCGCCCCCGACATCAATGGAATGAACTTTGACGCCTGAAAAATCAATCACCTGCCGAATAAGCTCTATAGCGATACGATACCCGTTGGGACTGGTGCATTGCGAACCCACATGGAAGCATAAACCCGCCTTGTAACCATAGCTGTCCACCTTTTTTATCAGTTCGGCTGCGGTCATTGGCCGGGCACCAAACTTGGCCGACAAATTATATGCCGCACCAGCCGGTGGCGTTGCCAGACGCACATGGATCACCAGGTCCGGGTCTTCATCTGTTTCAGCACGAATTTTATGCAGTTCGTCTTCGGTATCGATGACAAAATGACGAATACCAAACACCCGATGCGCACTGCGAATGGCATCGCGGCTTTTAACCGGATGCATAAAATAGGCATCCATCCCCGGGAACTGCCGCCGGACCAGCGCAATTTCTTCGGGGGATGCCGTATCAAAATGGCGCACACCACCTTCATGCAAGTAGCGCATAATTTCAGGGTGCGGATTACATTTGACCGCATAAAGGACTTTACCGGGAAAACTATCGACAAACCGCCGCGCGGCATCGCGCAAAATGTCAGGGCGCAAACAATAAACCGGATAAGACGGTTTAAGTTCCTTTACGACATCATAGGTCGTATCAAAATGGCGTGGCATTGCTGGCTCCGAACATTTCAGAAAGTGAATAACAAATAAACGCCCGTGCAGGCGACCTGTTCCGGCACGGGCCACCCTAACAAGCATGGTTCTAAAAGTCATGAACGATCATACGCAAATGGCTTGCATTAGAACGGGCGGCTCGCTAATTTGGTAAAACAATACCGAATAACCACTTAACCCGCCGCGCAGCAATAGGCGCGCACAAGACGGGTAAAATCAGGGAGGCTTCTGTGCCTGTTGAAATGGAACTTGATCCGTTCGTTCTGGCCAAATCATTGTCTGGCGTGCATTTGATCGATGGCGAATTTGTGGCCCCGATCAATGGTAAAACTTTTGACGTTTTAAACCCTGCTACCAACAAATCCATCGGTCACGCGGCCGAAGGCGATGCAGATGATGTTGAACGTGCTGTTGCCGTTGCCAAAGCAGCACAAAAAAACTGGGCCGAGCGCCCGGCCCGTGAACGCGGTAAACTGGTTGCTGAATGCGGACGCATCCTGAATCAGCATGTCGATGAACTGGGCAAACTTATTGCTCTGGAATCAGGCAAGGCGCTACGCACTGAAAGCCGGGTTGAAGCATCTGTTCTGGCAGACATGTTTGTGTTTTTCGGTGGCCTTGCCTCCGAACTAAAAGGCGAAACCGTTCCGTTTAATCCCAATATGATGACCATGACCACACGCGAACCTGTTGGTGTGGTTGGTGCTATCATTCCTTGGAACGTCCCGTTATTGCTCATGGCGATCAAGGTTGCACCGGCACTTGTTGCCGGGAATAGTGTTGTCGTCAAATCTGCCGAAGATACGCCGTTTACCGTTCTGCGTGTTTGCCAGATCATGCAACAAATTTTGCCCAAAGGTGTTTTAAACATTCTTTCGGGCTTTGGCCCCGGTTGCGGCGGGCCGCTGGTCGCGCATAATGATGTTAAAAAAGTATCCTTTACCGGGTCTGTTGAAACCGGCCGCATCGTTTATCGTGCCGCAGCTGAAAAACTGATCCCGGTCACACTGGAACTGGGCGGAAAATCCCCGATGATCGTGATGAACGATGCCGACATTAAAAAGGCTGTTGCCGGTGCCATTGGCGGTATGCGCTTTACCCGTCAGGGGCAGAGTTGTACTGCGTCGTCGCGAATTCTGGTTCACGAAGACCTGCATGATGATTTCGTTGCCCGCCTGAAAGACAAGGTCAATAGCCTTAAAATGGGCAACCCGCTGGACGAGGCGACCGACATTGGCACCATCATTAACGCCAAACAACGTAGCAAAGTATGCAATTACATTGAAATTGGCAGCAACGAAGGGGCGCAGAAACACGAATTAAGCGCCCTGCCCGATGACCCGGAACTGGCTGACGGACAGTTTGTGCGCCCGGTGATTTTTACCGATGTAAAACCCGACGCCCGGATCGCCCGCGAAGAAATTTTTGGCCCGGTCGCCTGTGTATTCAAGTTTAAAACATTCGACGAAGCCATTGAACTTGCAAACGATAGCGACTTTGGACTGGCTGCAACTGTCTGGACAACAGATCTAAAAACAGCCCTTGTTGCAACCAAACGCCTTGAAGCCGGGTTTGTACAGGTAAACCAGAACCTGGTGGTGCAACCCAACCTGTCCTATGGCGGAGTTAAACTTTCAGGGTTGGGGCGTGAAGCATCGCTTGAAAGCATGCTTGAACACTTCACCCACAAGAAAACCATCATCCTCAACATGGAATAAGGGAAAAACCGCCAGTTATTTTCCCACCGGGTTGCATTGCAAGATATGCAACCCGGCTTTTTCCCATGTTTGCTTGACCTCAACGGTTCGATCCGTAAAAGTGCCTGTATTATTGCTTAAAGTTTCTGAAAGTATCTGGCGCATGTCTGACGATGCCGACACCCTTTTGCCGCCCTGTCCCCAACCCTGTTTTGCAGGTGCGGCTGCCATGATGCTTATGATTATATGCCCCATTTCTGTGCGGCGAATGTGAACCCTGTCATCTGCGGATGACAGGTCTGGTTTATCCCCGATTATTTCCCCACATTCACATAAACGGTTCCTGCCTTGTTCAAAGGCAGAACGCACAGGAGTCTGGAAATGGCTATTTCCTATCACGATATCGTTCGCGCATCACGCCTGCTTGAAGGTATCGTCAACAAAACCCCGTTAGTAAAATCACAAACCTTATCAAAGATTTGCCAGGCTGATGTTTATCTAAAACTTGAAAACCTGCAATATACAGCATCGTTCAAGGAACGTGGCGCCTATGTTAAACTGGCCAGCTTAACGCCCGAAGAACGTGCTTGCGGTGTTATTGCGGTATCGGCAGGCAATCACGCACAAGGGGTCGCCTATAACGCCAAACGCCTTGGTATTCCCGCAACCATCGTTATGCCGGAAAACACCCCTTATACCAAAGTCCGACATACGCGGTCGCACGGTGCAGAGGTCGTTTTAAAAGGCACTGTCCTGGCTGAATCAATGCAGGCCGCCCAGGATTTGCAAAAAGAACGCGGACTGACTTTTGTTCACCCTTTTGACGATGATCACATAATTGCCGGCCAAGGGACGGTCGGGCTCGAAATATTAAATGAAGGGGCCGATTTTGACACAGTGATTGTGCCGATTGGCGGGGGTGGCCTGGCATCCGGTATTGCCACAGCGATCAAATCACGCCAGCCCGACATCGATGTCATTGGTGTTGAAACCAAACTGTACCCGTCAATGTATGAAGGTATCCACCAAAAGGAATTTTCCGGTGGTGGCGTTACAATTGCCGAAGGTATTGCTGTTAAACAGCCTGGCGGAAAGACCCTGGAAATCTGCAAGGAATTGCTTGACGATGTGGTGCTGGTCGAGGAATCGGCGATTGAACGCGCCATTCAGATGCTAATCGAAATCGAAAAGACCGTCGTCGAAGGTGCCGGTGCCGCACCGCTGGCAGCGCTGCTTGATCATCCGGACAAATTCATCGGCAAAAAGGTTTGCCTGATCATAAGTGGCGGCAACATCGACAGCCGTTTGCTGGCGCAGGTTTTAATGCGCGGTATGGCACGCGAAGGACGGCTGGTACGTATTCGTATCGAAATTCCAGATGTGCCAGGCGCTCTTGCACGAATCAGCACTCTGATCGGCAATGCTGAAGCCAATATTATCGAAGTCTACCATCAGCGCTATTTTTATGACATCCCGGCCAAGCAAACCGATGTTGATATGGTGCTCGAGGTTCGCGATACAGCACATGCACAGCAAGTCACCGAATATCTGAAAGAAAACGGTTACGGCGGGCGGTTGCTGGGCAATACGTCGCTGGATTAATGCCGCAAAAGCGATAGAGGCTGTCTGCAATAGTTCGCAACTATTGCAGACAGCCATCTGACCAGCTTAGCAATAAAATGCCAGAACCTAAACGCGGACCAACTGCGCATATGCACCGCCGTAATACAGCAACGGATCGCCCGTTTCACCCATATCAACATCACTGACCTGGCCAACAATGATACTGTGATCGCCGCCATCATGAACCGCGTGCCGCACACAGGAAAATGTCGAAATATTACCAATCAGCACCGGCATGCCATGACCGTTATCCTTAAACCCGGTCTCTTCCCACCGGTCTTCGATCGGCGATGCAAACCGTTCGGCAAGGTCTCGTTGCGAATTGCGCAGGACATTAATACAAAAATGCTCTACAGCGCCGGTAAACACATCATGGGTTGCGGCATTGCGGGCAACAGAAAAAAGAACCAGCGGTGGTTCAAGCGACACTGACGAAAATGAATTTATTGTAATCCCGACCTTCCGCCCGTCCGTATTACGAGAGGTAACAACGGCAACACCAGTCGCAAACTGGCCTAGGCAATCCCGGAAATGACGTGACGAGAAGGACATGTTCAAATTACAGCTTTCATTGTTCAGAATGATCGGCGAAACCCACTTAAAGCCACAGGAACATGGCGATAAATTCAAATACTGTCAAATCCTGACATAAAATGATTTGTAAACATGATGTTAATAACAATTTGAACTAATTGTATCATAGGGCGTGGGACTTTTGTAAAAAGGCACCACATGACACATGGGTGACAAGCACACCCATATTGACACGTTGGCGTATTTTGCCGGCACAAGGGGTAATAGATGTTTCTGATCATTGGGTATGTGGTTGTGATCGGTGCGGTCCTGGGGGGATACTTGCCGCATGGCAAATTTAGCGTCCTGATCCAGCCCTTTGAAATTGTCATCATTTTTGGTGCAGCTTTTGGTACGTTCCTGATTGCAAACCCGATCAGTGTCCTGAAACGCAGCATTTCATATACAATTCGCGCCATGAAAGGTGCGAAGAAAAAAGCCGCCTATCTGGAACTGCTGGTGTGCCTTTATGCTGTTTTCCGGCTTGCCAAGTCCAAAGGCGACCTTGCGCTTGAAAGCCATGTTGAAAACCCGGAAAGCTCCGCCCTGTTTAACAATTTCCCCGGTGTGACTGCCGACCATCATGCGCTGGAATTTTTATGCGACTATCTGCGCCTGCTTACCCTGGGCACAACCAACGCATATGAACTGGAAGCCGTGATTGACCAGGAACTTGATGCCCACCACGAAGAAGAGAATGCCGTTGCAGATGCCATTCAAACCGTTGGCGATGCCCTGCCCGGTCTTGGTATTGTCGCTGCCGTTCTTGGCATTATCAACACCATGGGATCGGTTACCGAACCACCGGAAATTCTTGGTGAAATGATCGGTGCTGCTCTTGTTGGTACGTTTTTGGGTATTCTGGCCTCATATGGGTTTGTCGGCCCGACCTCGGCCATTATTAAAAAGACCCTTGAACAGGATGCCAAATTCTATGTTTGCATGAAGGCGGCCCTGATTGGCCATATGCAAGGTTACGCACCGCAAGTTTCTGTCGAATTTGCCCGCAAAATCCTGCCTCCGGAATTACGTCCAAGCTTCAAGGAACTTGACGACGCCATCCAGAACGCCCCAACGGTTTAAAGAACAACAGTCTGGAACAGCCAGCTTCGTTTATGCGGCACGTCTTTTGCCAGGATATGACAGTCTGAAATGCCCGATATCATCATCAAAAAAGTAAAAAAAGGCGGACATGGCGGTCATCACGGCGGCTCGTGGAAAGTGGCCTATGCCGACTTTGTAACGGCCATGATGGCGTTTTTTCTGCTGTTATGGTTGCTAAGCAGCTCAACCGACGAGCAACTTCACGGCATTTCAAACTATTTCGCCCCGGAATCAATATCGCAAAGCGAATCCGGTGCAGGCGGCTTGCTGGCCGGAACAAAACTTGCCGATTCCGGTGCCATGCGTTCGGAAAACGGTGCCCCTGTCATTCAAATGGATATTCCGCCAACACCGGATGCGACGACTGTTGAAACGCAAAAAAGTGGCCCGACAGACGCCGAAAAAGCAGAACAGGCCGCCAAAGCCCAGGAAAAGAAAGAATTCGACGAAGCCGCAAAAGACCTGAAAGAAGCAATGGAAAAATCACCGGAGCTTCAGGAGCTGTCAAAGAACCTGCTCGTCGAACAAACTGACGAAGGTTTACGCATACAAATCATCGATAAAGACGGAACATCGATGTTCCCCAGCGGCAGTGCCGATTTACGTGACCACACTAAATTGCTGCTTAAACAGGTTGCCGAAGCCATCAAGGACATGCCGCAGGATATATCTATTGAGGGGCATACTGACGCCGTGCCTTATTCCCATTCCAACGGCACCTACACCAACTGGGAACTTTCGGCCGACCGCGCCCTCGCGACGCGCCGGGAATTACAACTTGATGCCCTGCCCGCCAACCGGTTCGGGAAGGTTTCAGGGGTTGCAGATACGGCCCCCTTTATCAAGGATAACCCCAAAGACGAACGTAATCGCCGCATCAGCATTACATTGCTGCGTGGTACCGGAAAACAGGCACCACCGTCACAAACCACCGATGAACCCGGGTATAATACAGCCCCTGAAACCAACCTGTACGCCCCGCAAAATCGTAATGACACCGCTCCTGGTACCAATCAGGCACCTGATCCTGATGCACCGATTGAACGTCCGACATTTTCGGTACCATCGCGTAACTAGGTCCGGTCTGCTGATACCTTATTACCCTGATCCCGGGTTTGAATTCACCGGGAATCCGAAATCTTGATGTGGCACCGAAACACAGGGAATAAGCGGCGGCCACTTTAAAGTTTGCGTCTTGCTACCTACACTAGTTAAATAGGGTAAATTATTCAGGCACGGATAACCACAGAACATGACGGTCAATCAACGTCGCCAGACACAGCATTATTTTCTGACTGCACCAATGCCCTGCCCCTATTTACCGGGCAGGTTCGAACGCAAACTGGTGACCGAATTACGTGGCCCTGAAGCCAATAATATCCACGACCTGCTATCGCGGGCAGGTTTTCGCCGCAGTCATTCAATTGCTTATCTACCGGCTTGCGGTGAATGTGATGCTTGTATCCCGGTTCGGGTCTGCACCCACGATTTTCAGGACAATCGATCATTTCGGCGAAATCGCGCAACCAATTCTGACCTGAAACGCCAGATTTTTGCTGCTTCAGCAACTCAGGAACAATTTCGCCTGTTTTCCGATTATCAGGATGCCCGGCACGGCGATGGCGACATGGCCCGTATGGATACACGTGACTATCGTGCCATGATGGAAGACACCACCGTTGAAACATCCATTTTTGAATACCGGACGGCAGAAGGCAAATTAATTGCCGTTGCTCTTGTCGATGCCCTGTCAGATGGGTTGTCTGCCGTTTACAGTTTTTTTGATCCGAAAGAAGACCGCCGTAGCCTTGGCACCTATATCATTCTTGACCTGGTTGCAGAGGCCGCCCGATTAAAGTTGCCCTTTGTCTATCTTGGCTACTGGGTGCGTGACTGTCGCAAAATGTCTTACAAAACACGCTTCAAACCAATCGAAGCTTTTCAGAATGGCAAATGGTCCCGTCATGATGGTGAAGACTGATATTGCTATCTGCTGATCGATCCATTCTGGTTCTGGCCTTGCCCATATCGCCAAATGGTCCGTATTTTTACCTGCGCAAAAATACTCACTCCCCCAAAAATTAGCCAAAAGTTTAACCCTGAGTGTTGATCGGCAGTTGCCTCCTATCCTCAACGACTATAATCTTTGATCACGAAGCCGAAACAAGGCTTTGTTGAAAAACAAATTATCGATTGTTTGCTGGGAGGCTACAAACAATGAAACGTCGTCAATTCCTGAGCGGCGCCGCCTTGGCTGGTGCCACGGCTGCTGTTGCATCCACATTTCCCAAACCTGCACTTGCCCAGGACGTGCGCGAATGGCGCATGGTTACAACCTGGCCCAAGAACTTTCCTGGTCTTGGCACCGGTGCGAACTTGCTGGCTGAATACATCAACAAGGCATCCGATGGCCGCATGAAGGTGTCGGTTTATGGTGCGGGTGAAATTGTTCCTGCATTTGAAGCCATCGACGCTGTAGGCAACGGTACGGTCGAAATGGGCCATGGGGCGCCCTATTACTGGAAAGGCAAGGTTGCCGCGACCCAGTATCTGGCTGCAATGCCGTTTGGGCTGACCGCACAGGAACAGAACGCGTGGTTCCAGTATGGCGGTGGCCAGGAAATTGCCGACAAGATTTATGCGAAACTGAATTGCAAGTTTTTCCCGTCGGGCAACACTGGCACCCAGATGGGCGGTTGGTTCAACAAGGAAATGAACACCATTGACGACTTTAAAGGTCTGAAAATGCGTATTCCCGGCCTTGGTGGCGAAGTCATTCAGGCGGCTGGCGGCAACGTTGTTAACTTGCCTGGTGGTGAAATTCCGCCTGCCCTTCAGTCTGGTGCTATTG
Source organism: Thalassospira sp. MCCC 1A01428 (assembly GCF_002115825.1). Classification (GTDB taxonomy): domain Bacteria; phylum Pseudomonadota; class Alphaproteobacteria; order Rhodospirillales; family Thalassospiraceae; genus Thalassospira. The sequence continues at coordinate 39,407 of NZ_JFJZ01000030.1, read as the reverse complement.
ACGCAACCGAATGGGTTGGCCCGTATAATGATTTGGCATTCGGCCTCTATAAATCGGCAAAATATTACTACTATCCAGGTTGGCATGAACCGGCAACCACACTGGAAAACTTTATCAACCTCGATGCATGGAATAATCTTCCCGACGATTTGAAGGCCATTGTCGAACAGGCAAACCGTGCCACCAACCAAATGGTTCTGTCGGAATTTGTTGCTCGGAACAATCAGGCGCTGAAAACCCTGCGTGAAAAGCACAATGTTGATGTGCGTCCGTTCTCCGATGAGATTTTGACCAACCTTGGTAGCCTTGCTGGCAAGGTTCTGCGTGATCTTGTTGCGGCAGATCCGCTGTCACAAGAAGTCTTTGACAGCCTGGTCGCCTTCCGTGAGCAGTCCATCACCTGGGCAAAATATTCGGAAAGTGCTTTCATGCAAGCCCGCGTCCTGCCTTTCAAATACTGATCGGCATTAACGGGTTACTGAAATAGATCCCTTACAAGGGCTGGCATGTGTGCCAGCCCTTTTTCATGACTTCAAGCCCGCGCAACCAGCACAAAAAAAGGGCCGGCAAAACCGACCCTTTTCTATCGATATCCTGAACAATGCAGATTGTTAATTCAGCAAAACCGATGGCAACCAGGTTACCAATTCCGGAAATGCCGCTAGCAAAATCAACGCCAGAACCTGAATTAAAACAAACGGGACGATACCACGATAAATATCCCATGTTTTCATCGAGGGCGGAGCCACCCCGCGCAGATAAAACAGCGCAAAGCCAAAGGGCGGTGTCAGAAAACTCGTTTGCAGGTTGATTGCAATCATGATGCCCAGCCACACCGGGCTGATATCCATTTTCAGCAGGATCGGCCCGACAATAGGCACGACGACAAAGACAATCTCGATAAAATCAAGAAAGAAGCCCATGACGAACATCAATGCCATAACCACAAACATGGCGCCAAACAAGCCGCCAGGCATGTTATGCAGCAATTCCTCGACCAAGTGATCGCCGCCAAGGCCACGGAACACCAGCGAGAAAATGGATGCACCAAGCAAAATGATAAACACCATCGAGCTGATCTGCACCGTTTGACCTGTAACGTGGCGCAAAACCGCCAGATCAAGCCGACGATAACAAGCCGCCAGAATGGTGGCCCCCACGCTGCCAAATGCTGCCGATTCCGTCGGCGTGGCGATACCGGTTAGAATAGACCCCAAAACAGCAACAATCAGCAATGCAGGTGGAACAAGTGCACGCAACACTTCCCCAAACAGACCTTCAGGACGCTTGTCTTCCACCAGCGCCGGGGCTGATTTTGGATCAATGAAGGATTGAATGATCACCCAGCCGATATAAAGGGCAACCAGCATCATACCGGGAATAAATGCCCCGACAAACAGGTCGATAACCGATACGGGTTCCGGTGCCCAGTTACCCAGCGAACGCTGTGCTTCGGCATAGGCCCCCTGAAGGATGTCGCCCAACAACACCAGTACAATTGACGGCGGAATAATTTGCCCCAACGTCCCCGAGGCACAAATAACCCCGGCTGAAAGCCGTGGGCTATAGCCTGCTTTTTGCATTGCCGGCAAACTAAGCAAGCCCATGGTAACCACTGTGGCGCCAACAATGCCCGTCGACGCCGCCAGCAACATACCAACGATCACCACGGAAATGCCCAAACCGGCACGGCGTTTGCCAAACAGCATGCCCATGGTCAGCAGCAGTTTTTCAGCAATGCGTGCGCGCTCCAGCATCACGCCCATAAAAACGAATAATGGAATGGCAACGTAAAGTTCGTTGCTCATCACACCAAAATAGCGCGACGGTAACGAACCCAGCAAAGGCATGTCGAACACACCCATTGCATGCCCCAAAAGGGCAAAGGCCAACCCTGTGCCACCCAGTGAAAAGGCAACCGGAAACCCAAAAAGCAGCACCACACAGGCCACTGCAAACATGAGTAGACTTAATACTTCCCCCGACATCAGACGCCCTCGTGCTCTTCTTCGTTGATTTCGAATTCACGATGGCCTGTCAGTACCAGAATACTGCGTGCCGCCAGCGCAAGCCCCTGTAACCCCATCAGAATACAGAACACCAGGATCACAGATTTAAACAGGAAAAGCCCCGGCAACCCACCGGTTTCCTGCGACCCTTCAAGGCGCTTCCAGCTGGTCATGACATAGGGATAGCTGTAAATAAAAACCAGCGTCAGAACAGGCAGCAACAAAAACAGTGTGCCGATCAGGTCAACCCATGCCTTGTAGCGTGCCGACGCCGGACGATAAAAAACGTCAACCCGGACATGGCCACCGTGAAGCAGCGTATAGCCAGCCCCAACCATGAAGATAATGCCGTAAAGCCACATATAGCTTTCCTGCATTGATACCCAGCCGACCGAAAACCCGTATCGCAATGTTGCCACCAAAAAAGTGATCAACACCAACGGAATGGTCAGCCACGCCACGCCACGGCCAATTGCGTCATTAAGACTGTCAATCAGCCGCACAAAACGTGCCAAAAAAAGCATTTTTCCTCCCACACTCGGAATCTCTTTTAGCCAGCTTCCGGTCTCCTCCGGTTGCCAGCGGAGCAAAGTTACAAATATATGATCCAAAACACCATGTTTTTCGCGCTTTTGCAGACCGCTATCTTTTTAACGGCAGCCAAAAATATCCCTTAAAAAACCAAAACGGCCACATCTGCACCAAAGCATGGTAAATTCCGCCAACTTCCATTTAACAATTTCGCTTCAATTAATTAAGCAAGACATTGTTATTAATTTAAAAAATTAAGGACACCCAATAAAAAACCTGAAGCACCGTAAATTGGCGCTTCAGGCTTCAAATTTGGAATAATAGTGGTCACATCATTCAAAACGGTTGGAACGCGGGAAGCCATTAGGCGGCAACCGCCCTGATCCAGCGCGCTTGCCAATCCATTCATCAAGTTCCGTGACAGTACGCTTGCGACCTTCGCTTCCGCCCATGGTCCAGGTCAGGCCATCTTCAATATTAAACAAAGTTAAGTCGGCAAGCCCGCCCTGTTTATATTTTTGCAAGATAACGCCGCGCCCACGCGTCATTTCCGGCACTTCCTCAACCGGATAAATCAGCAACTTCCGGTTATCTCCTAAAACAGCAACGTGATTTTTATCAACCTGTTCAAAAATCAACGCGGTTTCACCGGTTCCCAAATTCAGAATTTGCTTGCCGTTTTTGGTCTGGGCCACCACATCGTTTTCGGCAACCTGGAACCCGCGCCCGGCCGACGATGCCACCAGCAACCGCCCGTTTGGACGATGAATGGTCATTGAAACGATATCGTGTTCCTGGGGCAAATCAATAGACAGGCGAATAGGTTCGCCGTGGCCGCGGCCACCGGGTAACCTGTCGCAACCCATTGTATAACACCGGCCAGCTGAGCTCATGATCAGTAATTTATCGGTGGTAAAGGCCTTGATCGCAAAGCGGCTTTCATCACCATCCTTAAATTTCAGGTCGGCGATTTCGGTGGTATGGCCCTTAAGCGCCCGGATCCACCCCATGCGCGAACAAATGACCATGATCGGCTCCCGCTCGATCAATGCTTCAAGCGGAACTTCAATTTCCTGTGGCGCATCACCAATTTCGGTGCGCCGCTTGCCAAGTTCAGTTTTTTTGCCAAACTTCTCGCGCGTTTGCTCAACTTCTTCACGAATACGGGTCCAACGCATATCTTCGCTGGCCAGCAAGGCCTCCAGCCCTGCTTTTTCTTCGCTAAGTTTTGAATGCTCGTTCTTGATTTCCATTTCTTCAAGTTTGCGTAAAGACCGCAAACGCATATTCAAAATGGCATCGGCCTGAACTTCGGTCAGATCAAAAACACGCATCATCTCTTTGCGCGGTTCATCTTCAAACCGGATGATGCGGATGACTTCATCAAGGTTCAGATAGGCTATCAGATAGCCTTCCAGCACTTCCAGCCGATGGTTGATTTTTTCCAGCCGGTGCTGTGACCGACGAACCAGAACATCCTGTCGATGTGCCAGAAATGCCCGCAGAACTTCGCGCAAATTCATGACACGCGGGGTATTGTCGCCATCCAGAACGTTCATGTTCAAACCAAACCGGGTTTCCAGCTCGGTATTCTTGAACAACATTTCCATCAGATGTTCAGGTTCAACCGCACGCGAACGTGGCTCGAACACCAAACGAATTTCGTCAGTTGATTCATCTCGAACATCAGCAAGAAGCGGTAACTTCTTGGCAAACATCAAATCTGCAATACGTTCAACCAGTTTTGCTTTCTGCACCTGATAGGGAATTTCGGTGATCACGATCTGATACAGACCGTGGGTCATCTTTTCGACTTCCCATTTTGCCCGCAGACGGAACGACCCGCGACCGGTCGCATAGGATTCCAGAATATTCTCGCGCGGTTCGACCAATACCCCACCGGTCGGAAAATCCGGCCCCGGTACGCACCGCACCAGTTCGGCTATCGATGTTTCAGGATTATCGATCAGCTTGATCAGGCCTGTGCAAAGTTCATCGGCGTTATGCGGCGGAATATTCGTTGCCATGCCCACGGCAATACCGGCGGCACCATTTGCCAGCAAATTGGGAAAAGCGGCCGGCATCACGATTGGTTCGTGATCCTCACCGTCATAGGTCGGACGAAAATCAATCGCGTCTTCGTCCAGTCCTTCCATCAGCGAAGCGCCAACGGCAGTCATGCGGGCTTCGGTATACCGCATGGCAGCAGCATTATCGCCGTCGATATTGCCAAAGTTCCCCTGCCCGTCGACAAGCGGATATCGCACCGCAAAATCCTGCGCCAGTCGTACCAGCGCATCATAAACCGACTGGTCACCATGCGGGTGATATTTACCAATCACGTCACCGACAACACGGGCGCACTTTTTAAAACCCTGTTCAGGATTTAGTTTCAATTGCCGCATCGCATAAAGCAACCGGCGATGAACCGGTTTAAGGCCGTCACGAACATCTGGTAACGACCGCGACATAATGGTCGACATCGCATAGGCCAGATAACGTTCGCTCAGCGCGTCAGCAAGGCGGGTTTCCCTGATCTGCCCGGCAGTACCCGGGTCGGAGGATTTCGTGCTCATGAACTGTTTTTCTTAATCCGGAACAGGTTGAATTAATAATGTCGACGATCGCCAGTTCCCTGACATCACGCCGTGGCGCACCATACTACTTTCAGGGCGGGTGTGGTCAACAGATGACAACAGCAAAAATGTGCATTTAATTTTTAAATTATCCCTGCGCCGCCAAATCGCCCCGTCTGTCATGCCCAAATTGCCTCAATCCGTACGGCCATCCTGCCATATCATGGACGCAAGCCTGTCACGTGCAGCAACCGGGCGAATACCCTTGGCAACGAAAAGATCACGATGAATAAAAAAGCCCGCCAGCTTAACAGCCTGATTATACTGGTCGTTAATCGGAGTTTCACGTGCCGCCTCCGATGCGGCTGCACCGCTTAAAAAAGCGGGCAATGGCAACAAACGATCACGATAGGGAGAACCTTCCGCCAAAGAAACAGCGCGGCCACTTTTGGGCGAAACAAAATGCAAATCTTGCGATTTACCGGTTACAGCACAGCAAGATAAATCAAGACCATAACCCAGCTCTTCCAGCAAACCGATTTCCCACCGCAAATAGGCGGGTTTCCAGAATTCGCCTTTCAAGGCATCTATCAGGCCAAGCGTGCCGGTATAAAGCGTTTTTTGCGGCACTCGTTCCGGCAGGGAGACTTCAAGTAGCGAACAGGCCGAACTTAATGCCAGTAACGGCCCCGGCAGCAATAACAGATCAACCACATGCGAGCGCAACAATTCGCATTTAAACTGACCCAAATGTTCGGATAGGCGTGCCGACCAGCTTGCCCTAACCAAATTGCCGCATTCAAGCGTCCCGCGCAGGGCTTTGCCTGATGCCCCACGAACCATGCCCGCATAACGACCATAATCACGCGTTAAAACCGTCAACCGGGCTGAACTTTCACCCAGTTTGCGCGAGGACAGCACAATCGCATCATCACGCCAATCCATGCATGCCCCTGATTGTCAGTAGCCAGAAGCCGAAAGAAGACGGATAACATGAACCGCCAGACCAAAAACCATTGATCCCAAAACAATAATTGCTACCGTTAATAGCAAATATCGCCGCCATCCTGTCAGGTCAGAAAGACTTTTTAGCGGTTCATCCTTGTTGGTATCGTGGTTGTATTGCGTCATATCAGAAAGGCCGTGTTGCCGGGTTGCGCCATAACAACCCGAGGATAAAAATCACAACGGCAATCACCAGCATCAACATGTTAAGCGGTTTACCCAAAAACCGATCTTCACGTTTCAAATCACTGCCATCATGGCGATAACGAAATGGTCGGCGGGAAATCATGGCGACGATCAACGCTGTAGCCGCGCCAACGACGATCAGGACCATCCCCCAGAATTGTCTGGTTTCCATTTCGCGTTCCTATCAGGCCGAATTCACAAGTCAGGCGTTATGGTCCAATCCCCAGATAGCCAGGCGATTTGGGTCATCGCCCCAGTTTTCGCGCACCTTCACGAACAGATACAAATGCACGCGGCGTTCAAAAATGGCTTCAAGGTCTTTTCTGGCATCCGTCCCCAAGGTTTTGATCCGCTTGCCACTTTTGCCAAGAATAATTGCTTTCTGCCCTTCACGCTCGACAAAAATCGTTTGTTCCAGCTTAACCGAACCGTCTTTGCGCTCTTCCCACAATTCGGTTTCGACCGTCGCAGAATAAGGCAATTCCTGTTGAAGCTGATAATACAGTTTTTCGCGCGTAATTTCGGCGGCAAGCAAACGCAACGGCATGTCCGAAACATCATCTTCCGGAAACATCCACGGGCCATTGGGCATTTTGGCCGCCAGGAAATTGATAAAATCCTGGGTACCAGCGCCTTTTCGGGCCGAAATCATAAAGACATCGGTAAAAATGTCCTCGCCAAACAATTCGCCGGAAAGATGCAGCAACTTTTCCTTATCACGCACTTTGTCGATCTTGTTTAATAACAGGATCGCCTTGCGTTGCTGTTTCTTCAGGTTCGCAACAATCATGCGAACATCATCTGTAATACCCTGTACCGCGTCAATCACCAGCACAATCAAATCGGCATCATCGGCACCACCCCAGGCCGCCTTGACCATGGCCCGGTCCAAACGCCTTTTGGGCTGAAAGATGCCCGGGGTGTCAATAAAGACGATCTGCGCGTCCTCGGCCATGACAATGCCGCGAACACGCGCCCGCGTTGTTTGCACCTTCGGCGAGACGATCGACACCTTGGTTCCGACCAACTGGTTAAGCAGCGTCGATTTCCCGGCATTAGGGGCACCGACAAGGGCGACAAAGCCACAGCGTTGCGGATCGTCGTTCTTTTCGGGCATTGCGGCAGGAACCTCATTCATGGTTCAACTCATCCAACATTCGTTTTGCGGCTATTTGTTCTGCTTCGCGTTTGGATTTGCCTTCCGCGCGCACACAATGACCGTCGCTGGTTGTCAGCTCAATTGTAAAAACAGGTGCATGGGCGGGGCCTTCACGGCCAACCATCTCATAGACAGGTAATGGTTTACCCTGCCCTTGCAAGGCTTCCTGCAACTGTGTTTTTGCATCCTGTGGCGGCTTGGGCGCTTCATCAAGCAAGGGCCGCCACAATCTTTCGATAAAAATACGTGCCGGTTCCAACCCGCCATCCAGATAGAGTGCGGCAATCACCGCCTCCATGCAATCGGATAAAATGGCGGGGTTTGTATCTGCACCAGCCGCCCGTTCGCCCTTGGCCATCGCAATATGATTACCGAGATCGATATCAACGGCAATTCGGGCGAGAGTTTCGCGGCGGACCAGGGCAACAAATCGTTTGGCCATCGCGCCTTCGCGTTCGCGGCCAAAACGGGTATAGAGCATTTCTGCGATGACCAGCCCCAAAACCCGGTCACCCAGAAATTCCAGCCGTTCATTGCCGCCGCTCAATGCATCCTTGCCTTTGGCGGCACTACGGTGCGTCAAAGCAACCCGCAACAAATCCGGCTTGGAAAATTCATGATCGATATGTCGCAACAATGGCGCCATGTCGGTCATTAGTTCACTCCCTTAAACAGTCTGTCAAAACGAATGCTGCCCAAATCATAGATCGGCTGGCTGCTGTCTTTTGAATAGAACAGGAATTCAGCCCGACCAACCAGGTTTTCAAACGGAACGAACCGGAAACGCGCAGGGAAAGCCCGACTATCAGCCGAATTATCACGGTTATCGCCCATCATGAAATAGTGGCCTTCAGGCACCGTAAATGGATCGGTATTATCGGCCGGTCCCTGATCACCAAAGATTTCCAGAATGCGGTGAACCTTTCCGCCCGGCAATGTTTCCAGGTATTGCGGCACTGCAATCGCCTGGCCTGTGCCATCTGTCAGGATATAATCCTCGATCCGTTCGCGTTCGACCATCTGGTTATTAATATAAAGACGGCCCTGTTTAACCTGAACGGTATCGCCAGGCAAACCGATGACGCGTTTGATGTAATCCTGCGTGGTATCGGCTGGTAACTTGAAAACAATAACGTCACCACGTTTTGGTTCACTCGACAGAATACGTCCCGGGATTAAAGGCAGGCTAAACGGCAGGCTATGCTTGGAATAACCATAGGAATATTTCGATACAAACAGGTAATCACCAACCAGCAAGGTCGGAATCATGGACCCGGACGGAATATTAAAAGGCTCATACGCAAAGGTTCGCACCAAAAGGGCGATAACAATCGCCCAGAAAACGGTTTTAAGGGTATCAAAAAGGCCACCCGGTTTCTTTTTTTGCACTAACTTTTCCATCCAGGGATCAACCCTTTTTCAAATCAAAATTTAATCGGCAGAAATAACGACAACAGCATTTGCCATTGGATATTCATCTGTCAGGGTAACATGCACCGATGCATTTTTCCCTGCAGGTGTCAGTTCATCAAGGCGGCGTTTTGCCCCCTCTATCAAGATCATATCCGGCTTACCACTTGGCTGATGGGCAACCGCCATCGTCCGATGATGCACGCCACGCCTGAACCCCGTCCCCAATGCCTTGGAACAGGCTTCCTTCGCGGCGAAAGCCATTGCCAGTGATGATGCCATCCTTTCTGGCCGCCGAACCGCCCGCGCAATTTCCACATCGCTAAAAACGCGACGCAAAAAACGCTCCCCGAAACGGTCCAGGGTTTTCTCAATACGCCGGATATCGCACAAATCGGTTCCGATGCCAATAATCATTGGCTGGCCCCTGTCATTCCTCGTGCCAAATTCATCAGTCGCCGCATTTCACGAATACTGGCTTCCAGGCCGATAAAAATGGCTTCGCCAATTAAAAAATGGCCAATATTAAGTTCGCGAATTTCAGGTAATTGTGCAATCGGTGTCACAGTATCAAACGCCAACCCGTGACCGGCATGAACTTCAAGCCCAAGGTCCGCACCGTATTTCACGGCTTCGGCAATGCGGGCAAGCTCGTTTGCACGCTGATCACCCGTGGCGTCACAATAGGCACCGGTGTGAATTTCAACAACCGGTGCGCCCAGCGATGCGGCTGCATCAAGCTGGGTTTTTGACGCCTCGATAAACAGGGAAACACGAACGCCGGCATTGCCCAGCTCGGAAACAAACCGTTTTAAATGGTTATGTCCCCCTGCGGCATCCAGCCCCCCTTCGGTTGTTCTCTCTTCGCGCTTTTCCGGGACAATGCAGGCAGCATGGGGTTTGGCATTAATTGCGATAGCCAGCATCTCGTCGGTCGCTGCCATTTCAAAATTCAGCGGCAGATCAATCTCGGCGCGTAATCGGGCGATATCCCGATCCGAAATATGGCGGCGGTCTTCACGCAGGTGGGCAGTAATGCCATCAGCCCCGGCCGCCGCGGCAATCCGGGCAGCACGCAACGGGTCAGGATGCGCCCCGCCCCGCGCGTTACGGATCGTGGCAACATGGTCAATATTCACACCCAAACGCAAATCAACGCTCATTTCAAATTATCCTGCTGCTGTACATTATCGCGGTGCAAAGTACGTTTTGCCGTTTCCAAAACCGGCTTTAACGCCCGTTTTTCATGAACTTTCATACGACGTAGAATACGTTTATGACGATACATAACAACCGCACGATAGACAGGAAAGTAAAACAGCAGCCAAATTGTAATGATGGTTGGAACGCATCCCACGATCATGGGCCAGATAATATCAACAATACTGGCCCACAGCCGCGACAGATCAGCTTGTTCAGCCCCGTTCCAAATCCCGAAAATTAAACCGCGGCCAATATAGCTGACACCTTCAACGGTAAAATCCCACAGCACAGCCATATTAAAATGGACACCTTGAACCGAGGGGTCATTGCCCAAAATCCAGAGGCCACTGTGATAAAGCCACAGCCAAATAAACGGAAATGTCCAGGGATTGCCAACAATTGTGCCCAATAGCGATGCCACCAGATTGGCCCGCATAATAAAACTTAACAAGGCAGAAAGGACAAAATGAAAGCCGATAAACGGCGTGAACGATACAGCAGCCCCGATCGCAAAACCCGACGCGATGCTATAGGGCGTACCAGGCAGCCGGGCGACTCGATGGGCAAAATAGCGCGATGAACGACGCCATCCGGCCCGCGGCCACAGAAAGCTGCGAAGACGTTCGAAAGAACTTGGTTTTATGCGACGCTGGAACATACGGTGTCAGACAAACGACATGATAGGAGGGAACGGGAGAAATCCCGCGCCGCTATGGGTAAGTGCTGAAAGCGACCTTGGCAAGAAAATAGCGCATCCCTCCCTGCTTTTCCCATTATCCACGTGCCCGTTCGACCGTATTGACCACGGGTGTGGCCCGCAAGGCAGCAATGATATTGGTCAGGTGTTTAACATCGACAACATCAATATCGATCAGCATTTCAAAGAAATCCTGAGTCCGGCTAACAAACCGAAGATTGGTAATATTGCCATGATTTTTAGCAATAACACTGGTTATGGCCGACAACGCACCCGATTCATGGGCCACAGTTAAACCCAGACGGCCAATAAAATGTTCCGGTTCGCCGTCATTGTCCCAGCCCACATCGAGCCAGCGTTCCGGCTGGTCAGCAAAGGTTTCAAGGGTGTCACAGTCAATGGTATGAATGGTCACACCCTTACCGGTTGTAACAATGCCCACAATACGATCCCCCGGCAACGGGTGACAGCACCCGGCATAATGCACGGCCATCCCCGGAATAAGCCCCTTAAGCGGAATGGCATGGTCGCGTTTGCGATTATTTTTACCTTCTGTCGGTACAAATTTGCGGGTGGTTTGGTCGTCCTTGGTGCCAGGGAAAACGGCATTGATCACTTCGCGCCCGGTAATGTGCCCGGCGCCGACCGCCGTTACCAAACCAACAACCGATGGCTGCTTGAAGATTTTTAAAACACCTTCCAGGCCTTTTTCCGAATATTCGTATCCGGCCTGGCGGAAAGCCTTTTGCACGATCGCCTTGCCAAGATCGCGATACTGGTCTTCCTGCTGCTGACGGATAAAACGGCGAATGCGCGCACGTGCCTTTCCGGTAACAACAAACCTTTCCCATGTCGGGTTTGGCGTTTGCGCCTTCGAGGTAACAATCTCAACCTGATCGCCATTGTTAAGCTGGGTACGCAACGGCACCATTGCCCCGTTGACCTTGGCGCCAACACAGGTGTCACCAATATGCGTATGAATCATATAGGCAAAATCAACCGGCGTCCCGCCCGCGGGCAAAGCGATAACATCGCCTTTGGGTGAAAAACAAAACACCTGATCCTGGAACATGGCCAGTTTGGTATGTTCCAGAAATTCCTCGGGCTCGGTCGCATGTTCCATAATGTCCAGAAGGTCACGCAGCCAGCGATACTGCGTTCCTTCTTTTTCACGCCCGCCGCCGCCCTGTTTATAGGCCCAGTGTGCAGCAACGCCGTTTTCATTGACCTCGTGCATTTCGTGAGTTCGTATTTGCACTTCAATACGGTGATTTTCAGGGCCAATAATAGTGGTATGGATCGAACGATATCCGTTGGGTTTCGGCGTCGAAATGTAGTCCTTGAACCGGCCCGGCACCACTTTGTAGGCCGCATGCAGATAACCCAGCACCTCGTAACATTGCGGCATGGTATCAACCATTGCACGAAATGCCATGATATCTGACAGCTCGCCAAAGGTGATATTTTTACGCTGCATCTTCTGCCAGATCGAATAAGGCCGCTTTTCGCGACCATATATCTGAACGGCAGGACCTTCGGTGCTAATAACGGTTTCAAGTTCCTTCACAATACGTTCGACAACATTATCATCTTTTTTGCGCAGGAACTCGAGCCGGGCTGTGATGGAATTACGCGCATCCGCATTCAAATGCTGAAATGCAAGATCCTGCAATTCTTCCTTGATGTCATGCATACCGATACGTTCGGCCAAAGGTGCATATATTTCAAGGGTTTCCGCCGCGATCCTTACGCGTTTTTCCGGTTTTGAAATGTAATGCAAGGTGCGCATATTGTGAAGGCGGTCGGCCAGCTTAACCAGCAAAACACGAATATCTTCCGACATTGCCAACAGCAATTTCCGGAAATTTTCAGCTTGTTTTGAATCTGCCGATTTAAGCTCGATCTGGGTCAGTTTGGTAACGCCGTCAACCAGCTTTAAAATCTTGGGGCCAAACAGCTTGTTGATTTCTTCGGGAGTAGCATCAGTATCTTCGATCGTATCATGCAGCAATGCGGTAATGATCGTATCGCAATCGAGCTTGTAGTTCGTAAGAATACCGGCAACTTCAATTGGATGCGAAAAATACGGGTCACCATTGGCCCGTTTTTGTGAACCATGTTTCTGGGTCGCATACACATAGGCCTTGTTGAGCAACGCCTCGCGGGCATCTGCATCATAAGCCTTAACCCGTTCCACAAGTTCATATTGACGCATCATTCAGGAGCGGCTCCCATTCCTGTTCGCAAATGTAAAAAAGCACATACATAGAAGATAGTACAAATGGCACAAAAAAAAGCCACGGAATAAAAATCCGCAGCTCTTTTTTATTAATTCATTTTTTTCAATGCACTAGCGAAGATTATTCATCATCTTCCGCAGGCGCACTGGCCGCTGCAATCGGCGCAAACTCTTCGATTGCTTCCGCCATCAGCTTCGGACCAAATTCGTCTTCGATGTCCTCGGGTTCTTCAATTTCAACATGGCGTTGAAGCCCCTGAATCATGCCATTACGAAGGTCATCAAAATTAACGCTTACTTCGGCAATTTCACGCAAGGCAACGACGGGATTTTTGTCATTGTCACGATCAATGGTCAGTTCTGCCCCTGCCGAAATGTTGCGTGCACGCTGAGCTGCCAGCATCACGAGCTCGAAGCGATTTGGAATCTTGTCAACGCAATCTTCGACGGTAACGCGCGCCATAAATTTCTCCAGCAAAAGAAGTAAGTATCCAGACCGCTCTTTATAAAGCTGCAAACGAAGCGTTGCAACACCTAACAGCATAGAAACATACCTGCCCACAACGAATTGCAAGGCACGTCTCGGCGCTCAGGGCTGCATCTGGCGAATTTCCTGATCATCTGGCAAGGCATCAACCAGTTGTGCCACGGTTTTCAACAAAACCGGATGCATCCAGTTTGCCGCAACATCCTGTAAAGGCAACAAGACAAATGCCCGTTCATGCAGCCGGGGATGGGGCACGATCAGACCACCATCATCCTGAATTTTGTGCCGCCCGTATGCAACCAGATCAAGATCAAGAACCCGTGCCTCGTTCCGTGCCAGCCTGACCCGGCCAAAATCGGCTTCGATCTTGTGCAAATGCTTCATCAGGTCGACGGGCGAAAGCACTGTCTCAACCCGAATAATCGCATTCACGTACCAGGGCTGGTCAGAAACCGGGACAGGTGCCGTTTCATAGAACCGTGACACTTCCTGGAGTGTAATGCCGTCAGACGCCGCGAGAACATCAATCGCAGCACGCACGGCATCTGCAGGCGCGCCGAACCGTTCGGTTGGTAAATTCGCGCCAAGGGCGATCAGAACCGCAGCATCTGATGCAGCGCCATCATTTTTCGACGGGGACTGGAAAGTCACAGGAGGCAACCCTTATATGCAAAACGCAAAAGTAACGGGCGCAATATTTAGGGAAGGACGTTCAACCTGTCCATGACAATTTGGTTCTTTCTTTGCCGGGGCTTGCGATGTAAAACAACGAACATCATTTTGCAAAATACCAATTTTTAAACGCTATTTAAGGACATTTAAGGATGATTTTTTACCCGCAAGAACGGATCGGGTTGTTTATTGATGGTTCAAATCTGTACGCTGCGGCACGCGCCCTTGGCTTTGATATAGATTACAAACGGTTACTGGATCTTTTTGCACAAAAAGGTCAATTGATCAGGGCTTTCTACTATACCGCTCTGATTGAAGATCAGGAATACTCTCCCATACGCCCGCTTGTCGATTGGCTTGACTATAACGGCTATACCATGGTCACCAAACCGACCAAGGAATTTACCGATGCCGCAGGCCGCCGCAAGATCAAAGGCAACATGGATATCGAACTTGCAATCGATGTCATGGAAATGGCCCAGCACCTTGATCATGTCGTAATTTTCTCGGGCGATGGCGATTTTCGTCGTCTGGTCGATGCCGTTCAACGCAAGGGGGTGCGCGTTACTGTTGTATCGACAGTCAAATCAAACCCGCCAATGGTTGCCGATGAATTGCGCCGTCAGGCCGACAATTTCATTGAACTGACCGATCTTGAAGGCACCATAGCCCGCCGTGTTGCACAACGCCGCGATGATGATCACCCCGATTTAGGCGATATTGACGATCATCCGGTTCACCCCAATCTCGACGACATCGATTTCGATTAAGCCCCGTTTCGGCCCAATCTTGATCCAACGTCAGGCCTGTTATGACTGAACTGATTGAACCGGCAACAGATTGCCCGCTATGCCCCCGCCTTGTGGAATTTCGCCATGCAAACCAGGCGAAGTTCCCTGAATTTTACAATGGCCCCGTACGTCCTTTTGGCCCGCTGTCAGCGCAACTTCTTATTGTCGGGCTGGCACCGGGACTTAAGGGTGCGAATGCCACCGGCCGCCCTTTTACAGGCGATTATGCCGGTGATTTGCTTTATGCAACGCTGAAAAAATTTGGCTTTGCAACCGGCACATATGACAAACGCCCCGATGACGGGCTGGAACTGGTTAATTGCCGCATTACAAATGCAGTGAAATGTGTTCCGCCGGAAAATAAGCCAACCGGGCCCGAAGCCAATACCTGTCGCCCTTTTCTGATCAGTGAAATTGCCGCAATGAAAAACCTGGCGGGAATTTTGTGCCTTGGTCAAATCGCACATCAGGCCATGCTGAAAACCTTTGGCTTGAAACTTTCAGCTTACAAGTTCGCGCATGGCGCCCGCCATCAACTGGAAAACGGGCTAACGCTATTTAATAGCTATCACTGTTCGCGCTACAACACCCAGACCTACCGCCTGACCCCAGAGATGTTTGAAGACGTCTTTGCTGATATCCGCACATATCTGGAACACTGAAATTGTCTGATCCTTCATTCTTTGCCGATAGCGATTTTGAAACATCCCCAACGCCGCCTCCCGTGCGCGCGCCGCTGGAGGTATTAAAAGACGTTTTTGGCTATGACAGTTTCAGGGGGCCTCAGGCCGAAATTATCGACCACGTGATCGCCGGGAATGACGCCCTGGTATTAATGCCAACGGGCGGCGGCAAGTCGTTATGCTATCAGGTTCCGGCATTATGTCGGCCGGGGACGGCTGTTGTTGTCTCGCCGCTGATCGCGCTTATGAAAGACCAGGTTGATGCCCTGACACAACTTGGCATCAAGGCGGCTTTCATTAATTCGACCCTTGCCCCCGACCATGCGCGCGAAATTGAAATGCGCGCAATTGAGGGCGATATAGACCTGCTTTATGTCGCGCCGGAACGCTTTGCGACAGACCGCTTTTTAAACCTGCTTGATCGCATTCGCATTTCACTGTTCGCCATTGATGAGGCCCATTGCGTATCGCAATGGGGCCATGATTTCCGGCCTGAATATCGCCGCCTTGACCTGTTGCCAACACGCTTTCCCCATGTTCCGCGCATTGCCCTGACGGCAACCGCCGACGCGCCAACGCGCAAGGACATCGCCGAAAACCTGCACCTGACCGATGCCCGGTGTTTTTTAACCGGGTTTGACCGCCCCAACATCACCTATCGCATCGAAACCAAAGGCAATGGCAAACAACGCCTGTTATCGTTTTTGAACCGGGAACATGCCGAAGATGCCGGCATTGTTTATTGCCTGTCACGACGCAAAACCGAAGATATCGCCCAATGGCTAACTGATAATGGCCGCCCGGCCCTGCCCTATCATGCTGGTTTGTCGCAAGAAACGCGGCAACTTCATCAGGACCGTTTTTTACGGGAAGACGGCCTGATTATTTGCGCGACTGTGGCGTTTGGTATGGGAATCGACAAACCGAACGTGCGGTTTGTGGCCCATTTGAACCTGCCCAAAAGCATGGAAGCCTATTATCAGGAAACCGGGCGCGCAGGGCGCGATGGGCTGCCTGCCAATGCCTGGATGAATTATGATTTATCCGACATCGTATCCATTCGCGGCATGTTGATATCATCCGATGCCCCCGATGCCCAAAAACGCATAGAGCAACGCAAACTTGATGCCTTGATCGGCCTTGCTGAAACCACCAAATGCCGTCGACAGGTCATTTTGTCGTATTTTGGCGAAGCAGATGCCAAGCCATGCGGCAATTGTGATACCTGCCTTGAACCCGTCGATACATGGGATGCGACCGATGCATCACGCAAGGCTCTTTCTGCGGTATATCGCACAGGGCAACGATTTGGCCCGGCACATGTCATAGAAGTTTTAATGGGCCGGAATACTGAAAAAATCAGACAAACGGGTCACGACAAAACCACCGTTTACGGTTTGGGCAAAGACATTGCCCAACCGCAATGGCGGTCTGTATTTCGCCAGTTATTGGCAATGGGATATTTGCAGGTCGACGAAGAAGGCCATGGTGGTGTTTATTTAACCGAAGCATCGCGCCCGGTTTTACGTGGGGAAAAAGTCGTTGAAATGCGACTGGATACCAGTGAACGCAAACGTGCAACCACCCAGCGCCTGCGCGACTTTGATACATTTTTTGAAGATGAAGACGACCGCAAAATGTGGGAGGCATTACGTGCCTTGCGCCGTGAATTGGCCACCAGCCAGAACGTCCCACCTTATGTTATATTCAATGACCGGACATTATCAGAAATGGTGCGTTTCAAACCGCGCAATTTAAATGATATGGCCGCAATCAACGGTGTTGGTGCCAAAAAACTGGACCAGTACGGGTTGGCGTTTCTCGACATCACAGATGGCCGCGCCTGAACACGGCCCCGGCAGCCCCCTTGCCAGGTTTAACGCGCCAGTGCTGCCGTGATTGCCTTTTGCAGTTTTTCATCATCAGGTTTTACAGCACTTGGGAAACTTGCCAGAAGTTCTCCATGCGGGCCTACCAGGTATTTATGAAAGTTCCATTTCGGTGCCTGGTCCGGGCCAAGTTCGTCGCGTGCCCATTTATAAAACGGATGGGCCTTTTCACCGCGAACCGATTGTCGTGCGGTTAGTGGAAAATCAATATTGAAACTTGTTGTGCAAAAATCACGAATTTCGTCATTTTCCCCATATTCGTGATCACCAAAATCCCCCGATGGGACTCCAAGCACGACCAGGCCTTCTTCACGGCGCTGCTGCCACAATGCTTCCAGTCCCTCATATTGCGGGGTAAAGCCGCAAAACGACGCTGTGTTCACAATCAGAACGGCTTTCCCATTAAACGACTGCAATGGCAAAACACCGCCTTCTATCGTTTTAAACTCGAAATCATGTGCGATTGTCATTTCGCCTCCTGCCGCAGGAAAAAGGCCCAATAGGGTTACCCCTGCTGAAATGATCATTAATTTTATCGATGACCACATTTTCATTGCTCCGGTTCGCAGCAAGCAAAGTTAATCATACCTCTGCTCTGTCCACGGGTCTGCATTATTGTGATAGCCACGCATCTCCCAAAAACCGGGCTTGTCGATTTTGGAGAACTTGATTTCGCGAACCCACTTGGCACTTTTCCAAAAATACAATTTTGGGATAACTACACGCACGGGGCCACCATGTTCATCGCTAATTGGCTGATCTTGCCAGTGATGGGCTAACAAAACATCGTTATCAAGAAACTGTTCTATCCTGACATTGGTGGTGTACCCGTCATGCGCAGTGAACAACACATATCTGGCAGTTCTCATCGGCTTTACCAGGTGTGCCAGTTCAAGTGCCGACACCCCCTGCCAGTCGTTTTCGTAGCGAGACCACGACGTAACACAGTGAATGTCACTACGGTCACAAAATGCGGGTAATTCAAGCAACTGCCCCATGGATAACGAAACCGGGTTTTCAACTTCACCCGTGATGGTCAATTGCCAGTCACTTTCTGCAATGTGGGGCGTTATACCAAGGTCAAGTACAGGCCAGTCCTTCACCTCGCGCTGGCCGGGCGGCAGGCGATTTTCGTGTTTTTCATCATGAATGCCGGTTAACAGGCGACCTTTTTCAGCCCATTGCTGTTTGGCCGCAATCAGTTTTTCACGAATGCTGCCGGTAAATGCACTGGTCACTCCCGCCTCCTTGTCCACACCTTATGATACGAAAAATGGCACAGACACGTTCACCATGTCTGCACCATTTTTTTAACAATCCGATGCGTTTTTAACACACCATCAGTACAGTCAACCGTCATCAGCAACCACACAGGCGCAACAGGGCCTGTCAGAAGCTTAATGTTCGCGCAAAATACGGGCCTTGTCGCGCTGCCAGTCACGTTCCTTGATAGCATCACGCTTATCGGATTTCCGCTTGCCCTCGCCAATTGCCAGTTCAAGTTTGGCGATGCCGCGATCATTAAAATAGACCTTAACAGGCACCAGTGTTGTGCCTTTTTTGTTTACGGCGTCCGACATTTTGGCGATTTCACGCTTGTGCAACAACAGTTTGCGCGGTCGACGTTCTTCATGCCCAAAGGGCATCTTGCTTTGATATTCGGGAATATAGGCGTTGATCAGCCATATTTCCCCGTTCTTCGGTTCAGCATAGGATTCCTGAATGTTTCCCTTGCCTTCACGAAGCGATTTCACCTCGGTGCCGCGCAAAGCCAGCCCCGCCTCGAAGGTTTCCGTCAGGAAATAATCGAAACGGGCCCGGCGATTTTGCGCCACCAACTTGCTATTGCTGTGTTCTTTTTTTGCAGCCATCTCAAAAACTTGTTAGCCGGTTCCTGGATAATCAGGAAAGAAGACCGGCGGATTTCAGCGCTGCTTCAACGCGCTGTTTGGAGTCGTCGGCAATTTCGACCATCGGCAGGCGCATATGCGCCGTGCACAGGCCAAGAAGCGATGCCGCATATTTGACGGGGCCAGGATTTGCTTCGCAGAACATGGCCTTATGAACCGGCATCAGACGATAGTTTAACTCCTGAACCTTGGCGATGTTCCCGTCGCGCCATGCCGTTTGCAAATCTGCGCACAGGCGCGGGGCAATATTGGCCGTAACCGAAATACACCCGTGACCACCCTGTGCCAGGAACGGAACAATGGTACCATCCTCACCTGAAAGCTGGCAAAAATCGGGCCCGGCGGCAATACGCATCAATGCCGGACGCTCGAGGTCGCTTGTCGCGTCTTTCACGCCGACGATACGTGGCAGTTTTGCCAGTTCGGCCATTGTGGCAACCGACATGTCAATTACGGAACGACCGGGAATATTGTAAATAACAATTGGAATATCGGTCGAATCGTGAATGGCCTTATAATGGGCAAGCAAACCTGCCTGTGTCGGTTTATTGTAATAGGGTGTCACCACCAAGGCAGCATCTGCCCCGGCATTTTGAGCATGACGTGTCAGTGACACGGCCTCGACGGTGGAATTGGAACCGGTTCCGGCAATAACAGGTACGCGCCCCTTGGCCACTTCAAGGGCCAGTTCAACCACACGATGATGTTCGGCATGGCTCAGGGTGGGCGACTCACCGGTGGTTCCGACCGGCACCACACCGGTCGTGCCCTGTTTTATTTGCCAATCCACAAAAGACTGGAACGCTTTTTCGTCGATCACCCCTTCAGTGGTGAACGGCGTAATCAAAGCGGTAATCGAACCCTTAAACATCGATATCTCCAAATCATAATGCGGATTAAAAAGCGTCGCGAAAATAGCCGCAGTTCACGCCTACCGCAAGCACCAGAACGAATTGTTTCGGGACTGATTGGCTTTTGTTGCTTTCACTGCCATAATAGCAGCTGTCTTTAGTGCAATTTTCGCCCTGAGGCATGAGGGGTTTTTTCGATGGCGCACGTTAATTTCCGCCGGTTTTCTATATATGCCGCGACCATGGGTACGGCATGTTTTATTGCAACGACCTGCTATTCAAATTCATCGGATGCGGCAACGCCTGATCCGTCACCGCTTGTTATTGCGCCTCCCTCTCCGGCATTTTCGGCCATCAGCCGGGCGCGCCTGAACGTTTTTCTAGATGCGCTGGAAAAAGGCGATACCCAAAATGTATCGCAATTGCTGCCGGCTTTCGATGATCCGCTGTTGCAAAAAGCGGTTGAGTGGATGTGGCTGATCAGCCCCAATTCCAAACGATCCTTTGCGGAAATCACCGGGTTCATTGATGCCAATCCGAACTGGCCCAGTCAGGCATTGCTGCGTCAGCGTGCAGAAGAAGCCATGACCGATGCTGTACCGGATTTTGAAATTCTGGCCTGGTTTAAACGCTCGGCGCCGGTTACTGCCGATGGCGCAACCCGTCAAATTTCCGCCCTTTTGTCTGTGGGCGAAAAAGACGCTGCGGTCGCATTGATCCGAAACAGCTGGATCAATGAAAATTTTGGAACCGGCCAAGCCAAACGATTTATTGATCGTTATGGCAAGTATATAGACGAAACCACCCATGAAGCCCGGCTGGACCGGCTGTTATGGGAAGGCCGTACACACCCTGCAAACCGCATGATGAAGCATGTCAGTGCTGACTATCAAAAACTGGCTGAAGCCCGCCTTGCACTGCGGGAACGCAAGGGAAATGTGGATGCCGCAATCAGAAACGTACCTGCGAAATACCAGAAAAATCCGGGCTTAATGTATGAGCGCGTCCGCTGGCGTCGTATCAATGACCAGGACAAGGATGCGCGCGACCTTTTGCTGCATCAGGCAAATGATCTGGCTTATATATCGATTCGACCCGAATACTGGTGGACCGAAAAAGCCATCCTGGCGCGTCGTGCCCTGCAGGAGGGATACATCACCGACGCCTACCGTCTTGTTGCCAATCATGGACAAACCGAACCTGCCGATATCGCCGGTGCGGAATGGCTGGCAGGCTGGATTGCGCTGGAGTTTTTAGGCGACTCGCAAATCGCCCTTCAACATTTCCAGAATCTGTATGATGTCGTCCAATATCCGATTAGCCAATCCCGCGGGGCTTATTGGGCGGGGCGCGCCTGCAAGGCGATGGGCGACAAGGTTCGCGCAAAAAAATGGTTCCTTCTTGCCGCAGATCATGCCCACACATTTTATGGTCAACTTGCCAACGATGAACTTGGCGGCACCGTTCATTACCAGGTCGAACAGGCACACCCGACCCCGGAACAACGCAAGAAATTTGAAAACAATGAACTTACCAAAGTATCACGTGAATTAGGTGATATGGGACTGGGCAATATCATACGCCCGTTCATCATGGCGCTGGTTGATCAGTCCGACAGCCCGGAAATGCTGGCAATGGCAACCGGACTCGCTGCTGAATATGGCCGTACCGACCTTGCCGTGATTGCGGCCAAACGCGGAATCAGGTCTGGCGGCGGGTATCTCGATGCGGCCTACCCTGTCTATGATCTGGTGCCAAGCGGGCAAAACCCCGACCCGGGGCTTGTCCACGCTATCATGCGCCAGGAAAGCCTGTTTAACCCGGCAGCGGTTTCCTATGCCGGTGCACGTGGCCTGATGCAACTCATGCCCGCTACTGCCGAACGCATGGCCCATCATCTTGATTTGCCCTTCAGTGTGGAACGCCTAACCGAGGATCCGGGTTTCAATATTCAGTTGGGGCGGCAATATCTGTCCAAACTGCTAAATCGCTGGAACGGCGCCGAAATTTTGACCATTGCGTCCTACAATGCCGGGCCTTCGCGGGTAAAGGAATGGATTTCGGAATATGGCGACCCTCGCGAACCCGATGTTGATCCCATCGACTGGATCGAAATGATCCCCTACAAGGAAACCCGCAATTATGTTCAGCGGGTGATGGAAGGGACATATGTTTATCGGCGACGCTTTGCCCGTGATGAAATTGCGATGAGCCAGGAAAACCCGGATACAGCCAAACCGGCACAAGTCAAGATCAAGAAATAACCTGCAAAAACCTGCTGCTTGCAGGATTATGCACCCATCGGCACCAGCGCCGTATTGTCGGTGATAAAAAACGAGGCCAAACCCAATGACTGAAACAGCTATCTCTTCCTGTCGTGCATTTGTCTTTGACGCTTACGGAACGTTATTTGACGTTGGATCGGCGATAAAGCGCTGCCAGGAAAGTTTGGGCGATGAAGCTGACAAGCTGTCTGAGCTTTGGCGGAGAAAGCAGCTGGAATATAGCTGGTTGCGCAGCCTGATGGGGGATTTTGCCGATTTCTGGACCGTTACCGGTGATGCCCTTGATTATTCACTGGCAGCCATTGGCAAGAATGACCCTATCCTGAGGTCGCGGCTGATGGAAACCTATTTATCGCTGGATACTTTTCCCGAGGTTGTCAAAACCCTGCAAACCCTTAAGGCGAACGGCCATAAACTGGCTATTCTGTCAAATGGTGCACGACACATGCTGATTTCAGCGGCGAAGTCTTCGGGAATTTTGTCGCTGTTTGACGAAATCCTGTGTGTTGATGAATTGCGGACTTACAAACCCCATCCCAGCGTTTATCAGTTAGCGGTCAATAAACTTGAGCTGGATGCCGGTGAAATTTCCTTTCAGTCGTCCAATGGCTGGGACATTGCTGGTGCCGGACATTTCGGTTTTAAAACCGCATGGATAAACCGTGCTTCCCTGCCCGTTGAACGCCTGTCACATCAGGCTGACGTTATTTTGGGGGGACTGGATGAAATCCTGCCACTGGCCGGCCATCCCAAAACCGCCTGAGTATGAGACAAACACGGTGCCATAAAAACAAACAGCCAGGTTGATCAACAACCTGGCTGTTTTAATTCTGCATTTTTAACATGTAATTTCCGTCTTGCGCTGACCCAAAGACCGGAATCGCGCTAAAGAAAAACCTTACTGTTCTTTCTTCACATTCGAAGCAACGATTTTGCCCGCCTGAATAACAGTCAGACCACCTTCTTCGATGCTTTCAATGCGGCGGCAATGCCCTTCCAGATGTGCGCCCGGCTCTATTGCCAGGGTTTCGTGCAAAATATCACCAATCATTTTAGCGGTATCTGCCAGCGAAACATCCTTGGACCGGATCTGCCCTGTAACCTTGCCGCAAACACGAACCCGGTCCGCCACAATTTCCCCGCGCACTTCACCATGCTGACCGATGGTCAAATTACGCGTGCGAATGTCCCCGTCGACAAAACCGTCAACCTGAACATCTGATTCAGAAACCAGATCGCCCGAAATACGAAGGTCTGAATTGATAACCGAGAGTCCGCCAACCTTGCTGGAAGACGAAGTAGTATGGGTATTATTTGTGCTCGTCTGTGTTTTGTTTGACTTTGAAAACATAATGTCCCGCCTTTATGAACTTGATGGGATCTACCTGTTTGCCGTTTACCAGGACTTCATAATGAACATGGCTTCCTGTACTGCGGCCCGTGCTCCCCATCAGTGCAACCATATCTTGATATTTCACCTTTTGGCCCTTCTTGACGAGGACCTTCATCAGATGGCCATAGCGGGTTTTAAGACCGTTTCCATGATCAATCTCGACCATTTTGCCGTACCCGCCTGTCCATCCTGCATGCGACACCACACCAGGTGCAGTGGCATAGATTGGCGTTTTCATCGGGGCTGCCAGGTCGGCGCCAGAATGAAAAGACCATTTTCCGTTAAAAGGGTCCTTACGTTTGCCAAACTTGCTGGAAACGTAATAATTCTCCGTCGGTTCGCCCAACGGCATACGGTTAATCACTTTTTGCAGGTTCGCCAGCTGGTCCATTCGGTTACCAACAGTCAATGCCGCATTCATAAACAGTTCGTCTTCCGGCGTTTCGGGATCAAACTGCACAAAAGGCCCGCCAACACCAGCATCAAGAACCCGTTTAACGTCGCTGGTTGTCGCTTCGTCCGTCAGTTCCTTGATCGGTACGCCCGTCATTTTCAGCACCGACTTAAGGTCGGCGATCGATGATCCTGCATGTTCAGCGACGCGTTCAAGCGCCTGTTTTTGAACGGTATGCAAATCGGAAATTCGCTGATTTGCCATTGCCAGTTCGCCTTGCAACGATTTGGCCCGTGAAATCGCCTGATCACGTTCCCGCATCACGCGCGTCATCACCGTTTCAACGGTTTCAAGTTCATCACGTAACGCAATATTGCGATTGGTAATACCGTCTATCTGCTGCCCTAGCGCATTCATCTGGTTATCCATTGATGAACGGAGCGCTGATATCCGGTACTTTTCTTTTTCACTATCGGCCAGTTTCAGACTAAAGTCCTGAACCCTCGCCTGCAATTTCAGGTTCTTTTCGGCCATACTCAACAAATTATGATGGGTATCTTCCATCTGCGAGGTAATCTCGCTAAACTTTTTCTGGCTTTCTGTAACCCTGTTTATCAGTTCGCTATAGGCCATCTCACTTCGAAAAAGCTGATCTTCACGCAAGTCAAGCCGATGACTGAAATAGTAGCCAACCCCTGTTGATCCAACAGTCCAGACAATCAGGAAAACAGCAACCACACCAACAATTAACTGCCGTCGACGCCCCAGATGAACCTGTGTGACGGAATCATTGGAGCGAACAAGAACTTCCCGATCCGGAAACCACTTTTCAATTATATGCTTTATGCGCCCCACCAAAGACATCTGTCCGGCTATGCCCTTTTTTATCCATGTTCAATTTTTAGCACCCAAGCCGGAACCCCCCGATTGATGCCAACGTTTATCTCAATACTGTTTTCATTTTCACGCTACCCGCAAGAGAGCAGCGTGGCAAGCGCGTTAACACTCCATTAACCCCAAAAAACCTCACGCCACAGCCAATTGGCTATGATAAGTCAGGTAACCATACCCATTAGACATATGCGAAAGTGTTATGCGCCTCAGCCAAATCATCATTACCGCATCCGCCACCTGGTTTTACAGTGGCAAAGTTCCCAAAGCGCCAGGAACCGCAGGTTCATTTGCTGCCTTGCCGCTGGGATGGCTTTTGATCATGGCAGGGGGTAACACAACTCTGCTGATCGCAACCACCCTTGTCTTTATTTATGGGGTTTTTATTTCCGATTCCTATAGCAAAATGATCGGGATCCACGATCCTGGTGAAATTGTGATCGACGAAGTGGCCGGTCAATGGCTTTGCCTGCTGCCCTTGCCCCTGGCTGCAACATGGATGGACGTCGCATGGGTCTTGCTGGCATTTGTGGTTTTCAGATTTTTTGACATTCTAAAACCCTGGCCTATTCGATGGGTTGACCGCCGGGTGGGTGGTGGTTTTGGCATCATGCTCGATGATATTTTTGCCGGAGCGTTCGGTATGGCCCTCCTGACCCTGTTTTCCCATCTTGCCGGAGGTTTCCTTCCATGATCGCTGATCCTGAATTACTGACTGCAGCAGGCAGCATCATTGAACTTTGCCGCCAACACGGTGAAATGCTTGCCACTGCCGAAAGCTGTACCGGCGGACTGATTGGTGGTTGCCTGACCGCAGTTGATGGCAGCTCCAGAGTGGTTGATGGTGGCTTCATCACCTATTCAAACGAAGCCAAAATGGCAATGCTGGGTGTTTCCGGGGATTTGCTTGCACAACATGGTGCCGTGTCCGAACAGGTTGCCCGTGCCATGGCCGAAGGCGCATTACGCCATAGTCCGCTGGCAACCATCACTGTTGCCGTAACGGGCATCGCAGGCCCTGGTGGTGGCAGTGCGGAAAAACCCGTTGGGCTGGTGCATTTCGGCTGTGCCGGAGGGCATCGCCCTACCCTGCACCAATCGCAGGTTTTTAAAGGCGATAGGCACCAGGTTCGACGTCAAACCATCCTGACAGCATTTTCCATGATCCAGGACATGATCGCGACTTCGCGGTAAACACTGCACCAAGTGGTCGGTATGACCAAAAATGAAAAAGCCGAAACCTTACCTGTGTAACGTTTCGGCTTTTTATTATTTAGTGCACACAAACGGCCTATAACGCCGAGGATGCAATCCCGTTATCGCCATAAACCTGTCGGGCACGATTTTCAAAGGATCCGACCATCAATTTAACGGCCTCGTTAAAAACCATACCAATCATTTTTTGCAAGATTGCCGATTTAAATTCAAAATCAACATAGAAATCCAGAAATGTCCCGCCATCGTCGGCAGGCTGAAATTCCCAATGGTTATTCAGATATTTGAACGGTCCTTGCAAATATTCAACATCAATTCTGGTCGGACGGTCCAGCGTAACTTTTGACGTATATTTTTCACGAAACATCTTAAAACCAATCACCAGATCGGCATGAAGTTCGTTACCGTCACGCTTCCGCACCCGTGATGCAGCACACCAGGGCAAAAATTCCGAATAGGCATCGATATCTGCAACGAGATCGAATAACTGTTCCGGCGTATAGGGTAGCTTTCTGCGCTCCGCATGCGTCGGCAAAGGGATCTCCTACTGGTCTTTTTAAAAATGCCGGGTAAAGAATTGCCGTTTATTCTGCCGCGCTCGCCTTGGCAGTTGCGGCAAGTTTTTTCTCGCGGGCTTCACGCATTTCGGCAAAATCACGATCTGCATGATAGCTTGAACGTGTCAGCGGCGTTGATGCAATCATCAAAAAGCCCTTGGCACGCGCCATCGACGCATATTCCTTAAATTCATCAGGCGTCACAAACCGTTCAACTGGCGCATGTTTCAGCGTCGGCTGCAAATACTGGCCAATGGTCAGAAAATCGACATCGGCCACACGCAAATCATCCATCACCTGGCTCAGTTCGTGGCGCTGCTCCCCAAAACCAACCATAAGGCCTGATTTGGTGAAAATCGTCGGATCAATTTGTTTAACCCGATCAAGAATACGCAACGACTGGTAAAAACGGGCACCAGGGCGAATGGACGGATACAGACGCGGAACTGTTTCCAGATTATGGTTAAACACATCTGGACGGGCCTTGGCGACGATTTCAACAGCACCGGGCTTATCGCGAAAGTCGGGCGTCAGAATTTCAATGGTTGTTGCCGGCGATTTATGGCGAATAGCTTCAATCACGCGGGCAAAATGCATCGCACCACCATCGGCAAGATCATCACGGTCAACCGAGGTGATGACAACATGCTTGAGATCCATGTCGGCAACCGCCATTGCCAGGTTTTCCGGCTCAAACGGGTCAAGCGCGTTTGGCATCCCGGTTTTAACATTACAAAACGCACATGCACGGGTGCAGGTATCGCCCATGATCATGAACGATGCATGTTTTTTTTGCCAGCATTCACCAATATTCGGGCATGCGGCTTCTTCGCAAACCGTATGCAATTTCAGACCACGCGCCAGATCGCGCGTTTCCTGATAGCCCTTCGAAGTCGGTGCCTTAACGCGAATCCACTCTGGCTTGCGACCAGAAGGACGATCCGGGTTCTTTTGCTTTTCCGGGTGACGAAGGGCCCGTACTTCGTTGCGCGTCGTGGACATTTAAACCTCCGAAGGATGGAACGGGCGGCAATGTGCCGTCCTTATGCCAAATTGTCAAACTGACATTCGACATGGCCGATACGACAGATCCACAAGGGAACCTGCCGTATCCACCATATAATGATTTAGAAGTGGATCGCACGCCCATAAGCGTCAAGAACCGATTCATGCATCATTTCAGACAGGGTTGGATGCGGGAAAACCGTATGCATCAGGTCTTCCTCGGTAGTTTCCAGCCCCATTGCAATCACAAAACCCTGGATCAGTTCGGTAACTTCGGTACCCACCATATGTGCGCCCAGCAATTCGCCGGTTTTGGCATCAAATACAGTTTTAACCAAACCTTCCGCTTCACCCAAGGCAACAGCTTTGCCATTCCCGATAAAAGGAAATTTGCCAACCTTGACATCATACCCGGCATCTTTGGCCTTGGCTTCGGTCAGGCCAACACTGGCAACCTGCGGATGGCAATAGGTGCATCCCGGAATTTTGCGTGGATCAAGCGGATGAACATTTTTTTCACCAGCAATTTTCTCGACACAAATAACACCTTCATGCTCGGCCTTATGTGCCAGCATCGGCGGTCCCGCGACATCACCGATGGCATAAATGCCCGGCTCGGCGGTGCAAGAAAATTCGTCAGTGCCAATAACGTTACGATCAACCTTTACCTTGGTGGTTTCCAAACCAAGATTTTCGGTATTGCCAATAACGCCAACAGCGGAAATCACACGGTCAACCGTCAATTCCTGCTTTTTACCGTCTTTGGTTTCAATGGTGACAACAACATTATCTGCATTGCGCTTCAGATTGGCGACCTTGGCTTCAGTCAGGATTTTCATCCCGTCCTTGGTCATCATCTTTTGCGCAAGGGCCGCAACTTCCTTGTCTTCCACCGGCATAATTTGCGGCATGATCTCAACCACGGTCACTTCGGTGCCCATGGTGTGATAGAAGCTGGCAAATTCAATACCGATAGCACCCGACCCGACAACAACAAGGCTTTTGGGCATTTTATCAGGCGTCATCGCCTTTTTGTAATCCCATACAACCTTGCCATCGGCCTCAAGCCCTGGCAGTGAACGCGCCCTTGCACCCGTTGCAATGATGTAATGCTTCGCCGTATAGGTGCCCTTGTCCTTGCCTTCAACGGTAATCTTTTTGGGTCCGTCGAACTTGGCTTCTCCGTTAATCACGGTAACCTTGTTCTTCTTAAGCAAATGACCAACACCACCCGTCAGTTGCTTTGAAACACCACGCGAGCGCTGAATAACAGCGTCAAAGTCGAAGGACGGGTTATCACAAGACAGGCCATAATTTTTGGCATGTTTCATGTTGCGATAAACTTCGGCTGATCGCAGCAAGGCCTTAGTCGGGATACACCCCCAGTTAAGGCAGATACCGCCCAGATGTTCACGTTCGACGACAGCCGTTTTCAGGCCCAGCTGGGCGGCACGAATGGCGGTAACATAACCACCAGGACCGGCACCAATTACGATAACGTCGAAATTGTTTTCCGCCATTTTGCATCTCCTTCACCTGCCTGATTTTCACATACAGGTATATCATTCAAAAGCTTGCGGGGACTTGTTAAAGCCCCCGCATAACCAGACCTTAAAGCAGCATGCTTATCGGATCTTCGATCAGCTTCTTGAATTCAGCCATGAACGCGGCACCAACAGCACCGTCAACCACCCGGTGATCAACAGACAGTGTGCAGCTCATGACAGTTGCAATTGCCAGTGCGCCATCCTTGACCACCGGGCGCTGTTCACCAGCACCGACAGCGAGGATACAACCCTGCGGCGGATTGATAATGGCAGCAAAGTCCTTAATGCCAAACATGCCAAGATTGGAAACCGAGAAGGTTCCACCCTGGAATTCCTGCGGCTGCAATTTGCCATCACGCGCCTTGGCAGCCAATGCTTTCATCTCGGTCGAGATTTCGGCAAGGCCCTTGCCACCCGCATTGCGAATAACCGGTGTAATCAGGCCACCATCAATGGCAACGGCAACAGAAATATCCTGCTGTTTGCATTGCAAGATGGCCGCATCCGTCCAGATCGCATTGGCGGCCGGGACACGCTTAAGCGCAATCGAGGATGCCCGGATAACCATGTCGTTAACCGATACCTTCACACCATCAGCCGCTTTTTCGTTCAGCTGCTTGCGAACCGACAAAAGATTATCAATCTGGCAATCGATGGTCAGGTAGAAATGCGGAACCTGCTGTTTGGATTCCGTCAGACGGCGCGCAATCACCTTACGCATCGTTGTATTCGGAATTTCTTCATATTCAGGCAGACCAGTCAGATCCGGGTTCCAGCCCGATGCAACAGGTGCCTTGGCAGCCGGTGCCGGAGCATCGGACTTGCCTGTGGCAGCAGGTGCATCAGATTTGGTGGCCGGTTTGTTGCTAAGGGCGGCTTCAACATCGCGCTTAACAATACGACCGCGCGGCCCGGAACCATCAACCCCGGATAACTCAACCCCTTCTTGCGACGCAATACGGCGTGCAAGCGGGCTTGCTTTAATCCGGTCGCCATCCTTGCTAACCGACGCGCCGGATGTTGCTGGTGCGACATCTTTGCTTTCGGATTTTTCTTCTTCCTTCGGTGCCGAAGATGCCGCGTCTCCACCAACATCAGGCCCTGAAGTATCCGCCCCTTCCAGAGCAGATTCATCTTCGTCTTCTTCGAGAAGCAGCGCAATTACGGCGTTAACAGCAACACCCTCGGTGCCCGCTTCAACAAGAATTTTACCAATTTTACCTTCATCGACAGCTTCGACTTCCATCGTTGCCTTGTCGGTCTCAATTTCAGCAAGGACATCGCCAGATTCAACGGTGTCCCCTTCCTTGACAAGCCATTTCGCCAAGGTGCCTTCTGTCATGGTCGGCGAAAGCGCCGGCATCAGAATCTTAACTGGCATGGATGCAATCTCCCGGTAACGGGGTGGCAGCACCGACGGTGCGCCAGCCCCCTGTCCGTTTTTGTTTAACGATAGCAAACGGCCTTGGCCGCATCGACGATGTGCTGATCCTGCGGCAATGCCAGAACTTCCAGATTGGCCGCATATGGCATTGGAACATCTTCGCCGGTAACACGGGCAACCGGTGCATCAAGATAGTCAAACGCATGTTCCATGATAACCGACGCTATTTCTGCGCCGATACCAGCAAAGTGCCAGCCTTCTTCACATGTTACCAAACGATTGGTTTTCATTACCGAACGTACAATGGTGTTCACATCGAGCGGACGAATGGTACGAAGGTTGATGACTTCGGCTGAAATGCCTTCTTCCGCCAGCTTTTCGGCTGCCTTCAGGGCTTTGCCAACCATGATCGAGAATGCAACGATGGTAACATCAGTGCCTTCACGTTCAATTTTGGCCTGGCCAATCGGCAGAACGAAATCTTCATCGTCAGGAACTTCAAAGCTCTGACCATACAGAATTTCGTTTTCCAGAAACACAATCGGGTTCGGATCACGAATAGCAGCCTTCAAAAGGCCTTTGGCGTCGGCTGCCGAATAAGGTGCAACCACCTTAAGGCCCGGGCAATGTGCATACCACGAGGCATAACACTGTGAATGCTGGGCCCCTACACGGGCTGCCGCACCATTTGGTCCACGGAACACAATCGGGCAACCAAGCTGACCACCAGACATATAAAGCGTCTTTGAGGCCGAGTTAATGATATGGTCAATCGCCTGCATGGCAAAGTTGAATGTCATGAATTCAACAATCGGGCGCAACCCCATAAAGGCGGCCCCGGTACCAAGACCGGTAAAACCATATTCAGTAATCGGCGTATCAACAACGCGGCGGTCGCCAAATTCATCAAGCAGGCCCTGGGTGACCTTATAAGCCCCCTGATACTGCGCAACTTCTTCACCCATGACGAAAACATTTTCGTCCGTCCGCATTTCTTCGGCCATTGCATCACGCAGGGCTTCACGAACAGTCTGGGTTTTGAATTTGGTGTAGGATTTTTCGTCGCGCGTTTCGTTCATCACGCTCATTGCGCGCGGCTCGTTATCAGTGCGTTCAATTGCCCCTGATGCCTTGACCGGCGCAGCAGCTGTTGCCGGTGCCGACGGTGCGCTATCAGAAGACGAATCTTTCTCGTCGCTGGGCGCCGGGGCAGCCTTGGCTTCACCCGGGTTTACATTATCCAGCGCAGATGCGTCTTCGTCGTCTTCAAGAATATAGGCAATAACAGCATTGACGGCGACATTTTCAGTTCCGGCGTCAACAACAATCTTGCCAATCTTACCTTCATCAACAGCTTCGACTTCCATCGTCGCCTTGTCGGTTTCAATTTCAGCAAGGACATCACCGGACTGAACCGTGTCGCCTTCTTTCACATTCCATTTGGCAAGAGTGCCTTCGGTCATTGTCGGCGACAATGCAGGCATCAAAACTTCAATCGGCATGGTTCCCCCTCTTTGCGGGAAAATTTCTGGTCAAAAGCGGATTTTGCAAAATCTGGATCAGACTTCGATCAAAATGTCGGTAAACAGTTCAGAAGGATTGGGTTCCGGGCTGTTCTGTGCAAATTCCGCAGATTTGGCGACCTCTGCCTTCACTTCCTTGTCGATCTCCTTGAGACCGTCTTCATCAAGGATGCTTGCATCGATCAACAATTTTTTGACCATGTCGATCGGGTCATGTTCCTTGCGCATCTTGTCCAGCTCGTCTTTGGTCCGGTATTTCGCCGGATCAGACATCGAGTGGCCACGATAGCGATAGGTTTTAAGTTCAAGAATGTAGGGCCCATTGCCTTCACGGCAATGCTTGACCGCACGTTCACCGGCTTCTTTCACCGCGAGCACGTCCATGCCATCAACCTGTTCACCAGGGATGCCATAGGCTTCCCCACGTTGATAAAGGTCGGGGCTGGCCGAGTGACGCTGTGTTGACGTACCCATCGCGTACTGATTGTTTTCAATGCAATAAACGACCGGCAGCTTCCAAAGCGCAGCCATGTTGAAAGATTCATAAACCTGCCCCTGGTTGACAGCACCGTCACCAAGATAGGTCAGACAAACCTTGTCTTCGCCGCGATATTTGTAATTAAAGGCAATACCGGTACCCAACGGAACCTGTCCGCCGACAATACCGTGACCGCCGTAAAAGTTCTTTTCCTTCGAGAACATATGCATCGAACCGCCCTTACCGTGAGAGTAACCACCCTCACGCCCAGTCAGTTCGGCCATGACACCAGCGGAATCCATCCCGCATGCCAGCATATGCCCATGATCACGATAGCTGGTTACCACACCGTCATCGCCGGATGTAGCTGCCTGCATACCAACAACGACTGCTTCCTGGCCGATATAAAGGTGGCAGAAACCACCGATCAGGCCCATGCCATAAAGCTGGCCAGCCTTTTCTTCGAAACGGCGGATCAGAAGCATATCGCGGTAATATTTGAGGAGATCGTCACTGCTCGCCTGATTGTCGGCGCGCGTCGTGGCGCGTTTGCGTTTTGTGGTCGCCATGGTTCCTCCCGGTGGATGGCTCGCTTAAGCTTCTTTGAAAAGCAGCTTAATTCGGTATTGGACCACCGAAATATCTACCCAAAACAACGGACATAAGCAAGCTATCTTGGGGGCGTTAAAGCCTTGTTTTGCAATGCACAATCACAAATAAACCGTTTATTGGTTAATTGTAGTTTTAACGGTTCAAATGATATTTTGTGAATTATCAGACGTTTGAGGAAGCTCAATTCAGATGGTTCATTCCACAGCGTCACAAATGCTATGCTTTTATGAAAACAATTTTGACAAAGGAAAATTCATCTTCGCAGTTGCCGTATAAACAGCAAAAACCTGCGCGCAAGCTAGTGTGCGCCGCACCTAATGCCATTGTAACCGTGCTGAAAGAAAATATCAGGGCTGATCATACCCATTATGATGGAAGATGATGACATCGTCCCGGTTTGCCATATCAAGCATGGTACGGGCACGTTCATCAAGCAAATCGGGATCAAGGCTACCTGGACGCAGCGCCTTTACGCGTTGCTCCAACAGTTCGCGACGTGCTTTTATATCGTCACGCAATTTTGAAATCTCGGTAACACGATCCTGCATCGACCAGTAAGCCAACAGCCCCCTATCCCCCTCCACACTATGGAAGATAAAATAGACCATTACTGTAAAAGCAAAAACAGGTGCTATGGCCTGTCGAAATCGACGGATTACCGGTGCAGATGACGACATGTGATCGAAGGCCCCAAAGCAGAAAACGGATTGGAAAGCATAACGTTAACAAACCAAAACGAGAAAACAACAATAGTTATTTTCACGCAATATCAAATGATTAGTAATTTTAGTATTCGCAATGCCATATCCTGAAGCGTGATTTAATCACAACAAGGTAAAAAGAGTTTTAAAAACAGACATCTTTTTTTAGCCGCCTTATGATTAATTAACAAATCGTAAACAAAAAAAGCCGCCCCGATTCAGGGCGGCTTTTCGTCATCTCGCTTCCGAAATAAAAGCGGCGGATTATTTCTTCAGGATCGCACGACCCGGATACCGGGCGCTCAAACCAAGTTGTTCTTCGATGCGGATCAGCTGGTTATATTTTGCCAACCGGTCAGAACGTGACAACGACCCGGTTTTAATCTGCCCGCAATTCGTGGCAACAGCCAGATCAGCAATCGTTGAATCTTCAGTTTCGCCCGAACGATGCGACATAACAGCCGTATAACCCGCACGATGGGCCATTTCGACAGCTTCCAGTGTTTCGCTGAGCGTTCCAATCTGGTTTACTTTGACCAGGATCGAGTTTGCAACACCTTTGGAAATACCATCGGCCAAACGCAGCGGATTAGTCACAAACAGATCATCGCCAACCAGCTGAATTTTATCGCCAATTTCGCGCGTCAGCGCAGCCCAACCGTCCCAGTCATCTTCCGACATGCCGTCTTCGATTGAGAAAATCGGATATTTGCTCGCAAGCTCGGCCCAATATTTAACCATGCCCTCGGAATCGAGCGTTTTGCCCTCACCCGCCAGCACATATTTGCCGTCTTTGTAAAATTCGGTCGATGCAGCATCAAGTGCAAGCATAATGTCTTCGCCCGGACGATACCCGGCAGCTTCGATCGATTTCATCACATAGCTGATTGCGTCTTCGGTCGATGCGATATTCGGGGCAAAGCCACCTTCGTCGCCCACCGACGTGCTAAGACCATCAGCCGCCAAGGATTTTTTCAAATGATGGAAAATTTCGGCGCCCATGCGGATCGCATCCGTACCGGAGTCAGCCGACACCGGCACAATCATGAATTCCTGCACATCAATGGCATTATCGGCATGTTCGCCACCATTGATAATGTTCATCATCGGCACCGGCAATGTGCGCGCATATGAACCACCGATATAGCGATACAGCGGCAAACCGGCTTCCTGTGCGGCGGCCT
This sequence comes from Thalassospira sp. MCCC 1A01428, assembly GCF_002115825.1. Lineage (GTDB taxonomy): Bacteria > Pseudomonadota > Alphaproteobacteria > Rhodospirillales > Thalassospiraceae > Thalassospira. The sequence continues at coordinate 3,940 of NZ_JFJZ01000030.1, read as the reverse complement.
TGGCCACAGCCAAAGAAACACCTAAAATGGCATTTGCGCCCAAACGGCTTTTGTTCGCAGTACCATCAAGATCAATCATAGCCTGATCGATTTCGATCTGCTCTTCAGCATCCACTCCGGCCAAAGCTTCAAAGATTTCACCATTTACAGCAGAAACAGCTTTGGTAACGCCCTTACCCAGATAACGGTCTTCCTTGTCACGCAGTTCGACGGCTTCGTGTGCGCCAGTCGATGCACCAGAGGGAACGGCAGCCCGACCAAAGGCGCCACTTTCCAAAGTCACATCAACCTCAACCGTCGGGTTACCCCGACTGTCCAGAATTTCGCGCCCGCGGATATCAATGATAGCGGTCATGACGAAACAACTCTCCTTACTGACATATTGAACGACCCAAATGTCGGGCCGCGTCGGTTACAGCATAAAAGAAATGCCGCCACAAAATATGGCGGCACCTTTAAATCAAGCGTCGAACATATCCAGACGAACCGGATTGGCCTTCGCTACAGCATCAAACTCCTTTAGGACCGAAAGGACTTCCGGGAGTTTGCCAAGAGGGATTTGATTGGGTCCGTCGCTGATGGCTGCATCAGGATTGTCGTGGGTTTCGATAAACAATGCCGCAACACCAACAGAAACAGCTGCACGGGCCAAAACAGGCGCAAATTCACGCTGCCCGCCCGTCGTGCCACCCTGCCCGCCCGGTTGCTGGACGGAATGGGTGGCATCAAACACAATCGGATAGCCCTGACGGGCCATGGTGGGAAGTCCACGGAAATCGGTAACCAGTGTGTTATAACCAAAACTGGTTCCGCGATCACAAAGCATAATATTTTCGTTGCCGGCCTCGGCAATTTTGTCGGCAACGTTGGCCATGTCCCAAGGGGCAAGGAACTGACCTTTTTTCACATTGATAGCCTTACCGGTGGCGGCCGCTGCCATCAACAAATCGGTCTGGCGGCACAGAAACGCCGGAATTTGCAAAATATCCGCAACCCTGGCAACCTCGGCACATTGGTCAGGCAAATGAACATCGGTAACGATTGGCAACCCGGTGACATCCTTGACTTCGCCCAGAATATCAATTCCTTCGTGCAAACCTACGCCCCGCTTCGATTTATTGCTGGTGCGATTGGCTTTATCGAACGAACTTTTATAAACCAGCCCAATGCCCATTGCACTGGCCAGTTCTTTCAGGGCCGTTGCCATTTCCAATGCGTGCTGGCGGCTTTCGATGGCGCAAGGGCCAGCCAGCAACGCAAAGGGTTTGTCATTGGCAAATTCGATATTGCCGACTTTAACGGTTTTAATCGCGTTCATTTCAACATCCTTGCACGTTCCAGGCAGCATTAAACCAGACGGCTACGTTCTTTGGCAGCCTTGATATAAGACACAAACAACGGATGCGGGTCCAGCGGACGCGAGCGCAATTCCGGATGGAACTGCACGCCAACAAACCAGGGATGATCCGGATATTCGACAATTTCCGGCAAACGCCCGTCTGGCGACAGACCTGAAAATTTCAGGCCTTTTTGCTCAAGCTGATCAAGGAAGTTGATATTAACTTCATAACGATGACGGTGACGTTCAAGAACCGTTTCAGTCCCGTAAATTTCACGGGCACGCGTCCCGGCCACCAGTTTGCATTCATAATTACCCAAACGCATGGTGCCGCCAAGGTCATCTTCGCCACTACGACGTTCAACACGTCCGCCGTCCTTGGACCATTCAGTCATCAGGCCAACCAGCGGCACGTCGGTCGGACCAAATTCGGACGACGATGCATTGGTAATGCCCGCGAGGTTACGTGCAGCTTCCAGAACAGCCATTTGCATGCCAAAACAAATGCCAAAATAAGGCACCTTGTTTTCACGGGCATACCGTGCCGCGGCAATTTTGCCTTCAGCACCCCGTTCGCCAAATCCACCTGGCACCATAATCGCATCAAGTTTGCTCAGGCGTTCGCTGACATTCTCGGTTTTTTCAAGATCGTCAGATGCGATCCATTCAATCTTCACCCGAACCTTGTTGCTGATACCGCCATGCACCAGTGCCTCGGTCAGCGATTTATAGGCATCAGGTAACTGAATGTATTTACCGACAATCCCAATAGTGACTTCACCTTCCGGGTTGCGAACAGTGTCGCAGATGTCTTCCCAAGGGCCCATATCGGGGTCTTGGGCCTGCAAGCCAAAGTGATGCAGAACTTCGTTATCCAGGCCATATTTATGGTAGCTGATCGGCACCTGATAAATATTGTCGACATCATACGCCGGAATGACCGACGCTTCGCGCACGTTACAGAACCGCGCAATTTTGCGACGTTCATTAACCGGAATTTCGCGATCACAGCGGCACAGCAAAATGTCGGGCTGAATACCAAGCGACTGCAATTCCTTGACAGAATGCTGGGTCGGTTTGGTTTTCAGCTCCCCCGCTGACGGAATATAAGGAACCAGGGTAAGATGCAGGAACATTGTCCGCCCGTCTCCCAGTTCGTTGCCCATCTGACGAATGGCCTCAAGGAATGGCAGGCTTTCGATATCACCAACCGTACCGCCAATTTCGACCAGGACAAAATCCTCGGTCGCATCACTTTGGACGAATTCCTTGATGGCATCGGTGATGTGCGGAATGACCTGGACAGTCCCGCCCAGATAATCACCACGGCGTTCGCGGGCAATAACTGACGAATAGATACGTCCAGTAGTGACGTTATCAGAACGGCGTGACGACACACCGGTGAAACGTTCATAATGGCCAAGGTCAAGGTCCGTTTCGGCACCGTCTTCGGTAACGTAAACTTCGCCATGCTGATAGGGGCTCATAGTGCCCGGGTCAACGTTGATATAAGGATCAAGTTTACGCAAACGGACGGTAAAACCACGCGCCTGAAGCGAGGCACCCAATGCAGCAGACGCCAGGCCTTTGCCCAGCGAAGAAACAACGCCACCGGTAATGAAAATATAACGGGTCATGTCTATGCCTCATCTCAAAGCACAAAGCCACGGTTACGCAGATTGCGAACCGGGGGAGCAAACAATTCAAAAATTGAGGCGGCAATTTTGCCGCCTCTGATAATCGGTATATGTGTTAGCGGGTCGGCGCCGCCGGACCGCTATCCTGTGCCGGGGCCGTTTTTTCCATATCGGAAGTCGCAGCCGGTGCAGGCACCTGATCAAGGATCGATGTTGGTGCGGTACGGGTATTGGTCAACAGGGCCAGACCAAGGCTTGTAATCATGAAGGCCGCAGCAAGAATTGCAGTCGTTCGGGTCAGAAGGTTCGCCGCACTGCGCGAACTCATGACACCAAAATTACCGCCGCCGCTATTGCCGCCGCCAATACCAAGCCCGCCGCCTTCACTGCGCTGAACCAGAATTACGGCAATCAAGCCGATCGCAAGAAGCAGGTGGATAACCAGAATGACAGTCTGCATGGCCTCAAAACTCTTGACTTGTAAATCCGGCGGCAACGATTTTGTTGCCGTACCGGGCAAAATTTGATGCGTGTTTAACGTGTTTTGAAACGGTTGGCTAGTCCGTATTTCGTACGTTTATAACCATAAATTCACAACCGCATGCAATAACGTCGTCCCTGCGACCGGCAGGAAAACACCATCTTTAATTTGTACGGGAAAATTCCCGGCGTCGAGCAAGAACGAACATCTTGCGCCGGGAACCCATTTTCACCGATCCCGCGTCAAATTGCAACATCCCCGCCTGCCTTTCGTGGCAAACAGGCAAATAAATTTGCCAAACGTCCACTCTCACAGGAAAACAGCTTACTTGTCACAAGTAATGCCAGTGCAATACACCAGCATAACCTGCGCCCCTCGGGATCAGAAAAAACAACTGACAGTGTTCAGTCGCAGCTATCGATAATCCCCCAGAAATCCTCGACCTTGAGGCTCGCCCCGCCCACAAGAGCCCCGTCAACATGA
>NZ_JFJZ01000003.1 GCF_002115825.1 Thalassospira sp. MCCC 1A01428 | reverse complement strand
TTAATGAGTCCTGAGCCTAGCGTCACCCCCCGGGCGATGACTTTGGAGGAGATCCAGAGCACGATCCTGGACTATGAGACCGCCGCACGCGCAGCAAAAGATGCGGGCTTCGACGGCGTGGAGGTGCATGGTGCCAATGGCTTTCTACCCGCCCAGTTCCTCGAAGACGGGCCCAACAAACGAACCGACGCCTATGGTGGCCCTGTCGAAAATCGCGCCCGTTTCTTGCTCGAAGCGACTGATGCCGCCATCCGTGTCTTTGGGCCATCCCGCGTGTCCGTCCGGCTTTCGCCGCGGATCCCCTATAACGACATGGGCGATAGCGATCTGGAAGGCACCTATATGTTTGCCGTCGAAGCCCTTGAGGCGAGGAAGGTAGGGATGCTCCACTTCATGGAGCCGGCCCAGCTTCCGGACGGTCTCAAGCTGCTGGCACCCGAAGCGAGAAAGCGGTTTACCGGTCAGTTCATCGTGAACGTTGGATATGATCGCGACACTGCCGAACGGGCGATAGCCACCGGTCTGGCCGATGCGGTGACGTTCGGAACGCTCTTCATCAGCAACCCTGATCTCCCCGAACGCTTCCGCCGCGACGCCGCCTTGGCGCCGTCCGACCCTGCGACGCACTATGCGGGTGGCGAGCAGGGTTACACGGACTACCCGCCTCTCGGCTGAGGCTTCTGCCGAGGCAGACTTCTCGATCCAGCCGCCCCGTTGCAAACGGATGAAGCGAGCGGCCGGATCGAGATTTTTACAAGTCTTGTCCCGCCGTCGCGTTCTGCCCAGAACATTTCCGCTGTTAACCGACACTTGTTCTTAGAGGAAGGCGGGACTGGGTGGGATTTGGGGGGATGTGGCGGGATGGATGGCGGAGAACCGGGGTTTTAGGCGCGTTGTGCAGGGATTGTGCGGCGCGCTTTTTTGTTTTTGGAGTGCGGGTGGTTTCGGGTGGTTTTGACAGATGATTTTGGAGTTAGGGCCTTTGGGTTGTAACGGGCTCTTATGAAACTCTGAAAGGGATTGTAGCCTCTTAGGGGATCTCTGAAAAGGGTGGGCCGGGCCTGCGGGTGGCCCGCGATGTTACATTTTTACAAGTCTTATGCCTGGCGTTTGCCGGTATCAGTTTTGGCGGGTTGCGTTAACAGCCTGTGGCGCAGATCGGCGGCATATTCGCCGACACAGACCATGCGATCGGCGGGATCATCCACGGTGGCGACGATGCGGTTATGTTCGTCTATCGCCATTTCGGTGGCTTCGTGGATGGCGATGCCCATTCCCAGGTCCTTGTAAGTCCTTACGATTTTATCGGTCAGTCGCCCGACCAGCTTTTTATCAAGCCGCCCGGCGTCAGCTGGTGCTGCCGGCGCCGTCGGCGCCACGCCCTCATCCCCGCGCATCATCGACCCTTCACCGGTCAGTAGCCATTGAGCGTTAATCCCGCGATCCAACAAAACAGATAGTGCTGAAGGTTTTGGTTCGGTTTTGTCGTTTTCATATCGCTCCCAAGAGTTGCGGTTCACCTTCGCCAGGTCCGCAGCTTCGGATGCACTAATATTCAACCATTTCCTAGCGGTACGCATTCGGCAGCCTAATGTGTCAGACATGGGCGAAAGTTCCGGGTTTCAACTTTCGCACGGCAGCGAAACTTGTTCCAAGCTGCGAAAGTTCAATAAAAATTATTTTTAAACAATCACTTATGGGAAATGCTCTATTAATATAGCAATGGGCGAACTTTCGCCCGTTTTCTTGATTGACGATGGTCGATTTTTGTAGCATTGTGCTTTTCGTACCTACGAAAACCGAATTACAAAACAAACCGACCTGGCGGGGTCGGCGGCGACAAGGATGGTCTTATGAGCGATGCGCTTGCCGTTGCGGGAGACATGCCGCCTGGCATGATCCGCTACAAGCTGGAACAACGTGGTTATACCTATGCCGATGTTGAGCGGCAATATGGTTTACCGGCGCGGACAGCCTGCAAGGCAGCGGTTGTGCCGTATTTCCACGGTGAAATGGCGATTGCCGAGGTGCTGGGGCTTAGCCCCCGCCAGATATGGCCATCGCGGTTCGATATGGAAACAGGCGCACGCCTTAAGCCTCAACCTGCTGAAAACTATAGCCACACACCCCGCCTGCGTCACTGTTTAAAAGGAGAAGCAGCGTGAACGGTGGTGATAAGGCGAAGAGCGGGGAAGCAGGGCCGGTGCCCGATTTTTCCTTTCTTGATGAAAAGGAACTGGCGGCGGTGACGGTTTTTGCCGTGCATCTCAAGCTAAACGGGGTTCATGCGGCGTTTTTTCGCCAGATTGCCGATGCGCTTGAGGGGCGTGACACGCATGTGCCTGATGGGAAAGAAACGTGCAGCTTTACCGATGTTGACGCGGCGCGGGCCGATGCCAAAAACCGGCAGGCGTATCTGGATCGTTTTGTTTTTGCATCCAAATTTGTCGGGCTGCCCCTTAAGGCCGACGCCAGTGATTTTTTCGAGGGGATGATCCGGGCGGCACATGCGCTGCCGCTTGAGAATGACCCTATCGCCGGAAAACCGACAGAACCCGATGATATTGACCTTGTGCGCGCCCAGGCAAAAGAGCGGCAGGCGCATGTGGACCGGATGTTGTCGGATGCCGGGCAATTGCGCCGCGCCCTGACCGAAATGATGGTTGGGGATTTGAGCTGCCACGGGCCGATTTCCCAAAATATTGGCACTGTTTTTAACCTGTCGCGCCGGTCGGCGCGGCGATAAGGAGGCTGTTATGGTGAAAGGTTTTCCTGCACCGGAGGGGGTTGATCCGGATGATGAGGGCGCAGCATGTTGCGGCCTTGATGTTGAAACGAGCGACGGGACTTGTGTGCGTCGCATTTCAAGGCTGAGCAAAAGCGAGGCCGATGCAGTGGTTGCTTTTGCATCGGCCCTGGCGAGCGGTCTTCTGGACGTTGGTGCCCTTAAGTTTATCGCCGGGATTGTTGAAGGGGCTGGACCTAATGCGCCTGACGCAGAAAAACCGGGCCAGACGACTCTGGATGCAACAAAGTTTGAAGTCTGCATCCAGAGCGGCGTCAATTTTGAGCGGATCGTGATTAAGCCCAAAGGGTTTAGTCTTTCGTCAGAACAGATTGAGGCGATTAAGAAAAGCGTTTTGGGAATCGTTGGTGAAAAAAGCAACCAGATCGAACCTGTTGATCTGGTTGCCGAGATTAAGGCGCTTCAGCCCAACGCAGAACAGGCCGAGGCTATTGCCACCTTTGCGCATGTGGTGGTGAAGGATTTTGGTGGCAAAGCCTTCATTCGGGAACTTGTTGCCGGATTAATGATGGGCGGAAAGGTTTATTTGCCGGAATGCAAGGTGCCGTCATCCTGGGCTTTGACCCAGGCGCGCCGGATCGCGGCGTGTATTTCCGAAGCGTAGTCTTCAACGTCCTTCCCCGCGCTTTTCGGGGATGTCGAGCGAAGCTGTTTCGTTTCAATCAGCTTTTCGGTCAGTGAGATGGCCATACGAAAGGTCTCTTCTTTATCCATCGTGTTTTCCCTCCTCGGTTGGGTTTGCAACTCCGAGTTTAGAGGGAAAGTGGCGGCGACGCTATCCCCCGCTTCCCCCTGCGAGCGTCGCCGCCTTTTTTTCTTTTGTGATTTTTTTCGTTATTTATGAGGCCCTGAATGTCGAAAATGATTGAAATATCGGCCATTGAGGTTGGTGAGCGGCTGCGTGCCGTTGACCCGGACCATGTTGCGGTGATTGCCGGTTCGATCCGCGAATGCGGGCGAATTTTACAACCGATTGCGGTGAGTATGGTTTACCGCGAAAAGGCGTTGCGGCCCAATTATGTGCTGGTTGCGGGGGCGCACCGGCTTGCGGCGGCGCAACTGGCGGGTTTAAGCGAGATACCGGCGGAAGTTTATGAGGGACTAAGCCCGCTTGCAGCGCGGTTGATCGAGATTGACGAGAATTTGTTGCGCCACGAGCTTAATCCGCTGGACCGGGCGGTGTTTTTGGCCGAGCGCAAGGCGGTTTATGAAGGTTTACATCCTGAGACGAAGGCTGGCGTTGCGGGCGCAAAGGCCCGGCACGATTCTGCAAACGACACGATGTCGTTTGCAAAAGATGCTGCGGAGAAAACCGGCCTTAACCCGCGCACCATTCAACGTGCGGTGACGATTGTCAGCAAGATTTCCCCGGAAATCCGCCGGTCCCTGACGGGTACGATACTTTCAAAAAACCAGAAAGAGCTTTTGTTGCTGGCCAAGCAGCCACCGGAGCAGCAAGCAGAGATTGTGGGTTTAATGCTGGGGGAAAACGCCCCGGTTAAATCCGTTAAAGCCGCGATTGAACGGGTGAGCGGCAAGGTTGCCGCCGTGCCGGACAGGAACGAAGCGCAGACGCGCCACCTGGTTAATGCGTGGATGCATGCAGGGATTTTGGCGCGCCGGGCCTTTGTTCACGAGCTTTCAGAGGCTGATCGGCGGTTGTTAAGAGAGCTTTTGAGCGTAACGGAACCCAATATTGAGGAGGCTGCGTAATGAGTAACGGCTCGAAAAATACCGGGCAGGAAAATGATTTTTGGTACACGTGGGATGTCCCGCCCGGCTGGGGTGTCAAGTCGCCTGCAAAGATTCGGCAAATCCGCCAAGCAAGGCAGCCGCTTCGGTTTCTTCAAGTTGTTCGAGGCGCTGTCGCGCGCTTCCTAGCTGGCTAAGATAAAGGTCTATATCGAGATGGTTTTGCATCACAAGACTTCTGACCAGCGCCGTCATTGCCACATTCAACGCGAGCGCCTTCTGGTCGGCGGCGGTATTTCCTTTTTCTTCACTCATGGGGGTTTCCCTTTGCTGGTTGGAATGGTTGACACCACCGATCATAGCGAAGCCGGGAACCCCCGCCAATCCCGGGAGGCTGCGTGATGAGCCGACGCAAAGATGACGGGACGCTGGATTTGTTCACCGACTGGACGCCGCCCAAAATCGCGGTGCGGTTTGAGGATGAGGCGCGGGTGCGGGCGAACAGTGTGGCTGAGCGCGTCAGCCGGATGGTGGCCGAGGTTTTGCGCGATGCGGAGATGAGCCGGGCGGATATTGCGGGCGCGATGGGGGAATTTTTAGGTAAGCCGGTGAGCAAGGCGATGCTCGATGCCTATGCCGGGCAGGCACGCGGCGATCATAATATCAGTCTGGCGCGGGCGGTGGCGCTGGTGGCGGCGACGAAAGATGCGCGGGTGATTGGCAGCGAGCTTGAGCCACTGGGCCTTGCGGTGGTGCCGCGTCGCGATTTGCACGGATTGCGGCATCTGGCGTGGCAGGAACGGTCGCGCAAGGCGCAGGCGATGGCGGATGCGGAATATCAGATGTGGAAAGGGCTGGCGTGATGAAAGAGTTTTATTCGCCAGCCGAGATTGAAGGTATGAGGTTACCTGCTATTCCGGCGCTAGCCCGCGATATCACGAGGCTGGCGGGAAGAGAAGGCTGGCGTACGGCCTTAACGGTTGGTGGCGAGCCGCTGGCGCGTAAATGCCAGGGCATTAAAGGCGGCGGCTGGGAATATCACTGGTCGCTGTTTCCGGTTGCCGCCCAGCGCGCCCTGCATAAGCGCGAAATTGCGCGCAAGCAGAAAGAGGATGGTGCCCCTGCCATTCGCGGGGCGACGGCCAGCCGGGTTGACTGGGACTGGTTTGAGCGCCAGCCCGATGCGCGCAAAAGCAAGGCACGGTACCGGCTGTCTATTTTAGAGGCGGTGTGCGGGTTGCAGCGCGGGGCGCTGTCAAAGGACCGGGCGGTTTATGCGGTGGCCGATCAGCAAAAGGTTGGCAAATCGACGATTTTTAACTGGTTCAAGATGGTTGAGGGGCTGGACCGGAAAGACTGGCTGCCCGCCCTTTGCCCGCGCCATACCGGACGGACCAAAACGGTGGAATGCGACCCGCGTGCCTGGGAGTTTATCAAGGCGGACTGGCTGCGGCTGGAAAAGCCGCCTTTTACCGCCTGTTACCTGCGCCTTGAAATGGCGGCAAAGGAACATGGCTGGTCAATCCCGGCGGGGCGCACTTTGGAACGGCGGCTGGAAACGGAAATTCCCGCGCCGGTGCGGGTGTTGCTGCGTGAAGGCAATGAAAAGCTGAAAATGATGTATCCGCCGCAGATACGTGATCGCAGTGAGTTTCATGCGATGGAAGCGGTCAATGTGGACGGTCATAAATGGGACGTTTTTGTGCGGTTCCCGGATGGCACAATAACCCGCCCGCTGATGGTGGCGATACAGGATTTGTATTCAAACAAATGTGTCGCGTGGCGGGTGGACAAGTCGGAAAATTCTGACCTTGTCCGGCTGGCATTTGGCGATCTGTTTCGTGATTATGGCATTCCTGATCATTGCTGGCTGGATAACGGGCGCGGTTTTGCGGCGAAATGCATCACCGGCGGCACCCCGAACAGATACCGGTTCAAGGTTAAACCCGAGGAGCCAAGCGGGATATTGACCGCCCTTGGCATCGGCATTCACTGGACAAAGCCGTATTCGGGGCAGTCAAAGCCAATTGAACGCATGTTTCGCGATTTTTGTAATCATATCGCCAAACATCCGGCATTTGCCGGGGCCTATACCGGCAATAACCCGATGGCCAAGCCGGAAAATTACGCGAGCCGTGCTGTTCCGCTGGACGATTTTCTGAAAGTGGTTGGCGAAGGCATTCGCGCCCACAATGCGCGGACCAAGCGCAAAACGCGGGTTTGCGGTGGATTGCGGTCGTTTGATCAGGCATTTGATGAAAGCTATGTCAATGCGGTGATCCGCAAGGCAGCACCTGAACAGTTGCGCATGTGTTTGCTGGCGGCGGAAAAAATTCGTACCGACAAGCGCAGTGGCCGAGTTGAGTTGATGGGCAATACCTATTGGTCCGACTGCCTGCTTGAGCATGTTGGCAAGCCGATCATGGTGCGGTTTGACCCCGATTTTCTGCATGACAGTGTTTATGCCTATCGCCTTGATGGCAGCTTTATCGGCGAGGTTGAACTTTGGGAGGCCAGCGGCTTTCCTGACCGCAGTGCCGCGCGCAATCATGGCCGCAAACGGCGCAGTTTTGTCAATCTGACCAAACAGGCCGCCGAAATCGAACGGTCCCTTTCAATCGACGAATATATGCGGCTGTTGCCCGATATGGATGACGCAACACCCGCCCCGCAACCCGCTGCTGTTCGCATGGTATCGGGCAATCTTGCGGCCAAGGTCGAGGCGGAACCAGTTTCAGAACAGGACTTCAAGAACGAATTTTCACGGAATTTCCGGGCTGGCCTGAAGGTTTATCAGGGTGGTTTGGAAGAGTGAGGACGCGCCGCGACCAAGCATAGCGCGCCCTCGTGACCAACAAGGATCAACAGGAAAATAGCATGAACAGACCAGTCACGACAGAACATACCTTTAGCGATGCGGAGATCGAAGAAATCCGCCTTGCCTGCCAGTCGGTGATGGAAGCCGAGGGCTATAGCCAGACGGAGGCCGCGCGGCTTTCCGGGGTTAAATACACGACATTTGCCGCGTGGATTAAGAGCACTTACGCAGGCAACAATTCGCGAATTGCCGGGGAAGTGCAGATCTGGCTTTCCGGCCTTGGGGAACGCAAGCAGGCCGCAGCGCGTGCGCCTAAACTGCCAGACTATATTGAAACGCCATCCACACGCGAGTTCATTGATGCGCTTGCGTTTGGTCATCTATTACCGGAAATCGTGATTATTGCCGGGGGTGCCGGGATCAGCAAAACGACTGCGTGCGAACATTATGCGCGCACCAATCGCAATGTGTGGCTGGCAACGGCGGACCCCAGTTCCAAGGGCACGCATGGCCTTCTGGTCGAACTGGCCGAGGTCATGGATGTGACAGAGAAGCATGCCGCGAAACTGGCGCGCGCGATTTGCCGCCGGGTTGAGGGCACCCAAGGGCTGATCATTATCGATGAAGCGCAGCAATTATCGACAGAGGCGCTTGATCAGATCAGGTCGATCTATGATCGGGCGCGCGGCACCGTTGGCGTTGCGCTGGTTGGTAATGAGCAGGTTTATGCCCGGCTTGAAGGCAACGGGCGCAAAGCCGAGTTTGCCCAGCTTTTTTCCCGCGTCGGGGTGCGTATCACCCAGTCGCGGCCAAAGGCCGAGGACATGTGTGTTCTGATCAAAGCCTGGGACATTACCGACAAGGAAGAAATCAAGCTGCTTAAGGCCATCGGGCGCAAACCCGGCGCGTTGCGTGGCATGACGAAAACCTTGCAACTGGCAACGATGCTTGCCGCCGGTGCCGGGATGCCGCGCTCGATTGAGCATATCAAGATGGCCTGGGACAAGCATTCGTCCTCGTTCGTTTCACCGGCGGCGTAAGGAGGGAATGATGCTTAGTCAGAAACTTTCAAACGTGACCGGGGCCTTGCGCAAAATGGCGCATCGGAGCGGCGGCAAGTTGAACCTCGATGCCTCAACCACCGACATTTTGCTGACCAATTTGCAGGAGCTTGCCGACCGCCTGGGCACCTATGAGCGCGCAAACGGGCCGGTGTCGGTGGGGGAGCCGAGCCTGCTGGCAATTGAGCGGGCGGTAGCGCGCGGGCAAGTCGTCAATCTTGCGGATCGGCGGATGGCGCGGCGGTTTTCCGGCCCTGATGACGGGGGGAGCGCAGCATGAGGCGGTCCCGCATTCCCTTCATCCGATTTCTCATTCAACAGGTTCGCTTTTTGCGGACCCTGCAAGGAAAACCCTCATGACGTCATTATCACCAGTATCATCCCTGCCGGTCACAATGGCCGATATTGAACAGAAAACCCAGGGCTATGCTGCCGCCCGGATCGAGCTTGCCGAGGCTGTGACGGCCTTGCAGGAAGACCTTGACAAGGTGAAAGCTCGCTATATGGGCATGATCCGCAAGCAGGTTGAGGTTTTGCGCGGCCATGAAAAGGATTTGCAGGACGCGATCCTTAAAACACCTGGTCTTTTTGAAAAACCAAAATCACGTACTTTTGCCGGGATCAAGGTGGGGTATGCCAAACAGCCCGGTCGCCTTGAATGCCCCGATGATGACCAGCTGATCAACGCGATCCGCAAGCTGTTTCCTGACAGTGTCAAAACGCTGATCAAGGTCACGGAAAAGCCGGTGAAAACGGCCCTTTCGAACATGCCCGCCAAGGATTTGAAACGCCTTGGTGTGTCGGTGGTTGATGCCACGGACATTGTCATTGTCAAGCCGCAGGACAGTGATGTCGACAAGCTGGTTGCGGCGCTGATGAGTGAGGAGGAATGAAATGTCTTTCGAGGAAATCGCCCCGCCGCAGAAATACAGCACTGTGGCGGTCAATCCCGATGAAATCATGATTTCAACCCGCTGTGTGCGCAAGTGTCAGATGCTGGTGCTGCGCTTTGGCGAGGATGCCGTCAAGCGCCTGAAGCTGCGCCCCGGGCATTATTATATGGCACGCTGGGGGACAAACGAACATCAGGGGAAGCTGCGGTTAAGCGAGGTTTCCAAAGGCTGGGAACTGAAACTGCCCAAACGCAGCAAAATTGCCCAGATTACCTTTTCGCGCCTGCCCGCCAGTTACCAGGGCAAGCAGTTCTCGGGCAAGCGTATTACCGCCGAACAGATCGACGGGGTGCCGGGGCGTTCGGAACCGTTTGTTCAACTGGTCCTGCCGGTGGATTTCTTTGCGGAGCCTGATCATGAGCAAGCGTAAAGCGCGGGATGTGTTTTGTGTCGAGCTGGTTGATCAGGCTCTGATTTACGTGATCGCCCGGTCGGCCAAAGGTGCGGTGAGCGTTGCCGCGCAAAGCGGTTTTGCCCCGGATCGCAGCAAGAAAGCCCGTCTGGTTGATGCGCTGTTCGCCGAACGGGCGATCAATCGCAAACCCCCAAAAACGGAGGCTGCGTGATGTATGCCTATTGCTATGGCAGCGGTGATATTCACATCGCGCCCGATATGCCGGTCGAGGCAACGCTTTTGATGTCGGGACCGGAATCGATCCTGCGCTGGCGCATCGGCAACACACGGCGGGTGCCTGGCATCCCCGCCGAAGATTATGCCGGTGAAAAGCAGGCGATTGCCCAGTTCAAAAGGTTTCTTCAGGCACCGCGCCGGAAAGTGCGGGGGGCTTGAAGAGAAACCGGGGCCACCCAAACCTGTTACGAGCTTTTGGTTTGGCCCCGGTTCACCGCCTTAGCAACGAACAGGTTGCGGCCTGTTCCTTGGTGCGGCGGCGTGGAAGTTGGACACGCGTTAAAGGGCCGGACGGGAAAAACCACAGTACGACGTGCGGTTGCCCAAAGGTTGAAAACCGAGAGGTTCCAGGCGGGATCACGATGCAGCACGCGGAAACGGGTGCCGAGCCGACGCCGGGGTAGCGCCCGGCCCGTACCACCCCTGAAATGAGGAACGGAAAATGAAAAAATTCAAAGACCATTTGGACCACACACAAGTTCTGGCGGCTTGCGCCAACGCCGGTTTTGGGGTTGATACCTCCCGCTACGATGATGGCGGGGACTGGATCACGATCTTTGGCCGGTTCGCCAATGAGGATCTGCGGATCATTTATTCAAGCTGGAACGGCAAGTTCATAGGCAAATCGCCGGACGGGGAAATGTTCGATGGTGCCCGCGAAGAGCTTGAGGGCATCGGCTGGTACGACGCCATCCTCGACTTTCTCTATATCCCGGAAGAAGAGAAAGCCGCCTGAAATGACCAAAGCCCCTGCACATAACCCGGATGCACACGCTGCCCTTGCCGATCTGGCGATGGTTGCTGCCGGGTTTGTGCGTGGGGATCGACCACGCGGGGCAACCGCACGGGGCCGTCTCTTAACAGCCCTGCATCATGCGAATGAAGTGTTGAGTGCCGGTAAGGAAGAGGCTTTTAGCGCCGACGCCTTTGCCGACCCTGAACAGTTGGTTCGGGCTTACATCGAGGCCGGTGGGAACTGGCAGAAACTTGTCGCCACCGTGAGCCGCCTATCCCTTGAAGGAGCGACCCGTCGTCATGAATAACCAGTTGATCAAAGAGTTTGTCAATTTGCGGCCAACGGGGGGATTTCGCGTGATCCTTGCGGACCCGGCGGTGAGCTTTGACAACTGGTCAGCCAAGGGCGAAGCGAAAAACGCCAAGGCGCATTATGACTGCATGAGCTTTGAGCAGATTGCCAAAATGCCGGTCAGTGCCCTGTGCGCCGATGATTGCGTGCTGTTTTTGTGGGTGACGTGGCCCACCATGCCGCACTGGCAGGAAATGATTACCGGCTGGGGGTTCACCTTTGCCGGGCTTGCCTGGGAATGGCGCAAATTCAACCCTGAAACCGGCAAATATGCCTTTGGCCCCGGTTATGGCACCCGCAAAAACCTTGAACCCTGCCTGATGTGCACGAAGGGCAATCCATCGCTTAAATCCGCCTTGCCCGATGATTTGTTCGGGATGGGCCGCATACCTACCGGGGTTCATTCCGTGCGCGACTGGATTGAATGGTGGCCCGAAGACGAAATCCGCGCGCCGCGCCGTGAGCATTCCCGCAAACCCGACGAACAGTATGACCGCATTGAAACGATGTTCGATGGACCTTATCTGGAAATGTTTGCCCGCCAGACGCGCAAGGGCTGGGCCGCATGGGGCAACCAGACCGACAAGTTTGGAGATGTGGCATGAGCGGTACCTGGTACGACGATGCGATGGCCACGATCAGAGAACTGCACGCAACGCTCCCGGCGGATTTGCCATTCAAGGATCGGGTCAGGGCAGTGCGCGATGCCTATCCCTACAGCGAGCGACAGCGCTGGCCCTACAAGGCGTGGTGCAAAGCACAGCGGGACTATCTGGCGCGGTTTGTGACAGCGGATCAGCGCCCGAAAAATCTGCCTTTGACGCCGTTAGAGCAGTTCATTGAAACATCAATTCATTCCGGGACGTCAGGAGATAGCAATGGCCGAGCATGAAAATATCCTGCGCAAAATCAAATCCTGTTTGGCGCTGGCGCAATCTGACAACCCGAACGAGGCGGCTGCGGCATTGTCGCGCGCCCAGGACTTGATGGAAAAATACGGGGTCAGCCATGATGATGTTGTGATCAGCGATGTTAACAGCAGCACCGCGAACAGCAGTGCTGGCCGGGTGCCCCCGAAGCATATTGTTATGCTTGCCAATATGGTGGCGCGCGCTTTTGGGGTTGAGACGGTGTATCGCGCGTATTATCGCGGCGACAGGTGGCGGGCGCGTTTCGAGTTTTACGGGATTGATGTCGGCCCCAAGGTCGCGGCTTATACCTATGAAGTGCTTGAGCGGCAGCTGATAAAAAGCCGCACGGCCTATATTGGCGGCCTGAATAAACGCCTGAAACGCAGCACCAAGGTGCGCCGGGGCGACATGTATGCCAGTGGCTGGGTTCGCGCGGTGGCTGACAAGGTCTTATCGCATTGCGCGACAGAGGCGGAAATTAAAGCCATTGAAGCCTATGAGGCAAAGCAATTTGGCGACAGCCTGCAGAGCATGAAAGGCAGAGACCTTAGCACCAAGGCGCGCAATCATGATTACGGGGCGTTGGTGGATGGTCTGGCCGATGGCAGCAAGGTTGATTTTCGTCAAGGTGTTGCAGGTGAGGGCCAGCAGGCGCTGACCGGTGGAGGTGATCAGTCATGACCGCTCTTCGCAAAACCGCAGCAAAACCGAAAAAGCTGGTCGATCCCTATCGCCGTCGCCTGTATGGCAAAATCGAAGTGGCCAAGAAAGAGCTTGGTTTGGATGATGATGCCTATCGCGACATTATTGCAGCCCTGTATCCCGGTAAAACCAGCCGCACCCAGCTTGGCACAGCACAACTGGTGGGGCTGATCGAGCATTTCAAATCGCTGGGTTTCAAGCCGAAAAGGAAGGTTCCCGCCCGTGCTGGCCGGGCGCGTTTGGCGGATGGCGACGCGCAACGTAAAGTTCGCGCACTTTGGATATCGCTTTATCATCTTGGTGTTGTCTCAGATCCTTCTGAGAAGGCTCTGGGAGGGTTTGTAAAACGCCAGGCGAATGTTGATGATGTGGGGTTTATGTCGCCCGGTGACAGTTACAAGGTGATTGAGGCGCTGAAGGCCTGGGCAACGCGGGCGGCGGGTGTGAACTGGTCGCCTTATCAGATCGGGTATAGCGAAACCGTTGAAAACCCGCGTTGCCGGATTATCGAGGCGCAGTGGCGGATTTTAAACCCGAACGGGGCGCAAAGTTCGCTGGCGTGGTGGGCGCAGGATTTTGTTGGTAGTTCCACCAATATGTCACACTGGCATTTTTCAGATAGGGAAGCAGACCGGGCGATTGAGGAACTGGGGCGACGGGTGCGCGCCCTGAAGGGCGGTGCAAAATGAATATTAATGCGCCGCTCAATGCCCGGACCCTTCACCGCAACAACTGTTTTTATCATGTGTTGAAGCGTGCCCGCGCGCGCCAGATTGCGCTTTCAATGCGCGAGGCCGAAAGCCTGCAAGATGCCCTGCGCAGGCTGGAGCCGGTGTTTGTATCTGATCGCAGCCGGTATCGCATTCCTGTCCGCCATCACGGGGTCTGGCTGATTGCGATCTATGATGCGCGGTTGCATGTTCTCGTGACCATCTGGCGCGATGAGAAAAGGGTGCGGTGATGGAAAAGCAGGATTGCCCGGCATGTGACGGAACGGGATTGTTGTGGATCTGGGCGTGCCATATTTGCGGCGGTAGCGGGGTTGCGGAAAATCCGCAAAAGCCGAACCGCGCCCCTGAATCTGGCCCGGCGCAAGCTGATAGAATACCGGGCTTGAGCAAGGGCGAGGGAAATGTCTAATCACCCGCTGCCGCATGGTTTGACCCAGATTGCCGAGGTTGCAGGTACTGATGCGGCCCTGACCCTGACCCTTGCGCGCGGCGGATCGCGGTTTCGGATTCCGCAACGCGCTGAAGGGTCTTTGCTTGCTGAAATTGTCGGGCTTGACGCGGCACAAAAAATTGTGAAGGATCTCGCCGACGAGCGCATTGAAATTCCGCTGGCCAAAAAGATTGTCGCGGCCTGGCTTTATGATCAGGGCTGGAGCCAGGAACGGATTGCGATGCGGTTAAAGGTCAGCCGTCGTACCGTGCAATACTGGCAGTCCGGTACCACGCCGACCCGGCAGACGGACCTGTTTTCCGCACTTTAAAATCCCGTACCAAAATTCCGCAACTGTCAGGGGCGCAAGTGTTGCGCCCTGATATGATTTAAGCGGATCGCGCATCCTGCTTTCAACATTGTTGGAGCGGGATTTCATGTATTCCAGAACCTTTTCAGAGGCTGTTAAAACCGTCCTTTTGCATGAGGGCGGTTTTGTTAATGACGCCACCGATCCCGGCGGGGCGACCCGCTACGGGATTTCGCTGCGTTATCTGATCTCGCTGGGCGAGATCGATCTGGATCATGACGGGTTTAATGATTTCGATTTTGACCGTGACGGCGATGTCGATGCCGATGACATGCGCCAGATGCCGCGTGAAACCGCGATCACGATCTACCATGACAACTGGTGGGCGAAATATGGCTATGACAGCCTGCCGGGCGGTATTGCCCCCAAGGTTTTTGACCTGGCTGTCAATATGGGGGCGTTGCAAGCACATAAGTTGCTGCAACGTGCCTGTCGCGCGTGTGGCGAAAACATCCCTGATGATGGTGTGATTGGCCCCCTGACCAAACGGGTTTTGTTTGACGTTGACCAGTGGGGGGCGATGACGGCGTTTCGCTCTGAAACTGCCGGGTTTTATCGCGGGTTGATTATTGCCAAGCCGAAATTTGAAAAATATCGCGGCGGCTGGTTAAGCCGCGCTTACGCGTGAGGGGATGATGGGGGCTTTGCTTGCTGCCTTAACCGCCGCACCCGCCCTGTTTGACGGGGCGCGCGCGGTTTATAATGCGGTCACCGGCAGCGATGATGCCGGGGAGACCGCGCAGGAGTTATCACAACAGGTTGATGCACTGCCGCCTGAGCAGCGCGACCGCATCATTGCCAGCGTCATTCAGCTTCAGCAGTTCGACACCCAGCGGTTTATGAACCTGACCGCAGGCGATGCCGACCATGTGCGCGCCACGGCCCGCCCGCAGATTGCCCTGCAGGCGATGGGGGTTATTCGCCTGTTTGGTTATGCAATTTCGGCGCTGTTTTTTCTCGCAGTCGCCGATTGGGCGATGAAAATCGGCGGGTTTTATTTTGGTTATCAGCTGCCGGGCTTTTCGGTATGGGCCAGCATTGCCGAGGCAAAACCCGTTGCGGAAATGATCTGGGCACCGGCGCTGGGGGCCTTTTGGGCCTGTGTAAGCGTGATTAAAAAATACATGGGCTGCCGGGAACGCGACAAGGCGATTGAGGCGGAAATTCGCGCCGGTCGGCCACTGGATGCCAGCGCGGCCACTGTTGCAGCGGCCAGCGAAGGTGTGGCGAGCGTGATCAAGGCGTGGAGGAAGTGATGGGGGACATCGTTGATGACGCGCAGGAGCTTGAATACCGGCTGCGCACGCAATCGCTGGCCTGTCACCGGATACGGGCTGCCGAACTGGTTTTGGAAAACTGTGTGGAATGCGGGGAGCCGATACCAGATGCGCGGCGCAAGGCCCTGCGCGGGGCATTGCGCTGTATTGGGTGTCAAAGTGAATTGGAAACAGGGAGCCGGTTGTGACGCTGGAAATGCTATCGAATTATGGCTGGGCGTGCGTGTTGGTGTTGCAAGGATTTTTTGCCTGGACGGGCTGGTCGCTTAAAAAGCGGTTCGTCACACGCGAGGATTTTGAAGCTGACATGAAAAAGCTGGCAGACGTGTTTTCGCGCGACCTCGGCGACATCGGCATGAGGATTGATCATGCGACAGACAAGGTCAATTTGATGGAGAGCCGGTTTGCTGGCGTGCCATCGCAGTCGGAGTTTCATGAATTAAGCATTGCAATCGAACGGCTGTCGGGGCGGTTGGGCGGGATCGTGCAGCGTGTTGAGGCGGATGCCGAAAACCAGAAACGGGTCGAACGTGTTCTTGATCGTGTTGAAACCTATCTGCTGAATGCGAAGGGAGGCATGCCGTGAGCTACCGTGATTTTGTTGCCGAAAAGCGCCGCCTGACCATCTTGCGGTACCTTGCCGAAGAAAACGGCTATTCCGCCAATGATAGCGTGATGCATTCGGTGGTTGAGCATTTCGGGTTCGGATGTTCGCGCGACATGGTGCGCGGGGATTACGCGTGGTTGCGCGATATGGGTATGGTTACTGTTGACGAGATTTCCACCACTGTGCATGCCGCCACTATTACCCAGCGCGGCCTTGATGTCGCCGCTGGCCGGGTACAGGTGGCCGGGATCGCGCGGCCCGGTCCGGGGGCCTGATCATGGCGGTTAAATCAAAGATTGAAACCGAGTTGTCGCAGGATGACTTGAAGGATTTTCGGCATTTGATGGCGACGGGTCGGTGCTCGATTGACAGTCTGGTCGAATGGCTGGCGAAGCGCGATTACGAAATCTCACGATCCTCGGTCGGCAGATATAGTAAAAACTTTGAACGGGTTGCGGCACGGCTGCGGGAATCGCGCCAGATTACCGAGGCGATTGCGACTGAACTGGGCGAGTCCGCTATTCAGGGCAAGCAAGGTCGCCTGCTGGTCGAAATGACCAGGTCGATGGTGTTTGATTTGCTGATGAAGCTGCAAGACGAGGAAGCTGACCTTGAGACCAAGGATGTCATGATGCTTGGTAAAGGGCTGGCCGACCTTGGCAAGGCTTTGCGCAATGATCAGGATTTTGAGACCAGGCTGCGCGAACACATTGCCGCCGAGGAACGCAAACGCGCGGCTGACATGGTCGAGAAGGTTGCGGCGAAAACCGCCAAAGGGCTGTCAAAAGAAGCTGTCAGTGCCATCAAGGCCGAGATCCTTGGCGTAAGTAATTAGGTGAAATGATGGAACTGGCAGAAACCCGTCTGGAACCAGTGGCATTCGATCCTTCCGTCTTTAATCCGGATGAGGTGTTGCTGAAATATCAGCGCGACTGGATTGCCGATAAAGCCGAAATCAAGATTGCCGAAAAATCGCGCCGAACCGGTTTGACCTGGGCGGAAGCCGCCGACGCGGTTTTAACCGCAGGGGCATCAAAGAAAGCCGGTGGCGACAACCATTTCTATGTCGGTTCGGGCCGCGATATGGCAGTCGAGTTTATCGATGCCTGTGCGATGTGGGCCAAGGCATTCGATCAGGCGGCTGGCGAGATCGAGGAAGAGGTTCTGAAGGATGGTGACAAGGATATCCTGACCTTCAATATCCGGTTCGCCAGCGGTTTCAAAATTCAGGCGCTGTCGTCACTCCCCAGCAATCTGCGTGGTCGCCAGGGCAATGTGACGATCGACGAGGCGGCTTTCCACGATCATCTGGACGAGGTGCTGAAAGCGGCCCTCGCGTTGACGATGTGGGGATCGAAGATCCGCATTATTTCGACGCATAACGGTGTCGAGCATCTGTTTAACGAACTAATCGAGGACACGCGCGCGGGAAAGAAGCCCTACAGTATTCATCGTATTACCCTGGACGATGCTTGCGAACAGGGTCTTTACCAGCGCATCTGTCAGATCCGGGGTGTCGAGTGGAGCCCGCAGGCCGAACAGGCATGGAAGAAAAAGCTGCTGGCCGGGACCGCATCGCGCGAAGATGCGTTTGAGGAATACTACTGCGTGCCGAAATCAGGCGGCGGGGCTTATTTATCACGCACCCTGATTGAAAGCCGCATGCATGACGCGCCGGTTATCCGGTTTGACGGGGATGACGCCTTTAATCTGTTGGTGGAAGCACAACGCGATATCGAGGTGGCAGCATGGTGCGAACAGTATCTTGCCCCCGTGCTCGCCACCCTTGATCCGACAGATGAGCATGTGTTTGGCGAGGATTTTGGCCGGTCTGGCGATTTGACTGTTATTGCACCAATGGCAATAAAACCGGCGTTAAAGCGTGTGGTGCCGTTTCTGGTTGAGTTGCGCAATGTGCCGTTTCGATCCCAGGAGCAGATCCTGTTTTATATTGTTGACCGGTTGCCGCGTTTGCGCGCCGGTCGGCTTGATGCGCGCGGCAATGGGCAATATCTGGCTGAACAGGCGGTTTACCGCTATGGCGCATCGCGCATCGAGGCGGTGATGATCAGTCAGGCCTGGTATCTCGATGTGATGCCAAAATTCAAGGCGCGCTTTGAAGATGATTTGATTTTGATCCCGCGTGATCGCGATGTGGTTGATGACGTGCGCGCGATTCAGGTGATTAAAGGCATTCCCAAAATTCCCGATGCCAAAACCGGCGATAACAAAAACCGCCACGGAGATGCGGCGATTGCCCTGGCAATGGCGGACAGTGCCGCCGATGGGGAAAGTGCGCCGATAGAATTTACGTCAGCGCCCAAAGGCGGGCCGTTTGGTCGCTCAGGCGTGCATGACGATGACGAACTCGACGATGACGCTGACGAAGGTTTTGCTGCATCGGGTGCCTGGTAAGGAGACGACAGATGAAGCGCAACAAGAAAACAAAGAAACTCATCAAGCCGAACGTCAAGGAACCTGCATTAAATGAGTTGCAGTCCGATGCCGAGGCGCGGGTTGGCCAGCTTAAACAGGAATTTGCCAATCACCCCTCCAAAGGGCTGACGCCAGACAAGCTGCACCGCATTTTAGAAGCCGCCGAACAGGGCGATCTGGCAGCACAGTCCGAGCTGTTTGAGGATATGGAGGAAAAAGACCCGCAGATCGGTGCGGATATGGCCAAGCGTCGCCAGGCGGCGTCCGAGCTCGAATGGCAGATTTCGGCACCGGACGGCGCATCTGCCGCAGAAACCAAAGCCACCGAGTTTTGTTCGGAGGTGTTTAGTGGCATTGAGGTAGAGGATCTGATTGGCGATATGGGATCGGCGGTCGGGCATGGCTGGGCACAACTGGAACTGCCGTGGGACCGTGAAGGAACGGCGCGGCGAATTTGCCAGCCCGTATTGCGCCCGCATGGCTGGTTCGCGCTTGATCAATATGATCAGAACAGGATCGTGATCAAGGGCCTTCAGAATGATGAAGCGCAGTTGTGGCCATTAGGCTGGGTGTCGCACCGGCATCGCGCCAAACCGGGTTATGTGGCGCGCACCGGGCTGCACCGGATGCTGGCATGGCCGTATTTATTTCAGAATTACGCGCTGGGCGATCTGGCGCAATTGCTGGAAATTTACGGGTTGCCTGCGCGGATCGGGGAATATCCGCGCGGGGCAACCAATGCGGAAAAAGCCGCTCTTTTGCGGGCTGTGACCAGCCTTGGCCGGTCGGCAGCGGGCATCATCCCCGAAGGCATGAAGATTGATTTTTTAAATGCTGCCGAAGGTCGTGCCGATGTTTACCAGGCGATGCTCGATTGGTGCGAACGGGCCAAGGCCAAGGTTATTCTAGGTGGGACGCTGACCAGTGGTACCGGCGAAGGGACCAATACCAATGCACTGGGTAATGTGCATGAGCGGGGCTTAAACAGCCTGATCCGGTCTGACGTGCGGCAATATGCCGGGACGATCCGGCGCGATATTTTGTGGCCGATGGCAGCGCTTAATTTCGGCATCGAGGATTTGCGCCGCGCGCCGAAATTCTGGCTCGATACCGACGAAACCGAGGATTACAAGGCGCTGTCAGACACATTACCAACCTTTGTTGATATGGGCATGAAGATCCCGATGTGGTGGGTGCATGAAAAAACCGGCATTCCGACTGCGACGGATGAGGACGAGGTTTTGCAGGCAAAAGCGAAGCCTGCGCCCTTCGCCCCGGGTGAAACCACCCCGGCTGATAAAACCGATGTTGCGGCGACGCGAATTGCGGCACTGAAGTCTGGTACTGCGCTTTCCAGCGATGCGGTATCAGGGCAAATCGAGACCGCGCTAAAGGACGATCCGACAGCGGGCTGGATCGAGCAGATCCGCAAGGTTGTGGATGAGGCCGATAGCCTTGAGGCCTTACGTGACCGGCTGGTGGAAATGACCGCCGAGCTTGATACGGGAAGCCTTGCTGATGCGCTGGCCGAGGCAATGGCGGCGGCACATCTGGCAGGGCGCTTTGATCTGATGGAGGGGCTCTAGCATGGCGTCATCGGCGCAGTATGGCAGCGTTCCCTTTAAACAGCAGATCGATTTTTTTCGATCCAAGCTGGCCATGCCGACCAGGACCTGGACTGACCTTTATGCAGGAGAGCATGATCACGGCTTTATGGTGGCCGGGGCGAGCAAGATGGCGCTGGTCGAGGATCTGCAACAATCCATCGCCAGAATGATTGAGGGCGGCCTGACCATCGCGCAGTTTCGCAAGGATTTTGACGAGATTGTCGCCCGGCATGGCTGGGATTACAAAGGGGGCCGCAACTGGCGGACGCGCGTGATTTATGAAACCAATCTGCGCCAGTCTTATCATGCGGGGCGCGAAGCGCAGATGGCGGACCCCGAATTGCGCGCGCGCCGCCCTTATGGGCTTTACCGGCACGGCGGATCATCTGATCCGCGCCCACATCATCTGGCAAAGGATGGCTGGGTTATTCCGCTTGATGATCCGTTCTGGGATACCTGGTCGCCGCAAAATGGTTGGGGCTGTACCTGCAAGAAATTTGCGATTTCTGCCCGCGATGTGGAGCGCATGGGGCTGACCGTGATGGAGCAGGCCCCTGATATTCCGATGGTGGATAAAACCATTGGTGTGAATGGTCCCAGTCCGCGTGAGGTGACTTTACCTGAAGGGATTGATCCGGGGTTTGAACATCGGCCCGGTGCGGGGCGCGTAAGATCGATGTCGCCGCCCGAGATTGAGCAGCCGTTGAAATCTGTCCCCGGTCGGCACTTCCCGGACCGGGGTGCGGTTGATGCCTTACCCGATGCGCAGGATTTTACCGGTGCGTTGTTGGAGAATGGTCTGGCACCGGAGGCTTATATTGACAGCTTTTTGAAGGAATTTGGCGCAACGCTTGATACCCCCAAGGTCTTCAAGGATGCAGCGGGTGAACCTTTGGCGATTTCCGATGCGCTGTTTCGTCATCCTGGCACAGGCAAGCTGAAAGTCGGCAAGCGCGACCGCGCCCGGTTTTTGCCGATGCTGGCCAGAGCGATTAAAGAGCCTGACGAGATATGGGTGGCAGGTGAATTTCACGGTGCGACGGATAAACCGGTTTTACGGCGTCGCTACATCGCCAGCTTCATGATTGAGGGCGAAGCCCAGCCCGGTATTGCAGTGTTTGAATGGGGCCGCGATGGCTGGGCCGGTGTGACGACGTTTCAAACCGACGACGAGCATATTGACGCCTTCAGGGCCGGTGTCAGGCTTTATCGGCGCGGGCAATAAGAAACCACGGCGCTGACCCGTCGTGGTTCGCCAGAGCATGGGATTGGTGGTCTGGTCAGAGACTGCCTGCCCTATGGCGCTGGATTAATTATAGGAGACAGACATGGCCGGGGCAAGTTTAGAGTTTGACTTCACACTGGATGACCGCGAAGCCCAAAGGCGGTTTCGGCAGTTGATTGCGCGCGGTGAAAACCTTGCCCCGTTATTGGCAGATATTGGTGAATATCTTGATCTGGCGCATCGCGAACGCTGGGATCACCAGACATCGCCCGACGGCGAGCCGTGGAAGCCCCTGAAGGCATCGACTGTAAAGCGCAAGCAGCGCAAAGGCCGTGATCGCGGCATTCTGATTGAAAGCGGCGATTTACGCGATTTGCTGCGCTATCAGATCACGGGTAATGAGCTGGCATTTGGCACCGACCGGATTTACGGCGCGACCCAGCAATTTGGCGACGAGGATCGCGGCATCCCGGCGCGCACCTGGCTGGGCTTTTCGTCCGAAGATATTTCGGTGATTGAGGATATTGTGAAGGACTATATCGGGCTTTAACAACATCTCTGACCAGCGTTCCGATTTTTCGCCCGTGGTGCGTTTTGGCATTAAAGCTGCCCCGTTGTGGCTCTGAAAGCGGGTGCGTCGCCTGATATAGCTCTTAAAACCTCTTAAATGCCTCTTAAACTTCAAGGGGCGGTCGGGTTCGCTCCTGTTTGGCGGTCTTGCGTTAAAGGGCGATCCGGGGTAGCGTCAGTCCTGCCTTGAAAGGCACTTTCCCCAAAATCATCAAAACCGGCATTGAGGGCGCAACCTTACGCCCTTATGACCTGTGCGCGTTTGACCGAAGATGTCGGCATGAAAACGCATCAGCTATCCAAAAAACATATGCCGAAGATCGCCATTTGTGCCGTGTCGCTTGACCGGACGCAGGGTGATTTAAAGCGTCTGATGCCTGCGGGCACATTCTCCGCTCCGCGCGGGGCAATGTCTGGTCAGGGGCCGTGGCATCTTGACCAGGCATCGGCTGCTGTGCTGATCGCAAATGCGCAAAACCGTTCGACCAATATCGTGATCGATTACGAACACCAGACCCTGATGTCGGCACAAAACGGGAAACCGGCCCCTGCGGCGGGCTGGGTTGACCCGAAAACGCTGGAATGGCGTGAAGACGGCCTTTATGGCGCGGTCAAATGGACAGCTGCGGCACAGGCGATGGTCGATGCGGATGAATATTTGTATCTGTCGCCGGTCTTTCCCTATGACGGGAGCGGCACCCCGCTTGACCTGTTGCAAATTGCACTGACGAACACCCCGGCCATTCACGGGCTGGATCAGCGGGCGCTAGCGGCAGCCCGTGCGGCCCTTCCCTTTGATATCGAACATTCCCAAACGGAGACCGATGAGATGGACCTCAAAATCCTGCTCGAAGCCCTTGGGCTTCCCGAAGACACCACCGAAGCCAATGCCATCAAGGCGGTTGCGGCCCTGAAAACCGGCAATGACCAGATGGCCGCCCTGCGGGCCGAGCTTGGCCTGAAAGACGGAGAGGACGCCAAACCGGCGATTGCCGCGTTGAAAGCCGCACCGGCTGTGGGTGTTCCCCAGCCGGTCTATGACGAACTGAAAGCCCAGTTGGCCGTGCTGAAGGCAAGTGGTGAAGAAAGCGAGCGGGACCGCCTTATTGAAGAAGGTGTTGCCGATGGCCGCATTGCCGGTAAGGCGACAGCTGACTGGCTGCGCGGCCAGACCGTTGCGGTTTTGAAATCGCATCTGGCGGACGCGGCCCCGCTTGCGGCCTTAAAGGGGCTTCAGACGGCAGGCAAGGCCCCGGAAAAGAAAGCAACGGATGGCAACGGCCTGAATGATGCGGATCTGGCTGTCTGCAAGCAGATGGGTCTTTCCCCCGAAGATTACGCCAAAGCGAACGCCTCGTAAGGCGCTCCGGGTTTTAACAGCTAAAGCGGAAAGGATTTGATCATGACCGCAGCAACCAAAAACACAAATACGCCGCATCGCCTTGGTCTGTCACGCGGCTATGGCATGGCGGCGGCCACCCACGCCTACGCAGGCACGATTGCGGTTTTGAATGGCGGGTTTGTCGAACCGGCCACCACAGCCACCGGCCTGATCGCGGTTGGGGTGTTTAGCGCTGAATGTGACAACTCGGCAGGTGGCGATGGCGACATGGTCGCGGCTGTTGAACGCGGTATTTACCGCTTTGCCAACTCAACCTCGACCGATGCGATCACGACCGGCGAAATCGGCAAGGCTTGCTACGCGGTCGATGATCTGACGGTCGCAAAGACCAGCGGCACAAGCACGCGCAGTATTGTCGGCATTGTCGACGATGTCGATGACAGCGGTGTCTGGGTCCTGGTCGATCCGACCAGCGGCGTCCTGGCGTAATCGATTACCCCCCGAAAGGATCTTTATTATGGATTTAACGTCCTCCAATCTTGAAGCGGTTTTCAAGGGCTATAAAACCGCGTTTCAGCAGGGTTTTTCTTCGGTCGGCGCGGAAGAAGATATTGCAGGTATGATCGCAACCACTGTGCCCAGTACCACGGCGGTTGAGGTTTATCCGTGGCTCAAATCGATGGCAGATTTGCGTGAATGGATCGGCGACCGTGTTATTCATTCCCTGGAGGCGGCTGAATTTGCGATCAAGAACCGCAAGTTTGAATTGACCCACGGCGTTTCGCGTGATCGCATCGAAGATGACACCTATGGGGTTTATGCGCCGGTTTTTCAGGAACAAGGCCGATCAGCCAAGGTGCATCCCAATAAACTTATTGTTGAACTGATCGAAAGCAACCCGCTTTGCTATGACGGGCAGAACCTGTTTGATACGGACCATCCGGTGCTCGATGCAGACGGCAAGGAAACCAGCGTTTCAAACGATATGGGCGGGGCTGGCCCTGCCTGGTACGTGATGGATCTGTCGCGCTTTATCAAGCCGTTCATTTTTCAAAAACGCCGCGACTATGATTTCCGGTCGATCACGAACCTGAATGATTCAAATGTCTTTATGACCGACAACTTCATTTTCGGCGTTGACGCCCGTGCAAATGCCGGTGCCGGTCTTTGGCAATTGGCCGTGCGCAGCAAGCAGGAACTGAACGCAGAAAATTATGAAGCCGCCCGTCAGCGCCTTCAGGGCCTACTGGGGGATTATGGTCGCCCGCTGGGCCTTGCCCACACGCATACGATGGTACCAAGCACGCTTGAAGGTGATGCACTACAGGTTGTCAATACTTCGGCGCTTGCAGGAGGCGGCACCAATAAATGGTTTAACACCTCCAAAATTGTTCTTAACCGCCGTCTTGCTGCGGCCTGATCCAGCGTCCTTTCAGGATGACGAGACCCCATAGGAGAGTAGCATGGCAGCGCGCAAAAGCGGGAATGCAGCACCGAAGGCACCTGCATCTTCGGCGAAAAAGAAAGACCAGGAGGAAGCTGAAAAACCAGCTTCCGCCGACCCGATGGCGGTGAAAACCGACACCGGCGATAGCCAGGACAAGTCGGCGGGTGACGGTAATGCCGAAAACGTCGTCGATCAGGCCGCCGCTCAGACGGGTGGCGAAGACGAACAGGGCACGGACAGCGAGGATGACCGGGACTTCCTGTTGCCCGAGGAGATCATGGTCAAAACCCGGCGCGGTCTGACGACGTTCCGTCGGGCTGGTCTGCGCTTTGGCCGGGAGCCAGTCACACTGAAAACTTGCGACCTGACCGATGATCAGATCGGGGCCATTTTTGCTGAACCTAATCTCGTGGTTCAGGAAGCCTGACATGCCCTATGTCAACGCAACCGACCTTGGCAATCGTATCGGGACGGATCAGCTTACCCGGCTGGCTGACCGCGATGGTGATGATGTTGCCGATACCGGCGTGATCGATGCGGCGATTGCCGAGGCGGATGGCGTGATTGATGGATATCTGGCAGGTCGTTATGACCTGCCGCTTTCCAGTCCACCGGCCCTTTTAAAAACCATTGCCTGTGATTTGATCCTGTATGCCCTGCATTGGGTCGAACCCCCCGAGGGCATACGCAACCGCAAGAATGACGCGATCAAAATGCTGCAATCGATTGCCGATGGCAAACTGGTTCTTGATGGTCGCACCCCCAGCACAGACACCCCGCAATGGGGCGATGCGCTGCCGGTTATGGCCGATCCGCGCAAGATGGGGTTTTAAATCATGGCGGACCTGGCCCCGTTGATCCGCGCCCGGTTGAAGGCTGAAATTCCCGCGCTTCGTGATGTGCGGGGTACGGTCGATTTTGCCGCGATCGGGCGCAACCTGATCACGTTTCCAGCCACATTTGTTTTTCTTGCCGCCGATAGTGCCACGCCCAACACCCGAGCGGTCGGGGCCTTTGTGCAGAATGTAACGGTCGATGTTGCCGTGGTGCTGTGTGTGAAGGGTGCGAATGACCCCACTGGCGAAAAGACATCGGACGAATTGGAAGATTTGCGCGCCAAAATCCGCACCACCCTGATCGGCTGGGAACCGGACAATGGATTTGAACCGGTCGGCCTGCGACAGGGGAAGCTTCTGGGATTTAAAGACGGTGTCGCCTTTTGGCAGGACACGTACCAGGCGAAGGATGAATTTCGCGCCTGATTTTTAGGGAAAGGAGCCTGTCATGAAGGGCGGTCGCTACGAAGTTGACAAGAAAACCGGCGTGGTCACGCGGACCGAGCATATGGGCAAACCGGTGACCTCTGAAAAAATTCAGCCGGCTGCGAAGCCTGCCAAGAACAAGGAGTAGGTTCGATGAGCCTCAAATGGCGCAAGACAGTTATTCTGGCCAAGCTGGAAACGACTTATGGCACCGATGCCACCCCGACCGGGGCGGCAAACGCGATCCAGATTTCGGAAGCCACGGTTACGCCGCTGGCCGGGGACGAGGTTGAGCGCGGGTTGCTACGGCCAACGTTGGGTGCCGACCCTTCGGTGCCGGTGAACACACACGTCACTTGTGATTTTACCGTGGAAATTGCCGGGTCCGGTGTTGCGGGCACGGCCCCGGCCTTTGGTCCTTTGTTACGGGCCTGTGCGATGGCCGAAGTGGTCGATGCGGGTGTATCGGTTGCTTATAATCCGGTGTCGGAAGATGAAGAGTCGGCCAGCCTGTATTTCAATCGTGACGGCAATCTGTTCAAGCTGGTGGGTGCGCGCGGCAATGTCACTGTTGAAATGAATGCCAACAACTTGCCGGTGTTTAAATTCAGCTTCGTCGGATTGTGGACACAGCCCGCATCAGCATCCCTGCCAACAACCGATTTTTCGGGCTTTATTCCGGCTTTGCCCGTCACCAATGCCAACACGCCAACCTTCACCCTGCATGGCTTTAGCGCTGTTGCAACGGCATTCACGTTTAACCTCGGCAATACGATCAATCACCGGGACCGCATGAATTCCGAGGAAGTGAAGTTTTCCGACCGTAAGATGAGCGGGTCCGTCACTTTTGAAGAACCGCTTATCTCGGCCAAGAACTTTTACAGTCTGGTCAAGGCTGCGACGCTTGATGCGCTGCAACTGGTTCACGGCATCACGGCAGGCAATATCGTCACAGTCGACATGCCCAAAGTTCAGCTTAAAACGCCGAGCCAGAGCAATGAGGACGGCACCGTCATGATGGCGCTGACTTTGACGCCAACGCCGGATGAAGGCGACGACGAAATCACCCTCACATTCACCTGACATTCACCTGATTAACTGGCCTCTCATTGCCCTTTGAGAGGGCTTTCAGACCGCTTTTAACGGAGTTTCCCCATGTCTTTTGTTCTTCGCGAAAACCACACTTTCAAACGCAAGATTGAGGTCAAGGTGCCGACCGATACCGGTTTCAAGGCCGAGAGCTTTACCGCCACCTTTGCCGCGATTGATAGCGATGAAGCCAAAGAACTGTATGAGGCCGAAGATACCAACAAGGACCGCGTTTTGCTGGATCGCGTCTTTATCGGCTGTGACGGCATCAAGGACGAAGACGGCAACGATGAGACCGATACGGCATCCTTGCGCGAGATGCTGTCAAAAATTCCCTATGTGGCGTTGCCTTTGATTACCGCGTTCTGGAACGGGTTATCGGGTCAGAAAACAAAAAACTGATCGATGCTGCGCGCCACTGGGCGGCGGGCGAGCAGCATTCAAGCGACGACACCGAAACCCTGATTGCAGACATGCGCGCCCTTGGCGCGTCAGAGGACCAGATCAGCCAATGGCTTTCACAGCAGCAAAAACAAAACAAGGAATTCGCCGTGCGGCCCGAAAACTGGCCTGCGGTAGAGCTGTTCTTGGTTGCTGCGACACAATGGCGGTTAGCGGCGAATGGCGCGCCCTATGGGCTGGATTATGCCGGGGTCGAGCTGGCGGCGCGATGGGCGAAATTAAACATCACGCCCGAGCTGTTCGCGGATTTACGGATCATGGAACAGGCCGCGATTGGAAGATTTGCCGAGTTGCGGGCGAGGTAGGTTATGAGTGATCTGATCCTTACCGCACGTCTGAAAGCCGACGCCAAGGGTTTTATCGGTGATATCCGCGTATCAAAGGCCGAGGTGGATAAACTGGGCGATGCCAGCACCAAAGCGGGAAACAAGGCCACGGGCGCGGGTCGTGACCTTGACCGCATGGGCGGGGCAGCCCGCAAGGCCGGGCGAGATTTTACCGGATTAGCTGCCAACGGGCGCAATGTCACCGGCATGTTTTTGAACATGCGCAATGCGATTGCAACGCTGGGTCTGGGCTTGCTGGTCGGCGATATCTATAAAACCGGCAATGCGTTTGATGGTTATGAAAGCACCTTGCTCTCGGTTGCCGGAACGCATGAAAAAGCCGCTGCCGAAATGGACTATGTGCGAACCCAGGCTGACCGGCTGGGCCTGGCGCTTAAATCCACCACCGATCAATATAGCCAGGTTGCTGCGGCAGCCAAGGGCACCGTCCTGCAAGGGCAACCGGCGCGCGACATTTTCGAGGCCGTTTCGGAATCGATGGTGGTTTTAAATAAATCATCTGCCGATACCCAGGGCGCGCTGACGGCGATTACCCAGGTGATGTCTAAAGGCACCGTACAGGCTGAAGAACTGCGCGGCCAACTGGGTGAGCGTATTCCCGGTGCGTTTCAGATTGCATCGCGGGCGATGGGCGTTTCGACCCAGCAATTGAGCAAGATGCTGGAGCTGGGTCAGGTGACGGCGGAAGACTTCCTGCCGAAATTTGCCGCCGAATTGCGCAAGACATATGGCGAGGCTTTGCCATCGGCCACGCGGCGGGCGAGTTCCGAATGGAACCGTATGATGAATGTCATCACAGATCGCGCCAACACCGCCTACACATCGGGTTTTGGTCAGACGCTGGCAAAGGAAATCCGCGATATTACGGCTTTGCTTAAAGGCCCGGAGATCGAGCAGGCCGCTGCCAATTTTGGTGAACTGCTGGCACAGGGCACGGCACTTGCCAGCGATGGATTGCAGTTCGTAATTCAAAACGGGCATGAAGTTTTATCGGTTCTGGCCGGTATCGCGGCGGTCAAAACCGCATCAACCCTGATCAGCATTGGCAGTGCGGCTTTGCAGGCAGCGGCAGGGCTGGCGGCCTTTGCCTTTACACCGGTCGGGGCGATTGCCATTGCGCTGGGGGTGGCAACGGCGGCTGTTGTCGCCTTTGGCGATGAGACGGTCAAGATTAACGGCAAAACCGCCACCGTGACCGATTACGTGGTGGCCGCGTGGGAGATGACGCGTGATGCAGTTGTCGCCGGTTATGGCTGGATGGCGGAGGCCAGTGCGACGGCATGGCAAGCCGCCGAAGACTATGCCAACGGCCCGTGGGCGTCGAAACTGGGGGGCATCTGGCAGCAAATTGCCGAAATCGCCAGGAACAATATCAACGGCATGATCGGGGCCTTTGTCAGTATCGGCGAGATCGGCAGCCTGCTGGTTGATGACCTGTATAAAAACTTCAAATGGCTGTTTGACGCGATTGGCGACTATTACACCTGGCTGCTTAAAACCGCTGCGATGGTGGCCGACAAGATCGGCGAGTTTTTTGGGCAGACCACCAACTTCGCCAAGGAATCGCTAAAGGAAATCGGCGTTGCTGCTGCCGATGCACTGGGCCGCTCCGACCTTGGCGGACAGATCAAGAATATCGTCGATCGCAATCTGCCTCGCGACTGGCTGGGCGATATATGGAAGGCTGGCGGAAAGGTGGCCGAGCCGGTGATTAATGATCTTGGCACCCGTGCTGGAAAACTTTATCAGGACCGGATTGCAGCGGCAAAACCTGCCCCCGTTTCCAAGCCAGAGCCCGCGACCGGCATCGAAAACAATCCGAATGCCAGTAAAAACACGCCGGTCATCACCGCCCAGCAGCAAACGGCGCACGCCAATGCGATCAAGCGCATCAAGCAGGGTTATCTGGACCTGCTGCCGCCCCAGGAGCGCAATATTGCTGCGGCCAAACTTTGGTACGAAGAAGCGATCAAGGGGTTAGATGCCAATCAGAAAGGCTATGCCGAGTTCAAGGCAGAAGCCGACGAAGTTTACCAGCACCTGATTGAGCAAGGCTCGACTGACTGGCAGGCGGGGTTAAAGCGGGGCCTGCGCGAGATTGGCGAAGAGGCCAGCGACATGGCCAGCCAGACCGAACGCGCTTTAACCAATTTCAATAAGGCCGGTGAGGATGCTTTTGTAAGCCTGACGCGCGGCACCAAGACCTTCTCGCAGGCCTTTGGCGACATGGCCAATAGCATCATCAACGACATTTTGCGCATGATGTATCAGCAGCAAATCGCCAAGCCGATTGCCGGGTTTGCCAGTGATTTTCTGACCAGTTTTATTGGTGGTTTCAGCTTTGGCGGTACCACGGGTTTCGGTAGCAGTGCCGCGCATTACAATGGCGCTGGCCGAACCGGCGTTAACACATCGGCGGTCGGGTCTTTTCAT
The DNA here is from genome assembly GCF_002115825.1 of Thalassospira sp. MCCC 1A01428. Taxonomy (GTDB): domain Bacteria; phylum Pseudomonadota; class Alphaproteobacteria; order Rhodospirillales; family Thalassospiraceae; genus Thalassospira. Next base: position 261,442 of record NZ_JFJZ01000003.1, on the reverse strand, counting down.
TCGGGCGGGTTGGGCCGCACCGGCGGGGAAAACCCGCGCGTTTTGCCCAATAGCCTGTTTGATGCTGCCCCGCGATTCCATACCGGGCGCATTCCCGGCCTGAAACCGGGCGAGCTTGCTGCGGTGATCAAGGATGACGAGGAAGTTCTGACGCGCAACAATCCCCGGCACATTTTCAATGCGGGCAAGGGCAGCACGTCATCGGGCAATGGCGATGCTGGCATGATTATGCTGGAGCCGAAATTCGAGATCACACTCGATAACCAGACCGGGCAGGAAATGGGGCAGCCCAGCGTTGAAAGCCGGGGCAGCAAGAACGGGGTTCAACAGCTTTATATTCTGCTCAAACCGATGATCTCGAACGACATTGCCAATGGGTCGCTCGGCAAGCAGATCGGTTCGCAATTTAACGCCTCTCAAGCCCTGATCAGGAGGTAGCGCACATGGTTGAGCCTTATCCTGCATCGCTGCCCGAAGACCCGCTGATTAACGGGTATCGTGAAAGTTACGTTTTGAACTTTTTTGAAAGTGCGACCGATAGCGGCAAACCGCGCCGGATGAAGCGGTACACAAAACCACCACGCCAGACCCTGAATGTCACCGTGCCGATGACACGGGCCGAGGTCGCGATTTTCGATACGTGGTTCTGGGAGACGCTGGAGGGTGGTTTGAAGCCGTTTTCCTTTCTTCATCCGCGCCGCAATACAGAACTGACCTTCTGGTTTCGTAAGGACGCTAACCCTGATCCCAAGCCGATCAAGAACGGCAAGGAATGGCAGGTTGTTTACGAATTGGAGTTCGAACGTGGTTGATGACATTGGCCGGTTAAGCCCGGAAGCAACAAAGGCCGTACAGCAACAGGATATTGACGAGGTCTTTTTGACCGCGCTCGATATTTCGCATCCAGAAATGCCCGAGACGCTGCATGTGATCAATAACAGCGAGAATTTGCAGCGGCTGGGCAAAACCTATGTGGCACTGCCGTTTGATCTCAATCTGCCTGATGAGACAGCAGGCGAGATGCCGCGGCTTGACTTGGGTATGTCGAACTTCCCGGATGAGGACGGCAAAACCCCGATTGCCGATGCAATTGAAACCATGTCGGTTTCACCCGTGTTTGACCTGTCGGTGTTTTCGGATTCGCGCCCGGATGTGACGGAATACGGGCCGATCTCGCTGGAGCTTGAAAGTGCGAGTTATGACCAGGGCGAGATCAAGGGCACGCTGGTAATGGACCCTCACATGACCCGCGAACCGCACCCTAAAGACAGTTGGGATGCGTCGATTGCGCCTAACATCTTCACGCGGAGGGTTTGAGCATGATTGTCGGGATCAGCCCCTGGGCACGGAAATATGTCGGCATTCCCTTTGCCAGGCGCGGACGGGGTTTTGACGGGGTGGATTGTTACGGGTTGCACTGGCTGGTGGAAAAAACCGAGGCCGGGAATGAATTACCCCTGCTTGATTACACCTTCGAGCCCCGCGATGTGCGCGGCATTTCCCGTTTGTTCGCCGGGGAAATGCCGCTGTGGCGCAAACTGGATGTCCCGCAAGATCGCTGTGTGGTGATGTTGCTGACCGGCGGGGTGCCCTCCCATGTTGGCGTGGTGTGCGGCGATGGCCTGATCATTCATGCCGATAGCGATGCGGGCATCGTCGTTTGTGAGCGTCTGGCCGCCCCGGCATGGCCGGACAGCCGGATTGAAGGCTTTTATGCCTATAGGGGTGTGTGATGGTTTCAGGGCTTTTGTGCACAACCTACCGCCCAAGCATAATCGCGATCAATGATGCTCTCGATTTTGTGCCACATCTCGATTTTGGTGCTGGTTGGCGTAACCTCGGTAAATTGAGCAACTCCGTACCATGTGCCATCAGTCGCATAAACGTGCTCGGCAACCTTTCGATCAGTGTATATGTGCCCGCGACCGCCAAACATGTACGGCGTGTAGCACCTGAAAACATCCTGATATCCACCATCGACAATAGTTGTTCGGTGATAAGAGCTTGCTTTCAGTTCTTGCAGGCTATTTGCCCCGCAGGCTGTCAGCATCAAAAGACACATAACAGTAATCAGATTTCGCATTTCAACGCCCCTTTTCTAAACTTGTTTTCAAAGACTATTCAGGGTTGCGGGGGCTGTCATGTCTAAAATGCTCGTCCCGTTGAACAGTGTAGAAGATGGTTCCATTCGCATCCTTGCGGGCAGGTCGCTTTTTGACCCGACACCGATTGAGGTTGTTCTGCCTGCACAGGGCAAAACCATTACCGACATTCTGCTGGAGTTGCGCGCAACAGGGGGCATTAACCCGCATTATATCAACGATCAGGGGTTGCCCTTGCGTCAGCTCGCCTTGACGGTCTGGGTCAGTGACTGGAACATGCACCATAACCAGATCGAAATTCCGGTTGTGAACTGGCACCGCGTGCGCGTCAAGCCCGGCACGTCGCTGGCGATTGCCATTAAGCCCTATGGCGGCGGCGGTGGTGGCGGCAAAAGTGCCGTGCGTATTTTGCTAACCATCGTTGTGATCGCAGTGTCGATTTATACGGGTGGTGCGGCAGCGTTTGCTGCGGGTCAAGCCGGGTACGGTGCCGCAGCCTCTGCTGCCATCGGTGCCGCTGCCGGTGCCGCCGTCACGGCGATTGGCAATGTGTTGATCAATTCCATCGTTCCGCCGCCGACCGGTAATATCTCTGCCGCCCGTGGTGATTTTGCCCGCGATAGCGAAAGCCCCACCTGGTCGCTGGATGGCATTGCCAACGACCCCGATCCTTACGGCCCGATCCCGCAGCTTTATGGCGTTAAGCGGATCACGCCGCCGCGCGTGACGGAGTTTTATACCGAGAATATCGGCGACGATGTTTATGCGCGGGTGACGCTGGGCTGTGGCTATGGCCCGATGCGGTTTTCCGAACCGCGCTTTGGCACAACGCCGGTCGAGAATTTTGAAGATGTTGAGCTGGAATATCGCGAAGGCTGGATGGATGACGCGCCATCGGCATTGTTTGCCGATCAGCCGCAGACCGACAATTACAATATCCGCATTACCAACCAAAGCCCGGTGATTGTTGAAAGCCGCGAAGCTGATGAGCTGGTGATTGATTATGCCTGCACCGGGCTGGTCTATTTCGATGACAATGGCAACCGGCAAAACCGCACGGTGGAAGCCAAGATCGACATCAAGCGCCTTGATGTCGATGAAGAGTTTGTCTCTGCGCCGAGTTCGGCAGCACCGCTTGAAGCCAGCAGCTTTCTCACCCGTGTTTTCGCCCCGGTCGGTAAACGCTGGGTGGTCTATCGCAGCGATTATGCGGTCAACGGGCCGGTCACGATTACACTGTTTTCCCGTGCCGGGTCTTATTTCGGCTCCAGCCCCTTATCGGGCTATCAATATAAGGTTTTCGTGCGCAGCTATGACCCTGACCACGCGGAGCTGACGGCGGATAACCAGCCACCATCGAGTTTTGCCCTGTATTGGCAAAGCAGCAAGATTGCGCCGGGGGCTTCGCAAACACAGACGATTACACCGCCGTTAGGCGGACGTATCGAAATTGCGGTGTTGCTCGATATTTACTGGGTCTCGGGCAGCAATCCGAAATGGATACCGAACAATTTCCCGGCGGCTGATCCGACATGGCTGATGTATGACGACCCGGAAATTTCCTACATGACGACAGCCGCCAATGTCGAGCGCGTCAGCCTCAGCATCACGGCGGCGAGCGAAAATTCCGTGCGCCGGTCGGTACGGATTGCTTTGCCGTCACATGGGCGCTACGCCATTCGCACAAGGCGGTTGACCGCCGATAGCGACAGCACCCGCGTGCGCGATGATTTGTATATCACCGCTGTTAAAAGCATCATCCATCAGCAGCCTTTGAACAAGAAAGGCATTGCCACGATCAGCTTCCGCGCGAAGGCGGGCGACCAGTTGCAAGGGCTGCTGGACAGGTTTAGCGCACGGGCAACCCGGTTGCTGCCGGTTTATGACCGCGATACGCAAACATGGGACTGGCATGAAACCAAAAACCCGGCATGGGCTGCCCTTTGGTGTCTGATGGGCGAAGCGGTGGCGCAGCCCTGCGGGGTTGAAAAGATTGATCTGCCGATGTGGCTGGCGCTGGCTGATTTTTGTGCCCGCAAGCCGCCGCAAAGCGATTTGCCGGACCATATCGACCCGGAATCATCGGACACGCCCTATTTTCGCTATAGCGGGTATTTTCGCGACCGTCGGGCGGCGACCCGGCGCGCCCAGGACATTTTATCTTCCTGTCGGGCGCAGCTGGTTATGGTGGCGGGCAAATATAGCGTGATCTGGGAAGACCCGGACCCGGTGCGGGTTTCATATTTAGGCCCGGAAAACTGCCTGTCGCTAACCCGCAAGCGCACCTTCGTGAATTTGCCGCACGGGTTGCGGGTACAATGGCGTGACGCAGCTGAAAACGACCGGGAACTGATTGTTTATCGGGACGGGTTTTCATTCGCCAATGCCACCTTGTTTGAAACCCTCGAACTGGAAGGCTGCGATGGCGATGACCTTGCCTGGCGCGAGGGCCGCTACTGGTTTGCGGTCGCCCAGTTGCGGCAAAAAACCACGACGGCCATTGTCGGCTATGAGCATTTGCGTTTCGGGCTCGGCAGCATGGTGGGGGTTTCGCATCCCGTGCCTAAAATTGGCGTTGCTAGCGGGCGCATCAAGGCGGTGAGCCATGATGAGGATGGCAATGTTGTCACTATCACGCTTGATCAGCCCGTCCCCTTTGACGGGGAACATGATTATTGTGTTCGCATGTGGCTGGCCAAAGGCGGCACGGCCTATAGCACCGTCACGCATGAGGCGGGTGAATATCTGACGCTGACACTTGATAACCCGGTCGCCCCGCGTGACTTTGCTGACCCGGAGAGTGCTCCGGTCGCCGGCAATTACTTCCAGTTCGGCATTGTCGGCTATGAGCTGCGGGACATGCTGGTCAAGAATATCGCCAGGCGTGATGATTTCCATGCCCTGGTCGAACTGGTGGATGCCGCCCCCGAAATCCACCTCGCCGATCAGGTGGCCATCCCCGATCCCGAACCGGCACCGACACCGGGGTTAGCCGCCCCGCCGGGACCGGTGACGGACCTTGTGATTACGGAAAAAGTCACCCGGATTGGCAATGAAACCCAGTCCACCTTGCTGGTGTCCTGGCGTCCCGCCGAAGGGCAATTGGTTGCCAGCTATCAGGTGCATATCGCGATGGGTGATGACAGCGCGGTTTTCTATGCCCCGGTGATTGCGCGCAACATCACGATCCCGGTTGAGCTTCAAGGCCGGTCATACCGGGTTTGGGTGGTGGCGGTGGCCCCCTCTGGCAACCGGCTGGCGGTCAGCGAGAGCAGCTTTGGCACCATCTTTGTTTCAGGCAAGCTCGCCGCACCGGCCACTCCGGGCAATGTCAAATTATCCTTTGCCTCTGGCATGGCGACAATCGCGACCGACCCGCAGAATGACGCTGATAAATTTGTACTAACGATAGCAACGCCGGTAAGCGCGGGGGCCAGCCTTGGCGGAACGTTGGCGGCTAATCAGGAGATCGAGTTTGCCGGATCGGCGACCACGGTTCCGGTGCCGCTTAAGGGGGAATATGTCTTTACGCTTCAGGCCGCCAACTTTCAGGGCACGCGATCTGCCCCCGTCACACGCCGCCTGACGCAAAACCGCGCATGGGCACCCAATGCGGTAGCGTCGCTTGCGGTGCCGACCACAGGGGGCAGTTTTAACGGGTCTATCGGGCGCACCGATAGCGGGCAGATCAGACGGCCCTCTATTGTTGGTGCCGCGTGGTCCGACCCGGAAAGTGCCAATGATGTTGAACTGTTTAACGGGCTTTGGGATTTGGCCGATGTGCCGACCGGCGAGCTGGCCAGTTTGCCGGTCAGCTGGTTTGTCGGGCCGCAATTAACCGACATCGCGGAATGGGTATCGGAAATTGTTGATTTTGGGGAAGATTTGCACGGCGTGTGGTGGTCGGATCAAAAGGCGGAAATCCTTGATTATTCTGCCATCGTCAACTGGAACGATGTGCCCACCAGCGTGCTTGAGAATGTTGATAACCGGCTTTTAAGGGCGGATGGCGCGGCAACAATCGGGGTGGTTCTGGAACTTGGCCAGCAAAGCGACCTTTCAGACGCTACTGCCGTGGCCGGGCACTGGGATGGCACGGCGCGTTATGGCCGGGTTCGGGTGCGGATTACAGCACAAAGCTGGGTGATTGAGGCCTATGCGTCGGACATCACCATCCATTGTGATGCCCCGGACGAGATCGACGCCGGGACCGGCACCATCAGCGGCACACCGCCTGATACCGTGACATTCAACCGCACCTTTGCTGTCATCCCCGCTGTGACAGTCACGGCGGAGAACGGCGATAGTGCTGCCCTGGTGACGGCATCGGTTTCCAAAACGGGTTTTCAAATTACAGGCACTGCCGGATCAAAATTCGTCTGGCACGCATCAGGAGTAAAAAATGACCTTTGACCCCACAAAACCCAGTGCAAGTGAGGGCACCTTTGGCGAGGCACTGGATGCGACGCGATCCAACCTTAATGATGTTAACGACCGCCTGAAAGCGCAGGAGAACCTTGCGCTGGCCAGCACGAAAAACGAGGTTGTGGCGGCGCGCGGCTCGAAAGCGACCGTCAAAGACCGGCTTGCAGTGGCAATAAATGACGATGGCAGTCTCAAATTTGACAGCCTGAAAAACATGACATGGATCGCCTCGGGTGATGTGCCGACTTACGTCAACGCGCAGAGCTTCACCGTACCGGGCGATCAGACGGCCAAATACCTGTCGGGTCTTGTATTGCGGTTGATGCACGGAACCAACCAAATTCATAGCGTGGTGTCGGTGGCGTCTTACGTGGCCGGGACCGATAAAACGACAGTCAGCCTTCAGCTGTCATTGCTGACACCGGCCCTGTCCTCGGTGCTGATTGGTTTGGCTTCACTTGGGGAGGTGCTTTATGAGGAAGCCCTGCTTAAAGCCATTCCGACAGAACCGGCGTGGCGGAGCGAAACCGAACCGGCCTTGTTTGATCTGGCTGTTCCGGGGCAACCACTGGGCGCGCCTTTTGTGTTTTCGCGGGGCGGAAAGTCAGCACCTTATATTGATGCGCTAGGCCACCGTGCATGGACAGGCCCGGATGGACCGGCTGACGAGTATGACCCTGCAACGCTGTCGTATCAGGGTAAGCAGGTTTATGGCGCGGCAACGACAACATACCTAACACGGCAGATGTGGTCAGGTGCGGTGCCGGGGGTTGTTGGTGAAGGCGGGGTTTTACCGACAGGTTGGTCGCTTTCTAACGTTGGCGACGTGCAGACAGAAATTGTCGGCACTGGGTATGATAAAGGTTTCAAGTACCTTGATATTCGCTTTTTTGGCACGCCTAGCACGACTATTTTTCGGTTAGCAAACCCATTCATCTATGGGGCAAATCAGGGTGAAACATGGATCAGCCAATTCAAAATTAAGGCCATAGCTGGGAGTTTCACCAATATCAGTACAGTCGGTGGTGGGGTTGTTGAGGCGATTGGCGCTCACGTAGGGACCTACGGGTATATGCAAAAAGAGCTATCGACAGAATTTGAACATGTGGTCGCCTCACGCACAATCGTAGAGGCAAACCCGTCGCTCTTTTTCTGGCTGTCTCTTTATGTTCCGGAAATGCTTCCGATTGACCTGACGTTGCGAATTACCGAGCCACAGGTCGAAAAATCATCATTCCCCGGTCGTTTCGTCGGGGCAGACACTGATGGGGCATCGGCGGCTCTGGCAGCGGATGTTTTAACCATTGGGCCGATTGAGGCTGGCGTCATTTTTGAACAGGATTTCACTGCATCTATTAGTGGTTTTTATCCGAAAAATGATTGTGTGATTTCACAAGACGCAACGCACGGGCTTGTTGTCTCAAGCCCCACCGTGGGGGCGGTCATCTCGGGGGTTGATGTCCCTGAAGCATGGCAGGGAAAGCGTTTTCGTCTGCTGTTCCACGCAGATAATGGCTATCCCAGGTCGTTCTATTTTATCGGTGCCGGTGGTGTTTCTTTAGGATTAAGTCAAATTAATCCCGGCTACGCAGGCGACATAACCATCCCCTACGGTACGGTCGCGTTGCACCTGCGCGCAGACAGCGTTCCGTCAAATACTGACGTTTATTGGGGCGATTTAAAGCTAACCGAACTGATCCCGTTTGAAGGGTGGGATAGTGACGCTGAAGGGCACACGATCCTGCTGGACACCGAAAACCCGCTTGCCGGTCAGTACGGTGGGGTCACGTCTGTTTTTGAGATTAATGACGGTACGACCAATAATATCTACCGGATGTATCAATCTCCCAATTCAGGAGCGCTAACGGTATTACCCCATGCAAATGGTGGGCAGACATCAGCTTACAGCGGCGGAACTGGTGTGACGAACGTACTTTCCATATTTGAATTTAACACGGACACTTTGCGTCTGAATAAGACAGATGCTACGAACATTAACACTGCCACGCCAGAAAAAATGCCCGCTGGCCTGTGTCAAATGCGGTTCGGGCACAATAGCTACCTCTATGGCTGGCCGCTGATCTTAAAACGGTTTGCCGTCTACAACCGCTATCTCCCTGATGCTGATCTCAACGCAATGGTGACGAAATGACCCCATTGAACCATGATTTGTGCCTTGTTGCGGCCAGCGAGGCCGCAATGATTGCCGCCTTGTCTACCGTAACCACAAACGAACAGACCGGCGAAACCCAATCAAACAGCCTGTTTCACGACGGGCAGAACTGGATCGCAGCTACCCATGAATGGCAGTTGGTGCCGATTGGCAGGTTACAAATCACTCAGCCGGAAATGGATGACACCGGAAACATCGTGACACCCGCGCAGATCGACGACCATTTCCATATGAATGTGCTCTGCAATGACCGCATTCACGCAATCATTACCGCATTTGATCAGGCGCATTTCGATGCGACCGGAGAGCGCTTGCTAATTACTCCCGGAAATCAACTCGTAAGGTGGGCATGATGGAAAGCGAACTCCGAAAGACGCTTGAGCTGTGCTTTAAAAAATTCGCCACAAAAGCACAGGGGATAAAGGCCGATGGTGCGGTTCAATCTGAACCGGGTCAGGTGCTGGCGACAGTAAACGACACCGCGCCAGCCTCTCCCGGTACATGGGAGAAGATCGGCGCCACCACGGTAACGGCGGCAGACACCACCGAAACCACCGTCTATCATTGGAAACGCACGGCTTAGGGGGCAGAAATGACAGTCACATCCCTTGGCCACTTTTTTGCCCCTTGCATCCTGCTGTGCGGGTTGATGGCCGGGCTGATGGCGCTTGCTGGCTGCGACCCGGAACTGCCACCACCCGGCGGACGGCCCAGCACTTCGGGCAGCCACGCCCCGCTGCATGGCGCGGTTGATTTCTGCGCCCGCAACCCGGAGGCCGACCAATGCCACTGAAGCTCACCCGGCCACTATGGGGCATCATCCGCGATATTCACTGGCAGGCCCGCACCGGCTTTGATTACCGCGCTGACATCGATCTGCACGGCAAGCAGGAATACTGGTGCATTCCCGATGACAAAAGGCCCGAAGGGGATTGTGAGGATTTTGCGCTGTGGTGCTCACAAAAACTGATCAAACAAGGGATCGCCTGGGAACACCAGGTAGTCGCCTACTGCCTGACCGAAACCGGCGGCGCGCATCTTGTTCTCATGATCAATACAGATCGCGGCGTCTATATCCTCGATAACCGCCAGGACAGCGTCAAAGGCTACGCCGATCTCGCCAGCACCTATCACTTCATCGCCCAAAGCCAGTGGGGCAAACCGATGGATCAGGAGTGGGTCAGGATTGAGGATGTGTGAGTTGTTACGGCAACGATGTGTGGCCAATGTGGTTAGTCAAAATGTAGAGAACAAGAATTGCAGAAACCCCACCACAGATCAGGCAAAACAGGGCGACCCAATCCATGATCCTGGCAACCTTTTCAAGATACGGGGGCGCGCAATAGGGCTCATCTGCAGCGTAGCCTGACAAGCTCCCAGATCGATCAAAAGCTCGTTGGTAAATGACTGAAAGTTGTCTAAAGAACAAGGCGAATAAACCCACAACGAAGATAACGATCAACCAAAACACATTACGACTTAAGCCATTGGAATAGGTTTGCGAGCCAGCAAGCGTAAGAGAAGATATGAGCCCTCCAGACAAGCCTTTGGTTAGCCATTCGCGCAATTTGTCCCATGCCTCTTCAACGGGCACAGTCGTGCGCTTTCGTTCGTCTTCGTATTCTATTTTGTTATGGTTTTGATAGTAATAGTCTTCCCATTCGTGGGGCGAAATGCCTTCAACTACCTGAAACTGTTTCTTGAAATTTTGCCATGTCCAATGGCCAAAGCGCCATTTGATACGTTGCCAGATCGAAATGCGCACAGTCATAGAACACCCCTGTTTTGAAGGCGGGGGCCAAGGTGTTGACGCACCTTGAACCGGGAGAGATCAGCTCCCACGAATAAATCGCCCCGCCACCGTTGCAACGGCGGGTACAGATTAGAAAGACTTGTTTAGCTATGTCGACTCAAATAGTTGCGCCTGTTCTTCCCGTCGCCCCGTATCTGGGCGGCAAACGCAACCTCGCCAAGCGTTTGGTGGTGATGATTGATCAGATCGATCACACCACCTATGCAGAGCCTTTTGTGGGTATGGGCGGGGTTTTTCTCCGTCGAATCCGCCAGCCAAAGGCCGAGGTGATCAACGACATCAACCGGGAACTGGCCACGTTTTATCGCATCCTCCAGCGCCACTACGTGCCCTTTATGGAGATGATGAAGTTTCAGATCACGACCCGTGCGGAGTTCGAACGCCTGGTCAAAACCGATCCGACCACATTGACCGACCTCGAACGGGCAGCCCGTTTCCTTTACCTTCAGCGCACAGCGTTTGGCGGCAAGGTGTCTGGTCGCAATTTCGGGGTATCGGTCGAACGACCGGGGCGGTTTGATATTACCAAGCTGGGGCCAATGCTCGATGATCTGCATTCGCGCCTGTCGGGCGTGGTGATTGAATGTTTGCCCTATGGTGATTTCATCACGCGCTATGACCGGGCAGAGACGTTATTCTACCTCGACCCGCCTTATTTTGGCGGCGAGAATGACTATGGCAAAAATGTCTTTGAACGGGCTGATTTTGAGAGGCTATCAGAGCTTCTAAGAGGCCTCTCAGGGCGTTTTATTCTGTCTCTTAACGATGTGCCAGAGATCCGCCAAATCTTCGCTGGCTTCTCAATGCAAGCAGCCGAGGTCAATTATTCGATTGCGAGACAGGCCGAAAGCAGGCGCGCCTTTGGTGAATTGATCATCTCAAACACCTGACACAAAAAAGCCGGGGCGATGATGCCCCGGCGGTTCTTTCTCATTGTAAATCGGGTTAGTTGCCTTTGGCCGTGCTCTGCGCCCCTGCTTCATAGGCGCGGCGCAAGGCGGCTCTTAAGCCCCATACAGCAACATCATGAAAATCTTTGCTGTCATGGCCTTTGGTTTCGAGCGTGTTGATAAACAGCTCGTCGCGGGCGATCTGTTCAAAAAGCTGGTTTAAATTATTCATCTTTGTGCTCCTGGTCGCTGGTCTTTATCGTTTGCGGTAAGGACAGTACCGCTCGGTTCGCCGGGGATTGCCAGTCGAAAGAGAGCAACAATTTTGCGAAGTTCGATTGCACTACAACCAGACAAAAAAAGAAGCACAGCAGGTGAAACTGCTATGCTCCAATTTTATGTGGCGACCACTCCAAATCCATGTGGCGCGCTACATCCGCTCTGGGGAAAGGCTAAGCTGTTGGCTCATATTTGGCGTCAACCGACCGGGGGGGCGGCGGGGGGCGGCAAGGCACGGACGACCGGTTTCATCAGAAGAGGTCGTTCGCTCGGACGGAAAGGGAGGTCTTGATCTGGTCGAAAGCTAACGCGCTGTCGGCCTGGGCACGGAAGTATCGGAGAATTGCCTGGAAACGGCGGTTCGCTATACCGTATGGTGGTGTGCGGTGATCGACGGGACTGGCGGAGAGGGTGGGATTCGAACCCACGGTACTATTGCTAGTACAACGGTTTTCGAGACCGCCCCGTTCGACCACTCCGGCACCTCTCCGCATGTGTGGTCTGGCGTTCGAGGCGCTGTTTAACGGTCTGTGCGCCAGATTGCAAGAGGGAAAAAACAAAACGTTTGATTTTGACTCTGAAATTGCTGTTTGGGAGCGGTTCGACGCGGATTTGGCAGGGTCGGGAGGGGGGTGTTTTGTCAGCTGTTTGGTATCACCCTATTATTAAGATAACCCTCAGAGAGGACCGGAATGGCAGGTTACGGTGTCGGGGCCCGGGACGGACTGGGCCGTTTGGGCATTTTGAGAGTGAATGTGCGCTCGTTTGCCGGGAAAGCAGGAGTCGGCGTGCCGGGGGCTAGGCATGACAATGGTGGAAGCGGGTTTTGATGCGGTGTCGCGCCGATGTTGAACAATGCAGGCTTGCCATGCGTGCCAAACAGGGCCGTATGGCGCGGATTGCCCGCTTTGGAGTTGACATTTGAGGGTGGAAACGGTAATTCACCCGTCTCTCGCAGCGGTCCGGTCTCAGTTTGCAGCGACACCGGTCTGCGCGTTTGCGTTTCCGAAGTCTTTTATTCAGGAACTATATTCGATGTATGCAATCATCAAAACTGGTGGCAAGCAATATAAGGTTGCCGCCAACGACGTTATCAAGGTCGAAAAGATCGCTGCCCAAGCTGGTGAAACCGTGACCCTGGATCAGGTTCTCATGGTGGCTGGCGACGGTGCGCCGCAGGTTGGTGCTCCGTTGGTCTCTGGTGCTTCTGTTGTTGCAGAAGTTCTCGAACAGGCCAAGGGCGACAAAGTGATCGTTTTCAAGAAAAAGCGCCGGCACAATTACCGTCGCAAAAATGGTCATCGCCAGAACCTGACCGTTCTGCGCATCACGGGCATCAACGTCTGATTTTCAGACGGATGCAGGTTTTAGGAGGGTTTCATGGCTCATAAAAAAGCTGGTGGTAGCTCCCGTAACGGTCGCGACTCCGAAGGTCGGCGCCTCGGCGTTAAGAAATTCGGCGGCCAAGCGGTTGTTGCAGGTAACATTCTCGTACGTCAGCGTGGCACAAAATTCCATGCGGGCGAAAATGTTGGCCTCGCCAAAGACCATACCTTGTTTGCAACTGCGGGCGGTAGCGTTCAGTTCAAGTCAGGTTTCAAAGGTCGTACCTATGTGAACATCATTCCGGCAGAGGCGTAAGCCTCCCGTTCCGGACACGATGTGTCAAGAATTTGCAGGGGAGGAATGAGCAATCATTCCTCCCCTGTTTTGTATGTTTCAGGCAAAATAATGCCGGGTGCGGATAGCCGCACGGCATTGGGGAAATACCCCCGGACGAATTGATCCCAAAGGACTGGTTATGAAGTTTCTCGACGAAGCAAAAATTCATGTGCAAAGCGGCCGCGGCGGCGCAGGAGCGGTGAGCTTCCGGCGGGAAAAATTCATTGAATATGGCGGTCCCGATGGCGGCGATGGCGGTCGTGGTGGTGACGTTATTGTTGAAGCCGTTGATAACCTGAACACCTTGATTGATTTTCGTTATCAGCAGCATTTCAAGGCCCAGATCGGTATGCATGGCATGGGCCGTAACCGCACTGGTCCGGCCGGTAAATCAGTAACGATCAAGGTGCCGGTGGGCACTCAGATTTTGGCGGATGACCGCGAAACCGTTATCCTTGATATGCTTGAAGCCGGGCAAAGCATTGTTTTGTGCCGGGGCGGTGATGGGGGCCGGGGCAATACCCATTTCAAATCATCGACCAACCAGGCCCCGCGGCGCGCCGAAGAAGGCTGGCCGAACGAGGAAATGTCGGTTTGGCTGCGTCTTAAGCTGATTGCCGATGCCGGGCTTGTGGGCCTTCCCAATGCCGGTAAATCAACTTTCCTGGCGGCATCATCTGCTGCCCGGCCAAAAATTGCCGATTATCCCTTTACCACCCTGCATCCGCAGTTAGGTGTGGTCGAGGTTGATGATAATGAATTTGTGCTGGCCGATATTCCCGGCCTGATCGAGGGTGCATCGGAAGGCAAGGGCATTGGCACGCGCTTTTTGGGCCATATCGAACGCTGCGAAGTGCTGTTGCACCTGATTGATTGCGCGGAAGAAGACCCGGTTGCAACCTATCGCACTGTGCGCGAGGAACTTGATAACTACGCCGATATTCTGGTTGATAAACCCGAAGTCATCGCCTTGTCCAAGGCCGATACGCTGTTGCCTGAAATGGTGGAAGAACAGCGTGAGATTTTGGAAAAAGGGATCGGTAAAAAGGTTTATATCGTTTCCGGTGCCACCGGTCAGGGTGTGAAAGACGTCCATCGCCAATTGCGTAAGCATATTGTCGAAGAGCGTGAACACCGGGCGATGGAAAACGCCGAATTTAAAGGGTTCCAGCCTTGAGCCTTGGCGACGCAAAACGACTGATTGTTAAAGTTGGCTCGGCCTTGCTGGTGGATGAAACCACCGGCAAGCTGCGCCGCGCCTGGCTGGAAGCCCTGGCCGATGATATTGCCGCCCTGCGGGAGCGTGGCACCGAAGTTATCATTGTTTCCAGCGGGGCCATTGCCATGGGGCGTCGCCTGTTGGGGCTGGATCACCGCACCATCAGCCTGGCTGATAAACAGGCCGCCGCCGCCACCGGGCAGATTTCGCTGTCGCAAGTATGGCAGGAAGCCCTGCATCGCAATGGCCTGATCATGGCGCAGGTTTTGGTAACGCTGGAAGATATGGAATCGCGCCAGCGTTACCTGAATGCGCGTGGCACGTTAAATGCGTTGCTTGATCGCGGGGCCATTCCGCTTATCAATGAAAACGATACTGTTGCCACGGCTGAAATCCGTTTTGGTGATAATGATCGGCTGGCGGCGAAGGTCGCGCACATGATTTCGGCAGATATGCTGGTGTTGCTGTCTGACATTGACGGGCTTTATACCGCTGATCCGCGTAAAAACCCCGATGCCAAATTGATCCCCGAGGTGGGTGAACTAACCCCGGAAATTATGAGCATGGCCGGTTCAGCCCCGACCATGTATAGCTCTGGCGGCATGGTTACCAAATTGCTGGCTGCCGAGATTGCCATGAAATCCGGCTGCCGGATGATGATCGCGCGGGGCACGATTTATCATCCGCTAAAAGCCCAGCTTGACGGCGGGTTACACACTTTGTTCACGCCATCGGAAACACCGCTTGCCGCACGGCGTCACTGGATTGCAACGTCGCTTTCGGCGCGTGGAGCCATTGTGATCGATGCCGGTGCGGTTAAGGCCTTGCGGGCGGGAAAAAACCTGCTGGCACCGGGGATTACCACTTTGCAGGGCAGTTTCAAGCAGGGCGATGCTGTGCGTGTGCTCGATTGTGACGGACACGAAGTGGCGCGTGGGCTTTCGGCCTATTCCGCCGAGGAAACCCGCCAGTTGTTGGGACATAACAGCCACGACATTGAACCTATTTTGGGCTATAGCCGTGGTAATGCCATTATTCATTCCGACGATCTGGTGCTGGCCGAAAATCAGGCATAATTCCAGCGTCCCAAGGGTAAGCATTTGACAGCGGATAAAATGACTGGCGTTTGCGCAGGTTGATCCTGAACCGGATGCTTCCCTTGCGGTACGATCATTCTATCTTTGCTGGGTGATGTAGGGTGCCGCTGTTGTCTTTACGTGCCGCCTGCATATCTTTGAATTTGGCTTGAAAATTGCCTGTCTGACACGGTGCCGCCAGTTAAGGCATCGCACCTGAAATCCGGCATTTCCAGCCAGGGCTGCGCTTCCCTAAAATTTAGATTTTCCCGTGATAACAGCCAGGGTTGGCGGTTTGAACATGGGTGTTTTCGGTATCTGCGTGCTGTTGGTTTAGTGTGTCTGAAACGGGATGTCAGGCAGGATCGCTATCCTGTCAGGGCTTTATAAGATAGCGATCATGTAACCTTGGGGCTTGTTACCCGGCATCAATAATTTGTGCCGTGGTGGCAATTGCGGCGAAAATGTCGGCCAGCATAGTAAGTTCCGCCTGATGCAGGGTGCTGGCAGGCATGATATCTGGCGTGGTCGTCGGGGCAAGGGCTGCGACGCTGGCAGGTATTGGAAGGGCGCGGGTGGCGCTGGCATCGCTGGCAACGGTAACACCATATCCGGCTTGATGGGCCATGCGGGCCGTGGTTGAAACGCATAGATGGGTCATGAACCCGGCCAGAACCACATTTTTAGTTGCCGTTTTTTGCAGGGGTTCGTGCAGGTTGGTGTTTCCAAATGAATTGGGCACATGCTTGGTAATAATCGTTTCACCCGGCACGGGGGCAACTTCATCCATGATATCGACAAGGCGGCTATCGGGGTTAAAGACAGCCGCACCCGGCGCACTGTGATGAACAACATGAATAACTGTGCCACCGCTTTTGCGCCAGTGTGCCAGCAGTCGGACTGCATTTGTCAAGGCAGCGTCTAATGCGTCAAGTTTAAGTGCGCCCCTGCGATATTCCTCCTGGGCATCTATCAGTATAAGGGCGGCATTATTTGCATTTCCAATAGCCGTTGTAACACCCGATAACGACAATAATGTTTGAGCAGACATGAACGGTTTCCTGTGTGGTGTGCGGTAGGGTGATGCCACTATGGGGCTGCGAATTTGCAATTAAAATATGCATTTTTTCGGTTATGATCTGCGTTAATGCAGATGTGGGGTTGAAGGATGCATACGCCAGACTGGGAAGGCCTTAAGACATTTGTGGTTTTATGTCGGGCTGGAAACATGAGTGCCGCTGCCCGTGAACTGGGCATTAACCAGACAACGGTCAGTCGCCGTATTGCCCGGCTGGAAGATATGCTGGGTTACACGGTGTTGCAGCGGGGCAATGGCAGTATGGCCCCAACGCAAAAGGCCGCCTCCCTGTTGGCAATGGCGCAGGAAATGGAAGCAAATGTTGCCGGGTTCATGGGGATGGAACCCGATACACAGCCAGCACTTGCCGAACTTGCCGGAACAGTGCGGGTCACGGCGGTGGATGCATTGCTTGAGGGGGTGCTGGTTCCGGCATTTGCCGATTTTTGCCATCGCCATCCCGGTGTGCAACTTGACCTTAGCGGT
Source organism: Thalassospira sp. MCCC 1A01428 (assembly GCF_002115825.1). Taxonomy (GTDB): domain Bacteria; phylum Pseudomonadota; class Alphaproteobacteria; order Rhodospirillales; family Thalassospiraceae; genus Thalassospira. Next base: position 244,239 of record NZ_JFJZ01000003.1, on the reverse strand, counting down.
GGTAATCGCAACCTCAATGTTGCCCGGCGCGAAACGGATTTGGCACTTCGTCTGGCAAGGCCGGAAAGCGGCGCGTTTCGTGCGCGTCGGGTGGGTACACTAAAATTTGGCATTTATGGCACCCGTGCCGACATGAACCCGGCAACGTCAAACTGGATTGACCTGGTGGACGGGTTTGCCGACAAACCGGAACAGCAATGGCTAAACCGGCATTTTGCAGGTCGCCGCATTGTTGGCCGGGCCAATCGGTCGGCGATGATGGGGCAGATGGCCGTGCAAGCAGAGTGCTGTTGTTTGTTACCAGGCTGTGTCGGCGACCAGGTTTCCGGTTTGCATCGGTTAAACCCGTACCAGGTAACAGCGTACCGCGAGGTTTGGTTGCTGGTGCATCAGGACATGGCCCATCTTGCCCATGTGCGGGCAGTGATGAACTGGATCATCGGGTTGATGCGGCACTGAAGCCTGCCGGGTTTGGCTATTGATGGCGGGGGTCAGGTTGCGGATGGCAAGGTATGGTCGGCCGTTTTGCTTTGGCTTTGGACAAGGCGGGCATTGGGGATGTCATTATCAAGCGCCCGGCGGGTTGCTATGGCGTGCTCAAAACCATGATCGATCCAGCGGGTGATCAGGCGTTGTTCCAATGTTGCAATGGGAACATCAAGAAACAGGGTTAAATCAAACAGCGGGGCAAGTCTGTTCCACGGTGATTGTTCCAGTAACAGATAGTTTCCTTCGATCAGGACGGTACGGTGATGACGGGATATGCACCGGGCGGAACCGCGTGAAAGTTCCAGCTGGCGATCAAAAACCGGTACATAAATATCATCGTTATCGGCACGCAGGGCGGTAAGACAGCGGGCAAAACCGCCAACATCAAATGTGTGCGGCGCCCCTTTGCGGGCCAGATCGCCACGGGCGCGTAAAATGGCATCATCAAAATGAAAACCATCCATTGGTACGATGGCCACCCCGGCTTCATCACCCCCCAGATGGTGATGAAGCCGTTCGGACAGGGTTGACTTGCCCGAAGCAGGGGCGCCAGCGATTGCCACCATCAGACGGGTGTTTTCCGTCTGGCGGGCAGCAATAAGGGAAGCAATATGATCAAGGTCGTGATGCATTTTTCTGGGGAAATTCCGAAATTCCGGGTTTGTATTTCAGGCTGTTGCGACCGCTGATGTTTCCGGGGCCTCAAGTGCGCCGGTCATGAAGGCAACCGCATCTGACATGGTGTAATCATCGGGTTTGATGGTGCAAAGGCGTTTGCCCAGCCTGTGAATGTGAATGCGATCAGCTACTTCAAACACGTGGGGCATATTGTGCGAAATCAGCACAATCGGCATCCCGCGCGATCGCACATCCTGTATCAGTTCTAGCACCCGGCGGCTTTCCTTAACGCCAAGGGCGGCGGTGGGTTCATCCATGATTACCACGCGTGAACCAAAGGCCGCGGCCCGGGCAACTGCCACCCCCTGGCGCTGCCCGCCCGACAGGGTTTCCACCGCCTGATTGATGTTTTGAATGGTCATCAAGCCCAGTTCGGTAAGTTTTTCACGCGCGATGCGTTGCATGGCCGGGTGGTCCAGCATTTTAAGGAACTTGCCAGCAAAGCCGGGGCGGCGAATTTCACGGCCCATAAACATGTTATCGGCAATCGACAGGGCTGGTGAGAGGGCAAGTGTCTGGTAAACCGTTTCAATCCCCGCTTCACGGGCATCCATTGGTGATGAAAAATCAACCGGTTTGCCTTCCAGGCGAATTTCACCTTCATCAAGCGAAATCGCACCGGACAAGGCCTTGATCAGGGATGACTTGCCAGCACCATTATCGCCAATCACGGCCAGGATTTCGCCGGGATAAAGGTCAAAATCAGCATTATCAAGGGCGGTGACTCGGCCATAACGTTTCACCAGGCCACGCCCGGACAGAACCGGCTGGGGGGAAGGAGATGTCGTGTTCATGACGATACCTTTCTGATCCACTGGTCAATCGCAACGGCAATGATGGTGAGCCAGCCAATGGCAAACAACTGCCACAGCACATCGACCCCAACCATGCGCAGGCCGGAATTAAACACACCCACAATCAGCGCGCCAATCAACGGCCCGGCAATGGAACCACGTCCGCCAAACAGCGAAATGCCCCCGATCACCACAGCGGTAATGGACTGCAAATTGGCTTCCTGAAAACTTTGTGGCGAAACAGACCCGACACGCCCGATTGAGGCCCAGCCACCAATGGCACATACCACACCAGCCAGAATATAAACCGATATCAGCGTACGGTTGGTGCGAATGCCGGAAAGTTCGGCAGATTCCTTATCATCGCCAATGGCATAAACATGCCGACCCCAGGCGGTATGGTTCAACATGAACCAAAGAACGGCAAAAATCGCCAGCATCAGGATGGACCCATAGGTAATCCGGGCGCCCCCAATGGCGATGGTTTCACCAAACAGTTTTAGCAGCGGGGCGATTTCATCAAGGGTCTGGCTGCGAATGGATTGGGCATTTGAAAGCCACAGGTTAAGGGCAAAGAAAATGTTCCATGACCCCAGGGTGACAATAAACGGGGGCAGCTTTATCCGTGTTACGAGAAAGCCGTTCATGCCGCCCGCCAGCGCACCGCCGCCAAAACCGATCAGGATGGCAAGCGGCGTTGGGATGCCGGCTGAAACGGCAAGCTGGCCCATCACGACCGACATTAAAACCATGATTGCACCAACCGAAAGATCAATCCCGGCGGTTAAAATCACAAGGCTTTGGGCGGCTGCCAGAATGCCAATAATTGATACCTGCTGAACAATCAGCGACAGGTTGAACGGCGAGAAAAATTTGGGTCCGGCCAGTGCGCCAAAAATGATGATTGATAAAATCAGCACAATGACCGGGATCATTGTGGGATGACCATGCAACAGATGCTGGGCTGATTGCAGAAAAGAGCGTTTATGTGGCGTGAATGCTGCAACATTTTTGTCGCTGCGCCCCAATGTGTCTTCAAATTCCTGCTGCTTGCGTGGCGTACGGGTGTCGTCGCTCATCGCTTCCTCCGGGGCCCTGTTATCTTGCCTGCGCCAGATGTGTGGGACACGGGGCGCTTTGGCTGGTTCCCCCGGTTTTCAGGGGCAGGGCCGTTTGACATGGTAAGGATTTAGGTGTGCGGGTTCGGGGCGGGCAGTGCCCGCCCCGAAACATTTTGCTACCAGTTCGGGATTAACCCCAGCAGCGATCCAGGCCTTCTTTAACGCTGATCGATTCAACGCCGTCTACCGGCTGGTCTGTGACCAGGTTAACGCCGGTATTCACAAAATTCAGGCCGTCACTGTTTTTCGGTTTTTCACCCGAATCCGCCCATGCCTTGATGGCTTCGATTCCTTTGGATGCCATCAAAAGCGGGTATTGCTGTGATGTGGCACCGATAACGCCGTCTTTTACGTTCTCGACGCCGGGGCAACCGCCATCAACCGAAACAATTAAAACACCATCCTGCATGCCAAAGGATTTAAGGGCTTCATATGCCCCAGCGGCGGCCGGTTCGTTAATGGTGTAAACCACATTGATACCGGAATCGCGCTGCAACAAATTCTCAAGCGCCTTGCGGCCGCCTTCTTCGTTGCCGCTGGTTACGTCATGGCCGACGATACGGTCATCGTCTTCATCGCCAATTTTGTTTTCGTCTTTAATATCAATGCCAAATCCCTTCATAAAGCCCTGGTCGCGCAGCACATCAACCGATGGCGCGCTTGCCGAAAGGTCAAGAAAGGCGATTTTGGCTTCGTCGGCCTTGTCGCCCATTTTGGCCTTGGCCCATTCGCCAATCAGTTCGCCTGCCTTGAAATTGTCGGTGGCAAAGGTGGCATCGGCAGCATCGATCGGTTCTAGCGGGGTATCAAGCGCGATAACCAGAATACCGGCATCGCGGGCTTTTTTAACCACTGGCACAATCGCCTTGGTGTCCGATGCTGTCAGCATGATGCCTTTGGCACCCGATGCGATGCACGATTCAATCGCCTGCACCTGGGTTTCATGGTCGCCATCAATTTTGCCGGCATAGGTCGAAAGATTGATGCCCAGTTCCTTTGCCTTGGCTGTCGCGCCTTCTTTCATTTTCACGAAAAACGGGTTGATGTCGGTTTTGGTGACCAGGCAGGCACCAATTTCGTCGGCTTTGGCCTGATGAACCGGCAGGGCGGCAATCGAAAGGGCAAGCGCACCAAGGGTTGCGCCAAGAAGTGCTTTTTTCATCTGTTTCCTCCCAGGGATTTCCCTGATTTAAGCGGCATTTCGCCAATTATTGACCTCGACGACGCCCGTGGCTGCTATTTTTTGCAACCTTGAATGGGGCTGTCTGGCTCTACACCACACCAAAATCAAATCGCTGTCAATTAATAAATCCATTTGATTTATTAATTAGAATTGACGATCTTGTATCCCATAATGAAAAAGGCGAAAGTGCCGCATGGGAGGACACAATATGCCTGAAAGTCAGAGCCCCGGCGCTGATCCGAGCGGTGCTGTGCCGGTTTATGCCGGACCGCATGGCGGTGGTGCAAATCAGATACGGGTGCGTGCTTATAACGAACGATTGTTGCTATCGCTGGTGCGGCGCACTGCGGGTTTGTCCAAGGCCGATATCGCCCGTTTATCCGGGTTATCGGCGCAAACCGCATCGGTTATTATTCGCGCGCTAGAGCAGGACGGGCTTTTGATGCGCGGTGATCCCGTGCGTGGCAAGGTCGGAAAACCGTCGGTGCCCATGGCCCTTAATCCCGATGGGGCCTATTCATTTGGCCTTAAGATCGGGCGGCGCAGTGCTGATCTGGTATGGATGGATTTTGTCGGTACGGTACGTGAACGGCGTATTGAAACCTATAAATACCCAACGCCGGAAACCATTCGCCAGTTTGTGCGAACTGCGATTGACAGCCTTGTTGCGAAAATGACGCCGGTTCAGCGTGCCCGCATTGCCGGGCTGGGTATTGCTGCGCCATTCGAACTGTGGAACTGGGTTGATGAAATGGGCGCCCCGGAACAGGACATGAATGCCTGGCGCGATATTGACCTGGTCGAAGATATTGGCGAAATCGTTTCGTTTCCGGTGTTTTTACAAAATGATGCCACTGCCGCCTGCGGCGCTGAACTGGTGTTTGGCCAAGGTGCCAATTACGCCGATTTTGCCTATTTTTTTATCGGTTCATTTATCGGGGGCGGGGTTGTTTTAAACCAGGCCGTTTATGCCGGGCGCACGGGAAATGCCGGGGCGTTCGGGTCCATGCCAGTGGGGGACAGGGCCGGTAACCCGTCGCAATTGATTGATCAGGCATCGTTATTTGTTTTGGAAGAAATGCTTAATGCGGACGGTATCAACCCTGACCAGTTATGGCGCGACCCGGAAAGCTGGGGCGATATTGGCCCGCAGCTTGACCTCTGGATTGCCCAGGCTGCCCGCAGTCTGGCTGTTGCGATAACATCGGTCTGTTCCGTGATCGATTTTGAAACCGTCATTGTTGATGGCGGCTTCCCCCCCTATGTGCGCGACCGCGTGGTCGCCGCGATTCGCGATGCCGTTACCGGGCTGGATTTGCAAGGCATCGCCATGCCCCGGGTAGAACCCGGGGTGGTTGGCAATGGTGCGCGTGCAATTGGTGCTGCCAGCCTGCCGCTGTTTTCACGTTATTTGCTGGACCAGAACGTGTTGTTCAAGCAGGTCGAGGGATGATCCCCCGACACGCCCGCACAGAATTGCTAAAAATTATCTTTTCGATAGCGAATTTCGGTAAAGACAATTTCGGCGGGCGCACCTGACATCCCCAGGGCTTCACCAACCAGCGGGACATCGGCCCGTAAAAACGGGTTGGTGTCGATTTCTTCCCCAAGAGTAGAGGGAATGGTGGGACGGTTTGCCTTGCGCAGGGTTTCAACGGCGCTGACGCGTGCCTGAAGGGCGGCATTTTCCGGCTCAATCGTCAGGGCAAAGCGAGCATTGGTCAGGGTGTATTCGTGACCGCAATAAAGCCGGGTTTCGACCGGCAAGGTGCGAAATTTGATCAGCGAATGCCACATTTGTTCGGCTGTGCCTTCAAACAGGCGACCACAGCCCAGTGCAAACAGGCTGTCGCCGGAAAACAGGGCCGAAACTGCCGGGAAATAAAAGGCGATATGCCCGGCGGTATGGCCCGGTACATCATATATGTCGGCTTCAAGCTCGCCGACCTTAACGGTGTCGCCTTCGGCAACGGTTTCATCCAGTCCGCCAATTTTATCGGCTTCGGCGGCGGGGCCAATAATTTTTGCCCCGAACTTTTCCTTAAGCTCGGCATTGCCACCCACATGGTCATTATGATGATGGGTGTTTAATATGGTATCAAGCTGCCAGCCGTGCTTTGCCAGTTCGTCAATCACCGGGGCGGCATCGCCGGGGTCTATGACGGCGGTAACGCCGCTTGTGGCGCAGCGCAGCAGATAAATGTAATTGTCTGACCGGTTCGGGATCAGGATGATGTCACCTGCCGACATTTTTGGCCTCATTTGTTTGAAAATATGCCAAAGCCTAACAGGGTGGTGGCAAGGAAACAATTGCGCTGCAATTTGTTTCGCGCAATCGCCGGACAATGATAGGGTTTGACCATGCGTCAGGATGTTGTCGATTTACACCGGTTTTATGCTACCAGCCTGGGTCAGGCCGCCCGCCGGCTTATTCGCCGCCGGTTGCGCCTGATGTGGTCGGATGTGCGGGGCATGCGTGTGCTTGGGTTTGGCTATGCCACGCCGTATTTACGGCCGTTTTTGGGCGAAGCCGAACGGGTGATGGCATTTATGCCCGCCCCGCAGGGCTGTGTGCATTGGCCGGCTGGCGAAGCCAACCGTGTCGCCCTGACCGAAGAAACCATGTTGCCGCTGCCCGATAGTTCGGTTGACCGGATTTTGCTGGTGCATCTGGTGGAACATTCCGACTCGCAGCGCCGCCTGATGCGTGAATGCTGGCGTGTGCTAACGCCAAATGGCCGTATTGTGGTGCTAACACCAAACCGCAGCTCGTTATGGAGCTGGTCGGAAAATACGCCGTTTGGTTTTGGGCACCCTTATACTGTCAGCCAGCTTCAAAACCTGATGCGGGAAAACATGTTTTTGCCCGTGCAACATAGCCGGGCGCTGTTTTTACCCCCGACGCGAAGCCGGTTTTTGCTGCGTTGGTCGCAAGGTATTGAAAATGTCGGGTCACGTCTGTTCAAGGCCTTTGCCGGTGTCAGTATTGTCGAGGCAGGCAAGCAGCTTTATGCCAGCACCGGGACACCGCAACATAAAAGGCGGCTGGTGCATATTCCGGTTACCGTGCCACCAATGCGCCCGGTCGATGGCAACCATGTTGGCAATAACAATGACCGGCATACTGACCCTGAAAACACAACAGATGATGCGGCCTCGGTGACGGATCAGTCACAATTTTAAACCTGGCAGGGACCGATGGCTTTTAACCCGGGCGTGATAACGGGGTTAAAAATGGCCGGGATCAGAAATGGCGAGGCATCCTTGCTTCGTTAAAGCAGCAGGATTGCTCATGCCTTCCTGTTGCCAGTGGGGCTTTTGCTCCGTTTTGATTATGGTGGTAAGGTTCAAGGCCGTTTTGCCCTGAATATAATGCGGTTTATGCAAATATCACCGCACAGAGCGTTATGGTTGTGCATGTCTCGGTTTCGTCTATCGCAGTGGTCATGACCGGGCTTTGCTGTTATTTCAGGCGCCGCTTTCCCCATCATTGATCATTGGTTCGGACATCGTTATGTCGATGCGCTTTGCGCTTGCCGCAATTTTATTTTCTGGAATTGTTCTAATACGATCCGGGCCGGTGTGGGCTCAGACCGGTCGCCGTTCTCCGTCTCAACCCTTGTTGCAAAGTCAGACCGCGAACGACATTGGCGGTACGCGTCGGCATATCGTTTTATATGGCGAGGAAAATGATCCACCCTATGCCTATTTGACCGGGGCGGTCATGACGGGGGCCTATACCGATATTTTGCGTCACGCAGCGGCACGGTTGCCCCAGTATGATATCGAATTTGCCGGGGTACCATTCAAACGCGGTATTGAGATGTTGCAGCGGGGCGAGATCATGGCGTTTTATCCGCCGTATCTGGACCCGAAACGAAGCTGGGTGGATCGGTATTCAGTTCCAATTCTAGACGAATCTGTTGTGGTGATATGCACAGACCAGTTTGCTCGTAACCGGGTTTTGACCGATTATCCGTTTGATTATATCGGCGCACGGTTTGGCAATACCTCGGGCTATAAGCTGGTGGGCGAAGATTTGTTTGAGATGGCGCGCCTGCACGAGGTTACCCTTGAAGAAGCCCATAGCACCGGGATCAATTTAAAGCGTCTGCTTGCCGGGCGGATTGACTGTTATGTCAATGATCGGCAGGCAACGGCAACCGCTTTGGCGGAACTTGGGTTTGATCGTGCCGACCTTGCCGGGAAAATTGTGGAAACGGCTGTTTTGGGGGCCCATCAGGGGGCCATTGCCTATGCGCCGTTTGACGCGGATAAATGGCCTTATCGCGATGAATTTGCCAGGGCACTGGATGCGGTGCTGATGCAAATGCACAAGGATGGTGTTATCGACCAGATATTGCAGAGTTACCGGATATACTGATACCGGATTCCGGCACGTGCAAATCACCGGTGGCTGGCGGCAAGCGCCAGGCCGAAGCTGACAAAAATGCTGCCGGCAACCCGGTCAAACCATTTGCGCGCGGAGCCAAGCAGGAAATCCTTGCTGCGTGCGGCCAGCATTGAATACCCCATGATCGATGAAAACGACAGTATGATAAATGTGGTGTCGAGGACGGCAAACTGCGTCATCAGCGGGGCGTTGGGGTCCAGGAACATGGGGAACAGGGCGGTAAAAAAGGCAATTGCCTTGGGGTTGCTGGCCGAAATGAGAAAGCCGCGCATATAGCAGCGCAAGTAGCCAGAATGAACGGGGATGTGATCTGGCGCAATATCCATTGCAACCTTACCGCTGGCTTTCCACATTTTAATGCCCAGCCAGATCAGATAGGCGGCACTGGCAAAGCGAATAACATCAAACAGGATCGCCGATGTCATAATCATGGCCCCCAGCCCCATAGCCGAAAGTGCCCCCATTAACCCGGTTGCCGTCACACAACCCAATGCCCCGACCATCGATGTGGTCAGGTTATGGCGGATGCTGTTGGTAATGCCCAGCATCACAGCCGGGCCGGGTGTAAGAACAGCGATTAGAACGGCAATCAGATACAGGCCATATTGGTCCAGCAGCATAAACAGCATCCAGCAGCAAGGTGGTGGGGGCCAGTGGCATGTGATGGCGGACATCAGATATGTCGGTGGCGAACGGTGAGCAACCATCATATTTCAGCTCGCAGGCACGATGATATTATTGTTAGCTCGATGATGTTTTCTCTCTATCACGACGTGCAAAAATTAAAAGCAAATAAAAAGGCCGCCGAATTGTTTCGGCGGCCTTTGATAACGGGTTGGAACCAAACAGATTAATGTTCGATTTTGGCCCAGATTTTACGTTTTACAGCATATAGCATCGCGGTTAGCACGATCAGGAACAACAGCACTTTCATGCCCATTGCCTTGCGGGCTTCAAGCTCCGGTTCGGCAATCCAGTTCAGGAACGCGGTAACGTCCTGGACTTCCTGATCAATGGTTGCTTCCGTACCATCGGTATATTCAACGTCATCACCGTAAAGGGGCGGTGGCATCGAAATCTGATGGCTGGCGAAGTAATGGTTGTAATACTTGCCCTCAGCCATTTCGACACCGGCCGGTGCCTCTTCTTCATAGCCGGTCAGCAGGGCATGGATGTAATCCGGGCCATGCGGGCGGGCTTTTGCCATCAGTGACAGATCGGGCGGTGTTGCCCCGCCATTGGCAGCGGCAGCTGCCTTGTCATTGGCAAACGGGTGCGGGAAGTGGTCAGACGGTTTTGCCGTACGGGTGAACATTTCACCATCGTCATTGGGGCCGTCCTGGACTTCATATTCCGCAGCAATCGCCTTGATCTGGTCATCGTTAAAACCGATGCCTTCCAGATTGCGAAATGCGAGATACCGCATGCTGTGGCAGCTTGCACAGACCGTTTTGAACACCTGGAAACCGCGTTGCAGTTGCGCACGGTCATAGGTGCCAAACAGGCCCTGCCAGCTCCAGTCCATTGCAGGCGGAACCACACCTTCAGATGCCTTTGAATTGTTGGCAAAAGCGGTCAGCGCGAATGCAGCAGCAATTGCGGTGAGAGCAAATTTACGCATTTGCACCTCCCTTGAGGACAGATTCGCTGATACTTGCCGGCAGCGGTTTGGGGCGTTCCATTTTGCCAACCACAGGCATCACAACCAGGAAGTGCAGGAAGTAATACAATGTCGCCAACTGGCCCACTGTAATCACCTGAAGCCCGTGCAGGCCCATGAACGGATCGGCTGGCGATTTCGCACCGCAATAACCCAGAATGAAGCAATCAATGACCAGAATGACAAAAAACCATTTGTAAACCGGACGGAACCGCGAGCTGCGGACTTTTGATGTATCAAGCCAGGGAATAACGAACAGAACAATGATCGCGGCAAACATTGCCAGCACGCCCAGCAGTTTTGCCGGAATGCCAAGGAATTCGAAATCGATCGAACGCAGGATCGCGTAGAATGGCAGGAAGTACCATTCCGGCACGATATGTGCGGGGGTCGATAACGGGTTCGCCATAATGTAGTTGTCCGGCTCGCCAAAGAAGTTTGGCGCGAAGAACACAAAATACAGATAGATGATCAAAAACACGCCCATCCCGAACAGATCCTTGATCGTGTAATAGGGATGGAAAGGAATGCTGTCCTGCGGGGTTTTGATTTCAACGCCGGTCGGGTTGTTTGACCGTACCGCATGCAACGCCCAGACATGCAGGACAACAAGGCCCAGAATGACAAACGGCAGCAGGTAATGCAGTGAGAAGAAGCGGTTCAGCGTCGGGTTGCCAACCGAGAAACCGCCCCAAAGCCAGGTCACCAGCGGATCGCCAATCACCGGGAAGGCAGAAAACAGGTTGGTAATAACCGTTGCACCCCAGAAAGACATCTGGCCCCAGGGCAGAACGTAGCCCATGAATGCCGTTGCCATCATGGCGAGCAGGATCAGGATGCCGATCCACCACAGAACTTCACGCGGGGCTTTGTATGACCCGTAATAAAGACCACGGAAAATGTGGATATAGACGCAGATGAAGAACATGGATGCGCCATTGACATGCAAATAGCGGATCAGCCAGCCATAATTCACGTCACGCATGATGCGTTCAACGGAATCAAATGCCATGTCGGCATGCGGCGTATAGTTCATCACCAGAAAGATCCCCGAAAGGATCATGGTCACCAGAACAAAACCGGCAAGGGAACCAAAGTTCCACATATAGGACAGGTTTTTCGGTGTCGGATATTCATAAGCGGCATGATGCACCATCGATATGATCGGAAGACGATCATCGACCCACTTTACCACTTTGTTATTCCATACAGGCGCGCTCATCTTACACTCCCTTAGCCGATCTTGACCGACGTGTCGGTGAGGAAGGTATAGGTCGGCACATGCAGGTTCTTCGGTGCCGGACCCTTGCGGATACGACCTGAACTGTCATAGTGCGACCCGTGACACGGGCAATACCAGCCGTCGAAGTCCCCGCGTGGTTCCCCGGTTGCGGTTCCCATCGGGATGCAGCCCAGGTGGGTGCAAACGCCGACGACAATCAGCCATTCTTTTTTCTTCACACGGGCATCGTCGGTCTCGGGATCGACCAGCTGGTTCAATGCCACGTCTTCAGCTTCTTTGATTTCCCGTTCGGTACGATGGCGGATAAATACGGGTTTACCGCGCCACATGACCTTGATGGCCTGACCGACGGCTATATTGGACAGGTTAACTTCGACCGAGGCCAGCGCCAGAACGTCCTTGGACGGGTTCATGCTGTCCACGAACGGCCACAGTGCCATACCGGTGCCAACGACACCGACAGCTGTGGTCGCAAGGGTCAGGAAATCCCTGCGGTTCTCGTCCGGCTTATCCCCGGATGATTGCACCGTTTGCGACATGATGTATTCCTCTTTCTGCCCCCAAAACAGGCATGCGGAATGCCTGAATTTACCGCAGGGATCATTGACTTATTTCAAATTGAAAAAAGTTATCTGTCCCCGTGGCCTTCAGGCCTGAATCGAATTTCGTATACTAACAATAATGGTCTTTGTTAAGGAGAAGTTGGCGGGAAAGGTGCGTATTAATAAACGCTGTGGTTTTGGAAGCATTATAAAAACCCTACGGCAAACAAGGCTTTTCCTAGCGCTGGTACCGGTTTCAGATACCCGCTATAACAAGCAGCTTAAGTTAAAGTCCGGTTCCAGAAGCGGGAAACTCCTGTAACGCTATGAAACTTTTGGTAACATTTTTTCGGACGGATTTACACAAAATTGCGCGAGTCTGTTGATCAATCATGAGAATTTGCCTGTTCGAACCTGATATTCCCCAAAATACCGGCACCATTTTACGTATGGCGGCCTGCCTGGGGGTTGGTGTCGATATTATCGAACCATGTGGTTTCCTGCTGACATCTGCCAGTCTGAAACGGGCCGGGATGGATTATCTTGATGCCGCCCAATATCACCGCCATGCCGATTGGCAGGCCTTTGAAGAAGCCCGCCAGACGGGGGCCTTGCCCGGTCGTCTGGTGTTGATGACGACGAAGGGGGCTGTGCCCTATTGTGATTTTGAATTTCGCCCCGACGATATTTTGATGCTGGGTGCCGAAAGCCGCGGCGTGCCAGACCAGGTGCATGAAAGTGCCGATGCCCGTGTTGTTATTCCGTTGCAGCCGGGAATGCGGTCCTTGAATGTCGCCATGGCCGCAGCTATGACCTTGGGTGAAGCCATGCGTCAAACCCACAGTTTTCCGGGAACCCCTGAATGACCGACGAAACCGCACGTCAAACAGAACGCCATAAATCACAGGCCGCCGACTGGTTTAAATCCTTGCGCGACCAAATCTGCGCCCGGTTTGAACAGCTTGAAGACAGCTATGCCGGCCCGCTGGCCGATCGCCCTGCCGGACGCTTCGAGCGGACACGCTGGGAACGCGGAGAAGGCCAGGGGGGCGGTGAAATGTCGGTCATGCGGGGCCGGGTATTTGAAAAAGTCGGCGTTAATATTTCAACGGTGCATGGTGAATTTTCCGAAAAATTCCGCAAGGAAATTCCCGGTGCGGATGAAAATCCCAATTTTTGGGCGGCGGGTATTTCACTGGTGGCACATCCCTGTTCGCCGCTGGTGCCTGCCGTGCATATGAATACCCGCCATATTGTGACGTCAAAGGCGTGGTTTGGCGGTGGGGCCGATCTTACCCCGGTTTTCCCCGATGATGCTGATACCGGCGATTTTCACGGTGCCTTTAAGGCTGCCTGTGATGCGCATGGCGAAGATTATTATGATCGCTTTAAAAAATGGTGCGACGAATATTTCTGGCTGCCGCATCGCAACGAAGCCCGCGGTGTTGGCGGCATTTTTTACGATTATCTGGAAGATGACTGGGATGCCAATTTTGCCTTTACCAGGGATGTCGGAAAGGCATTTCTGGATGTTTATCCCAGGTTGGTTGAACGTCATTACAACGATGACTGGTCGATGGACCAGCGCGAGGCACAACTGGTTAAACGCGGCAGATATGTTGAATTTAACCTGTTGCATGACCGGGGAACACGTTTTGGCCTGATGACCGGTGGCAATACCGAAGCGATCCTGATGTCATTGCCCCCTATGGCGAACTGGCCCTAGGGGACGCGGCGATAAATGTTAAATTCGATACAAGGCCTGTTTCAAACAGGCCTTGTATATTTATGAGGCATCGCTGCGGATTACCATTGCGGTGGGCTGGAGCCGAGGTGTTTGGCCGGGATGGTCCAGCCAATTGAGACCCCGTCGATTTCCAGTGGTGGCAGCAGCCTTTGCACTTTTCCCCAGCCTGTTTGTTCAACAGCTTGCCTGTAATCTGCATCCCCAAGTTCAGAAAATGAGCTGTTTGAGGGGGACTTAAAGTCGGCCTTTGCGCGGTGCTGGCACAGCAATGCGGCTACGCGCGCAAGCGAGGTGCGGTATTGATGGACGTGTCCATTACGGTGGCGTTCGATCACGCCGCGTATCGCGCAGGCGGCCAGAATGTAACCAGTCGCATGATCAAGGGCTTGTACGGGAAGGGGACGGGGGCGATCGGATTTATATGTCTGCATACCTGCGTCGGCGATGCCGCTGCTCATCTGAACCAGACTGTCAAAGCCGCGCCGAAATTGCCATGGTCCGCGCCAGCCATAGGCGTTCAGGGCAACATCGATCAGGCCGGGATTAAGGGCGCGTCGCGCCTCGCTTCCAAATCCCAGATGATCAAGTGCGTCCGCGCGATAACCATGAACCAGAATATCCGCCTTAGCCAAAAGCGTGCGAAACAGGTCCCGATCATGATCTTCGTGCAAATCAAGTCGTGCGCACCGTTTGCCCAGGGCCACATCGGGGAGGGCTGAGGGTTCGTCCCATTCGGGGGGATCAATTCGTAAAATGTCGGCCCCAAACCCGGCAAGAAACCGGGTGGCAACAGGCCCGGCCAAAACCCGCGTCAGATCGAGAACCCGGACCCCGGCCAGTGGACGTTCGACAGAACCGCTTAAACCGTACTGTGACGTGCCAGGTGTTTTGGGCGCGGGCAAGTTTGTTGTTTTGGTAACATGTATCAGCGGATCATTGGAGAGAGCCAGTCCCTGAGGATGGGTTTGCCATTCGCGAATGGAACGCATCGCGGCAGCACAGCCCCCTTTTTCGACAATCGCGGTTTCAAGGGCATTGATCGGCCAGTTTGCAACCGTGGCAGCAACGGTTTCCCGGTTTGCATCGCACGGCGCGATGCCAAGCACGGCAAGGGCGGCTTTGCGATGATGGGGGGCATTGGTGTGCAGACGGATCCAGCCGTCCTCGCCTTGATAATCCCCGGCAATGGCATTCCAGGTCGGTGCGGGCGTCCAGCCGACGGGACGATAGCTCGATGAAAACCAAGCCGAGGCAAGCCGTCTGTCAACGCGGACTTGCGGAATATTGGTGGGCATGTCGGCTTGCGGCGGGTGAGTATCTTTGTGTTGCAGAAGGCCGGCCAATTCGGCGATGGCTAGTCCCGCCGTGGCAATGGATGCTGTGGCCAGATCGGTCACGGCGAAGGCCGAGGGTAGCGCGCCGGGGCTTGTCTGTTTAATGGCCGGTGAAAACGCCGGATCACCATCAAGAGCATGCCAGATTTCGTCCACAAAACCGTCGAAGGAAAATGTGTGTGCCATTGCGGCCTCCTTGCCTGTCAATCAGGGCTATACAGCAGGCCATTTTAAATATATCGTCAATATTGATTATATAAATCAATGTATATTGACGATGAAAAACCAACACCCTGAAACATCATATTTCATCACCGCAGAAGAGGCCGCCGATCAGTTAGGTGTGTCGCGTGCAACGCTGTATGCCTATGTCAGCCGCGGGCTTTTGCGGGCACATCCCACCGATGGTGATAGCCGCCGTAACCGCTATGCGCGTGACGATGTTACCGAACTGGCGGGCAAACGCCGACGCGGGCGCAAACCGGTTGATATTGCCAAATCAACACTGGATTGGGGGACGCCTGTTCTCGAATCGGCGATCACGTTAATTCGGGACGGGCAGCTTTATTATCGCAGTAATAACGCTGTTGATTTGTCAGAACGGGCCACTCTGGAGGATGTTGCCAGTTTGCTGTGGGATCTGCCGCGATCCGCAGAGGCGGAAATTCAGCCTTTGGTTTTGCCTGATGGCTGGCACCAGTTAAAAACCCACTATGCAAAAATCCCGGTGATTGAGGCGCTGTTGCCGTTGTTTGCTATCACATCGGAAGATGGTGAAACGGGCATTTGGCAGCGTGATGAAGCCCGCCTTGCCACGGGTGCGGCAACGTTGTTAGGCGCCTTGTTTGCCTGTGTCACGGGGCGCAGTCCGGATCATCATCCTTTACATGTTCAGTTGGCGACGGCGTGGGGGCTGGATGCGGTTGGGGCGGATTTGGTGCGCCAGGCGCTTGTTCTGTGCGCTGATCATGAATTGAATGCCTCAAGTTTCACGGCAAGATGTGTCGCCTCGACCCAGGCCAGTTTACGGATGGCGATTATTGGCGGTCTGGCGGCGTTAAGTGGTGGTCGACATGGTGGCATGACCGAGCGGATCGAAACCGCCTGGCTGGCGATTGATCCGCACAACATGGCCTTGCATATGCGGCGTCAGTTGGCAGCAGGTGTTGAATTTCCGGGTTTTGGTCATCCGCTTTATCCGGCAGGGGATGTACGGGCCAACGCCCTGCTGGCAGCGATCCTGCCGCAATTTGATTTTGCAAATGAAATTGTCGAGACCATGGGCACCTTGACCGGCAAGGCACCTTCCATCGATTTCGCGCTGGTGGCGATGCGGCGTTATCTTGGTTTACCCGAAGGGGCGGCATTTTGTGTTTTCGCGCTGGGGCGGTCGGTTGGCTGGATTGCCCATGCACTTGAACAGCGACGCCAGGGGCAATTGATACGGCCACGCGCGGTGTATGTTGGCCCGGATCCCGTGGCGAGTTGAGGGCACTGGCGTGTTTCATAACCCCGTGCAGACAAGGAAAAAGCCCGACGGTGTAAGCGTCGGGCTTTGGCCGAATGGAATTTGGCAGAATTATTCGGCGGCGACGGCTTCTTTTTGCCCGGTCACCAGCGCCATATAGTCTTCCATCAGGGTTTTGGAAATCTGGCCGGGGGTGAATTTATACTGGCCGATTTCGGAAACCGGGGTGACTTCGGCGGCGGTGCCGGTCAGGAAGCATTCTTCAAATTCCGCCATTTCTTCTGGCAGAATGGTGCGTTCAATGACGTCGATGCCATGGGCCTTGGCCAGATCGATCACGGTACGGCGGGTAATGCCGTTCAGGAAGCAATCCGGGGTCGGGGTGTGGAGTTTGCCTTCTTTGACAAAGAACACATTGGCGCCGGTGGCTTCGGCAACATGACCACGATAATCAAGCAGCATGGCATCGGCATAGCCTTTGCGCTCGGCTTCATGTTTGGACAGGGTGCAAATCATGTAAAGGCCGGCGGCCTTGGCATCGGTTGGCGCGGTGTTCGGTGCCGGGCGTGCCCATTTTGACAGGTCCAGACGAATGCCTTTCAGGCGTTCTTCGGGTTTGAAATAGCTGGGCCACTGCCAGGTGGCGATGGCAACATTGATTTTGGTGGTTTGGGCGGCAACACCCATCATTTCGCTACCGCGCCATGCGATGCGGCGCACATAACCATCAACAATGTTGTTGGCTTTGAGCGTTTCCATCACGGCTGCGTCAAGTTCGGTTGAACTGTAGGGAATGGTCATATCAAGGATTTTGCCCGATTTGATCAGGCGTTCGCCATGCTCGGCCAGTTTGAAAACTTTACCGTTATAAGCACGTTCCCCTTCAAACACAGCACTGGCATAATGCAGCGCATGGCTCAGGACGTGCAGGGTACTGTCACGCCAGGGTTTGAGTTCGCCGTTAAACCAGATAAAACCGTCGCGGTTATCAAAGGTGGGAGTCGTCATTTGCCAAATTCCATTTAAAAGGGTCGCTTGAACGTAACTTTATGTCCCTAAACATGTAGCCGAAGTAACATTCATAGATTAATATGTCAATATAACTGACATAACGGAACAGCATGGCAGATATCTCGACACGCAAGGTCAATCCGCTTTTCCTCCGCGAGGAAGAGCTTCGTCAGGGCATGGAACTGTTGTTTTATGCCTATCGTGATTTCACGGCCGAAGCCGATTTGCTATTGGAGCAATATAATTTCGGGCGCGCCCATCATCGGGTTATTCATTTCGTCAGCCGCAATCCCGGCATCAATGTCAGCGATCTTCTGGCGATTTTGCAAATCACCAAACAATCGCTGTCACGCGTGCTAAGCCAATTGGTACGCGAAGGTTTTATCGAGCAGAAAACCGGTGTGCAGGATCGTCGCCAGCGCCTTTTGACCGTGACGGAAAAAGGCGAGGAACTTGAACGCAAGCTATCGGAAAATCAGCGCACCCTGATTGCCAATGCCTATCGCGAAGCCGGGGCAGAAGCAGTCGAAGGGTTCCGCAAGGTGATGCTGGGAATGCTCGGTGCCAGTGACCGTGCGCGCTTTGATGATGAATTTTTGCCAAACGGGTTGCGACGGCGTCAGGGTTAGGCTTCCTTTTGCCAGGGGCGGGTTTGGCCCCCTGTGCCGGATGTTTTGCCGGTGCCGGTTTCAGGGGTATATTGTTGCGTATCGGGCATGGGGTGGCATTGGTTCATACCTATCGATATGGCACTGTTGATATGGCAGATACGACAAGGTGAAGTGAATGGACGAAATCGGGTCGCCGCATATTCTGGTGGTGGATGACGATGACAGGTTGCGCGATTTGCTAAAGCGCTATCTGGGGGAAAACGGTTTCATGGTAACCGTTGCCCGGGACGCGCAAGAAGCCCGGGCCCGGCTTGAGGGGCTGGAATTTGATTTGCTGGTGATCGATGTTTTGATGCCCGGCGAACGCGGTGTGGACCTGGCAAGATCGTTGCGTGACCGGGGCATGACAGTGCCGATCATGATGTTAACCGCACTGTCCGAAACCGAAGACCGGATTGCAGGGTTGGAAGCCGGTGCCGATGATTATCTGGCAAAGCCGTTTGAACCGCGCGAGCTTGTTTTGCGCATAGAGGCGATTTTGCGCCGCTATAGTGTGCAGCCTGAAACCGATATATCGCCCGCACAGGAAATATCGGCGGTGGCATTTGGTGATTTCCGTTTTGATATGGATCGCATGGTTTTGCAACGCGATGACGAACATGTTTATCTGACCACAGCTGAACAGGATTTGTTAATGGCGCTGGCGCGACGCACCGGGCAAACCACAACCCGCGAACAGCTTTTTGATTTGATCGGAGGCAACGGCAGCGGCGATCCTGCGGCTTCACGCAGCATTGATGTGCAGGTAACCCGGTTGCGCCGCAAACTTGAAGATGACCCAAAACAGCCAAGATACTTGCAGACAGTACGCGGTCGGGGATATGTCCTTTATACAGATTGAACTGCTGCATTGCAGTGAACGCGATTAATGACCGATCAAATCGATAAAGGGTGACGGTTTTGGGCAACGCTTATTCCGGATGGATCAAATCTTTGCTGCCGACAGGCTTGCTGGGCCGGTCCTTGCTGATCCTGATGACGCCAATGCTTTTGTTGCAGATCGTTACGGTGCTGATTTTCTTTGAACGGCACTGGGATACTATTGCCCGTCAGCTTAGCCGGGGTTTGGCGGGGGATGTTGCCTATGTGGTCGATTATATCGGCCAATATCCGGATCAGGCGCATTTTGATGCATTGGTCGACAATGTGCGCCGCCGCATGCAGCTTGATGTGGTTTTTGAACCCGACGCCATTTTGGAAAAACAAATCACCGAACCGCCTTATGGCCTGGTATCGGAAGAATTGTTTACCGCCCTTAAGGAACGCCTTGACCGGCCTTTCTATTTTGATCTGGAAATAGATGACCGTTTACTTGAAATTCGGGTGCAACTGCGTGACGGGGTGTTATCAATTGTGGCCCCGCGCAAGCGCCTTTATACCTCGACCACATATATTTTCTTTATGTGGATCGCGGGCACAGCCCTGATTTTATATGGGGTTGCGGTGTTGTTCATGCGCAATCAGGTGCGCCCGATCCGCCGCCTTGCCAAGGCGGCCGACCAGTTCGGGCGTGGTGTAAATGTCGACGAGTTCAAACCTGAAGGGGCGTCTGAGGTGCGGCTTGCCGCAGCATCCTTTATATCGATGCGCGATCGTATCCATCGTCATTTGTCACAACGAACGGCCCTGTTGGCCGGGGTCTCGCACGATTTGCGCACGCCCTTAACGCGCATGAAGCTGGAACTGGCGATGCAGGGCATGTCGCCGGGGGTAGATGCGCTTAAGCAGGACGTGCTCGATATGGAGCGCATGGTCGATGCCTATCTGGCATTTGCCCGCGGCGAGGAAGGTGAGCAGGCCGTTGAAACCGATATTGGCAAATTACTGACCGACCTTGTGGGCGAGGCCCTGCGGGATGGCCAGCAGATAGATTTGCATATCGAAGATAACCAGATGATGGAACTGCGCCGCCAGTCTGTTCGCCGCTGTGTTGCCAATATTATTGGCAATGCCGGGCGATATGCCGCCAACCTGTCGATCCGGGCGGGGCGGCGTGGCAATGACTTTGAAATTATCTTTGATGATGATGGCCCCGGTATTCCGGCCGATAAACGGGAGGACGTTTTCAAACCGTTTTTCCGGCTTGAGGAATCGCGTAATCAGGCGACTGGCGGTGTTGGCCTGGGCATGACCATTGCACGCGACTCTGCCCGTGGGCATGGCGGCGAAGTTTTGCTGGAAGATGCACCGGGCGGTGGTTTGCGTGTGCGCCTTGTGCTGCCAATTGGCCATCAATTACGGTAATTGATAACGGGCCTTGCAGCTTTTGGGGTGGTTTTGTTGATCCCCCATAGGTATCAAGCAGAATATAGAAGGCACGATCCGTTAGCGGATCGTGCCTTTTTATTGAAATCTGCTTGATATCTTCAGTTCTATGCGAACGGTTTATTGGGGAAAGCACGGGCTTTTAAAATGCCCGTCCGCCCATCCATCCGGTGTTTTGCGGGCCGGTTTTGGCCGGTGCAGTTTGAAACGAGTTTTTGCAGCATCAAAAGAATGTCGCAATATCGTCCAGATCCCGTTTGAATGTGGCATGTTCGGGAATTGTTGCATTTGCCGCCGGGTACCCGGTGACCAGCAGGATATAGGGTTTATCATGTGCCGGGCGGCCGCAAATCTCGCTTAGGAAGCTCATCGGGTTCGGGGTGTGGGTCAGGGTGGCAAGACCGGCGCGATGCAGGGCGGCGATCAGAAAGCCGGTCGCGATGGAGACGGATTCGGGAACGTAATAGTTCTTACGTATTTCGCCATCGGCTGATTTGCTTTTGCGTTCACCAAAAATGCAAATCAGCCACGGGGCAACTTCCAGAAACGGTTTGCTGTCATCCGTGCCCAAGGGGGCCAGCGCCTGTATCCATTCGTCCCCGGCGCGCCCGGCATAAAAGGCCCGTTCTTCTTCTTCGGCGGCGTGGCGAATTTTACGTTTCATGTCGGCATTGCCAATAACCGAAAAATGCCACGGCTGATGGTTGGCCCCGCTGGGGGCCGTGCCCGCAGCCCGCAGGCAGGTTTCAATGATATCACGCGGTACTGGCCGGTCGGAAAATTCGCGAATGGTGTGACGGGTGCGGATGTCGTCGTAAAAGGCGTGCGCATCGGCCCGCATCTGATCCAAAGGTTTTTCCTGATAATCGGGTAGGGGAATGGGGCGATAGGCAGTGATCGGTGCGGACGCAGACATAACAAACCCTGTAAAATTGTCAGTTAATTTTGTCAGACAATTTTACAGGGTTTGATGCGACATGCAATTAGTTCTGTTGCAATGGTAATTCTGGCAATTGTTATCGCGATGGGGAAATCATCAGGTGGCGCATAAATGGCACTATGGCCGGTATAACGCCTTTGGCGTCCGGCAAGGGTTTGCCGGGCTGGCGCACAGGCTTTGGCTCCCTCTGCTAATTGCTGCTGTTTCAGGAACTGCTATCGTCTGTGAATATCGGGGCAGCAGGTGTTGGTCGGGCTGGGGCCTTATAACGGCGGGGCGAAATAGAAATCGTCGAGCGATTGAACCAAAAGGCGGGTCTGGTCGATATGGGCTGCCATGATGTCCGCTGCTGTTTTGGCGTTCCCCGCAAGGATCGCGGCGGTAATTTCCTGATGCTGGCTATTGCTGTGCAATACTTTGTCATCGGCAACCAGCACCCGAAATTGCAACCAGTATACGGAATTGGTCAGACGATGCAGCAGCGATTGCAACAGGGTGTTGCCGCTGGTTTCAGCAAATAGCTGGTGGAATGCGAGATTATGACGCGACATCTCTGTAAGGTCGGCGGTGCGCTGTGCCTGGTCCAGGGCGTCCTGAATGCGGATCAGCTCTGCCGGGGCCGATTGCAGGGCAGGGGCGGCCAGACGGACTGCCAGTGCCTCCAGCGTGGCGCGAATAACGAACAGATCATCAAGTTCACGCCGGGTCAGTTGCCGTACACTCACACCACGATGGGGTTCGGACAGAAGCAATCCGTCACTGCATAACTGGCGAAAGGCCTCGCGTACGGTGGGGCGACTTACAGACAGCTTTTGGGTAAATTCGGCCTCTGTCAGGCGTTGTCCGGGGGCCAGTCGCCCGTCCCGAATGGCCCGGGTAATGGCATGGCATACTTGTTGTACCGCAGGGGCGTTGTTCTGCACGGGCATGGGTGTTTTTCCGGTTTTGCTGGTCCCCAAAGCGGTGTTTGGCTTGCCTTTGGGCGGGGTGGGTTACATATTGCAGTGCAGGTTTGGTTGATATGGATAGCAATATTGTCAGACAATATTTTACACAAATTTGATATAGATCAAAGTTGAATTTGATAAAAATACACAGAACTTGAATGTTTTCTTGCGATATACGGCAGATTGATGTTAAATCGCCGCAACTTGGCATCCATACTGTGCCGGGAACCGTGAATTTCTTTCCCGCCACGGTCTGATTGAAAGCTTCTGTCGAAACGGATTGATCCAGCACTATGGCTAGCAATTTTAACGAAGAAACCGTCACTTACGTCCATCACTGGACGGACACCCTGTTCACATTTAAAACCACGCGGGATCCGGGCTTCCGGTTTCTGAATGGTCAGTTCGCCATGATTGGACTCGAAGTCGAAGGCAAGCCGCTGTTGCGCGCCTATTCGATGGTCAGTGCCAATTATGATGAAGAGCTGGAATTCTTTTCGATCAAGGTTCCGAACGGTCCTTTGACCTCGCGTTTGCAACATATCAAGGTTGGGGACAAAATTCTGGTCGGGCGCAAGCCGACCGGGACGCTTATCCACGACAATTTGTTGCCGGGTAAAAACCTGTGGCTGCTTTCAACCGGGACCGGACTTGCCCCGTTCATGAGCGTCATTCGCGATTATGAAACCTATGAACGTTATGAAAAAGTTATTCTTGTTCATGGCTGCCGTGAAGTGCGCGAACTGGCCTATCAGGAATTCATTCATAATGAATTGCCCCATAACGAGTTTTTCGGCGAGGAAGTGCAGCAAAAGCTGTTGTATTACCCGACGGTAACCCGCGAAGAATTTACCCATCAGGGCCGGATTACCGAACTGATGGCATCGGGCAAGATTTATGAAGATCTGGGGATGGAAAAACCGACCCTGGAAAATGACCGTTTCATGCTTTGCGGTAATCCCGAAATGATTGCCGATACCCGTGCGATGCTGCTTGAGTGGGGCGGGAAGGAAGGCAATATGAACGAGCCGGGTCATTTTGTTATTGAAAAGGCTTTTGTCGAGAAATAACGCGGTAAATCTGACTCCTGTCGAAAAAATATAAAAGGGCATCGTTTTGGGACGATGCCCTTTTTCTATTGTAAGGGTTTTGGCGAGTAGGACATGAGTGATTTTGTATAAGTATTTGAAATATAAATATTATTTCACGCGCAATTTTTGATGCCTGTTTTTATTTCTTATCCCTATATGGGGGTATGGTGTAATATACGAACGTATTAGTTTGTTTTCAGGCGCAATCGCCAGATGCGAACAGGATCGAAAGTCTGGCAAGACAATTGATTGGATCATCATGTCTTACTTTAATTTCTTCTCATCTGATAAAAGCAGTTTGGCCGTGGAAACGATGAATGCCCTTGAGAGGTCTTTGGCGGTGATCGAGTTTGATCCCGAAGGAAGGATTCTTCGGGCGAATGACAAGTTTCTGGGATTGATGGGCTATAACCTTGAAGAAATTCAGAGCAAACACCATTCGATGTTTGTTGCGGAAAAAATTGTTAAGTCGCCGGATTATAAACAGTTCTGGGTTGATTTGCGCGCTGGCGAGTTTCAGCAGGCAGCCTTTCCCCGTCAGACCAAAGATGGGCGACGGGTATGGATCGAGGCGACATATAACCCTGTTTTTGATCGCACAGGCAAAGTTGTGAAAGTTGTTAAACTTGCCACAGATATCACCGCGCGACAGGAACACCTTGCCGATCAGGATGGCAAGATAAACGCCATTAGTCGCAGCCAGGCGGTGATTGAATTTGACCTTAAGGGCAATATTCTGGACGCCAATGACAATTTTTTGTCCGTTCTGGGGTACTCGCTGGCCGAGGTAAAAGGAAAACATCACCGGATGTTTGTTGAACGTGGCTATGCGAACAGCGCAGAATACAAAGAATTCTGGGACGAGCTGGCGCGGGGAAATTTTGTTGCCAGGCAGTTTAAACGGATCGCAAAAAATGGTGACGAAGTCTGGATCCAGGCATCCTATAACCCGATTTTTGATGTCGATGGCACTCCTTGCAAAGTGGTGAAATATGCGACCGATGTTACAAATCAGGTGCGCCTTCTGATTGACCTGAAGGCGATGATTGATACCAATTTTGCCGAGATTGACGAAAGTTTGGACCAGCTTGACGAACGTTCCGGCTTTGCCTCGTTAACGTCGCAAGAAACATCGGCCAATGTTCAGGCTGTTGCTGCCAGTGCCGAAGAGTTGCTGGCATCTATTAACGAGATTTCACGAAGCATGGCTGCGGCGCGCAGTTCGACCGACCATGTTTTTGACAAGGCGGTTCAGGCAAATTCCTCGACGGAAAAAATGAATTCGGTGGTGTCATCGATGGGGAATATTGTCGAGGTTATTCAGAACATAGCCAGCCAGATCAATCTGTTGGCGTTGAATGCCACGATCGAATCTGCCCGGGCGGGCGAGGCTGGCAAGGGGTTTGCCGTGGTTGCGACCGAGGTCAAGAACCTTGCCAATCAGGCAGCGCGGGCGACCGAGCAGATTTCGGCTGAAATCGAAGGGGTTCAGGCGATTGCCGGCGAGGTTAGCCATGTTTTGGGCTCTATTCGCGGGGACGTGGAAGGCGTTGTAAATAACGTAACCAGTATTTCATCGGCGGTAGAAGAACAAAGTGCTGTCACCAGCGAAGTGTCGATCAATATGCAGGCAATGGCTGTTTCGGTTGAAAGTTTTTCAGGTACCCTTAACGAGATCAAATATGCCTCGACAATGGTGGCCGGGGCGGTTGGCCGCACACGGGAAGCTGCGATGATCCTTGCTCGCTAGCTATTGTCGTGTCGCAATTAGAATCGCAAGAAAGCAGGCTGAAACGGGATTTACCCTGTTTCAGCCTGCCTTGCGATTAACAAAGGCGTTCGCCATTGGGAACTTTCTGGTCCGGACGAACAAGAACAATGCCGTTATCTTCGGTGCCATCGGCAAAACCCAGGCATAAAAATTCCGACATGAATGGGCCAATTTGACGGGGCGGGAAGTTGACGACCCCGGCCACCTGAAGACCGATCAGTTTTTCCGGTGTGTAATATTTGGTGATTTGGGCTGATGTTTTCTTAACCCCGATTGTTTCGCCAAAATCGACCCACAATTTAAGGGCCGGGCGGCGGGCTTCGGGAAAAGACCGGGCATCAATGACTGTGCCAACCCGAATATCTACTTTCAGAAAATCATCAAAACTGATTTCGCTCATACGGACCTCCATTTACTGTGCTGGCAAAATAGCGTGATCCCAGGCACCGCGCAAAGCGGAGACGACCGCCGAGCTTAAAACAGGAGTTTGGGCAAAATAGTGTAGGCCGGAATGGGGCTGGTTTTGACGATGGCCGCACAAAGGAGAGGTGCGGCAAGTTTGATGCACAAGGAATGCAGCAGGCAATGACGTGCCCCGGCAATTTGTGAAGGTCAGTTTGGGGGGCGCAAAGAAAAACGGCAGGGCCAAGAAGGCCCTGCCGGAAGTTTGATAACGGGAAGTTATCAGAAACTTATTTCGCTGCGGTTTCGGTTTTTTCGATCGCAACTTTCAATTCGTCAAGCGACTCGGTGAAGCGAGTCTGCAGCAGACCAAGAGCTTCTTCCTGGGATTTGCTTACAATACCTGAAAGTTCCTTGGCATTTGCCAGCGCGTCTTCATAAGCGGTTTTCGCAGCAGCGGTCTGTTTGGCAGCAGCAGCCATCGGGGTTTCGCCCGAAGTGGTCGAGAAATCTTTGCCCTGAGTGGTTGCTTTTTCCATCATGGTCTTGAAGATTTCGCTCTGGCGCTGTGCAACAGCCTGAAAGCCATCAAAAGCAATCTTGTTTGCTTTGGTCAGGGCTTCCATATTCTTGCGCTGAAAAGCCATCATTTCGTTGATATCAACGCCCGGCATTTTAAAGTCGGTGGCGAATTTGGTGAAATCAACGTCGAAGAACGGGTTGGTAGCTTTTTTTGCGGCGGTCATTGAGTGGCACTCCATTTTTCAATGCGACGGGTATCTAATGAGGCGCTATTGTGCGCCGCACAATTTCAACTGCAATGTGCCTGAATGCTGCGTCCGGGTCAAGGGTTATTTTGCACTGCACAAAAAATCTTGGGTTATATTTTTATGTCAGGCTGTAACCACAGGATGCAAGACGCATTTTGCCAAGGAAGGCATATGCAGATACCAGGATGGTTAAATTCAGGCCGGTGATGATGAAGCCCCGGTGCCAGAAACGGGCCGGGACGTTGGGGTGGCGGTGGCAGAACCACCATCAGTTTCATCATCGGTACTATCTGTGGCCGTTTTGGGGCAGCATTGAAAGGTCCGGTTTCCCAGTCGTGCAAGGCGGTTAAGCCCCTTGCCCAGGTGCTGGTCCCACCCTCCTGCCTGAATAAGGCTACCGTCAAGAATTGCCATTGTTGGCCCATAATCGGGGGTATCGTCGGTTAACCACTGGCGAAAACAGCGGGCGTAGATTGCCGTCATACCCGCCACGCGCAAGCTGCCATGCACGCCCCCGGTTTCAAAGCCGGCTGCGTCCAGCATCCAGCGCATTGAGGAAAAAATGCTTTTTGCTGCACGTGCGCCATCGGCCGGGCCCAAATCACCACCGGCCCGTAAAATGGATTTCAGTGCCGGCTTGTGCGGGGCCAGGGCATCAAACCGGGCCATGATGACGTCTATCAGGCGGTCGTGTCGGGGTTGGTCAAAATCGGCGGTATCAAGGTCGGCCAATACCTGCTGATCAATCTGGCGGGTAAAACTGCGCAGGATATCGCTGCGATTTTTGAAATGCTGATAGAGGTCATGCAACGACATGTCCGCCCGGGTGGCTATGTCGATCAGGGTTACCTGATGCCAGCTTTTTTCGGCAGCAAGGGCGAGCGCTGCAGTGATCACGGTCGTTTTCGGATCTTTTTTTGCGGGCATCGAAGGCTCCTGTTGTTGTGATAGGCCGGGCAGGGAAACCCGTATCAGAAAAAGAAAGCAGCTTCGGGGCAGTGTTGGGTCCCTGGCGTGTTGGGCGGCATATATATTGAAACATGCCGGGCCGTCGCGTGATGCGGCGCGCCCGGCACATGAATGCGTTACCCCGCCAGTTCGACCGACCGTTTGCGGGCGGCCTCGACGGCGCGGGCAAACAGGGCGGGCATTCCGTCTTCCGGGTTCATCAATACATCAAGGGCGGCTGCGGTGGTGCCACCGGGGCTGGTGACGTTTTTACGCAGGGTTTCGGCGGTGTCAGGGCTGCTATCAAGCAAAAATCCTGCGCCGACAACTGTTTGCCGCGCCAGAAGCATGGCCTGCTCAGCGGGCAGCCCGGCCGTGACGCCTGCCTGTGCCAGGGCTTCAACCATGTGGAAAACATAGGCCGGGCCGCTGCCGGAAACGGCGGTAACCGCATCCATCAGGTTTTCATCGTTAATCCAGGATACTTCACCAACAGCCTGCAATAAAACTTCGCACATGTCGCGCTGGGCAGCACTGACATAGTCGGTGGGGAACATCACGGTCATGCCGCGTGAAACAGAGGCGGGCGTATTGGGCATGGCGCGCACAATGCGGGCGGTTTCGCCCAGGTGTTCGGTGAAAAATGCGGTCGTGCGGCCCGCTGCAACCGAAAGAAACACCGTTTCCGCGCGCACCAGTGGTTTGTAAAGGTCAATAATGTCGGGCAAGACCTGTGGCTTTACGGCCAGTAAAACCACCTGGGGGATAAAACTGTCGGGCATGTCGGCAAGGTCGGTGATGCCGTGAATACCCAGGCGGGTTTCCAGGTTTTCGGCAGTGTCGGCCTGTTCGATCACATATACATTGTCGGCGTTCAGGCCGCGTGCCAGCCAGCCTTCGAGCATGGCGCCACCCATTTTTCCGCAGCCTACCAGCAACAACCGTGTTTTCATGTCTTGTCTTGCTCCGTTACGATGTCGCCTGTCTGGCGCAAATTGGACGAATGCCCGGTGAACGGGCCAGCCAAAAGCCGTAGCGTTGTTATGAAGGTGGGTCAAGTCGCCGGGTTTGCAAGGTTCTGATGCAAAGCCCCGTCATGGTGTCGCCCAAAAACCTTTGGCGCGATAATTGGTTGAATTTAGCGCGTGGCAATGGAGAAAATCCTGCAGGCATCGAGATTGGCGTTCATTTTATCTGATGGGTCTAATCCTGAAAAAATGAAGATTTTGCCACAAGCGGATGAAAGGGCATGGCCCTAATATATAGCAAAAGCAAAACACCTCGCCGGGGGCGAGGTGATTAACAAGGCGTTTTTTGAAGAAAACAGAAAGCCCTATGCCTGGCCGACAGGTTCCAGCATTGAACTGGCAAGGGCTTCATCGGGGCTTTTGCCTTCGCCAAGAACAAAGTTGAAGGCCGGAAAAAAGCGTTCGCATTCGGAAATTGCGATTTCGATCAGTTCTTCAAACTGCTCGGTTGCCGGGGGCACATCGCCACCAAATAACAGGGTGTGGCGAAACAGCGGCATGTTTTCGTCCAGCCATAATCCGAAATGACCAATCCACAATTGCTCATTACATTTGGCCAGCAACTCGTAGATGCGCGGGCGAATCGGGTCGGGCACAAACAGATCGAAACAGCAGGCAATGTGCAATGCTTCGGCATCGTCGCGCCACGTGAAATACACAAGATACGTACACCAGTGACCGGGGATTTCGACAACGATTTCGTCTGCGCTGCGCCGTTCCAGGTTCCACTGGTTGGTCTGGGCAATATCCTCGACAAGCAACAGCGGGTTGTCGTCGTCGATTTCGCCGTTATCCTGCATAAGGTCGTTCATATAAATTCAATCTAGTTTGTATCGCCAAAGGGCGCGCACTATAGGGCGCTCGCCGTTCGCTTGCAACCACTGTGGATACAGGGCTGAACGGCATTTGTCACCCGGCATGAACAGACCCGCTAGTTGAATTGCCCGGCGATGCGGTTAACGTCCCAGGGCGACAGGGTCTTTTGGGTGTGTGGCGTATCGGTTCCTGGCCCGTCCCCGCGCGTAGGGCGGGTTTGCGCGTGTGGTTTATCTTATTTGCTTGCCGGTTTGCTGCTTGCGGCCTTGGTCGTGGTTTTTGCCGCCGGTTTGCTGGCAGCTTCCAGTTTGGCCAGCCGGTCTTCAAGGGTGGTAACCTGTGCCTCAAGGGCGTCGGCGCGCTGGGTGGCTTTGGTGGCAATATCGCGCACCACGTCAAATTCCTCGCGCGTGACCAGGTCCATATTGATCAGGATTTTTTCAAATTGCTGGCGCACAAGTGCATCAACCTCGCCCTTAACCCCGGTCATGGTGCCCAGGGCACTGTTGGTTACACGGGTAAGGTCATCAAGAAGGCGATTGTTGATCTGCATTTCGGGCTCCGGCTGGTAAATCGGTTTTAATCTGATTTACCATAATATGGTGCGATGCCCGGTTGGGGCAAGCAACGAAGACATATTGTATGACATAGCTGTTTTGTGATGTGCAGTTACCTTGCCCTGTTGCGCGGGCATGCCTATAAAAGCAACCGGAAAAACAGTTTATAGCATGCGCAAGGCGTTCACCAGCGGGGCGCAGCAAAAGCAGGAGAACACGATGCTTATCGTTACAGGCGGGGCCGGGTTTATCGGGTCCAATATTGTTGCAGCCCTGCAAGATCGCGGTGAAACCGATATTGTGGTGGTCGATCGCCTGCGCGATGGCATTAAATGGCGCAATATCGCCAAACGCGAATTGCGCGATATTATCCACCCCGATGAATTGCCTGCATTCCTCGAAGCGCACCCCAATGACATTGATACGATATTTCATATGGGGGCTATTTCTGCCACGACAGAGCGTGACGCCGACAAGATCGTTGCCAATAATTTTAAACTGACCACGTTTTTGTGGGAATGGTGTTCGCGCCACAGCGCACGTTTGATTTATGCATCGTCTGCCGCCACCTATGGCGATGGCAAACAGGGCTTTGCCGATGTGTTTGAACAGGACGAACTGGCAAAATTACAGCCGTTAAATGCCTACGGCTGGTCCAAACATGCGACCGATCGCCGGTTTCGCCGAATCCTCGATCAAAACGGATTTCGGCCCAAGCAATGGGCCGGGCTGAAGTTTTTCAATGTTTATGGCCCGAATGAATATCACAAGGGCGGGATGCGATCTGTTGTGTCGCAAATGCATGACAAACTGGCGGCCGGTGAACAGGCAACCCTGTTTCAATCGCATCATCCCGATTATGAAGATGGCGGGCAACTGCGCGATTTTGTCTGGGTTGGGGATGTGGTGAACATCATTATGTGGTTATACGACCATCCTGATGTTTCCGACCTGTTTAACATTGGTACGGGTGAAGCACGCAGTTTCAAGGATTTGGCCCTGGCGGTATTTGCTGCCATGGGTAAGGAACCCGACATTAAATTTGTGCCAACCCCCGAAGCCATTCGCGATAAATACCAGTATTTTACCCAGGCTGATATGTCCAAGCTGCGGGCGTGTGGTTATGATGCGCCGATGACGCCGCTTGAAGAAGGGGTGCGTCAATATGTGCAGGACTTCCTTGCGACGGACGACCCGTTTCGTTAAATCCCGATAAGTTTAAATACTGTCACGCCTGGTCAGGGGATTTTCTGGCATGGTGGTGTGACAGTGCCATGTTCCTGCCGCCTTGTGCTGATTGATCAGGGCGTTAACGCAAACCTGCCATCCGAACGGAGTGCGCCTCGATGCTCAGTCTTGCCTTTCCGGCAATCGATCCCATCGCCATTGCCATTGGCCCGCTGGCAATCCGCTGGTATGCCCTGGCCTATATTGCCGGGCTGATTATCGGCTGGCGTTATACCCTGGCTTATATCAACAAGCCGCCCTATGTGATGACGCGAAACCAGGTCGATGATCTGTTGTTCTGGGCAACCCTGGGGGTCATTCTGGGGGGGCGGACAGGGTATGTTCTGTTTTATAACCTGGATTTTTATCTCGCCAATCCGTCGCATATCCTTAAGGTGTGGGAAGGCGGTATGTCATTCCATGGCGGAATGCTGGGCGTAATCATCGCAGTTTTCTGTTTTGCCAGATTGCGCGGCATTTCGTTTTTGGGTGTGGTTGATGCCGTGGCAGCCGCGGCACCCATTGGCCTGTTTTTTGGTCGTATCGCCAATTTCATTAATGGTGAACTGTTTGGTCGCACCACTGATGTGCCCTGGGGCATGGTGTTTCCGCGGGGCGGGCCGGAACCGCGCCATCCCAGCCAGCTTTACGAAGCCGGGCTGGAAGGCATCGCGCTTTTTTGTATTTTGTTTGCTCTGGCCCGCAGCGAAAAAATGCGATCCCACCCTGGTGTTGTGGGGGGAACGTTCCTGGCTGGTTACGGCATTTGCCGCATCATCGTCGAATTTTTCCGCCAGCCTGACCAGCAACTTGGGTATCTGATGTTTGGTGCGACAATGGGGCAGCTTTTGTCGGTGCCAATGGTTCTGGTCGGGGCAGGGGTTGCCATTTATGGCCTTAGCCGCCCGGCACTGGTTGGCACAAAGCCCGAAGACGACACCAAAACCAAAACGGCAAAATCCTGATATTATGACCGACAAAGACAAAGCATCCAGCCCGCTTCTCGACCATTTGAAACGCCGGATTGCCATTTCCGGGCCGATAACCGTGGCCGATTACATGGCCGAGGCATTGGCTCATCCGCAATGGGGATATTATCGCAAGCAGGACCCGTTTGGTCAGGCCGGTGATTTCGTGACCGCCCCCGAGATCAGCCAGATGTTTGGCGAACTGATAGGCCTGTGGGCCGCCGTTACCTGGCAACAAATGAGCAGTCCGTCGCGGGTGCATCTGGTGGAAATGGGGCCGGGGCGGGGCACCCTGATGGCGGATGCCTTGCGTGCCGTGCGCAACGTGCCCGGCTTTGCCGATGCCGTGACAGTGCGGTTTGTCGAAACCAGCCCGGTTTTGCGCAGCCGTCAGCAAACCGCGATTATGGAATATGGTATTCCGGCTGTCTGGCACGATAATTTTGACGATATTCCCGATACGCAAAATGCCCCTATGATCGTCATTGCCAACGAATTTTTTGATGCCTTGCCGGTGCGTCAGTTTCAGTTTGGCAAGGATGGCTGGCGTGAACGGCTGGTGGCCATTGCCAGCGAAACCGATGAATTATGCTTTGTTAGCGGCGGGCTGGCCCCGATGACGGATGCGTTGGTGCCGGTTACCTTGCGTGGCATGGCCAAGATCAATGATGTTTTTGAAACATCCTCACTGGCCATTTCGATTGCTGATCAGGTTGCGAAGCGCATTAACCGCGATGGCGGGGCGGCCCTTATGATCGATTACGGGCACGCCCATAGCGGCTTTGGCGATACCTTGCAGGCGTTACGCCAGCACAAATTTCACCCGGTTCTGTCCAATCCCGGCGATGCCGATTTAACCACGCATGTCGATTTTGGTGCATTGTCACGCACATTCGAGCAGGCTGATGCGCGCACGGGGGCGGTGTTGGGGCAGGGTACCTTTTTAAAAATGCTGGGCATCGACGCCCGGGCAGAACTTTTAAAACAGTCTGCAACACCCGATCAGGCGATTGCCATTGATGCCGCCTTAAAGCGCCTGATTGATGCGGACCAGATGGGAACACTTTTTAAAGCGTTGATCGCCTATGGTCGGGAAACGGCACCACCCCCTTGTGTGAGTGGTGTTGAAGGTTGATCGTTGATATTGCCTGTTTGTAACCGGAAAGAGCCGGGCGGAGGATGAGGGTGACTGAGAATACGAAACGTGCCGGGGCCAATAACGGTGTTTCATTTCTGGAAACTGAAAGCCTAGGGACGGTGAGCGGGTTAAAGCACGGTTTCTTTACCCGTAAGGGCGGTGCCAGCAATGGTATTCACGCCGGGTTGAATGTGGGTTTCGGGTCTGATGATGACCATGACATTGTTGCTGAAAACCGTAACCGTGCCGCGGCCGCATTTGGCACCACGGCGGACAGGCTGACAACGGTTTATCAGGTGCATGGTGTTGATGTGGCCCATCTTGACCGGCCCCTGTCGCGCGCGGAAACCCCGCGTGCCGATGCCATGGTAACAGACCGTGCAAATGTGATGCTGGGTATTTTGACAGCCGATTGCACGCCGGTTTTGTTTTGCGACCCGGTTAAAGGCGTTATTGGTGCTGCCCATTCGGGCTGGCGCGGGTCGTTTGCCGGTATTTCCGAAAGCACCGTTTGCGCAATGGAAAAACTGGGGGCAACACGCGACAATATTATCGCCGCCATTGGCCCCTGTATCGGGCGCGCTTCCTACGAGGTCGATAGCGGCTTTCGCGATAAAATTCTAACAGGGCCGCGCGGGGATGCCGATCTGTTTGATCCATCTGTTCGCGCCGGGCACTATATGTTCGATTTGCCGCAATATGTTTATCGCCGAACGCTGGATACAGGGATTGCGACGGTTGAGTTGCTGGCGCGTGATACACTGGCCGAAGAAGACCTGTTTTACAGTTACCGCCGCACGACATTGCGCGGTGAGCCCGATTACGGCCGCCAGCTTTCGGCGATCATGTTAACCCGGGCTTTATCCTGAACTGCCCACCCTCGATTGCAGGAGGTTTCTGCGCGTGCCCCATATGATCATGTTGTTTGCCTTTATCATCGTTGCCTCGATGATTGGCTGTGTCGCGATAATGTGACCCATGTGTAAGTTGATGACCGTGCGTTTCGTAACTGTGATGGTGCTGGTTTTTGCCCTTGCTGCCTGTGGCAAATTACCGCGTCCGTTTGAAGGTGCCGGGCGCGAGGGCGACCCGCAATTGATCGATGTGCCCGATGCTGCAACGATCAAGGTTGATGTTGCAAATGATTTGCCCGACGGGGCGGCACGGCATCTGGCCCGGGCAATGGTTCGTGCCTTGCGCGCCAGCGATATTGCCGCCTATTCGGAAGACCCGTCAGAAGGGACTTATGTTTTACATCCCAATGTTATTGCCCGTCTTGATGATGCCCGGTTTGCACATGTGGATGTAACCTGGGTTTTGTATAACAATCAGGGACTGGCAATTGATTCGACCGCCAATAACGGCCAGATCACAGCGCAAAGCTGGTTTGCCGATGCGCCAAAGTCACCCGAAGACGGCACCATGAATGTGCCGCCCGATATTGCCCGCAAACTTAGTGCCCTGACACCGGAAGGGATAAAGGAAAGCCCGGCGGAGCAGGAATTTGACCAACTGGTAACCGCCCCTGCCAAATGGGTTGTCGGTAAAGTTAGCGGTGACCGCACATCGATGGTGATGGCCAAGCCGTTAAAGGTGGCCCTTGTTGATTTTGCCGGGGCGCCGGGTGATGGCAATGAAGCCCTGCAACGGTCCGCCCGGGCCTTTTTGCAGGCCAAGGGAATTGCGATCAGCACCGATATCGACCCGGAAAGCATTGTGCTGTCGGCGTCGATTAATGTGCAGCCGGTGAAAAAAGGAAACAGCCCCCCCGAGCTGGACCGCGTGACCATCGACTGGGTGTTGCTAGACGATAGTGGCCATGAACTGGGCCAGATGACGCAGGATAATGCCGTACCACATGGCAAACTTGACCATCGCTGGGGCAGTATTGCATCTCTTGCCGCCCAGGCGGCGGTTGATGCCCTTGAAGGGGCGCTGGGCCAAATCGCCCGTGACAGGGGGCTTTTGCTTCGGGCCGATAAATAAAACGCCATCCTGGTGGTCGTGCCTGCTGATGATTGCGGCGTTTTGTCGCGCAGGTTTCGCAATCGACATTAATACTTTGGGCCTTGCTGTGCCGCCGTGCCGTTGTGCCGGGGCAATCGGTGTTTGAAATCTCGTGGTATTTTAAAAGAAATGAAATACCACCTGCGGTGTTGTATGCGATCTGCCTGGCCCCCATAAGATGTGCAGGCAATGGATAAGGGCTGCAACGCATATCTTTCATGCGTGAAAAGACCGCGCTGTTAGCCATAGCGACCATTTACAGACTGTTAAGGTCTGGGTATAAAGCCGCCGCGGTCCCTATGGGGGGCTGCGTAGGCATTTTTTCGCTTTCCCGGCACCCATAAACCGAGGCCCCACAATGAAAATCCTCGCCTGTAACAGCAATCTTCCCCTTGCCGAATCGATTGCGGATCATTTGAATCTGCCGCTTACCCGTGCAGATGTTAAACGATTCTCCGATCAGGAAATCTGGTGTGAAATTCAGGAAAACGTCCGCGGTGAGGACGTTTTTGTGATTCAGAGCACATCTTTCCCCGCCAACGACAACCTGATGGAAATGTTGGTGATGCTTGATGCGCTGCGCCGTGGTTCGGCACGTCGTATCACGGCTGTCATGCCCTATTTCGGATATGCCCGTCAGGATCGTAAATCTGGCCCCCGCACGCCGATCTCGGCCAAGCTGGTCGCCAACCTGATTACAGTTGCCGGTGCCGACCGTGTTCTGACCATGGATTTGCATGCAGGCCAGATTCAGGGTTTTTTCGATATTCCGCTTGATAACCTGTTTGCATCCCCGGTTTTGACCAGCGACATTCGTGCAAAGTTTGATGGCCAGAAACTGGTGATCGTCAGCCCTGATGTGGGCGGTGTGGCCCGTGCGCGTTCGGTGGCAAAACGCCTGGATGCCGAACTGGCGATTATCGACAAACGTCGCCCCAAGGCAGGCATTTCCGAAGTCATGCATGTTATTGGCGATGTCAAGGATGCGGCCTGCATTCTG
This sequence comes from Thalassospira sp. MCCC 1A01428, assembly GCF_002115825.1. Taxonomy (GTDB): domain Bacteria; phylum Pseudomonadota; class Alphaproteobacteria; order Rhodospirillales; family Thalassospiraceae; genus Thalassospira. Next base: position 208,009 of record NZ_JFJZ01000003.1, on the reverse strand, counting down.
GTTGACGATATTGTTGATTCGGCAGGTACCCTGTGCAACGCCGCCACGGCGTTAAAAGAACGTGGCGCGTCATCGGTTGCGGCCTATGTCAGCCATGGTGTTTTGTCTGGCCCGGCAGTTGAACGTATTGCCAATTCCCCGATGAGCGAAGTTGTCACAACCGACTCGATCAAGGCATCGGATGCGGTACGTGGGTGCAGCAAAATTCGTCAGTTACCGGTTGCTCCGCTGATGGCAGAAGCAATTCGGCGGATTTCTGAAGAAAAATCTGTTTCCGTTCTTTTCGATTGAGGGTATAACGCCCTCGCAGCGCTGGCACCCCTGGAGGCCAGCGCGCTTGTTTTCGTGGGCTTTCAGCGGTGAATCACACCGACCTGCGGAAACGATACTGTCTTAGTTCAAGGAGCTTTTCCGATGGCAAATGCCACTCTTACTGCGGAAATCCGTGAACGGGCTGGAAAGGGGGCCGCCCGTGCCGTGCGTCGTGCCGGTATGGTCCCTGGTGTCATCTATGGTGCAAAACAGGATCCTGTTATGTTCCAGATTGACCCGCGTCCGCTCGTGAAACTGCTGCACAAGCCGGGTTTCTTCTCGCACGTTCTGACCATTGATGTTGCTGGCACGTCTTACGACGTTCTGCCGCGCGATGTTCAGTTTGACAAAGTGACCGACGAACCGATGCATGTTGACCTTCTGCGTTTCGCAAAAGATCACAAGCTGACGGTTGAAGTTCCGGTTCGCTTTATCAACGAAGAAAAATCTCCGGGCCTGAAACGCGGTGGCGTTCTGAACATCGTTCGTCACGATGTTGAACTCAACTGCGATCCGAAGGCAATTCCGGAAGAGCTGGTCTTCGATTTGACCGGTTTCGAAGTTGGCGACTCGGTTCACATTTCGGCAACGACCTTGCCGGCTGGTTCTGAGCCGACCATTACCGACCGTGACTTCACCGTTGCGACCATTGCTGCACCGTCATCTTTGAAATCCGAAGATAACGCCGCTGGCGATGAAGAAGAAGCAACCGAAGAATAAAATCGGGGACTTGCGATGTTTTTGGTGGTTGGACTGGGAAACCCGGGTTCGGGATATGCCGGCAATCGTCACAATATCGGCTTTATGGCGGCGGACGAAATCGTCCGCCGCCATTCTTTTGGCCCCTGGCGACGCAAGTTTCAGGGGCAAGTGGCCGAAGGCGACATTGGCGGCACCAAAGTTTTGGTGTTAAAGCCGGAAACCTTTATGAACCTGTCCGGGCAATCGGTCGGCGAGGTGCTGCGATTTTACAAAATTCCGATTGAAGACGTGATTGTCCTGCATGACGAGCTTGATTTGCCACCGGGTAAATTGCGGGTCAAACGGGCAGGCGGGCACGGCGGCCACAATGGCCTGCGATCCATCGACGCCCATTGTGGCAAGGAATATCGCCGGGTAAGGTTGGGCATTGGTCATCCGGGCGACAAGGCGCGTGTGCATGGGCATGTGTTGGGGGATTTTTCGAAATCCGAACAAACCGGCTGGTTATCAGCTTTGATCGACGGGGTCGCGCAGGAATTGCCGCGCCTTATCGCGGGTGATGATAGCGCATTTATGAGCAAGGTTGCCAATCTGGTAACCCCGCCCAAGCCAAAGGCCCCCAAACCGCCCAAGGCAGGCAAAGCAGGCAGCGCCGGAAAAAATAAAGGCGATGCGGCTCAGCCCGGGGCAACGGGTGATGATGCCGGCCCGACGATGGATGATCTTGGTAACGGGGCTGTCCGCCGTGCTGAAATGGTCGCCCAGGGAGACAAACAAAATAGTGCGCCCTCAACAATGGCGCAGGCCCTTGCCAGGGCCTTTGGCCTGAAGAAATAAGAATTCGACGACACGATTATAAGTGCCATGGGTTGGTCGCGCTGCGGCATCCTTGGTGATATGTAAAATTCAGATGTGACGGAGCCCGGAAAGATGGGATTCAAATGTGGTATCGTTGGTCTGCCCAATGTTGGCAAATCGACCCTGTTTAACGCCCTGACACAGACGGCAGCCGCCGAAGCGGCCAATTTTCCGTTCTGCACGATTGAACCCAATACGGGCCGTGTCAGCGTTCCTGATGATCGCTTGGACAAAATCGTTGCCATTTCCAAATCGGCAACCATCATTCCGACCCAGCTGGAATTTGTTGATATTGCCGGTCTGGTGCGTGGTGCATCCAAGGGTGAAGGGCTGGGGAACCAGTTTTTGGCCAATATTCGCGAAACCGACGCTATTGTGCATGTTTTGCGCTGCTTTGAAGATGGCGACATCACCCATGTTGAAGGCTCGGTTGACCCGGTTCGCGATGCGGAAACCATCGAAACCGAACTGATGCTGGCTGATATGGAAAGCCTGGAAAAGCGCGTTACGGGTTTGCAAAAGCGGGCCAAAGGCAATGACAAGGACGCCAAGCTGACCCTTGAAATGGTTGAGCGTACCCTTGCTGTTTTGCGCGAAGGCAAACCGGCCCGTATTGTTGAAATCAACAATGACGATGAAGCCAAGGCATTTCGCATGTTGCAGCTTCTGACCAGCAAGCCTGTGCTTTACGCCTGCAATGTTGATGAAGACAGTGCTGCTGAAGGCAACGAATTTTCGGCCAAGGTTGCCGAAATGGCCGCCTCACAGGGCGCACGTTCGGTTGTGGTGTCTGCCGCGATTGAATCCGAGGTTGCCTTGCTTGAAAGTGCCGAAGAAAAGCAGGAATTCCTCGAAAGCCTTGGCCTTGAAGAAACCGGCCTGACCCGCGTTATTCGCGAAGGTTATAAATTGCTCGATCTTCTGACCTTCTTTACGGTTGGTCCGAAAGAAGCCCGCGCCTGGACCGTGTTTAACGGTGCAACGGCACCCAATGCGGCCGGTGTGATCCATACCGATTTTGAACGCGGGTTCATTAAGGCCGAAACCATGGCCTATGACGATTTTATTGCCTGCAATGGTGAATCGGGCGCGCGCGATGCGGGCAAGCTGCGTCAGGAAGGCAAAGGCTATATCGTTAAGGATGGCGATATTTTCCACTTTAAATTCAATGTCTGATCCCGTTCTCGGGTGATCAAAATTCGGGGCCGTCACGTTTATGCGTGGCGGCCTTTTTGTATCTGGCGATCGCGAAACGGCGCAAAATGGCCCGAAAGGGGCATTTTTTACCATTCCCTGCTTGCGTTTGTGCAACGCACCCGTCACCCTGATTTATCTGGAATGATGCAAAGCCTTAACACTGCCCGATGGGTGACAATGGCGTAGGCAACCAAACAGACCGGTACCGGTGTTTGAACCTTGTGCGCCGGGCGGGATGACCAGTTTGCATCAGAAACCGACAGGACGGATAAAGATAGGGACTTCGCAGTGAATTGTTTTTCGGGGCTGGCAAAGGTTCTTCTGGTTTTTAATTCTGCCCATGGTCGCCCTGGCCGGGTTGGCCGGGTTCTGGCCGAACTTGGATACGAGTTTGATATTCGTCGTCCGGGTGAAGGTGATGTTTTGCCTGCTGATCTGTCGCCGTGGCAGGGCGTCATCGTGTTTGGTGGCCCCATGAGTGCCAATGACGATCATGAACCCAATGTAGCGCGCATCATGGAATGGCTGCCAAATGTGGTGCAGTCCGATGCCTGGTATTTGGGGATCTGCCTGGGGGCGCAAATGATGGCGCGCAATCTGGGCGCGGTTGTTCAGCCCGATAAAGGGGAAAAAACCGAAATCGGGTATTATCCGGCTTATGCGACCGATGCGGGACGTGACCTTTTTCCTGCCAATATGATGGTCTATCACTGGCACAGTGAAGGATTTGACGTGCCCCCGGGGGGCGAATTGTTAATGACGGGTGATGTGTTTCCCAACCAGGCCTATCATGTTGATCGCCGGATATGGGGGATTCAGTTTCACCCCGAAGTTGACGATGATATTCATGAAAGCTGGCTGGAACGTGCGGCAGAAAAAACAAATCGCCCTAATGCGCAAAACCCCGACCAGCAACGTGCCGGACGCCAGGCATTTGATGCTGCATTTGGCGAATGGTTCGCTGGTTTCGCGCGTAAGGTTCTTTCACCTGGTGTCGGGATATCAAGTCTCTCGACACAGGATCGTTAGTTGGATAGACCATAGGATAAGTCTCAAGTGCGCAGGGTGTGGGAAATCTATACCCCTCATCTGAATGCGCCATTTTCATGATAGCGGGAGAATTAGGAATGCTGTTTGGCAAGGCGACGATGGTTCGTTGTGTGTTTGCGGCTGTTGGCGCGTTTATGGCGGTTGCGGCGGGTACAGCCCCGGCAATGGCACAAAATGCTGACCCGGCGGCAAGCAAAGGCCCGTTGTGGAAAAAGGAATGCGACGACAAAAACCCTGATCGTTGCCAGATTGGCCAACAGGTTTTCCTGCAAAAGGACGTCGAGGGCAAAAAGGAAACGGTTGGCCGTATTCTGGCCGTAACCGTGCAAAAGGCGGTTAACCCAAAAACCAAAGCCGAAGTCTCGATTTTGACCATGCAATTACCACTTGGCGTTGATTTGCGCCCGGGTATTGTTATCAAGGTGGATGATGGCAGCGAAATGAAGGTTATTTACGGTAAATGCACCAATGCGGGCTGTGATGCGGCATTGGTTATGTCCGATGACCTGGTTGCGGCAATGAAGGCTGGCGCCACCCTGTTTGTTGGTTTCCGTGCCTGGGGTAATGAGCAAACCCAGGTCATCAAGGCATCGCTGACCGGCTTTACCGCAGCGCTGAATTCAATCAGCCCAAGCTAGACATTAACTGAACTTTTTAATCGGAAATATCGATTGTAAATGTTGAATGCCGAATACCGTTATCTGGCGGTATTCGGCATTTTGCATGTGTGGTGTTTGGCAGGGAAATGTGTTGTTTAAAACCGGTCGATCACGGTAACACCTGTGCCGACAAAGCTGTCCATATTCATAAGGGCAGTTGCACCTTCGGCCAATGTAACGCGATCACCAATCAGCTTTTGCGGCGCGATTTTGCCACTTGCCACCATATCGAGCATCGCATCATAGCGAAATGCCTGCATCCCGTGGCTACCTAAAACTTCCAGTTCATGGGCAACAACCCGGTCCATTGGTATTTTGGCATGGGCATGATCACCGGTCATAAGGCCGATCTGGATGTGTTTGCCACGCTTGCGCAGGCATGAAACCGAATTAAAACACGTAACCGCACTGCCCAGCCCGTCGACCGAAACATGTGCGCCGCCATGTGACAAATCACGAATGGCAGCGGGGATATCGACGATGCTTTTGGCATTAAGTGTGTAATTGGCGCCAATGGTTTTGGCAAAATCCAGTTTTTCGTCGTCAATATCAATGGCAATAACATTGGCCCCGGCCGCCTGTGCAATCATGATGGCAGAAAGCCCGACGCCGCCACAGCCATGCACCGCGACCCATTGCCCGGCGCGAACCTGCCCCTGGTCAATCACCCCGCGAAAACTGGTGGCAAACCGGCAGCCAAGGCTGGCAGCGGTGACGTAATCCATGCTGTCGGGCAGGGTTACCAGGTTGCCGTCGGCATAATCAATGGCAACATATTGGGCAAAGCTGCCCCAGGCGGTAAAACCGGGCTGAAATTGCTGATCACAAATTTGCTGGTTGCCACTATGGCATTGCGGACAATGCCCGCACCCTGAAACAAATGGCACTGTTACCCGGTCACCAATTTTAAAGCGCTGGATGTGTTTGCCCGTTGCAACGATTTTACCGGCAAATTCATGGCCCGGTACGTGGGGCAAATGAACATCGGAATCGTGGCCCATCCAGCCGTGCCAGTCACTGCGACACAGGCCGGTGGCACCCACCTCAATCACAACACCATGATCGCCCGGTTCAGGGTCTTGCAGTTTTTGAATCTCGATCGGGCCCTGGAACTCTTCAAAACAGGCAGCAAGCATCGGGTTTCTCCACAAAATCTGGTATCGACCGGATACATTCTGTTTCCGGTTAAGTCACGTAATTTCAATATCGTAATGCGCTTTGGTCAATCGGCAAAACATTGATCATAAAGTTTCTGTACGGCTGTCGCGTCTATTGCTGTTCGGTCATCGTCCTGATTACAGGTATTTAGGTGTTGTTGCCATTTTCGTCGTTATTACGGTGTGAACGGGGTACGCCAGGAACGCCAATACCATGCCGTTTAGGCCCGGTATCGGGCGATTGCCCGTGCGATTGGGCCGGCGGTTCGCCCCACGGACGGGCCGGGCGGGACGATGGCTTGTTTTCCGTCTGGCTCAGGTCATGGCCGTAAATGGTGCTTCCAGGTTGCCAGGTCCAGGTTTCGGGCTGTTCGTTTTTGGGAGTGTTTTGGCTGTTGTTGGATGATCCGGTATTAAACCCGCGTCGCGCATTTCTTTTTGCAGCTTTTTCACGCTCATAGGCGGCAGCCCAGGGCGGAGCGTTAAAACTGAATTGCGGTGTCGATCCATCGGCATTCGGGCGCTGGCGACCGGGCCGGTAAACACCAAAAACCGGCTGTTGTTTGGGGCCACCCTGCCACAAGGGGACATGGCGGTATTTGAAAAACGGGATCAGCAGTAACCCGGCAGCAAAACCTGCGACATGGGCGGCCCATGCCACGCCATCATTTACCCCGGTGGACAGGTTGATTACCTGCATACCAATCCAGAATCCTAAAACGACAACGGCAGGGACATAGAAAATCAGCACCCAGAAAAACCATACCAATACCCGCGCCTTGGGAAACAGCAGAAAATAGGCCCCCAAAACGCCAGCCAATGCGCCGGATGCCCCGATCATGGGGATTTGCGATGTGGTATCGGCCACGGCATGGCCAAGGGCCGCGGCAACCCCGCACAGCAGGTAAAAGGCCAGAAATCGCCAATGCCCCATCGCATCTTCGACATTGTTGCCAAATACCCATAAATACAGCATATTTCCGGCAATATGCATCCAGCCGCCATGCATGAACATGGCAGTAAAGATGGTCAAAAATTCGAATCCGGGTGGAAATACCGAAAATTCGGGCGGCAATTCAATATTGCCAAACAGCACGGCGGGAATGGCACCAAATTCGATATTGGCGCGAATAATGCCGCGATGGCCCAGTGACAAGGTCATCACAAAAACCACGACATTCACTGCAATCAATCCCCATGTGACCCAGGGTGTGAGGGTGGTGGGGTTGTTATCCTTGATCGGCAGCATCGGCGTTTTTTCCGTTATGGTTCCTGTTATCGCGGCAGGTTAGCAGATTTGTGTGCCGGTTCATAAACATGACCGGAATGGCAGCCCGTATGACAGCAACCTGATGTGTGAACGTACAACCAGCTTAAATCGCTTTTAAACACGGTTATGGCGGGTTATCGCGCCAAACGACTTCATGCCACGTCAGCGGCCCGGCACGGGTTTAATGCCCCGCGCAAATAGGCACCCAGTTTGCGATATTCGGCCTTGCGTGCCGAACTGCGCCGCCAGACCAGCCCGATACGCCGAACCGGTACCGGGTTTTCGAAGGGCAAAATCGCAATCGAGTCGCGGCGGCGTGCTTCGACTTCCAGCGCCATCTCCGGCAACAAGGTCGAACCAATTCCGGCGGCGACCATTTGCACCAGGGTGGACAGGCTGTTGGCCTGAAAATCGGCCGATTTGCTCCATCCGGCACGCTGGCAAATTTCCAGCGCCTGATCGCGCAGGCAGTGCCCGTCTTCCAGCAACAACAGTTTTTCGTCTTTGATATCGTCGATATTGATGTGTTTTTTCGCCGTTAGCGGGTTTTCCGGGCTACAGGCAAAAACAAACCGGTCTTCAAACAGGTCCATTTCTTCCAGGCCGTTTTCCTCGATCGGAAGTGCGATCAGGGCCAGGTCCAGTTTGCCTGCCAATAGCAGATCAACCAGCTTTGCTGTTTGGTCTTCGCGCAAAAACGGCTGCATTTTAGGAAAGCCGCTACGCAGCCTTGCCATGACATCGGGCAGCAGATAGGGGCCGATGGTCGGGATAACACCAATATTGATGGGTCCAACCAGGGGTTGGTTGGCCGCATGGGCAACAATGGCAAGTTCATCGACCTCGCGCAGAATATGCCGCGCCCGCGAAACAACTTCCTGTCCCAGCGCCGTTATCAGTACCTGGCGCTTGTTTCGCTCCACCAATTGCGCTCCCAACAGGTTTTCCAGCTCGCTAATGGCGGCGGAAAGGCTGGGCTGGGTGATAAAGCAGGCTTCGGCTGCGCGGCCAAAATGGCCGGTTTCCGCCAGCGCGACCAGATATTTTAGCTGTTTGATGCTGGGTTGGGCGGCCATAAATTTTTCCTATCGAAAAACCAGATTTATTTTATTGGTCATAGGTAATGCAATTATCTACAAATCGCTACCAGCGATGTTGCTTTTTGCACATGCACACTAAATTTAAGAGGGCCCATCGGGGGCCTTAAGGGATTTTAGTAAAGAAGCGTTAGGAGTACAGACATGCTTACAGTTGGTGATACCCTTCCTGAATTCAATCTTACCGGTGTTTCGGGCAAAACCGATGCCAGCTTTGCGCCGGTTACCGATAAATCCCACGAAGGTAAGTGGAAGATCCTGTTCTTCTGGCCGAAAGACTTCACCTTTGTCTGCCCGACCGAAATCGTGGGTTATGGCGAACTGAACGGTGATTTTGAAGACCGTGATGCCGTTCTGCTCGGCTGCTCGACCGATACCGATTTCGTCCACGCCGCCTGGCGCACCCACCACGAAGATCTGGGCGATAGCCCGTTCGTGTGGCTGGCTGACGAAAAGAAAGAACTGGCAAATGCACTTGGCGTTATTGCCAAAGGCGAAGGCGTTGCCCTGCGCGCCACTTTCATCGTCGATCCGGAAGGCATCATTCGCCACGTTCAGGTGAACGATCTTTCTGTTGGTCGTAACCCGCAGGAAACCCTGCGTATTCTTCATGCACTGCAGACAGACGAACTTTGCCCGTGCAATTGGAACAAGGGTGAAGCCACCCTCTAAGCCACTGGCTTGGATTTGGCTTGAATTCAGGACCGGGCAAATTGCCCGGTCCACTTTGACCCGCACGGAATTTAACGTGCCAGCCGAATTTGTGGCAGGGTCCCTGCGCTGCCTGATATCGGGTTGCGCCGGTTCGCCAAAGGCGCGCCGGAAATTAGCGTTAATTTTTTCACAAAATTCAGGATGTTTCCGATGTCTATCGCTGAAATTAAAGATAGCTTACCGGCCTATGCCAAGGACTTGAAGCTGAACCTCGGTACTCTTTTCAGTAACCCCGGCATGACCGATCAGCAGGTTTATGGAACGGCACTGGCGTGTGCCTATGCGTCGCGCAATGCAAAATTGCTGCGTGCTGTGGTCGCCGAAGCCGAAGGAAAATTGTCTGCCGAAGCACTGGAAGCCTCCAAGGGGGCCGCTGCGATCATGGGTATGAACAATATCTATTACCGGTTCACGCATCTGGTGTCGGAAAAAGAATATGCCACCATGCCCGCCCGCCTGCGCATGAACATCATTGGTAAACCGGGCATCGACAAAGCCGATTTTGAGCTGTTTTCGCTGGCCGTATCGGCCATCAATGGCTGCGGCATGTGCATTGATAGCCACGAAAAGGTTCTCAAACAGGCAGGCCTGAACAAGGAAGTTGTTCAGAACGCTGTGCGCATTGCGTCAGTTATCCATGCCGTTGCCGCTGTGCTCGATGCTGAAGACGCGCTTGAAGGTTAAGTTGCAACGACCCTGTCTTTCTCCCCCAGGACAGCTAGGATGATGGCTGAAACATCCGTTATCCTTAAGCCTCAACCCCGATGACCTTTCCCCGGTCATTGGGGTTTTTTATTTTGCCGGGGCGGCTTCTGCCGCAGGACATGCTCCAACCTTTCAAAAAGTGTCCAGAAAGTGACGAACCGACTCGAGGACATCATCTGGGGCTTCAAGGTGGGGAATGTGGCCGCAGCCCTTGATAATATGGGCTGTTACCGGGCCACCAGTATGGTCGCGAATGGTGGTGACCTGTTGATCGCTGCCAAACGGGTCTTCATCGCCTTGCAATATTAAGGCGGGGCAGGTGATGGCAGGCAGTTCATCAATCATTTGCCAGTTTTTGAAATCCGGTTGCCGCCATGTATCGACCCAGGCCCGGAAAACGGTGTCGGTCTGATCAAAATGGTGGCGTTCCAGGCGCGACTTCCAGTCGGTACTTGCATAGGTTTGTGCGGCCGTTTCAATGCCGTTAATCGTTACATCCTCCACAAATACATGGGCGGCCAGGCTGATCACCGCGCGTGGCACGGTGGGAAAACGCGCGGCATATTTAAGTGCAATGGTCGCCCCGTCACTGTGACCAAACAGGATGGGATTTTTCAGGTTTTGCTGGGTGATCAGGCCGTGCAAAAAGCGGTCGGTTTCCTCGTTATGGAAATCAACCGGGCGCGGCACAACCTTTTGCGGGTCCGATGTGCCGTGACCGCGCCTTTCATAAACCAGGCAGGTAAGCCCGGTTTCATTTGCCAGCCTTTGCGGAAAATCGCGCCACATGCGAATGGTGCCCAGCGCTTCATGCAGCATGACAATGGTCGGGGCGTCGCCATTCGCCCACATCACAGGCGGCGGGGCGGCTGGTGCGGGTGGTTCTGGCGTGACGGACTGGCAGGCAAGGCGCACCCCGTCGATGGTGATGCTAAAATTGCTAACCGGCATGGCTTTCCTGATTTATCGGTTATTTGGTACTGATTTATGGGATTTATCATGCGCCAAAAAACAAAGCCCGGCAAGACTGCCGGGCTTTGATCGGAAACTGGTAAAGGTGCGAAGCTTATTTCAGCGCAGCACAGGCGCGTTTAATGCGCTTGCAGGCTTCTTCAAGGGCTTCGGTGGATGTGGCATAGGAAATGCGGAAATACGGTGCCAGACCAAAGGCCGTTCCCTGAACCGCAGCAACGCCTTCAGCTTCAAGAAGGTAGGTCACAAAATCGGTATCGGTTTCGATTTTTTTGCCATCTGGCGTGGTTTTGCCAATGGTTCCGGCGCAAGACGGATAGACATAAAATGCCCCTTCCGGCTTTTTGCAGCTCAGGCCTTCACATTCGTTAATCTTTGCCACAACCAGATCACGGCGCGATTTGAAAACTTCGGCGCGTTCAGCAAGGAAGTCCTGCGGACCATTGAGGGCTTCAACCGAAGCCGCCTGGCTGATCGAGGAGGTATGGGTGCTGCTTTGCGACTGAACCTTGTTGATCGCCTTGATCAGCTCAACCGGGCCAGCGGCATAACCCAAACGCCAGCCGGTCATGGCATAGGATTTGGACACACCGTTGCACGTCAGGGTGCGGGCCTTCAGTTTCGGTTCGATCTGGGCGATGGTGGTGAATTCAAACCCGTCATAGACCAAGTGTTCATACATGTCGTCGGACATGACATAAACATGTTCGTGCTTCAGCAAAACGTCGGCCAGTGCGCGCAGTTCGGCGCGTGAATAGGCCGCACCGGTCGGGTTTGATGGCGAGTTGAGGACCACCCATTTGGTTTTCGGCGTGATCGCGGCTTCAAGTTCGGCAGGTGTAATCTTGAAGTCGTTTTCTTCCTGGCATTCAACAATGACAGGGGTGCCTTCGGCCATCAGCGCCATGTCGGGATAAGAAACCCAATACGGTGCCGGGATCACAACTTCGTCGCCCGGGTTCAGGGTTGCAAACAGGGCATTAAACAATGTCTGCTTGCCACCACAGCCAACGGTGATTTCGTCGATGGTGTATTCCAGGTCGTTTTCGCGTTTGAACTTGGCGACAATCGCTTTGCGCAGCGCCGGAGTACCAGCGACCGGAGTATATTTGGTCTGGCCAGCATCAAGGGCAGCTTTGGCAGCGTCTTTAATGTTGTCGGGGGTATCGAAATCCGGCTCGCCTGCGCCAAGGCCGATGACATCAACGCCAGCAGCTTTGAGTTCTGCGGCCTTGGTGGTGACAGCAATGGTAGGAGAAGGTTTGATACGGCTCAAACGATCGGCAATAAACGCCATTGGTCTGTTTCCCTGGAATGAAATGAGAAATGGAAAGACTCTTGTTCTTTCGGGTGGACCCTACGCCCGGTTCTAATGCAATTCAAGTTGGTTTAGGTGCTTTTGCGGGTTCTTTGGGATGTTTTAATGCCTCAATTGCGGGTTAGGCGATGATTCGGTCGTTTAAACGCGGTTGGCCGTTGTGGGTTCCGTAAAAGTTTTGATGACATTCGCCCAAGAGGGCTCGCCGTCGTACCGGGCGTGTGGAATCTGACTTGCGCGAAAGGTATCGATGGCACCGCGTTTTACAGTCGTAAAGACAGTCTGACGTCGTCATCGAAAATGTGACGTGCAAGTTCGGTTGTTCTGTGTCGAATTTCGGTGGCGACTTCATCGACGATTTCGGTTCGGTTCCGTCCGGCCGGATACAAAAACCCGTATTTTAAAATGCCGCCGGGTTCAAAAGGGCGGATCACCAAATCCTCAACGCCGCTCGATAATGCGACGAAAGGGTCCGCAAGACAGCAGCCGAGATTTAGCCCTGCCATTTGACAGGCGATAACCCCGTTGCGCGCCTCCACGCGGACATTGAGACGTTTTCCCGTCCTTTTAACAAGAGACTGGAGGTGCTGTCCGAGGAGAGAGCGGGCATGAGTCGCAATGATTTGATGACTGGAAAAATCATCGAAGGTGACGACTTTTTTGGCTGCAAGAGGGTGAGACGGGTTCATAACCGCGACCATTGGCAGTTCCAGAAAGGGTTCGATGTTAAAAACGCCCTCTTTAATCGGCAGGGGGGCAATGCCGAGATCAAAGGTTTCCTCTGTAACCCAGACATCAATATCAAGGCGCACACGAGAGTCGATTTGTGCTGTCATATCGGGGCGGCGCATCATGATCTGCGCCAGTGTCTGGTTAATGACGGCATGTGAAATAAACGGTGCAGCAAGGATACGAATATGCTCGGTTTTGCCCCGCCGGATTTGATCTGCGCGCAAGTTCAGATCATCGTGGCAAAGCATAAGTCTTTCTACTTCTTGATAAAATTCCTTTCCTTCTTTGGTAAGACGAAGCCGCCTCCCACGACGTGATAACACGGGAAAACCAACCTCGTCTTCCAGTGCAGAAAGCAGACGGCTTATTTGGGGGGCCGTTCTGAAAAGGCGATCCGATGCTCCACTGACAGAGCCGGTTTCGACGAAGGCGCGCAGTGCCTCCAGAGATTTATGATTGATCGGCATACCCGTCTCCGCATCGATCGAAATGTAAACACTTTCGTAAAGCGTAACTAAAGTGAAGAATAATTCACTTTACGCAAGTAAATTTATTCGCTTGTCTAATTATAAGAATAACAAACACGGACGCATTTTGATGACCTCTTTCCCTGACTTGCAAAGCCGCATCGCCGCCTATGAGGCAGAGCGCCCTGTGCCCTACACATTGCCCGACGTGCCTGTTTCCAGGTATGTGACGATGCGCGATGGATGCCGACTTGCCGTCGATGTCTATCTGCCGCAAGGGGCGGATCCAGAGGTGCAATTTCCGGCATTGATGTTGTTCACACCGTATTTTCGCCGTTTTAAGCTTACCCCTGATTCTACAACAATCCCGAACCCGAACACCGGTAAATTCAGCGATTATTTTGTACCTCGCGGATATGCCGTCATCGTGATCGATGTGCGCGGTACCGGTGCCAGTTTTGGAACAAGAGACGGATTTCGCTCCCCCTCTGAGCGCCTTGATAGCGCTGAGGTTGCCGATTGGGTGGTCGGTCAAAAATGGTCCAATGGCGTGATCGGGGCCACCGGGATTTCGTATCTTGGCGCGGCTTCAGACTTTCTGGCATCCACGGGTCATCGGGCGGTAAAGGCCATCGCACCGTTGTTTTCTGTCTGGGATACGTATTCGGACAACTATTTTCCTGGTGGCATGCAGTGCGCCTCGCTGACCCAGATTTATGATAACCTGATGAAAGGTCTCGATCTGGATCAGCGGGCCTATCTCAAGGATTATAAATACTATGCAAGCCCGGATTATCTTGGTCCGCAGCCGGTAGACGAGGATCCGTCCGGTGCGCTGGTCGCGGCTGCGGTGGCAGAGCATCAGGCCAATTTCCGCCAGACCGATTTTATGGCTGACTTGTGCTATCGCGAACAGGGGCTTCCTTATGATCCGGACTATTCCAGTGCGTCGATCAGCCCTTATTCATATTGTGATGGCGTCAAAGAGGACGTAGCAATTCTGTCCATGTCTGGCTGGATGGATGGTGCAGGCTATGCCAACGGTGCGATTTCGCGGTTTCTGACGCTTGATAAAAACCCGCACCACCTTTTGCTTGGCCCGTGGGACCATGGTGCGCGAATTGATGTTTCGCCCTGGCGCGCTTTTGAAACCCCAACGTTTTCGATGCTGGGCGCCGTTTTGCGGTTTTTTGATACCTATTTGATGGACATGAATACCGGATTGCGCACCGAGCCGCCCGTTGCCTATTTTAAAATGCACGAAGAAGCATGGGGCGAGGCGGAAACCTGGCCGCCCAAACCAGCCCAGCTTGTTTTGTACCCCGATCAGGCTGGCGGGTTAGGCGCACAAAGCGTAACCGGGACGGCAGACTATCAATGTGTGCCCGAAACTGGCACCGGGTTTGAAACACGTTATGAGCGGATCGCCGGGATGGATTCGCGAAATTATTACTGTGATTGGCAAGGCCGAACCGATCTTATGCTTTCGTTTGACAGTGCGCCGATGACGGAAGATACGACGATCTCAGGGCATGCTTTGCTTGATATGGCAGCCCGTTTCGATGCACCGGACGCCGGGCTTTTCATTTATTTGACCGAAATTGAAGCCGACGGGACAGAGCGTTACATCACCGAAGGTATTTTGCGGGCGCTTTTCCGTGGTGAAGAAGCCGCACCGGAGAATATCCGCATCAACTGGCCTTTCCGAAGCTATCGTCGTGAGAGTGCGCGCCCCTTGCCGCTAAACGAAGTACAGCGCATTCGTATTCCCCTGTTACCAACGGCCTGGACATTGGCGAAAGGCAGTAAACTGCGCCTTTCGATTTCGGGCGCAGACAAGGATCACTTTAAAAAAGTGCCCCACGGCAAAATGGCCAACATCACGCTTGAATTGTCGGAAACCCGGCTTGTTTTGCCACTGGACCAGGAGAGGTCCGCGATATGAGTGCCATGGCAAAGGGGATCGATATGATGCTTGGCGAGATGCGCGATGTAACTGAGATTATCGCGGCAACTGCCCTGCGCTATCACCCGGATGGCGGTGAACGGATTTATTCGACCCACCCGGATCGTTTTCCCGATGCCGGTTTCAAGCGATTTGAGGATGCACCGACGATGGCCCGTGTGCGTGACGCCAATGCTGCGGTGTTGACCAATGGGGCAGAGGCGCTTCGTGCAGGCTTTCCCGACTGGCAAAGAATTCTTGAGGGCGGTTGTGATGCTATCATCAATATCCCGGTGCGGGCACCATCTGGCGAAGTGCTGGGTCAACTTAATCTGATGGCGCGCGCAGGATGTTTCCCCACGGAAAGCCTTGCCCGCCTGCAAGTCATCGCAGATCAAAATGCGTCATGTTTTTTGGATCAGACTTCAAAGGAGATACTCTGATGCGGTTGACACGCCTGACCTACCGGGGCGTGATTTTTCTCGCCTATCTTGTCATGCTGCTTCCGGTGTTGTTGCTGGTTGTGACATCCTTTTTTAAAGACACCATCATTACGTTTCCACCTTCGGGATTATCACTTGAATGGTATGCGAACGCGATTGATCGCGAAGAATTCCTGAGCGGATTCATCGTCAGTTTCAAGGTGGCGGCATTGGCAACCCTTATCGGTGTGCCGTTGGGGATGGCGGCAGCGCTGGCACTTACACGCAGTGCGATCCGGGGCAAGCAGGCAATCACGACCTTTCTTTTGGGGCCGATCATTGTGCCGGGGATTGTGGCGGGCACGGCACTTTATCTTACTTTTCTTGTGGCTCAAAACCAGTTGGATATGGATATCGTCGGCACTTTGCCGGGCCTGGTTGCGGCGCATATTTTGTTGACGATACCCTGGACAGTGCGTGTTGCAACCGCAGGCTTACAGGGCTTGGACAAAAGTGTTGAGGAGGCAGCCGCCAATCTTGGGGCACGTCCCTGGACCGTGTTTATGCGGGTTACTCTGCCCATGATGCGCCCGGCGATTGTCGCCGCCTCGATGTTTTCCTTTATCCAGAGTTTTGAAAACCTTGAACTGACCCTGCTTTTGGTTGGTCCGGGAATGAGCACTCTGCCAATCGCGATGCTGAACTATCTTGAGTTCCAGATCGACCCGACGCTTGCTGCGGTTGCGACCATTCAGGTCGTTGTTATTGCCGCAATGATGTTGATCACGGACCGTTACGTAAAACTCTCGCGCATCGTCTGACATTGGAGACAGAACCTATGAAATCTCTAGAACTTGAAAACGTCTGCAAGAAATTTGGCGAAGCGGTGGCTGTGACCGACATGAGCATGCATATCCTGACGGGCGAGCTTGTATCGCTTCTTGGGCCATCGGGATGTGGCAAGACAACAACGCTGCGTATGGTCGCCGGATTTGTCGAGCCAAGTTCTGGCTCCATACGGATCAACGGTCGAGACGTTACAAAACTGGCCCCCTATGAGCGCAATACCGCATTGGTTTTCCAATCCTATGCGCTTTTTCCGCACATGACAGTTGCGCAGAATGTTGGTTTTGGCCTGGAAATGCGAAAGGTTGGCAAGGCGGAGCGCGAAGAAAAAAGTATCGAAGCACTTAAGCGTGTCAGGCTCGATCATTTATCGGATCGTTACCCGCGTCAGCTTTCAGGGGGGCAGCAACAGCGGGCAGCTTTGGCGCGCGGGCTTGTTTTGAACCCGGATATATTCTTGCTAGATGAACCGCTTTCCAACCTTGATGCCAAGTTGCGCGGAGAAGTGCGCAGCGAAATTCGCGGACTTCAGCAATCTTTGGAACTTACCACCCTGATGGTTACCCATGATCAGGAAGAAGCGCTGACCATGTCCGACAAACTGGTGTTGATGGAAGCAGGCAGCGTGCGCCAATCAGGCACGGCACAAGATCTTTACGAGCAGCCAGCCGATGCCTTTGTCGCAGATTTTGTCGGGCGTTCGAATGTGATCAAGGGCCGTATCGAGGACGGAAAGTTCCGAACCACAGACGGCACCTTTATGCCGACCCTGCCAGGGGCGGTGGCGGATGCGCAATATTACACGTTGCGGCCCGAAAAGATCAGCTTGTCGCGCGAAGGCGACGGGGTCGAAGGGACCCTGCTTGAGCGCCTCTATCTCGGTGCGCAGACCGAATACACGGTTAGGGTTGGTGAAACTTCTATCTCTGTCGTCACAGCAACTCCCGGACCTGACGACATGCGTGCTGGTCTGCGTGTCGGGGATGCGGTTCGGCTTGCGTGGGATGTCGCGTCGGTACGGCTTCTTAATAACTAACAATAAAAAACACCAAAATATCAAATACATATATCAGGAGAGACTTATGCCTAATTTAACCCGTCGTTCTTTTCTTGCTACAGCAGCTGCACTGTCGGCTGTTTCAGTTTTTCCCAAGAACCTGATGGCGCAAACAAACGATGTTGTTGTCGGCACATGGGGCGGCACTTTTGGTGATTTGCTTAAGGTAAATGTCGACGAAGCCGTTATGCAGCCTGCGGGCTACAATATTCTTCAGGAAATATCTGGTCCGGTACCTCGCCGCACCAAGCTGATTTCCGAACGGATGCAGCGTCGTGGCAGCATGGATGCCGCCTTGTTGGCCGATTTTGACATGTATGCTGCGGCCAAAGTTGGCGCAGTTGAGAAGCTTGATGCTGCGAATGTTCCCAATTACGACAACATTCTTCCGTTTCTGAAAAAGGCACACTCGGTACCTTTGATTTATTCCGCGCATACGATTGTTTATCGCAAGGATCTGATCACGACCCCGCCTCAGTCGATCGCGGAACTTTGGAATCCGAAATATAAGGGAAAGATCGGGCTGAGCGATTTTCTCTATACCTCCAATATGGCGTATGCGGCGATCCACAATGGCGGCACGCTGTCGGACTTTGACGGAAGTGAAAAGGGTGTTGCCGCCTGGAAAGAGCTTGATGCGAAACTTTTGCCGTCGACAGAGGCCGTCGGTCAGGCGTTGGCATCTGGTGACATCTGGATAACAATCATTTCTGCTGCGCGCGGTTACAGCTGGTCCAAATCCGGAATTGATCTGGGATGGGTTGTGCCCGAAGAAGGCGCTTTCCCTGCCGTTTACGAGGCTACTGTGCCGAAGAATGCCCGCAACCCGGAAGGCGGCATGGCCTATATGAATGCGCTGCTTGAACCTTCAGTCCAAAAGGCCTTTGCCGAAAAGATGGGCTATTTACCCACCGTGAAAAACGGCCATATCAGCCCGGAACTTGAAGAGAAAATCGGCTTTTCCGAAGCAGAACAAAATCGCCTATGGCAACCGGATTTCGACTTTATTCTGGAAAATCAGGCCAAGCTTCTCGATACCTGGAACCGTGTGCTCAAAGGCTAACAAAATGGCAAAACTTGTTCTTCCGGCGGGACTTCTCGTTCTTCTTCTTTTGGGCGGCCCCATGTTGTTGATGTTGCGGTATTCGTTTAACGAATATGATCCGCTTTATATCATGCAGCAGGCCTTCACATTCGAGAATTACGCCAAAGCTGTTGTCGATCCGTACTATCAAAAAATCCTGATGACGACGATCACTGTGGCCCTGACATGTACGGTGTTAACGACACTTCTTGCCTATGGCCCTGCCTATTGGCTGGCAAGAATGGAAAGCCGCTGGAAGAGCAAGCTGACTATTCTGACAATGTTTCCGTTGCTTGTGGGCGGGGTGGTGCGTTCGGCAGGGTATCTTGCGCTTTTAAGTACAACCGGGCTGATCAATGCAACGCTTTTGGGGCTAGGCATTATCTCCGAGCCTTTAACGTTGCTCTATACGCCCGGCGCAGTGATCTTTGCGACAGTTGGCATTGTGCTGCCCTATATGATCCTAACGCTTGCATCGGTGATCGAAAGTATTCCCCGCCAGGTCGAAGATGCGGCTGCCAATCTGGGGGCACGTCCGGCAACCGCGTTTTTTCGGGTGCTTGTTCCGCTCTCATTGCCAGGTGTTTTGGCCGGGGCTTCATTGGTGTTCATCCTTTGCATGAACGCCTATGCAACGCCTTTGTTGCTTGGGGGGCCGCAATTCCAAATGATGGCACCTGCTGTTTATGAACAGTTTGCAAAGGCATCGAACTGGCCTTTTGGTGCGGCACTGGCCTTTATCTTGCTGATGGTCACGGTCATTCTTACGACAGTGGGCAGTTCTGTTATCGCCAAACGATATAAAGCGGGTTGAACACTTTATGCCAAAGCGCGTTGATCGAAACCGACCAACGCGCCCCTCAATCGGCTGGCGGGCTTCGTAAAAGCCCTTGTCTTTCGCGGCACGCGCCGCGGCGGCGTCGTCGCGCCTAACCAGACCTCCATGAGTCCTTCTCATAGAGGTCTGCTCTTATATCCCCGAAAGCGGGCTGTGCCACTTTCGGGGATGCCTGATTTTTCAACATAATGACAACCCCTGTCAGGACCTGTCAGGAGCAGGGCTTGCGATTGGGCATATCTTCCCTATAACTAGGGAAGGATATAACAGGGGTCTGCCCGATGAATGCACTACCCGAAATGTTGTTAAAACGCCGCCCGCCGGTCGAAGGATCGCGCAAGTTCAAGCTGGTGACGGAGTATGAACCCTCTGGCGACCAGCCTCAGGCCATTGCGGAGCTTTATGACGGGATAGAACAGGGCGAACGCGACCAGGTTTTGCTGGGCGTTACCGGGTCGGGCAAGACATTTACCATTGCCAATTTGATAGCCAAAACCCAGCGCCCGGCACTTGTGCTGGCCCCGAATAAAACGCTGGCCGCCCAACTTTATTCCGAGATGAAAAGTTTTTTCCCGGAAAATGCGGTGGAATATTTCGTTTCCTATTACGATTATTACCAGCCCGAAGCCTATGTGGCACGGACCGACACCTATATTGAAAAAGACAGTTCGATCAATGAACAGATCGACCGGATGCGCCACGCGGCCACCCGTGCCATTCTGGAACGTAACGATTGTATTATCGTGGCGTCGGTGTCGTGCATTTACGGTATTGGCGCGGTGGAAACGTACCTGGAAATGACGCAGCGCATTTCGGTGGGCGATGAAGTTGACCGCAACGACATTATGAAACGCCTGGTCGAACTGCAATATACCCGCAACGATGCCGCCTTTACCCGTGGCACCTTTCGGGTGCGCGGCGACGTTTTGGAAATTTTCCCGGCCCACTCCGAAGACCGCGGCTGGCGGGTATCGATGTTTGGCGACGAGGTTGAGGAACTGACCGAGTTTGACCCGCTGACCGGGCACAAATTTGCCAATATGGATTCCGTCACCGTTTACGCCAATTCGCACCATGTCACCCCGCGCCCAACCCTGGTACAGGCAATGTACGGGATTAAGCAGGAGCTGAAAGACCGGCTGGCACAGTTTCAAAATGAAGGTAAATTGCTGGCGGCCGAACGGATTGAACAGCGGACAACCTTTGACCTTGAAATGATGGAGACGGTGGGCCACTGCAAGGGGATTGAAAACTATTCCCGCTGGCTGTCGGGCCGTAACCCCGGCGAACCGCCCCCGACATTGTTTGAATATTTGCCCGAAAATGCCCTGTTATTTGTCGATGAAAGCCACGTTGCCGTGCCGCAAATTGGCGGCATGTTCAAGGGTGACTATAATCGCAAATTCACCCTTGCCGAACATGGGTTTCGCCTGCCCAGTTGTGTCGATAACCGCCCTTTGAAGTTTGACGAATGGGAAGCCATGCGTCCGCAAAGCGTGTTTGTGTCGGCCACCCCTGGCCCGTGGGAAATTAATAAAACCGGCGGTACATTTGTCGAACAGGTGATCCGTCCGACCGGCCTGATCGACCCGGTATGTATTATTCGCCCGGTGGAAACCCAGGTTGATGATCTGCTGGCCGAAGCCAAGGATTGCGCCCAGAAAAGCCAGCGCGTGCTGGTAACGACTCTGACCAAACGCATGGCCGAGGATCTGACAGAATATTTGCACGAAAACGGCGTGCGGGTGCGCTATTTGCATTCCGATATTGATACGTTAGAGCGCATAGAGATCATTCGTGATTTACGCTTGGGCGTGTTTGACGTTTTGGTCGGTATCAACCTGTTGCGCGAAGGGCTGGATATTCCCGAATGTGCGCTGGTGGCCATTCTCGATGCCGACAAGGAAGGGTTTTTACGGTCCAAAACATCATTGGTGCAAACAATTGGCCGTGCTGCGCGTAACCTTGACGGTCGGGTTATTTTATATGCCGATAAAATGACTGACAGCCTGGATTATGCGATTGGCGAAACCAACCGCCGCCGCGAAAAACAGGTGGCCTATAACGAGGCCCATGGCATTACTCCGGCCTCGATCCGCAGCCGTATTCACGATGTCATCGAAAGTGTTGCCGAACACGATTATGTCACGGTTGATACCGGCGTTTCGGGCGATGTGATGATTGGGCATAATTTGCGTGCCCATATCGAAGACCTTGAAAAACGGATGCGTCAGGCGGCTGGCGATCTGGAGTTTGAGGAAGCAGCAAGGTTGCGCGACGAAGTTAAACGGCTGGAAAGCCAGGAATTGGGCCTGTCGCAGGCCGGGCCAATGGCGCGTGACATTACACCCAAAGATGGCTCTGCCGGCCCCGGTTCCAAATCGGCTAACAAGCCTAAATACAAGGGTCGCCAGCGTAAATGATTGTAAATTTAATCGCGCTTGTTGGAATGTAAACCTTCCAGAGGGAAGTGTGTTTTACAGAGACGAAATTAGGAGCCTGACAGGTCCCTAAATATGCTTATAGTATCAATGATATTCATTTTTATTGGTTTGATTTTTTTTTTGGATATATATTGATATTATATCAAGTGTTGCTAGGAGTGGGGCATGGCGAAACAACTTACGACGTCGCAAATTTTACATATTCATCAGTATCTGACTGAATGGTTTGAAAGATCAGATGATCCAATCTCTCCTCCCGGAATTAAGAATATGGATCTTCTTGAGTCGGCAGTTGCCCGACCATCGCAAAGCGCAGGGGGTAAAGATCAGTATATTACCCCATTCGAAAAAGCAGCTGCTTTGTTTCATTCGATTATAAATAACCATTCGTTTCATAATGGGAACAAGCGCACGGGTTTGATTGCGGCGTGCGTTACGCTGGACTCGTATGGACATTGGCTTGAGAAGTGCTCGGATGAGGAGTTGTTTGAGTTTACACGAATGACTGCTGCGCATGAATTGTGTGAAAATCGAACAGAAGAAGTTCCTATTATCTCTGATTGGTTTGAGAAAAATTCAAGAAAAAGAACTAAAATGGAAAAGCAGCTTAAGTTCAATGAGTTAAGGGATATTCTTTCTTCATTTGGGTTTGATGTCGACCCTCCATCTGGGGAGCGCATAAACATTTATAAGGATGGGTCTCATGTTGAGACAATACTGAAGCGTGGAATTCAAGGATTTCAGCCATATGATACACACTATATTTCTGGGCTAAGAAAACGTCTTAATCTTACGCCTGAATATAATGTCGATAGTGAGGTGTTTTATGGGGGGCTTCTGTCTGAAGATACTCTAAGTGAAATTATGGAAATACGTGGTGAGGTGGTTCGAAGGTTGGCAAAAACATAATTAATATTTTTAATTTTAATTATACCGAAAGTTTGATTTTAATGCCTTTGTTCGTTGTTTGTCTTTTTTGTCCCCTGAAGGTGCGGCTTAGTTTTTAGGGTGTTGAGTAATGCACGCCACGTCCATCAAAAAACACAGCCAGCCATACGGTTTCGGTGTTTTTTTCGGTCCAGACCACGCGGTGGCGGCAATGGGGCGGAATATATAAATGGTCGCCCGGTTTTAAAACCCGGCCAGTATTTTCGTTTTCAAACAGGATTTCGGCACTGCCCGTAAGCAAAATAACCCATTCGGCAGGTTGCTGGTCATACCAGCCGGTTTCCGGCGATGATTGGCCATGCGACACAATGCGTTCGATCCGCAAGCACGGCGATCGCAGGATTTCGTCAAAAACTTCGCCTTTTGTGGCATCGGGAAGGGCGGAAAACAGGTTGGCAAATGTTGCGTCGGGCAAGATGGAACCCTCCGTTCAGGTTGTGCAAATTGCGCGCAACATAAACCAAAACGAAGGGCCGGCACAAAGCCGACCCTGACAAAGCAGCCATGCGTTTAAAACGCGAGCATGTGATTACATATACAGTTTTTGGTCGTCCATGCCTTTGTAAATGTCTGCGACATAGTCGGCATAGCCGTTAAACAGCTGGGTTGGTACTTCTTCCCCGTTCGACAATAACCGTTCCTGGGCCTGGCTCCAGCGGGGATGGGGAACCTTGGGGTTCACATTGGCCCAGAAACCATATTCGTTATCGGCAAGGCGTTCCCAATATCCGACCGGGCGTTCATCGGTAAAGGTGAACTTGACGATGGATTTAATGTTTTTAAACCCGTATTTCCAAGGGGTTACCAGGCGTAATGGCGCACCGTTCTGTTTGGGCAGGGGTTCGCCATAAAGGCCGGTTGCAATCATGGCAAGGTCGTTGGTGGCCTCGGCCATGGTCAGGCCTTCAACATAGGGCCACGGATACCAGAACTGTTTAAGGCCCGGCATGGTGTCTTCTTGCGACGCTGTTTCCATCCGGATGTATTTTGCCCCTGATGTGGGCTTGGCAAAAGCGACCAGGGCCTTCATCGGAAAACCGGTCCAGGGCACGGTCATCGCCCAGGCTTCCACACAACGGAACCGGTAAACCCGTTCTTCCAGCGGCATTTTACGGATCAGATCGTCAAAATCCATTTCCATCGGTTTTTCAACCATGCCATCAATTTTGACAGTCCAGGGGGTAATCTTCATCGCCTGGGCGGCATCGGAAATGAATTTGTGCGATCCGAATTCGTAGAAGTTATTATAAGTGGTCGCCTTGGCCTTGGGGGTTATGGCGCGGTCCACGGTATAGGCATCGTTATGTTTGGCCGGGTACAGGTCGGCATTGGGGCCAGCAGCCTGGGCAAAGGCGCGCCCAACCGGCAGGGTTGCGGCGGCAGCACCAAGGGTACCTGTGGCAATGCCTTTGATGAAATTGCGGCGGTTGCGATAAATGGATTCCGGCGTCGCCGCGCTTTCCGGTAATTCCCAGCCGCGCTTGCGTTTGATCAGCATGTGGTTTTCTCCTGTTCACTACGAATGGCGTGCGCCGTGTGTGTTCTAGAATTCCGCCAAAAACCGATTTGGGCAAGTCACGCCTCGGTGAGGGGGTGGTGATGGATTTGTTTTTACCTTGTCTGATACGCAAAAAAACATATGTCCGATCACCAAAAACGGCCCTGCACATACAGGGCCGTCTGGCACATATCGGTTCGGTTTTGGTCCGCAGGAACGCTGAACTCAGCCTTCAAGCAAGGAACGCAACATCCATGCGGTTTTTTCGTGGATTTGAATGCGTTGGGTCAAAAGGTCGGCGGTGGCATCGTCGTCGGCTTCGTCGCACAGCGGATAAAGGGCGCGTGCGGTTTTAATTACGGTTTCGTGGCCTTCAACCAGCTGCTTGATCATTTCCTTGGCGGCGGGAACGCCTTTTTCCTCGGGAATGGAGCTAAGTTCGGAATAGGCCGAAAAGCTGCCCGGCGCAAAAGCCCCCAGCGACCGGATACGTTCAGCCAGTTCATCAACTGCCATCGCCAGTTCGGTATATTGCTGCTCGAACATGGTGTGCAGGGTCTGAAACATCGGCCCGGTCACGTTCCAGTGAAAGTTATGGGTTTTCAGATACAACGCATAGGAATCAGCCAAAACACGGCCAAGCCCCGATGCAATGTCAGTACGGTTCTGTTCGTTAATACCAATGTCAATTTGCATGATGCTCTCCTGGCACTAAAATCTGGCTTGCGCCAACGATGTTGTCTGTTGATGGCGTCATTATCCTTCAGAACAAAAGATAATGCCAATCAGTAGTTTAATGTTTGAAGATAGATCAAATCTATTACTGGTGCGGGGCGGGTCATGCCTGAATTGCCGTTTCAGCGGCTTTGCCTGAAAGTTCCTGCATATGTGAAAATTGCCGGGTGAAAAAACCGGTTCCCTGGCTGACGGATCGTAATTCCAAAATCATATCGCGGGTTTCGCAACTGGGCATCCGCGCCTGTATTTCATCCCATCCCTGCCAGCCCGGCCGGGGGTTAAAGCCTAAAATCTGGCCCCGGCGGGTGCTGATCAGGCGCTGGGTCCTTGATGTGCATTCGCTTGGTACGACAAAGGTTACCTCGTCAACAGGTTCAAGCAACAAGGTGCCAGCCTGTTTTAAGCCATCGCTAATGGCAAGGCGTCCGGCCATTTGAAATGCCTGATCGGAACTATCCACGGCATGAAACGCCCCGTCGGTTACGGTCACGTGCAAATCGGTTACCGGAAACCCCAGGGGGCCGGTGCGTAATCCATCGAGAATGCCTTTTTGTATTGCATTAATATATTGTCGGGGAATTGCCCCGCCAACAATGGCATCGGTAAAGTCAAACCCGCTGCCACGGGGAAGCGGGCGGACCGAAATTTTAACGTCGCCAAACTGGCCGTGCCCGCCACTTTGTTTTTTGTATCGCCCATGAGCATTAAAACCCGACCGGATTGTTTCTTCAAAGCCGGTGGCAACGGCGGTGGTGCCAATATCAAGATGATAGCGTTCGCCAAGCTGGCCTAAAACCATTTGCAAATGGATGTCACCCTGGCCTTGTAAAATAACCTGGCCGGTGCGGTCGTGATGGTAAACCGACAGGGATCGGTCCTGTTCGCAGATATAGCGCAGGGCCTCGGTCAGTTTTACATCATCACCGGGTTTGTTTACGACCAGTGCCAGTTGGTAAAGGGGCGGTAACGGGGCGGGCCATAAATCGGCGGGGGTGCTGTCGTGGTTGCCAAGCAGCATTCCCGTACGGGCGTGGTTCATGCGGGGTAAACCCACAATGCTGCCGGTGGGGGCGCTGTCGATTTTGTCGTGGCGGTTGCCAAAAAGGGTGCAAATGCCGTTGGCATGATCGTTTAATAACGACTCGCCGTTCCTGAGCATACCTGACAAAACCCGACCCACGCAAAACCGCCCTTCATGAGGCAGATGAAATGTCTTGAAAATCTGGATGGAGGGGCTATCCCGGGTTGGGTCAATTCCCAGTCGATACGCCGCAATATCGGGTGCGGGTGCTTCGTGGCGCAGGGCTTTTAGCAGGCGACGAATTCCCCTGTCGCGTTCGGCGGCGCCGAAAAACACCGGTACAATCAGGTCGTTGGCCAGATCCCGGCCCAGGCTGGCATAAATTTCGCTGTTAGCCGGCGTTTGGTCTTCCAGAATTTGTTCCAGCAAGGTGTCGTCAAAATCGGCCAGTTGTTCAAGCAGGGCATCGCGGGCGGTGTTTTCGTCGGTTTTAGCAGGGCCGGGCAGGGCGATCAGGCGAGATGGCGTGCCATCATCGTGATATTCATAGGCCCGTTCGGATACCAGATCGACAAAGCCGGTAATCGTATCATTATCGGCATCGTCGCGGATCGGTATTTCGCGCAAGACCAGAGGGCGGGTTGTCAGGTCTTGCAGGGCGTTTAAACTGTTGCGAATACGGCTGTTGGCAGTGTCTGTTTTGTTAATAAAAATCAGATGTGGAATGCGATTATAGTCCAGAAATTGCAGGATTGGCGCTGCCGTTATCATTTTATCGGGGGCCGCTTCCACCACGACAATGGCAACATCGCACACCATTACCGCGTCCCGGCTGTCCTGGGCAAAATCAACCGATCCGGGACAATCGATAAAGTGCCATTCTTCCTGTAAATAGCTGGCTTTAACGATGGTTGGTTCCGTGCTCATCTGATGGTTGCGGGCATCAACGCTGCTGTCGGCAACGGTGGTGCCATCGCGGATCGACCCTTTGCGATGCAAGCTGCCGGTTGCCAGCAGCAAACTTTCCAGCAGGCTGCTTTTACCCGATGAATAAGGGCCGACAATGGCAGCACATCTTGGCGCATGAAGGTGGGGCGGTTGGGCCCCCTCCGGGCTTGGTTTGTCAGGGCTGTTCGGGGGGGTGGTTTGGGATGACGGGGGCACGGGCTTCTCCTTTTTGCGGGTTCGCATCAGGTGATTTCTGTTTCATGCCGAAAGTCAGGTGAAGCCACAAAAGGATGGTACAAAGCTGGCAGGGGGCAGCGCCTGACATGTGTTTTATCCGCCGGGTCGGTTATAAAGACAGGAGCATGGCGGTGTTGACGGTGATCAGGTGATACTGCAGGTCAAAGGGGCTTTTAATCACCGGTTTTGTTATGTTATGGTAATACAAAAGCAGCAGCATTTCCATTTTTAGCTTTGCGGGCGAATGCCATATTAAAGCCTTAATTCGCCTTGGAATTGCCATAACCGGCCTGCTTTCCAGCCTTAATCATCTGTCAGTTTCAACATTGTCAGCGGCAAATGGTCGGAACATTCTGTCCCCCCTCAATCGTCTCCGGCTTGCTCTCTTCGTCCCCCCGTACGAGAGCCTGAATGCCAAAAGCTGACAAAGGTCTCCCCAAGACCATTAGACCCCAAAATGGGGGCGGGCATTCCCCGCCCTCTTTTTTTTGAGGTAATGACGGGGTTTCATAACAATTTGAATTTTGTTCATAATGCCTTAATCTGCCCTGAAATTGCCTTATGTGGCAGGTTTTCATGCCGTATTTGAGCGGCATATTTTTACTTGTCGAACGCAGCATCAATTGGCGATGCGCCCCTCCCTCGTAATTCGCCAAGGCCTGACATCGTTGTCCCCAACAACGCTCTGCACCCCACAGGCCCCTGCATATCGCGTTCGACTGGTCTCCCCAAGGCCATCTGTCCCCCAAAAAAGCGAGCCAGGTTCCCCCGACCTGTCTCGTTTTTTGTTTTCCGGTCACCTGTAGGCTGATTGGTGATGTGACATAATTTCGACTTAAATTGACACGAAATGGCCCCGACTGGCCGAATTTCCTGCCGCAATCTGTCGGCATATTCCTACTTGTCGGACGCGATGACATCCGGTGCGGTGCCTCCCTCACCAACCACCGGTGACCTGATGTTTGTTCCCCCAACAACATCGCTCCCAAGGTCAAAAATTCCGCGTTCGCATGGTCTCCCCAAGACCATCTGTCCCCAAGAAAAGGCGAAGCAGGTCCCCCACCTGCTTCGCCTTTTCTTTTACGCGGGGGCGTTATGCAGGTTCGTCGGGAAAAGGGGGATGACGGCTTTCCAGGGCTGAAATGATTTTGCATCGGCAAGGGACGCCTGTTTTGGTCAAAGCGCATAACGTTGCGGGGGAATGCTGGAGTCCTTGCGTTTGGCGCGCGTTTATGTCGTGTCGTGCTATGCACAACTTGCCCTGTTACCGACATATCGGCCAGGGACAGCCAAACAGGAATGTTTCACGATAGATTTAAACTGAAAACATATCCTTGGGGATAATTGCGATAAGCCAAATTTCAAATGGGGCACAAAGTTGCCGCAAAAGGGCATGAAATGGCCCAAAGCGCCCGGTTTTCCTGCCGTATTCACAGGGCATATTCATCTTTATCGAACACGATGTACCGGTGCGGTGCCCTCCCTCACCAACCACCGGAACCGGAATACCACCCCCCTGATGGTATTCACCCCCACGGTTATTTCCGTGTTCGATATTGGTCTCCCCAAGACCATCTGTCCCCCAACGGGGTGGGTTCCCCTGACCCACCCCGTTTTCTTTGCCAAAATCACATATTTTTCAATGGTCTGGAATGTGGCAGCTTTGGGCTGAAAATGACGCGAAATGGCCTTTTGGCGATAAATTTCCCGCCCCATTTTGCCGGCATATTCATACCTGTCAGCAACGCATGGCCGATGTGGTGCCCCTCCCTCACCATCAATCGGCATCTGCCCAATCAGCCGTTCCCCCAACGGTTTTCATTCTGGCAGATCGTAAAGCGTGCTGACCGGTCTCCCCAAGACCATCTGTCCCCTGACGGGGTGGGTTCCCCCGACCCACCCCGTTTTCTTTTTTGTGCTTTTGTGGCGAAATCGCGATTTGTACAGGAACAGGCAGTGCCGGAACCGGGTTACAAGGGCCAGATGAAACCCGCTTTGTTTATGATGTGGTTATTCCCGACGGGACAGGGTGAAACGCGACATCAAGGCTGCGGTAATCGGTGCTAAAAATTGGTGTGGGCTGGCTGCGGCCCCGCACAGTTACGTCACCACGCGGGGTCCAGCGAGGCGCATCGGGTGTTGTTTGGCAGCAGGCCATTGTCGTCTCGGATACAAGGATATAGGTGCCAAACTGCTTGTTCAGGGGTTCCAGCCGGGCGGCGATATTTACTGTGTCGCCGTGAACCGTGAATGTCAGCCTGTTTTCCGATCCGATGGCACCGACATTGATGTCGCCGGTATTAATGCCACAACGGGTTTTAAGTTTACCGCCATGGCAAAAGGTTGTGGTTTCGCACAGGCGTTGAATTTCAAGGGCTGTTTTGACAGCATTTTGTCCATGATCGGCATCGGGTTTGACCGCGTTAAATGTGATCAGCATGGCGTCGCCCTGAAACTGGGTGATCACACCGCCAAACTTTTCAATCACGGCACTGGTGGCGCCGAAATAATCGATAAGCATATGGGCAAGTTCGGCAGGGTTCAGGGATTCGGATACGGTTGAAAAACCTTCGATATCGGTAAACATGACCGTGGCATTTACCGCTTCCCCATCGCCCGGGCGAATTTGATGTTCAGAAAGGGTTATTCTGTCTGCAACCTCGCGCGATACAAACCGTGACAGGTCCTGTGCGGCGATTTCTTCGCTTACGGCGCGCTTAAACGACCGTTGTGCGCGCAAAACCGCGATCGCCAATACCCCGGAAACCATCACAATGGAAATGATCTTGTCGATCTCGGCCCCGATCAAAATCGAATTGGATGTAAGATAGGTGACGTAATCGCGTGTGATCATGCTTTGGCCACCCTTGCTTTGCACGGCATACAAAACCAGTACCAGCCAGCCGGTTGCGGCACCGGCACCTGCAAGCAAAATATAGCGTGGATCAAACCGCAGCGCGCGCAACGCGATAAAGATGAACACATACATTATCGTCGGTGCCTTCAGATAAAAGCTGGCAGGCTGATCATTCTGGATGTGTGAACTCCAGATCAATATCATCAGCAAGGTAATATCCGCGATGACCGAAAGGGTCAGTACCGCGGCGGGCAGACGAACGCGATAAGACAGGGCAAGGCGGATAAAGGTAAACAGGAAATATAGCGCCAGGGCCCAGGGCAGGGGCTGTATGCCTTCATGCAGGTTTGTTTTGGGGGCCACGACATATAGTGTGCCAAATATCGTTACCAGTAAAAGCTGCACCCAGCCAATCAGCTGTTCACTATCGCTTTGCTGGCGGGCAATCGCATTGCTGACCCGTTCTGGCAGGCTGTTTTTTGATGTCTTGCCAAATAGAAATTCGGCGATGTTGTTCGTCATATTATATTCCCATCCCATTCCATCCCACCTGAAATATCGGCACATAGTGATTGGTCTTGTACGTCGTGCCAAGTCTGACATTGATACAAATGTGCAGGGCTATGTGCCCACAGGTGCAAATCACGGTATGCCGGGAAAAATCAACACCGCCACAGCATGTATGGGGCGATGACGTCGCCCCTGTTGCTATGTCGGGTTCGTTTCAGCCTGACACAGGATAGCCGAGCGGAAGGATTGGGCGGCGGGGGGTACGGAGATGCCAGATCGCCAGTGCCTGTTCAAATTTTGCACGGTGATGTAGGGCCGTTTGGCCGTTGCATCATCAGGTAAGTGACCTGGTATGCAAGGCTATGGGATTTATGATGTGGTAACGCCGGACAGATTTGGGGCGAAAACATCACCATATTCACGGTAATCGGTGCTGAAAATTGGTGTGGGCTGGCTGCGCCCCCTGACCGTAACGTCGCCGCGCTGGCTCCAGCGCGTATTGCTTGATGCATTATTGCCGCAATGGGCCAGTGTCGCTTCGGTCGCAAGGATATAGGTGCCAAACTGTTTGTTTAGCGGTTCCAGCCGGGCAGCAATATTTACCGTGTCGCCGTGAACCGTGAATGTCAGCCTGTTTTCCGATCCGATGGCACCGACAATAATGTCGCCGGTATTAATGCCGCAGCGGGTTTTAAGTTTGCCGCCATGGCAAAAGGTTGTGGTTTCGCACAGGCGTTGAATTTCAAGGGCTGTATTAATGGCGTTTTGTCCATGATCGGCATCGGGTTTGACCGCGTTAAATGTAATTAGCATGGCGTCGCCCTGAAACTGGGTGATCACCCCGCCAAACTTTTCAATCACGGCACTGGTGGCGCCGAAATAATCGTTAAGCATATGGGCAAGTTCGGTTGGGCTCAGGGTTTCTGATACGGTTGAAAAACCTTCGATATCGGTAAACATGACCGTGGCATTTACCGCTTCCCCGTCGCCCGGGCGAATTTGATGTTCGGAATGGGTTATTCTGTCTGCGACCTCGCGCGATACAAACCGTGATAGATCCTGTGCGGCGATTTCTTCGCTTACGGCGCGCTTAAACGACCGTTGTGCCCGCAAAACCGCAATCGCCAATACCCCCGAAACCATCACAATGGAAATGATCTTGTCGATCTCGGCCCCGATCAAAATTGAATTGGATGTCAGATAGGTGACGTAATTACGGGTGATCATGCTGTGGCCGCCCTCGCTCCACAGCACATATAAAACCAGTACCAGCCAGCCAATGGCGGCTGTCGCGCCCGCCAGTAAAATATAGCGCGGGTCAAACCGCAGGGTGCGCAAGGCAATGAAGATGAACACATACATCATTGTCGGTGCCTTCAGATAAAAGCTGGCAGGTTGCATATACTGGATATGAAAGCTCCAGATCAGCACCATCAGCAAACTGATATCGGCAACCACCGACAGGGTTAAAACCGGGGCAGGCAACAAAATACGGTAAGACAGGGCAAGGCGGGTAAACGTAAACAGGAAATAGAGTGCCAACGCCCACGGTACAGGGTGGAAACCGTCGCTCATGGCTGTTTTCGGGGCGACGGCATAAAGTGTACCAAATATCGTCACCAGTAAAAGCTGTACCCAGCCAATCAACTGTTCGCTGTCGCGTTGCTGGCGCGTAATGGCGTCGCTGACCCGTTCGGGCAAGCTGCTTTCCGGTGCCCTGCCAAACAGGAATTCGCCAATGTTATGCTTCATAATTGTGCCCTGTCCATGTGCGACGCCATAGTGATCGGTCTTGCTGCGCCTGCCAAGTCAGACATTTACACAGACGGTCACGCTTACGTGTCATAAGGTGCGGGGCAAAACATGGCGGATCATGGGAAGCGCTGGATAAAAGGGCTATTAGGAAGGTAAGTAAAATCCGGACAAAAAAAAGCCGGGCAACAAATGTGCCCGGCAAGTTTATCAGGGAGGCTTCACGTCTGGGAGTGATGAAATATAACGTTCGAGGCTTCACGTCAAAATTCGCTTTTGTTCGGTTTTAAATAAATATATCATGGCTTTAGTGTTCGTTATCGTTCGCCAGAAATTGTATGCAATTGTCGCGAAACGGATGCAAATTAGTCCCCAGCTAGTCCCCGGAGACGGGGCAGGAGTGACCGGCCATGCGAAAGCGCCTTACCGACCGTTTCCTTGCGACCCTGAAACCACCGCCCAAAGGGCGTCTGGAAGTCACCGACGATTCCGGGGCGGGGTTGGTATTCCGAATGTCGAGTGACGGGGCCTGTTCGTGGGCGGTACGCTATTCCATTGCCGGAAATCAAAAGCGCGTCACACTGGGCCGCTATGTGCAGGCAGACCCCAAAATCGGCATGACCCTTGCCAGTGCCCGGAAAAAGGCGGCGGAAATCACCGCAAGCGCCAAGGAAGGCACCGACCTGCCCGATAAGGAAGCCCGCCAGCGGGCAGAGGCCGAACAAGCCGCCAAGCGCCCCCAGACGGTCGAGTCCCTCTTGCGTCGCTATGTCGATGCCTATTGCAAGCAAAACCAGCGCAAATGGCTTGAAACCGAACGCATGTTTGAAAATCATGTTTACCCGATAATCGGGCGATTGCCGCTTTCGGATTTGCGCCGTGCCGATATTGTCGCTCTTCTGGACCATTTGCAAAATGACAAGGGCTTTACCGCACAAGTGAACCGGGTACGTAGCAATCTGATTGCCGCGTTCAACTGGGCGATTGAACGGGAATATCTTGATGCCAATCCGGCGGCGGCGGTGAAACGGCGCAAGATTGAAAAGCCGCGCAACCGGACCCTTTCGGACGCCGAACTGATTGCAATCTGGCAGGCGGCGGACAGATTGCCCTATCCGTCCGGGCCTTATCTGAAAACGCTTATGCTGACCGGGCAGCGTCGTGATGAAGTCCGGTGCATGACATGGGACGAAATCCGTCATGCAGCACTTGCAGGATGCCGGGACGGGGCACAAGCGGCGGGTGGCATGGCATGGGTTATCCCCGGCGAACGCAATAAATCCAAGCGCGACCATATCGTGCCGGTTTCCGGCCTGTTTGAAAGCCTTCTGGCAGACTTGCCGCGCCTGTCCGATGCACCCACCGCCCCGGTCTTTACTTCCAACGGACAAAAGCCCTATGCGGGAACCCGGCGGCTTAAGGAAATCATAGACCGCGAAAGTGGTGTGACCGGCTGGGTGTTTCACGATATCCGCCGGACGGTGCGGACAAATTTTGCCATACTGGGGGTATCAAGAGAGGTGGCCGAACGGGTGTTGAACCATGCCACCCCGTCACTGGAAGGCACCTATAACACCCATGAATACTGGCCGGAAAAACGCGATGCCTTGCAGCGGTGGGCGGATCGGCTGTCGATGATGCTTGAGGGCGGATCGGACAATGTTGTGCCGTTACGTTCTGGGGCAAGTGTTTGATTGGGACATCAAATGACGAATGATACGCAAGCTGGTAGTAATTTTCTTTACGACGAAACCAGTGCAGAGAATTTTATTAAGCCGACAATGAATATATATGAGGCCTTGCGCTGGATTGCTTTTGGGTTGCCGCCTCTAAAAACGCCAGCGTTGGAAGACATGTTTCGTTATGATGATGTTCTTGCCTGTCGGGAAGAAAAAGCGGGTCCGATTCCTGAATTGGCAACTGTCAAAATGTTCTACGATGAAGAAGCAGAATTGAAAAAAGCGCTTGTTATGGGAAGGCTGGGCGCACGTGGATTAGATGATGCCGACATTGCATGTGACGGTGAGTGGGGGCCTTCAGAAAAAGACTTGATTGATATTGACCAAACATTTTGGGAGTTGTTCGAAGGGTGGAGCTATCAGCAACCATACAGCCGAGTAAATTTTGGTTTTTGCGGTTGGTATGGGCATGTCCAGTTCAAAACAGATGCTGTGATTGCAATGTTTCCGATCAGTAGCCGCGTTCATAGAGATTGTGTCGGTGCCGAGAACGATATCTATCAATACTGTGGAGTGTCGGAGGTGTCTGAGGTGTCGAAAATCGGTCGCCCTAAAAAAGATAAAACACCTGTCTATAAGCGGATTATTATATTAGCAATGTCGGGAAGGCTTGACGAGCACCTCGACGAGCCAAGACGTGACAAAGCGATTTATAGCGTTATTGCCGAAGATTTGAGTGATGCAGGAATGCCTCTCAGGGAAGACACTATCCGAAGAGATTACGGGGTTGATGAGCTGATAAAAGCGGCAAGGGAAATGAGGGGAAAATTACTCAAATAATTAATCCCGAAATTATTTAATTAATCCCTTTTTCCCAAGTTTTTGCTGCGAATTGAATCCGTCAAAGTCCTCTTGTTCACGCAATGATGCGTTCAAACATGAGGTAACGAGATGACGTTGTTATATTCAATTCCAGATACATGTCGGCTGCTATCTATCGGTCGTACGACAGCATATCTTCTAATTCAGTCTGGGAAGCTGGAGGCGGTCAAGATTGGCTGTCGCACCCTGATCAAACGCCAATCGGTGTATGCGCTTGCAGGCCTTTCTGAAAATCAGGAGGGCAGCTAATGGCGATTCAAATTAAAAGCCCGGTATCGCTGGCGGGCGATATCCGGGCTACGGGTCTTTCAACTATCAGACAATCTCAGTTTAACGCAGCTTACCCGTTTGCACAATTCCTGTTTCCGCTGGCGGATATAGCCGGGGCAATGCTGGAGGGTGTGAAATGAGACATCCAAAGCAAACTATCCGCTTTCGCTTGCCCGGTGCAGGCTGGGCGTGTGTTGCCAATGGCCGGGTGGCATGGGCACTTGCGGAGTTGCTAAGGGCTGGAAAGCGCGGGGTTACGCCGATAGACAATCCTGGCCCCCGCTGGTCTGCCTACATATTCACCCTTAGGACCGAATATGGTCTTGATATCGAGACGGTGAATGAGCCGCACGGCGGACCTTATCCCGGCACACATGCCCGGTACGTCCTGAAATCCCGTATCGAGGTCGTGGAATGATTGTCTGGCGGTGGGGGCGTGATTGCCCCCGCCACCTTTCCGGTCATGCTGGAGGGTGGCAGAATGGGTAGCAGGACACGCCGGAAGCTTTTGCCTAATGGCCGCAATCAGCAAGGCCGTTTTGTGAAGCTGGAGCATTTCGAGATGAACTGCCCCGCCTATCGCGAAATGTCCCTTGCGGGGAAAGTGTCATTAATGGAATTTCGCCGCCGATACGATGGCGGAAATAATGGCGAAATCAGTTTCTCCGTCCGGGAACTTGCCGGGCGTCTGAATTGTTCGATCAATACGGCACACAAGGCGATTAAGGAACTGGAACGACTTGGCTGGATCAAGGCAGCCGTCAAAGGCACATTCACGCGCAAAAACCGTCACGCGACAACATGGATTCTGACTAATCAGCCATTGGGGGATGAATTGCCAACCAAAGAGTACGCAAGATGGCGACCGGAAAATTAAGACACGGTATCAAATTTTAATACTGTCGGTATCACCTGTTGAGACAGCCGGTATTATCTCTCCCCGCAAATCGGCCCTTACGGTCTTAATGTTTAATACTGAAACCGCGAAACTGCTGCTTTGACGGTATCACCTGTTGCGACACATATAGTTTACCATGTGGGGACGCGCCGAATTTTTAGAAGCGGTACGCAAGGGCGGGGCGGTTGAAACGTCGAATTTTCGGAAGCCGTAAAAAGGGGGGAGAAGATTTTTCCATAGTCACATGCGAGCGACAGGGGAGCAGATAATTTCGATTAACCGAAAAAAAGGGCGGTTATCCGGTTTGCGGGGGAATTTTTCGTATCCGTAAAAAAGGGGCGACAATCCGGGCCGGAAGGGTTTTCCGACATCGTATGTGAGAGAGCGGGACGGTTGCCAGCGTAGCATTAAGCGGCCTGTGCGATTGCCTCGGAAACCATACCGAGTTTCTGCAAATTAGTCCCCAGCTAGTCCCCAGAGGCAGTAACAAGGCAAAAAAAAGCCGGATACACAGGGTATCCGGCAAGTTTATCAGGGAGGCTTCACGTCTGGGAGACGTAGGACCCCTCTCGGGGCCCTGGGTAAGCCGGGCAGGGCGCCCGGCTAAGACCGAAAAACGGTCAGGGAGAAAACTCTGTACCGCGGTGCGGCGTTCACCGCTGCGGTTCGATTGAGAAAATAGCGATTTACCGGGCGAATACCACTGTCAAATTGCTTTTTCTGCCATGCGTAAAACGCATATTTCTTGTATAGGTTCCCGAAATAGTTCAAGTCATTGAAAGTAAATAAAACTTATGGGGTTGGGT
The DNA here is from genome assembly GCF_002115825.1 of Thalassospira sp. MCCC 1A01428. Taxonomy (GTDB): domain Bacteria; phylum Pseudomonadota; class Alphaproteobacteria; order Rhodospirillales; family Thalassospiraceae; genus Thalassospira. The sequence goes on along the minus strand of NZ_JFJZ01000003.1, from coordinate 171,119 downwards.
GCTGACTTTCCGATAATGTTTCAAAAGTTCCAGTGGCATCACGCATTTGTGTCCATTACCGAAACAAAAAAAACGGCAGCCTTTGGGGGCTGCCGGGAGTCTCAACAGGGAGGCTTTTACGTCTGGGAGACGCGGAATCACTAGGAATCCAGACCAAATGACGTTTTGGTCAGACGCCCCGAAACGGGGATCGAAAAAGATGAAAAAAAGCATCGGTGTTGTGATTAACAACAACCATAAATGCAAATATAGGCATCTGATTTTTCGTTTAAAAATAGAAAAGATACAATTCAACCATGCGTAGGGCGCATGGCAAAAAAGTGTCAGTAAAATGAAGCTATTATGACGCGGCGAGATGATGTTGTGTGCAGTGCGGCGGGGTGTTCGCATTGCAAATCCGATAATCCGGCTTTTGTCAAAACCTGGCAGATAAACCCGGTGTTGTTTTGCAGCTATAAAACAACCCCCGCCAAACAGGTTTGACGGGGGCATAAGGTTTTGGTGCAAAATGTCGCCTGTGGCGCGTTGCTTCAGGCGTTGGCCGCCAGCCGTGCCTTTACTTCGCTGATTTTGTCGATCAGGAAGTCGCGGAAAACACCGATTCGTTTGCTATGGCGCAATTCTTCGGGATACACGAAATAGGCATCAAAACTTGGCCCTTCAAGTTCGGGAAGGATTCGGACCAGTGTGCTATCTGCCGGCACCAGATAATCTGGCAGGGCCGAAATCCCCAGGCCCGATTCGGTAGCCCGGTAGATGCCATAAATATTGTTCAGTTTCAAAATTGGCCGCATGTCGGGTTTGAATTGCAGCGCGGCGTTCATCATCCAGTTAACGTTCGACACCGGCGGCCTTGCGTCTTCGCCATAAATGATCAGGCGATGATCTTTAAGGTCTTCGGGTTTTTTGGGCATGCCGTGCGCCTTGATATAGTCGGGCGAGGCAAAGATATGATAGCGCAATGTCATCAACTGGCGCTGAACCAGATCGGCCTGGCGGGGCGGCTGCATACGAATGGCAACATCGGCCTCGCGCATGGCAAGGTCGAGTTCTTCATCATTCAAAACCATCGACAATTCAATTTCCGGGTAACGCTCCAGAAATTCATTGATCCGTGGTGTTAGCCAGATCGACCCGAAGGCAACGGTCGTGGTAATTTTAAGGGGGCCAGACGGGCGTTCTTTCGATTCGCGAATCCGCGCTTCGGCCATTGACAGTTTCGCAAACACATCATGTGCCGTGCGATACAGCAATTCACCCTGTTCGGTTAAAATAAGACCGCGCGCATGGCGGTGAAATAGCGGCACCTTCACACTTTCTTCAAGTGCGCTGATTTGCCTGCTAACCGCAGACTGGCTTAGATTCAGGTTTTCACCTGCGTGTGTAAAACTTCCTGCCTCGGCCACAGCGTGAAAGACACGCAGCTTGTCCCAATCCATTGACCTGCTCCTTTGTCACCATCGTTTGGTCGGCACAATGGTCCCCTGATTGCATTCCGTTTTTAAAAGCATTTGGTTTCCAGCTGGTTAACCGAAACTATTTGTTGCTTTTACAAGGCCGTCATCAAAGTAATATGAGGGCTTGTGTAGGGAGTGCAAGCAAGCATTCACGTTTGCAGCATTTTATCGCGGCCCGCATTGATGAAAATACCGTGATATTTATCGTCAAATTGCATGTAATCATGCCATTTTTGCCGGTTTTCGGGGCGTTAGCGCATTGCAACGCAAAAAAGGCCAAAGACAGTTTCCCGTCCTTGGCCTTTTAATTAAAGTGCGCCTGTTGTGATCCTGTCCACAACAGGGGACGATTATTCGCCTTGTTCGGCCAGAAATTTTTCTGCTTCAAGGGCGGCCATGCAGCCCATGCCCGCCGCCGTTACCGCCTGACGGTAAATTTTGTCGGTCACATCGCCTGCGGCATAGACACCGGCAATATTGGTGCGCGTGGTGCCGGGCTGAACCAGCACATAGTTTTCGTCATCCATATCGATTTGGCCCTGGAACACCTTGGTTGCCGGGTCATGGCCAATGGCAACAAAGAAACCGTCACACGGGATATCAAGGGTTTCGCCCGATTTGACATTGCGAACCTTGACGGCTTCAACCCCATCCATCGGGCCGTCACCGCCGAGGATATCCTCGATCACGCTGTCCCAGACCACTTCGATCTTTTCGTGTTTGAACAGGCGGTCCTGCAACATTTTTTCGGCGCGCAATTCACCGCGGCGATGGATCAGGGTGACCTTGCTGCAAATACCGGCCAGATACAGGGCTTCTTCGACGGCAGTGTTACCGCCCCCGACCACCGTGACCGGTTTGTTGCGATAAAAGAAACCATCGCAGGTGGCACAGGCCGAAACGCCGCGCCCGTTGAATTTTTCCTCGCCCGGCAGGCCCAGCCAGCGTGCCTGTGCCCCGGTCGATATGATAACGCTATCGGCGATATAGGTGGCACCGGAATCGCCCTTGCAGACAAAGGGACGCTTGGAAAAATCAACGTTGGTGATCAGGTCGTGGACCATCGTTGTGCCAACATGTTCAGCCTGGGCTTTCATTTGGTCCATCAGCCAAGGGCCCTGAATGACGTCGGCAAAGCCGGGGTAGTTTTCAACATCGGTGGTAATGGTAAGCTGACCGCCGGGTTGCAGGCCCATTACCATCATGGGTGCAAGATTGGCGCGTGCAGCATAAATTGCAGCGGTATAGCCAGCCGGGCCGGACCCGATGATAAGGACGTTAACGTGGTGTTCCTGGGCCATATGAGATTCGCCATTGCCAGATGTTGTGAAACAATAATCGGGATTGGGGAACGAACATATGGATGAAGGCGGAGTTGTGCAACAGGCGGAACACGCCAGTTGACCATTTTTCAGTACAATAACGAGAATGGCAGACATGCATTCATAGTGAGCCTTCAGCCCAAAAGTGTGCCGCAGGTTTTTTTTTCCACCAAAACGTTATTATTTTCGTGCGTGACAGCTGCTTTACGTTTGCGGAAAGTTGCAAAATTTGCCCGAATATATTATTGCCAGCCTTTGGCCCCGCTGTAATATTGTTTCGTTCGGGGTGGTATCAGCGCACAGAATCGAGGAATAGATGCAACGGGTCAAACTCGACAGGATCGACCGCAGAATTTTGCGCGATCTACAGGAAGATGGCCGGATGACCAATGTTGAGCTGGCGCGCCGTGCCGGTATTTCGGCGCCTCCCTGTTTGCGCCGCGTGCGTGCGCTTGAGGAAGCCGGGTTCATCCAGGGTTACCACGCCGATGTCGATGCACAGGCGCTGGGCTATAATGTGACGGTGTTTGCGCTGGTTGGTCTTTCCAGCCAGGCCGAGCATGATTTGCGCGCATTTGAAAAACGCGCCACTGACTGGCCCGAAGTGCGCGAATGCCACATGGTGGCGGGTGATATGGATTTTCTGTTGAAAATCGTCTCGCACAGCTGGGATGAATATCAGAAATTTTTGACGACCGAACTCACTGTGGCTGAAAATGTAAACCACGTGAAATCAGCCTTGTCGATTCGTACCGCCAAAAGCCAGCCCGGCGTGCCGATTGATGTGGACGTCGAAGACCAATAAGGGGTGTTTTGAACAGACATTGCCCCGTGTGTACCCCGTCAGGAAATGAACTGACGGGGTTTGTTTTGTCTGCTGTTGTTTTAAGATACCAGATCTGACGATGTTTCAAGGTCGATGCCATGGGCCAGCGCGGTCAGAACCTCGCCATCGATTTCATATTGCACAGCGCCGGAATTACGCGCACCAAGGCGCTGATAAAACCGGCAAGCGGCCTCGTTGCCAAGCAAAACACTCCACCAGATCGAAACATAACCGCGTTCCAGCGCCAGTGTCGCCAGCGCGGCCATAAGCTGTTTGCCGACTTTGGCAGATCGAAAGTCTGGCACAACATACAGCTCGGTCATCCATAAACCCGGCAGGGAATGGTCCGGGTTGTAGAACGGTTGAAAAATGGCTTGTCCGACCGGATGTTCCCCGTCAAAGGCGATCAGGCTTTCGATCAGGGGGCGGGGGCCAAACATCATTTGTTCGATGCTGTGGGGGCTGTGCGGCGGGTTGTCGTAGTCGAGTTCGACATGCAGCTTATTTGACATGTCGGCAACACTGGCACAGTCCGTTAATGTCGCCAGGCGGATATCAAACATTTCAGTCATGGAATTATCAGGTCCTATAAACGAAAAATGGCCCGATGCAAAACACCGGGCCATTCAGCTTTGACTTGCAAAAAAATTGAAAAATCAAAATTTATCCTTCAATTCAGAACGCACATGGCTCGTCGAAGTTAAACGATTGAGGGTATCCATAGAAAGATGATGCACAAGCATCATTCAACCAAGAGAATTGCTAACGCCTCTTGTCTCCTCGGCACCTTAATCAAAACGACGGAACAGAATATTGCGTGTGTCACCGGGAGCTGAGAATTCCGGGTCGTGTTTCAAGCCAAGGGATTCGATATGGTTGGCCAGCATCTTTTCTCGTGCCGACAAATCGTTACCTATGACCTCGATCAGGATGCTTTTAACATTTTCAGAGAGGGTTTTTTCCCCACCTTTGATGATTAGGTCTTCAATGCTGTCGACATCCAGTTTGATGTGATCGGGTTTGAGGATATCAAACGTCCGGATGAAATCGTCAATCGAATATCCGAGAACAGATTGTTTTATTGCATTTTCGATATGTCCCAAAGCATTTTCACTCGTGCCAAATGCATGCATGGAGTGTCCTGCCGCACTATTGGCCATATATAAATGATCAACACATGTGTGCTCTGAAAGGGCAATCGGAAAGGCCGAAACAAGATGGCCGCATTTATTCATTTCAATGTTACGCGCCAGAACTGCATAAGTTGCGGCATTAGGTTCGAAGGCCACGACATTCAATTTGCGTTCTACGGCGGCATAAATTGCATAAGTGCCGACATTGGCACCTATGTCCCATAAAACCTCGTCGCGAGGAATGGAATTTATCCATCGTATGGTTTCGGGCTCGCCATTAAATAAATGATCAGGATCGTGTGCCGCACGCGCTGTTGGGCAGCTAAAGTGGAGCGAGCTATTGGGACAGTTGACGGTGAGGGTTGGATCAAGAAATTCCATCACCTTGCCATGGGTCATGACTTTGCGGGATGCCGTCATGAAAAATGTTGATCCACGTACGAGGTGCACCAAGAAGGATGCAATCGTTTTACTCATTAGGCGTTCCCAATCGAAAGCAAAGTATCGGCCCGGCGCAAGGACTCAAACTTAAAAGTTTCTGATGATCCAAGCGCCGGGTCCGATTTGGCTCAATAAAAGGTATCAGGCAAAATTGACCGCAAGGATTTCGTAAGATTTGGTGCCGCCAGGAACACTGACTTCGATTGAATCACCAACAGCCTTGCCAATCAGCGCACGGCCAATTGGTGACGTGGTTGAAATACGGCCTTTATTGATGTCAGCCTCAATCGGGCCAACAATCTGATAGGTCGTTTCACCATCGGTATCTTCATCAACCAGGCGAACAGTCGCCCCGAATTTGACAATCGACCCGGCCAGCGACGGCACGTCGATGACTTCGGCGCGGCTCAGAACATCTTCAAGTTCGGCAATGCGCCCTTCGGAGAAGCTCTGGCGTTCGCGTGCCGCATGATATTCGGCATTTTCCGACAAATCGCCATGTTCGCGTGCTTCGGCAATCGCCTTGATGATTTCAAGGCGTTCAACCGATTTACGGTGTCTCAGTTCTTCTTCGAGGCGCTGATGCCCTTGCGGGGTCATTGGTACTTTTTCCATCGCGCTCACAGCCTATTCGTTACAAGTCGACATTACAAAATCAACCGCCCGGCCTGGACCGCCGGGCGGTTTAAACTCGTTTACTGCCGGTTACGGTTTTTGCCGTAAACCTTAGTATTCATCCCCAAGATAAGCCTGAACGGGCTGCACTGCAAGCGCTCCGCGTTTCAGGTTGTCGATGGCCCGCAAGGTTGCACGGGCACCGGCAATGGTGGTGTAGTAAGGGATATCATTGGTCAGCGCTGTGCGACGGATCGAAAAACTGTCGACCACAGCCTGTTTGCTTTCCGTGGTGTTAAACACCAGGTTGATATCGCCGTTCTTCATCATATCCACAATATGGGGACGACCTTCCTGTACCTTATTGACCGGGGTAACGTCCAGCCCTTCTTTTTCAAGTGTATCGGCGGTACCGCGTGTGGCCACAATCGAAAAGCCCAGGGCAATGGCTTCGCGTGCCAGCTCAACCACAGCGGGTTTGTCGTGGTTCTTGACCGAGATAAAGATTTTACCTGACAGCGGCAGGTCGTGGCCCGCAGCCATCTGCGCCTTTGCAAAGGCACGGCCAAAATCGGTATCAAGCCCCATGACTTCACCGGTTGAACGCATTTCCGGCCCAAGCAGGGTGTCAACGCCGGGGAAACGGTTAAACGGCAGGACCGCTTCTTTAACCGCGATATGCTTGAACGGGCCGGGGTTGAGTTTGAAATCCCCCAGTTTTTCGCCCGCCATGATCCGCGCGCCGATTTTGGCAATCGGATTGCCAGTGGCCTTGGCAACAAACGGTACGGTACGCGAGGCCCGCGGGTTTACCTCGATCAGGTAAATCACGTCGCCCTTGATTGCATACTGAACATTCATCAGACCCACAACGTTCAGGGCCTTTGCCAGTTGAACCGTCTGGGCTTTTAGCCGGTCAATCATGTCCTGCCCCAGCGAATAGGGCGGCAGTGAGCAGGCCGAATCCCCTGAATGGATACCGGCTTCTTCAATATGCTGCATGATCCCGGCGACAAAAACGTTTTCGCCGTCAGAAACCGCATCGGCATCAATTTCGATGGCATCCTGAAGGAAGCTGTCGATCAGAACCGGGCTTTTGCCCGAAACCTGCACGGCTTCGGCCATGTAACGCAGCAAATCTTCGGTGGTATGAACAATTTCCATTGCCCGGCCCCCCAAAACATAGCTGGGGCGGATGACAACCGGATAACCGATATTTTCGGCAATCGCGATGGCCTGGTCAACCGACCGGGCAATGCCGTTGGCAGGCTGTTTTAAGCCCAGCTTGTTGATCAGTTCCTGGAACCGGTCACGGTCTTCGGCAAGGTCGATGCTGTCGGGGCTGGTGCCCAAAATCGGGATGCCTGCTGTTTCAAGCGCAGCCGAGAGTTTCAGCGGGGTTTGCCCGCCATACTGCACAATTACGCCCATCAGCTCGCCTTTGCTTTGTTCAAGCTGGCACAGCTCGATCACGTCTTCGGCGGTTAACGGTTCGAAATACAGGCGGTCGGAGGTGTCATAGTCGGTTGAAACCGTTTCGGGGTTACAGTTAACCATGATCGCTTCGATGCCAACTTCGCGCAGGGCATAGGCGGCGTGAACGCAGCAATAATCAAACTCGATACCCTGGCCGATCCGGTTCGGGCCACCACCAAGAATGATGACCTTTTTACGGTCGGTCACTTCGGCTTCGTTTTCCGCATCAAAGAAGCCATCACCTTCATACATCGAATACATATATGACGTGCGTGACGGGAACTCGGCAGCACAGGTATCAATGCGCTTGTAAACCGGACGTAAATTCAGGCCATGGCGAATGGCGCGAACCTCTTCTTCTTCCATACCGGCCAGTTCGGCCATGCGGGCATCGGAAAAGCCAAGTTTTTTAAGGCGCAGCAATGCGTGTTTGTCGCGCGGGATGCCGTTTGCACGAATTTTTTCTTCTTCGTCTACCAGCATTTCCAGCTGGCGCAGATACCACGGGTCAAATTTGGTTGCCGACTGGATTTCTTCCAGCGTCAGGCCATGACGAAAGGCCTGTGCGGCATAAAGAATGCGGAACGGCACAGGCTGGGTCAGCTTTGCGCGGATCGCAGCTTTGTCCGGTGCGCCTTCGATTTTAACTTCATTGAGGCCGGTCAGGCCGGTTTCCATCGACCGCAGGCCTTTTTGCAGGCTTTCGGCAAAGGAACCGCCAATCGACATGGCTTCGCCAACCGATTTCATCGCGGTGCCCAAAAGGGCCTGTGCGCCGGGGAATTTTTCAAAGGTAAAGCGCGGGATCTTGGTTACGACGTAATCGATGGTCGGCTCGAACGAGGCCGGGGTAACACCGGTAATGTCGTTATCAAGTTCGTCAAGCGTATAGCCAACGGCGAGTTTGGCGGCAATTTTGGCAATCGGGAAACCGGTTGCCTTTGATGCCAGTGCCGAGGACCGCGACACACGCGGGTTCATTTCAATGACAATCAGGCGGCCGTCCTCGGGGTTAACCGCGAACTGCACGTTCGATCCGCCGGTATCAACACCAATTTCGCGCAGCACCGCAAGCGATGCGTCGCGCATGATCTGGTATTCCTTGTCTGTCAGGGTCAGGGCCGGGGCGACGGTAATGGAATCGCCGGTATGAATGCCCATCGGATCGACGTTTTCAATCGCACAAATGATAATGCAGTTATCCGCATGGTCGCGAACAACTTCCATTTCATATTCTTTCCAACCCAGAATGCTTTCTTCAATCAGCACTTCGTGGCTGGGTGAAATCGCCAGGCCGTTGCGAACAATCTGTTCAAATTCTTCGCGGTTATAGGCAATGCCGCCGCCTTCGCCGCCCAGGGTATAGCTGGGGCGAATAATGGCGGGAAGGCCGGTATGGCTAACCGCTTCAAGCGCTTCTTCATAGGTGCGCACCATGGCCGAACGGGCACTTTCCAGGCCGATCTTGTCCATGGCGTCGCGAAACAAAAGCCGGTCTTCAGCTTTGCGGATCACGTCTTTTTTCGCGCCGATCATTTCAACGCCGTATTTTTCCAGCGTGCCATCATCCGACAGGGACAACGCAGTGTTCAGCGCCGTTTGCCCGCCCATGGTCGGCAGCAGCACGTCGGGGCGTTCTTTTTCAATGATCTTGGCGACCATTTCCGGGGTGATCGGCTCGATATAGGTGGCATCGGCCAGGTCCGGGTCCGTCATGATCGTGGCCGGGTTTGAATTGACCAGAATAACGCGGTAACCCTCTTCCTTCAAAGCCTTGCAGGCCTGGGCGCCGGAATAGTCAAATTCGCAAGCCTGACCAATGACAATCGGGCCGGCACCGATGATAAGGATCGATTTGATGTCTGTACGTTTCGGCATGTCTTTTTCCGCTTTTGGCGTGGCGGCGGCACGTTAGGGGTGCCGCCAGCATCATGAAGGGTCGCTGTTGCCAGCAATGATCAGGATTTCGCGTCTTCGATCAAAGTAACGAAACGTTTGAACAAATAATGGCTGTCATGCGGGCCGGGCGATGCTTCGGGGTGATATTGCACCGCAAAGGCCGGTTTGTCCTTGGCGCGCAGACCTGCCAGCGATCCGTCAAACAACGAGAAATGGGTCGCTTCAACATTTTCAGGCAGGGTATCCTTGTCGACCACAAAGCCATGGTTTTGGCTGGTGATTTCAACAACACCGGTTGTCACATCCTTGACCGGGTGGTTGGCCCCGCGATGGCCGACTTCCATTTTGCGGGTTTTCGCCCCCAGTGCCAGTGCCATCATCTGATGACCCAGGCAAATGCCAAAAACAGGCTTGCCGGTATCGATCAGCTTTTTAATGGTGGGCACGGCATATTCGCCGGTTGCAGCCGGGTCGCCAGGGCCGTTGGACAGGAAAATACCATCGGGCGCCATCGCCAGAATTTCTTCGGCCGATGTGTTTGCCGGTACCACCGATACCTTGCATTCCAGCGATGCCAGATTGCGCAGAATGTTACGTTTGATGCCGTAATCAATCGCGACAACATGGTGTTTGGCATTACCCAGCTTGCCGTATCCACCCTTGATCGACCACAGGGTTTCATCCCATTCATAGCCTTCGGTGCAGCTAAGTTCTTTTGCCAGGTCCATGCCTTCAAGGCCGGGCCATGCGTTGGCCTTGGCAATCAGGGCATCAATATCGAAGGTTCCGTCAGGGTTATGGCAAATTACCCCGTTCGGCGCCCCTTCATCGCGAATGCGTTTGGTCAGGCGGCGGGTATCAACCCCGGCAATACCCACACGGCCATGTTTGGCCAGCCAGTCGCCATAATGGCCCGTGGACCGGTAATTTGACGGCTCGGTTATGTCCTGGCGCAAGATGCAGCCAAGGGCAACGGGGCTGGTGTTTTCGATGTCTTCGTCATTGACGCCGACATTGCCGATATGGGGGAAGGTGAAAGTAATCATTTGCCCGGCATAAGACGGGTCAGTCATGATTTCCTGATAACCGGTGATCGAGGTGTTGAAGCATACTTCACCAACCACCTCGCCTCGGGCGCCAATACCGCGTCCCCAGAAAACTGAACCATCGGCAAGAACCAGAACGGCAGTGGCACCAGGGGGCGGGGTGTGCGTGGGCGCTGACATTGGCGAATGTCCTTTCGATCTATCCACGGTGAGACACGGAGTCTTTATAATATATAAAATTACCGGCAAGCCGATAAAAACAGCCCAAACTGCCATCATGGCAGCCATGCAGACACATGTAGCACCCCGCATAAATGCGCAAATACCAATCCGGCATCAGCATTTTATGCGAAAAGAATGATTTACATATGTCCCGACAGGCAAATTGGCGGATGTCTACGGGAAGGGGATGCCGCTGTCAAGAACCGATCAAAACTTTTATTCGTTGTTTGTTTTCAATGGGTTATTCGGATATGTTTTCTTTGCGCTCACTGTACTTTTGGGGTATGTTCACTCCTTTCTTCCATAGAATCAGAGATGCGCCATGCTGCGACCGCAGCTTACAGATGCTTTGAAAAAAGCCGTCCTTTCAAAAGATACCGTTTCGGTGACTACCATCCGCCTCATCCTGGCTGCTTTGAAGGAGCGCGACATTGCTGCGCGCGGGGAAGGCAATACCGATGGTATTTCTGACGATGAGATTCAGGGGCTGCTTCAGGCAATGGTCAAACAGCGCCGCGAAAGCATCGAGATGTATTCCAAGGGCAATCGCCCGGAGCTTGCTGCCCAGGAAGCCTCGGAAATCGTAGTGATCGAGCGATTCCTGCCCCGCCAGATGAGCGATTCTGAAATTGAAGTGGCTGTTAAGGGCACTGTTTCGGACATGGGGGCGACCTGCCTGAAAGACATGGGCAGGACAATGGCAACCCTGCGCGAAAAATACAGCGGCTGCATGGATTTTGGCAAAGCCGGTCTGGTTGCGAAAAGGCTGCTGGGTTAAGATACAGAACCCGACACGAGAATAAAAAGCCGGATGCCTTGCGTCCGGCTTTTGTCATGCATAATCTGTTATGCTGGTTTAAGCTGTCTTCTGATCTTCACATTTCACGGATGGGCATATTATGAGCTTTCCCCAGTCGTTTCTTGACGACCTGCGGGCACGCGTTGATCTGGCTGACGTTGTCGGGTCATCGGTAAAGCTGATCAAACGCGGTCGGGAATATTCCGGACTGTGCCCGTTTCATAATGAAAAATCGCCATCTTTCACCGTGAACGAGCAAAAGGGTTTTTATCATTGCTTTGGCTGCGGCGCGCATGGCGATGTTATCAGTTTTGTCATGAATACCCGTGGGCTGACCTTTGTCGAGGCCGTCGAGGTGCTGGCAAACCAGGTCGGTATGGATGTGCCCAAACCATCTCGCGAAGCCCAGGAGCGCGAAAAAAAGGCCAAAACCCTTTATGACGTGATGGAAGTGGCTTGTGTCTTTTTTGAACGCAATCTGCGGATGCCTGAGGGCCGCGAAGGGTTGGATTATTTTCATGCCCGTGGGCTGGATGACAAAACCATTGCCGATTTTCGCCTGGGATATGCGCCTGATAACCGGGCCGCGCTGAAGGCAGCCCTGAAACGCGAAGATATCGACGAGCGCACCATGATCGAGGCTGGTTTGTTGATCGAACCCGAAGATCAAAATCGGCAAAGCTATGACCGTTTTCGCGGCCGGGTGATGTTTCCCATTCTGGACCGACGCGGACGTGTGGTGGCTTTCGGTGGCCGCGTTATGGGCGATGGGAAACCCAAATATTTAAATAGCCCGGATACCCCCCTGTTTCACAAGGGGCAGTTGCTATATGGCCTGCCGCAGGCGCGAGAGGCATCGCAACATGGTGCCGAAATTATTGTGACCGAAGGTTATATGGATGTGATCGCGTTACACCGTGCGGGGTATCGCGGTGCCGTTGCGCCGTTGGGTACCGCGGTGACCGAAGAACAAATTGGCGAATTGTGGAAAATGGCCAATGAACCGATCCTGTGCCTTGATGGCGATGCGGCGGGCAAGCGCGCAGCAGTGCGCGCGGCCGAGCGGGCCATGCCCATTTTGCGCCCGGGGAAATCATTGCTGTTTTCCATCTTACCCGAAGGTGATGACCCGGACAGCCTGATGGCGGCGGCGGATGGCATGACGCGGTTTCGTAAACTTCTTGATCAGGCAGTACCTTTGGCTGAATTGGTCTGGCGGCTTGATACAGCTGGCAAGCCCACCGATACACCGGAACGCCGTGCTGCCCTGGAAGCTGCCATTCATGCGCGCATTGGTGCGATTGGCGACGAGGCCGTACGTCACCAATATCAGACCATGTTCAAGGACCGGGTGTGGAAACTGTTTCGCGGGACTCGGGATGATGCAGCACGCCCGGCGCGGTCGAACTGGCAAAAAAGTGGCGGTGGAAATAAAAAATCCGGTTCCTATGGCAAACGCGGAAATAAAAACTATGTTTGGGAACCGGCCGGTAAAGCGGTGCCGGGTATGGCGCGGCCTGCAACGGGAAACCGTCGTCACCTTCAGGATGGCATCCTGATTGCGACCCTGATCAATCATCCGGCCTTGCTCGATGATATCGGCGAAAGGCTTGGTGTTTATGTTTGCGATGACTCGGACCTTGACATTCTGCGGCGCGCAGTCTTAAAGCTGCTTGATGGTGATCCTGGACTTGACTCTGAAACACTTAAGGGCCACTTGAAGCGCGACGGGCTGTCTGAAACAGTTTTGCGGGCGGTAGAGAGCGATGTTATGGCTCACGCTGCTTTCGCCAGACCCGAAACGCCGCTTACGCGGGCCCTTGCGGGTTGGGAACAGGTTTTTTCGATGGCTGTAAGCTCCCTGGCGGACGAAGAGGCGAAATATGCCGTCCGACAGTTGGCAGCAGATGTCAGCGATGAAGAATGGGAAAGATTTTCGCATCGCCGCGATGATCTGGCCCGGCGCCGGGAAAATGTGTTCAAGCTCGACGACTGATCGATGCGGTTTCGCGGGATCAGTGTTCGGGCTATTTGTGATTTGCGTTACCATGTGTAGCGTGCGGGATAAACTGGTGCCTCAGGTGCCAAAGCGGGAAACGGGGAATAGATGTCGTCTAAGACTTCGAGCGCTGAAGAGAAAAAGACCTCTTCTGAAAACGCAGACGGACCTCTTCTCGATACATATAAAACAGCGATCAAGAAGCTAATTGCCAAGGGCAAGGAGCAGGGTCACATCACCGTTGACGAGCTCAATGCGGCCCTGCCGTCCGAGCATTTCTCCTCCGAGCAGATCGAGGACGTGATGACCAATCTCAATGAGATGGGCATCAATGTTGTCGAGAACGAGGAAGGCGACGACAACGAGTCGAATGATGATGCCGAGGCCGACCCCAAGGGCAACATTTCCGAAGATGACGTTGGACGTACCGATGATCCGGTGCGCATGTATCTTCGCGAAATGGGTAGTGTCGAGCTGTTGTCGCGCGAAGGCGAAATCGCCATTGCCAAGCGTATCGAGGCTGGCCGTGAAATGATGATTGGCGGGATTTGCGAAAGCCCGCTGACCATTCAGGCCATTGTGAACTGGCACGACCAGTTGCAGGAAGGCAAACTTCTGCTTCGTGATGTGATCGACCTTGAAACGACTTATGGTGGCGGCCCCGATGCTGCGGCCATTGGCGCAGAGGTTGAAGACGATGCCGAGGAAGAAGTTGACGGTGACCTGACGCCGCCTGTCACGTCTGATGATGATGACGAAGACGACGAAAAAGAAGTTGAAGCACCGGTTCAGCCTGTTATTGCCTCTCCTTCGCGCGAGCGTAACGTCGATGTTGAAGATGACGACGGCGAAGAAGGCAAGGACGCCGAAGCAAAAGATACCGACGACGAAGATGAAGACGGCGAAGTTCGCCGTTCAAGTGACGATGATGATGACGAAGACGACGAGAACGAGCAGGTCAACGTTTCCCTTTCCAAAATGGAAGAGGAACTGACCGAGCAGGTTCTGGAAAAATTCGAAAAAATCGCCAAAACCTATGAAAAGCTGCATAAGGCGCAGGAACAGCGCCTGTCGGCCATGAACAAGGGTGAATCTGTTCCGGCGGCCACCGAAAAACGTTATGGCAAGCTGAAACAGGAAATGGTCGATTTGATGGAAGATGTTCATTTGAACAACTTCCGCATCGAAGAATTGCTTGATCATCTGACCGGCCTCAATAACCGGCTGCTCGGCCTTGAAGGTAAACTTCTGCGTTTTGCCGATCGTTGCAAAATTAAACGGCCTGATTTCGTCAAGCATTACCAGGGCAACGAACTTGATCCGAACTGGATGGAACGGGTTGGGGCTTTGCCAGGCAAGGGCTGGAAACTGTTTATTGAACGGTATCCCGATGAAATTGCCCAGTTGCGCGAAAACATTGGTGGCGTTTCAGCCGAAGTCGGCTTGCCGATTGGCGAATTCCGCCGTGTTTACGGTGTGGTCAACAAGGGCGAACGTGAAGCGGGCCGTGCGAAAAAAGAAATGATCGAGGCCAACCTGCGTCTCGTGATTTCAATTGCCAAAAAATATACCAACCGTGGTTTGCAGTTCCTTGACCTTATCCAGGAAGGCAATATCGGCCTGATGAAGGCCGTGGATAAGTTTGAATATCGCCGTGGTTACAAATTCTCGACCTATGCCACCTGGTGGATTCGTCAGGCGATTACGCGCTCTATTGCCGACCAGGCCCGTACGATCCGTATTCCGGTTCACATGATCGAAACCATCAACAAACTGGTTCGGACGTCGCGCCAGATGTTGCATGAAATTGGTCGCGAACCGACCCCGGAAGAACTGGCCGAAAAACTGCAAATGCCGCTTGAAAAAGTGCGCAAGGTTCTCAAGATCGCCAAGGAACCAATCTCTCTTGAAACCCCGATCGGGGACGAGGAAGACAGCCATCTTGGTGACTTCATCGAGGACAAGAACGCCGTTCAGCCACTTGATGCGGCGATCCAGGCCAACCTGCGTGAAACCACCACCCGGGTTCTGGCATCGCTGACGCCGCGTGAAGAACGTGTTTTGCGCATGCGTTTTGGTATCGGCATGAATACCGACCATACGCTGGAAGAAGTCGGTCAGCAGTTTTCGGTGACCCGTGAACGTATCCGTCAGATCGAAGCAAAAGCATTGCGCAAGCTTAAACATCCGTCGCGTTCGCGCAAGTTGCGGTCGTTCCTGGATTATTAAGAAAAATAGCAGGGATAGCCGCGATACGGGGCTTGACCTTTGCGTCAAAATCGCTAGTTTTCGGGACCGCGCCAAACATTGGCGCGGTCTTTTCTATTTCCCCTCGGGGGCCCGTAGCTCAATTGGTTAGAGCCGACCGCTCATAACGGTCTGGTTGGGGGTTCAAGTCCCTCCGGGCCTACCACTTTTCCAAAATTGTCCCGTGCCACAAAAGATGACATTTTCGCCAGAGAAAGCGAAAGTTGTGCCAGAATAAATGAAATTGGCGCGTGATATTGCTGTAGATAGACAACAATCTTGAGCTGCGTTATCGTTGCCGCATCTGTGGGGCAGGATTGTCTGTGTTTAGTGGCAGAGGTTGGCAGTGAATTTACGACAACTTCGTTATTTCGTCACATTGGCAGAAGAACTGCATTTCAGTCGCGCTGCCGAACGCATGAATATGACGCAGCCGCCCTTCAGCCAGGCGATCATTGCGCTTGAGCAGGAGCTGGGCGTTACCCTGTTCAATCGCACAAAAAGACATGTCGAACTCACCCCTGTTGGGGAGCATTGGCTTGAATGCGTGCGCAAGGTTCTGGACAATGCCGAGCAATTGCCGCTTTTGGCTCGGCAGATTGCGGATGGTGAAATCGGTGTTTTGAAGTTCGGGTTCGTCTCGACGGCAGCTTATAGTCTTTTACCCAGCTTGGTTGCCGATTTTCGGCTGAATTTTCCCGATGTGAAACTCGAACTTGCGGAAATGACCAGTGATGTGCAGGCAGAGGCTATCCTGCAAGGCGAAATCGATGCCGGCCTGATCATTCCACATGGAACGTTTGACTGTTCTTTGGGCTATCTGCCGATGTTGCGGGAGCAACTGGTGGCAACGGTTCCCAAGACCTGGCTTGAGAACGGAAACATTACCTGTGTGAACGGAAAACTCCCTCTGGCGGAGATTGCGAAACATCCCCTCATTATCTTTCCGCGCCGCATCGCCCCGGCTTTTTATGATACCATCACCCAATATTTTGCGCAGTCTGGCTATCAGCTCGAGATCGGTCAGGAAGCAATCCAGATGCAGACCATCGTCAGTCTGGTTTCAAGCGGATTGGGGATTGCCCTTGTCCCTGAAGCGCTGCGCAATCTGGATCGTACCGGTACGTGCTATATCCCGCTTGAAGGAAAGCCGCCGATCATTGAAACGGGCCTTGTCTGGCGGCGGGAAGATGCGTCCCCCGCCGTTGAACGCCTGATCGATCTGGCAAAACCGTTGGCGATTGCCGGTAATGAGGTTCAGGAAACGGTCTGACTGTCAGCCATAGTAGATAGAGGCCACCGGGAAGGTCGATCCGGTGCATAGCTGAGGGACTGACAATTAGGACCGAAGACAATTCGGCGACTGCGACGATATATATTGCCAGAGCAGCAAGCATGCTTGCCTCATCATCTTCTATGGGCATTGTGTGCGCCTCGGAAGTTCCGACGATTGAGTCTTGCTTTGGTTCAAAACGTGCCAAGCAAGCGGCTTTAACCGGTTCCAGCCCCCTTGCTGGCAGGGCGGGCGAGACGGGCGAATTTCGCCAGGACGCCGCGCGTATAGCGCGGGGCAGGCTGACGCCACTTTTCGCGTCGCCGTTCTATCTCGTCAAGGTCGACTTTGAGTTCAAGAAGACCAGCAGGGGCATCAATGGTAATGATGTCGCCTTCCTTAACAAGAGCGATGGTGCCGCCCTCGAAAGCTTCGGGCGTCACATGCCCGACCAGTAATCCCCACGAACCACCGGAAAACCGTCCATCGGTGATCAGGCCGACCTTGTCGCTTAAACCTTGGCCGACAATTGCCGACGTTGGCGCGAGCATTTCCGGCATTCCCGGGCCGCCCTTTGGACCGAGATAACGCAATACCAGAACGTCGCCTGCTTTTATTCCGCCCGACAGAATGGCATTTAATGCCGATTGTTCATCATTAAAAACGCGGGCCGGGCCGGTGATGGCAGTGGATTTCAGGCCGGTGATTTTCGCAACCGCCCCGTCTTCGGCAAGATTTCCTCGCAAGATGGCAAGATGTCCCTCCGCGTAAAGGGGATCGGAGACCGTTCGTATCACGTCCTGCCCGGCCGGGGGGAGGTTCGGTACTTTGGCGAGTTCGTCTCCGATTGTTCGGCCGGTGATGGTCAGGCAGTCAGGGTTGAGCAGCCCGGCATTGAGCAATTGTTTGAGCACCTGTGGCACGCCGCCCTGGCGGTGCAGGTCCACTGCCATATATTTTCCCGACGGTTTCAGATCGCAGAATACGGGCACCTTTCGTCTGATCCGTTCAAAATCATCGAGCGTCCATTCGATACCGGCCGCATCGCAGATCGCCAGATAATGTAGAACGGCGTTGGTCGAGCCGCCGGTCGCCATGATCAGGGAAATGGCGTTCTCCACACTTTCGCGGGTGATAATGTCAGACGGGCGGATATTTTTCTTAACGGCTTCGACCAAAACGCGTGCGGAGTCTGCGGCTGAAACGGTCTTTTCCGCATCCGGGTTCGCCATTGTCGAAGAACCAAGCAACGACATGCCCAGTGCCTCAAAGGATGAACTCATTGTGTTGGCGGTATACATTCCCCCACAGGACCCTGTTGTCGGGCAGGCATTTTTCTCAATTCCTGTGAAATCTTCCTCGCTCATATGTCCGGCGCGAAAGGCGCCGACGGCCTCGAACGCGGAAGTGATCGACAGGTCCTGACCCTTCCAACGGCCCGGTTTGATCGTGCCGCCATAAACGTAAATGGCCGGAATATTTGCCCGTGCGATGCCGATCATGCCGCCGGGCTTGTTTTTGTCGCAACCGCCAATGACCAGGACCCCGTCCATCCACTGGCCCTGAACGGTCGTTTCGATGCAATCGGCAATCACCTCGCGCGAGACAAGGGAATATTTCATGCCTTCGGTGCCCATCGACATGCCATCTGAAATCGTCGGAACACCGAATGTCTGCGCATTGGCCCCTGCGGTCTTTATGGCGGCAATGGCGGCATCGGCAAGCGGTTGAAGCCCGGCATTGCATGGCGTGATGGTCGATTGGCCGTTGGCAACCCCGATCATCGGTTTGCCAAAATCCTCTTCCTTGTATCCCAGGGCATAGAACATGGCGCGGTTCGGGGACCGCTCTATTCCGTCGGTTATCGTCTTTGACCTTCGATTGTAAGACATGGCGATTTCCTTGCTCATTCCGATCCGAAGTTCAGGATATGATAGGCACCGATACCACTGGAAATATAATTATCCCGATATATTCAGTCTTTTTGGATATTAAACGGAACACGTCCCGACGGGGATATCAGGCCATCGCCTGATCCGGTTTAGATGTTCAGGATGTCGATATGTGTCCTGTGCTTTGTTTGCGTGTTTGTCGTCTTGTTTTGCTGGTGTGAAGTTACAGTTGTTAGAAATCGGCATGTCGGGAAATGTCAGGTTTTGTGCCAATCGATGTCAACTTATCTGGCATTCGTTGCGCCTGACAATTTCCCGTGGTGCCGAGATTGATTACAATTGTCCTGCCGCAAGCAGTTCACGGGTCCGTTTCAGCGTCGACAGAAGGGCTGATTTGTAGCCTGTGTCGCTGTCGAACCGGGCCTGTTCGG
The DNA here is from genome assembly GCF_002115825.1 of Thalassospira sp. MCCC 1A01428. Taxonomy (GTDB): domain Bacteria; phylum Pseudomonadota; class Alphaproteobacteria; order Rhodospirillales; family Thalassospiraceae; genus Thalassospira. Next base: position 152,041 of record NZ_JFJZ01000003.1, on the reverse strand, counting down.
CTTGTTCTTCGGGGCCGTTCGGCTTCTGTCCACGCAGACCAATATAGCAGTAGAACCGAAGCTGTAGCATACCGTCGTCATCCTCGAACAATTCGTTGACGATGGCACCTTCGCGGGGGCCGCTGGCTTGGAAAAAGGTGACTTTGCTTTGTGGCTCAAGGGTGATGATCTCGCGAAGGTCAGCACCGGCAATGGTGGCGTCACGTACAAAGTGGGTCTTGCTTTCCTCTGTAACGTCACAGCGGGTACACAGTCCCGGCGGGAGGAACAGGCGCGCATCACGCGCCTTTAGCTCCAGTCCTTTCCAGACCTGCTCTCTTGTAAGTCTGGTTTCGTTTTCCGGGTTTACCGGCACCGTGGCGGTTGAATAGATCATGATAAATGTCCCTGGTCTTTGGGCTATGGGGTGGCTGCTTCAGGCAGAAGCAACCGTTTCCGAGGCGAAGTCGCGATAGGAGCGGAGCGGGCGGCCCAGAAGTGCCGTCAGATATTTAACATCGCCGCTGTCAGGCAACATGCCATCGGTCAGGAAGCGTTCACCCATCATGCGCATGTCGTAGGCCATCCATGCGGGCATGAACTGTGCGAGGTTTTGTTCGAAGGCGTCGATATCGCCGCCGCCATAATTAATCTGGCGCGCCAGCACATCTGACCAGATGGCGGCAATTGCCGTTCCCGTTAAAGTATCGGGGCCAACCAGGTTAAGGCGGGTGATTGGCAGCGGTTGGGCCGCCTGTTCGCGGCGCAGCAGCTCAAGGGCTGCAATTTCCGCGATATCGCGACTGTCGATCATAGCCAGCCCCTTGTCGCCAACAGGCATCGGATAGACACCATAGCCGGTGATGGCATCCTTGATCGTCAGATCGTTCTGGATGAAGTAAGCCGGGCGAAGGATGGTGGCATGCATGCCCATCTGTTCGATCATTCGCTCGACGCCAAATTTGCCGGCAAAGTGTGGCACATTCACATAAATATCGGGATGAATGACCGACAGATAAACAATCCGTTCGATGCCCGCTGCGCGCGCAACATTAAGCGCGATCAGGGCCTGTGTGAATTCGTCGGCCACGACGGCGTTTAACAGGAAAAGGGTGGACACATCCTCAAAGGCACTGCGCAGGGAAGCTACATCCAGAAAGTCGCCTTTCACGACAGAAACACCTGCAGGGAAGTTTGCTTTGGCGGGATCGCGAACAAGAGCGCGAACATCAGCGCCGCGCTTGACAAGATGGTCGATGACTTGGCTGCCAATATTGCCTGTGGCGCCGGTAACGAGAATGGTCATTGGGGTATCTCCGGTTGGTTTTACTTGACAACCCGAATATGTCTGACCCAATCATGATCCAATAGCCTGTTAATTTAGACAAACTGTCTCATATTTGGAACGATTATGGATCTTCTGGCGCTTGCTGATTTTAATCTTGTTGCCCGTCATGGCGGCTTTGGCAAAGCGGCACGGGCGACCGGCCGCCCCAAGGCGACCTTGTCGCGGCGGGTGGCGGAGTTAGAGGCAAGTCTTGCGCTTCGGCTTTTTGAACGTGGCGGACGTAACCTGAAACTGACGGAGGAAGGAGGTGCGCTTCACGAACGGACATCTGTTCTTTTGACGGAACTTGATGAAACAGCCGCCATGATTGCTTCGGGTGCCGAGAAACCACGCGGGCGATTGAAGATTAGCGCACCGTTGCTTTTTTCGCAGACGGCTATGGGCAGGATCGCGGCGGGTTTTGCCCTGAAACACCCGGACGTCAGGCTGGAAATTACCACCGAGGATCGGCCCGTTGATATGATCGAGGAAGGTTACGATCTGGTGATCCGGGTTAATCCGGATCCGGATGAAAGTCTTGTTGGTCGGGCCTTTCTTCATGATCGTCTGGTTGTTGTCGCAAGCCCCGATCTTCCCGCCCCGGCGGTAGACGTTGCTGTGCCCGGGGTTGTGCGCGGGGCTGGCCATCGGCAGGTTTGGGATGTGATGACCGCTAACGGGCCTTTGGCGATTAGTATCGAGCCAATCCTTGCCCTGTCGTCACTTATTATGGTTCGGGATGCCGTGCGCGCCGGGGTTGGTGCGGCATGTTTACCAATATCGCTGGTAAGCCACGATCTGGCAGACGGTACATTGCAGCATTGGGGCGATATCGAGGGATCCGACATAGCCCTGTGGGCGCTTTACCCGTCCCGACGTTTGCTAAGTGCGCGCGTGTCGGCTTTTCTGGATTTTCTAAAGCAGGCATTCCCTGATGGAACGCCCGATGAGCTGGCCGTTTATATTGGCAGCTAGCGGTTCTGAGACTCGCTTGCTTTCATGCACCATTCTATCGCGCCAGGTCGTTGCCCATCTCGCGCGATTTGTCCCGGGCGGCACCTAATCCCCTGGCGACAAGCTGATCAAAACCGGCTTTCCTCAGGGTTTTTAGGGCTGCGGCGGTTACGCCACGATATTCCATGAATGTCGCGATGGTGGCCTCGGCATCGTCGTTATGCTGTTCGGTCAGGTATCCCGCGCCAATCAGCACCTGATTTACAGCCCGTTTGGCAATGTCACCGGGGACGCCGGACGCAATTGCATCTTTGATCATTGCAGCCCGCAATAATGCCGGCAGAGCCGGGCCGGTGCCAGTAAGGCCACCCAGATAATCCATGAGTGTTTCATCTTGTACTTCATCCTCGATACCGAAGGTCTGAAGGATTTGGCGAACGGCGGTGCGATCTGCTTCGTGAATGTCAGAGGTGGCTATCCAAGGGGTATAGGATCGACCTATTTCTGCACCGGCATTTGGCATGGCGCGTATCATTTTGTTTGTGCCAAAATGCGTTTTAAGGGTCTGAAGGTTAGGGCCGGCCAGAACAGAAATGATAAGTTTTTCCTGAATGCGGATGCGTAGAGCCGACAAGTCTGCGGGGCGCACAGATACGATAATGATATCGCTGTCATCCACCAGCGCCTGATTATCCGTTGTCCAATTCGCTTTTGGCAAAATTTCAGGGCGGGCCGTTCGATAGCTAAGCGTCAGATTTTCGAGATTGGTTATCCTGCTATCAAGTAACGCGCTGGCAAAGCTGCTCCCCAGCCAGCCTGCAGCCCCGATAATGCCGATTTTCAATGGCGCAGCAGGCATGGTTGTGTCCTTTGGTCGTCTCAGGAATGGCGGGCAAAGAAGCGGTCAAGCTCGCGCTGTTCTGGCGGTTGCCCGGTGAAAATTTCGACATATTCAGGAATGCGTTGCAGGCGGTCTGCCAACGCTTCCTGTGTTTGCATCGAAATATAGCCAATTTGAACCAGATAGATCGTTCGTGCGCGCACATCGGCCAGTTTCTCATTCTGGCCAAAACGCAAGAACATCTGTTTAAGGGCGTCAAGGCGCTGTTGGTCGGCCGTCTGGATTTCAGCTAAAACGTTGGGCGATTGCACGGCCCAGCTTCGAATGGCGAATTCAAACGGGGCGTCAAACAGGTCCGGCTTTAACCAGCAATCAAACACATTCAGCATCGCCTCGGTCACTGTCTCGGCATAGCTTTCGGTTTGGGCGATAAGGTTGCCGGTGTTTTTTTGCCGCCAGCGCGCAATCAGCGCATTCAGCAATTCCTGCCTGTCTTTGAAAAACCAATAGAAACTGGTTCTTGATAAATCGAGCCGCTTGGCAAGTGGCTGGATTTTCACACCATCCACGCCCGTTTCCAGCAGCGCATCATAGGCCGCGTTCAGCCATATGTCGGGTGATCCGCGCCAGCCACCATTTTGCGTTTGTTGTTCCATGCTTCTGTCCTTAGCAAACCGGCCCCGGGCGGACAAGCGTTATGTACAGTCATGTTTTCAAAATATACATCAATGAACTTAAAATTGACAGTTATGTACATTTTCCGGTACCGTTTTTCAAACACCTGATCAGGAGTCCCGCAAATGTCCAATGATCCGCTGCTTCAGCCCTACCAACTTAAACATCTCACACTGCGTAATCGCATCATGATGACGTCGCACGAACCGGCCTATCCCGAAGACGGGATGCCAAAGGATCGTTATCGCGCTTATCATGTCGAACGGGCGAAAGGCGGGGTGGCTCTGACCATGACGGCAGGGTCGGCAGCGGTATCAAAGGATAGTCCGCCTGTTTTCAATAACCTTCTGGTCTATAAAGACGAAGTTGTGCCGTGGATGAAAGATTTGACCGATGCGGTGCATGAACAGGGTGCTGCTGTCATGATCCAGTTGACCCATCTGGGCCGTCGCACACGATGGGACAAGGCATTCTGGCTGCCGGTGGTATCGCCCTCGCATAAGCGAGAGGCAGCCCACCGGGCCTTTCCCAAGAAAATGGAAGACTGGGATATTGAACGGATCATCACCGATTATGCCGATGCCGCTGAACGCATGAAGGCAGCCGGGATGGACGGGATTGAATTGCAGGCCTATGGGCATTTGATGGACCAGTTCTGGTCCCCTCTGACCAATGAACTTGATGGCCCTTATGGGGGCAGTATGGATAACCGCCTGAAATTCACCTTTGATGTGCTGCGTGAAATTCGCAAAAGGGTCGGTGATGATTTCATCGTTGGCGTGCGTTATACCGCTGACGAGCAACTGGACGGCGGATTGACCCGGGATGATGGACTGACCATTTCGCAGCGCCTTAAAGACAGCGGCATGGTTGATTTTTTAAATGTCATTCGCGGGCATATCGATACCGATGCAGGCCTGACCGATGTGATCCCCATTCAGGGCATGGCCAATTCACCGCATCTGGATTTCACCGGTGAAATTCGCGCAGCCACCCGTTTCCCAACATTTCATGCCGCCAAAATTCCCGATGTGGCGACGGCGCGCCATGCCATTGCCTCGGGCAAGGTCGATATGGTGGGCATGACCCGCGCCCATATGACCGACCCGCATATTGTGCGCAAAATTATCGAGAAACGCGAAAATGATATTCGCCCGTGTGTTGGGGCAAATTACTGCCTTGACCGGATTTATCAGGGCGGGGCGGCCTATTGCATTCATAACGCGGCGACGGGGCGTGAACTTTCGATGCCGCAAATCATTGAAAAGGCCGCCCAACGCAAAAAGGTGGTGATTGTTGGCGCGGGGCCCGCCGGGATGGAGGCCGCCCGTGTTGCCGGGGAGCGCGGCCATGAGGTGGTTGTGTATGAAGCGGCGGCAAAAGCAGGCGGACAAATTTTGCTAACTGCGCAAAACGAACGTCGCCGGGAAATGATCAGCATTATTGAATGGCGGGCCGATCAGTGCGCGAAGCTTGGTGTTAAATTTCATTTCAACAGCTGGGCCGAGGCAGACATGATCACTGCCGAAAACCCGGATGTTGTGATTATTGCAACCGGGGGCATGCCCCATACGGATGTGCTGTCACAGGGGAACGACCTGGTTGTGTCGTCCTGGGATATTATATCGGGCGATGTTAAGCCCGGTTCCAACGTGCTTGTTTATGACGATGCGGGGGATCATGCCGGCCTTCAGGCGGCCGAGGTGATTGCGCAATCCGGGGCCAGGGTGGAAATCATGACGCCGGACCGGGCATTTGCACCCGAAGTCATGGCGATGAACCTTGTTCCCTATATGCGTTCGCTGCAAAAGCGCGATGCGACATTTACCGTGACGTTCCGGCTTGATGCCGTGGAAAGGAAGGGGAACGAGCTGGTGGCGCATATCGGAAGCGATTATGGAGGGGTGAGCCAACAGCGGGTGGTTGATCAGGTGGTTGTCAATCACGGTACCATTCCGCTTGATGACATCTATTTTGATCTTAAACCCTTATCGTCAAATCACGGCGAAATGTCTCATGATCAGCTGTTGTCGGGGCAGGGGCAATCTGTTGTACGGAACCCTCACGGGGCGTTTCAGTTGTTCCGCATCGGGGATGCGGTTTCGGCACGCAATACCCATGCCGCGATTTACGACGCGCTCCGGCTTTTGAAGGATATTTAATCGGTTCCACTTACACATAATCTTCCGCCATGGTTGGTTCTTTGACCCTTGAGCGGCGATAAGTCGGCATCTGTATAAATTTGCCGGTAAAGATAGGCTGTGAGGATTCATGTGCAGGAGTTTCCATGTTTGCGGTGGCGTGTTTCAGGGTGGACAGAATACGCACCAGCACAAAGAACTATGAAAAGTCCTTACAGCCATTGCATCTTGGCCCCGGATAAGTGCATTATTGGTAATACCAATAATATTGTGCAATTCAGCCGCTCTGGCTGTTTGGCTGCCATTTCCAGGAGAGTCATCATATGTCTGCCCCCCGTGACGTTCTTGTCGTTTCACCCGCGCGCCCGCACCAGATGGAAAAGCTGGCGCAGGAATATACTTTGCACCGTTATGACCAAAGTGATGACCGTTCAGGGCTGGTTGCATCTGTTGCCGATAAAATCCGGCTGGTGATGACGACGGCGGGGGTGGGGATTCCTGCCGGTTTGATTGATCAATTGCCAAACCTTGAAGTCATTACCAGTTTTGGCGTCGGATATGATTCAATCGATATTCCGGCCTGCACAGCACGTGGCATTAAGGTAACCAATACCCCGGATGTTTTGAACGACGATGTTGCCGATACTGCCATCATGCTGATGCTGGCGACCTTGCGCCGCCTTGTGGTTGGTGACCGTTGGGCACGCAGCGGCAACTGGTCAAAAAACGGTGCCATGCCGTTAACCACAACCTTGCACAGCAAAAAGGTTGGCATTGTCGGCTTGGGGCGTATCGGCAAGGCCATCGCCAGCCGGGCCGAACCGTTTGGTGTTGAACTGGGTTATTTCGGCCGCAGTCAGCAAGGTGATGTTGGCTATCAGTATTTTAATGATTTGCTGGCGTTGGCAGAATGGGCCGATGTGCTGGTGGTGGCATGCCCGGGCGGGGATGCAACCCGTAACCTGATTGATATGAATGTGTTAACCGCTTTGGGGGCGACAGGTTATGTTGTTAATATCGCGCGCGGCAGCGTGATCGACGAACCCGCCCTGATCACGGCGTTACGCGATGGTATCGTTGGTGGCGCGGGGCTGGATGTTTTCCATAACGAACCCCACATGAACCCGGCCTTTGCCGAGCTTGATAACGTTGTGATTTATCCGCATCATGCCAGCGGTACGGTCGAAACCCGCGATGCGATGGGGCAGCTTGTTGTCGATAACCTGATCGCGTTTTTTGCCGGCAAGTCCCTGATAACCCCGGTGAACTAACGTTGGCGGGCCGGGAAACCGGCCCCTTTTGCCATCTGGCATATGGTTTGTTGATCGGGTAATCTGTGCGTATGAAAAGCGCTGATGACTTGAAAATTCGCCTCAAAATTGACCTTCCGGGGGGCGTGCGCCTTGGTTACGGCAAGGTCGATCTTTTGCGTGCTGTCGCAAGGGAGGCGTCGATTTCGGCAGCAGCACGGGCGATGGGCATGTCTTATCGCCGGGCATGGCTGTTGATTGACGAGTTGAACAAAAGTTTTTCCAGCCCGGTTATCGAAACCCGCATTGGCGGCAAGGCGCATGGCGGTGCAACCCTGACGGTAATGGGCGAAACGGTTATTGCGATTTATCTTGCCGCGGAAAAAAAGGCCGAACAGGCCCTTGCCGACAGCCTTTCAGAACTGGCCGGTTGCCTTGCCTGCGGGCCGGACAGCAGTCATGAAGATGTGCCATCTGGCACCATCAAACCGGGTTGAGCCAACCACGGCGGGACTAAAACACTTTTCCTTTAATATGATCGATTTTGTCAGCGCAGTCTGCCGCCTGGAAAGGAAAAGTGCTTTAAATATTCAGGCGTCGGTTTCGCGCATTTTGCCATCAACCGTTACCGATTTGATAATGGCATAAACCTGCTGGCCTAACTGTAAATCCAGCCTTTGTGCCGACCATGCTGTAATGCGGGCATGAATGACAGGGGATGTCAGGGGTTTTTCTGTATTGCTGTGATTATGGCCAAGGCGCAAGGCCACATCAATGCCGTCAGGGGTAACCGGGGTGAGGGCGAAAATGGTGGTTGGCAAAATATTATTGGCGCTTATCGCGTCGGGGATGGTTGTGGCAATCATCACGTCGCGCGCGCGGATGTGCAGCCGGGTTTGTCGGGGCGGCAGATTTGCAATCATGTCCGGTGCCGCATCCCGATCCAGCGGGGACGGGGGCAATAACGGCACAATCAACTGGTGCCCCGCACATCCGAGATAGGAAATACCGCCTTGTTTGTTATGCCCGGTGACAGTTGCGGGAATAACGGCACCTGTATCAAATTGTCCGGTCAGCGCGGTAAGGTCGGTACGTGCGAGAATATCAAACACAGATCCGCTTGCACGCACCTGCCCATTTTCCATGACCACCATATTGTCGGCCAGCCGGGCGACTTCATCAATTGCGTGACTGACATATAAAATTGGCAGGCGGCGCTGATCGCGAAGCGCTTCAAGATAAGGCAGGATTTCGTTTTTGCGGGCCTGATCCAGCGCCGATAATGGTTCGTCAAGCAACAGAATATCGGGGTTTCCCAACAAGGCCCGACCGAGTGATATGCGCTGTTTTTCCCCGCCAGACAGTTTTGCCGGCCGTCGTGACAATAACCCGCCAATACCCAGCATGGTTATAATCGCGTCTATTTCGCTATCGGGCAGCGGGCTGGGCGATCGACGATGGGCGAAATAAAGGTTTTTGCGCACCGATAAATGGGGAAACAGCCGTGCATCCTGAAACACATATCCGACGCGGCGTTTGCGTGGCGGTAAATGAATGTTGTTTTTACGGTCAAAAACCGCGTTGTCATTAAGGGTTATGGTGCCGTGATCGGGGCGGATCAGCCCTGCAATAGCGTTGATCAGCGTTGTTTTACCGCTGCCCGATGGTCCAAACAGGGCGGTAATGCCGGGGCGATCCACATTAAAACAGGCATCAAGGTGCAGCGCGCCAATTTTGTGGCGAATATCGATTTGCAGTGTCATGGCCGGGCCAGGCCCATCAGTTTCTGGCGAATGCCCCGCATCATCATTTCCGAAATGATCAACCCGCATAATGCCAGGCCGATGGATAGGGCCGCCAGCCGTGCAGCCGCCAATTCACCCCCCGGCGTTTGAATGGCGGTATAAATTGCCAGGGGTAATGTGCGGGTTTCGCCTGGAATGTTGGATACAAAGGTAATAATGGCGCCAAATTCGCCCAGACTGGCACTAAAAGCCGTAATGGCGCCGGCGATAATGCCGGGCAGGGCAAGGGGCAGTGTTAAATTGATAAACCGGTCAACCGGCCCGGCCCCCAGTGTTTCAGCGGCCTGATGCAGGCCGGGATCGATGTTTTCCAGGGCAATGCGAATGGCGCGGACCTGAAAGGGAAAGCTGACAATTCCGGCGGCCAATGCTGCGCCCGTCCAGCTAAAAACAAGGCGAATGTCAAAGTTATGCAACAACCATGCGCCGATTGGCGCGCGAGTACCAAAACTGATAAGCAGCAAATACCCCATTACCACGGGCGGTAAAATAAGGGGTAAATGCACAATTGCATCAATTAAAAAACGGCCGGGAAAGCGCCCGAATGTCAAAAGACAGGCCGCCGCAATGGCAAGAGGTAACGCCCCCGTCACTGCGACCGCTGCAATTTTCAGGCTTAGCATCAAGGCATCAATTTCGGCAGGCGACAGCATCATGGTCGTCATGGGCCTGTGTGTTATTTCTTTGGCAAGGTGAAGCCGTAATTGGCAAAAATGGTGCTTGCCGTTGATGATTTTAAAAATGCCATCAGGCGGGTAGAAGCCGGGCTTTCCATGTCTTTTGTTATTGCAACCGGATATGTAATGGCAGGATGGCTGTTTGCCGGGAAAGTCGCAATGACTTTCACGCCCTTGCTGATCGCGGCATCGGTGCCGTAAACAATGCCCAGCGGCGCTTCGCCGCGTTCCACCAGGGCCAGGGCTGCACGCACATTGTCGGCGCGCGCCAGGCGGGGTTCGGTTTTGTCCCACATCCCCAAATGCACCAGGGCCTGTTTGCCATAAATTCCGGCTGGTACATGGTCCGGGTCGCCAATGGCAATGCGGTCATCCGGGCCGATCAACGATGTCAGGTCGCTGCCGTTTTCAAGGGTCACGTCACTTGTGTCGCCATCAGTTGGGGCGATCAGCACCAGCGAGTTCCCCAACAGGTCGCGACGGGTGTTTGCTTCGATCATGTCCTGGTCCGATAACCAGTCCATCCATTTTTCATTGGCCGAGATAAAAATCTCAGCCGGTCCTCCTGCTGAAATCTGGCGGGCCAGTGTGGAAGAACTGGCAAATGACAGCCTCACATGGTCGTTCTGGTGTTGTTTTTCATAGGCTTTGGCAACTTCGCCCATCGCATCTGTAAGGCTGGCGGCGGCGAATACGGTAATATCTTCGGCCTGGGCCATGCCAGGTAACGTCAAAAGGCCGATGGCGGCGGCGAATACGGTAATATCTTCGGCCTGGGCCATGCCAGGTAACGTCAAAAGGCCGATGGCGGCGGTAACGCGTACGATGAAACGGGGCAGATACGACGACATCGGATAACTCCACTATAAAAACGCATCGCTATATTTCATTGAATATAACGATGCGTCAAGAACCTAAAACCGGTAAGCCATCATTGTCGCGGTTCATATTTTTCCATGACGATGTGTCAGGCGGGTTTATCCAGGCGGCGCGATAATTTTACAAAATCAATAAAAGCCCGCAGGGCAGCCGGCATGTGCGGTTTGTCGGGATAATAAAGGTAAAAACCGGCAAAGGGCTGGCACCAGTCCTCAAGGACTCTGACAAGGTTGCCATTGTTAATGTGGGGTTGAACAAAACTTTCAGGAAGCAGGGCAAGGCCGACACCCTGTAGGGCCGCTTCACATAAAATGTCAATGTCATTCACGGTAACCGATTGCGAAACCTTAACGTCAACAGATTGTTCTTTGTTGTTAAATCGCCACGGATAAAGGGTGCCGGTTTCGTTCCAGCGATAGCTGACACAGGAATGATTGTTAAGGTCGGCCGGTTTTTGCGGAATAGCGTGCTTTTGAAAATAGTGCGCTGATCCGACAACGGCCATGCGTAAATCCGGTGTCAGTTTAACCGCGATCATATCTTGCGATATAAGCTCGCCGGATCGAATGCCCGCATCAAACCCCTTTGCCACCACATCTGTGATGTTGTCATCAATCACCAAATCAAGCTGAATATCAGGATACGCAGTTGTAAAATCGCCCAATATAGGGGTGATAACACGATGAACCGCCAACCGGGGCAGGTTAAGACGAACTGTGCCACGGGGCTGTGTTTGAAACGCCCCTACGTCTTTAACCGCCCCTTCAATGTCCTGAAAGGCGGGGCCCAGTCGCTCAAACAGGGTTTGACCGGCCTGTGTCGGGGCGACGCTGCGGGTTGTCCGGTTTAACAGCCTTGCACCAAGGCGTTCCTCCAGCGACCGAATGGTATGGCTTAACGCAGAGGGCGTCAGACCAAGCAACTGTGCTGCCTTGCGAAAACTTCTTTCGCGGGTAACGGCCATAAAGGCGTTCAGTTCCGCAAATTCGGTGCCTTTCATATTGATGAATCCTGCTCAGTAAATAGTAAAAATTATAACGGATTATCGCCTATAATCAATTGTGCAAAATTGTTCGGTCCCTGCTGTTGTCGCCGCAACACAACAGCATTTCAGTGATTATGAACATGGAGCACCTGATGGCAGAAACAATGAAGCGCTGGGAAATGGACGAGATCGGGCGGCAGTTTTTGGAACTGCGCGATGTTCCGGTTCCGCAACCGGCGCGTGGCGAGGTTCTGGTAAAAGTGAAAGCGGTTTCACTGAACTATCGCGATAAAATGGTGATGGAAAATGGCCGCGGGTTGCCGCTTTCTTTTCCGTTTACGCCGGGGTCCGATATGGCCGGAAGCGTCGTTGCGGTGGGGCAGGATGTTGACCGCTTTGATGTGGGCGATGCCGTTATTTCCACCTTCACCCCGGACTGGAAAGATGGCACGCGCAGTGGCAATGCCCGGACACCATCCTATAAAACGCTGGGCGGGTATTATCCCGGTGTGCTGGCACAATATATTGCGCTTCCGGCGGACTGGTTTGTGGCAGCACCTGCCAGCCTTGACGCGGCACAGGCCAGCACCTTGCCCTGCGCCGGACTTACGGCGTGGTTTGCGCTAACGTGTCGGGGCTGTGTAAAGCCAGGCGATATTGTTCTGGTTGAAGGAACGGGCGGGGTGGCACTGTTTGGTATTCAAATCGCCAAATTGCACGGGGCGAATGTCATTGTTTCGGGCAGTGCGGGCAAACTTGCCCGCGCACAGGCATTGGGGGCCGACCATGTTATTGACCGGCATAACGACGATCTGGTTGAGGCCGTTTTGAACATTACCGGCGATTATGGCGCAGACCATGTGCTGGAAATGGTAGGTGGATCGCACCTTGGCTGTGCTGTTGAACTGGCAGCGGTTGGCGGGCATATTTATCAGATCGGCGCGCTGGAGGGGTTCGAGATTTCTTCGCCCCTTATGCCGATTTTGCTAAAAGACCTGACGGTCCACGGGATCGGCACGGGGCATCGACTTGCCCTGGAAAAACTTGTCCGCGCGGTCGATCAGGCAAAAATCAAACCGGTCATAGATCAACGTTACCAGCTTGACGATTTACCCGCCGCCCTGGACCGGCTGAACCAGGGGGCGTTTGGCAAGATCGTGATTGAGATGCCATAAAATCGGGTTGGGATATAACATTCGCGTCCATTACTGGCAGGTATAAATCAGGGCGGGGTCGTTGCTTTCCAACGGTTTTGCATCGTCAATCTGTGTTGGAAAGCCATTGCTATCAAGTGCTGTGTCGCGGGTGATAAAGCTTGCCAGTCCGCTATCGCAATCGATCAGGCGGGTGGTGGCCCTGGTAAGGTGGCCTTTTTGCAGATAAATTGTAGTGATTTGTTTTTGGGCGGTATTGGCCGGGTTGGTAATGGTTTTATCACCGTCAATGGCACTAAACCGGTTTACCGGCGCGACCAGCAAGGTCCAGGGTTTGTAAGGTGCGGTGGTGACATAGGTTTGGGTGATTTCCACCTGTTGCGGCAGGCGCGATGACACCCGGTCAAACCAGCTGTAATCATCCCAAATCATATAGCCAAACATACCCAGGGCCGCAGTCAGCGGGATCAGGTATTTTGGCGCCTTGCGCCCGCCCAGACGAAACCCCAGCATGATAAAACCGGCACAGGCAAAGCCAACCACAATGGTGGTAAAGATAAAGACAAACATAATGCCGCGCCCTTTGGTGCTAGGGTGAATTTGTCCTTATGGGTTATCTCAGGACACGGTCCAGCTCAAGTTCGCCTTTAGCATCACGCTTGTTGATCTGGGCCAAAAAAAGCTCGGCGGTGGCGATGGCATCGGTCAGGGCATTGTGGGCGCGATAGGGCGGTAAATTGTGCAATTTGCGCAGGTTTTGCAGCTTTAACGCCCCGCTTTTAAACGGGATGCCCTGGCGGTGAATATCGCGTAGCGCCAATACCAGTGTATCCACCGTTGGTAATTGCAGCGATGCCCCATACAGTTTTTTGCAGGCCCGCCCCAGAAAACCAAGTTCAATGGGGGCGTGGTGGGCCAGCAATACGCGCCCGGCCAAAACCGGCAACAGCTGGCGCAGCACGGTTTCAATGTCGGGGGCATCGGCAAGGTGACTGTCAAGAATACCATGAATAACAGCAGAACTTTCGGTCACATCTTTGGTCGGGCGCACCAGAAAATGCTGCGCGCTTGAAAAATCAACCCCGCGATTGCGGATCAATACCCAGCCAACACTGATAATTTCATCGCGTTTCGGGTTCAGCCCGGTGGTTTCCAGATCCAGCGCGACAAATTCAATATCGGAAATTCGTCGTTCCGGTGCGACCGGGGCAATATCGTAAAATTGCGCCAGCGGGCCGGTTGCGCGCTTGCGGTTCCAGCGGCGATAAACCTGACTGTCGAGTATCTTTTCGTGCAGACCCATATTGTATCCTGTGTGCTTTGCGCTGCTTGTCAGGTGCCACTTTTGCCAAAGCTGCTTTCAAGGGCAGTTTGCAGCGTTTTTATCACGTTAAAGGCATCCTTCAGGTGGCTTCGCTCGAACGCCGACAGGCTTTCGGGGCGCAAAAAATTATCGGGCCGGTCGCCAGAGCGAATTTGCGCAACCTGATGTTTTAACCGCGTGATGCTGATAAATTCATAGGCATCCATCAAATCGCGCGCCCCTTGCGCACTGATCGAGGAGGTATGAATGGCAGCCTGTAACCGGCTGCTGGTGTTAACTGCCGCAATGCCATTGCCCAACGCATGAATGCGGGCAATATCAACAATTGGCACCACACCACTGTGTTTCATGTCCAACGTCCGGTCATGTTCGCCACCCCGGATCATGACAAAATTGCGGAAAAACCCCAACGGCACCTGATGGCTTTGGGCGTTGCCAACCATGAAAGCCAGAAAAATGCGGTTGCCCGATGCCATTGGTACAACCTGGCGGTGTAACTGTTCGTAAAGCGACGCCTTGCCATAGATCGGGCGCAAATCAAACCAGACCGAACATAACATCAGGGCTTTGGGTTCGGGGGTTTGGATCCAGTTGGTGAAATACTGGTGCCATGTTGCCGCCGGCTGGCGCCACTTGTCGGTTTTTGCCATCATCTCGCCGGGGCAGTAAACGTAACCTGCGGTGTTAAGCCCATCGCAGACAAAATTGGCCAGATCTCGGAAATAATCGCCATGACGCCCGGCATCGTACGAATCATCAAGTATCAGGCAGTTATCCTGATCCGATATTGCTGTTTGTTCCTGTCGCCCTTGTGATCCACCCGCCAGCCAAACATAGGGAACAGGCGGGGGGCCAAATTTCTTTTCGGCTAGTTCCAGAAGGCGTGACGTTACTGTATCGGCCAGGGTGGTCACGATATGCCCGGCATTTTGCGATGTTGCCCCGGCATCAATTAACTGGCGCAGTAATTCGGGGATTTGCGCAATAACACCTGCCATGTCATCGGCGGTATCCATTTTGCTGATTTGCCCGGCCATATAAACGGCAGACAGGGATTGGCGCATTAACAGGTTGGTGGTGGTAATAACGCCAACCGGGGTGTCGCCCCCGGCAGCAACCACCGGTAAATGGCGAATGTTATGCCGCGTCATGGTCAGTAATGCATCAAAGGCATAGGCATCGGGGGTAATTGAAATCGGGTCGCGGGTCATGATATCGGCGGCAGGAGTGGCATAATCCATGCCCAGCGCAACCACGCGGTTGCGCAAATCGCGATCGGTGATGATCCCGGCAATTTTGCCGCTATCATCGGTTAAAAGCAGGCAGGAAACCCGTTCCTTGCTCATATGCTGGCCAACTTCGCGCAGGGTTGCACTTTGCGGCAGGCTGACAACATCGCGGGCAATCAGGTCGCTGACTTGAAGGCTCATCAGTTTTAGCTGGTCTTCGTCGCGGTCCTCGGCCATTTGCATGCCGCCACGCAACCGTGCGCCGCCCATCAATTCAAAGAAATAGGCAAATTGCGGGTGTTTGCGCGCCAGTTCGTGGAAATCGCTTTCGGGCAACTGGTAAACTAGCGTGTCTTCAATCGCGGTAATGCGGTTGGCCGCCTTGCCGCCGCGAAACATGGCGCGTACGCCAAAACATTCGCCTTCTGACAACCGGGCTAGCAAATGCCCGTCGGGGGACTGCGTTTCAACCGCGCCTGTACGCACAATGTGTAAATGCAGGCAGGTAATATCGGGCTGTAAAATGACAGATCCCTTGCGAAAATACCGCGCAGTCAACCGGGCCGGAATCTGGTCCAGGTCGGCATCAGGCAGCAGATCGAACGGGTGATGGGCGGCCAGAAAATCGCGGATATCTTTAAGTTCAAGGCTCATGTCATTCCCCGGTTGCAAAACGGTTTGGCAAGGATGCCAGATTGTTCCGTTAAACCCTAATGTAAAAGACCCCCGGCCGTCTTTGACATGCCGGGGGTCCTGATGGATCTGGTTAAAAAATTTCAGCCAGTCAGATTAATGGTCGATTGCGGCACCGGCCCCTTTGGGAACGCGGATATGTTCGACCATATCCTGAATGCGTTGCGGCGGTTCGGCGGTTACTTTTGATACCGCAAAGGCCACGGCAAAGTTAAGCACCATGCCAACCGCGCCGATACCTTCGGGCGAAATGCCAAGCAGCCAGTATTCAGCGGTATTGGGCAGGATCGGGGCAATGAAAACACCCTTATAGGTAATGATATACCCCATGGTGAAAACAAGCCCGGTCAGCATCCCGGCAATGGCACCTTCACGGTTAATTTTCTTCGAGAAAATCCCCATGATGATAACCGGGAACAGCGAAGCAGCGGCCAGACCAAAGGCAAAGGCGACCACCTGGGCCACAAAGCCGGGCGGGTTATAGCCAAGATACCCGGCAATGCCGATGGCAACGGCGGCGGCAATACGGCCGGTTAACAGTTCCTGTTTTTCGGTCATATCGGGGGTGAAGGTGCTTTTAAGCAAGTCATGCGAAATGCTGGATGAAATCACCAATAACAACCCGGCTGCGGTTGACAGGGCGGCGGCAATACCACCGGCTGCCACCAGGGCAATCACCCAGTTGGGCAACTGCGCAATTTCCGGGTTGGCCAGCACCATAATGTCGTTATCGACCTTTAACTCATTGCCTTTCCAGCCATATTGTTCGGCTTTGGCGGCAAATTCGGCATTGGCATCGTTGTAATACTGAATTTTGCCATCGCCGTTTTTGTCTTCAAAGGACAAAAGACCGGTGGATTCCCAGCGTTTCATCCAGTCCGGGCGTTGTTCGAAAACAAGGTTGCCGTCTTCCGCACCAACCGGGCCGGTTTGCACGGTTTGCGTCAGGTTCAGGCGGGCCATTGCGCCAACTGCCGGGGCGGTGGTGTACAAAATGGCAATGAAAACCAGCGCCCAACCGGCGGATGACCGGGCATCGCGCACTTTTGGTACGGTAAAGAAGCGAACAATAACGTGCGGCAAACCGGCTGTACCCACCATCAATGCCAGGGTAATGGCAAAAATGTCGATCGTGGATTTGCTGGTGGTTGTATATTCCAGAAAGCCCAGTTCGGTAACGACCTGGTTTAAACGTTCCAGCATGAAATCGCCGGTGCCATTAACGGTAGAACCAAATGCCAATTGCGGGATCGGGTTGCCGGTCAGCTGAAAGGCAATGAAAATTGCCGGAACAGTATAGGCCACGATCAGCACGCAATATTGCGCGACCTGGGTATAGGTTACGCCCTTCATCCCGCCCAGAACGGCATAGATAAAGACAATGCCCATACCAATGATCAGGCCGGTCAGGATGTCGACTTCAAGGAAGCGGGAAAACACAATACCGACGCCGCGCATTTGCCCGGCAACGTAGGTGAAGGAAATAAAGATCAGGCAAACCACGGCAACGATACGGGCGGTTCTGGAATAAAACCGGTCGCCAATAAATTCCGGCACGGTGAATTTGCCGTATTTGCGCAAATAGGGCGCCAGCAACATTGCCAGCAGGCAATAGCCGCCTGTCCAGCCCATCAGATAAACCGATCCGCCATAGCCCAGAAACGCAATCAGGCCCGCCATTGAAATAAACGATGCCGCCGACATCCAGTCGGCTGCGGTGGCCATGCCGTTCACAACCGGGTTTACCCCGGAACCGGCCACGTAAAATTCGCCCGTGGTGCTGGCCTTTGCCCAGATGGCAATACCAATATAAAGCGCAAAGCTAAGCCCCACGGCAATATATGTCAGGGTCGTAAGATCCATTTGAAAGCTCCCCAATACAAACAGCCGATATGGGCCTATTCGTCTTCTCGAACGTTGAATTCCCGGTCCAGTTTGTTCATTTGCCGGACATAGACGAAGATCAGAATCGCAAACACATAGATCGATCCTTGTTGGGCAAACCAGAAACCAAGCTGAAAACCTGCGAACGTGATGGTATTGAGGGCATCAACAAACAGAATGCCAAAACCGTAAGAGACCACAAACCAGATGACCAGCAGGGTCAGAACCAGTTTGACGTTGCGTCTCCAGTATTCTGCGCCGGATTTGTCGTCCATTGCGCGTCTCCTTCCTCGGATGTGAACCTTCCCGCGCCGGGTTTGGCCGCAAATTTTGCGCACCCGGACTTTTTGAAATTTGTCGGGGCAATCGCGCAGGTTGCGCGACGTGCCACGAAATTTTCCTATCAGCTTTGTGTCGCCCTCATAAGATAACCCTTAGTCGAATAACCCGGGTTAACTGCCGGTACCGGGCGCGCAGGCTGGGTAAAAGCGGCGGAATTATGCGGTTTGCGCTGATACAGGATGTGCCAGGCAGGGATGGATATGCGACCAAAGTCTGGTGGGGGAAGGGGGCCGCGCAGGGGCGGTTCGGGCAATTTATGGCCAGTATGGTTGCGCATTGGCCCTTAAATACCAGATCAGGCATAGTTTTGTGGCCTGATGTGTTCGGGAATCGGTCTTTTGTCGCCGCACATGTCTGCTATGGGGGCGCAAAAGGGCGGTTTTGCTTCTTTGCCGTTGTTTGTCGATGGCAGCTCGGTTACAAACGGCGCACGATATTTGCCCCACCCGTGTGGGGCGCGGTTCATTTTGGATGGGGAATTTAATGGCATCCTATCAGTATATCTTCGTCATGAAGGACCTGACCAAAGTCCTTCCTGCCGGGCGTGAATTGTTCAAGGGCATCACGCTGTCCTTCCTGCCAGGCGTCAAAATTGGCGTTTTGGGTAACAACGGTGCCGGTAAATCCACCCTGCTCAAGATCATGGGCGGCATTGAAAAAGAATATGGCGGTGAAGCCTGGGCTGCCGATGGCGTGCGCGTTGGCTACCTGGAACAGGAACCCCATCTGAACCCGGACAAGGATGTGCTGGGCAATGTGATGGAAGGTTGCGGCCAGATTGTTGACGATCTGGCGCGGTTCAATGAAATCAGCGCCAGGTTCGCCGAGCCGATGGACGATGACGAAATGAACAACCTGCTGGCCGAGCAGGGTGAACTTCAGGAACGTATCGATGCCGCCAATGGCTGGGATCTGGAACGGACCCTGGAAATTGCCATGGATGCGCTGCGCTGCCCGCCCAAGGATTCCGATGTCAGCCTGCTTTCGGGGGGGGAACGTCGCCGTGTTGCGCTGTGTCGCTTGTTGCTTTCCAAGCCTGACATGCTGCTGCTTGACGAACCGACCAACCATCTGGACGCCGAATCTGTTGCGTGGCTGGAACGTCACCTTGAAGATTACGAAGGCACTGTTGTGCTGGTCACCCACGATCGTTACTTCCTTGATAACGTCACGGGCTGGATCCTTGAGCTTGATCGCGGGCAGGGCATTCCTTACGAAGGCAACTATTCTTCGTGGCTGGAACAAAAACAGAAGCGCATGGCGCAGGAAAGCCGCCAGGAAGGGAACCGCCAGAAACAGCTGGCCGAGGAACTGGACTGGATCCGTCAGAACCCCAAAGGGCGTCAGGCGAAATCCAAGGCCCGTGTCCGTGCTTATGACGAACTGGTTGCACAGGCGGCCAATGCGGCACCGGATTCGGCCAAAATCGCCATTCCGATTTCTGAACGTCTGGGCAATGAAGTTATTACAGCCGAGGGCGTAAGCAAGGCGTTTGAAGACAAACTGTTGTTTGAAGGCCTTGATTTCCGCCTGCCGCCGGGTGGTATCGTTGGGGTGATTGGCCCGAACGGGGCGGGTAAAACCACCCTGTTTAAAATGATCACCGGGGCAGAAACCCCGGATGCCGGAACGTTGAAAATCGGTGAAACCGTTAAACTTGGTTATGTTGACCAGTCGCGTGATGCGCTGGACCCCGACAAAACCGTTTGGCAGGAAGTTTCCGACGGGCTTGACGAAATTTTGCTGGGCAAACGCCCGATGAACTCGCGGGCGTATGTCTCGCAGTTTGCCTTTAAAGGGGCCGACCAGCAGAAAAAAGTCGGTCAGCTTTCAGGGGGTGAACGTAACCGTGTTCACCTTGCCAAGATGCTCAAGACTGGCGCGAATGTCCTGCTGCTTGACGAACCGACCAACGATCTTGACGTTGATACCTTGCGTGCGCTTGAAGAAGCCTTGCTGGAATTTGCCGGTTGCGCTGTGGTTATCTCGCATGACCGGTTCTTCCTTGACCGTATTGCAACCCACATCCTGGCTTACGAAGGCAATTCGCATGTCGAATGGTTCGAAGGCAACTATCAGGAATACGAAGCCGATTACAAACGCCGTTATGGTGAAGAGGCCACCCGCCCGCACCGCATTAAATACAAGCCGCTGACGCGAGGTTAATTCCGTTTCAAACGGTATTACGCTTTAAAGGCCACCCGGAAATCACCGGGTGGCCTTTTTGTTTGGGGAATGTGCCGGACGGCTTTTGGGGAGGGGGGATTGACCATCAATTTGCCCTAACCGAAGGTTATGCAAGATGAATGGTGATAAGGGTGCCTGTATTTACGGGGTATTCTAAGCCAATAACTTGTTGAGATATCGGGCATACCGGTACCGCGTGCCGAACGAGGGCCACGTTGATCGGTTTTGATCAACGTGCTTTGGTATCAAGGGCCGCACGGAAATATCTTTTTGTGGAAAGGAGGCTAAATATGCTTTCGGCCGATAATCTGGTCGCAGTGGCGCGGGAATGGGCGATACGCCACCATGAAGGGCAGGTCGACAAACTGGGGCGCGCTTATATCGACCATGTTTCTGATGTGGCAAAACGCGCCAGCAGCCATGGAACAGAAGCTGAAATCGTTGCGTGGCTTCATGATATTGTTGAGGATACTTCTGTTACGCTTGAGCAGATTGAAGAAACGTTTGGTTCGACTATCCGCGGCGGGGTTGAAGGAATGACGCGGCGCAAGGGTGAAGATTATTTCGATGATTATTTGCCGCGTGTGCAGAAAAATGATTTGGCCAGAATCGTTAAAGTCGCGGATATGCGCCACAATATGGCAAAACTTGACGCCTTGCGCGCCGTAAACCCTGTAGAAGCGCAACGTCTGTCGTCGAAATATGCCCGTGCCATGGGAATATTAACCGCCAGCTAAAACCGCAATATTCGTAGTAACCTAAGCCTTCTGCCCACACAGTTTGCCGTCCGGCCAGTGCCTTGTCAAATGTGCGCGGACGACGTTTTAGCCGTCGCCTGTGAAAAAGGCCCGCCAGCATGAAAGCGGGCGAGCCTTTTGATCGAAACCACAGAAAATTATCACGCGCGGGCCGAAAGCAGCCTGCAACAGGATTAATTGCTGCCGGTCTTTTCTTTTAAAAGGTCGGTCAGGGCCTGAACCTTGCCGCCATTTTGCTGGATCACCGAGGCGAACTCGTCGCGTTGGGTGATGCCCATGCTAATGCCTTCAATCGACACATCTATGATGCGCAGATTGCCGTCAAATTCGCGCAGGCGCCAAACGATTTTGACGGGCGGCCCGTCGGGGCGCACGACCTGCGAATTGACGAAAATGTCTTTTTTGTTCTGGCTGGAATCGCCAACGACAAATTTTTCGCCGTCGAAATCCTTAAACTTGCTGGCATAGTTCAGGGCCAGATATTTCTGAAGCAGGCTGGCAAATTCGCCCAGTTCCTGTTCAGAAAGATTGCGCCAGTAACGGCCAAGGACAAAACGGGCCACCTGGTCCATTTTGAAATATTTGTCCATCAGGTTGATAAAGCGGTCCTGACGGCTGCTATCGTCAACCTTGTCGCCTGCCAGTTCTGAAATGGCTTCGTCACCCAGCCCGCGAATAAAATCGCTGGGGTCCTGGGTTGCTGCAACTTCCAGAATGTTCTGGGTGCCTGCGGGCTGCGAAGCGGTTGCCTGGGCGGTTTGCCCAAAAGGAATGCAAACCGCTGCCGAAGCCATCATCAGGCCAGCGACCAGAATTCGTCCATGTATGTGTTTCATTTGTCTCCTGCCGGGGCGTCTGAGTCATCGAAATCAAACGAGGCATTCATGGCATTATTTTGATCGTCATTCATGACGGGGCCACCATTGCGAATAACGCTGTTCCGGTGTTGACGGTACAGGCTGCGCAGGGCCGCATAATAATCCAGCGAAGATTGCTTCAGCTGTTCGATATTTTCGTTGTTACGGTAACGCGAATCAATGGCGCCACCAACCATACCACCATAATAGCCAACAGCAATCTTGTCGCTGTTATCTGCGCCATAGGTGAACGGGTTCATCAGGTAATCGGTGACAAGGCCTGTGGTATCGCGCAGGTTGGACGGACCAAACAGCGGCAATACAATATAGGGGCCAGCCCCGACACCGTAATGGGCCAGTGTCTGGCCGAAATCTTCGTCGCGATAGGGAATGCCAAATTCGGTGGCAACGTCGTTAAAGCCCAGAAGCCCGATCGTCGAGTTCACGATGAAACGCTGCAACGAGGCTACTGCCTGGTCCGGGTCGCCCTGGAACAATGCGTTAACAGCATTAATCGGTTCGCCAAGGTTATTGGCGAAACTTCGGACGGAATTTTTAACAGGTTGTGGTGCAATATCGCCATACCACATTGCTGCCGGATACAGGATCAGGAAATCGACAGCACCATTAAGGTTATGAACGACGCGGTTAACCGGCTCGATCGGATCAAATACCGTCTGGTCTTGCGCCGGTTGGGTGGACGCGCACGCCGTCAAAACGGACAGCGATGCCCCAACACAAAGTGCCCGTATGCTTTTCAGATTCATTCTTTTCGCCAACGGTTTACAATACCAATTTGAAGGCCCCCGGCTGTATCCCCGGATACTGATTTAAGCGAGGTTGTTGCTCTTGCAACCCCGGCCCCTGTAAATCTGCATCCTGCGATACCGCATATGCCCCGTATATCATGTGGTTAGCATATGGAGCCTTTAAACACCATACATCAAAAAAAACTGTAGCAGACTATCCTCCGGGCTATGGCATTTAAGTCACACTTCTTTAGGTTAGGGGTGATTTATCTCTTGATAAGACATAAACATATCTTTATATCTGCATGAGGAAGCAGGAGGGCGTTATGGATCAGGTATTGGCAGGATTGCGCGCAGCGGCAGAAGCCACGCGATTGCGGCTGCTGGCCATTTGCGCCGAATGCGAACTTACCGTTAGCGAAATTACCCAGATCATAGGCCAAAGCCAGCCGCGGGTTTCGCGCCATTTGAAGTTATTATGTGAAGCCGGGCTTTTGGTGCGGTTTCGCGAAGGTACATGGGTGTTTTATCGAACCCCGCACAGTGGTCCGGGGGCGGAACTGGTAACGCCGGTGCTGCGGCTGTTGCCCGAAAATGACGAAACCCTGTCATTGGATCGAACCCGCCTTGATCAGGTGAAAAAGCAGCGCGAACAGGTGGCGACCGAATATTTCCGTGCCAACGCTGCCGACTGGGATACGATTCGGTCCTTGCATATTGATGAGGCCGAAGTTGAAACCGCCCTTTTGTCGGCACTGGGCGACCTTGCGGGGAAACGCATTCTTGATATTGGCACTGGCACCGGGCGGGTGCTGGAATTGCTGGGCAAGACGGCTGCCGAAGGCGTTGGTGTTGATATGTCGCGCGAGATGCTGGCCGTGGCGCGCGCGCGCCTGCAACGGGCCGAGCTGGCAAATTGCCTGGTGCGCCAGGCTGATATGTATCAGTTGCCTTACCCGGACGGGACGTTTGATGTGATTACATTGCATCAGGTTTTGCACTATGCCGAAAAACCCGAAACTGCCATCGCCGAAGCCGCGCGTTTGCTGGCACCGGAGGGGATATTGCTGGTGGTTGATTTTGCCACCCATGATCAGGAAGAATTGCGCGAACAGCACGCCCATCGCCGTTTGGGCTTTGATGATGCGGCGATGAAGGACTGGTTTGTAAAATCGCATCTTAACATGGATAACGTAGTGAATTTACCTGGCAAACCCCTGACCGTGCGGTTGTGGTGTGGTCATGCCGGGGCGGAAAAGCCCGCTGTTGTGACGGGTAAGGCTCGCGAAAATGCAGCGGGCGAGGCCGCAGAATGAAGTCCGAATTTAATCGAAACCTGCCATCAGTCAAATTATTCGATCTGATGGCTTGAATGGAATTTTCCGGGATGGGCGCCAATTTACCGGTGCCAACCCGGTAACAAGAACGCGTAGTGCCCGCCAGGGGCGACAGAACACAAGGTAGACGATGATGACGGTTCAACACCAGAACACACAAAAAACCGCCCCTGTCGGGCGTGATTTGCGGGTTTCCTTTGAATTTTTTCCGCCTAAAACGGAAAAAATGGAAGAAACCATGTGGCGTTCGATCCACCGTCTGGCACCTTTGGCACCATCTTTTGTGTCGGTAACGTATGGGGCTGGTGGCTCCACCCGGGACCGCACCCATGCCAGTGTCACCCGTATTCAACGCGAAACCGGCATTCCGGCCGCCGCCCATTTAACCTGTGTTGGTCATACCCGCGATGAAATTGAACGTATTGCGCACACCTATTGGAATGAAGGTATTCGTTCCATTGTGGCCCTGCGCGGCGATTTGCCCGATGCCGGTGATACCTATGTGCCAACCCCGGGCGGGTATGACTATGCCGTTGATCTGGTTGCGGGGCTGAAAAAGATCGAGGATTTTGATATTTCGGTATCGGCCTATCCCGAAACCCACCCCGATGCACCGAATGCCGATTTTGAAATTGATTATCTGAAACGCAAGTTTGATGCCGGGGCCGACCGGGCCATTACCCAGTTCTTTTTTGACAACGACGTGTTTTTGCGCTTTCGCGACAAATGCGACAAGGCCGGTATTACCGCCCCCATCGTGCCGGGTATTTTGCCGGTTACCAATTTTGGCGCGTTGCTGAAATTTGCCGGGATGTGCGGGGCAAATGTGCCACAGCGCCTGCATCACAGCTTTGACGGGCTGGATGAAGACCCCGACACCCGCCGTATGGTGGCGTTTCACGAATCCATTTCCCAGGTTCAGGGCCTGATGGCCGAAGGGGTAACCGATTTCCATTTTTACACCCTGAACCGCGCCGAACTGACCTATGCCATTTGCCATGCGTTGGGTATCCGAGCAACACCGGTTGCCGCCATTGCCTAACGATCCGATATAAGGTGCTTGTCGCGCCGCGAGAAACCAGGCCTTTAGGAACAGGATAAACATCATGACTGATCGCAAGCAACGTATTGCCCTGCTTAAACAGCGCGCCGAAAAACAGATCCTGATTCTGGATGGCGCAATGGGCACCATGATCCAGAAACACAAACTCGAAGAAGAAGATTATCGTGGCGAACGGTTTGCCAACTGGAAACAGGACATTAAAGGCAATAACGACCTTTTGTCGCTGACCCGCCCGGACATCATCAAGGATATCCATCTGCAATATATAGCGGCCGGGGCCGATTTGAATGGCACCAATACCTTTAGTGCCACCACCATTGCCCAGGCCGATTACGGCATGGAAAGCCTGGCATATGAAATCAATTACGAAAGTGCCAAACTGGCGCGCCAGGCCTGTGATGAATGGGAAGCTGCCCACCCCGGTGATGTGCGTTTTGTCAATGGTGCTATCGGGCCGACCAACCGTACCGCATCGATTTCGCCAGATGTCAACAACCCCGGTTATCGCGGTGTGACCTTTGACCAGCTTTGCACGGCCTATAAGGAAGCTGCCAATGGCTTGCTGGACGGCGGGGCGGATACGCTGCTGGTGGAAACCATTTTTGATACGTTAAATGCCAAGGCGGCCCTGTTTGCCATATCCGAAGTTCTGGAAGAACGTGGTGAAGATGTGCCGATCATGATTTCGGGGACCATCACCGATGCGTCGGGCCGAACCCTTTCGGGCCAAACCACCGAAGCCTTTTATAATTCGGTCCGCCATGCCAAGCCGTTTTCCATTGGTCTTAATTGCGCATTGGGTGCAGCCCAGCTTCGCCCGTATGTGGTTGAACTTTCACGTGTTGCCGAATGCCGTGTTTCGGTTTATCCCAATGCGGGCCTGCCCAACGAATTTGGCGAATATGACCAGACCGACAGCGAAATGGCGGCCCTGGTGCGCGAATGGGCCGAAAGCGGCCTGATCAACCTGCTGGGGGGCTGCTGTGGAACAACGCCGCCTCATATCCGGGCGATTACGGATGCCGTTAAGGGCTGTGCGCCGCGTAAGGCCCCTAAATTGACGCCGAAAATGCGTTTGTCCGGGCTTGAACCGTTTGATGCCGCCTAAGTAAGCCGAGAGAGATCGAAAAAACGATGACCCAAATATCCAGATTCATCAATATCGGCGAGCGTACCAACGTCGCAGGTTCGATAAAATTCAAAAAGCTGATCGTCGAGGAAAACTACGAAGCAGCCCTTGATGTTGCCCGCGAGCAGGTCGAAAACGGTGCCCAGATCATCGACATCAACATGGATGATGCGATGCTGGATGCCGAAACGGCGA
This sequence comes from Thalassospira sp. MCCC 1A01428, assembly GCF_002115825.1. Lineage (GTDB taxonomy): Bacteria > Pseudomonadota > Alphaproteobacteria > Rhodospirillales > Thalassospiraceae > Thalassospira. The sequence continues at coordinate 125,627 of NZ_JFJZ01000003.1, read as the reverse complement.
TGGTTAATTTCATCAATCTGGTCGCAGCCGAACCCGACATTGCCCGTGTGCCGATCATGGTGGACAGTTCCAAATGGAACGTGATTGAAGCCGGTTTGAAATGCCTGCAAGGCAAGGGTATCGTCAATTCGATCAGCCTTAAGGAAGGCGACGAACCGTTTATTCGTCAGGCCAACCTGTTGCGCCGTTACGGGGCCGCTGTGGTGGTGATGGCGTTTGATGAAAAAGGCCAGGCCGATACGGTAAAGCGCAAAATCGAAATTTGCGAACGCAGCTATCGCGTGTTGGTTGACCAGGTGGGTTTCCCGCCGGAAGACATTATTTTCGATCCCAATATTTTTGCCGTCGCCACCGGGATCGAGGAGCACGACAATTACGCGGTCGATTTTATCGAAGCCTGCAAGCTGATCAAGGAACGCCTGCCTTACGCCAAAATTTCCGGCGGTGTTTCCAACGTGTCCTTTTCGTTCCGGGGGAATAACCCGGTCCGCGAAGCCATGCATTCGGTGTTTTTATACCACGCCGTCAAAGCCGGCATGGATATGGGGATTGTGAATGCCGGCCAGCTGGTGGTTTACGAAGAAATCCCGGCGGAACTGCGCGAACGTGTCGAAGATGTGATTTTGAACCGCCGGTCCGATGCGACCGACCGGTTGCTGGAAATTGCCGATAAATACAAGGGGACCGGCGGCCCGGAAAAGAAAGTTGACCAGGAATGGCGCAAAAAGCCGGTTAACGAGCGCCTGGCCCATGCCCTGATTAACGGCATTACCGAATTTGTTGAAGAAGATACCGAAGAAGCCCGGCTGCAGGCCGACAAACCCCTTCATGTAATTGAAGGGCCACTGATGGATGGTATGAACATTGTGGGCGACCTGTTTGGCGCCGGTAAAATGTTTTTGCCCCAGGTGGTGAAATCGGCCCGGGTGATGAAAAAGGCCGTTGCCTATCTGATCCCGTTTATCGAGGAAGAAAAGCAGGGCAAGCGCGAAACCAACGGTAAAATCCTGCTTGCTACCGTTAAGGGTGATGTTCACGATATTGGTAAAAACATTGTCGGCGTTGTTCTGCAATGTAACAATTTCGAGGTGCTGGACCTTGGCGTGATGGTGCCAACGCAAAAAATCATTGAAACGGCAAAGGCGGAAAAAGTCGATATTATCGGCCTTTCCGGCCTGATTACGCCGTCGCTGGAAGAAATGACCTATGTTGCGGCCGAGATGCAGCGCGAAGGGTTGAATATTCCGTTGCTGATTGGCGGGGCGACCACGTCAAAGGTGCATACAGCGGTTAAAATCGCGCCAAATTATAACAAGGCGGTGGTTTACGTTATTGATGCGTCGCGCGCGGTGGGGGTTGCCAGCAATCTGGTGTCTGAAACCCGCCGCGATGTGTTTGTCAAGGAATTGCACGATGAATATGTGGCAATGGCCGAACGCCATGCCGCCCAGCAATTACAGAAAAAACGCTTTGCCCTGACCGATGCCCGTGCGAACAAGGCGCAGCTTGACTGGGAAAATTATACACCAGTTGCCCCGGCGAAACCGGGCTTGACGGTGTTTGACGACTTTGACCTGGCAGATTTGCTGGCCCGGTTTGACTGGAAACCGTTTTTTGAAACCTGGGAATTGCATGGTCGTTTCCCGGCCATTCTTGATGACGAAGTTGTCGGTGAAACGGCACGTAACCTGTTTGCCGATGCCCAGGCGATGTTAAAACGCATTGTCGAAGAAAAATGGTTTACGCCGCGCGCCGTGGTTGGCATTTGGCCAGCCAACAGTGTTGGGGACGATATTGAAATTACTCCGGCCCCTGATGGCAACGAACCGGTGGTTATTCATACCTTGCGTCAGCAAATGTTTCGCGAAAACAACAAGCGCCCCAATCGCGCCCTTGCCGATTATATCGCGCCCAAAGAAAGCGGTAAAACCGACTATATCGGTGCCTTTGCCGTTACCGCCGGGCCGGAAGTGGAAACCATTGCCAAGCGTCTCGAAGCCGAGAATGACGATTATAACGCCATTCTGGTCAAGGCGTTGGGGGACCGGTTTGCCGAAGCCTTTGCCGAAACCATGCATGAAAAGGTCCGTCGCGAGATTTGGGCTTATGCCCGTGACGAAGACCTTACCAATGACGATTTGATTGGTGAAAAATATCAGGGCATACGCCCGGCACCGGGTTATCCGGCCTGCCCGGATCATACCGAAAAAGGCACGCTTTGGAAGTTGCTGAATGCCGAAGAAAACACCGGTGTTTCACTAACCGAAAGCTTTGCCATGACGCCAACGGCTTCGGTCAGCGGTTTTTATTTCGCCAACCCCGATGCCAAATATTTTGGCCTTGGTAAAATTGAACGCGATCAGGTCGAAGACTATGCCAATCGTAAAGGCATGGACCTCGCCGTTGCCGAACGTTGGCTGGCCCCGAACCTGAACTATGATCCGCGCCCGCTGCGGGGGTGATCCTGCTTTTTTGGCAATACCGGTTTCTGGTTTGGTGCGCAAAATTAATCCCCCGTCAGATATTTCTGGCGGGGGATTTCATATGTTTGGGGTGGATATTGCCAACTGTTGGGGTATTTACGACCCGTGGGTCGCATGAAACAGTTTGCCCCGCTCGGTTGTCAGCACAATGATCAGGCAAACAACGCCCAGTGTCAGATAACCGCCCACCAGCGGAATAACGGTACCGTTAAAGTTTTGCCCGACTATCGTGCCGCAAATAACCCCGATCAGGGTGGTATAAAACCCGATCAGTGACGATGCCGTACCCGCAATGGCACCAACCGGTTCCATCGCCAGCGAGTTAAAATTCGGCATGGTCAGCATGAAGGCAAAATGCGCAATCGTCAGGCCGACACCAAACAGCCAAAGCGGTGGCACACCATCATAGGACAATGCGACAACCAGGTTAACCGCGCTGATGGCAATGAAAACGCACAGGCCAAAATGCGATAATTTATGCATGCCGATTTTGCGTACCAGCCGGGCATTGACCAGGGATGCGACACTCATGGCGGCCGCAATCAGGCCAAAAACCACCGGAAACATGGTGCCCAGCCCATAGATCGATGAATCGAATATTTGTTCTGCCGATCCGATATAGGACATCAGACAGCCAAAACACAGGCCCATCGCACTGGCATAGCCCACTGTCTGGCGGGTGGTGGCGGTAACGCCAAAATCGCGAAAAATGCGCCGGATCGATAGTTTATGCCGGTATTCCGGGTGCAGGGTTTCGGGCATGCGCAGCTTGTACCAAAGGGCGACCACGACGGCGAGAAGCAGCATGAAGCCGAAAATAAGATGCCAGCTGCCAAACGACAGGATCAACCCGCCACTGGCCGGGGCAAAGACCGGCACAATAATAAACACCATCATCACCAGCGACATCACGCGCGCCATATCGCGACCATTAAAACAGTCGCGAATGATGGTCAGGGTCAGAACGCGCGGGGCCGCCGCCCCCCAGCCCCTGAACAAAACGGGCAATCAGCAAATGTTCAAAGCTGTCGGCAAAAAATGCCATGACGGTGCCGATGGTATAAATGACCAGGCCCATCATCAGGGTGCGTTTGCGGCCATAGACATCGGCCAGCGGTCCATAAACAATTTGCATCAGGGCAAAGCCGACCATGAAAATGAAAACCAGCAACTGGATTTCATTGGGATCGGTCAGGCTATAATCACGGGCAATCGGGCCAAAGGCCGGTAACAGGTTATCAATCGAAAGGGCCACCATGCCCATGGTCAGGGCCATAAGGGCGACAAATTCGGCAAAAGGCGGTATGGGCCGGGACAAAGACGTGTCCGCCGGTTGACTGCTGGTCATTAATTAAATGTCCTGAAACGAATTATAGGGTGCATATTATATGCATCTGATTTGGTTGTAAGAATGGGGCATCGCAGCGCCAAAGATCAATGATCGTTTTTTTAATTTACGCCATGACATGTCAGCAGAGGGCAAAAAGGCCGAAAAAGCCCGCCACCTGCATTGAGCGGTGGTTGAAAAGATGATTGAAGGTTTGACCATAATAATGGCGGGGTGCGATATAATCGCCGGGGTTGTGATGGGCGAAAATGACAAGCCACATCAAAAGCGGGGCAGGGACACAGGATATTGGCAAATATCAGGTTGCGAAATCGGCGCATTTTTACGGGTTTGCGCCGGGCGTTAAAAGGCGAACAGCTGATTTTGTCGCTGCTTGCGCTGGTGGTGGGGTCCCTGGTGGGGGCCGTGGCAATTGTATTTCGCGAAGCCCTGCTTTTTATCCAGAAACTGGGTTTTGGTTCGTCCGACGAGGCGGTGCATTATTTTTTGCAAAACCTTCCTGCCTGGCATTTGATTGTGGTGCCAACACTGGGCGGACTGGTGATCGGGCTGTTTGTTTATAGGTTTATGCCCGAACGCCGGGTGCTGGGCGTGGCCGACGTGATCGATGCCGCAGCCTTTCATGATGGCCGCATGTCGGTTACCGGTGGCCTTAAGGCGGCACTGGTTAATGTTGTGTCGCTGGGCTGTGGCGCATCATTGGGCCGGGAAGGGCCGGTTGTGCATATGGGCGCAACGATAGGATCGTGGCTAACCCGGGTTTTGCATTTGCGCCGCAGTGCCGCACGTACCTTGCTGGGCTGCGGGGTGGCATCGGCGGTGGCCGCATCGTTTAATGCGCCGCTGGCCGGTGCCCTTTTTGCGCACGAAGTGGCATTGGGCCATTATGCGCTGACGGCTTTTGCGCCAATTGTGCTGGCATCGGTGAGTGGCACCATTTTAACCCGGCTGTATTTTGGTCATGATGTTTCATTTCTGATCCCGGCCCACGAAATAGCATCCTTTCTGGAATTTCCTGCCTTTGCATTGCTTGGTGTGTGTGCCGGTATTCTCAGCATTCTGGTTGTGCGCTCTGTCGGGCTTACGCAAAAGTTTATTGGTTCAACCAGGCTTCCATTGTGGGCGCGACCGGCACTGGCGGGGCTGGCGGTGGGGGTAATGGCGGTGGGGTATCCGCAAATTGTCGGTGTTGGTTATGGTGCGATTAACGACGCCCTTTATGAAGTCTATTCCTGGTCGCTGTTAAGCCAGCTTTTGGTGGTCAAGGCGGTGCTGGTTGTGCTGTGCCTTGGTCTGGGCTTTGGTGGCGGGGTGTTTAGCCCGGCTTTGTTTTTAGGGGCCATGCTGGGCGGGGCGTTCGGCCTTACCGCCACGGCTCTGTTGCCGCATCTTTCATCGGGGCACGGGGCCTATACCCTGGTGGGGATGGGGGCGGTGGCCGCGGCCATGCTGGGTGCGCCGATTTCAACAACCCTGATCATTTTCGAACTGACCGGCGATTATGAACTGACCATTGCCGTCATGGTGGCATCGGTGATTGCCTCCATGATTGCAGATCATGCCCAGGGCGGGTCGTTTTTTGGCTGGCAATTGCGCCAGCGCGGGTTAAGCCATCGTTGGGGCCGCGAGGTTAATTTGCTGCGCAGTCTTAAGGTGGTTGATGTGATGTCAAAGCAGTTTGCCACCGTCCTGCCTGATGAACCCCTTAGCCGATTGCGCGAAAAACTGATCAATGCGCCCTATGGTGAATTGTTTGTGCTGGATGTCGAGGGCAAACTGGTTGGCACCATTACTTTGGCCGATTTGCGCCATGCGGCCTTTGACCCCGATATTGGCGATGACGTAACCGCAATTCAACTGGCCCGGGTCGAGCCGCCTGTGGTGTGCCGCGAAGACAGCATCGAACATGCCATCCGGTTAATGGAGCAAACCGGCGATGAACATTTGCCGGTGGTCGCCAGTGATGATGACCGGCTGATGATTGGCTTTGTTCATGAAAAGGATGCCATGATGGCCTATAATCGCGGTCTTTTGGAATTGCATAGCGAAGACCGTGGGGATGCGCCCCCCAAGCTGTTTTAAGACCGGTCGTCGATGCGAGGAACGGATCGATACGTGGACGGGTGTAACGGCGCCGCGCGGCCAGTGCCGCAAAAGGCAAGGGCATTTGCGAAGCCCCCCGCCGATTGAGGGGGCGTGGTGTATGAATATGGTTTATAAAGCACAAAGGGCGCGAAAAACGCGCCCTTTGTGATGAAAATCAACAGGTATTATGACGTTTGCCTAGGCAAGACCCGCACCGGCCTGATAGCTGGCAGAGTTGCCGGTCATCATTTGTGCCAGAACGCGATTGTCAAAATTCACATTCGATCCTGTGGTCCCAAACGTACTGGCAAACAGGTTGCCGGTCGTGTTTGAGGTATTACTGACAGCAGAACCATCACTGTCAGCGTTGATCAGGTTGGCAAGGTCGTCATCCGAAACGGAATCAGCCCCTGAACTTGCCGCCATCAGTTCCTGAAGGCTGACAACACCATCCTTGTTGGTGTCACGGGCATCATAGTTTTGTTCGCTATCATCGCTCGATCCACCACCGCCACTACCGGCGGGCTGCGCTGCGGCAGCCGACTGCATGGCCGTGACAAAATCATCCTGGCTTACAGCGTCGCTGCTGCCCCCGGAAATCCGGTTCCACAGATTTTCGGCCTGATCGTCACTCACATCATCGGGTTTGCCAGCCAGGAATTCTTCCTTGCTCAGCGCACCGTCACCATTGCTGTCGAGGTCGGCAAACATCTGGCTGGCTTTCACCGCACCATTTGATTGCGAACTTTGGGTCGTTTCCTGCAAACCAACCATAAAGCCCTGAAGGCTGTCGGAAAGTTGCGGGGTATATTTCAACAGATTGTCCAAAGACGTACTGTTGCCTGTTTTTGTGTCCTCGGTTGACGCGCTTCCTGCGCTAAAACCTGCGATATCTTCGATAGCACCAAGGGCAGCCGTTTTGTCTGCACTGCGGCTGGAGAATATCTGCCCGCCGAGTCCAAGACCACTTATGCCACTCGTCATTTAAATCTCCCGTTTGACAAGGGAAACACTGCCATATCCAACCGTTTTCCACATCCGCATGCCAAAGGGCGGCATGTTTTGCCGGGTGCCGGTAACAATTGGGTTAGGCATTGATTATTCAAGCAATTTTGGGGCCAATGGTCGACAGGGGCCGACATGCGGCATGGTGCAGTGCCTGCAAAACCAATCCGCCAAATACTGTGCGGAATCCGGCACTTTGTTTTTGCTGTGGCAGGCCAATTTTGCCGCCCGGGCGTGTTGTGCCAAGGCAGGGCTTTACCTGTGTCGTCCAGGCGCTTAAACCTGTTCTGTGTTCATGATTTGTTTGTCAAAAATACAATCGCCCACTGGTTCATACGCGCAGGCATGTTATATAGGTCGCCATGACTGATGATCCCTTTGAAATCGACGAATACAGCTCTGCCCCGGATATGCGCCTGGAAGATGGCCCCGAGCCGGGATACCTGACCACCCTGAATACCGAACAGCGTGACGCGGTTGCGACGCTGGATGGGCCGTTATTGGTGCTGGCCGGGGCTGGAACGGGCAAAACCCGGGTGCTGACCACCCGCTTGGCCCATTTGCTGGAAACCAAAAGCGGCGCGCCGGAATATTTGCACCCCCAGCAAATTCTGACCGTGACCTTTACCAACCGTGCCGCGCGGGAAATGCAGGAACGGGTTGCCGCCACCCTGGGGCGCCCGGTCGAAGGCTGGTGGCTGGGCACGTTCCATTCATTGGCGGCCCGGTTGTTGCGTCGCCATGCCGAACTGGTCGGGTTGAAATCAAACTTCACCATCCTTGATACCGACGATCAGGTGCGCTTGCTAAAGCAGATCATGGATGCCGAGCAGATCGACGTTAAAAAATGGCCCGCCAAGCAGTTGATGGGGATTATTCAGCGCTGGAAGGACAAAGGGCTGACGCCGGATCGCGCCACCGAAGGCATGGATTTTGCCAATGGCCGTGCCCAGCAGCTCTACCGGATTTATCAGCAACGATTGACGGTTCTGAACGCCGCCGATTTTGGCGATTTATTGCTGCATTGCCTGACGATTTTTCAAAAACACCCCGAGGTGTTACGCCAGTATCAGCAAACATTTCGCTATATTCTGGTTGATGAATATCAGGATACCAACGTAGCCCAATATTTGTGGCTGCGCGCCATGGCGATGGTGCATCGTAATATTTGCTGTGTTGGCGATGATGACCAGGCGATCTATAGCTGGCGCGGGGCCGAGGTTGGCAATATTCTGCGTTTTGAAACCGATTTTCCCGGTGCCCATGTGGTGCGACTGGAACAAAATTACCGTTCTACTCCGCATATTCTGGCGGCCGCTTCACAATTGATTGCCCATAATTCCGGCCGTTTGGGCAAGGAACTTTGGACCGAAATTGATACCGGCGAAAAAGTGCAGGTCAAGGGCGTATGGGATGGAGAATCCGAAGCCCGCTTGATTGGCGAAGACATCGAAACCCTGCAAACACGCGGCATCGGGGCCTCGCAAATGGCCATTCTGGTGCGTGCCGGTTTTCAAACCCGTGAATTCGAAGAACGGTTGATAACGCTTGGCGTGCCCTATCGGGTTGTGGGCGGGGCGCGATTTTATGAACGCCAGGAAATTCGCGATGCCCTGGCCTATATCCGCCTGATTGCCCAGCCCGATGATAGTTTGGCCTTTGAACGCATTGTTAATGTGCCCAAACGCGGGGTCGGCAAGGTGGCCTTGCAAACCTTGCATCAATATTCGCGCGATCAATCTGTATCGCTGCCTATGGCGACCCGCGAATTGATCGACACCGAAGAATTAAAGCCGAAACTGCGCAAGGATCTGGCCAGCTTTATGGCCGATTTTGACCGCTGGCGGGCTCTTTTGGGTGAAAAAAGCCATGTCGAGGTTTTGGAAATTGTTCTTGATGAAAGCGGCTATACAGATATGTGGCGGGCATCGAAAGAAATCGATGCACCAGGCCGCCTGGAAAACCTGAAAGAACTGGTTTCCGCGATTGGCGAATTTGAAAACCTGACCACATTTTTAGAACATGTGTCGCTGGTGATGGAAAATGACCAGTCCGATGACCGCGAAAAGGTCACCATCATGACCTTGCACGCGGCCAAAGGGCTGGAATTTGATTATGTCTTTTTGCCCGGCTGGGAAGAAGGCGTTTTCCCCCATCAGCGCGCCATGGATGAAAGCGGGGTTAAGGGGCTGGAAGAAGAGCGTCGTTTGGCCTATGTCGGCATTACCCGGGCGCGTAAGCGCGCCACGGTGTGTTATGCCGCCAACCGGCGCATTTATAACCAGTGGCAAAGTGCCTTGCCATCGCGTTTTGTTGACGAATTGCCAGCCGACCATATTGACCGTAGCAGTGACACCGGCCTGTCGCAGGGCAAGGGCAATGTTTCGCCCGGCGCCTGGGGGGCAGATGACTGGATGAAGCCGCCCAGTTGGGCCAATGACGGCGATAATAATGGCGGTTACAAGTCGCAAAAACGCGATTTTTCCGACCGTAAATTTGCCAGTTCGGGCTGGCAGGACCGGGTGCGTAAAAACGTGATTGATGTGAAACCTGACGGCGAAGCCGTTTTTACATCGCGCGGCGGGTCGTCGAAATACAAGGTCGGCGATCAGGTGCGCCATCGCAAATTTGGCCCCGGAACCGTGCGGTCTGTTGATGGCAACAAGCTGGAAATTCATTTCGACGAGGTCGGCACCAAAAAGGTGGTCGACAGCTTTATTTTGCCGGGTTAAAGCCGGGGGCAAGATTTCAATCTGGCGCGCAGAGGCGCGACTTTTAAACCGGTTGTGCCGCCGCACAACTGTGACAAGCGAGAAGCAAAATGACCGAAACTGTGCGCTGCTATAATTTTTCTTTCATTGCCAAAGGTGCGCATGTCGATGCCTTTGCCGAGGCCCTGTCGGACTATTGCGATGCCTTGTCGCATTCCGAACTAACCAACGACCCCGATACCGATTGGCGGGTTGAAGGGTTTGCCGGTGAAGCGATTGACAAAGTTGCTGTGGAAACCGCTGTTTCCTTAATGGCAAGTGCATTGGGTGCTGAAACGCCGGACGTTGAATTTGGCATTTACGAACCCAAGGATTGGGTCAGCGACAATCTGCGCAGCTTCAAACCGATTTCGGTGGGCCGGTTTTATGTGCATGGATCACATTGGGAAGGCGATTTGCCGCTGGCAAAAACCGCCCTTCAGGTTGATGCCGGGCTGGCTTTTGGTTCGGGTGAACATCAAACCACCAAGGGGTGCCTGGCCGCGATTGACTGGCTGGCAAAATATGGCCCGCGCCGCAATGCGCTGGATATGGGCTGTGGATCGGGCATTTTGGGCATGGCCTGTGCCAAAACCTGGCATTGCCCGGTCATGATGGCCGATATTGATGCCCCGTCGGTGCGGGTGGCGCGTGAAAACGCCAAAATTAACAAGATCGGGGCCTTGGTCACGGCCCTGCATTCTAATGGTTTTTCTGACGCGCGTATTCGCGATGCCGGATATTACGATATTGTTTGCGCCAACATCCTGGCCCGTCCGCTGCGCAAAATGGCCTATGAACTGGTCAACACCCTGTCGGAAGACGGTGTGGTTATTTTGTCTGGCCTGCTGGCCCATCAGGAACAGTTTGTGCTTTCAGCCTATCGCGAAGTCGGCCTGACCTTGCTGAACCGTTTCAAAGTTGAAAACTGGACCACGCTTGTGGTGGGTTAAGGTTTCTCGCGCAGAAAATTGAAAAACGGGGTGCCTATACAGGTGCCCCGTTTTTGTTTCAGCGATCCATAAGGTAACGCTTGCGGCGGCATGGAAAGGGCCGGGCAAAACTGAACATATTTGTGCGTAATGCCGGTATATCAGGCAAAGGCACACGGGCCTTTTGCTGTCATTATTGGCACGGTTATGTCCGTTGGTTTCGTCATCTGGATTGATTACGGCGTCATTTAGGGGACGGGCGGCGCGGTTAGCGCCCGCCTGAAACATCCATGATGGCACCGGTTACAAAGGATGATGCATCATCAAGCAGCCATAAAATGCTTTCGGCCACTTCTTCGGCCTTGCCCGTGCGGCCCAGCGGGCAGTTTGGCCCCAGTTCTGCCGCACGGTTGGGGCGGCCGCCGCTGGCGTGGATGTCGGTTTCGATAATGCCCGGGCGGACAGCATTGACGCGAATGCCTTCGGGTCCCAGTTCCTTTGACAGGCCAATGGTCATGGAATCCATCGCTCCTTTTGACCCTGCATAATCAACATATTCATTCGGGCCACCCAGCTTTGCCGCCATCGACGATATGTTGACAATCACACCGCCATTGCCATCTCGTGATCGTGCCATATAGCGCGCTGCTTCGCGTGCAACCATATAGGCACCCAGTATGTTGGTATCAAAAATACCCCGCATCCGCGCCACATCCATGTCAGCCAATGGCTGGGCCGGGGCGACAATACCGGCATTGTTTACCACACCGTCCAAACTGCCAAAACTATCGCGTGCGACAGCAAACAGCGTGATTACATCTTCCTCACGGGCGACATCACAGCGTTTGATAACGCATTTGCCACCGGCATTTTCACAGTCCGCCCGTGTTTGCTCGGCGGCCTTTTTGTTACCGACATAGCTGATAACGGTGTTCCAGCCGCGTTGGGCACAAAGCAGGGCGGTCGCCCGGCCGATGCCCCGCGATCCGCCGGTAATTAATATTGTTTTGGTCATGGTGCGGCCTTTGGTGACAAAAATAGGGTTACAGGATGGTATCCAAAGACCGAACTATTGCAGTTTCAACCGCGTACGACAAGTCAGGCCGGGGCGATAGACCAACACCGTGATTGATGCGCCGGGCGGGTCGGGCAAGTGTAGGGAAAGGCCGAGGCGGGGGAAAAACGAAACGGCCCCGCCGGGGAAGGGGCGGAGCCGTTTCAGAGGGAAAACAAAAATAAACCACAAGGAAAGTGAACCGCAATCCTGCGTGCCATATGTCGTTTGCAACAAGACAATCTGGTAACGGGCGGGAAGGTCCTGTCAGTCCCGATCTGCGGTCATGCTGTTGGCGAGATCGCCATCATATGCCTGGATCATCACTTCGCCAGACTGGGCACTGCCTGTATCAAAACCGAGCGCAATGCGTTCCTGCAAGGAAAGGCGCTCAAGGCCATCATAGGCTGTCTGGCGACGACGAGACTGGGCAACACTTTGCGCAGTAAATGGAAAACGGACCACCGTTGATTGTCTCCTGCAAATTGACGGCCCGACGGGTCATCTTTTTGTCATGAACATGTCATAGTTAAAAACTGTTAACTTTTGTATTGCGAAGTGCGCAGGGCTTTCATACCTGATCCGCATGAGAGATAATTTTGCCTGGAAAAGCCCCTGAATTCAGACTTGTATATAATAGGCAAAAACCCGTAATCTCGCGCTGTTTCACCACCCTGTCCCCATTCCGGATCTTGTAAGAGGAAATTTCATGACCTATTCGGGCGATGCGCATCTGGCTGCCTTGTTAAAAAATGATGGCGTCGAAAAGGATCTTACGTCGGTTATTGATCTGGTTGACGGGGTGTTGGCTGCGGCCAATGGTGCCACCCGTGCGGACTGGTTTGATCTGGTCGGGCAAAACCTGTCGCCAGACACAAAGGAGGCGCTGCTTGACTTGCGCGACGAACGCAAGGGCGCATTTTGCAATGCCGCCGAAGGGTTTGACGCCAAAACCCGGATTGACGATTTGCGCAAATATCTGGCGGCCAAAGGTGTTGACGGTTTTATCGTGCCGCGTGCTGATGAACATCAGGGCGAATATGTGCCCGCCCGTGCCGAACGTCTGGCATGGCTGACCGGCTTTACCGGGTCGGCGGGTGCGGCTGTTGTCATGCGCGACAAGGCCGCGATTTTTGTCGACGGGCGCTATACCATTCAGGTGCGCCAGCAGGTAAGCAACGATATTTACGAATATCGCCATCTGGTCAATGAACCCGCTGTCGGCTGGATTTACGACCATATCGAAGCCGGGCAGAAACTGGCTTATGATCCGTGGCTTCATACCATTGCCCATGCCGAGCAATTGCGCGAAGCCTGCGAAAGTGCCGGGGCGGAACTGGTGGCAATTGACCCGAACCCGATTGACGCCCTGTGGCAAAAACAACCCGCCCAGCCGTTGGCCCCGGCACGCCCGCATCTGCTGGAACATGCCGGGCAAAGCAGTGCCGATAAACGTGCTGCCATTGCCAGGGCCCTGGAAACGCTGGAATGCGAGGCCGCGGTTATTTCTGCCCCCGATAGCATTGCCTGGTTGTTAAACATTCGCGGCGGTGATGTACCGCAAACACCGCTGATGCTGGGCTATGCGATTATTGATCAAAACGGCAATGTTGACCTGTTTGCTGACGAACGAAAATTTGCCGCCGAAACCCGCGACTGGATTGCAGGTGACGCCACCCTGCGCCATCCCGGCGAACTGGCCGATGCCTTGCGCGGGCTTGGCAACGGGTCGGTCAGGTTGGATGAAGCAACCGCGTCGGACTGGCTGCGGGTGCAGCTTGGCGAAGCCGGGGCAACCGTGCGCGTGGGCCGCGACCCGATTGCCATTCCCAAGGCGATTAAAAACGAGGTTGAACTGGAAGGTTCGCGCAAGGCGCACAAGCGGGATGGTGAAAAAATCATTCGCTATTTCGCCTGGCTGGAAAAGGCCGCCGCCGATGGCACCCTTGATGAAATGCGGGCGGCAGACAAATTGCTGTCGCTGCGCGAGGAAGACCCGCTGTTTCGTGATAGCAGCTTTACCACCATTCCCGGCAGTGGCCCCAACGGGGCAATCTGCCATTATCGCTGCATCCCGGAAACCAATCGCAAATTGCAACCTGGTGAAATTTTCCTGATTGATTCGGGCGGGCAATATATTGATGGCACCACCGACATTACCCGCACCACCATTATCGGCACGCCCAGCGATGAAATGCGTGACCGGTTTACCCGCGTTTTAAAGGGACATATTGCGCTGGCAACGGCCAAATTCCCCGCGGGTACGACCGGCCAGCAACTGGATACCCTGGCCCGCAAACCCCTGTGGGATGTCGGGCTGGATTTTGACCACGGCACCGGACACGGTGTGGGCAGTTACCTTGGGGTGCATGAAGGTCCGCAGCGCATTTCCAAGGGGCCAAACAAAATTGCCTTAAAACCGGGCATGGTCGTCTCGAACGAGCCGGGATATTACAAGGAAGGCGAATATGGCATTCGCATTGAAAACCTGATCGCGGTGCGCGAAATTGACGCCCCCGCCGGGGCGGAATTGCCGATGCTGGGCTTTGAAACCCTGACATTTTCACCGATTGAACGCCGTTTGATTGATGCCAGCCTGCTAGATGACGGTGAACTGCAATGGCTGAATGATTATCACGCCCAGGTTTATGCCCTTTATGCCGATGAGCTTGATGAAACCCATCGCACGTGGTTGCAAAAGGCAACTGCACCGCTGACGCGCTAACGACGGTTCCCCTTTATTACGGCTGCCAGGCCAAATTTTTATCGGGACTGCAGGGATTATATCCTTGCGGTCCCGAAATCGTTTCAGCATGTCAAATATGGTGGTGCCAAGGCCCCATGGGGACGACTTTGTTAAGCTAAGGCATGGCCGAAAGCATCCCGTTAGCAGTTTTACCATTGCCATATCGGTGCATCGTGTGATGCTAAACCATATGTCGGTTTTCAGGTATCACCAAACTATCCAATTGTATTTTATCTATATAAGTTATTGATAAATAATATTTTTTATTGATGTTGCCGGGGTATCGAAAAATTTTGTATGGGTCACAGGAAAACCGATTTGAAAAAGCTGCAAAATTTGACGGATACTTGTTCCAACAACTTAATCTGAAACACCTGCCTGCCGCAGGGGGTTGAACGGTACTGAATGCTTGCGGTTTACCCCGATGGGCACCGGTCAGACTTTTAGCGGAATGGCAGGGAAGTTTATCAGCCCTTCGGCAATGGCCGGAGGAACAGGAACGCCCGAGTGTAATATGACCCAGACTTATCAGGCGCCAGCTTTTGCCATGCCGGAAAACGCATGTGATTGCCATGTTCACATATTTGATGCGGACAGGTTTCCGTTGTCGGCAAACCGGGTTTATACCCCGGACCACGCCCCGGTTGCCGCGTTGAAACATCATTTGGCACAATTATCGTTTCGCCGTGCGGTGCTGGTTCAGGCCAGCCCCTATGGCACCGATAACAGGTGCATCCTTGATGGCGTTGCCCGGCTGGGGCAAGACCGTGCCTGTGCCGTAGCCGTTATTGATGACAGTTTTTCAGAGGATGATCTGGTCCGAATGCACGATGCCGGTGTGCGCGGCATTCGCCTTAATTTGCGCACTCACGGTGATGTTGATGCCAAAAGCATTGCGGCCCAACTGGATCATGCGGTCAAACGCGTCGCCCATCTGGGTTGGCATATTCAGGTCTTTACGACACTGGCCAATATCGCCTTGCTGGCTGACCAGCTTGCCGCCCTGCCGGTGACACTGGTGCTTGATCATATGTGCTGTCTGGATGCGGCGGGTGATACGGCCCAGCCCGGTTTTGCCCAGCTGTGTGACTTGCTGGCTTGCGACCATGTTTATTTAAAGCTTTCAGCCCTGTATCGGGTTTCAACGGCAGATGGCTATGGCGATGCGCAGCCCTTTGTGGAAGCCCTGTTTGCCGCACGTCCCGACCGTATGTTGTGGGGAAGCGACTGGCCGCACACCATGCCCGCGCCAGGAACGGTACGTTCACCCGATAAAATTGAATATTTCCGGCCCGAAGATAACGGCCGGGCCTTGAACCTTGTCGCACAATGGGCGGGTGATCCCGCAATCGTTAATGCCATGCTGGTTGATAATCCTGCACGGCTTTACTGGCGCTAGCACCCGGATTTCGGAAGAAAAGAATGACATTGATTACGGACCTTGCCGGGCGCATTTTTGCGCTGGGAAAAGACGATTTAACGCCTGTTGCGATTGCAAATGCCAAAACCGTTATCCTCGATACGGTGGGATGTACCCTTGCCGGTACCCACGAGCCCGTGGTTGAAACCATGTTGCAAACCGAAGGGCTGGCAACGCCAGGGCAGGTTTCGCTGGTTGGGCGGACGGAAAAACTCGATATTCTGTGCGCCGCGCTGATCAATGGTGCGGCCTCTCATGCGCTTGATTTTGATGATGTAAATATCGCCATGGGCGGGCATCCTTCGGCCCCGGTTTTACCCGCCCTGTTTGCGATTGCCGAAAGTCAGGCGGTTTCCGGTATTGATTTTATGGTGGCCTTTATTGCCGGTTTTGAAACTGAAACCCGTATGGCACGTGCCGTTAATTTTCATCACTATGATCTGGGCTGGCACCCAACCGCGACCATGGGGGTGTTTGGTGCTGCTGCGGCATCGGCCAAATTGCTGGGGCTTGATCGCGATCAGACCGCCCTTGCCCTGGCGCTTTGCGCCAGTTTGGCCAGTGGCGTCAAGGCCAATTTTGGCACCATGGCCAAACCCTATCATGTTGGTCATGCTGCGCGTCACGGCCTGATGGCGGCAAAGCTTGCCCAAAACGGGTTTACCGCCAGCCTTGATGTGCTTGAAGCCAAACAGGGGTTTTTGAACGTCTATAATGGCAAAGGTAATTATCAGGCTGATCTGATAACCAAAGACTGGGCCAACCCGCTTGATATTGTCGAGCCGGGAATTGGCATTAAGCTTTATCCCTGTTGCGACAGCACCCATGCCACGGTCGATGCCCTGTTCTTACTGCAAAAACAGTATGGGTTTGGTGCAAGTGACATTGCGAAAATTGATACCCGCATTCATCCGCTGCGTTTAACCCATGTTAATCGCCCCGAATTGCGCAACAGCCTTGATGCCAAATTCAGTGTGCAATATTGCGCGGCCCGGGCTTTGCTGGAAGGTGGGCTGAGTTTCGCCAGTTTTGATGCCAAGGCGTATAATGACCCGGTTGCCCGGGAATTGATGGGCCGTGTACATGCTGCCCCGCATAATGATCTGTCATTAACCCGACCGGGTAATTACCTGAGCGAAGTTGATGTGACATTGCGCGATGGTCGCCAGCTTAACAAACGACTGGATCGCCCGTTTGGACGCCATGCCGATGAACCGGCACCGCGCGAATTGATCCGTGCCAAATACGACGATTGTGCGGCCCGGGTACTATCAACTGAGGCATCGGCCCGTTTGCATGATGCCATTATGGCAATGGAAACCCTAACCAGTCTTTCCGGTTTAAGCATGCTGTGGACACCGTCAAACGAGATGGCCGCGTAGGCGAAAAGGGGAAAACAAAAATGTTTGGGAGTGAAACATAATGATCCGGCGACTTGACCTTTTGTTGTGCGGGTTTGAAAAGGTGATGATGGTCGGCCTGACCCTGCTTGGGGTCTGCATGGGCCTTCTGCAAATTATTCTGCGCTATGTTTTTAATTCCGGCATTCACTGGCTGGAAACTGCGCTGGTGATTTCGCTGGTATGGGCCATGTTGTTTGGCGCCAGTCGGGCGGTACGTGAAGGGTTTCATCCCCGCGTTGATCTGCTGGCGATGACTGTCGGGCCGAAAGTCCGGGCAGTGCTGAACATTCTGGCTTATGGCGCGACATTGGCGCTGTGCCTGTATTATGCCTATGACAGCATTTTTTATGCCCGTTTCTTATCCATGATTGGTGCGGTTAATCAGGAAACCGATCTTCCGGAACTGTATTTTTTCCTGGTTGTGCCGATCACCATGGTGTTTTTCAGCCTGCGTTATCTGATGCTGCTGATCAAACTGGGTAAAGACATTGGCGCATTAAAACCCGAAGAAACATATCTTGCCAAACTGGCCGCAGAAAAAGGGCAGGGCAAATGACTGTTGCATTTTTAGCTATTGTTTTCTTTGCCCTTATCATTATCGGTGCGCCGATTGCTGTGGCACTGGGTGGGGCGGCTGTGGTGTCGTCGCTGATTTTTTCACCGATCCCGACCGGCATTGTTGGTCAGAAACTTCTGACCAATCTTGAACATTTCACCCTGATGGCGGTGCCGTTTTTCTTTTTGGCCGCCGCATTGATGGAAAATGGCGGGTTGGTGAAACGCCTGGTGGATCTGGCCCGTGCTCTGCTGGGGCATTTCAAGGCCGGGTTGGGCATGGCAACTGTTTTGACCTGCATTTTCTTTGCCGCTATCTCCGGCTCCAGCCCGGCAACCGTAGCGGCGGTGGGCAATATTCTGTATCCCGCCTTGCTTAAAGAAGGTTATTCCAAGCGGTTTTCGATTGGGGCAATTTGCACGTCAGGCTCAATTGGTATTCTGTTGCCGCCCAGTATTCCGTTGATCCTGTATGGCTTTGTTACTGAAACGTCGATCCCCAAACTGTTTTTGGCGGGTATCGTACCGGGGGTAATTTACGGCGCATTGCTGCTGTTAACCGCGCGTTTCCTTGCCGTGCGCGAAGGGGTGCAGGTACGCGAACGTGCCGCTGTCGGCGATATGGGGCGGGCCATTCGTGTCAGCTTTCCGGCATTGTTGTTACCCATAGTTATTATCGTGGGTATTTACGGCTTCCCCGGGTTTGATCTGTTTGGCATGCAGTTTAGCGGTGGTGCCATTTTCACCCCGACCGAAGCCGCCCTGGTGGCCATTGCCCTGGCCGTTGTGATTGGCATGCTGATTTATCGCGAACTTAAAATACGCGATGTATTTGGCGTCGTTGCCAATACGGTTCCGCGCGTTGGCATGATCTTCTGGGTGACCGCCAATGCCCTGATGTTTGGCTATTTCATTACCAAAATCGGGGTGCCTTCCCAACTGGCGCAGTTTGTTCTTGATGCCGGGTTGTCGCCGGTTGAATTCCTGCTGTGTGTGAATGTCTTGCTGGTGGTTGTCGGGTTCTTCCTGGAAGGCGTGCCCACTATCCTGATCTTTGCCCCCCTGCTGGAACCTGCCGCACGCTCGCTTGGCATCGATCCGATTCACTTTGCCATCATCATGGTCGTGAATATCGAACTGGGTCTTATTACCCCGCCTGTTGGCATGAACCTTTTTGTTGCAAGCAGCATATCGGGCATGTCCGTCCTGAATGTTTTCCGGGCTGCCCTGCCATGGATCTTCGCGACGATTACAGCGCTGATGCTTGTAACTTTCGTACCACAAATTTCGCTTTACCTGCCGGCTTTGATGAAGTGATGCGCACGATTTCCGGGGACGGAATGGCGTGATGACCAAAATGATAAACAGTGGAGAAAACCGATGAAATATACCGGAAAACTGCGTTTGACGCTTGCTGGTGTTCTGATGGCCGGGGTGGCCTTTGGGGCAACAGTGGCGCAGGCTGCACCGATTAAAATTGTTATGTCCGATGATTCGGCAAAGGTCAGTCTGAAGGGGCAGACTTTTGAAAAATTTGCCGAAGAAATTAAAAATCGCCTTGGCGACAAGGTGGTTGTTGAACTGCACCATTCCAGCACCCTGTTTGACCAAAGCGACCAGGTGCAGGGCGTACAGTTAAATGCAGTCAACTTTATCGCGCCGACCACCGGCACTTATGCCAGCCTGGCCAAAGGCATGAATGCCTTTAATCTGCCGTTCTTGCTCGACACGCCGGAAAAATTTTCGGCCGCGATGAAGGACGAAACCATCCGTCATATGTTTGTGCCCGCCCTTGAAGCCAAAAACGTGGAACCGGTTGCCTTCTGGATCAATGGTCCGCGTGTTCTGGGCTACACCGGAACCAAGGCAGTGCTGACCCCGGCTGATATTGCCGGTATGAAAATTCGTGTTCAGTCGGCGCCGGTTTATGTCAAAACCTTTGCTGCCGTGGATGCCAACCCGGTTAGCGTGAACTGGGGTGAAGCCCCGACGGCCCTTCAGACCGGCGTGATCGATGGTGCCGAAGTCACCCCGAATGCGTGGAAGGGGTCTGGCATGTACGAAATGATCGATCATTTGACCCTGACCAACCACATGTATTCGTACTACATGGTTGGCACCAGCAAAAGCTGGTGGGATGGCTTGCCCGACGATGTACGGACCGGCATTTCCGATGCCCTGAAAGCGGCCACCGAGTGGAACATTGAAAACGGCCTGAAAATGAACAGCGACGATGTCGAGTTCATGCGTCAGAAAGGTGTTGAAATTCATACCCTTGATGATGCGCAGCATGCTCAGTGGGTGAGCAAGATGAAGCCGGTCTGGAAAGAACTGGGCGAACCGTTGGTGGGCAAGGAAGTGATGACCCGCCTGAAAGAAATTGCCGGCGTCGCCGACTAGTTTTTTCAGCAAATCACGATAATTTATGCAGCGACCCGGTTTTGCCGGGTCGTTTTGCGTTTGGGCGCAGATCAGGTTTATCCGGTTTTGGGGGCGGCGTTAAAAAAGTCCTGAACGATTGTCAGGTACTGGTGTGCAATCCGTGACAAGGGTGTGGCCTTGTTGAAAATGGCGCAGGCTTCCACCTCGATATTCATAAAGGTCGGTACAGCGATCAGGTCGGGGTAATGGTTATCTGATAAAAGCGAGGTATCAAGAATACCAATGCCGATGCCCGAATTGATCAGGTCATAGGCCTGTAATGTGCCGGTTTCGACCTTTGGTGATACCGGAATATCGTGCTGACGAAGTGCGCGGTTAAGGGCATTGCGCAAATAGGTACCCGACCGGTTAAGGATCAGGTTTTCATCGCGCAGGTCTTCGGGTTCAACGCGGGATTCCTGTGCCAGCCGATGATCGGCACGAACCACGCATTCAAATTTTATTTTTTTAAGCGGGATATATTCCAGCGTTGAATTTTCACGCGCACCATACACAAACCCGACATCAAATGCCCCCATACGAATGCTGTTTACGACCTGCGATGATTGCCCGGAATGGATTGAAACCGTGGCCTTGGGGAAATGCTCGCATAACAGTTTAATGGTCGGGGCGACAAAATGTTGCGACATCGACGGCAGGGACTGAACCGACAGAAAGGCGGAATCTCCTTCGGCGATATTGACGATTTTTGTTTGCACATGATCCAGATGCTGAAACATCCTGTCGACCTCGGGCAACAGTTTGATGGCCTCGGGGGTGGGGGACAGGCCAAAGGCGCTGCGTTCAAACAGGATCAGCCCAATGGAATCTTCTAACCGTTTCAAAAGGCCGCTTGCGGTGGGTTGTGAAATGGCAAGTTCAACCGATGATTTGCTGATTGATCCTGTCAGCATGATCGAGCGAAACAGCTCCAGTCCGCGAATGCTTGCCTTCATCTGTCGGTCCCCGTTCATACCCGTTCAGGCGCATATACACCGATATTGGCCAAAGCCGCCTATTGAAAGCAATTTATCGAACATGGCGGCTGGCCGCAAATGTCCATCATTCGGTATTTTGTGCGCAAGGTGCTTGATAAGACAAAGGGAATTTATTTGAAAACCGCCATGGCGGGTACAGTTTCCGGATTTCTGACCTGACAGGGCAGGTGAAAATAACGTATCCTTCGCCGCATTGGATCGATTCAAATTTTGGGTGTATCCCGATAGAAAATCATCAGGAGGAAAAATATGTCATCGGACTGGATGCCGGACGCATCGCGCTACGAACAGATGACCTATCGTCGGTCAGGTCATAGCGGCCTGCAATTGCCGCAAATCACCCTTGGGCTTTGGCACAATTTTGGCGGGGTTGATGTTTACGAAACCCAGCGCGCCATGGTGCGCCGGGCTTTTGATCGCGGGGTAACGCATTTTGACCTTGCCAACAACTATGGTCCGCCCCCCGGTTCGGCCGAGGAAAACTTTGGCCGGATCATGGATCAGGATTTGCGCGCCCACCGTGACGAACTGATCATTTCAACCAAGGCGGGCTATCGCATGTGGCCCGGCCCCTATGGTGAATGGGGATCACGCAAATATCTGATTTCCAGCCTGGATCAAAGCCTGAAGCGGATGGGGCTGGATTATGTCGATATTTTCTATTCCCACCGGGTAGACCCCGATACCCCGCTTTATGAAACCATGAGCGCGCTTGATCAGGTCGTACGGCAGGGCAAGGCGCTTTATGTTGGTATTTCGTCCTATTCGGCGGAAATGACACGCAAGGCACAGGCAATTTTGCAAGACCTTGGCACGCCCTGCGTCATTCATCAGCCCAGCTATTCAATGCTTAATCGCTGGGTCGAGGAAGAAGGGCTGCTTGATACCCTGTCCGAACTGGGCATTGGCTGTATTGCCTTTTCGCCAATGGCACAGGGGCTTTTGACCAATAAATACCTTAACGGTGTGCCGGAAAATTCCCGTGCAGCCCAAGGGGGATCGTTTCAGTCATCCATGCTGACGGACGATAATATCGCACGTGTGAAGGCGCTTAACGATATTGCCCAGCGTCGCGGTCAAACCCTGGCCCAAATGGCGATTGCCTGGGTTTTGCGTCGCCCCGAAATTACATCGGCATTGATTGGCGCACGCCATGTGCAACAGCTTGATAACAGCCTTGATGCACTAAACAACCTGGATTTCAGCACCGAAGAACTGGTGGAAATTGACAAATACGCCACCGATGGCGGGTTGAACCTGTGGAAACGTTCGTCGGATTCCTCGGCTGACGCCTGATCATCGCTTGAAACTAATGATAAAACCGGCATTCCTGCGGGGGATGCCGGTTTTGTTTTATCCAGATCAATCGCCCATCGGCACGGTTCCGGCCAGTTCGCGCAGGGTATCAATCACAGCTTTGGCCCCGGCACTTAGCGGGCGGTCTTGTAGCCACGATAACATGACAGTTCGGGCCATGCCGGGCTGCACAATACGCCGGGCTTTCAAACGACCAGTCGAAAGTTCGGCCACCAGCGAGGATCTGGGCAGTACCGTATGCCCCAACCCGCGATGAACCAGATCAACCAGGACACGCAGGGCATCGGCCTCGACCACCGGCATCAGGGGCCGACCGGCACGAAAGGCGGCTTCCTGCATTTTGGCGCGCAGGCCGTGTTTGGGGGTAGGCATGATTAACGGCAGGCGTACCACGTCCTCAAAGGCAATTTCGCTGGCATTTTCAGGCACCTGTGACGGGTGCGAAATTAAAAACAGGTCCTCGCGCCATAATGGTTCGGAATGCAGGCTGCGCGAAATCATGCCGTCGTGTAATGCCCCTACATCAAGCCGCCCGGATAGCAGACCTTCCTGAATGTCACCGGTTAAATCTTCGGCAATCGACAGGCTTAGTTCGGGGTAACGTTCGCGGACGGCCTCTACCAGCGCGCCAGTAATGACAATGCCGGCGCTGGGCGGCAGGCCGATATTAACATGCCCCGTCACATGGTCGCGCCGCTCGCTTAAATCGGCTTCCAACCGGGCAAGGTCCCCCAGAATAACCCGCGCCCGTTCCGCAAGGATCCGCCCGGCTTCGGTCAGTTTTACGCCGCGCCCGGTGCGTTCCAGCAATTGGGTATTCAGGTTTTCTTCCAGCAGGTTCAATTGGCGGCTAAGGGCCGGTTGCGACAGGTTTAGCCGGTCAGCCGCGCGTGACAGGCTGCCCAGTTCAGCAATGTGAATAAAACTGCGAAGCTGTTTGATGTCCATGATATGCGACTTGTCATGACAGAAATGGGACCAGGGTTATGTTATCAACAAAACTGATATCTGCTAACATTTTATTCGAATTGAATAATGTCTGTGGCAGCGTACGATAAGAATAGAGAGAGATCGGAGCCCCCATGACCCCTACATCATCCACATTGACAGGTAAAACGCCTGCCAGTGATGTTTCTGTATCGTCGGCCACGCAAGTCGATACCGCCGCCACAGATGCACAAAACGCGGCCCGCGCACACCATGAGGCCGAGGCAGCAAAAGCAAAGGTGGCGCGTTCGGCGCTTGTGCTGGTGTTGCTGGCAACCTGTGCGCTGGCAATGAAAGGCCTTTTGGCAAAGTTTGTTTATGCCACCGGCATGACGGTGGACGGCCTGTTATTGCTACGGTTTTTAATCGCCATGCCGTTCTTCTGGTTTGGTGTGTGGATGTTTGGCAAAAACCGCCCCGGTGAACGCGCCATCCGCCCGGCGGATATGATTTGGGGGGCTGCCTATGGCGGGTTGTTTTTTGCCGCGTCCCTGTGTGATTTTACCGCTGTTTCCATCATTGATGTCACGGTATCGCGGATTGTTCTGTTCAGCTTTCCCGCCATTGTCATGATATTGGAAGCCCTGCATCGCTGGCGGTTTCCACCGTTGCGCCAGATATTATGTTTTCTGATTACCTATTGCGGGCTGATTTTGGTGGTGGCGCCCAACGGGGTTACGCTGGTGTCAGATCATATGTGGCAGGGGGTCTTCTGGTCGTTTGCATCAGCTTTGACCTATGCCTGTTATCTGTATTTTAGCCAGCGTAAAATCAACGTTATCGGATCAATGCATTTTTCGGCATTGATCAACACGGTCGCGGGCATATCAATGGTGCTTTACGAACTGTCCGTCGAAAAGCCACTGCATCTGAACCTGAGCGGCATTTTATGGACCACGGGCATTTCCATTTTTTGCACCGTCATCCCGTTTTTCCTGCTGTTTGAAGGCATTCGTCGCATTGGCGCAACGCAGGCATCCTTAATTTCGCTTTCCGGCCCCGCCCTTACATTTTTTGCGGCCTGGCTGTTTTTGGGCGAAACCCTTAGCCCCACACAATTGGCCGGTTTTGCCGTGGTGATGGTTGGCGTGGCATCGCTTAAAAACAAAGTGACCATGGCCGGGCTGGGCCGTTTGCTGGCGCGCCCGTTTCAGGGGCCTGCGGCGTAATAACCAACGCGTGCGGTTTAAATATTGCCGCACGGCCAACAAAACAGGTGTGCGCACCGAATATTGGCTGAAACCCTGAAATGAGGGGGCATTACGGGGATGTGGTAATTGCGGGGAAGTCCCTGCAATTACCAGGCGAATTACCGGGCTGACCAGGTTTAATAAATGCTGATGGCATGTTCGGGCAGGCGTTCCCCGCGCCGCCATTTTAACGGGTCGATAAATTTACCGGCCCAGGCCCCGCGTCGGGCGGCTTTGGCCGCCTGTTCGGCGGCGGCATAGGCGGGAACTTCGTCTGTGCGTGCCACGGCCCAGCCCATCGTGATCAGTTGCTGGCCGATATCGGCGCCATTGGCATTGCGACATACCGCCATGTTGCGTTTATAGCGGTTCATTGCCTTCATTTCGCAGCGCACGGGTGTTTTGTCGATCAGGTTGGTAATTGCCTGCCAGGCATCTGCACCACAGGCCGTGCTTTGTCCGGCAATCACGCATTTCTGAAAACGCTCCAGACTATCTGCGCCATATAAATCCACCCGCTTGAAACCAAATTCCAGCGTATCGCCATCAACCGCCCGGGGTTTGCCCGACAGCGGACCAAAATGCTCGTCTGCCTGGGCGCGAAGCGATGGCAGCATTAATGACGTTGCCATCACAATTCCGCCGACCACCATTGCGGCATGGCGCGTACGTGGCCCAAACGACCAGGCGTGTTTTAAGGGCGGCCTGGTATCGCTACGGGTGGGGTTTTGGGTGCCTGTGGGCATGGCGGCATTCCTGGTTCGCGGCAAATAATGGTGGGATCGATAGCGCTGCCAAATGGTTGCCGGGGCCAGAAGCGGATGGCGAGGGCCCCGGAACTGGCGATAAGCTGTTATCTTAATATAGGTCGCTGTAACGAATTTCGCCGAGTTGGGCGAAAACAATTTTCCAGTTCTGATCTACGCGCAGCAGGGCAAAGGCATAATCGCAATCAAAAATCAGGTCGTTATCCTGGTTGCCAAAGCGAAAGGAAACGACGGCCCGCGCGCCACCGGGCAGGGCTGAATGCTGTTCAATCAGCATTGCCTTGCACATTGCCAGACGGGCCTGTTTTAGTTCAGCCAGAAACGGGGCGTGATATTCAGCGAGATCATTGGTATTGGCGATGGCATGAACCCCGCCCAGATCGTTGATCAGGCAGGGGATATGAAAAAACGGTTCCAGCGTGTCGACGGTCAGCTTTAGATGGGCATCGCCATAGCGGTGAAAAAAACGGGTTAAATCTTCCATGGTCGTTTTCCTTTAATCGCTATGAGATGCCCGATCATTATTTTACGTGGCAATCAGATCAAGCCAGCCCTGTTCGTCCAAAACCGTAACACCGGCTTCCTCTGCCTTCTTTAGTTTGGAACCCGCACCCGGTCCTGCAACCAGGTAATCGGTTTTTGCTGAAACTGACCCGGCAACTTTCGCCCCCAGGCTTTCGGCCTTAACCTTGGCTTCATTCCGTGAAAACAGCTCCAGCTTGCCGGTAAAGACCACGGTTTTGCCGCTCACCGGGCTGTCTACATTTGCCGGGGCTTCGACATCGGTAATGGTTAGCTCCGACTGCAAATCATCCAACACATCGCGATTATGGCTTTCGGCAGCAAATTCCAGCAAGTCATGGGCAACACCGGGGCCGATCTGGTCAATATTGATCAGTTCGCGCAGCGCATCGCTATCGGCGGTTTGGGCATCAAGCATGGCCTGACGCCAGGCCGTGATGGAGCCATAATGCCGGGCCAGCAATTTTGCCGTTGCCTGACCAATCTGGCGAATGCCCAGCGCGTAAATAAAACGGTCAAGCCCGATGGTGCGGCGTTCTTCAATACTGGCAAACAGCTTTTCCGCCGATTTTGGCCCCCAGCCTTCACGTTTGGCCAGTTCTTCGCCGTGATCGGCTTGCAGGCGAAAAATGTCGCCCGGTTGTTTTACCCAGCCCAGATCATGAAAGGCCTCGATATGTTTGCCGCCCATGCCTTCGATGTCAAAGGCATTGCGTGACACAAAATGTTTCAGGCGTTCAACTGCCTGCGCCGGGCAGACCAGCCCGCCGCTGCACCGGGTAACAACTTCGCCCTCTTCACGCATGGCGTGGCTGCCGCATTTGGGGCAGGTATCGGGGAATTGAAATTCGACGCTGTCATTGGGCCGTTCTTCGGGCACATAACCCAGAATTTGCGGTATAACATCGCCCGCGCGCTGCACGGTCACCAAATCGCCAACGCGCACGCCCAGCCGTTCAATTTCGTCGCGGTTATGCAAGGTGGCGCGCGATACCACAACCCCGCCCACGGTTACCGGTTCGAGATGGGCAACCGGGGTAAGTGCGCCCGTGCGGCCAACCTGAATTTCAATGGCATTCAGGCGGGTTTTGGCCTTTTCCGCCGGAAATTTATGGGCAATCGCCCAGCGTGGCGACCGGCTGACAAAACCCAGGCGCAGTTGCAGTTCAAAATCGTTGATTTTGTAAACAATGCCGTCAATGTCGTAATCAAGGTCGGGCCGCTGGTTCCCCAGTTCTTCGTAGAATGCCATAATTTCATCGGCATCATGCAGCATCCGGGTAAAAGGATTGGTGACAAAGCCCCAGCCCTTGATCTTTTCAATAAAGTTCCAGTGGGTGTCGGCCAGGCTTTCGGATAATTCGCCAAAGCTATAGGCAAAAAAGCGTAACGGGCGTTTGGCACTAATTGTGGGGTCCAGCTGGCGCAACGACCCGGCAGCGGCATTGCGCGGGTTGGCAAAGGTTTTGTTGCCGGCTTCGCTTTGGGTTGCGTTCAGTTTTTGAAAATCAGAGCGCGACATATAAACTTCGCCGCGAATTTCGACCACGGCTTCGGGCGCATCCTCGGGCAAAATGCGCGGGATATCGCCAATATGGGCGACATTGGCGGTAACATCTTCGCCTTCGGTCCCATCCCCGCGGGTGGCGGCGCTGATCAGTTGGCGGTTTTCATAGCGTAGCGACAGCGACAAGCCATCAATTTTCGGTTCGCCCACCAGTTCAACCGGGCTATGCGCCGTCAGGCTTAGAAAGCGGCGAATACGGGCCAGAAAATCAACAATATCGTCGCGTGAAAAAGCATTGGCCAACGACAGCATGGGGCGGGCATGTTTGACCTTGGCAAATCCCTCGGCCGGGGTTGCGCCCACTTCCTGCGTCGGGCTGTTTTTTTTCAGGGTCGGATACCGGCTTTCAAGCGCGATCAGGCGGGTAAACAGCGCGTCATATTCGGCATCGGGCACCAGCGGTTCGTCATTAATATAATAGGCCTCGTTAAAGGACCGGATGTTTTCGGCAATTTCGGCATGCTGGCGGCGGGCTTCGCCGCTGGTTTCCGGCATGTCGGGCAAAATGCCGGTGCTGCTGCCGGTTTGGGCTGCGGTGCCTTGTGCGGTTTCGGACGCTGTTTTATCGGCGCTCATGTCGTGTTTTTCCGTTCCAGATTGCGGGCCGTTGGATCAGCTCTTTTAAAATACCGGGGCGTTTCTGGCGAGGGGTAGTTCCCGGTTTTTAAGCCCTGCTGACAAATGTGGGTACAGGCCTGATCGGGGCAAGTACCGGCCCCGCTCAGGCTTGCCGTTATCAGGCAGGCAGGCCCAGCAAGCTGTCGGCGGCGGCGCGGGCTTCGGCGGTAATGGAATGGCCGGCCAGCATGCGGGCGATTTCTTCGCGCCGTGCATCCTGTACCAGTTCATTTACCCGCGTCACCATGCTGCCGCTATCTTCGCGTTTGGCGATGTTAAGGTGGGTGCGCCCGCGGGCGGCCACCTGCGGGCTATGGGTGATCACCAGAATTTGCCGTTCCTGTGCCAGCAAATGCAACCGTTCACCAATCGCCGCCGCCGTGGCCCCACCGACACCGCTGTCCACTTCGTCAAATACCAGGCTGGGCACGGCCGAAACACGCGCCAGAACCACCTTTAACGCCAGCAAAAAGCGCGATAATTCGCCGCCCGATGCAATTTTGTTAAGTGGCCCTGCCGGGCTTCCTGGGTTGGTGGAAACCGTGAATTGCACCCGATCAAGGCCGTCTGCACCCCATTCGTTTTCTTCAAGGGCGACGATGTCGGTAATGAAGCGGGCTTTGTCCATGCGCAAAGGTGGCAGTTCCGCATTGATCGCACCATCCATTTTGGCAGCGGCCTTTTTGCGCGCTTCATGCAGTTTTTGCGCGGCCTCGATATAGGACTGGCGGTATTTTTCACCTGCCTGTTTTAACCGGTCGAGTTCCTGTTCACCAAATTCCAGTTGTTCGATCTGGCGGCGGAAATCTTTCATCAGGGAATGCAGGCCATCGGCGGGGACATTGTATTTGCGCGCGGCAGCACGCAGGGCAAACAAACGTTCCTCGACACTTTCCTGGTGGCCGGAATCAAGGTTCAAATCGGCCTGGGCTGCCGATATGGCGTGCATCGCTTCTTCGAGTTCGATGGCGGCACGGTCCAGGGCCTCGATAATCGGCTCAAACCGGCCTTCGGCCTTTTCCAGTTCGCGTTCCAAATGGCGCTGGGCCGATCGAATGGCACTTTCCGCCCCTTTGCCGCGCGATAAATCGTTTTCGGCATCGCCCAGGGCGGCAACCAGCTTTTCACCATGCATCAGAAACTGGCGTTCTTCGGCCAGTTGTTCTTCTTCGCCTTCCTGCGGGGCCAGTTTTTCAAGCTCGTCTACCGCGTGGCGCAGCCATTCTTCTTCTTCGCGGGCCTTGGTGATGCGGGCCTGTGCGCTTGCCAGTTCTTTTTGGGTCGCGCGCCAGTTGCGCCAGTGATCGCGCACCTTAAGGGCCGCTTGTGACAGGTTGCCATGGGCATCAAGGGTGGCGCGGTGTGTGGTCGGGTCCAGCAAACCGTGCTGGTCAAACTGGCCCTGAATTTCAACGCAAAAATTGCCAACATCGCGCAACACCCCAATCGAAACCGACTGGTCATTGATATAGGCGCGCGAGCGGCCATCGGCGGTCACAACACGCCGAACCACCAGGTCGTCATCTTCGATGTCGATATCTTGCTGATGCAACAGGCCAAATACCGGGTGCCCGGCAGGCAGGGTGAAGGTTGCGGTCACACTTGCCTTGTCATTGCCATGGCGCACAAGGCCGCTATCGGCACGTGCGCCCAGGGCCAGCCCCAAAGAATCAAGCAGGATCGACTTGCCGGCACCTGTTTCCCCGGTCAGAACACTTAGCCCTTCATGGAAATCCAGGTCCAGTTTATCGATCAGGACAACATTGCGAATGCTAAGGCGTCGAAGCATGTTGGCATACTGGCGTTGTTTCAACGAGACGCAGAACAGGACGAGAACATAGCGTCAAATGCACAGTGCCGAAACATTGACGCGCTTGCAAGCCCTGCGCACAAAATATGTGTGCAGGGCTGTGAAAATTAACTGTTTTCGTCGTTAAAAACCGTGAAACTGTTTAGAACAGGCCGGAAATTGCGCCCGTGGTGGCATCCCACCAGCTTTCATCGGCATCGTCACCGGTTTTCTTGTCCAGCACCAGATCGTAGGAATCCTTGTACCATTCGCTGCCCGGGAAGTTATAGCCAAGGACCGATGCGGTCTTTTTGGCTTCGCCAGTCAGGCCAAGTGCCAGATAACATTCGGTCAAACGGGACAGGGCTTCGGGCACATGGGTTGTTGTCTGGTAGTCGGTAACGACTTTTTTAAACCGGTTGATGGCCGGTAAATAGTCACCGCGATCCTGATAATAGCGGCCTACGCTCATTTCCTTGCCCGCCATATGGTCAACGGTCAGGTCTTTTTTCAGCTTGGCGTCGCGGGCATATTTGCTGTCAGGAAAACGACGAATAACGTCGTCCAGACTTTGCATGGCATTTTCGGTCATTTTTTGGTCGCGGCGTACGTCCGAAATCTGTTCGTAATAGGACAGGGCTTTCAGATAATAGGCATAGGCGGCGTCGGCATTGGCAGGGTGCAACGAAATAAAACGATCCAGCGCGCTGATCGCGTCGTCATATTTGTTGTCCTGATAATAGGAATAGGCCGACATCAGGGTCGCCTTGGTGGCCCATACGGAATAGGGATGCTGGCGTTCCACCTCGTCAAAGGCTTTGGCTGCTTTCTGGTATTCCTTCTGGTCCAGTAAATTCTGGGCGGTATTGTAAAGTTCCGCCACCGGTCTTTCGATATATTCCGGTTCTTTGGTACTGGAACAGGCAGCCAGCATAAAAGCCAGGCCGCAAACGGCAATCAGATGTTTCGCGTAAGCCGAACGAGGCAAGGTTGCAATCCTTAATTCTGTCTGCGGTCGTGCTGAAATCCGTTGGATTTCGCTGGTGTGGCCGGACTATATCACGTCAATACCGCCTATGGGCAAGTGCTTCCATCAATGAAAATGGCATTTTCCATGCTTTTCTGAAAAATGCCGGGGGCAACGGGCCATTCACGGGTGGTTAAACAGGCAAAAAAAAGCAGGCAAGTCACCAAAGGCGACTGCCTGCAAAATGCCTGCATCATGGTTTTCAGGCAGAAACACGTACCGGTTCGCTGGCACTAAGCGACGCTGTGCGCATCGGCACCAGACGCCAGGCGGCCGAATCGGCGAACAGGGCTTTTAACAACATGTTATTAACCATATGGCCCGACTTGTAAGCGGTAACCTTGCCCTGTAACTGGTGCCCGGCGGCATAAAGATCGCCAAGGGCATCAAGGATTTTGTGGCGGACAAATTCGTTTTCGTAACGAAGGCCTTCTTCGTTCATCACCGAATCACCTGACAGCACCACAGCATTTTCCAGTGAACCACCAAGGGCCAGACCGGCGCTGCGCATGGCTTCGACTTCATGGAGGAAGCCAAAGGTACGGGCGCGGGCGATGGAATTGACAAACACACCATCATCAAAGGCGACAGACAGGCGCTGGTTGGCAATTGCCTTGCTGGCGAAATCGATTTCAAAATCGATCTCGAAACCATCCGCAGGTTCAACTTTGGCACGGCAGCCATTATGTTCGACTTCAACCGTTTTCAAAACTTCCACCACCATGCGCGGCGCATTTTGTTCATCAATGCCAACGCAATCGATCAGGAAGGTAAACGGCGCCGAACTGCCATCCATGACCGGGACTTCGTCGGCATCAATATCAATCAGAATATTGTCAATCCGCTGACCGGCAAGGGCGGCCATCAGATGTTCAATCGTGCCAATCTTGATCCCGGCTTCCAGGTCACCAAGGCAGGTGCACAGGCGGGTATCGATAACTTCATCATACAGGGCGGCAAATTGCGGTTTGCCCGGCAGATCAACCCGGCGAAACACCACACCATGATCAACCGGGGCAGGGTGCAACGTAATCTGAATTTTCTGGCCCGAATGCAAACCAACGCCTGCACAGCCAATAGAGGATTTAAGACTGCGCTGCGAAACAACGGACGAAGCCGTGGCGCGCTGGTCATTTAATGCGGTGCTGATATCGGCGATGTTATTCACGGGGAACCCCCAGAAAAATCAGGTTGTATCACGATGATGATTTATCGGACTGCGTGTCGGCCCGTTTGCTAGGGTCACAAACTAACCGGTGTGCCGCAATGCGGCAAATCACGCTTTGTTACGCTTTGTAACGTTCAGTTTATATTTTAAAATCAATAACTTATCTGAAAAATTAACATTACGGTAACAATGTGTTTTGTTCCGAAAAAATGTAAAAAATTACGTATTTTTGCGGATGCCACTAAAAAAGGGGGAAGGCCAAAACCTTCCCCCTTTTCGCGCGGAGAATAAACCGTCAGTTGGCCTGACGGCGCAAGAAAGCCGGAATTTCCAGAAGGTCATCAGACGTCGAAGACGTTTTAACCCGGGAAGCTGGATCGGCTTTCAATTGTGGTCGTGCATCATCACCCAGCGACAATTCTGTCTGGCGGGGTGCTGGTGCCTGCTGGTGCGGGGCAGCGTTTTGCTGGCGCGGGGCGGTATCGCCATCGGCCTGGTGCTGTCCTTTGCCAAACAGGTTGCGAATACCGCCAAACCGCGGACGGGTGCCGTGGTTGTTGTCAGCGGCGTCGTAAACATCGGGCTCGCCACGGGCCGGGGCATTGTCGGTCGGGCGGGCGGCACGCGGCGGAATGAACGGCATATCGCCATTGTCATCTGCAACGTGCTGGCGCGGTACGCTGGGCTGCGGCTGTTGGGCACGCGGGGCCTGGCGCAGGGCCGGGTTCGGTTTCAAAACGGTCTGGCCCAGTTCGATGGAACCGGTCTGCTGGCCGTTATCGGTGGCCGGGTTGGACAGGCCAGGCTGTTGCGCATTGCCGGTTGCGGCAAAACGTTCAGCGGGCATGTCTTCAACCGAAGACCCGCCAGCATATTCGTCCTGACCACTAAATGCAGCGGCGGCCGGGGCATGCTCAGCCGGGGCCTGTTGCGGTGCCTGATGACCAAAACCGGCATTCGGTTTGGCAGCAGCAGGTTTGTCACCACGGGCCGGGGTGAGCGGAATGGTGGTTGGCTTCGGGCGGCGGACTTCTTCGGCATCAATGCCGGTTGCCACCACCGAAACACGCAAGCCACCCTCGATGGACGGATCAAAGGTCGAACCGAAAATGATGTTGGCTTCGGGATCGACTTCTTCACGGATGCGGTTGGCGGCTTCGTCAACTTCATACAGCGCCATATCCATGCCGCCGGTGATGTTGATCAGCACCGCACGGGCACCCTTCATTGATGCATCTTCAAGCAGCGGGTTGGCAATGGCGGCTTCAGCAGCCTCCAGTGCGCGTTTTTCGCCCGATGCTTCGCCGGTGCCCATCATGGCCTTGCCCATTTCGCTCATGACGGTGCGAATGTCGGCAAAGTCAAGGTTCACAAGGCCCGGAACCATCATAAGGTCGGTAATGGAACGCACACCATTGCGCAGCACATCATCGGCCATCTGGAAGGCATCTGCGAAGGTGGTTTTTTCGTTGGCAACCCGGAACAGGTTCTGGTTCGGGATAATGATCAGCGTATCAACATATTGCTGAAGCTGTTCAATGCCCTGTTCGGCGGTGCGCATCCGGCGCGTTCCTTCAAAATGGAACGGTTTGGTAACGACACCAACGGTCAGGATACCTGATTCCTTGGCTGCCCGCGCAATAACAGGGGCTGCACCGGTACCGGTACCACCACCCATCCCGGCGGTGATAAAGACCATGTGGCTGCCCTCAAGCTGCGCCATGATTTCATCGATCGATTCTTCCGCAGCAGCACTGCCGGCATCAGGTCGCGCACCAGCGCCAAGGCCCTGGGTGATTTGTCGGCCCAGCTGCAATTTACGAACCGATTTGCTTTGGCTTAATGCCTGTGAATCGGTGTTGGCAACAACAAAGTCGCAGCCTTCAAGTTCGGATGCGATCATATTATTGACCGCGTTGCCACCGGCGCCACCGACGCCGATAACGGTAATTTTTGGTTTCAGGTTTTCTTCCGCTTCAGGTACGGAAAAATTAATTGTTGGCATGTTTGCTCTTCCTTCTCCGCGCTTAGGAGTCTGAATCCAAAAACGGCCTTCCCTTTGCCGAAATTAGACCCGTGCTGATCTTTTACAGGCGAAAGAGTTAGTGCGGTGTTAATGACATCGTTAACCGGCGAAAAATTTTCGTTTTTTTTTCAAAGCCGGGCAGGAAAATATTTAACACGGGATGCCCGGCCTGTTTCAGTAGAAAATGCAGCCTAGAAATTTTCTTTTAACCACGCACCTAACCGGCCAAACCGGCCGCCGCTTTGGCGGATATGGTTCATGGCTTCGCTGAGCGGGTCGTTTTGTTGTTCGACTGCGCGCAGCAACAGGCCGGCACAGGCCGAAAATGCCGGGCCGGATGTTGCTTGTGCCATGCCCGTTACGCCGTGCGGGGTGGCGATGGTGGCGGGGCGTTCAAACATTTGTCCGGCAAGGTCGGCAATGGCGTTAAGCTGGCTGGCACCGCCCGTTAACATAATCGACCGTCCGCCAATTTGCGAAAGACCATTTTCCTCAAGCTGGTCACGGATCAGCTCGAATGTTTCTTCCAGGCGTGGCTTGATAATATTGATCAGCATGGAGCGCGGCACATGGTTTACATTTGCATCGTCTTCATCTCCAATCACGGGGACGGCCAGAATTTCCTGATCGTCGGACGGGGATGTCAATGCGCTGCCATGCAGGGTTTTTAACCGTTCAGCATGAGACAGCGATGTATTAAGGCCATAGGCAATGTCGCGGGTGACATGCGCGCCACCCACCGGGAAGCTGGCAGTATAAATGACCTGGCCACCGTGGAAAACCGCAACGCTGGTGGTGCCCGCCCCCATGTCAATGACGGTGGCACCCAGTTCGCGCTGGTCTGGCGTTAGGGCCGACAGACCCGATGCCAGCGGTGTTACTACTGTTTCCTCGATTTCAAGGTGGCAGCGTGCCAGCAATGTTTCGAGGTTTCGCAAGGCGGCAATTTGTGTGCGCACAAAATGCAAATCCAGCCCGACGACCGAACCATACATGCCGCGCGGATCACCAAGCCCGACGGACTGATCAACCCGAAAGCCCAACGGCACGGTATGGATCAACTCGTCGCCAGCCTGTCGCAACAGGGCGTCTTTCTGGTCGTTTAACTTGCGAATTTCCAGATTACCGATCGGGCGGGAGCCCAAAGGCAGTTCAATGGTGTGCGTTTCGGATTCGGGACGCCCGCCGGAAAGATTGACGATGACGGTTTCAATGGTTTGTCCCGCCATTTTTTCGGCAGCATTCACCGCCGCGAGCACCACTTCCTGTGCCGCGTCCAGATTTGCGATCGATCCGCTTTGCAGTCCCTTCGACATGTTATGGCCGATACCGATGATTTTCGGCTGGCCGGACCTGTCGGGTCGCGCAATAAAACAGCAGACCTTAGATGTGCCGATATCCAGGGCCGCTATCAGCCCTGACCTCGTTTTGCTGCGTGCCAATTGTTTGCTCTGAGTTTACTTTTTGATGTTTGGGGTGGTCGTCGCCCGCAAAGTCAAACACCCCTTATCCCGGTTTTCGGTCAAAAGCAGTTGCAAATTGGTTAAGGCAGGGTGGAGTCTTTCACATTTAATGTCCCAACTGTTGGTTTAATGTCTTTTTTGCGATGCAGCAAGCTGCCTTGTGCAACTACAGATTTGGCCAAATTTCCAATTGCTGTACTGCAACGTTACAGGTGGCGCTTGACTCTCAACTGTAACGTTGCAGTAATTGGTCGCTAATTAAAATCAACAGGGAGGAAACCAAATGTTTGTAGGCAAGTTTGCCCGTGCCGGATTAGGCGTTATTGCGGCTCTGGCGATGTCCACTGCGATTGCCAGCGCCGAAGAAAGCGTCGAGGTTCTGCACTGGTGGACCGCAGGCGGGGAGGCCAAGGCGCTTCAGGTTTTGAAAAAGGACCTGGAAGGTCAGGGTGTTACCTGGAATGACATGCCGGTTGCCGGCGGGGGTGGCGAACAGGCCATGACCGTTTTGCGTGCCCGTGTGACATCGGGAAACCCGCCTACCGCAGTCCAGATGCTTGGCTTCGACATCAAGGACTGGGCCAAGGAAGGGGTTTTGGCCAACCTTGACGATCTGGCTGGCAAGGAAGGCTGGGATAAAGTCGTTCCCGATGCGCTGAAAGAATTTTCCAAATATGACGGTCACTGGATCGCTGTGCCGGTGAATGTGCATTCCACCAACTGGGTTTGGGCCAACAAGGCGATTTTTGACGAGCTGGATTTAAAACAGCCCACAAGCTGGGACGAACTGATTGCCGATCTTGATAAAATCAAAGGGGCTGGCTACACCGCCATCGCGCATGGCGGGCAGGCATGGCAGGATGCCACCATGTTTGAAGCTGTCCTGATGTCGACCGGTGGGCCGGAATTTTATAAAAAGGCCATGATCGACACGGACCCCGATGCCCTTAATTCCGATACCATGGTCAAGGTGTTTGACCGCATGACCCAGCTTCGCGGTTATGTTGATGACAATTTCTCGGGTCGGGACTGGAACCTGGCAACTGCGATGGTGATCAACAAGGAAGCCGGTGTGCAGTTTATGGGCGAC
Source organism: Thalassospira sp. MCCC 1A01428 (assembly GCF_002115825.1). Classification (GTDB taxonomy): domain Bacteria; phylum Pseudomonadota; class Alphaproteobacteria; order Rhodospirillales; family Thalassospiraceae; genus Thalassospira. The sequence continues at coordinate 88,896 of NZ_JFJZ01000003.1, read as the reverse complement.
TGGGCCAAGGGCGAGTTTCTGAATGCAGGCAAAGTTCCTGATCAGGATTTCATGTGTTTCCGTTTCCCCGGTACCCAGGGCACGGTTACCTTCAACTCTGACCAGTTTGTGATGTTCAAGGTTGGCGAAGACCGCCGCGATGCGCAGGAAAAACTGGCTGCAGCAGTTATGTCCCCTACCTTCCAGTCGGCCTTTAACGTGGTTAAGGGGTCGGTTCCGGCACGGACGGATGTTTCACCCGAAGCCTTTGATGCCTGCGGTAAAAAAGGCATGAAAGAACTGGCTGAAGCCAACGAAAAAGGCACGCTGTTTGGATCTATGGCGCATGGCCATGCGGTGCCAAGTGCGGTTAAAAATGCGATGTATGACGTGATTACAGCGCATTTTAACGGGGAATATGACTCGAAAACAGCGGCCGAAGAACTGGTCAATGCTGTTGAATCTGCGCAGTAAAAACCAATAACAGTTCTGATGGCCGGGGGTGCCCGGCCATCAGGATAATGAAGTGCGGAGCATCGTCATGTCCCAAACCGTGCCTGGCAGGGCGCAGTCCATCCTGCGCGAAATTTTGCCCCGGCTGGTCTTAAGTCCCAGTCTGTTTTTGATCCTGATTTTTGTTTACGGATTTATCCTGTTTACCGGTTATCTGTCCTTTACGGATAGCCGGATGTTACCATCATTTGATCTGGTCGGGTTGGCCAACTACGCCAATTTATGGGGGCAGCGCAACTGGATGACAGCGCTGCAAAACCTGGCGATTTTCGGCATTCTTTATATTGCAATTTGCTGCATTCTGGGCCTGATCCTGGCGATATTTCTGGACCAGAAAATTCGCGGCGAGGGTATTTTGCGTCCGATCTATCTTTATCCGATGGCGCTGTCGTTCATTGTTACCGGTACGGCATGGAAATGGTTTCTTGACCCGGGGCTGGGCCTTGAAAACACCATGCATTTGTGGGGCTGGCAAAGTTTCACCTTTAACTGGATCAAGGATCGCAACATGGCGATCTATACCGTGGTGATTGCGGCGGTCTGGCAGTCATCGGGGTTTGTGATGGCAATGTTTCTGGCGGGGTTGCGCGGCATTGATGGCGAGATATTGAAGGCAGCACAAATGGATGGTGCCAGTAAATGGAGCCTTTATACCCGCATTATCATCCCGCAATTGCGCCCGGTGTTTTTATCGGCCTTTGTGGTATTGGCCCATCTGGCAATCAAGGCTTATGACCTAGTGGTGGCCCTGACCAATGGCGGGCCGGGCCGTGCGACCGAGCTTCCGGCTACATTTATGTATTCCTATACCTTTACCCGTAACCAGATGGCGGTTGGGGCGTCGTCAGCAGTGATCATGCTGGCAATGATTGCCGCAATTATTGTGCCTTATCTTTATTCCGAATTGCGGGAGCGTCGCTGATGTCATCTTATGCAAGCCAAAAATCGGCGATTGGCGCAGGCAAGCTGATGCGTGCGGCCCTTTATGCCGTATTGATCCTGTTTGCGGTTTACTATTTGCTGCCGCTGTTTGTGATGCTGGTCAATTCGCTTAAGACGCTGGATGAAATTCGCGGCGGCAACATGATGTCGCTGCCCGAACATTTTACAATTGAGCCGTGGTTAAAAGCATGGTCCACATCACAAATCGGCGTTGAACCCACCGGGTTGCGGCCCTTTTTTCTGAATTCCCTGTTTATGGTGGTGCCTGCGGTTGCCATTTCCACCACATTGGGCGCGCTAAATGGTTATGTGCTGACCAAATGGCGGTTTCCCGGCGATAAAATTATTTTCGGGTTGATGCTGTTCGCCTGCTTTATTCCGTTTCAGATTGTACTGATTCCGATGGCGCGCATTCTGGGCATGATCGGTCTGGCTGGGACAACAAGCGGGCTGGTGCTGGTGCATGTGGTGTATGGGCTTGGCTTTACCACCCTGTTTTTCCGCAATTATTATGCCGCCTTCCCGGATGAGCTGATCAAGGCTGCCAAAATGGACGGTGCGGGGTTTGTCCGTACCTTTACCCGAATTTTGTTGCCCAGTTCCGGGCCAATCATTGTGGTGACGGTGATTTGGCAGTTTACCAATATCTGGAATGATTTTCTGTTTGGGGCGTCCTTTGCCGATTTTGATTCAATGCCGATGACGGTGGCACTGAACAATCTGGTCTCATCATCAACCGGGGTGAAGGAATATAATGTGCATTTTGCCGGGGCCATCCTTGCCGCCTTGCCAACCCTGATCGTTTATATCGTTTCCGGGCGATATTTTGTCCGCGGGCTAATGGCGGGCGCGGTTAAGGGTTAATCCCGAAACGACATCATTGGCAGCATTGCCTGACATTAATAAAGGTCTACACAGAATGGCATTTCTGGAAATTGATAACGTTTGCAAAAGTTTCGGCCCGGTCGATGTTTTAAAAAACATTGCACTGGATGTGGAAGAAGGCGGTTTTCTGGTGCTGGTCGGCCCGTCGGGCTGTGGCAAATCGACATTGTTAAATACCATTGCCGGGCTGGAAAGCCTGACCACCGGGCAAATTCGCATTGATGGCGACGTAATTGACGATCTGCCGCCCGCCGAGCGCAATATTGCGATGGTGTTTCAAAGCTATGCGCTTTATCCCAATATGAATGTTGGCCAGAACATTGCCTTTGGCCTTGAAATGCGCGGTATGCCCAAGGCTGAACGCGACGCCAAAGTGCAAGAAGTTGCCAAAACCCTGCAAATCGAGGCGTTGCTGAACCGCAGGCCCGGTCAGCTTTCGGGCGGGCAGCGCCAGCGTGTGGCAATGGGGCGGGCATTGGTGCGCAACCCCAAACTGTTTTTGTTTGATGAACCGCTTTCAAACCTGGATGCCAAATTGCGGGTTGATATGCGAACCGAAATCAAACGGATGCACCAAACCTTTGGCACCACCATTGTCTATGTCACCCACGACCAGATCGAGGCCATGACACTGGGTACCAAAATTGCCGTGCTTAAGGGCGGGATTGTTCAGCAATACGGGACGCCTGCCGAAATTTATAATGATCCGTCCAACCTGTTCGTAGCCGATTTTATGGGATCACCGGCGATGAACCTTGTGCCGGTGGAAATTGACGGGGCGCGGGTGCGCGTCACACGTGACGGCGATGATCCGCTGGTGCTGGATTTTGATCAGCTTCCGGCAAGTGTTGCGCAAATGAAGGGCGAGCAGGTGATTATGGGCATTCGGCCCGAAGCCATTACCGATGCCCAGGGTGGGGCGGCCACCCGTGCCACATCGCAGCGCACGGTAACGGCCAAATGCCGGATCGATGTGATTGAACCCGCCGGGGCCGATATTTATGCGATTACCGCCCTTGGGGGCAAGGAAGTGGTAACACGCCTGCATCAGGACTGGACCGGGCAGGCCGGGCAAAATCACGACCTGGTGTTTAACCTTGATAAAGTTGTGTTTTTTGATGCTCAAAGCGGGGAACGCTTGCGCTAGGCGCGCTTCGCATGGCAATAGCTTTGCCGGAGACAATGGTGTTGCATTGTTATTCAAGGAGGAACGGACGCTGTCCGATCATGACAGGGCCGGTCGCGTCGATGCCAGCTTTGGTTCGCGCACGCGACCGACATTAAAAACCATCGCAGAAATGACGGGTTTGGGCGTGACAACGGTGTCGCGGGCGCTAAAAGATGCCCACGATATCAGTGCAAAAACCAAACAGCGTGTGCGTCAGGTTGCCGATGCCATTGGCTATCGCCCGGACCGTGCCGGGGTGCGTTTGCGCACCGGAAAAACCAATGTCATCAGCCTTGTTCTGGATCAGACAGATAAAATCCCCGAATTTGCCCGCCGGTTAATTGTGGGCATTTCCGATGTTATTCGTGAAACGCCATACCATCTGGTGGTAACCCCGCAGGCCCGCAATGATGACCCGATGACGCCGATCCGTTATATCCTTGATACCAGGGCGGCGGACGGGGTGATTATTACGCATATCAAACCCGATGATGCCCGTGTAACCGCGTTGATCAATAGTGGCTTGCCCTTTGTCACCCATGGCCGTTGTGCCGATGCACGGCAACATGCCTATCACGACTTTGACAACCGTGCCTTTTGTACCCTGGCCGCACAACGGTTGTTATCACGCGGGCGCAAACGGCTGGCGATGTTATCGCCGCCATCGGAATTTACCTATTACCGCGAAAGCCTGGCCGGGCTTGCTGCCGTGGCCGAACAGGCAAATGTCCCGTTCGAGGTTTTACCCGGTGTGGATCTTGATTCCGGCAGTGAAGTTTTGCGTCAGGCCGGGATGGCATTGCGCCATCAGGATTACGTGCCCGACGGCATTATTTGCGGCAGTGAAATTTGCGCGCTGGCATTGATTGACGGGATTACCCAGTCGGGCCTGACGGTGGGTAAGGACATTGACGTGATTGCCAAGGAAACATCGGATTTACTGAATTTCACCCGCCCGCGGATCGACAGCCTGCGCGAAGACCTTATTCTGGCCGGGCAGGAACTGGCCCGTCATCTGATTGACGTCATCGAAGGCCGGCCGATTGACGAAATTCATAGTCTGGGCCAGCCAGAACCGGTGTGGCGAACTTTGTCGCATTAGTATTGAAGACTGTTTCAATCGGCATGTAAGCTTTTTTATGACCGAATCAAAATGAAATATTCGAATATTTCGAACATTTCATTTATTTCGTTTGTAAATGTCTGGTATATATTCCCTGTTGTCTCCTCTTTTCGAGCGGGATGACGAGAACAGGGAATGGAGATGAGAAATGTCTGCACTTAAAATGGACGATTTCGGCGGTCGATTGCCGACGCAGGTTGAAAGTGCGACCGCAGATCAATTGCGCCAGATTATTGCTTCGCAGTCAAAGGACGGTGAAGCAACAAATTTGACGGTAGCGAATGCAGAGGGAAAAAGTGAAACTATAACGTTGTCACCAGCCTTAACAACCAGCCTTATGCAGTTATTACGGCTAGTTTCTGGCCGTCAGGGTTTTCAGATGGTTCCGCTAAGTGCGGATCTTACGACCCAGCAAGCAGCTGATTTGCTTAATGTCTCGCGTCCGTATCTGATCGGTCTTCTCGAACGTGGCAAGATAAAGTTTGCTAAAGTCGGGCGTCATCGCCGCGTCAAAGCAGAAGATTTGTTCGTCTACAAAGCAAAGCGCGATGACGAACGTGAGAATGCTCTGGCAGATCTTGCGACGCTGGATACCAAATTTATTCTGGAAGAGGAATAAGTATGACATACCGGGCAGATCACTTCACAGCTTTGATTGATGCATGTGTTCTGGCCGGTGCCCTGAAACGGAACTTGTTGTTGAGTCTGGCGGGCGCAGAGCTTTTTCGTCCCCGCTGGAGCTGCGAGATTCTTAGTGAGATGGAAGTGGCGATAGCCAAAATAACCAATGGTAAGGCTGATACGGCGAAACAGCGTTCCGCCATGGAACGTGCCTTTCCGGAAGCTTGTGTAAGTGGTCATGAGGTTTATATTCGTTCAATAGAGCTGCCAGATGAAAATGACCGCCATGTACTGGCCGCAGCGGTCCGTACTTATGCGCAGGTTCTTGTGACGGATAATCTTCGTGATTTTCCTAAAGATAAAACCGGCCCTTTCGGCATTGAAGTAAAATCACCCGACGAATTTATAGCAGATACAATTACGCTGCATATGCCAACAGCGTTTGAGGCGATTCGGAAAATGAGGGAACGCTTAAATCATCCAGAACTCACGGCGAGCGAAATCATTTTGAAAGTCGAAGCGCATGGTTTGCCACAAACGGCTAGTCTTTTGACAGAAAATCGATCTTTTTGGGGATAATTCCGGCTCGAATTCGGTGCGTGATTTTGGGCATGTTTATTTTAAACCGACCCTTTCTTTTCCTTGGGTGGGTTGCGGCGCAGTTCGGCGGCACCTGGTGTCAGGCGGACAAAGGTGCGATCGGCAAGGCGTAAATCCACCACCAGAACGTCACTTGTCAGAAGTTTGTGTGCCTGGTCAAGCTGGTCTAACCGCGCCCAGGCTTTGCCCATGTCATGTTCGGGCAAGCGGATGAACATGCCGTTTGCCAGTTGCACATTCCAGCGGCGATGGCCAATGCGCTGCGCCCCTGTCACCTGTTCAAACAGGCGCGGGATGGTTTTAAGGGTTTTGATCATTTCAGCGGCATGTTCGGGCGCGTCTTCGCCCACCAGAACCGGCAGGTTCAGAAAATTCCCCAGTTCGTAATCTTGCAACTGCACACCATCGGCATCAATCAGGATGTGGTTATCGCCATGCTGCCACAGGGCAAGGGGCTGGCGTTCTTCAACATGGATGATGATGGTATCGGGCAGGCGCCGTTCAACCGTTGCCGTACGGACCCACGATAGTTGTTCAATCCGTTCGCGCGCTGCGTCGGCGTCAAAAGTAATAATCGGCGATCCCGGTTTTTGTCCGATGGCAGCCAAAAGTGCGTTGGGGTCGGTGCGGTGGCGCCCGGCAACGTCGATGGTATTGACGACCATGCCAAAGCGGGCAGATGCATCAATGGCTTCGCTCTGGGCGGTTGCCAGCCATTGCTCGGTTTTGCCACTTTGCCACAGGGCAATCGGGCCGCCCACGATCAGGGCGGTGGCACTGATCCAGCGGCAAACACGGCCAACCTTGCGGAAAATGGCGCTCCAGCCATATTCGCGTTGAACCTTTTCGCGGCGTTCGCGCGCCTGATCGGCGATTGTTATCGTTCGCATGTGGCGTCCTCAACCATCCACGCAACAATATCGGCAAAGCTCATGCCTTCGTGTCGGGCCGCATCGGGCACCAGCGACGTCGGGGTCAGGCCCGGCTGGGTGTTAATTTCCAGAATTGCCAGCCGGTCGTGTTCCGGGTCATAGCGAAAATCGGCGCGGGCGACACCACGGCAGCCCAGGGCACGATAGGCCTGTTCGGCGCAATCGCGAACCCGCGTGCGCAAGGCTGAGGGGACATCGGCGGGAATAATATGCTGTGATCCGCCATTGGCATATTTGGACTGGTAATCATAAAAGGCGTGGTTGCCGGTTAAAATTTCAATCACTTCCATGGCTTCGCCGTCTTTGACGGCTACGGTCATTTCGCGCCCGGCAACATATTCTTCCTGCATCACACCGTCGCCGTGCACCCAGTCACGTGCCAGCATGTTTTGTTCTTCTTCGGCATTCAGGATGATTTCCACCCCGACCGACGACCCTTCGTTATTGGGCTTTAGAACATAGGGGGGCGGCAGGGCGATGCCGTTTTTAATGTCGTCGCGGCTAACATAAATATGTTTGGCACAGGGCAGGCCGTTTTCACGAAACAGGGCCTTCGCGCTCATTTTATCCATCGCAATGGCCGATGCGCGCACGCCGGAATGCGTATAGGGAATGTTTAAAATTTCCAGTAATCCCTGAACCGCGCCGTCTTCGCCCCAGCGGCCATGCAGGGCATTAAAAATAACGTCGGGTTTGGGCGACAGGCTGGTGATTTGTCGGGCGAGATCGCGGGTGGCGTCAATTTCTGAAACGGCATAGCCCTTTTCGCGCAATGCCTTGGAAACCTCGCGCCCGGTGGACAGCGAAACATCGCGTTCGGCTGACCACCCGCCATAAATCATCGCGACATGCTTGCTCATGCGTCTTTTCCCACAATCGATTGTCCCAAACGTTCGCCAATCCGGCGAATTTCCCACTGCAAATCAATGCCCGAATGTGCCCGTACACGCCGTCGCACTTCGTCACCCAGGTTTTCCAGATCCTGCGCACTGGCGTCGCCCAGATTGATCATGAAATTGCAATGCTGCGGTGAAATTTGTGCGCCGCCAATGGTTAATCCCCGGCATCCTGCCGCATCAATAACTTCCCATGCCCGCTTGGGTGTGGGGTTGGCAAAGGTGGAACCACCGGTTTTGGCGCGTACCGGCTGGCTTGCATTGCGGGCTTCGCTGATTTCAGTCATGCGCCGGGCAATTTCGGCTTTGTCCCCGGCGCTGGCACGCAAAACGGCCTTGGTAAAAATCCAGTCATCGGGAATGTTACAATGCCGGTATGTCAGGCCCATTTCGTTGACGGCCAGATCATGGATTTCGCCATGGCTGTCAATCGCCTCGGCCCGGATCAACACATCATGCATGTCGCTGCCATAGGCCCCGGCATTCATCCGCAGGGCACCGCCAATGGTGCCGGGAATGCCCGATAGAAATTCAAGCCCGCCCAGCCCTGCTTCCTGTGCAACTGTCGCAACATTGCCATCAAGCGCACCGGCACCGGCATGGATTTCGTCGCCGTGAACCGTAACATCGGTAAAGGGACGCCCCAGTCGCACCACAACCCCGCGCAAACCCCCGTCACGCACCAGCAAATTCGACCCGACACCAATAACGGTAACGGGAATTTCATTTGGCTTGTCGCGCAAAAAAAGGGCCAGATCATCGGCATCGGCAGGGCGAAACATCACATCGGCCGGGCCGCCAACCTGAAACCAGGTGACTTTCGCCAGCGATGCGCCTTCGCGCAGCTTGCCACGTACTTTGGGCAAATGATCAATGATCGGGGTGTGGCGTACAGAAGTCATGACGATTTAAGGGCCTCCATCCCGGCGGGCAGGGCATTGGCCCAGGTACTGATGGAACCAGCGCCAAGGCACACCACAAGGTCGCCTTTTTGGGCGATACCCGTTACGACATTTGCCAGTTCATCGGGGCTGCTTAGGGCCAGTACCTTGCGATGGCCCCGGTTGCGCAATCCTTCGACCAGGGCATCGCGGTTGGCCCCCTCAATCGGGCTTTCACCAGCGGTATAAACATCGGCGACAATTACGGTGTCGGCATCGTTAAAGCAGGTACAAAATTCCTCGAACAGGTCATGGAGGCGCGAATAACGGTGTGGTTGTACGACTGCAATCACATTGTTTTGGGTGGCCGAACGTGCCGCTTTCAAAACAGCGCGAATTTCCACCGGGTGATGGCCGTAATCGTCGATAATCGTAACACCATCGACTTCGCCGGTTTTGGTAAAGCGGCGCTTGACCCCGGTAAAGCCATCAAAGGCCGATACGATTTTGTCGTCGTCAATGCCCAGTTCCAGCGCCACGGTGATGGCGGCCAGTGAATTGGAAATGTTATGATCGCCCACCATTGGCAAACGCACATTGTGAATGATGCGTTCGGCACTATCAACCCGTTCACGAATGACAACGTCAAAGGTGCTTTGGCCAATTTCGGTACGGACATTGGTGGCGCGCACATCGGCCTGCGGTGAAAAACCAAAGGTAAAAATGCGGCGGTCGGTTACCCGGCCAATCAGGGCCTGGACTTCGGGATGGTCGATGCACAAAACGGCAAAGCCGTAAAACGGAATGTTCTGAACAAAGTTTTTGAACGCCTCGCGCAGCTGATCGAAACTTTTCCAGTGATCCAGATGTTCGGGGTCAATATTTGTGACAACGGCAATGGTCGAGGGGACCTTGACAAAGGTACCATCAGACTCGTCGGCCTCCACCACCATCCAGTCGCCATCGCCCAGGCGGGCATTGGTGCCATAGGAATTGATGATGCCACCATTGATAACTGTCGGGTCCAGCCCGGCGGCATCCAGCATGGTGGCGACCAGTGATGTTGTGGTGGTTTTACCATGCGTACCGCCAACGGCGATGGCGGCCTTAAGGCGCATCAGTTCGGCCAGCATTTCTGACCGGCGCACAACAGGGATCATGTTGGCGCGTGCGGCAACCACTTCGGGGTTATCGGGCTTTACCGCCGTTGAAATGACCACAACCTTGGCATCGGCAACATTTTCGGCATCGTGGCCGATAAACACGGTAATGCCCAGATTGCGCAGGCGCTGGACATTGGCGTTGTCCGCCATGTCGGAACCCTGCACCTGATAGCCCAGATTGTGCAAAATCTCGGCGATGCCAGACATGCCGATCCCGCCGATCCCGACAAAATGGATGTTTCCGATGCCAAGCGGCAGGGTTTTCATGCGAGGTCTCCTTGGACGTGTGGTGTTTTTTGTTTCAGATCGACCGGTGTGCCCGCCGGGTTCAGCCCCAGCAGGTCCAGCACCATGTCGGCCAGCCGTTCGGCGGCATTGGTCCGTGCGGCACTGCGTGCGCCATCGGCAGCAAGGGCAAGGGCGGCGGGGCCGGTTAAAAGTTTCGCCAGTCTTTCACTAACGATTTCGACGGTAAAGCGTTCCTGCGATAACATCCATGCGCCGCCCGCCTGTTCGACCTGTTCGGCATTATAGCGCTGATGGTCGTCAATTGCGTGGGGCAGGGGCACCAGCAGGGATGGCCGCCCGGCAACCGTTAATTCCGCCACCGTCGATGCGCCAGAACGCGCAATCACCAGATGTGCATCGCGCAATCGTTGCGGAATATCGTCAAAAAACGGCTTTAGCGTGACATCAATGCCCGAACCTTCATAGGTTTTGGCGGCTTTTTCCAGGTCTTCGGCGCGGGCTTGCTGGGTAATGTGCAGGCGCGATTTAAGGGCATCTGGCAGGCGAATGATGGCTTCGGGCAGAATGTCAGACAGGATGCGTGCGCCCTGGCTGCCACCGGTTATTAAAACATTTACCGCACCGTCATCAGCCGGGGCCTGATAAGGGGCGGTGGCAAGGGCGGCAATTTCCTGACGGACGGGGTTTCCCGTCCAGACGACGCGGGGTTTGTCGGCATCGTCAATCAGGCGGACCTCGGGAAATGATGTGGCGATGCGTGCTGCCGCCCCGGCCACAACCCGGTTGGCCCGGCCCAAAACGGCATTTTGTTCGTGAATGGCAAGGGGGATATGCAAGGCCTTTGCCGCCACAGTCGCGGGGATAGAGGCATAACCGCCAAATCCGATAACAGCAGCAGGGCGAATTTTTTTAAGGTGGCGTCGGGCCTGCCATGTGCCAAGGGCAAGGCGGAACATGCCGGTTAACCGTCCCCGGAGTCCCTTGCCGGCAATACCCCCGGCAGGGAGCAAAATGGTGGTTACACCTTCGACATTTTCAGTATAGCGGGCGGCCCGGGCATCGGTGAAAAATACCACCTTCGCCCCACGCCTGACCAAGGCGCGCGCCAGCGAAACCGCAGGAAACATATGCCCGCCGGTTCCGCCTGATGTCAGGGCAATACACTGCCCGTCAAGCGGGGTGTCGGCAATGGTGAAATCGTCTGTCGTCATGGTGGACATGTAACCTGCGCGAAACTCGGATGGACCTAAAGGCCGGATGCTTCAAGAGAAACCGAGAAAGGTTAATATCCTTTCAAACGCAGGCGAAAAACGGCCTAGTTGGTGCTTCTTTTTCGCGTCAGGGCCAAAATAAAGCCCATGCTGATGGCAATGGCGACAGTTGATGACCCGCCATAGGACACAAACGGCAAGGTCATGCCTTTGGGCGGGACAAGTTGCAGGGTCGATGCCATGTTGATCATGGCCTGTAAACCAAACTGAACCAGAAGCCCGGTTACCGCCAGAACGACAAACATATTGCGTTCGCCCATCATGCGCGACAGGCCCCGCATGATGATGAAGGTGAAAATACCCACCACCAGCAGGCAAAATAACAGGCCGAATTCCTCGCCTGCGACGGCAAAAATAAAGTCGGAATGGGCATCGGGCAGATAGTTTTTAACTGTGCCCTCGCCCGGCCCCTGGCCCATGATGCCGCCATTCATGAAGGCTTCCATCGACCGCTGGATCTGGTAATTGTCGCCCGTTGCCGGGTCAAGAAAACGGTCCACGCGCGATTGCACGTGCGGCAAAATCAGATAGGCCGAAGCCGCCAGGCCAACCACGCTCATCCCCAGACCGAAAACCAGCACGATAGGCAGGCCGGCGAGAAAAATTTGTGCTGACCAGATCGCTGTAATCACCACTGTTTGCCCGAAATCGGGCTGGATCATCAGCAAAATAATGCAGGTTGCCAGCAACATGCAGCTAACGATATAGCCAGGGAAATTGGGGTTTAAGCGCCCTTCGGAAAACATCCAGGCAGCAACAACGGCAAAGGCCGGTTTTAAAAATTCCGATGGCTGGATGGTGACGCCGCCAAAATTGATCCAGCGGACAGCGCCCTTGATTTCCGCGCCAACAAAGGGCGTTACAATCAGCATGGCGACCACGCCTAAAAACATGATCGAGGCGAGCCTGCGCACCCATTTGATCGACAGCATGGAAATGCCACCGGCACAAATAACCGCCAGTGCCAAAAAGAAAAACTGCCTGCGGACAAAGTGAAAGCTATCGACACCAATACGGTCAGCGACAGGCGGGCTGGCTGACATCACCAGAAGTGCGCCGATACCCATTAACAATATGGTTGCTGCCAGCAACCAGCGGTCCACGGTCCACCACCACACACTTAAAACCGACGTATCGGCGCGTGAAAAGGCAGTATTGCCATTTTTATCGCCAAACAGGGATTTCATAAGGACTCCAGACCGGGGGACTGTGACGACAGGGTGCCAAACAGGGTGCGAAAGGCATCGCCGCGGGCTTCAAAACTTTTGAACTGGTCAAAGGATGCACAGGCAGGCGACAACAAAATAATCGGGGTTAGTGGCGCATTTTCATCGTTGGTGTGGCCGGCTTTGTCTGCCCTGGCGCAATCAAGCGCGCGTGCGGTGGCAATTTCCAGTGTGCCGCATTTTTCATAGGGCAAATCGCCATCCAGTTTGGCGGCAAAATCGTCTGTTGCACTGCCAATCAAAAAGGCCTTTTTGATCCGTCCGTACCAGGGTTCCAGCCCGTCAATGCCGCCTTCCTTTGGTTTGCCGCCCAAAATCCAGTAAATGTTGTCATAGGCAGACAGCGCCTTTGCGGTGGCTTCGGCATTGGTGGCTTTGCTGTCATTAACAAAAACAATGCCATCAATTGTGCCGATTTGTTCCTGGCGATGGGCAAGGCCGGGAAAGGACATAACCCCGGCCAGGATATCGGCGGGGGCAACGGCGCGCGCCCGGCACAGGGCATAGGCAAAGGCAATGTTTTGCCAGTTATGTCGGCCGGGCATGTGGGACACGGTGGCAAGGTCCAGCACCGGGTTTTTATGCCCATCCAGATCATCGACCAGCCAGTGATCATCGACATAAACGCCATGCGGGGCCGGGCCGTTTACCGAAATTTCAACCATGCGGTGGCCGCCTTCGCGGGCCAGTTCGGTTGCCATTTGCGCACAGGGTTCATCATCAATTGAAATGATCGCCCATTTCGGCCCTTTTTGGCGGGCAAAAATATTGCGTTTTGCGCCGATATAGCCCGGCATGCCGCCGTGACGGTCCAAATGATCAGGCGTTATGTTTAAAAGCGCGCTGGCATCAAAGGCAGCGTCAGCAATCAGGTCTAACTGATAACTTGAGAGTTCCAGTACGTAACAATCGTTAGTATCAAGGGCATCAAACCCCAAAACCGGATACCCCAGATTGCCGCCAACCTGGGTTTTGATACCCGATTGGGCGATGATATGGGCGGTTAACGCGGTGGTGGTTGATTTGCCGTTGGTGCCGGTAATCGCCAGCATGGGGACATGGGCCGCTGTGGTGCAAAGCAGTTCCACATCACAGATAATCGGTTTGCCTGCCCGGCGTGCTTTTTCGGCCGCCGGGTGCGGGGTTGGAAATGTGGAAGGAATGCCGGGGCTGATCACCAGCATGTCGGGCTGGTTCCAGTCGCATTCTACCAGATTAACCGGCGTGACACTCAAGTCATCAAGCTGATGGCGGCTATCGGCATTATCATCCCAGGCCCAAACCGTGGCACCTGACTTGATCAGGGCCTTCACACTGGCCAGCCCCGATTTGCCCAGGCCCAGAACCGCAACGGTTTTTCCGCGCAAATGTGAAAGATCGATCAATGTCGCGTTCCATTCAAAACAGGGTAAGTCTTAACGCAGCTTAAGGGTGGCAAGGCCGATCAGGGCCAGAATGACTGAGATGATCCAGAACCGGATCACGATAGTGGGTTCGTGCCAGCCCTTTTTTTCAAAATGGTGATGAAGCGGAGCCATGCGAAACACGCGTTTGCCGGTCAGCTTGAACGATCCGACCTGAATAATCACCGATACCGTTTCAAGGACGAACAAACCGCCAATAATCGCCAGGACCAGTTCGTGTTTGGTAACAACGGCAACCGCACCCAGTGCCCCGCCAAGGGCCAAAGACCCGGTATCGCCCATAAACACCATGGCGGGTGGGGCGTTGAACCATAAAAAGCCCAATCCGGCACCGACAAGTGCGCCCAGTAACACGGTTAATTCACCGGACCCGGCGATATAATGAACCTGTAAATAATCGGCAAACTGAACGTTACCAATCAGATACGTGATCAGGGCAAAGCTGGCGGCGGCAATCATGACCGGGACAATGGCAAGGCCATCCAGCCCGTCGGTCAGATTGACAGCATTTGACGCCCCAACCATGACAAACATGGCAAAGGGAACGAAAAACCAGCCCAGATCCAGTAACAGGTTTTTGAAAAACGGAAAGGCCAGCTGGGTTGCCAGGGCCGGGTCGGTATTGTGGGCAATCCACCATGATGCCAGAACGGCAATGGAAAACTGTCCCAGCAGTTTGACCTTGCCCGGCAGGCCTTTGGAATTGCGTTTGGACACCTTTAAAAAGTCATCCATGAAACCCAGAAAACCATAGCCAATGGTAACCAGTAAAACCGCCCACACATAGGGGTTGGTCAGGTCGGCCCACAACAGGGTCGCCACACAGGTAGAAATCAGAAGCAAAAGGCCGCCCATGGTGGGCGTGCCTTTTTTGGTCAGAAGGTGGCTTTCCGGCCCGTCTTCGCGAATGGGCTGCCCTTCGTTTTGGCGGGCGCGCAATTGGTCGATCAGCCAGGGACCCAGCACAAATGCCAGCACCAGCGATGTGAAAACAGCTCCGCCGGTACGAAAGGTGATGTACCGAAACAGATTAAACAGCGGAAACTGGTCAGCCAGCGGGTATAGCAGGTTATAGAGCATCGCCCCTTGGGTCCCTTATGCGTCAGTTGGATGTCGGGGCAGTGCCCGTATGGCCGGATTTTAAAGCGGAAACAATTTTAGAAACGTAAATGCCAAGCGAACCTTTGATTAAAACCACATCGCCATCGCGTATTTCGGCGTGAATGGGGGAAATCGCGTCCTCGGCGGCATCAAAATGGCCTAAATGGCGGTCGTCGGGCAGTTCTTGTGCCAGCAGGGCCATCATGGGGCCAACCGTAAAAACACCGTCGATTCCCAGATGTTCAAGCGGATGGGCAAGGTCGCGGTGCATTTGTTCGGCCTCGGCACCCAGTTCGCGCATGTCGCCCAAAACAGCAATGCGGCGGCCTTTGCCTTCGGGTTTTTCGTTTGCCAGCAGTTTTAACCCGGCCATCATCGATGTCGGGTTGGCGTTATAGGCATCGTCGATCAAAACATACTGCCCGGTTTTGGCCCCGGCTTTGTTGTTGATGGCAAGGATATGGCGTGCGCCGCGCCCGGCAGGCGGGGTGACATCGGCCAAATCCTGCGCAGCCCGCACCACATCGGCACCCAGCTGGTCAACGCAGGCCAAAATCGCCAGCGAATTGATGACCCAGTGTTCACCGGGGCAACCAATGAAATATTCCAGATCACGGCCCCCGACACGGGCCCGAACGGCACTGCCGCCGGTAACAATATTGGCTTCAAACAGGCGGTAGTCGGCGGTGGCATCGGTGCCAAAAGCCTTGATGGTGGATATGCCCAGTTCTTTGGCCCGGCGGGCCAGGGCAAAATAATGCAAATTGTCGCGATTAAGGACAGCGGCGCCATCCTTGTCCAGCCCCTCAAAGATTTCGGCTTTGGCCTTGGCGATTTCGCCTTCATCCTTGAAATATTCGGTATGCGCGCCCACCACGTTGGTGATCAATGCCACCGAGGGTTTCACCATTTGAACCAGCGGGGTAATTTCGCCCGGGTGGTTCATACCAATTTCAAAAACGCCATATTCGGCATCGACCGGCAAGGTCGCCAAACTGAGCGGCACGCCCCAATGGTTGTTAAAGCTGGCCGGGCTGGCGTGGGTTTTGCCCTGTTCGCCCAGAACATATTTAAGGGCTTCCTTGGTGCCGGTTTTGCCAACACTGCCGGTAATGGCGATGATTTTGGCTTTGCTGCGTGCGCGCCCTGCCAGGCCAAGGCGCACCATGGCATCAAGGGTATCGTCAACAATCAGGGCCGGGGCATCGGGCGGTAAAACCGACCCGTCGGAAACAAGGGCGGCGGCACAGCCTGCCTCAAACGCCTTGGCGACAAACTGGTGACCGTCAAAATTCGGGCCTTTTAAGGCAATGAACAAATCGCCAGGCCGGGTTTTGCGGCTGTCGATTGAAATGCCGGTTATCTGCCAGTCGCCAGCGACGATGCCGCCGGTGGCGGATACGGCATCTTCTGCCGTCCATAAAACAGCTTTGCTCATCACGTTTCTTCTTTCCGTTGGTCAGGTCTCTGTCTGTCTGGCAGATCACACGTTACCCCATGCGCTACCCCGCCCCGAAACGGGCAGGGTAGCGGCGGGTATATACGTGGCTAGTTGCCACCCAGCAACAGATTGCGGGCCACAGCCGCATCGTCAAATGGCAATACGTTTGCGCCAACGATCTGGCCGCGTTCATGGCCTTTGCCGGCAATAATCAAAATGTCATTACGTTGCAAGATACCAATGCCGCGTTTGATGGCTTCGGCGCGGTCGCCAATTTCAACCGCCCCTTCGCACGCGACCTTGATGGCGGCACGAATGGTTGCCGGGTCTTCGCTGCGCGGGTTGTCGTCGGTGATAATGGCGATATCGGCATTGTCTTTAACAATGCGGCCCATTTCCGGGCGTTTGCCGGTATCGCGGTCGCCACCGGCGCCAAAAATGCAAATCACCCGGCCCTTGCAATGCGGGCGCACGGCCTTGATCACGGTTTCAAGGGCATCGGGGGTGTGGGCGTAATCGACAAAAACCGGCGCACCAAATTTGGTTTTGCCCACCAGTTCCAACCGGCCCCGCACACCTTGCAGTTTTTCAAGGGCAGCAACCGCATCGTCAATTTCCGCACCCGATGCAATGACAATGCCCAGGGCTGCCAGGGCATTCATGACCTGGAAAGTGCCCATCAGCGGTAAATGCACACTGTATTCGCCATTGTCGATGGCAAGTTTGATTTTCGTGCCTGTGGCATCGGGTTTGGTGGACAGCAATTTAATGCCGTCGCCTTTGGTGCCATAGGACAATATGTCAATGCCGCGATCCTGGCAAATGCGTTGCAGCAGGTCATATTGGGCGATATCGGCATTGATGACGGCAGTACCATCCGCCATCAGCAGGTTTTGAAACAACCGGGCCTTGGCCGCAAAATATTTGGCAAAGTCGCCGTGATAATCCAGGTGGTCGCGCGACAGGTTGGTGAAGGCCGCAACGCGGACCTTGACGCCATCGAGCCGGTGCTGGTCCAACCCGTGCGAACTGGCTTCCATGGCAACATGGGTTACACCAATATCGGACATTTCGGCCAGCGACTGGTGCAGGGCAACCGGGTCGGGCGTGGTAAGCGACCCGGGGATTTTGGCCCCGGCAGCGCGAATGCCCAATGTGCCGATGGACCCCGATGTTTTACCCAGCAATGTCCAAAGCTGTTCGGTGAAAACAGCGGTGGATGTTTTGCCATTGGTGCCGGTAATGGCGGCAATGGTATCGGGCTGCTTGCCGTAAAAACGGGCCGCAAGCTGCGCATAACGCTGGCGCGGGTTTTCAACCGGAATCAACGGCACGGTAATGGCCGGTGTTTTCGGGGTATTGGTTTTTGCCAAAATCGCCGACGCCCCCAGTTTGATGGCGTCGTCAATATATTTGGCACCGTCTTCTCGCGCCCCCGGAAGGGCGGCGAACATATATCCATCACGGACTGCGCGTGAATCTGCGGTCAGGCCCTTGATATCAGGGTCCTGTCCTTCGGCATGTTTTAATGCCGCCTGATCTCCTGCCATAAGCTCAGAAAGACGCAAGTTTGCGTTCCTCTTTGCGAAGATCCAAACGCAACGCTTGCTCTATTTCCGGCGCCTTCGCGTACGCCGGTTCGATCCCCAGTAGGGGAGCAATACGTGTCACAACCTTACCCACTGCCGGTGCTGCTACCCAGCCGGCCGTGGCGTATCCATAAGTTTCTTTTGTTCCTTGCGGACCATCTAACGTCACCAGAACCACATAGCGCGGGTCCTGCATCGGAAAGGCGGCCACAAAGGTAGACATTCGGGCATTCTTTACGTAGCGCCCGTTAACCAGCTTGTCGGCTGTACCGGTTTTTCCGCCAAGGAAGTAACCCGGTACGTCGGCTTTTTTGCCGGAACCTTCGGTAACAACAAGACGCATCAAACGGCGCATGTCGTCAGAAGTCTTTTTTGAAATAACCCGCACACCTGCCGGGGCACCGTCCTGTTTCAGGATCGTGCTGGGGCGGCGAATGCCGCCATTGGAAATGGTTGAAATGCCATTCACCAGTTGCAGGGGGGTAACCGCAATGCCATGCCCGTAGGAAATCGTCATCAGGTTGATTTCACGCCACGGGTTGGGCAACAGCGGGGAGGCGACTTCGGGCAGTTCGACATCGGACGGGTCGAGAAAGCCAAAGTCTTTCAAATATTTTTTCTGGGTTTCAATGCCAAAATCCATCGCCATGCGGGCCGAGCCGATATTCGAGCTGTAAGCCAGGATTTCGGGCACTGTCAGCCAGCGGTTTTCGCCATGAAAGTCATGGATGGTAAACCGGGCGACACGCATGGGTTTGGTGGCATCGTAGGTGCTGTAAAGTGTCGATGTGCCGGTATCAAGTGCGATGGCAGCATTAAACAGTTTAAACACTGATCCCTGTTCGTAAACACCCAGCGTTGCGCGGTTAAAACGCGCATCTGCCGGGCCCTGACCGGGACGGTGCGGGTCAAAGTCGGGCAGGGAAACCATGCCCATGACTTCGCCGGTATAAATGTCCATTACCAGGCCGGTGGCCCCGGCGGCACTGTATGTTTCCATTGCGCTGGAAACCTCGGCGCGCAGGGCATGCTGCACCCGGATATCAAGCGACAGGCGCAACGGGCCGGAATTGCTGCGCAGATCATTGTCAAATTCGCGTTCGGCGCCGGCAATGCCGTTATTGTCAATATCGGTAAAGCCCAGCACATGGGCAAAAAGGCGGCCTTGCGGATAAACGCGGCGTTCTTCGCGCTGAAAATTCAGGCCGGGAATACCAAGCGCATTGACCTTGTATTGCTGGTCCGGGGTCAGGTTGCGGCGCAACCAGACAAATGCCTTTTGCGAGCCCAAATGGCGGATCAGCGTATCGCGATCCAGGCCGGGCAGCACGGTCAGCAAATGGTCGGCCGCGCCAACCGGGTCCTTGATCACACGGGCATCAGCATAAAGCGAACTGGTCGGAAGGTCGGTCGCCAGCAAAATACCGTTGCGATCCACAATATCGGCGCGTTCGGTTTTAAGTTCCTTGCTATCCGTGCCTGCGGTTAAATCAGGTTCGTTGCCCTGTTTTAGCACGGTGGCATTAAACAGGCCCCCGGCGATCCATAAAAAGCCGATGCCGAACATGATGCCGGTAATAAAAATGCGGTTACGCGCTGTTTCCAGCGCGTGTTTTTCACGTTGTTCGGGGCCCAGTTCCGGGCGATCACCGCGCAGCCAGTATGAAAAGCGTAACAGGTTCATTGCTGGCCCCCGGTTTCCGGGGCAGGAATGCCAACGCTGGGGCCATCAATGATCATGTTTTCCGATGCTTCGTCATAGGCGCTTTCGCCTGGCCGGTCGCGCGGGGCGGGCATATAGGCCACGGCTTCACCAAATTTGTCCAGACGGTAGCGTTTGGCATCGGTGTCGGTCGGAATTGTGTCGATGCTGGCCATTTGCAGGGGCTGAATCTGGTCAAGTTTCAGATATTCCCGGGCCAGCTTTTCAATCCGGCCCGGTGCGTTCAGATAGCTCCATTCCGCCTGAAAAACGTGGATGCTTTCCTGTTCGTCAAGAATGTCGGACTGAATGGCGGCATAACGCCGTTCCAGACGTTCCACTTCGTGCGAAACCCAATAGGTGCCAACGCCGATCAAAACCGTCATTAAAAACCAGAAACCGGTTACGATTTTGGTCATGCGGTGCCTCCTGCTTTAAGGGTGGCGGTGGCGGGCAGGTCGTTGCGCGCTGCAGCGCGCAATTTGGCCGACCGGGCACGCGGGTTGGCGCGCAACTCGTCTTTCTCAGCGGTGACGGCCTTGCGGCTAAGTGTGCTGAAGGTCGGTTTGGCGGCTTCGGGTTCGCCGGGCAGGCGGCGCGACTGTTTGCGCGGGTCGCCGCAGCGTTCCTTGAAAAAGGTTTTCACCAGCCGGTCTTCCAGTGAATGGAAGGTGACAACTACCAGCCGTCCGCCCGGTTTCAAAATGGCTTCGGCGGCATTTAAGGCGCGGTCCAGCTCGCCCAGTTCATCATTTACGTGGATGCGCAGGCCCTGAAAAGTACGGGTCGCCGGGTCGATGCCATCTTTGGATTTACGCACAACCGATCGCACGGCACTGGCAAGCTGGCCGGTGCTGGTAAACGGGGTTTCGGCGCGCATTTCCACAATTTTATGGGCGACCTTGCGCGAGGCGCGTTCTTCGCCAAACCGGTAAATGACATTGGCGATGTCTTCTTCGTCGGCGGTATTGATGAAATCAGCCGCGCTGGGGCCAGACATCGACATGCGCATATCAAGCGGGCCATCGGTGCGAAACGAAAATCCGCGATCAGCCTGGTCGATCTGCATCGACGACACACCGATATCAAGAACGATGCCATCCACCTGTGCAACACCGTGTGTCGGCAGCAGGGTTGCCATATCGCCAAAGCAGCCTTCAACCATGTGAAAGCGTCCATTATAGTCAGCGGCCAGTTTGGTGCCGGTTTCAACCGCGCTTGGGTCGCGGTCGATGCCATAAAGGGTGCAGGGCGCATGATCAAGAATGGCGCGGCTGTAACCGCCTGCGCCAAATGTGCCGTCTACAATGATTTCGCCTTCGGCGGGTTTTAGATATTCCAGCACTTCGCGCAGCAAAACCGGTTTGTGCGGGGCCGGCGCAGACGGGTCAAACAGCAAGGGGGATGTTGTCATGCCTCGTCCTCCGGTGTTTCCACAGCAGAACCGGGGGGCATGCCGGCGCTACGCGCAGGGGACGCGGCAGCCGGTTTCAGCTTAAGGGTTGAACCGCGATTGACAACCCGGGTGCGGCTGGCGGTTTTACGATCAGCAAAGGTGTCGGGGTTCCAGATGCGGAAGGTGCGGCCCCGGCCCACAAAGGCAACCTGATCGGTGATGCCGGCATATTCGATTAATTCGGGTGGCAAAATGATGCGGCCTTCGCCATCAAACGGCAGGGCATGCGACGCGCCAAGGATGGTGTCGGCAAGGTCTTCTGCCTCGTCGGAAAACATTTCCAGATCGTCAAGCGATGCCGCAATGCGTTCCATGTGGCTTTCAGAACAGCCTTCGACAGTGGGTTCCTTGGGGGATTCATAAACATAAATGCCGGCAAATCCGTCTTCTTCAAGGGCGGCACGGAACCGTTTGGGCACGGATACGCGCCCTTTCCGATCCAGTTTGTGAATGTGCGTCCCGGTGAACAGCACCCGCCTTAATCCCCTGAAAATCGACCACTGGAAAACGAAGTTTGGAAAAAGACATCGCCAACCAGACGTCTGTGCCCCACTCGGCACCGCTAAAATGCCTATGGAATGGGGTACCATGGGATATCATGGGGGTCAATGGGAATTGATGGGTTCAACTATGAAATTTGTGGGCAATTCTGCCCTTTTCTGGCCTTTTTTGGGTAGGGGCATATTGGGCTGAACAGGGCATAAAAGGTGCGATTTCAGTATGTTTTTGCGTTTTGGACCATGAAAACCCAAATATGACCATAGCAGCCCATCGGGGATTGGTTTTTGGGCCAGGATGGAGTTTGATGGGATAAATTGTGCCTTTGCCTGTTATGATCTGCCTGCCCGCCCTGTTGCGAACCGGAGTCAGTTTTGCAAATAAAGACTATAATCAGGTTAATTGCCTGCCAGGTTTTTGTGCCTTGCCTGTTGATGACTTTGCCTGCACTGGCCCAAAACAGTACCAGCAGTCAAAGCCGTTCGGGCACGGCAAACCATGGTAAAAACCAGTCGGACAGCACTTATAGCGCCATTTCCCCGCAAATGCGCCAGATGCTGCCCGCCCTGATGCAGCAATTGCAAAATAACCCCGCCCTGTTGCAGCAATTTGGTCTTGGCGGGCTGGGTGGGCTCGGCGGTTTTGGTGGCATGACGGGTGCCGCAGTTGGGCAGAGCAGTGATGATGACGGGTTTGGAACGGGCAGTGCGGGGATTCCCATGCCGGCCATTCCCGGTGTTAATGTGCCCAATGTTGCCGGTGCGCAAAATGGCAATGGGGCCGCCGGTGCCAATGCCGCAACGCAGGCACAGATGGATGCTGCCCGCAAGGGCGGGCTGGTGGTGCCGCCGATGGCGGTGCCCGAGCAGGTTACGATTTACCGGGCGCAATATCACCCGTCCGACATTAATCAGGATGGCCGGATCAATGCCGACGAGGCAGCAAGTTATGCGGCCTGGATGTTTCGCCGTCATGACATAAACGGTGATAATGTGCTGGTGATGCGCGAATTTTCCGCCGTCGAGGCCTTGCCCGGATCGGCCGATGCCAACCGTAACCGGTTGCGTACCGAGGCCCGCAGACTGGAATTGCTGTTTCCTGAATTTGACAGCAACCAAAACCAGATGATTGAAAAAAGCGAATTCATGGCAAAGGTTGCGGCAACATTTGATGAAAAACGCGGAAATGCAAGTGATGTCAGCCCGTTTGTATTTCAGACGGTTTTACCGTTTTAGCTGTTAAGGGGGCAGCGTGCCGACCTGTCGATAATGCTGTTGATGGCGGGTATGTTAAAGAACTGTCACGACTGAAAGGGTGACAAAACCGGCCTTGCAGGTCATACATGGCCAAAATGTCCCGGTCCGAGATGACGGAGAACGTACATGGAAAGCAACGAAATTTACGCCCCGCTACGCACATCGACAGATGGCGATGCGCCGGAACATACCGAAGGCGACGTTACCGTGTCCGGGGCGGATGTTGAAGAACATGGCGCGGTTGAACTGAGCGCGAAACACGCTGGCGACCATGATGACTATGACGCCGAGGACGACATTTACCGCGATAGCGACAACCCTACCGAACAACTCGATCGCGAGCTTGCCCGGGAACATGTTGACGAAACAGGCAACGATGCAGGGCACGAGGCAACCGGCGAACGGGCCGGTGAGCTTGCGGTGCTGGCGGGAACCAAAATCGTTGCACCGGGCAAGGCGGCCAAGGCCGCCCCGGTATGGATTGATTTGTTCGAGCCAACAGCCAGCGAATTGCGCGCGATAGAAGCCCGTTTTGGCATTGAGGTGCCAACCCGTGAAGAAATGCAGGAAATTGAACTTTCATCGCGTTTGTATGATGAAAACGGTGCGTTGTTCATGACGGTAACGGTGTTAAACAAAGCCGCAACCGACGACCCTGAATCCATTGCCGTTACCTTTATTATGGTCAAAAAAACGCTGATTACGTTGCGTTATGCCGACCCGATCCCGTTTAAAACCTATACGCGGCGGGTGAAGCGCACGCCGGGGCTGGCAAGTTCGGCTGACGCGGTTTTGCTGGGTTTGCTGGAACAGATTGTTGACCGGCTGGCAGATATTATGGAAATTTCTGTTGCTGATCTTGAGAAAATTTCCAATGCGGTGTTTTCCAAGGAAGGCAACGGATCAGACCAGGATCACCACGAAAACCTGCGCCGTATTGGCCGGGCAGGCAACCTTGCCAGCAAGGCCAAGGATAGCCTGTTGAACCTGAATCGCATGGCGCTGTTTTTAAACACCCAGGCCCGGTTTAAAAAAGACCCGAAAGCACGGCTGAAAACGCTTTCACGCGATATTTTGTCGATTACCGAACATGCCAATTTCGTTGCCAACAAGGTGACGTTTCTGCTGGATGCGACACTGGGCATGATCAACCTGGAACAGAATAATATCATCAAGATTTTTTCGGTCGCGGCGGCGGCGTTTTTGCCCCCCACCCTGATCGCCAGCATTTACGGTATGAACTTTCAGTTCATGCCCGAACTGCATTGGCAATTTGGCTATCCGCTGGCGATTGGATTGATGATTTTGTCGGCCGTTGGTCCGCTTTGGTATTTCAAACGGAAAGGCTGGTTGTAAACCGGGCGCGATAGGCGCCTGGCGCAACACCCAAATGTTTTATAAAGCAGCGGCGCATACGTTCGTCGTCGCCAAAGCCGCATAAAACGGCAATATGGGCAATGGTGTTATGGGTGGTTTCAAGATAATCGCGTGCTGCATCCATCCGCATTTTTTCCAGCGCATGGGCCGGGCCCGTGCCGGTTTCACGGGCATAAATACGCGAAAAATTACGCGGGCTCATATGGGCCTGTGCCGCCAGGTCTTCGACGCCCAGCCGTAAATGCAGGTTTTTCCGCATCCACACATGCAAGGCATCAAACCGGCCATTACGGTCATAGGCCTGTTGGTTTAGGGGCTGACTAAATTGCGACTGGCCGCCGGGGCGCTTGATAAACATGATCAGGCCGCGCGCCACGGCCAGCGCTGTTTCTCGGCCCAAATCCTCCTCGATCATGGCAATTGCCATATCTATGCCGGTGGTTACCCCGGCTGAAGTCCAGACCGGGCCATCGCGTATATAAATCGGGTCGGGTTTGACGTGGGCCTTGGGAAACCGGTTTTGCAACCTGTCGCACCAGCGCCAGTGGGTAACGGCATTTCGCCCGTCGAGAATACCGGCAGCCCCCAGTAAAAACGCGCCAATACATATGGATGCAATCCGGCGTGCCTGTGTTTTTTGGGCCTGCAACCAGCCCAGCAATGCCTGGTCATCAAGGGCGGTCAGAGGTTCGTCGGTTCCTGCGACAATAAGGCTGTCGATGGGCTGATCTGTCAGATCTGCCAGTGGCACCGTTGGCAGGGCAATGCCGGTATCGGTAACGATGGCACCACCTGTTTGTGATGCCAGAATAATTTCATATGGCGGGGCAGGCGGTATGTTGGCATGGGGTGTGCCCTGGTTTGATTGCACCAGCAGGTTGGCATCGTGAAAAGCCTGTAATGGCCCCGTTATATCGAGCAGCACCGATTGCGGTGTTATTATAAAAACCACGCGACGATGTGCTTTCATGTGACAGGTCCTTTGATGGGGAACGGCAGATGTTTTGGCATAAATAAAGGGGTATTTGTCATTTATGCCAAGGGTGGATGCGATAGTCTAGCCCGTATAAAGGGCGTTGCCATTTGGCAGGGCCGGGTCTGACAAGGGAAATCTGACATGACGGATATAGCATCACATACACAGCCCACCTTGATCATGATCGACTGGCAAAAAGGTTTTCGCGACCTGAATTATTGGGGGCAGCGCAATAACCCCGCTGCCGAACATAATGCGGCCCGGTTGCTTGCACGTTGGCGTGCCCGGCAAGGTCCGATCATTCATGTGCAGCATTTTTCAACATCGCCGCAATCGCGGTTGTATCCGGGCCAGTCCGGCCATGAATTTGAAGATTTCGCCCAACCGAAAGACGGCGAAAAAACCTATGGCAAAAATGTTAATTCGGCTTTCATCGGCACGGCCCTTGAGGCGGATTTACGGGCATCTGGCGCAGGAAAGCTGGTGATTTGCGGCATTAGTACGGATCATTGTGTAAATACCACCACGCGGATGGCGGGCAATTTGGGATTTGACGTGCTGTTGGCCGGTGATGCGTGTTTTTGTTTTGACCGTTATTTGCCAGATGGCGGTAAAGTGGACGCACAAACCGTTCATGATGTACATCTTGCCAGCCTGTCGGGCGAATTTGCCACGATATTGACGACGGAACAGATCCTGTCATAAAGCAGTTATTGCGATTGACTTGCAACTTTGTTTGACGCAGTTTGTGCCATCCCGCATACAGGAGGCCCGCATGGCAAAGATTGAAACCCTTGATCAACTACGGACGATTTACGGTGATCCGCTGGAAATTGCCCTGCAAAAACAGCTTTCTGCGCTGGATAAACATTGCCGTCGTTTTATTGAGCTATCCCCGTTTGCTGTTATTTCGTCGGCAGATGGCAAGGGGTCGGCCGATGTCAGCCCCCGCGGCGACGGGCCGGGTTTTGTCCATGTGCTAGATGATAACACCCTTTTGATGCCGGATCGCCCCGGTAATCGCCGCCTGGATACATTGACCAATATTCTGGTTAACCCGCAGGTGGGGCTGCTGTTTTTTGTACCAGGCATGAATGAGACCCTGCGTATTAACGGCACGGCCGAACTTGATGATGACCCGGAACTTTTGAACCTGTTTGCCCATACCGGAAAATTGCCAATCAGCGTGATTAAAATCACGGTTGAGGAGGCCTTCTTGCATTGTGCCAAATCACTGATGCGGTCGCGCCTGTGGCAGGTTGATGCCCAGATCAACCGCAAAAGTTTTCCAACACTGGGTGCCATCATTAAAGACCAGTTGTCGATTGAAGGCGGGGAAGAGGTATCGCAAGAAGAAAGCGATGCCCATTTTGCCAAGTCGATCGCTGAACGCGGATAACAGATTTCGGAATGTAATTTCGCCCGGCAAGGTTCGTTTTGCCGGGCATTTTTATGGCCAAATGGCACGCGGTCGCAATATGTGACGGTCAGGGAAATGCACGGCCTGTTGCAAAGCCGGGCCTTTGGGCACGGGGCCTGTGCGAACCGTAAAAAGAAAATACCAGATGGCCTGTAAGCCGGGTTCTGTCCATGCGGCGAACCGCACTGTATGGCCATTCATCTGGGACGTTCGTCGCCGAACGCCTCCTGCAACCAACCCGAATGGTGGCTCGAAAACCTGCCTGCCGACAACGGCGAACCGTCCGGCCGACCATTCCTATTAGGTTTTGCTCCCGGTGGGGTTTACCATGCGTCCCGCGTTACCGAAGGACCGGTGCGCTCTTACCGCACCCTTTCACCCTTGCCCGATGGCTTGCGCGATCAGGCGGTTTCCTTTCTGTGGCACTTTCCCTAGGGTCGCCCCCGCCAGACGTTATCTGGCACCGTGTTTCCGTGGAGCCCGGACTTTCCTCCCCTTTGTGCATCGCTGCACATCAGGGCGGCCATCCAGCCATCTGGTGGGCGCGGTTTACGCCAGCAATGCGCCAAGGTCAAGAAAAAGCGAAACATATACCGTGGGTTGGGATGTGCTTATCCTTTTGCATGATAAAGATGCAAGGGAGCCTTGAATAATTGCAGTTTGATGACCACTACTTAAGGGTAGTATAACCTCACAGTTGATTTTTAATCCCCTGTCATCGTGTTCTGGAGTCTCTATTGCGTTTTCTGGTCATCACACTTGCCATATTCGTTGGGTTTTTGGGCCGGTCGCCACAGGCAGCGGCCGACGAAATACGCCTGTGCTATAGCCGGTGGGAACCCTATGCTTATGATGATGGCGCAGGGGCAACGGGGCTGGCAATTGATATTGCCCGGCAGGCATTTGAAACCACGGGGCATAGTGTCAGCTTTACGCAAATGCCCCATTCGCGGTGTCATTTTGGCATTCGCTATGGGGTGTATGACGGGGTTTTGTTTGAAAGCCTGAAGGAAGTTACGGTCGAACCGTTGCAGGCCTCGAAATTTGGCCTGATCAACCGGGTTATGGTTGCCGTTGTGCGCGAAAGTTATCCCCACACGGCCTATGAAGGGCCATCAACCTTCGAGGGGGCCAACTGGTTACATGTGCAGGGCGATGATTATCCGGAAAAAATCATCTCTGATTCCCAAATGTACCCGGTTGATGTTGGCGAAAACGCGCATGGCCTTTTGATGCTGCGAAAAAATTATGTCGATGTTGTTTTTCGTGATCTTGCCAGCCTGCATTTTGGCTCGGACGCTGTGCGCGAACCGGCGGGGTTAAAAACCCTGTTGCCCGCCGTGGACATTGAACCGTTTTATTTGCGCTTAAAAACCGAACTGGCGCCGGTTCTGGCTGATTATGACGGGGCAATAACGGAAATGATTGCCAATGGCAGCATTGACCGGCTGTATTATAAACATCTGGGCTTTAGCCAGATCGCCTTTAACCGCTATTTTTCCGGCAGCAGCCAGCCAACTTTGCCGCAAGACCGGCTGATGCCGTAACCGGCATTATAATCAGCTGTGATTACTCTGTGTTATGGCAGGGGTGGGCACTGGCCTATCAGGTCTGTCAGGATGGCAAGGCTTTGTTCGTCCGCCCGCCCGTTAAGGCAGTGGGGGCGCCAGTGGCGTTGAAACGCGATCCGGTTATCTATTGCTTGCCCCGGCCCGTAACCAAATTGCGCTAACAACCTGTCAAACAACACCTCGCAATCACCCGGGGAAACGCTGCCTGCTGCGTCGGCTTCCGGCTGGTCCGGGGGGGCTGTGTCTTGCAGGGCGTTGACGGGGCGGGACTGGTTATCAGTTACAATTGTTGCGGCAATAACGCCATCCATGATGGATGTTTCATTGCTCCTGTCGGCGGGCGACGCGAAATTCTGTTTGCTTTCGTCGGGGGGGGATTGATTCCGTATGTCGGTTTGGGGCCATAACCCGATGCCGTTCTCAGCCAGCTTTTGCCATGGAAACAATTCGCCGGGGTCTTCCTTGCGGTCCGGCGCCATGTCGGAATGGGCGATGATATTGTGGGCTGGAATATCGTGTCGGCCCAACAGTGCCTGGCACAGGGCAATAACCGCATCGATTTGGGCAATGGCAAACGGGCGATAGCCAAATTCATGGCCGGGATTAACAATTTCAATGCCGATGGAAGATGAATTGATATCTGTGCATCCGCGCCAAAATCCGCGCCCGGCATGCCAGGCGCGTTTGGATTCAGCTACCAACTGGTAAATACAGCCATCTTCCTCGACCATGTAATGGGCCGAAACCTGGGATGCCGGGTCGCACATGCGGGTCAGGGCCATTTCGCCATTGGGCATACCGGTGTAATGCAACACCAGCGTATCAATGGCGGCCCCCGCCGGGCGGTCGCCAAAATTGGGCGAGGGGTGCCAAATAATGGTCGGCACGGGCTTTGTCGGCTGTTCGTGCTGTTCCGCCATGGGTTAATCCATTCCCTGTTCCTGATTTTGCGGCGGTTTGCGAAACATGATAACGGCAACACCAACCAGAACCGTTAACCCGCCAATGATTTTAAAGCTGCTGATGGCTTCACCAAAGATCAGGATCGACCCGGTGACGCTGACAATCGGGGCGAGTAACGACCATGGCACAACCTGGTTCACATCGTAGGTTTTCAATAGATAATACCACGACCCGTAAGCGACAATCGACGACATCACGACGGTGAAACTTAAATTTGCCCACGCCATCCAGCTTGCATTCATAACGGCGTTAATCGCATCGGGTTCCAGAATAAACGATAAAACCAGCAATTGCGGGGCTGCCATCAGGGCCATCCAGCCATTTAATTCAAACGTGTTGATGTCGCCCAGTTGTTTGATCAGGACATTGGCCACAGCCCACATCAGGGCCGCAAACACCACCAGCAACAACGGAACCTGCAAATCCGTCATTGACGGATCCCAGAACATTAGCGTCACGCCAACGAAGGCCAGCGTCATTCCTAACAGGCGTTTCCAGCCTAGCCGGTCGTTAAAAAAATAGGTTGCCAGCATTGATGAAAAGGGAACACCCAGTAAAACAATGATCGCAACCGGCCCCGCATCGAGCATCGACAAGGCGTAAAACAGCACCCCGAAATGACCAAAGCCAAAAACAACCGACAAGACGGCCAGCTTGCCCAGTTTTGCACGCGGGATTTTGGTAAAGGGCACCAGCAACAGGGAAACAGCGGCAAAGCGCATGGCGGTAAGCATTACCGGGGGAATTTCGCTAACTGCCCCTTTAACCGTAAGCACGTTAATGCCCCAGATAATGGCAACAGACAGTGATAAAAGGGCGGCTTTTAAGGGCATGACACAACCTGAATGGGCAGGGGCGATGATGCAGGATATGCAAACACCCCCGCACGTAAATGACTTTGCATTTATGGTTACGTGTTTGTCTGGAACGACTCAAGCCCCAAGCATGTAACCCCCGGATGCAAAAATGTGCAGCCTGCACGTATTTTTGCGTGCGGCCATACCTGCCAATCGGGTTTGAAAACAAAAACAGAGAGAACCGGCGGGTTCTCTCTGTCTGTTTATTTGCCGCTGGTGGGCGGGGGTGTTTTGTGCCGCCTCTGCGTATTTGCCGACAAGCCAGGTGGCACCTGCTGTGAGGCTGGCCTTGGATCTGCGAGCAGATCTTACGCGGAGCAGCTGTTATTCAATGCCCAGTTCGTCGCGCATCATTTCAACTTCCAGCCAGCGTTCCTCGGCTTTGGCAGCTTCGGCGCGGGCGGCCTCCATCCGGTCCAGTTTCTTTTGAAACGCATCGGGGTTGGAGGTAAAAAGCGTCCCGTCGGCAAGGTCTGCTTCGATTTGGGTTATCTCGGCTTCGAGTTTTTCAATCTGACCGGGCAGCGTGTCGTAATCACGCTGGTCCTTGTAACTTAACTTGGCCTTGCTTTTGGGTTTGGCCGGGGCGGCATTGCCCCCCTTGCCACCACCGCGTTTGATCGGTTTGGTGTTCGATGTGGCATTTTCCGGTTCGGCCTTGGCCGAAAGGGCGCGCAAATGCACATAATCGGAATAACCACCGGGATATTCGGTGGCAATGCCATTGCCTTCCATGACGATGGACGATGTAACAACCCGGTCCAGAAAGTCACGGTCATGGCTGACAAGGATCAGCGTACCTTCATATTCCGACAGCATTTCCTGCAACAGGTCCAGCGTATCCATATCAAGGTCGTTGGTCGGTTCGTCCATGATCAGAAGATTGGTGGGCTTTGCCAGCTGTTTTGCCAGCAACAGCCGGTTACGCTCGCCCCCCGACAGGGCCCCAACGGGGCTGCGGGCCTGTTTTTCATCAAACAGGAAATCGCGTAGATAGCTAACCACATGGCGCGGGTTGCCACGCACCATGATCTGGTCGCCGCCCACATCGCACAGGGTATCCCACAGGGTTTTGGTATCGTCCAGCGCGGCACGTTTCTGGTCAAAATAGGTTGGCGTCAGGTTGGTGCCGATTTTGATGGTGCCTTCGTCGGGTTCGATCTGGCCGGTCAGCATTTTCAAAAGGGTGGTTTTACCCGCCCCGTTCGGGCCAATAATACCGACCTTGTCGCCGCGCAAAATGCGGGTCGAAAAGCCGGAAATAATGTGTTTGTCTTCCCATGATTTGCCAATTTCGGTGGCTTCAATCACCACCTTGCCCGATGTGGACCCGGCATCGGATGCCAGCGACACATTGCCAATGCGGCCTTCCTGCTGGGACCGTTCATGGCGCATGTCATATAACCGGCGCAAACGGCCCTGGTTGCGTTTGCGGCGCGCCGAAATGCCCTGAACCGCCCAAACTGATTCTTGCGCAATCAGTTTATCCAGTTTGGCGCGTTCTTCGGCTTCCTTGCGATAAACTTCTTCGGACCAGTCATCAAACAGGGCAAAGTTTTGATCATTGCGGCGCATGACGCCCCGATCCAGCCACAGGACCCCGTTTGATACCGCGTTCAAAAATGCCCGGTCGTGCGAAATCACCACGACGGCACCCCGAAACGCCTTGATCTCGCTTTCCAGCCATTCAATCGTTGGCAAGTCCAAATGGTTGGTTGGTTCGTCCAGCAGCAAAACCTGCGGGTCGGCAATCAGGGCGCGGGCAATCGCGGCCCGGCGGCCTTCACCGCCTGAAAGAGTGTTGGGGTCGGCTTGCGGGTCGATTTTAACAGCATCGAGCAGCATATAGGCGCGATAGGCGTAATCCTGTTCGTGATCGTCCAGCGCGTCGAGAACATATTCCTCGACCGTGCTGTATTTATCAAAACGGGGTTCCTGCGCCAGATAGGCCACCTTGCAGCCCGGCTGGACAAATCGTTCGCCGCCATCGGCCTCGATCTCGCCGGCGATGATTTTAAGCAGGGTTGATTTGCCGCCGCCATTGCGCCCAACCAGGCACAGGCGGTCGCGGTCGCCAATCGCCAGCGACACATCGGAAAACAGATCATTGCCGCCAAAGGTCAGGCGGATGTCGTTAATATTGATCAGCGGTGGCGCCATGAAAAACCAAAACCTTAAAACCGGTGTAAATGTTGCCCCCTGCAAACCGCAAAAAGCGCTGTTGTGCAAGTGAAATCATGATTTCACCGGGCACAGCAGCCGTGCAAAAGCACGCGGGCAGGGTGTTTTTGCAATCATGCCAGCACCATCGGGCTTTGATGCCTGCGACGATGCGTGTTTATGATGCAGGGATCAGATATTGCGTTCCTTGCAAATCTGGTCCCAGGCGGCATTGATGCGCGCCATTTTTTCGTTGGCCTGTTCGACAAATTCTTCGGGCATCCCCTTGGCCATTAACAGGTCGGGGTGGTTTTCGCGCGAAAGTTTGCGATGGGCAGCCTTTAATTCCTCGTTGCTGGCAGAACGGGTCAGGCCAAGCTGTTTATAAGGGTCAAGCTGGCCCGACGGGGCGGTGTTGCCCTGGTGAACGCGGTCAAAATCAACATCGGCAAAGCCAAAAATATTGGCAACCTTGCGCAAATATTCCTTTTCTGCAGGGTGCAAATTGCCATCAGACAGGGCAATCTGGTGCAGGGCCTCAAGGATGCTTTCCAAAACAGCGCGTTCGCCGGCAAACATTTGCGCAATCTGGCGGGCATAAGGTTCGTACCCGTCAGGCGATCGGCGGGCGGCATCAAAAATTTGTCCAACCTGGGCGGCATCTGGCCCCGTGACATGAAACAACCGTTTAAAGGCGTTGATTTCCTCGCGGGTGACGTTGCCGTCGGCCTTGGCCATTTTGGCTGCCAGCACGATAACGCCGGTGGCAAAGGCGATCTGGCGCGGGTCGGCACCGCCGAACTGGCCGGCACCCTGACCCCAGCTTTGGCCCCATGGCCCGCCTTGTGATGAAATGCGTTCCTGGTTAAAGCCGCCATCATTGGCTTTGTCGACCATATGGCCTGCTGTTGCGCCCAAAATGGCGCCCAGCGGCCCGCCCAGGGCAAAACCTGCTGCGCCGCCAATAATTTTTCCCCAAATGCTCATGGTCTCAATGCTCCGATCGTGAAATAGGGCGGTGCAACGAAACACGGCGCCAGCGGAAAGTTATGTTGCCTGACAAATAAGATACCAATGCCGGCAGGGCAAGCCTGCATGGCAAAACCCCGGATATATGCATTTTTGTTTCATCAACGATATTGAATTTGGCAGGGGCGTGGCCACGTAACAAGCCGTGATATGTGTTTTAAACCGAGCGGCGGACCACTTTATGAAGTTTCTTTCACGTTTTAAGCTGATCTACCAGATTTCCCTTATCGGAATAGCGGCTTTAATTGTGTTTGTTTTTGTTGCGATCAGTCAGTTTGTGTCGGATCAGTCAAGGCGTGATGCAGAAACTGCGTCAATGGCAGCAACGAGCGACCGGAATCTGATTAATGATGTCGGAATGGAGTTTTTAAACGCCCGTCGCCGGGAAAAAGATTTTTTACTGCGCAAGGAAGACACTTATGTCGAATTGCATGGGCAGACTGTTAACAATGTTATTTCGGGATTAGCCACACTTAAAACGCGGCCCGAAATGGCGAGGCATAACGAACAGATTGTTCAGATCGAAGGTTTGTTTACCAAATACGCCACGGCATTTGCCGATATCGTTGCCCTGCAACGCCAGATCGGTCTGGACGAAAAAAGCGGCCTGATGGGCAAATTGCGAAACTCGGTTCATGATGTTGAAGGCGAACTTAAAACATATAATGCCGACAAGCTGACAATTTTGATGTTGATGATGCGGCGCCACGAAAAGGATTTTCTGGCGCGAATGGACCCCAAATATATCGGCGAAATTGACCAGCGCCTTGCCGAATTCAAGGCAGCCCTTGCCAGCAATACCGATATTCCGGCAGATAAAAAAGCCACGCTGGAAAAGCTGATAACATCGTATGTCTCTGATTTCAAAGGCGTTGCTGATGCCATATTGGCGCGTGAACAATCGCTGACGATTTTAAGTGACTATTTCTCCCAGGCCGAACCGTTGCTTGATGCCTTGTTGAGTGAAATTGAAGCCTATGCCGAAGACAAACGTGCAGAAGCGGAAATGATTGCCGAAAATGGTTTGCGGTTCAGCATTGCCGCCTTCGTCATTGGGGCGCTGGTTCTGATTGTGCTTTGCGGGTTGCTGTCGCGCGCGATTGTGGCGGCAATTACGGCCCTGACCGGAAAAATGACGCGGCTGGCTGATAACGATTTTTCTGTCGATTTGTCAGAGGCATCGCGCAAGGACGAAATTGGCGAGATGGGGCGGGCGGTGCTGGTGTTTCGTGAAAACGGTATCGAGCGTCGCAAACTTGAGGAAGAACAACGCAAGCAGGAAGAACGCCGCCGTTTGCGCATGGAAGCCCAGGAACGCAACATTCGTGAATTTGACGAAGTCGTTGTCAAGGTTATGGCATCTGTGGACCAGGCTGTTGAGAGGTTGCATCAATCTTCGGGGGTGTTGCGCGAAAGTGCTGATATCGCCAGCAAGCAATCGGTTGCGGTTTCGGCCGGCACCGAGGAAGCATCGGCCAATGTGCAACTGGTGGCGACGGCAGCAACCGAGCTTTCGGCATCGATCAATGAAATTTCGTCGCAGGTTAGTGATACGTCAAACATGGCCCTGGCCGCATCGGAACGGGCCCGTATTACCAGCGATAATATTCAGGGGCTTGATAATGCCGCGATCCGTATTGGCGAAGTGATTGGCCTGATCAGCGATATTGCCGGACAAACCAATTTGCTGGCCTTGAATGCCACGATTGAAGCGGCCCGTGCAGGTGATGCGGGCAAGGGGTTTGCCGTGGTTGCAAGCGAGGTTAAAAACCTGGCGACCCAAACCGGGCGTGCCACCCAGGAAATTACGGCACAGGTTACCGGTATTCAGGGAGCCTCGCGCGATGCGGTAACCGCGATCGAGGAAATTGTCGGCATGATTTCAGAAATCAGCGAACGTGCCGCGGCTGTTGCTGCCGCGATCGAGGAACAAACCGCTGCCACCAGCGAGATTTCGCAAAATGTTGAACAGGCAGCAAGTGGCACCGAAGAAATATCGTCGGCGATGGTCGGGGTGAGCGGTGCTGTGTCCAAAACCAATGTTGCGGCCAACGATGTAAACCAGTCTGCCAATGATCTGGGAACGCAAAATAACCATCTTCAGCAGGAGATTACCGGCTTCCTTACCAGAATGCGCGCGCTTTGATGACAAGTTGTTGATAAAGGAAGGTGCATCTACGCTTGTCGATGCACCTTTTTTTACGATAAAACAACGATAAACCGTTTTCTACCGATCGGATGATTGTGCCATTCGATACGCGGTTCGGTTGTATATATTATAAAAAGAACTGGAACGTCGAACATGGCAGATAAACAATATATCGTCTCGTCATCGCATTTGGTTTCCGAGCGTGCAGCTGAATTATCCGAACTTGAATTTGCGCTAACCTTGTCGGGCAACGCCTTTAACCGGTGGGTTGTGCGCTGTATGCGGGCCGCCGGGGTGCCGGATCTTTCCATTCTGGATATTCTTGTTCTGCATAACGTCAATTCTCGTGAACGCGAAAAAAGCCTGTCCGAAGTCTGTTTTGTTCTAAATGTCGAAGACAGCCATCTGGTGAATTATGCGCTGAAGAAACTGCGCAAACTGGGGTTTGTTGATGGCATTAAACGGGGCAAGGAAGTGCATTATGCCACCTCGAAAGAAGGTCGCGAATTGTGCCAGCGTTATCGTGAAGTGCGCGAAGCCTGCCTGATCGAAACATTTGAACGCCTTGGTGTTAACCGTGCAGAAGTTGGCGATGTGGCCAAAACCCTGCGCGCGATTTCGGGGGTTTATGACCAGGCATCGCGCTCGGCCAGTGCCATGTAAAACCGGGGCGTTTTTTTAACGTTTCGAGTCTGGTTTTTTAAAAAATCATTCAAAAAAGCGGCGGTTTCCTGAATCGGAAGCCGCCGTTTTGTTTTTTCATAATTGCACAATACGTATCAGATTTAACGAATGCGCTTTTTGTTTCAACGGATTGGCCCTGGTTTGGGATGATTAAAAAATGTGCATCCAGCTTTTTGCATGGCTGCCTTGAAATGACGTTGACAAAATAACGATAAAATGTGACCGTTTTGTTGGAAGGCTGATCCAAAAACCAAAAATGGGAGACTGAAAAATGATGAAGAAAGCTCTTTCGGCAGTTGCTCTGGCGGCGATGACTTTTTCGGCAGGGGCGGCAATGGCGGCTGAAAAATGGGACATGGCAACGCCTTATCCTGATGCAACATTCCATACCCAGAACATTGTGGAATTTGCCAAGGATATCGAAACTGCAACCAATGGCGAACTGGCCCTGACGGTTCATTCGGGTGGCTCGCTGTTTAAACACGCGGAAATCAAACGGTCAGTGCAACGTGGCCTGGTGCCGATTGGCGAAGTGCTGATTTCGCTGCTGGCCAATGAAGACCCGATTTACACCGTCGATGCGATCCCGTTCCTGGCAACCAGCTATGATGATGCCAAAAAACTGTGGGATGCATCGCGCCAGGCCATTGAAGCCAAGCTGGAAAAAGACGGCCTGAAAGTTCTTTATGCGGTTCCGTGGCCGTCACAGGGCCTTTACACCGCCAAGGAAGTCAATTCGGTTGCCGATCTTAAGGGGCTTAAATTCCGGGCATATAACACCACCACCTCGCAGTTGGCCCAACTGACCGGCATGGTTGCAACCCAGGTTGAAGTACCCGAAATTCCGACTGCCTTTGCCACCGGCATTGTTGAAGCCATGATGACTTCACCTTCGACCGGTGCCAATTCCAAGGCATGGGACTTTGTTGATAATTTTTATGACGTGCAGGCATGGTTGCCCAAAAACATGGTGATCGTAAATGCCAAATCGTTTGATCACCTGTCGGCAGACGTGCAGAAAGCCGTGATGGATGCGGCAGCCAAAGCCGAGGACCGCGGCTGGAAAATGAGCATGGCAGAAGCCGATGCCAAAAAAGCCGAACTTAAAGAAAACGGCATGAATGTTGCCGCCCCCAGTGCCGAACTTAAAGACGGCCTGGCAAAAGTTGGTGATAAAATGGTGGCGGACTGGTTGAAAGAAACCGGCGCCGAAGGCCAGGCTATTATCGACGCCTACAAGAAATAACATCCTCCCTGTGGGTGCCGGGGTCTGATGCCAATCCAGACCCCGGACAACCAACCGTCAAAATGATATTCTGTCTATCAATGTCAACCACCGGGTATGCCGGGCGGAAAGGGGATTGTTGTGCGTAAATCACTGGATATTCTTTTTGGAATAACATCGATTTTGGCAGCTGTGTTTCTGGTGACGATCGCACTGCTTATTCTTTCACAGTCCATTGGGCGCCTGTTGGGCCATGTCATCCCCGATGCCAATGAACTGGCAGGTTTTTGCCTGGCCGCGGGTACGTTTCTTGCCCTTGGGCCGTCCTTGCGGCAGGGGTCGCATATTCGGGTGTTGCTGGTTATCAGCCATCTTCAGGGCACCGCGCGCCGGGTTATGGAATTGCTAACGCTGGTATTTGCCGTGTTTCTGGCCGGGTATTTTACCTGGTGGATGGGCGTGCTGTCGCAGGAAAGTTATTCATATGGCGATGCCTCGGCCGGTGTGCTGGCCTTCCCGTTATGGATACCGCAAACGGCCATGACCTTTGGTCTGGCGATGCTGACACTGGCCCTGGTCGAAGGGCTTATCGATACGATTTGTGGTCGCGCAACTGTTTTTGCCGATCGCGAAACCAGCGACATGACCGAATAGGGGAGTAAGGTTACTATGGAAGTACTTGAAATCGGCCTGTTCCTGATGGCGCTGCTGTTTTTGTTTCTCGGCGCAGGTCTGTGGGTTGCATTGTCGCTGTTTGCCATTGGCATCATTGGTCTTGAATTCTTTTCGGGCGCGCAAACCGGCCCGGTTATGGCAACCACCGCCTGGAGCAGCATTGCCACCTGGTCGCTTGCGCCATTGCCGCTTTTTATCTGGATGGGCGAAATCCTGTTTCGGTCCCGTCTGTCCGAAGACATGTTTACCGGCCTGGCCCCGTGGCTTAACAAATTGCCCGGTCGCCTGTTGCATGTGAATATTCTGGGCTGCGGCATTTTCGCTGCTGTGTCGGGGTCCTCGGCGGCAACAGCGGCCACCATTGGCCGCATGTCGATCCCCGAACTGCGCAAGCAGGGCTATGCCGACAAGCTGATTTTGGGCACCCTTGCCGGGTCTGGCACGCTGGGTTTGCTTATTCCGCCGTCAATTATTCTGATTGTCTATGGCGTGTCGGCCGAACTTTCCATTGCGCGGCTGTTTATTGCCGGTGTGTTGCCGGGGATTATGCTGATTGTCATGTTTATGGGCTTTGTCATGATCTGGGCAACCATTCACAAGGACAAAATGCCCCCCGCAGCGCCGAGTATGCCTTTCATGGATAAAATCCGGGCGTCGGGCCGGCTTATTCCGGTGATCTTGCTGATTACCGCTGTTATTGGCTCTATTTATGGCGGTATTGCCACCCCGACCGAGGCCGCGGCCTTTGGTGTGGTTGGCGCGCTGGTTTTATCGGGCTTCAGCCGCACCCTGAACTGGGCCAGCTTTGTCGATGGCCTGATGGGGGCGACCCGTACATCCTGTATGATCTGCTTTATTTTGGCCGGGGCGTCGATATTAACCGTCGCCATGGGCTTTACCGGTATCCCGCGGGAACTGGCCGGGTTGATTTCGGATATGAACCTGTCGCCCTATGCCCTGCTTGCGATGTTGACCCTGTTCTTTATCGTTATGGGCTGTTTTCTCGATGGTATTTCGGTGGTGGTGCTGACCACATCGGTCATCCTGCCTATGGTACAGGCCGCAAATATCGACCTTTTATGGTTTGGCATTTATGTGGTTCTGGTGGTTGAAATGTCGCAAATCACCCCGCCTGTTGGCTTTAACCTTTTTGTTTTGCAAGGGCTTACCGGGAAAAACCTGTTTTCCATCGCCCTTGCGGCCCTGCCGTTTTTCTTTCTGCTGATGGCGGCTGTGGCCCTGATCACGATTTTCCCCGGCATTGCCACCTGGCTGCCGACGCAAATGAACTAGGCAATGTGCGACCGGCATTGCCGGTCCTGCTTTCTTGCTATTTCTGAATTTCGGATGCTGAAGGAGTAAGCATCATGGCTTCGCTTGACCAAAACACGACCCGAACCAACACCGCTGATACCGCAAAATGGCAGTTCTGGGTGGACCGTGGCGGCACCTTTACCGATATTGTTGCCCGCAAGCCCGATGGAACACTTTTAACCCACAAGCTGCTTTCGGAAAATCCGGAACGTTATAAGGATGCCGCCATTCAGGGCATTCGTGAATTGTTAAATGTCGCCCCTGGTGATGCCATTCCGGCGCATATGATCGACGCTGTTAAAATGGGCACAACGGTTGCCACCAATGCGCTTTTGGAACGCAAAGGTGACCGGACTGTTCTGGTTACCACAGCGGGCTTCCGGGATGCCCTGCGCATTGCCTATCAAAACCGGCCCCGGCTGTTTGATCGCAACATTAAACTGCCCGAAAGCCTGTATGAGCAGGTGATCGAGGCGTCCGAACGGTTTAACGCCCAGGGCGAGGAACTGACAGCGCTGGATCGTGACTGTTTGCGTTACGATTTGCAAACCGCCTTTGACGACGGCATTCGTGCCTGTGCCATTGTGTTTATGCACGGCTATCGCTATAGCGCGCACGAGGTGGCGGCGGCTGAAATTGCCCGGGATATCGGCTTTACCCAGGTTTCGGTCAGCCACGAAGTCAGCCCGCTGATGAAACTGGTCTCGCGCGGCGATACCACCGTTGTTGATGCCTATCTGTCGCCGATTTTGCGGCGCTATGTCGATCAGGTTGCAGGCCAGCTTGGCGGTGTGAAACTGATGTTCATGCAGTCCAATGGCGGTTTGACCGATGCGTCAAAATTCCAGGGCAAGGATGCCATTTTGTCCGGTCCGGCGGGCGGTGTTGTCGGCATGGTTCGCACAGCCGAAATGGATGGCTATCAACAGGTCATCGGCTTTGACATGGGCGGCACCTCGACCGACGTTTCGCATTATGACGGCGAATATGAACGCGATTTTGAAACCCAGGTCGCCGGGGTGCGGATGCGCGCGCCGATGATGAAAATTCACACCGTTGCCGCAGGTGGCGGGTCGATCCTGCATTTTGATGGTTCGCGTTTTCGGGTTGGCCCGGACAGTGCCGGGGCCAATCCCGGGCCGGCGGCCTATCGCCGGGGCGGGCAACTGGCCGTTACCGATATTAACGTGATGCTGGGCAAGGTTCAGCCCGATTTCTTCCCGCCGGTTTTTGGCCCCGAAGGCAACGAACCGCTTGATGATGAAGCGGTTAAAACCCGCTTTGCCGAAATGGCGGCTAAAATTAAATCCGATACGGGCAATGACATGACCAGCGAAGAAGTCGCCGAAGGCTTTTTGCGCATTGCCGTTGAAAATATGGCCAACGCGATCAAGCAGATTTCGGTGCAGCGTGGCTATGATGTGTCGGATTATATTTTGCAATGTTTCGGCGGGGCCGGCGGGCAGCATGCCTGCCAGGTGGCCGATACGCTGGGCATGACGCGGGTATTTGTCCATCCGTTTGCCGGGGTTTTGTCGGCCTATGGCATGGGGCTGGCCGATATTCGGGCGATGCGCGAACAGGCCGTTGAAGCCCGTCTTAAAACCGAAGAACTGGCAAATCTGGACCGGCAACTTGATAAGCTGGGTGTTGAAGCCCGTGCCGAACTGCACGAACAGGGCATTGGTGATGATAAAATCCGCCTGCTGAAAAAGCTGCATCTGCGTTATGATGGTACGGATAATCCGCTCATCGTTGATTTTGGCACGGCGGACGACATCAAGGCCCAGTTTGAAGACCAGCACAAACAGCGTTATGGCTTTGTGATGGAAGAAAAGCCGCTGGTGGTGGAAGCCGTGGCCGTTGAAGCCATTGGCGAAACCGAAAGCCTGCCCGATGCGCAAGCCGTTGAAGTCGGGGATAGCAAGGTAACGGCCCTTGCAACCCGCCGGGTGGTATTTGGCGGTGAAGCCCATCAGACTCCGTTTTACAAGCGCGAAGACATGAAGCCGGGCGCGGTGGTGAGTGGCCCGTGCGTAATTGTCGAACCGGTTGGCACAACCGTGATTGATCCGGGCTGGGAAGCCAGGGTCAATGGACGTGACCATTTGGTGGTGACGCGTGTTGTGCCCTTAAAGCGCACCGAAGCCATTGGCACCGAAGCCGACCCGGTGATGCTGGAAGTGTTCAACAATCTGTTCATGAATATTGCTGAACAGATGGGTGTAACGCTTGCCAATACCTCCTATTCTGTCAATATCAAGGAACGGCTGGATTTCTCCTGTGCGCTGTTTGACCAGCAAGGCCTGTTGATTGCCAATGCCCCACATATGCCGGTGCATCTGGGATCGATGGGGGAATCGGTTCAGGCGGTGATGACCAAAAACGCCGGTAAAATGAAAGCGGGCGACGTTTATATCCTGAACGATCCCTATAATGGCGGCACCCATTTGCCCGACATTACCGCCATCACCCCGGTGTTTGACGACGCAGGCAAGGACATTCTGTTTTATGTGGCATCGCGCGGGCACCATGCCGATGTTGGCGGGATCACGCCGGGTTCCATGCCGCCCAATTCCCGTGTGCTTGAGGAAGAAGGCGTTCTGA
This sequence comes from Thalassospira sp. MCCC 1A01428, assembly GCF_002115825.1. GTDB lineage: Bacteria > Pseudomonadota > Alphaproteobacteria > Rhodospirillales > Thalassospiraceae > Thalassospira. The sequence goes on along the minus strand of NZ_JFJZ01000003.1, from coordinate 46,973 downwards.
TCGACAATTTCAAACTGGTGGATCAGGGCAAGTTCGATGAAGCCGGTTTAACTGCCCTGCTCGAAGGGGCGACCTATCCGGCGCGCAACCCTTATCAGAACATTGCCGATTTGCAGGCCCAGATTGCCGCCAATGAAAAGGGTGTTCAGGAACTGCGTAAAATGGTCGATCATTTCGGCCTTGATGTGGTTCATGCCTATATGAAACATGTGCAGGACAACGCCGAAGAAAGCGTTCGTCGCGTGCTGGAAGGCCTGAATGACGGTGAATTTGCCTATGAAATGGATAATGGCGCGGTTGTGCGTGTCAAGGTTACCATCAACAAGGCCGACCGTTCGGCAACGGTTGATTTCACAGGTACATCCTCGCAGCTTGATAATAACTTCAACGCACCATCTGCGGTAACACGGGCGGCTGTGCTGTATGTGTTCAGAACGCTGGTGGATGATGACATTCCGCTTAATGCCGGCTGTCTGAAACCGGTGGATTTGATTGTACCCGAAGGTTCGATGCTGAACCCGGTTCATCCTGCTGCGGTTGTGGCCGGAAACGTTGAAACCAGCCAGCATGTTACCGATGCTCTTTATGCCGCCCTTGGCACCATGTCGGGCGCGCAGGGCACCATGAACAACTTCACCTATGGCAATGACGAACACCAGTATTACGAAACCATCTGCGGCGGCACCGGTGCTGGTCCGGGCTATAATGGCACGTCGGGTGTGCATACGCACATGACCAATTCCCGCCTGACCGACCCCGAAGTGCTGGAATGGCGTTTCCCGGTCTTGCTGGAAAGCTTTGGTATTCGTACCGGTTCGGGTGGCGATGGCGAATTCAAGGGCGGGGATGGCACCGTGCGCCGCATCCGTTTCCTTGAAAAAATGACGGCATCCATCCTGTCCAACCATCGCCGTGTGCCGGTCCAGGCTGTTGCCGGGGGCAAACCGGGCAAGCTTGGCCGCAACGCGGTGGAACGCACCAATGGCACCATTGTTGAACTTAAGGGCACTGATGGTGCCGAAATGAATCCCGGTGATGTTTTCATCATCGAGACCCCGGGTGGTGGCGGTTACGGCAAAGCCTGAGACCCCCATCTCGGGCATTTGTTCGCCAGCACCCCATAAAGGGCTGCTCCCTTCAGCAGCCCGGCATCAAGTGATGCTCCCTTAAAAACTTGCCGCCCGGGAAACCGGGCGGCTTTTTTGTTTACTAGTAACGGAAGATACGTTGAATTTTTCGAGGAATGTATCGGGCATTTTACTCAAAAGAAGACAAGTCGAAGTCCTTTAGAAGTTCTTCGGCTAATTTCTTATTTTTGTCGTTTTCAATTGACTTTTTTACCGTTGGACGGGGGGGGAGACCTAATTGAAAACGAATGATATCTCCTAAGCGAGGATAAATGTCATTGTGTCTCGATCCGTATCTCACCCATTTGTTGTCTTCATCCCAAGTCCCTGCATCAAGGTTGGTTTGACTTGGGATGTATATATATTCCTCGATGCCGGGAAATTTTTTATTTCTATCTTCTTCATTGTAAAATAACGATCGCCATACTTCGTTTTCGTGGCTAAAGCTTAGTTTACCATCTTTAATTTCGGAAAATAATTTGCTCAAAGACTGTTGATTTCTAATTGCAGGTGTTCCATAGCCGAGGTCAAAAGATAGTTTCGCTAATGCCTTTAATACGACAGGCTGTTGTGAAATAGTTTTGGCTTTGGCACCATCTTTTCCGAAGTGTTTAATATTCGAGACAGCGTTCCAAAATTTTCTACCAAACTCAGATCTCTCTTCGATGATAGACGGAGTGGCCGTGTTTGAGGTCGTTTTCCCAAGTAAAAGTAAGCTATTTATTTGTTTTAAATCTTTTCTTTTTAGTTGCCCTCTGTCTTTGTGCCAATCTGATTGATCTTCGTCAGAAGGTTGAAATGGCAAAATTTTTTCTGAAATTAGTACGTCGTTAATGTATTTGTTGATCGGGTCAGCATGGTCGAAGCTATTTACAAACGAAACTTGGACAGTTTTTGATTTAGAGTTTAGATCGACAAACATTTGCTGTTCTTGCTCAGCATTCAATCCGAGATGGATTTCTATAGCAAGTGTCGATCGGGTCAAGGCTAAATCAAGAACATCTTGCCAAAACTCGTTTTCTGATTCACTGATTATCTCTCCATTATAGTTAGAAGGTGAAAATATACCTCGTTTTGGATATTTGTATGTTCTGCAGACATCTTTTAAAAAATCGAGAACTTGTTCAAATCCTGCGCGTCGATGTTGGCCGTCAACCACATATAGTAATTGACGTTGTCCTAATGGGACTTTGTAAACACCAGTATCAATATCTAGTCGATCTTTTATCGGTTGCACCTGTAAGTCAGTGCCCCCGAACTGGCAATTCCTGATGTTGCAAACGACAGGTTGTAATGAGGCATACGGGCCATTTGGTAATGATGAAGCGATTTTTTTAATTTCTTCTGAAACCGACTTTCCCTGTTTGTTTCTTATTCTAACTTGTGACTTAACAAGTCCCATTAACGTGTATTGGGCTAGACCTTTGACATGGGCAGGGATCAAGTTTCTTTGAGCAATCGCTTCTTCTTTGAATGCCTCATGGGATGAGTTGTTACTTTTGTTGGCTACCCACGACATGTCAATGAACTGGCGTAGTGTCATCGACGTTTTTAGCGTGGTGTACCCTAAATTTTCCCCGACCAATACGGTCAGGGTTTGAACTTGTGAATCAATGTTGTTGGCTATATCGCCAAGGGATCTAGTCGGTTCCATTGTCGTTCTCCGGTTGAATTCATTAGATCCAGGATGCTATTTTTTTAAATCCAGGTCAATATTTTTTTTCACCTGGTTATTTTTTTTGAGATCCAGGTTTTTTAGGCGGTGAATGAAGATTCGAAGCGCTCGTTTTTTTGCTGTACCCTATGATGTTCTGGCCAGTTTCTTTACGCAGACTGTATTGGTCTTGGTATTCAAGGCTTGCTGAGGTGGATGAAATGGTTACAGTTGCCGGGTACGGTAACTAATTGCGCTACCCTTTTTCCCGCTTTATTCGACAGGACAGGCTCACCTTGAATTTCCTAATCCAGTATCAACGTTACGCGGTTCTTGCAGGCGTGACGCTTCTTGCGATTGTGTCGGTACTTTGTGTGCCGTTCTGGGGGGCGTGGTTATGGGTGCCTGCCCTGGTGTTTGGTGCCTTGATGCTGGTGGGCTGGTATGACATTCGCCAGAACAGGCATTCCATTTTGCGGAACTATCCGGTTAGCGGCCATATCCGGTTTATTCTGGAAAGTTTTCGCCCCGAAATTCGCCAGTATATGCTGGAAGGGGATCAGGAAAAGTTGCCCTTCAGCCGTCAGGACCGGGGACTGGTTTATCAGCGGGCTAAAGGGGTTGAGGATAAACGCCCGTTTGGCACGATTGAGGATGTTTACAGTTCCGGCTATGCCTGGTTGACCCATTCGGTCACACCGACGGCCATTATCGATGCCGATTTTCGGGTGCGTGTCGGTGGCCCGGCCTGCAAGCAGCCCTATGACGCCAGTCTTTACAATATTTCCGCCATGAGCTTTGGCTCGCTTTCGGGAAATGCCATTCTGGCGTTGAATACCGGCGCGCGAAAGGGCGGCTTTGCCCACGATACCGGCGAAGGCAGCATTAGCCGGTATCACCGTCAGGGCGGCGGTGATCTGATTTATCAGGTAGCGTCGGGTTATTTTGGCTGTCGTAATGAGGACGGGACTTTTTCGGCAGAAAAATTCGCCGAAACGGCTGCCGACCCGCAGGTCAAAATGATCGAAGTGAAGTTAAGCCAGGGGGCCAAACCCGGCCATGGCGGTATGTTGCCTGCTGCCAAAATTACCGAGGAAATTTCCGAGGCGCGGGGCATTCCGATGGGGATTGATTGTGTGTCGCCCGCTGGGCACAGCACTTTTTCCACGCCGGTTGGCTTAATGGAATTTATCGGCAAGCTGCGCGATCTTTCGGGCGGCAAGCCGGTTGGCTTTAAGCTGTGTATTGGTCATCGTCGTGAATTTATGTGCATTATCAAGGCGATGCTCAAAACCGGAATCTTGCCTGACTTTATTGTGGTTGATGGCAAGGAGGGCGGCACCGGGGCCGCACCGGTTGAATTTGCCAACCGCGTTGGCATGCCGATGCATGAAGGCCTGACCTTTGTGCATAATGCCCTGCGCGGGGCCGGAGTGCGTGAGCATATAAAAATTGGCGCGGCGGGTAAAATTGTGTCGGCGTTTGATATTGCCCAGACCCTGGCGATGGGCGCTGACTGGTGTAATGCCGCGCGCGGTTTCATGTTTGCGCTGGGATGTATTCAGGCGCAGTCGTGCCATACCAATAAATGCCCGGTTGGCATCGCCACCCAGGATCCAATGCGCCAGCGCGCCATTGATGTGGGCGATAAAAGCGACCGTGTTGCCCGTTTTCACCACAACACACTCCATGCGTTGGGCGAAATCACCGGGGCAGCCGGGTTGCGCGACCCGCGCGGTTTTATGCCCTATCACTTTATGTTTCGGCAAAAGGATAACGAGTTTCTGGATGGGAACGAGGTTTACCCTTATCTGCCAGAAGGTTTTCTGGTCTCTGGCCCCGAAATTCCGGCGCTGTCAGATTGGCACAGCCGCTGGGACCGGGCATCGGCCGAAACATTTGCACCGTCCGAAATTCCGTTCGGGCCGTTCAAGCGGCGTGAAATGGCACACAGCACCTGATCAGATTAAATACCTGTTGCGAGGCGGGGCTGTTCATACTCCGTCCCGTAACGGGTATTATTAAACGAAAGATGGCGTAACGCCGGGGTTTATGGGCTTCGAGTTGCCAACAGACTGTCATGCCGGTTGTTAACCCCCAAAAGTCCTTCGGGCTTTAATATCAGCACCAGAGCCAGCAGGCCAAACACGGCGGCATCGCGGTATGGGTCGCCGAAATAGCCGGTCCAGAGGGATTCGAGCAGCCCGAGCAATAGCCCCCCCAGCCACGCCCCGCGGATGACACCAATACCGCCAAGGATGGCAGCGGTTAATGCCTTGAAGCCAAACATGGTGCCGGAATGAAAATTGATTACGCCATAACGCAGCGCCAATATTGCCCCGGCAAGCCCGCATAACAAACCGGCCAGGGCAAAGGTTTGGGCTTCGATACGATGCAGGCGCACACCACACAGGGCGGCGGCAAAACGGTCCTGGCTGATGGCGTGCCAGGCGCGACCATAGGGCGTGTTGCGCATTAAACCATGTAAAATAACGCACATGGCCCCGGCCAACAGAACGGCAAGTATGTCGAACTCGTCAATATTAACGATAAAATGCCCGCCGCGCGCCACAGGCAGGGTAAACTGCCAGACTGGCGGCAGGTTAAAATTGCGTGCCGACCACGCGATGCGCACAAATTCCTGAATAACCAGCACACAGCCAAGTGATGCCACAATCATTGCCTGCCCCCCTGCGCGAAAACGCCCCAGAGGCCCAAAAACCCAGCGCCACGACACATGCCCGAGCCCGGCACCATAGGTTATTGCCGCAACAATCGCGCATGTCACAATCAGGGTGATGTGCCAGCCAATGCTGCCGACCACTGCCTGGCTGGCAACCATTGCGGCCACCCCGCCGACCATCAGCATTTCGCCAAAGGCAAGGTTGATGCGGCCTATCAGGCCGTAAATCAGGGTAAAGGGCAGGGCCAGCAACGCGTAAACCGCGCCGCGTGACAGGCTCGACAGGGTAAGCTGGGCGGCAAAGGCGGCTTTATCGCCAATGTCGGGCACATCGGGCAGGGTGGCGGTGCGGCTTTCATCATCGAAAAACTGCAGGGCACTGCGGCCAATACGGTTGATCCAGAACCGGTCAAGCAGGGTAAGCTGGCTGTCGGGCAGGGGGCCAAAGCGCGATGTCGTGACCCCGATGAGTGGAACACGTAAACCGGGTGAAGCGGCCCTGGCAAACTGGCAGGTAATACTATGCGCAAAGGCAGGTGACCCTTGACCCAGCAGGGGGATGTCATCGGAGAGGGCACCGTCATTATCGCCGTGATAGGGGATACTATCGGGCAGGATTTGATAAATCAGTGTAACGGTGTCGCTACCTTTATCAATGTCGGGGCGGGTCAGAAGATGGAAGCGAAGGCCAGTATTTTCAACGCCTGGCAGGGCAAGCCGGCAAATATTGAACTTATAAAGGTCCTGTTTTTCGCACGCGCCCAACAGCAGGGGCAACAATAGCCCCAGCAAAATTTGCCAGCCCCTGATCGACCATCCCCGCCCCATTTTTCGCCCTGTATGTTTGGGTAGGGTATAATGCAAGTTTTGCGTGAATTGTCAAAGGGGTGTGAGGAGACGGACGGTGAAACGTCACAATATTGCCCTGCTTTGAGGGCGAATTTTGATTATAGTGGTTTTCCGTGGCTTGCCCGCTACTTAAGGGGCCTGTTGATTGGTTTTGATCATCAGGCGTTGGTATGGTGTGTGGGCAAACTGGCCTGGCCAAGGAAACACAAAGGAAAACCCGTGGCAGATATTATCGATTACAAAATCATTGGCAGCGAGATGCAACTGGTCGAGATCGAACTTGACCCCGGCGAAGGTGTGCGCGCCGAAGCCGGAGCCATGATGTATATGGGCGCTGGTATTTCCATGCAGACCAATACCGGTGGCGGCCTGTTTTCAGGGTTTAAACGGATGCTGACCGGGGAAAGTTTTTTCATTACCAGCTTTGTATATGAAGGAGCAGGCAAGGGGCATGTGGCCTTTGCCGCCCCTTATCCCGGCAAGGTGATTGATATTAACCTGCATGATTTTGGCGGACAGGTTTTATGCCAGAAGGACGGCTTTTTATGTGCCGCAGCCGGGATTGACATTGATGTTGCCTTTTCCAAACGCCTGGGGGCCGGGTTGTTTGGTGGTGAAGGTTTTATTCTTCAACGTTTAACGGGCGATGGCATGGTGTTTGTTCATGCCGGTGGCACGATTGTGCGCAAGGATTTACACCCCGGCCAGAAAATGCGGGTGGATACCGGGTCGCTGGTTGCCCTGACCGACAATGTTGATTATTCCATCGATTTTGTTGGCGGTTTTCGCAATGCCCTGTTTGGGGGCGAAGGGCTGTTTGTAACAACCCTGGAAGGACCGGGAACAGTGTGGTTGCAAAGCCTGCCATTTTCGCGCCTGGCCGACCGTATTTCCGCAGCCTTGCCCAAGGATCGCAACAAGGGCTGAGAAAACGCCCGCTTCGGTTGGGGCCGGTGTGGCGACACGCAGAGATTGCCAAGCCGCTGCCAGTGGCTGGTGATGGCTGGTGGTTTCTGTTTATGCGACATCAGGATTATCGGGTGCGCTATCTTCTGGCGCGGTACCAAAGGGCTTCATATTGTCATAGGCGATAATTTCCCGTGCCCAGTTGGCAAAGGCAGTGACCTGGCTTTGCCGCCGGGGGGCTGAACGCGATGTTAAAACATAACCGCGTTCCGATGACAGGGTAATGGGGCAGGCCGGTACCAGTTGTCCGCTTTGCAAATGTTGCTGTAACAATGCTGTCCAGCCCAGGGCAACGCCCTGACCGGAAAGGGCCGCAGATAAAACCAGCAAATAGGTGTTAAACCGGTGGCCGCTTAGAGGTGTTGCTGGCGTGTGCCCGGCAGCGTGAAGCCAGCTTTCCCAGTTAAACCAGCGATTTTTAATTTCACTGTCGAGATGCAGCAACGGCATTTTGCATAAAGCATCGGGCGTTTGGGCAAAGCCATACCGGGCCAGAAAAGCGGGGCTGCAGACCGGAGCCACCTGTTCGGCCAGCAATAAAATACCGTCAGGCCCGCAATGCCCGAAGGACAGCTCGATATCAATATTTTCATCCATGCCAAACCGCCCGGTCTGATTGGTGACAACATTAACTTCGATATCAGGGAAACGGGTGGTGAAATCGGCCAGATGCGGCATCAGAATAAAGGATGCAAAGGCAAAGTCGGTGCCAACACTGATGCGTGATCCGCGCCGGGTGCGGATATTTTCGACTGTCTGGTCAATATGGCCCAGCGCGGCACTTACACTGTCATAAAGTTCCTGTCCGGCACCGGTCAGGGCCACCCCCCGATGCAAGCGGCGAAAAAGCGGCTGGTTTAGCTGTTCTTCCAGCACGGTTACCTGATGGCTGACGGCAGGTTGGCCAATGCCCAGTTCCTGTGCCGCACGGGTAAAACTGCCGCAGCGCGCCGCAGCTTCAAAGGCAATCAGGGCATGAGGGGACGGGATGTTTCCATATCGCATGGCATCAATATTATTGATGGCAGGGATGAATACAAGCTGTCTTCACAAGAATAATTCAAATGTGAAACAAACCAGCATAATTGATCCGCACATCAGCAAGGCCGGACGAATTCAGGGCGTGTCGTGATGCAGTTTTTTAAACATATAATCAGGGGGTTCATAAAAAGATGACATCGAAGCCGATGAATATTCTGTTTGTCATGGCCGACCAGCTGGCCGCGCGTTGCATGCCGCTTTACGGGCATAAAGTGGTGAAAACGCCGAACCTTGATGCCCTGGCTGAAAATGCGGTGGTATTTGATTCGGCCTATACCAACAGCCCGCTTTGTGCGCCATCACGTTTTTGCCTGATGACCGGCCAGTTACCAGGCCGGATCGAAGCCTATGATAATGCATCGGATCTGGCGTCTGATATTCCGACCCTGGCCCATTATGTTCGCCACGCCGGGTATCGCACCGCATTGGCGGGCAAAATGCATTTTTGCGGGGCGGATCAGCTGCATGGTTATGAAGACCGTTTAACAGCCGATATTTACCCTGCCGATTATGGCTGGTATTGCGACTGGGACAATTTTGAAGACCGCCCGACCTGGTATCACAATATGGGGTCGGTGACGCAGGCTGGCCCGGTTTATCGATCCAACCAGCTGGATTTTGACGATGAAACCGTGTTTGAGGCCCGTCGTTATTTGTATGATGTGGCGCGCGATCAACGCCATGATGACCGGCCGTTCTTTTTGACAGTTTCTTTCACCCATCCGCATGATCCCTATAACGCCCGGCCTGAATTCTGGAACATGTATGACGGGGTCAAAATTGACCCGCCTCATGTCAACATGAAGCCCGAAGACCTTGACCCGCATTCACAACGCCTGCGTCATGTTTATAATCTGGACCAGGAACCGGTAACCGACGAGGATGTGTTAAAGGCGCGCCGGGCTTATTATGCGTCGATCAGCTATGTTGATTGCCTGGTCGGGTCGTTGATGCGTACCTTGCGCGAAACCGGCATGGCCGACAATACGCTAGTAATATTTAGCGGCGATCACGGCGATATGCTGGGCGAACGCGGCATGTGGTATAAAATGTCGTGGTATGAACCCTCGGCCCGGGTGCCGTTGTTTTTTGCCTTTCCGGGGGCCCGGGGGCAAAAACGGGTTTCGGAATCCGTATCATTGATCGATATTTTGCCAACCCTGCGTGATCTGGTGGGGGATGATAAAGTTCCCGCCCCGGCAGAACCTATTGATGGCCGCAGCCTGATGCCGCACATCAAGGGCGATGGCGGCCATGATGAAGTGATTGGTGAATATTGCGGCGAAGGGGCATTGTCGCCCATTATCATGATCCGGCGGGGGGCATATAAATATATCGCATCGCAAACCGACCCGGATATGCTGTTTGATCTGATCAATGACCCCGACGAAGTTTGCGACCTTATTGATGACCCCAAACACAGCGAAATCCGCGATGCCTTTCGCGCCGAACTGGCCGAAAACTGGGACATGGATACGTTCCGTAAAAAAGTGATCAACAGCCAGAAACGCCGCAAGCTGGTGTATGAGGCCCTGACCCGGGGGCGCATTACGTCCTGGGATCACCAGCCGACCCGCGATACATCAAATATGTATATGCGCAATCACAAAGACCTTGATGATGTCGAGATCGATGCCCGTTTGAATGTTCCGGGGTTTTATGATGTGAAGACGGGTAAATAGCGGTCTTTGGGGTAAATAACGGTCTTTGGTCTTTCGGCTTGCGGGCTGTTTGACTGCGATGGTGCCATATGAACCGTCCACGTTTGCGTGGGCGGTTTTTTACGTTAAACAGCTAAAAGGTAATACCAATTTTGATCGTCCCGGCGTAGGGTACGCAAAATACCAGGTGGGATTCCTGCCTTAATACAGATTTACGAGGAACGTCATGTCAGATCATCATTATGAACGGGTCGCAGTACCGGCCAGCCTGATTGAAACCCTGCGCGAGAAATTTGGTGATCGCGTTTCCACGGCACAGGCCGTTCTTGATCATCATGGCAAGGATGAGGGCTGGCACGATGCATCGCCGCCTGATGCAGTGGTTTTCGCCACCTCGACCGAAGAAGTTGCCGAAACGGTTAAGCTGTGTGCCGATCATAATGTGCCGATCATTCCCTTTGGCACCGGGTCGTCGCTTGAAGGGCATGTTGCCGCGCTAAAGGGCGGTATTTGCATTGATGTTTCCAAAATGGACCAGATTTTGGAAATCCATAACGAAGACCTTGATTGCCGGGTGCAGGCGGGTGTAACGCGCGAACAGCTTAACGAACATTTGCGCGATACCGGGTTGTTTTTCCCGATTGATCCGGGGGCCAATGCCTCGATCGGGGGCATGACGGCCACCCGGGCCTCAGGCACCAATGCGGTGCGTTATGGCACCATGCGCGACAATGTTTTGTCGCTGACCGTGGTAACGCCGGATGGCAAAATCATTAAAACCGCCCACCGGGCGCGCAAATCATCGGCGGGCTATGATCTGACCCGGTTGTTTGTTGGCTCAGAAGGGACACTTGGTGTTATCACGGAAATTGGCCTGAAACTGTATGGTATCCCCGAAGCCATTTCAGCCGCAGTTTGTGCCTTTCCCTCGGTCGAAGCGGCGGTAAACACCACGATCATGACCATTCAGGCCGGTATTCCGGTGGCACGGATTGAACTGCTGGACGCGTTGCAAATTCGTGCGGTCAATGCCTATTCCAAAATGACCTATGAAGAAAAACCGACCCTGTTTTTTGAATTTCATGGCACCGAAGCCGGGGTTAAGGAACAGGCCGAATTTGTGCAATCGGTGGCCGAGGAATTTGGCGGCGAGGGATTCCAGTGGGCGACCCGTGCTGAAGATCGCACCAAATTGTGGGCCGCCCGGCACAAAGCCTATTATGCCGCCTTGCAGCTTGAGCCTGGCAAACGCGGCATGTCGACCGACGTTTGCGTGCCGATTTCACGTTTGGCCGAAGCCATCATGGAAACCCGCGAGGATTGCGATGCCTCGATCCTGACCTGCACCATGGTCGGGCATGTTGGCGATGGCAATTTCCATACCCTGATCCTGCTGGACCCGGAAAAACCCGAAGAGGTCGCAGAAGCGCATCGTTTGCACGAACGCATGGTGATGCGCTCGCTCCGCCTTGGCGGCACCTGTACCGGCGAACATGGCATTGGTTATGGTAAACTGGCCTTTATGGAGGCCGAACATGGCCCCGATACCATTGCTGTGATGCGGGCAATTAAAAACGCTATTGACCCGAAAGGGTTGATGAACCCGGGAAAATTGATACCGGGTTAACCGTTTTGCGACGGGCAGGTATAATCCGCCGAAATTAACCGGGCCTTGCGGGCTGAATAAAACGATCCGGTGTGATACCGAAACCGTCAAAACCCGTTCATCTGTTTTTATCTGTGGACGGGTTTTACATGCCTTGAAAGGGGCTCTTTTGCCGTTACCGCAACGTTTTGATCCGTTCTGTAAAACACACTTGTTCCGTGTCTTGGGTTTTGATGGATCTGCCGGGGCAATTATGCATCTTGGTCGTTTTGGGTGCAGGAGGGAACGGCAGAGTTGTGTAAAATCGGTCGGCTGTTTGCCCGGTTCGTTAAATTTCGCTATGCTTTGCGCGACTTTGCGATAAAAATTATAGCGATTGCCGATTTTATGTTTTTTACGATACAATATAGTCAGTTTGCTCTCTCTATCGTTGCAATGGTGTATTTTTCATTTAAGTGGGGACGAAATTGATGAATCGGTTAATGAATTTTGCCGTGATTGCAGCGCTTTCGGGAAGCCTGATTGCCGCAAATGTATCGTCTGCATTCGCACAGGCCGCATCCGGGGCAGGGGCAAGTAGTGGTTTCCGTGCCAGCGGGGGAGGGGCCCCGGCAGGGGCCGGGGCAGCAGGTAGTGGTGCTGGTAATTTGGGTATTGGTGCCGCCGCTGCTGCTGCGGGTGTTGCAGCCGCCGCCGCTGTTGGTGTAGCTGTTACTGTTTCTACTACCTCAAGTTACTCTGCGCAGTCACTTACTGATGCTGAAAAGCAAGCGATCAATGATGCGTCAACGGACCCTGCTTCTTTGGCACAGGTCGTTCAGCAGATCCTGCAGGGTCGTGGAAAGACTCAAGAAGGCCTTTCGCCCTATATCGCGGGACTTGTGACTTCAACTGCAATCAAGCGTAATCCGAATGCTGCTGCGACGATTACGTCAACTGCGGTTGCCGTTGCGGGAGGCAGCAGTGTTGAGGTGAAAGAGGAAAATGGTCTGGCTGTTGTCACTGTTGTCGCTTCTGCAGTGGCAAGTGCCCCGAACCAAGCAGGAGAAATCACGATCGCAGCCGCAACGGTACATCCTGCTTTTCTGGTACAAATTACACAGGCTGCCGTGACGGCGGCACCAGACCGGGCGGGTGACATTACGACTGCCGCGGTCCGATTTGATCCGCCTCGGGCGGCGATGGTGGCAAAGGCTGCGGCAACGGCAGCCCCTCAGCAGGCGGCTGTCATTACCACGGCGGCCGTGGCGGCAGCACCGTCGCAGACAACAGCAATTACCAGCCAGGTTTCCTCCGTTCAGGGTGTCAATACCCAGGACGTTCAAACTGCGGCAAACACCACAAGCGAGGAGTCTGTTGATACCACCAATGACGGTTTTGACGATATCGAGCCTGTGAATACAAGTGCCGCGCAGGACAATGAGGCCAGCCCGACCACACCTAAGTCATAAGGTGCAGGCAGCCTGCCGTCGTTTCGATGGTATTTAAAACAAACAACCCCGCTGGATTATTTTCAGCGGGGTTGTTTGTTTCGATCACGCGATACCAAAAATCATTCCGGATTTATTTTTGCGATATGTTATGCGTTTGACGTCGCAACATCCCGGGCTGTTTCATCATGTTCGGCAAACACATCCTGTGCGGCAAAAAGCCCATTCAAGGCGGCAGGGAAGCCGGCATAAACCGCCATCTGCATTAGGATTTCGACGATTTCATCGCGGGTAAGTCCTACATTGAGGCCCGCTGCGATATGGACCTTTAATTGCGCAGTCGCGGTGCCCATGGCGGTTAAGGCGGCAATGGTGGCGATTTCACGATCCCGCACGGACAGGCCGGGGCGGGTATAAATATCGCCAAAGGGAAATTCAATCAGATAACGGGCGAAATCGGGGGCGATGTCGGCCAGGGCATCGACAACTTTTTGTCCGCCTTCACCGTCGATTTCTGCCAGGGCGTGTTGGCCGCGTTGGAACCGGGTTTCGGTAATCGGGCTTGTCTGTGCCGGGTTGGGCTGATGTGTCATTATCTTGCGTCCTTTGCAGGGTCGCGGCATAGCCCGCGATTTTGGTGTCAAGGACGAGAAGGTTTGCCTGAAGATTTTCGATCGTGGCCTGCACGTGCGCCCGGTGGGCGACGAGAAGATCATGCCGGGCTTTTTCGGTGGCAGGACCATCGTTGCGCATATTGGCATAGGCCAGCATGGTGCGAATGGGCATGCCAGTGTTTTTCAACCGCCCTAAAAACTCAATCCAGATCAGGATTGTTTCATCATAATCACGTTGGCCCGATGCATCGCGATCTGCGAATGGCAGCAGCCCGATACGTTTGTAATAACGAAGCGTATGGGCCGATAAACCACTGCTTCTTGCCAGTTGACCAATCTTCATGGCGTTTCCTTCCCGCGTTTACGCAAAGGACGCTAGGGGTTAGAGCGTGCTTTAAGTCAAGCCGTTTTTTATACGGTTCTGTACAAGGCTAGAATCGCATGGATACTGAAAGGGCGCCAAACTGGTCGGTGCCGTTCTGGCCGTAAAATTCCTTGGTTCGGTACACATGGGTATAGGTAATGCGGGCCTGGCCAACAATAACGGCAAAGCCAACCTGCAAATCACCAACCAGCGGTTTTTTATCGACCGAATTACTATCGGCGAATGTGTTGCCATCCAGCGTGATGTCGCGTGCCACAGCCCGGCCAACAACCCCGGCAAATAAATAACCGCTTAGCGGGAAGCCATCGGTATCGGGTTTGAAAAAGTCCGATCCGGGCAGGCTGGGGCGAATGCGCGGGGGGCCGTAATCGGCGGGTAAGTCAAAGCCGACCCGGGCCATTGCCCCAATTTCGGCATTGGTAAAGCCATTGCCGAGGGTGAAACCGGTGCTTGGGGTTAAATCGGCTTCAACACCCAGAAGTTCCTGTTTGGCCCAGCCGCGATATTTGCGTTCGTAAGACAGGCCAATGATCGGTTCGTTCTTGATCTGGTTGTCCCAGCCTTTGGGTTCGGGGCTGTCGATCAGTTTATGAACAAATTTCTGGCTTTGTTCGGTCAGCGATGCCGGGCCAACAACACCCAATGTCAGTTCCAGGGTATCAATCCGGGCGTAATCCTCGTGCCCTTCATAGCCAAGGCCGGTATCGGACAGCAAGCCCAGGCTGCCATAGAGATACCCGGCCCACGGGCGGTCGTTGGGCTGGTTTTCGGCAATGGTGATGTCGCTGGGGGTATACATGCTTTGCCCCAGCGCATAGCTGGTGCGGATGCGCCCGTTCGAAGCAAAAAACGGAATTTCCTTGGCGACATTTAAAAAGTCGGCAGGGGCGCTGTCTTCGGGCGATATAAAGGCCAGCCTTACACCATTGGTAAAATGCCGGTCCTGATTGTTTTCAACAAACAGGTCGTTTTCTACCGATAATGATATGCCCCATTTATCGTCCGGGGTGCGCTGGGACTGGGGGCCTTTGGCGGTGTTTTCCTGTGCCTGCGCCGGAACGGCGGTAACACAGGTGGCGATGGCTGTGGCACAAAACAGGGCCGCCAGCGGCGATCGGGCACGCAGGTTAGTCATTTGGGGCATAATCGCGGTTTTCCATACGAAGTTCTTTTGCCAGAAAATCGGTAACAGTGCGAATTTTACGAAGTTTGTGCCGATGCGGCGCACTTAACGCAAAAAGATTAAGGTTGCGCGGCAGATACTCCGCCAGCACACAGGAAAGATCCCCCCGCGCGATAAGGTCTTCCACAACCAGACGCGGTGTCAAGGTAATGCCGCAACCTTCTTTTAGCACATCGCGCATTGCAAGGCTGCTATTGACGCGGTAACGACCGCTAACCTCG
Organism: Thalassospira sp. MCCC 1A01428; assembly: GCF_002115825.1. Classification (GTDB taxonomy): domain Bacteria; phylum Pseudomonadota; class Alphaproteobacteria; order Rhodospirillales; family Thalassospiraceae; genus Thalassospira. Next base: position 31,553 of record NZ_JFJZ01000003.1, on the reverse strand, counting down.
ATAGCCATTTCCTTGCCATTGGCGGGATTGGTAAAATGCCACAGGCCGGTACGCTGCGCACTGCTAAATAAAATGCAGTCGTGGCCCAACAGGTCATGGGGGTGGGTAATGGGGCTGTTCTTTGCCAGATATGCCGGGCTTGCGACCAAAACACGTGAATAACTGCCAATGCGCCGTGCGATCAGGGATGAATCGGCCAGTGTTTCGCTAACGCGCAAGGCGATGTCAAAACCCTCATCGACAATATCGGTAAGACGGTCATCCAGCACCAGGTCAACCGACAGGTCCGGGTGGGTGTTAAGCAGGCGGGCAATGGCCGGAGCCAGTTTGATCACCCCGAATGATGTGGGGGCGGCAATGCGCACACAGCCGCGCGGGCCATGGCCCAGATCGCGTACGGTTTCGTTGGCGTCATCCATGTCATCCAGGATAAGGGAAATACGCGACAGATATGTTTCGCCCGCTTCGGTCAGGCTCAGGCGTCGGGTTGTACGCGCAATAAGCTGAATGCCCAGCATGTCTTCCAGTGCATTGATCTGTTTGGTAATGGCACCGGGCGACATGTTTAAATCGCGTGCAGCAGCAGCAAAACTGCCGCGTTCGGCAATTTTGCGAAAACATTCCAGTCCGCGTAATCTGTCCATTTTGTCCCTAAAGTCCCCATCATTATTTCCATAATGGAAATAAATTGGGGCAAAAACACGGCACGATCATTAAAAAACGCTGTGGTAATCTGCCTGTTATCAAAAGCATTACCAAAGGCTTTGGTTCCCGAAAAACACTGCGATCGCGTGAAAAAATAAAGTGGCGTAACGCGTGTCGCGTGTCTGGGGCAGGGGCCGAAATGAAAGAGTGGATAATGAAAGCACTATTGTTGCTGTTAGGGGCAGGGATGTTGGGCGGGGCATCCATTCTTCTTGCCAAGCTGGCGGTTGGGGCGGGTATTTCGCCCCTGTCCTATTTATTCTGGCAGTGTCTTGGTGCGGGGGGCGTGCTGCTGATTATTTCGGCCTTGCGCCGGGATATGCCGTCATTTGCGCCGCGTTATTTGCGCTATTATTTTATTGCCGGGCTGGTCAGTCTGGCCCTGCCAATGGGGGTGGGGTATTTTATGGTGCCGTATTTGGGCGCGGCACTGGCAGGGGTCTTTACCGCAATGCCGCCATTGATAACGTATCTGTTATCCATGTGTGTCGGGCTGGAGCGCGCCCGCCTTGGCCGGATGATGGGCCTGATGGCGGGGTTTGCGGGCGTATTGGTTTTATATGTGCCACAATTATCGGCCCCCGATAGCACTTTGCTGGTTTATTTGCTGATTGCAGCGATCATTCCTCTTAGCCTGGCGATGGGCAATGTTTATCGCACGGCTGATTGGCCGGTTGGGGCCAACCCGGTGCCGCTGGCGGCAGGTATGATGCTGGCAAGTGCACTATATTGCCTTGGGTTTGAAACCCTGCGCGACACCCTGATGGTTCCATCGATTGATCAGAGCTATCTTTGGGGGATTATCATGGTTCAAATTGTTGTCGCTGCCCTGATGTATATGTGCCATTTCGAACTGCAACGTGTTGCAGGCCCGGTTTATCTTAGCCAGATCGGGTATGTTATGGCATTGACGACCCTGATCGGTGGTGTCGCCCTGTTTAACGAAGAATTACGCCCTGAATTGTTGATCACGCTGGGCTGCGTGGTGTTAGGGACGTTTCTGGTGCGTCCCGGCGGGAAAAAGGCCGCATCGCACGCGGTGGATGTGTGAAAACCCTGTAATGTTGTTGGCAATATCTGCCGCCGCGTGCGAGCTGTATTTTCTGATGGCCGTGCAGGCAAAAGGCACAGGCACCTAGCGTTGCCGCACGATCGTGCCAATTGCATTAACCAGCAGGCGTGCAGCAACCAGGGCTGATATGCCATTAATATCGGCGGGTGGATAAAGTTCTACCAGGTCGAACCCCGCAATGCGCGCACGGGTACCCGCACCGGCGATCAGATCAATAACCTGTGTATAGCCAAGGCCGCCTGGTGTGCGGGCCGCCACCCCGGGCATGATGGCAGGGTCAAGCCCATCACAATCGAGGGTGATTACCACTTGCGCACCCTGGGGGATGTGGCGCAGCGCGGCTTCCACGCCATGTGCGTGTATGTCGCGTGCGGTGACAAAATGGCTGCCGTAATTTCGGGCGGCGTTAATTTCGGTTTGGCGTGCGCTGCCAACACTGCGAAGGCCAACCTGCACCATGCCCGCGACATGTGGCATTTCACTGGCCCGGCGCATGGGGCTTGAATAACCGTATCGTTCGCCGTGTAATTCGTCGCGCCAGTCAATATGGGCGTCGATTTGCAAAATCCAGATCGGTCCGTGGTCGGCAAAACCGTTGAAAAAAGGTATGGGCAGGGAATCATCCCCTCCCAGTAAAATTGGCACGGCAGACATTGCCAGTATTTCGCGGGTTTTTGCTTCCACCAGGCGGCAGTTATTTGCATTTTCGTGCATGATGGTCGGAATGTTACCTGCATCAATGCAGCTTACCGGTTTGCCGTCAAACAGGGGCCCGTCGAGGTCAAAATCCCAATGGTCAATCAGGGGGGCGTCGCCCTGGCTGGCTGCGCGGATGGCATCGGCCGCCATGGCATAACCGCTGCTATCCTTGCCCGGATAGGTGCTGCCGTGCCCTGCGCCAAAAATCACGGCGCGCGGGTTGATGCCATCGGCAAGGTGCGCCGGAAGACCCAGAAATGAAGCTGAGGACATTGTTATTTCCCTGTGTCAGTTTTTGGCTGCGCGGTTACGCAATCACCTTAAGCGTTAAGGTCCCGTCAGGGGCGATATCGCAGGCAAGGTTTTGATAATCAATAATGGTTTCACCCGCCTTGTCATCAGGGCTGTCATGGGTTGCTGTGACAATCATGACGTCGGCACCCGCGGCTTTGCCAGCAGCGATACCTGCCGGGGCATCTTCCCACACCAGGCAGTTCGAAATTTCAACGTTCAGTTTTTCGGCAGCGGCGATAAAACAGTCCGGTGCCGGTTTTCCTGCATTTACATCTTCAGCGGTGATCAAAATATCGGGCATGGGCAGACCCGCCGCCGTAATGCGTTGCAAGGCAAGACGGCGCGGCGATGACGTGACAATTGCCCAGCGATCCCGGGGCAGGGCTGATAAAAACCTGGCCGCACCGGCAATGGGTTTTACTTTATCAACGGCATTAAATTCGGCATCGGTCAGCAAGGCAACCTCGTGGTCGATGTCAATGCCTGCCGGGCCAAACCGGGCAATGGTTTCAGCCGCGCGCACGCCATGCATGGCTTTTGTTACTTCGGCAGCATCAAGGCCATGGCGAACGGCCCATTGGCTCCAGGCTTCAATGGCAACCTCGATACTGTTGATAATTGTACCGTCCATATCGAACAGGAAGGCTGAAAATCGACGCCCGGTCATAGAATTACCTTTTAAAAGCTGGTTGAGTATCAGGGTGGCAGATTGAATTTATGATCGGAATTTCAGTCTGTCAGTGTTTGGGGCACGGCACAATTATTGTGTTCTTTTATCATAGCCTGCTTGTGCCTGTTCAAGTTCACTGCCATGGGTTAAGGCCCAGTCATAAAGGGCCTCGAACGGTTTTTTCAACGACAGACCAAGCGGGGTGATCGAATATTCGACACCAACGGGTGTTGTCGGCAGAACTTCGCGTTTTACAAGTCCGTTGCGTTCCAGCCGTTTCAGGGCCTCGGCCAGGGCCTTGTGCGTAATGCCGTCAAGACGGCGCATGAGCTGGTTAAAACGGGCCGGGCGCGGGCATAAAACCGTTAAAATCAGCACAGACCATTTATTGGCGATTTGTTCCAGTATCGGGCGGGTTTGATAGACGTTAATCAAGGGGGCGTCGATATCATCGGGCACGGCGATATACTCCTATATATCTACGCTATATTAAGTGCATTATTGACCTTAGATATACATTATATATCGTGGCGTCAATCATCACAAAAGGAGTTTTCCGATGGAAAGATTGACCCAGAAAACAGCCCTGATCATTGGAGGAGCCAGTGGGATCGGCCTTAAAATAGCCGAACGTTTTGCGAGCGAGGGCGCGCGCGTTATTATAACCGGTCGTCGGCAGGATGCGCTTGATGCTGCTATTGTCGGGATAGGTCATAATGCTGTTGGCATTGTTGCCGATGCTGCTAACCAGGATGAAATTGCTCAACAGATTTCTGTTATTGGTAAACAATATGGAAAACTGGATGTTTTGGTAATCAACGCCGGAACATCGGCATATTCAGAACTTGAAACTGTTACGCCGGAGCATTTCGACCAGATTTTTGGTCTGAACGTGCGGTCGCCGGTATTTGCCGCGCAGGCGGCCGTGTCGTTCATGCCACCGGGCAGTTCGATTGTCCTGATCGGTTCCATTGCCGGGATGATTGGCACGGTAGGATATGGCACCTATGGGGCCAGCAAGGCGGCCATTCGTGCATTTGCACGCAGTTGGGCAAACGAACTGGCCCCAAAGGGCATTCGGGTGAATGTTGTCAGCCCCGGGCCGATTGATACGGCCATGTTTGATGCGGTATCGGATGATGTGCGAAAAACCCTGACCGATTTGATCCCTGCCGGCCGTCTTGGTCGCCCCGAAGAGGTCGCCAGTGCGGCGCTGTTTTTGGCAAGCGACGAGGCCGGTTTTATTGTCGGGGCGGAATTATGTGTGGATGGTGGCATGGCGCAGGTTTAAAGCACCCGTAATTTGCCAAAAAACGCGTGCGCCGGCCATGTGAACTTTTCCCGTTATAACGGGGTGTTTTTGGTGTCGGCCAGGGTTTTTAACACGGGAAGGCCCTTTGTTACCGGGGCTTCCCGTGTTTTTATATTTTATGGTACAACCCGGCGCAAACGCGGGGCATCGGCGTTTGTGGTGTCGATCAAACCGCGATAGGCGTGCCAGCTGGCATGGCCCAAAAGCGGCATGACAACGGCCAGGCCCAGCAAGAACACCACCATGCCACAGGCGGCCAGCACGGCAAGGGCAGCGGCCCAGCCGGTTAAAACGCGCCAGTTGGCACGAAAGGCGCGAAGGCTAAGGGTAAGGGCCGTAATGACATCGATATCGCGATCCACCAGAAGCGGTATCGTGACCAGCGAGATGGCAAACACCGTAATGGCAAAAACGCCACCAAGGATGGACCCTGTAATCAGAAACACCATTGCATCGCGGGTAAAAAATGTTTGCCAGATCAGGGTATCAAGCGGGGGAACATTGCCGTTGTAAAACAGGGCAAACAGAAACATCGCCACCTGAAACCAGACCAGAAAGAACAGCATTAAAATAATGCCGATGGCACCTAACTGGCCGGGATTGCGGCGAAAGCCGTTCAGGCTGTGCCACAGGGTAACGTTTTCGCCCATTTCAAGGCGGCGGCTGGTTTCATACAGGCCCACCGCCAAAAGCGGCGCAATCAGCATAAAGCCGGCCCCCAAAGGCAAGGTCAGATAGGGCAGGCCCGACTGAAACAGACTAAGTAAAATGATATAACCCGCTAAAACACAGAATGCACCATAGGCAAGCCCAATGGCAGGTGTGCGTTTGAAATCGCGCCAGCCTGCTTCCAGCCATTTGCCAGACTGGTCGCTGGTAACGGCACGAATGGCAATGCCGTGCCGGGTGAAGCCCGCCGGTGCGGTTGCATCCCCGTTGCTGTGCGACGCCGTTGGGGTCGTTACATGCGAGGCTGTGGTATCCGTCATCATATATCCTCCCTGCGCTGAAGCGATGATCGTTTCAGCAGATACAACCCTCTTTGTCCTGCCAGATCATCGCGGGTGATGATCCGGGTGGGTATTTTGTTTTTTATTTGAGGTTTATATTAGCACCTATTAATTGTTTTTCCAGCATAGCGTTATGAACCAGTGATCGTAATCGCTGTGCATCACGGATGTTTGAGGGTTAAAACTGCACTTAGCCGGAACAAATGCGGTGCTGCCCTTGTTTCAGGGGGGGCTTGAAAGGGTAACAACCAAAAGATTGCCATTTTCTGCTGCAATGCAAATCAGGGCCTGTATGATAATGGTTTCTATGGGGAAAATTTTGTTGGGGCCGACCCGGCAGATCGCGCGCAAAAAGAAAGCGGAGCTGAAGCGTTGAAAAAGATACTCGCTGTAATTGGCGCCCTTGTGGTGGTGGTCATTGTTGCCTTGCTGGTTATTCCGTCGCTGATTGACTGGAACAGCTATAAATCCGAGGTCACAACGGCCGTAAACGAAGCCACAGGACGCAATCTTGAATTGCGCGGCGATTTGTCCTTGTCATTATTGCCGTTTCCCGCACTTTCGGTTGAAGATGCCGTGCTGGGCAATGTCGATGGTGCCACCGATAAAAACATGGTGACTGTCAAGGAAGTTGAAGTTTCAGTTGCGCTGATGCCGCTTCTGACCGGCAATATTCGGGTCACACAGGTGCGCCTGATTGACCCGGTCGTGTCGATTGAAACCTTTGCCGATGGCACCAGCAACCTGGTGTTTGACCCCAAAAATGCCGAAGGGCACGGCCCGGAAGCAGGTACAATCAATTCCCCTAAAGACCAGAGCGCCCCGGCGGGTGGTGAGGCTGGAAGCGACACGGTACCGGCTAAGAATACGGGTGAAAGCTCGCTTGCCAGTTCGGTTCGCGTCGATAGCCTGTCGATCGAAAATGCCACCATTATTTACCGTGCCCCGGGCACAGAAGAAAAAATTGAAGGCCTGACCCTAAGTGTTGAAGCCGATAGCCTGAACGGCCCGGCAACCGGTGAAGGCTATGTTTTTTATCGCGGCATCCCGATGACCTTCAAGCTGAACCTGGGCGAAATCAGCCAGAACAAACCGTTCCCGGTTTCGGTTCGTTTGGGTATTGATGAAGTTGACGGCGGCATTGATGTTGGCGGGCAGGTTGACCTTTCGGGCGATGCCCCGGATTTTAACGGTGAAATTAACGGCAAGTTTGACGATTTGCGCAAGGCAGCCCAGCGCATTGCCGGTGATGATGCCGATATTCCCGATATTGCCGCCAAGGAATTTGACCTGTCGGGCAAACTGGCCGCCAACGCCAAGGCGGTAACGGTGAATGACCTTGCGGTTCGCTTTGGCGAAACCCGGGGTTCCGGCGCGCTTTCGGTGGCGACCGACCCCAAAATGAAGGCCGATTTGGCCCTGCGTTTTAACCAGCTTGACCTTGATGCGATCATTGCGCTGGCCAATGCATCTGGCGGGCATAAGGATGCATCCGCCGATAGCGCATCCACCCCCGAAAAAGCAGCGGCGGATGTGCCTGATGCGACTAAACCCAACGGGCAGTCCATCCCTGCGCAGGGGCGTAAAAACGGCGTTGCCGATGCGGGCACGGCACCGCTTATTCCCGCAGACCTGACCGGATCGATTGATCTGGAAGTGGAAAGTCTGATTTATAATCAGACCCCCATTCACAATGCGCGGATCAATGCGGGCATTGCGAACAGTAAAATCACCCTGAACGAAGTATCGGCTGGCTTGCCCGGCGGAACGGATTTGCAGGTTTTTGGCTCTATTTCCGGGGCGAAACCGCAAGTCAGTGCTGATTTGCGTTATGAAATTGCCTCGGAAAATATCCGGGCGGTGATGCGCTGGCTGGGTGTGGATGTGGACGGTGTTCGCGCCGACCGCTTGCGTCGCTTCTCGCTGACCGGCGGGTTAAAAGGCACCCCGGACCAGATTAATATCAATAATGTCGATATGCGTCTGGACGATACCGCAGTTCGCGGGGCGATTGTTGCCAATCTTGACAGTGAAGGTCTGCCCGCCCTTGGTATCGGGCTTAAGCTTGATAAAATCAATCTTGATCAATATATGGGCGCGTCCTCGGCGGCGAAACCCGCCACGGGTGATGCGGCGGCCAATGACACAACGGCCAGCCCCGACGGGGCGGCAAGTGAAGGGGCACAAAAAGGTGCAAAGCAGGATCTGGTTAAAACCATCCACGATGCATTGGCACCCTTAAACGGCCTTGCCGCCAATTACCGGATTGGTGCGGATGAAGTCATATCATCGGGTGTCGCCATTCGGGGTATTGCATTGGAAGGTAGCCTTAACGGCCCTGACATCACCCTTAAAAATCTTTCCGTGGCCGATGCGGCAGGGATGTCGCTTCAGGGGAGTGGCGGTTTTCTGGGACAAAAGGATGTACCGGAATTTAAAAACCTGAAACTGGGTGTGACCGCCAAAAACCTGGAACCGTTTGTTAAATTGACCGGCATCACCTTGCCCGCCCCGGCGGCGAATTATAAGTCGATGAAGGTTGATGTCGCCCTTAACGGTGCCATTACCGGGCCAAACCTGGATGCCAGCCTGTCAAATTCGACCATGCAGGTGGCCCTGAAAGGCCAGTTGCAAGACCTGTTAGGGGATGCGCCCGGCCTTAAAGGCGATATTACCGCACAGGCAGGCAGCCTTAACCGGGCCTTGCCGCTGGTGGCCCCTACATATGAGCCGTCGGGTGATCTGGGCCGTTTGGCGTTGCAAGGCACAGTGGATGGGAATGCCAAAAACGTTGCCGTTAATATTGCCAAACTGGCCATTGGGGCATTTGAAACCAGTGGCACAGTTAAAATGGATGCAACGGGCGAGCGGACCAAACTTGATGTCAGTTTGAAGGGCGGCACGTTAAAGGTTGATCCGTTTTTACCGGCATCGAAACGGGCGGCACTTGATGTGCCGCGTACCGGGATGCGCCGGGCGGCATTGCCCGCGTTTGACAATGAATTGTTAACCCGTGTCGATGCCCGCGATGGCACCCCATGGGATGATAACGTGATTGACGTTTCAGCCTTGCGTCTGATTGACGGTACCATTGCCATTGTGCTGAACCAGCTGGACTACGATCATTTCTTGCTGGTAAACCCGGACCTGTCGGTAAAGATGGATCAGGGGCTGGTGACGATTGACAAGCTGACCGGCAAACTTGGCGATGGTCCGCTGGATGTTTCGGGGACGTTTGATGCCCGCAAGGATACCCCCAAGCTGGATTTGACCGGAACGCTGGATAATGCAAATGTTGCCAGGGTTTTCCCGATCCGGGTTGCCAATGATGATGTGACAGGCACGGCAGGGGCTAAATTTACGGTAACGGCAACCGGCAATACCTCGCGTGCGCTGGTTAAGGCATTAAACGGCACAGCCAATTTCATGCTTAAAGATATTCGCTTTAGCAATGCGGGCAAACGATCAACCGATCCCAAGCTGGACCTGCGTGCCTTGCTGCGTCAGGGGCCGGCGGCCATGGTGGTGGAAGGCGTTGGTAATAACGACCTGTTGCGGACGCTGGATGCCGATTTGCAAATTACCAACGGTATTGCCAAAACCACCCGTGTTGATGCGACATCACGTGTGGGCACCGCCGATGCCAACGCGACGCTGGATTTGCCAAAATGGGTTATGGATACCGAGGCTGATTTTGATTTTTCCGAAAAAATCAACGATCTGCCGCCATTCAGTGTTTATGCCAAAGGTAAAATCGACGATCCCGCAATTAGTGGCCGTATGGACAAGGTGGCGGTTAAAACCCTGGAAAACCTGCTGGGCAAGGCATTGGGCAACAAAAAGTCCGATAGCGGCGAAAGCCAGTCTGACGGGGACAAGGCCAAGGATGCCGCTAAAGGTGTTCTCAAGGGATTATTGAACCAGTTTGGCCGCTAAATTTTCGGGCCGAAAATGATTGAAACAGCAAAAACAGCTCCGGTTTCGGGGCTGTTTTTGTATTTGGGGCGGGCTTGCAATGCCGACATGTTCATAAATCTGCAAAAAAACCTTAACAAATGGTGATTGCTTCGACATGATCCGCCCGTCGATTCCCCTGCAAAGGTTATGGTTGCTATGGTCGCGAAAAAGACGGCGCTCGATAAAGACCTGAAATGGCAGCGGCGAATGGACGCCGGTGTTGGTGAAACAGCCTCGCTCAGTGCAAAACTGGGTTTATCGCTTGTTTTTCTGCTGGCGTGCAGCGCATTTGTTGCCTTTCACATGGGCGGGCTGCCGCGAAGTGGCTTCCTGATTGCTGCCGCTGTTATTGGCGGTTACATGGCGCTTAACATTGGTGCCAACGATGTTGCCAACAATGTTGGTCCTGCTGTCGGTTCGCGTGCGCTTACCATGCTGGGGGCGTTGCTGGTGGCGGCGGTGTTCGAGGCGGCCGGGGCAATTCTGGCCGGCGGTGATGTGGTCAGTACCATTAAAAACGGTATTATCGACCCTGCCCAAATGCCCGATGCTCAAACCTTTATCTGGGTGATGATGGCAGCCCTGCTGGCAGCGGCCCTGTGGCTTAATCTTGCGACATATCTTGGCGCACCTGTTTCCACCACCCATTCCATTGTCGGCGGGGTGATGGGGGCCGGTATGGCCGCTGTGGGCACCCACGCGGTGAACTGGTCCAATATGGGGGCCATCGCGGCAAGCTGGGTAATTTCGCCGGTACTGGGCGGGGTGATTGCCGCCGGGTTTTTGGCCTTTATCAAATTCAAGGTTTTATATGTGCCTGACCGGGTAACGGCGGCGCGTAAATGGGTGCCGCTTCTGGTGAGTATCATGGTGTCTGCTTTCACCATGTATCTGATGATGAAGGGCATTAAAAAGATCTGGAAGGCCGATACATTCACCATCATTTTAATTGGTGTTGCTGCGTTTGCCCTGACCTTGTGGCCGGTGCGCAAGGCGGTCTTTCGCGCCTCGGCCGATATGACCGGACGGCGCAAGGAAATCGCTTCGCTGTTTCGTATTCCCCTTATTGTGTCGGCGGCCTTGTTGTCTTTTGCCCATGGCTCAAACGATGTTGCCAATGCGATTGGGCCGCTTGCGGCAATCGTATCCGGTGTTGATCAGGGCCAAATTGTTACCTCGGCACCCATTCCGATCTGGGTGATGGTGATCGGGGCGCTGGGTATTTCGGCGGGGTTGATTTTGTTCGGACCAAAACTGATCAAAACCGTTGGCAGCAAAATTACCAAGCTGGACCCGATCCGCGCCTATACGGTGGCCCTGTCGGCGGCATTAACCGTTATTGTCGCATCGGCCTTTGGCCTGCCGGTCAGTTCAACCCATATTGCGGTCGGTGCGGTGTTTGGTGTCGGTTTCCTGCGGGAAACCCTAAGCCATCGTCGCCGGTTGCAGGATGCCCCGATGCTGATTGGTGAGGGCAGCGGCCTTAGCGCGCAAAAACAGGATATCGAAGCCTTGCGCCAGATGGACCCGGCCCTGGCCGACCGGGCCGAACGCAAATTGCACAAACGCCTTTTGGTGCGCCGCCGTTATGCCCTGACCATTGCCACAGCGTGGATTGTAACGGTGCCTGCAGGGGCATTTTTGGGTGCCCTTCTATTCTTTACCATCCGTGGCATGATGCTGTGATGATGGCACAGGTTCGCAGCGTTTCTCCATAATCCCCGGAGCAATGCGCGATCTGCGGCAATGGCCGGAATGCCCTTTGGGTGTTTCGGCCATTGTTTTTTGTGCTTGACCGGTAAAGATGCGGCGCGTAAACAACGCGCACTATTTTTGCGACCCATTTTGCGCATCGTCGTTCCGGATACCGGCACCGCGAGATTTGCTATGCGCGGGTTTTACCAACAAGGTTCTAGAAACATGAAAGCCATCATTGCAGGCATTCTGGCAATGGCCGCCACGGTTGTCGCCTCAAACATTCTGGTCGAATATCCGTTGCCTGGTGTTCTGGCCGACTGGCTGACGTTTGGGGCCTTTACCTATCCGGTCGCGTTTCTGGTAACCGATCTTACCAACCGCGCACGCGGGGCCGGTGCCGCACGGTTTGTGGTGCTGTCGGGCTTTGCCATTGCCGTTGTGCTGTCGCTGATGTTTGCTGATACCCGCATTGCCGTTGCCTCGGGCACGGCGTTTCTGGTGGCGCAATTAATGGACGTTACCGTGTTTAACCGTCTGCGCCAGGCAAGCTGGTGGAAGGCACCGCTGGTTTCCTCGACCATTGGGTCGATGCTTGATACCGCGCTGTTTTTCTCCATCGCCTTTGCGGGCACCGGTCTTCCGTGGCATACATGGGCGCTGGGCGATTTTTCGGCCAAAATGATTATGGCGATGACGTGTCTGGCCCCGTTCCGCATATTGATGACAGTTATTCGTCCGGCAACCCGAAATGATGCAACTGCCGCACAATCGGCAAGTGCCTGATCTGTTTTCGATGTGATCCCAAGTACGCCTTGCTATTGCGGTGTTCTGACGCTGCCAAAATGGAAAAAAAATGAAAGTCGATCTGTTCGATTTTGACCTGCCCCGCGACTGTATTGCCGAACATCCGGCTGACCCGCGGGATTCTGCCCGGATGCTGGATTTAACAGCCGGTGCGATGAATGACCGTATCGTGCGTGAATTGCCCGATATTTTGCGCCCCGGCGATTTGCTGATTTCCAATGATACCCGCGTGATCCCGGCGCGCCTGTTTGGCAAGCGCGGGGAGGCCAAAATTGAAGTCACCCTGCACAAGCAGGAAGGGCTGGCACAATGGCGCGCCTTTGCCAAACCGGCCAAAAAGCTGCGCATTGGCGAGATTTTCAAGGTGAATGACAGCTTTGAAGCCGAGGTGATGGACAAAAAGGACGGCGGCGAAGTTTTGCTGCGGTTTAACGTTGCCGGGGCTGATTTGATCGCCGCCCTTGAAAAATATGGTGTGATGCCGTTACCGCCCTATATCCGGCGTGAAGCCGGGGGCGATGATCAGGACCGCCACGATTATCAAACCATTTTTGCCCGGCATGACGGTGCGGTGGCGGCCCCGACAGCGGGTTTGCATTTTACGCCCGAATTGCTGGCGAACCTGGATGCGCGCGGTATTGCCCGCCGCACCATCACCCTGCATGTCGGGGCAGGCACGTTTTTGCCGGTAAAGGTGGATGACACCGAAGACCATAAAATGCACGCCGAATGGGGCAGCATTTCGCCCGAAATTGCGGCCTTGGTGAATGAAACCCGGGCCAAGGGCGGGCGCGTGGTGGCGGTGGGGACAACCTCGCTGCGCCTGTTGGAAAGTGCGGCCACTGAAGATGGCATTGTTGAACCGTTTGAAAACGAAACCAGCATTTTCATCACACCGGGCTATAAATTTCGCGGTGTTGATTTGTTGCTGACCAATTTCCATTTGCCGCGATCAACGTTGTTTATGCTGGTATCGGCCTTTGCCGGGTTTGACCGCATGAAGGCGGCATATGAACATGCCATTGCGCAAAAATACCGTTTTTATTCTTATGGCGATTGTTCGCTTTTGGAATGCGCCAACCAAGTTGAAGCACTGAAAAAGTCATGACCGAATTTCGTTACGAACTGCTGGCAAAAGATGGCAAGGCGCGGCGCGGCCGCATTCACACCGCGCATGGCGTGATTGAAACGCCGGCCTTTATGCCCGTTGGCACCGCTGCCACCGTGAAGGGCATGATGCCCGAAAGTGTTGCCGCTACCGGTGCGCAAATTTTGCTGGGCAATACCTATCATTTGATGTTGCGCCCGGGGGCCGAACGCATTGCCCGCCTTGGTGGTTTGCACAAATTCATGAATTGGGACAAACCGATCCTGACCGATAGTGGCGGGTATCAGGTGATGTCGCTGGCGGGTTTGCGCAAAATCACCGAAGAAGGTGTGACGTTCAAAAGCCATATTGACGGGCGCAAATTTTCGCTATCCCCGGAACGTTCGATGGAAATTCAGCATTTGCTGGGTTCGACCATTACGATGGCGTTTGACGAATGCACGCCTTTCCCCGCGACCGAGGATGTTGCCGCCGAAAGCATGCGCATGTCGATGCGCTGGGCCAAACGGTCGCGCGATGCCTTTGTCGAGCGTGAAGGCTATGCCCTTTATGGCATTCAGCAAGGCAGTGTGTTTGAAAACCTGCGCCGGGAAAGCTCGGAAAAGCTGGCGGAGCTGGACCTGCCGGGCCATTCGGTGGGCGGGCTTGCCGTGGGTGAAGGCCAGCAGGTGATGTTTGATACGCTGGATTTTTGCGTGGATATGCTGCCGGCCAACAAGCCGCGTTATCTGATGGGCGTTGGCAAACCGTCTGATCTGGTGGGCGCTGTCATGCGCGGAATTGACCAGTTCGATTGCGTATTGCCCACCCGTTCGGGCCGCAATGCCCAGGCCTTTACCCGCCGGGGCACGGTGAACCTTAAAAATGGCCGTCACCGCGATGACGACCGCCCGCTTGATGATCAATGTTCGTGCCCGGCCTGTTCGCAATATTCACGCGCCTATTTGCATCATCTGATTAAGGCGAACGAAATTTTAGGGGCGATGCTGCTGACCTGGCATAACCTGCAATATTATCAGGATTTGATGAAGGGCATGCGCGATGCCATTGCCGAAGGCCGGATGGAAGCCTTTGCAAAGCAATTTTATGCCGATCAGGAAGGCGGGGATATTGATCCTGTGCCAATGATCGAGGATTAAGGCGAAGGGATAGATACCATGTCAGACCAAAGCATTTATCAAAACCTGACCATGCTGGGTGGTGATACCAAACAGCCCGCCAGCCCCGAAGAAGCCGTGCTGGAAAAGGTGAAAAACCCGCAGGAAGGTACGGATTATTGCGTGCGGTTTGTCGCCCCGGAATTTACGTCTTTGTGCCCGATCACCGGCCAGCCCGATTTTGCCCACATCGTAATTGATTACATCCCGGATGGCTGGCTGGTTGAAAGCAAGTCGTTAAAGCTGTTTTTAACCTCGTTTCGCAATCACGGTGCCTTTCACGAAGATTGCACGGTGAGCATTGGCAAGCGTATTGCCGAAACGCTGAACCCCAAATGGTTGCGGATTGGCGGTTATTGGTATCCGCGTGGCGGGATACCGATTGATGTGTTTTATCAGACCGGCCCGGCGCCCGAAGGCGTGTGGATCCCTGATCAGGGGGTTGCACCGTATCGCGGGCGTGGCTGACAAAGCCGTTATCGCTGTGTGACCGGGTGTGACCGGTTATTGAAAAATGTATCAGAATGATATGTTTTTGAACGGCATATAGGCAGGGCATCTTTTGGGTGCCCTGTTTTTTATTGACCGCTTGGTAATATTGATAATTATTCTCATTGCGAGAGTGGGGCGTTCTTGTTATGCAAGGGGTGTTGTGCGCTGTCGGAAGGAACGGCAGGTTTGTACAGCAGATGTTTGCGCAAGATGGGCCACATAGATGCGTCGCGATACAGCGTCGATTTTAATCAGCAGTTTTCAGGAAAATTACGACCATCTGGTGCGGTTTTTAACCCGTCGTATGGGCGGGGATTCCCAACGGGCTGCCGATATTGCCCAGGATACCTATTTGCGCCTGGCATCATCGCCGCCGGGCGATGTGCCAATTGATAACCCGCGTGCCTATATTTACCGGGTTGCCGGTAACCTGGCGATTGACTGGTTGCGCCGTGAAAAGCGCCACAATGCCAATGCCGCCGATACCGCAGGTGCCGCCGCACTGGTGGCCGACCCAAAACCATCGCCTGAGGCCACGGCGATGGGCCGTGAACAACTGGCTTTGCTAGATTGTGCATTGGACCGATTGCCGGAGAACCCGCGTCGTGCCCTGTTGATGTTTCGGGTTGATGGCTTGCCCCATGCCGAAATCGCGCGGAAATTGGGGGTTTCGGAAAGCATGGTTGCCAAATATATTGCCCGTGCCTTGCAACAATGCCGCGATGAACTTTGGCGGGCGGACCAAAAATAATGACATTTGAATTGCCGGTTTGGCGGTGCCTGAACGTCTATAAATCAGGGGGGCAATTTTCCCTGTGCCAGGTGGATGGCCAAACAACAGGAATGCGCCGGTGACCAAGGATACAGACGGGCAGGACCGCGATCAAAACCACGACAACCGGGATATCAGCGATACGGCCATTAATTGGCTGGTAACGCTGTCGTCCGGTCATGTCAGTGACGATGTGCAACAGGATTATTACGATTGGTTGTCGCAATCGCCCGATCATGCTGTCGCAATGGACGAGGCCCGGTTGCTGTTACATGGCATAGGGCAAACCGGTGCAGCGCAGAACTGGCAGGCCGGAAACGAGGGTGGGCATCGCCACATAATCTCGAAAGCAAAACCACGCCACGCTATGCCGATGGCTACACCAGGGTTTGGCCAGGGTCGCCGTGGATCAATATCGGCGGACCGCGAGGCACAGTATGACCACGCCATGCACTTGCACCGTAATGGTCATGCGAAAATACGCAAACCGGCATGGCCGATAGGGCGGGGCACGGCGGTGTTGCTGGCGTCATTGGGCGTGCTGGTTTGTTTAACGGCTGGCGTGATTGTGCCGGGCATGGTTGGCCCGGTGGCCGGGCTGTTTGCCGATTACGCAACGGGTATTGGTGAACATCGCACGGTTTCGTTGCCTGATGGCACGTTGGTGCATTTAAACACCGCATCGGCATTGTCGATTAATTATTCGCCTTCCCGGCGCGAAGTGCATTTGGATGCAGGCGAAGCCCTGTTTGAAGTGGCCAAAAACCCGGCCCGCCCCTTTGTTGTGATGGCACAAAACGGGCAGGCGCGTGCGGTAGGTACGGTTTATGACGTGCAGCTGGCCGACGATGGCGTGCATGTTGGTGTTCGCGAAGGCATTGTCGCCGTTTCAACCGGGCAAAAGACAACCCTTCCGGTTAATATTACGGCAGGACAACGGGTTTCCTATGACGGGTCAGGGAAACTATCGGACGTTTTGTCAGACGGGGTAGATGCCCAAACCGCATGGATGCGCGGCAAGCTGATTTTTAATCGTCAGCCATTGTCAGCAGTGATTGCGGAAATTCAACGTTATCGTAAAGGCCGGATCATTTTGGCAAATCAGCAACTGGCAGACCTTAAAGTCAGTGGTGTTTTCGATTTGAATGACCTTGATGATCTGTTGAAATCGATTGACGATACCACGGATGCACATGTTTTTTCTACCATGGTTGCAACTGTAATCTATTGATTTAAAACCCTGAAATAAGATGAAGTCGAAAACTGGCAAAATTTTTTGAAATTTTTGCTGCAAGTTTCGAATGCCGGTTTCGTCATATGACCAACAGCAAGTGATAACCGTTATCAAAATCATTTGCATTGGGATGATTAAATTTAAGGGTTAAACAATATGACGCTGGGTTCCAACCGTGCCAACCGGCAGGCCACACCCTTTTTTGCCGCTTCTTCACATCGTATTTCCGGTCGCGCTGCCACCCGCTGGGCGGGCCGGTTGATGATGACAACCATGATATCGGGCGCAGCCCTGGCCGGGGGCATGATACCGGCAACATCTTCGTGGGCGCAAAGTGGGCCGGTTGCCGATGATGCGGCAATTAATTTCAGCATTCCCGCCCAGAACATGGACCGCGCACTAACCCTTTTTGCCGATCAGGCCAATGTGAAACTGTTTTTCCCCAGCGACGGTGTCGCCAGTGCGCAATCGCCTGCTGTTATTGGCAGTTTTACCCGTGACCAGGCGTTGCACCGTTTACTGGCCGGATCAGGTTACAACTGGCGCGTGACCAGTGGCGACACCATCACGATTGAAAAGGTAACGATCAACGGTGCGGCCGACGGGGATGTGGTGCTGGACCCGGTACGGGTGGAAGCCGACAAGGAATTTGAACGTGCAGACGGCCCGGTACAGGGATATGTCGCCAAACGGTCATTGTCGGCGACCAAAACCGACACGTCAATTCTGGAAACGCCGCAAAGCATTTCGGTGGTGACATCGGACGAAATCGAAGATCAGGGATCGCAAACAGTGATGCAGGCGATGCGCTATACCCCCGGGGCTTTTACCGGGCAGGTCGGGGCATCAAACCGTTATGATTACGTGATTTTGCGCGGGCTGGTCGATCGCAGCATCGATAATATCTATCTCGATGGCATGAAAACCATGAGCGATGATTCGACCTATAGCTCAATGCAGATTGACCCGTATTTTGTGGAACGGATTGATACCGTAAAAGGCCCGGCATCGGTTTTATATGGCCGGTCGTCGCCGGGCGGATTGGTCGCCCTTAGCAGTAAAAAACCCGAATTTGATCAAAAGGGCGAAGTCGAGGTTTCATATGGTACGCGCCAGCAGCGCGGCGTTGCCTTTGATATAACCGGCCCGATCCGTGAAGGTGGCAAGCTGGCCTATCGGCTGGTTGGCAAGGCCGATGCATCTGATACCCAGTTTGATTATGCCAAAGAAGAACGTTATGTCATCGCACCGTCGTTAACGGCGAATTTTACCGATGATACTCGCCTGACCCTGATGGGGTATTTTCAGCGCGACCCCGAAGGCGGTACCCACAATGGCGTGCCCGCAGAAGGAACACTTTATCCCCATAACGGGCAGTATCTTCCACGTGATTTTTTTGACGGTGAACCGTCTCTGGAAAAGTTTGATCGCACACAAAACATGGTTGGCTATCAGTTCGAGCATGATTTTGACGACGATCTGACATTCAAACAGAATTTCCGGTTTCTGGATTCAGATGTTGATATTGACCAGATTTACCAAACAGGCTGGGATGGTAGTACCAACAATTTGAAACGTGCCTATTATGGCGGTTATGAAAGCCTGCGGGCCTTTACGGTTGATAACCAGCTAACAGGCAATTTCAGTACGGGCAGTGTGGATCATACCGTTATAGGCGGGCTGGATTATCAGCATCGCCGATCACGGACCAATTATTGGTACACTGCTGTGTCAGGCATCAACCCGTGGAACCCGTCCTATGGCAATGCCAATGTCACATTTGGCACGCCGTATGCGCTGGCGACCAAAACGCTGGAACAAACCGGGGTGTATGTGCAGGACCAGCTTGCCTATGAAAACTGGCGGTTGTCACTGGGCGCGCGCGAGGATTGGGTGGAAACCGATAACCTGAACCGTTTGACAGAAAAGCGCACCGGCGAAGACCGCAGCAAACTGACCACCCGTGCCGGGTTACTGTATTTGTTCGATAACGGCATTGCACCTTATTTCAACTATTCGGAATCGTTTAACCCTAACCTGTATGCCGATGCCAATGGTGACCCGCTGGCCCCGACCGAAGGCACGCAATATGAAGCCGGGATCAAATATCAGCCCAAAGGGCGCGATATGTTGTTCACCGCATCGGTTTTTCATATTGAACAGGAAAATGTCGCGATTGCCGACCCGGTGACCTTTGTGTATTCGCCCGCAGGTACAATTAAATCGCAAGGGATCGAGCTGGAGGCACGGGCAAAACTGACCGATCATTTCAGCATGACAGCCGGATATGCCTATACCGATGCCAGCTATGATGCGCCGGGCGATGCCAAGGACGGTAAAACACCGATGCAGGTACCTGAGCACACGGCATCCTTATGGGGTAAATACAGCTTTGATGCCGGGGTGTTGGCCGGGCTGGATGTCGGGGCCGGGGCGCGCTATGTCGGCGAAACCTGGGCGACGGCGGACAATACCCAGCGCGTACCCGATTACACCATTGTTGATCTGTCGTTTGATTACGACCTGTCGCGCATTGGTGTGGAAAATGCCGATATGCGCTTTAACATCAATAACCTGTTCGACAAGGATTACATTGCGTCCTGTTATAACCTTGCGAACTGTTACGTCGGTCAGGAACGCACCATGCTGGCGACCTTGCGGTATCGTTTCTAGAAGGCAAAATGCGCGACGTCGCGCCATGCACGACCTGACATGAAAAGAGGGGGGCGGCCCGTTCGGTGCTGCACCCTGATTTTTTAGCCAATTCTGTAACGCCGCGCGCTACATCAAAGGTCTTAATCTTCCTGTTGAAGGGGGTGTCATTGCATGAAGTGGTCAGTCCGGCTTTCGCATCCGGACTGTAATTCACCCATCAATATTTTGCGGTGGCAGTGCCGGGTTTTGCGGCCTTTTTGACCTGTAACAGGTGATCTGCTGTTTGATTTTTGGCGATAAAGGCCGTGGTGTAATGCTGCGGCCTTTTGTTTTTTGTGTGAAAAACGATATAAGGCGGCACCGAGAGATAGAAAACACAAATAACACAGATAAGCCAAACCCGTTGCCATGACAGCCAAAACGGCGAACATCGTCAGCCTTGATATGCTTCGCGCCAAAGCCAGGGAAATTGGCTTTGACGTTTGCGGTATTGCGCGCCCCGAAATTGATGCCCGCAACCAGCAGCGGCTGGATGAATTTGTTGCCGGGCAGGAATTTGGTAGCATGGCCTGGATGGCGGACCCCGAACGGCTACCACGTCGCCGTGACCCGCGTGTTTTGTGGGAAGATGTAAAAAGCGTGATTGTGCTGGGCACCAATTATGGCCCGGCCGAAAACCCGCTTGCCTTGCTGGACCATCCCGACCGGGCAATGATTTCGGTTTATGCGCAAAACCGCGATTATCACGACCTGATCAAAAAACGTTTGAAACAACTGGCCCGCTGGCTGGTGGAGCAAACCGGCGGGGCAGAACAGGTAAAGGTGTTTGTCGATACGGCGCCGGTTTTGGAAAAACCGCTGGCCCAGGCCGGGGGCATTGGCTGGCAGGGCAAGCATACCAATGTGGTGTCGCGCGAATATGGGTCGTGGTTGTTTCTGGGCGAGGTTTTTACCACCCTGCAATTTGACGATGCCCCGCAAAAACCCGAGATTGACCATTGCGGATCGTGTCGCAATTGTCTGGATGCCTGCCCGACCAATGCGTTTCCCGAACCCTATAAACTTGACGCCAGGCGGTGCATTTCATACCTGACGATCGAGCATGACGGCGTCATTCCGCACGAATTTCGCCGGGCGATGGGCAATCGCATTTATGGGTGTGATGACTGTTTGTCGGTTTGCCCGTGGAACAAATTTGCCAGCCGCACAGAAGAATTGGCCTTTATGCCGCGTGCCGAGCTTACCGCGCCACGGCTGGCCGATTTTTTGGAAATGGATGACGAAGCCTTTCGCGCCTTTTTTGCCGGATCGCCAATCAAACGGATTGGCCGGGCAAAGTTTTTGCGCAATGTGCTGATTGCGATTGGCAATGATAACAAGGGTGCGGATGCCAGTATTCTTACACAGGTGCGCACCCTGTTAGAGGATCCATCCGTCCTTATTCGTGCCAGCGCGGTATGGGCAATGGCACAATTAATGGACCCGGCATCGTTTAACGATGTGCGAAGCCATCAGTTGGCAAAGGAAACCGATGAAACGGTTTTGGCAGAATGGAACAATGCAGCCTGAATTTCAGGCTTAATTTTTCGGGTTTGGCACTGTTTCAAAATGATAGCGCACCGAGGCGTCATTTTCATTGATCAGCGCAATGCCATATCCCGGTTCCAGCCAGGGTTTATCGGGCAACCCCGCGCCCGGCTGCATTGCCAGCGGTTGCCCGGTAAAACTGCTGGCACCCCCGGTAAAGGGAATACCGCGCCAAATGCCGTGGCAGGGGCGATGCAGATGCCCGAAAAAGATGTGGCGAATGGCCGGGTGGACTTGCAAAACGTCGCCAAAGGCATCGGCGTTTTGCAAATTTATGCTGTCCATAAATGGTAAACCCATTGCGACAGGCGGATGGTGCATGAAAACCAGGCAGGGCAGGTTGCGTGAATGGTGCAGTTCGGTTTTCAGCCATGCAAGGCGCATGGGGCATAAAATGCCGCTATCTTCACCGTCGGACAGAGTATCAAGCATCACGATACGTATGCCATTGCAGGTAAATGAATAATTGATGAAACCGTTTTCATCGCACGGGGTATCGGGCAGGGTTGTAAGCATTGTGTCGCGTACATCATGATTGCCGGGAATAACATGCACCGGCATCGGCAGGGCCGCGATGGTATCGCGAAACAGCGCATATTGGGCAAGGGTGCCCTGGTGGGTTAAATCACCGGAAATCACACATAGTTCGGCATCACTATGCCATTGGCAAATATCGGCAATGACGGCTTGCAGGGTTTTTTGCGGGTGTGGTTTACTGCCAGGCGGGGTATCGGGGACAGGGTCGGTGAAATGGCAATCGCTAAGGTGGATAAGTTTCATCATTGGCCCCGTTTGTTCCTGACTGTATACGCGCTTGCTGCTAAGACTATATCGTGTTGTTTTATTTGTGTGTTCAATGGAATTTTTGATGAATACCGAAGTTCGCAAGCGATCCATCACCATTGCCGGACACCGGACCAGTTTTTCGCTGGAAGATGCGTTTTGGCAGGAATTGCAACGCATTGCCATGCGAGAAGGGCGCAGCATTGCAGAAATGGTGGTGCTGATTGATGAAGGACGCGAGGGAAATTTGTCCAGCGCGTTGCGATTGTATGTTTTGGGTGATTTGCAACAACGCCTGAATATGGCACGACCGGATGAAACACCAGCCCTTAACCCCGATCAAGGCGAGCCTGAATAAATGACCGACCAGAAAACAATGGCGATTACCGGGGCAAATGGTTTTGTCGGCCGGGCCGTATGCAAGGCGGCCCTTGCCGACGGTTTCACTGTGCGCCCCCTGGTGCGCACTGAAGCTGCCCTGGCACAGTTGCCGGCTGATCTGGCGCGGGATGCCCGGATCATTGGCGATATTGATGGCAATACCGACTGGACCGGGCATTTGCAGGGTGTTGACTGTGTTGTGCATCTGGCAGCACGCGTCCATGTGATGAATGATGTATCGTCTGATCCGCTGGCGGCGTTTCGCGCGGTTAATGTGGCAGGCAGCCTTCATTTGGCGCGGGCCGCTGCGGCGCAAAATGTAAAGCGTATGGTTTTTGTAAGTTCGATCAAGGTGAATGGCGAAGAAACCCTGTTTTCGGCCTTCAACGAACATAGCCCGGTTAACCCGCAAGACCCATATGGACAATCCAAGGCCGAAGCCGAGAATGCCTTGCGTCAGTTTTCGGAAGAATCGGGGCTGGGACTAACCATATTACGGCCCCCACTGGTTTACGGGCCGGGGGTAAAGGCCAATTTTGCGGCTTTGGCGAAATTGACATCCCGGGGCATTCCCTTGCCATTCGGCGCCATTCATAATTATCGCAGTTTAATTCATGTTGATAACCTCGCCGATGCCTGTGTGGTGGTCGCGCAGCACCCAAGTGCCTGTTATAAAACCTATATGGTATCGGATGGCGAGGATTTTTCGATTGGTGAAATGATTTCCCTTTTGGCCGAAGGCATGGGCAAAAAAGCGATTTTGCTGTCGGTTCCAACCGGTGTGTTGGGCTTTATTGGCCGGGTTACCGGCAAAACGGCGCAGGTGCAGCGCTTAACCAGTTCGTTGCAAATTGATAATCGTGCCATTCGCCGCGATTTACACTGGTTGCCACCGGTCGAGGCCCGCGAAGGGTTGCGCCGGGTTGGCGCATGGTTCGCCCAACCCCGAAAAACTGACTAGCGGCCACCAGTATATGTGTGGTTTTGCCGGAGCAACCGACCAAGATGCCCGCCCTTGGGCGATGGCAACGTCCGATGCGCTGGCACATCGGGGGCCGGATGGTGCCGGTATATGGCCTGAAACGGATGTTGTTTTAACTGCCGATGGTGCCGTTCCGGCCGATATCGATGGGCCGGTTTTTGTACATCGTCGTCTTGCCACAACGGACCTGACAGCGCGTGCAGCCCAACCCATCACCAGCCGTGATGGCCGTTTTGTATTGGTGTTTAACGGTTATATTGGCGGATATCGGCAATTATCGGCCCGTATGTCATACGGTGATGTGAATGGCCCCAACCCGGCGCGTGTTGCGCGGGAACCGGGCCAAAACCTTGCCGATACCGATGTTTTGTTACGCCTGCTTATAAAAACAATAGGGGCAGCAGGGGGCGATTACGCGGCACAGGTTGCGGCATTAGGCGCTGTGTTGGCGGACCTGGCCGGGGCCTTTTCCTTTGCCTTGTGGGATTGCCATACGGCCACCTTATGGATGGCCGTGGATGATATGGGCCAAAAACCATTGTTTTTCACCCATCGCGACGACGGACATCTTTTTTTTGCATCCGAATTATCCCCGCTTTTGACGGTGCCAGGCGTTACTGCTGCCCTTCATGAAACAGCGTTTGATGCCGCGCTGGCCCATTTGTTTGTACCGGCACCAAAAACGGTTTTTGGTCATGTTTTGCAACTGCAACCCGGCGAAATCGCTCGTTGGAAGAATGGCAAGCTGGAATGTTATGATAAATCCAGTCGCAGATCGCAGCCATTGGCCGGCCAAAGTGCCAGAAGTGCCAGGCAAAACCAACGGAAGTTATTTACCCGGTCTGATGTCTTAAACCGGGATGCAGAACACACAAAGGCCGCCCGTATGAAAGGGGCTGGCAGCAGCATGCCGACAGCCGGGCAGGTTGTGTCGGGTATGCGTCGCAGGGTTTACCGGGCTGTTGCCGAAGCAATGACATGTGACCGATCTTTTGCCTGCCTGTTATCTGGCGGGATGGATAGCGCCGGCATTGCCGCCATGGCCAGCCATATGGGCAGGCATCGCAGCGATAAAACAAAGCGGCCAACGGCCATTGTGATGGGGTTTCGTGATCGGCGGCTTGATGAAACCAGGCGCGCGCAACATTTGGCCGACCATTTGGGATTAACGTTGCAAATTGTCGCGGCACCGCACCGGGCCGATGACATTTTGCAAAGATTACAGGCGGGGTTGTTGGCATTTGGCGGGCCATTTGCCAACCCGGCGATGATTTTAACACACAGGTTAAGTCAGGCTGTTGCCGATATTGCCCCGGTATGCCTGACGGGCGATGGGGGCGACGAAATTTTTGGCGGTTATCGTCGTTATCGGATGGCGCAACTTGCGCAGAAATGGCTGGCAATGCCACGTTTGGCACGTCGTGGTTTGGCCGCATGTTTAACGTTTGGCGAACCGTATTTGCCCCCCGCGCTAAACCGGCATTTTTCAGGAATGTACAAGTTTTTACAGATGACGACCGGGAGCCGTGATGATGTTTTAACCGGCTGGAACAATCGTTGTGTTCTTGCCCGGTATGGCCGGTTGCAAAATGACATGACAGGGCTGGATCATGATATTGCCGCGGCAATGATGCAGTTTGATCAATCTGTCACACTGCCTGGTAATCAGCTTGCAATGAGCGATCGCATGGGAATGGCGTTTGGTGTTGAATATCGTCCGCCGCTGCTGGACCCGGCGGTGCGCAAACTGGCCCGTTTAATTCCGGTTCAAGACCATTTGGCAGGGCAGGGTAAGGCGATTTGGCGCGCGGTTGTGCGGCCCATGGTGCCAGCCAGATATCTTGATGGGGCAAAGGCGGGGTTTAATCCCCCGGTTGGGAACTGGATACGCGATGTTTCGATGCTGATCTGGGGGGATGAAAATACAGCACAAAAATACATTTTCAGCCGCGTGCAGCTAACCCGGGCCGATCAGCGAAAAATATGGCGACGGGCCTGCGCCAATGATTTTAATGCCGCGCTGACCGTTTGGAACCTGTTGGTGTGGCAGGTGTGGGAAACGGGACAAAAAAGCGAAAACAAACAGGCTGATGCACGATGAATGGCCGATTGTTAAGGTGCACCGGAACGGGTGTTTGTTTGTCGTGGCTGGGGGCTGCCGGTTTGTGTTGTTTGCATCCTTAACTAAGCGCCCACGACCGACTGCGACGATACAGGTTTAACGCGGTCAGGGCCGTTGGGGCCAATTGCACCACCCGGCGCGATAATTTGACGATGTGATGTTCTTCAATGTCGTTGCTGTCAAACATGTTATGCGCTGCATCGCATAAATCCGCCAATTGTCGCAGGCCAAAAGTGCCAGATGTGCTTTTAAGGGCATGGACTTCGTTGCGAACAGCGTGAAAATCGCAGCGCGACAGGGCATCATCAATTTGCACCAGGCGAGATTCGGTCTCGGTAATAAACAGGTCAATGCCGTTGGCTGCCCCGTCCATACCCGCATCGCGATAAAGTTTTTCAAGAATATTAACGTCAAGAACCGGACTGGCAGGCAAATCGTCAGAGGGGAGTTTGTTAAAAGCGCGGGTATTTTGTTTCATCCGGGCAACGGGGGCCGGTGCCGAGAGGTTACCCTTGCGGGTGTTGGTGCCGTTGCGCAGCAGGTTTTCGCTGATAACGCGTAACAGGCTGGCCCGTTGAATTGGTTTGCTAATAAAATCGTTCACACCTGATTGCCGGGCAATCATGTTCCAGTCACGGGTGCGGTGTGCTGAAAAGGCAATAATTGGAATGCGTGACGAAGGACCATCCATGTGGCGAATGCGCCGGGTGGTATGCAGCCCGTCCATGTCGGGCATTTCAACATCCATCAGCACAACATCAACCGGAATACCGCGGCGTAAAATATCCAGCACGCTTTGGCCATCGCCTGCTTCCATTACGCTGAAACCTTCGGCCTGTAACATCCGGCGTGCCACCATACGGTTTGATGCACTGTCATCGGCAACCAGAACAGTGCCGCGTTTCTGGTTGTCAACATCGGTAAGGGAAGGGCGCATTTCGCTGGCATGGATATGCGGACGTACAAGACACACAGAAAGCATGCCGCCATTGTCGAGACTGGTTTCGTCAAATACCAGGTCGTCTTCTGCAATACCGGTAATCAGTTGATTCCATGCCGGATTTGCAAAAATAAGACGTTCATTGGCATCAAACAGAGCGATCCCGGCATTCGATTGCGAGAGCGCATCTAGAATCTGCTTTTCCATAGGCCACCTTGTTAAACCGGCGCCCTTGTCCCGTAACTGTAAGAGTTTCTGTTTTCAGGTTTGATATTTTATACAGTGTTAACCGGTATTTTTGCTGTTTTTGCGCAATAAGTCCATGATTTTGTTATCTTGCGCTGCTTTCGCGGTAATCGTTTGGGGTGTGAATGGCACGATTAAGGCCCGAAATTGTCGTGGTGATAATGTTAAATCGGGTTTTGCAAAAAATTTCCCCCGCAGTTTGTGCCTGGTTTTTCTTGAATATGGCAGGGTGGCAGCATGTTTTATTAAGGAAAAGCGTTGTTTTGCCTGACGCCTGGCACCAGGCAAAACAGCAGGGCGGCATAATAAAACGGGAAAGGATACGATCAAACAGGCAAAGGGGGTGTTTGATCGTATCCTTTGACGCCAGCTTTGTGTGCAAAATACAAAACCGGCATTGCCCTGGGGAAAGGGGCAATGCCGGTTTTTCGTTTTGCGGGGGGAGAAGCCCGCGGAAGAAGACGTTTTTCGTCCAGGTGCTGACCGGTGTGGCAAATGTTCGGGGGGAGAAAAACATTTACCGTGCAAACGGCCCGGCACAGGGTGTTTGCAATCAATCAGCAAAGCTATAGTGACAAAAATTTCAGGTTTGTGGGGTCACGTGTTTTCACGCTTTCGTGAGTATTTTTTCGCGACGAAAATGGCAGGAATATTTGCAGTGTGATCTGGTTCAGCCTGGGGTTGCTTGACATTGATGTAGCGGTTTTACAAATATGTAACTTCTAAAAGTCCCGTTATAACCGGTTTTCAGAATATCAGTTTAGGGAAAACAGACGGAGCATAAGGACGCAGCCCGACGAATGTCGGGGACGGTTGGGTTTGTTTTGCAAAGCCCGTTCGCCAATTGAGGGGCCCGGGGATTGGTTTTGATCCAGGGAATTTGGTGTTAGGGAAAGAAGCGAGCCTGCCAGGATTTGGGGATTTTGTTTTTGGGAACCAGTATTGCAATGATGTTGTCTAACGGACGCAGCTTATGCCAAACCGCTTTCGGGCTGGCGACAATGATGGTGCTGTCGTTACAGACATCAACGGTTTTTGCTGCCGATATTGAAAAACCCGATCTGACGGTTATTCCTGCCGGCTGGTTCTGGCAGGGGTCGGATGCCATCGAACGAGATTATGCCTATCGGATTGACGAACAGATTTATGGCCAGGATGTCGCCCATCGTAACCGCTGGTATGATTCGGAAATTACCAAATGGCGCATTTATTTACCGGAATTTGAAATTTCGACAACGCCGGTAACCAACCACCAGTATGCGGCCTTTATCAAGGATAGTGGCTACCCTGCCCCTGGTGTAACCAGGGAAGTCTGGGATACCTATGGGCTGGTGCATGGTTATGAAGCCACGCGCCCGTTTGCATGGAAAAACGGGGCGCCCCGGCCCGGACGCGAAAATCACCCGGTTGTGATGGTGTCGTGGCAGGATGCGGTGGCTTATACCCAGTGGTTAAGTAAAAAAACCGGCGAAACATGGCGCCTGCCAAATGAGGCAGAATGGGAAAAGGCTGTGCGCGGACCAGACGGTACCTTTTATCCGTGGGGTAATATTTATGATCCGTCCTTGTTAAACAGTGCTGATCGCGGGCCGTTTGACACGGTTCCTGTCAAATCATATCCACCGGGGCCTTATGGTCTTTATGACGGGTCGGGACAGGTGTTTGAATGGACAATGTCCCAGCAGCAGCCGGGCGCGCGCATTGTAAAGGGTGGCTCGTGGGATGATCGGGGGTGCGGGGTATGCCGCCCGGCGGCGCGTCACAGCCGCCCCGAACATTTGCGGCATATATTGATCGGTTTTCGTGTTTTGCGCGTATCGTCATCAAACAGATAAGTATTTTTACTTGTAGTTTTTTGATACAGGCCTGACTGTGTGCAAACCGGCTTTCCGCCGGATCGACATTTCCATTCTGCCCGATCGGGCCTGCTCAGAAGTGGAAGGTTGACACATCAAGTGGTGATACAACCATGACTGAACTTGAAATAAACTGGTCGGAATTGTCCACCGGCCAGCTCAAAACCATGATGGCTGCCGGGCGCGATGTGATGGAATGCCATCGCGTTCTGTCGGCAACAGGTGACAACATTGTTGGTGAATTGATCCGCACGACGGGGGCGTTTTATGAATGGACGCATTACCCGCAAGGTGACGTTTATGACCGCACCAGCCATGCCCAGTTTTATTATCATGCCCATCCCAAGGACGAGCAGCGCAACTGGAACGAACATGGTCATTTCCATAGCTTCATGCGTCCGCGTGGTATGCCCGAGTCGGCACGACCTTTGCCGATTGAAGGTTTTGAAATGCCGGACGGCCCGAACGAGGCCCTGTCGCATCTTGTCGCAATTTCGATGGACCAGTATGGTTTTGCCCAACGTTTGTTTACCACCAACCGCTGGGTGACCGGCGAGGTCTGGTATGATGCGGAAACGGTTTTGTCGATGCTCGATAATTTCATTATTGACCATGCCCAGCCATCCTGGCCGGTAAACCGGTGGGTAACGGGCATGATTGCGTTTTACCGGCCACAAATCGAAATTCTGGTGCGTCAGCGCGATGCAACTATTTGCTCGTGGGCTGAAACACACCCGGACAGCGATGTTTACGAAGATCGCGATCTTGAGGTGACGTCAGAATGTGTGATCCGCGTTGAGGAACAAATGCGCAGCATTGCAACGGAATTGGGTAATCGTCGCTAAACATTCAGGGCTGACGGCACGATATCCGGGCCGAATCACAGGTGTCTGGTGCGGTGATTGAATGTTCTGCCCGTCGGCAGGTTTTTCGCGGAATGTTGGCCTGAAGAACCAAAAGGCCGACCTGTGCCGGTCGACCTTTTGATGCCAGATCTTGAATTTGGCACAAAAATTGTGCGGAAAAACAGATCAGTTTTGTTTCAGATATTCAGTAACATCCTGAATGTCTTCTTCTTTTTTCAGCTTGAACGTCATTTTCGAACGCTCTTTGGTATCAGCAATCGCGCTGATTTTGGCTGACGGATCTTTCAGGTATTCGTCAAGGAATGCTTCATCAATGGTGAAGCCCTTCTCGCACGCATCCTGATAACCTTTGCTGTATTTGTAATCGGAAATCGCGCCACATTCGCGACCAATTACACTATGCAAGGACGGGCCAACCTTGTTTTTGCCTTCTTCAATCGAATGGCAGGCGGCACATTTTTTAAAGACTTTCTCGCCCTTGGCAGCATCGCCCGCAGCAAATGCAGCAGTGCTGAACATTGCGGTGGCGGAAATTGCAATAGCAAGCATTTTGATCGAATTCATTTACAAGGCCTCTCTCTTGGCATGTAGCGTGGTGCCCACGCCGAACGCAACGCGGAAACTTTCTGACAGCCCCCGGCGGGTAACGCAATCAAAGCACGACAATCCGTGGAATCATTATAAGTCGCGAGCCATGATCACGAACAGGTTATCTTACCCTGATTTACATGTGAATAAATTGCGTTCAATCAATGGGCTCTTGGGTGTATAGTAAGAAGTGTAACGGTTGGTGGAATTTCCAGCCGTAGCAGGAGAGGTTACGTGGCCCCGATTACAAAAAACGATGTCGCAAAACTGATTAATGACCCTTCGGGTAACAACCGCGCCGAAGCCGCGGATAAAATCAGCAAGCAATTCAGTGACGACCAGCTATCCGAGAATGAACGTTCGCTGGCCGAAGACATATTTCGCATCATGATAAAGGATGCGGAAGTCCGGGTGCGCAAGGCGCTGGCCCGCAATCTGAAACAGACGCCGCTTTTGCCCCACGATGTTGCCCTGACGCTGGCGCGCGATGTGGATGCGGTGGCGCTGCCGATATTGCAGTTCTCTGAAATTCTGAGTGACAGTGACCTGGTCGATATTATTGGCGATGGTCCTGACAGTGTGGAAAAACAGCGGGCGATTGCCACACGCGGCAATGTATCCGAGATTGTTTCCAGCGCGCTGGTCCAGGCGGGACACGAAGATGTGCTGGTTGATCTGATCGGCAATGACGGGGCGGAAATCAGCGAACAATCCCTGCAAAAGGTTGTCGATGATTTCGGCCATAATGAACGGATTCAAAAGCCGATCATTTCGCGCAATCATTTGCCAATTACCATTGCCGAACGCATGGTAACCTTGGTTTCAGACCGGTTGCGCGGCGAACTGGTGTCACGCGGGCACTTGCCCGAGGGGATTGTTAATGCCGTGATGACCCAGTCGCAGGAAAGTGCCACCATTGGCCTTTTGGGCGACGACAGCGAAAGCCGCGATGTCGAAATTCTGGTCGAGCATCTTTATACCAACAATCGCCTCACTGGCGGTTTGATTCTGCGTGCATTATGCATGGGCGATATTTCGTTTTTTGAAGCCGGTATCGCGCGTCGTGCAGCGGTGTCGTTGCTCAACAGCCGTATCCTGATCCACGACTCCGGGCTTTACGGATTGCAGGCGATTTATAACAAGGCCGATATGCCCGCCAGTTTTTTCCCCGGCGTGCGTGCCGCCCTCGAGGTTGCCCATGAGACAGACCTTGATGGTCGCGAAAAGGATCGTGAACGGTATTCGCGCCGGATGATCGAACGCATTTTGACGCAGTATGGCGACCTTGGCGTTGAATTTGATTCCGACGATGTTGATTACCTGATGGGGCGTATGTTGCAATTGCCCAGTGAAAGCAGCCTGCATTAGGGTTGCAACCCGGGATTTGCCCCTTTGTTATAAAACGCACCCATCGCATATGCCGGCGGGTGCGTTTTTGTTCAGGAGCGGTCAGGTTGGTAATGAAGGGCAGAAAGGAAGGGGAAATTCAGCGGTGAAAAAAAGAAACCCCGTCGCCATGTTTCAGGCGCCAGGGTTTCTAACTGATGGTCGGAGCGAGAGGAT
>NZ_JFJZ01000029.1 GCF_002115825.1 Thalassospira sp. MCCC 1A01428 | reverse complement strand
TTGAGTCCAGACCCTAGTGAAGCAAGCCAACAGATTTGGCTAACCTCTTAAGTTTTTGTACCCGGCGATATTGAAGAAAGTCGATCATATTTGTGTTTTCTACATGACCTTTTTCAATATCGATAATCGTTTTGGCTGCCATTGGGTCGCTTTGCACAAGTTGTTCGATCTCGTGCTTGTCAGCATCCGTCTCGATCTTGCCATGTACATAATTTACGATGTCTTCCCTGCCATATATAGCAAGAATTGCTGTCATTATCAGGCCTCCGTCACAAATCGCGATACATGTTCACGCGCTTCAATTTGACCAACCATACTGCGCAACTTACGGCGAGCACGGCCAACACGAGATTTTACTGTGCCAATTTCAACATTCATGAATTCGGCAGCGTCCTGATAGGACATTTCTTCGACTGTGGTTAACAGGATCGCCTGACGTTCCTGCTCGGGCAGTTCGTCCAGGACGCGGTCAGCGTCACGAAGCTGCAAGCGGGCCATCTGATTGCTACCATGTCCATAGACGTCGCCAAGATCGTCCCAGTCAACATGATGACCACGGGTCTTGGTCCGGCGGACTTCCGAAATAAACGTATTAAACAGGATCCGGTGCAACCATGCTTTCAAGCTGGTGCCTTCCTCGAATTTGTCCTGTTTGCTGATAGCTTTAAGCAGGGTGTCTTGAACGAGATCATTTGCACGATCCTGAGTACCGGTCAGACGATACGCATGACGACGTAATGCTGGAACGTGATCTTCAATTTCATTCATTACCTGGCCCGACATCACAACCTCCGTTTTTTGTTGATGACCCAACCTAACAGAAATACTGAATAGACAAAGTAAAATCGTATACTTCACCTGATCAATACACTCTCAATACACAATATAAACAACCAATGTATTGTCATTAACATCATCATTATAACTAACCACATCACAATACATACGTTATTCACATTGATTATTTTACATATATTGATCAAAGGACTTATTCTGATCAAAATCAGTATTGTGGTTGAGTTACGGAGAAAACAGCGGTAACGTCACTTACTCCAAAATTTCTGAAACCACCGGATATCAACGGTTTCCGTGGCACCTTATAAGGACACGGATAAGCAAAGGAGCACAAAGTGCCCACGTCTAAACGGACCGAAAAGCTCCAAATTATGTTGGATGACGACGAGCTGAAGGTGATTGATGACTGGCGTTTCGAGCACAGAATGCCGACACGGGCAGCTGCGATCCGCGAATTAATTCGCCGCGGACTGGTATCTGAGGATGTTGATGCCCCTGATGTTGAGGGCAAAACCACCACAGATTTCCGTATCGAAGCCGAATAACGGCAAAAAAAGCGCCCGGAAAAATCGACCGGGCGTTTTTATTTCAATATTACAACAAATGTTCGCTTTAATATTTACCAGTTCCCGGCTTTATTTTGCCTCTTTGTTGCCTTGTTTGGCACTCTTGCTGGAAAAATAGTGGATATACCCGGCACCCAACAGACGGACAATTGCAAAAAGTCCGTAATATCGAATCGCCCGGGATAAAAAAATCGCGATAAAAAACAGCCAGAACGGATAATTCACACCACCGGCGGCCAATGCAGCAAGCTGCATCGGGGCTGGTGTAATGCTTATGATAAACACCACCCAGAATCCCCCCTCCTGGAACCGTTCTTTTAATTGATCGAATTGCTGGTGGCCGTTGCTCCAGTCCAGAAAGGGTGTAACAACATCGTCAAACACCCCCCAGGCCAGAAAATAAAGCACGACCGCCCCAATAACACTGCCGATCAATGTCACTGTTGCGATTTGAATGCCCCGTTTTCGCGAAAACGCCATCAGCGGGGCGATAATCACCTCGACCGGAATGGGAATGATCGTCGTTTCCAGAAAAGACGCAACACCGATACCGGCCAATCCACGTTTCCCCGCCGCCAGGGCATGTAGTGGACGCTTTATTTTTTGCCAAATACCGGCAAAACCGGAAGCCGGGGCCGACGATACATTATTGTTATGGACGGTTCCGCTATGACGGGCGGCTCCGTTTTCTTCATCAGAACACTTTTTATTCATGAACGACCTGTTCTGTTTTTGCCTAACACAAACGTTAAAACCCCGGCCATGACAGCCAGCATGACAGCCAGAACGCCATAACAGACGCTAAAATCAGAACGGCCCGCCTCAATTAATTGAGGCGGGCCGAAAAGCACCCTTGGACTAGCACGCGCCCGAACAGGTTGTGATGTCCGTTACTGAGCGTCAGGCTCGTCGTCGAGTGCATTCTGTGCCTTGTTAAGGGCTGCAATCGTCTCGGCCTTTACATCTTCCCATGTATCGGCGGACGCATCCTGTACGTCATCCATTGCTTCGCTGATGCTGTCTTTGGCATCTTCCCAGGCATCGGCCACAGCGTCCATTGCGTCGTCGCTGTTATCTGCGGCTGAATCTTTCATCTCGTCATATTTTTCGCCCAGAGCATCAGACTTGGATTTTGCCCAATCCATGAAATCTTCTTTTTGCTCGTAGGAATACTCCTTGGCATCTTCATATTCGTTTTTGGCATCGTTCTTCATTTCGGTCGCATCTGCCTTAACAGCATCATCCGTTTTCATCGTATCGGCGGAATCCGCATACGCCGGAATCATAACGGCCGAAGAAACCATAATAGTACCAGCCATCAACATTGCTTTACCAAGCATCACAACCTCCATTTTTTGTTTAAAAAGCGACGCCTTTATTTGACGTTGCTTACCCCTGATAACGGAATGGCAAAGATGATGTTCCCAGGCAGGTCTGTTTATTTCCTTGGAACTTCCCCCTTCACGCACGCGTTCTATAGGCAATCGTTCATCTGCTTTGGACGAACTACGATAAAAAATTCAGGAGTTACCAATGGCTCAGAGCAATATGCAGACCGTTGCCAAGGAATTACCGATTGAAACCGGTGTTGAACGCAAGGATCGCCGCAAACTTTCGGAAATGCTGACCCAGATCGTTGCATCGTCGCATGTTCTGTATGGTAAGGTTCGCGGTGTTCACTGGAACGTTGTGGGACCGAATTTCTATTCGCTGCACAAAATGACAGAAGAACAGTATGAAGACCTTCATACTGCCAATGATGACATGGCCGAGCGTATCCGTGCCATCGGCTTTACCGCGCCGACCGGCCTTTCAACCATGATCAAAAATTCGGTTGTCACCGACGAAACCGAACTTCTCAGCACCGACCAGATGGTTAAGGAACTGATCGAGGATCATGAAAAAATGGCCAAGCTGTTGCGCGAGGGTGTCACCGAAGCCGACAGTGTTGACGACCCCAAAACTGCCGACATGCTGACCGAACGCATTGGCGTACACGAGGAAGCAGCCTGGATGTTGCGCGCGACCCTTTCATAAGGGCAGAATTTATACAGGCGATGAACCGGCGCCACAAAGGCGCCGGTTTTTTTTACGACACTCGCAACGTAATATTTGGCACAGCAAAGCCACATTGGAGCATACTTCCTTTAATGGCAGTTTGCGGTTTTGGAACAGGCAGGGAGATCCCACAGGTGAATAACTCAGACCTCACCGGCAAGGTTCTTTTGTTGCTGACCCGTCACAAGGTCATCGACCGGTGGCGCCGCGACGGGGCACAAGCCCTGCGCAGCGTTTTTGAAAATGCGGGCTACCTTACAGAACTGGTATTCTGTGACGATCCCGATGCCATGATTGAACAAATCAAAACCAACACCCGGCCTGGTGACATTGTTGCCATTGGTGGCGGCGATGGCACCATAAATGCCCTGATTGACCCAATCTGCCAGTCTGGCACGATCCTGCTTGCCCTGCCCCTTGGCACGGCCAACGATTTTGCCCGCAGCCTGAAACTGCCTGACGACCCGATACAGGCCGCCCAGGCCGCCATTAACGGGCAGTTGACCCAGCTTGATATTGGCCGGGTAAATGGAAAAAGTTTTGTCAATGCGGCCTCTATCGGCGTTCCTGCCGATGCCCGCAAACGCATCAATCCCGACCTGAAACGCTGGACCGGTGCAATTAGCTATGCGATTGCCAACTGGCAAAGCTGGCATGAAATGACCCCGCTTGATCTGGACGTAACCTGTGCCGGGCATGACCGGCAACATCTTAAGCTGCGCCAGTTAACGGTTACCAACGGCCAGTATTTTGGCGGGGGCCTGCGCCCGCGTGAAAATAAACGCCTGGATGATGGCAAACTGCATGTCTTTGCCATTCGCGCCGACGTTGACACGCTGTCAGGCATGGATATCGGGGCGGCGCTGCTGTTTGGGTCGGTTGATGAATCGGAACTTGCACTGACAATGGAATGTGATGACATCCATATTGATTGCGCCGAACCACACCCGATTTTGGCCGACGGCGAAATCATCAGCAAATTACCCGCACATTTCACCCTTGAACGCGCGGTGTTGCCGGTTTTTGCCCCGGCAACCTTTACCGGCGACGTCAGCGTGCCTGACGATATCAGCGACAGCGATGCGCTAAACGATATAGCGACCGATGCCGAAGACCTTGCCATCCGCATGGAAGCAAGTTACGGCATTGCGCAAAGCAGCGCGCTGAAATCCATCTGTCATGATAATTCGCGGGTCCTGCGCGATATCATTCGCCAGCTTGAACTGGCCTTGCGCCCCTATGGTTTGCCGCTGTCATCCCCCGACCCGGATTTGCACAGCATGGAACAATTACGTGACAAGGCTTTGTCGTGGGTTCTAAACGACCTTGACGTCCGTATGGCCGCTGGCCTTGGCAACCAGATCAACGCGCTTCTGGCCCTGTTTGAAGACTGCCCAATCGATAACAAACCCGACCCGGTCAAAAGCAGCCTGATCGACCTGAAACAGGCACTGGCAAACATTCATACGGCCCTGGCCGACTTTCACGAAACTGCAAGCACCTGATCCCCCGGACCACAACACCTCATTGATCCAACCGGTCAACGAGGCCCTCTCGGTCGGGGGCTGGCTTCCATAAATCAAACGTAAGGAAGCCAACCAACATAATCTGAACTTTTGCGATATCAGCAAAAAGGCCGCCGGATATGCTCCGTGCGGCCTTTGATTTTTGCGGTAGTCAGCCAAAACTTAATCGGCAAGCCCGGCCAGGCTGCGGGCAAAGTTTCGCGCCTCGAACGGGCGTAAATCCTCGGCACTTTCGCCAACACCAATGGCATGCACCGGTTTGCCAAAT
The DNA here is from genome assembly GCF_002115825.1 of Thalassospira sp. MCCC 1A01428. Taxonomy (GTDB): domain Bacteria; phylum Pseudomonadota; class Alphaproteobacteria; order Rhodospirillales; family Thalassospiraceae; genus Thalassospira. The sequence continues at coordinate 53,460 of NZ_JFJZ01000029.1, read as the reverse complement.
TTTTCAGCCAGCGCCACAACCACACCACCTTTGGCCGTACCATCAAGTTTGGTAACAATCAGGCCTGAAACATTGGTCGCGGCGGAAAACAATTCGACCTGCGAATGGGCATTTTGCCCCGTTGTCGCGTCAAGCACCAGCAAGGTATCGTGCGGGGCAGTTTCGTCGCGCTTATGGATCACCCGAACGATTTTTTTAAGTTCATCCATCAGATGGGCCTTGTTTTGCAACCGTCCGGCCGTATCAATCAGCAAAACGTCGATGCCGTCACGCTGGGCCTGCTCGATCGCATCAAAGGCCAGTCCGGCGGCGTCCGCCCCGGTATCACGCGAAACAACCGGGCATCCCGTGCGTTCGCCCCAGACCTTTAACTGCTCAACCGCAGCCGCCCGAAACGTGTCGCCTGCCGCCATCATCACCTTCAGGCCCTGATCCTTATAGGATTTCGCCAGCTTGCCAATGGTGGTGGTTTTACCCGACCCATTAACCCCGACCACAAGAATGACGTGGGGTTTACGATTGGCATCAATCACCAGCGGGTGAGCAACCGGTTCAAGGATTTTAGCCACTTCCTGGGCTATGAATTCCTGAATCTCGGCAGAATCCACTTCCTTGTCAAAGCGGGTGCGGGCAAGTTCTGCACTTAATTTTGCAGCTGTTGTCACACCCAGATCGGATGTAATCAGCAGATCTTCGAATTCTTCCAGCGCATCGTCATCAAGACGGCGCTTGGTAAAAATATCGGCAATGCCGGTGGTCAGTTTCGAGGAGGACCGTTTCAACCCGTCCTTTAGTCGGGCAAACCAGCTTTTTTTCCCCTCATCACTCATTCCATCAGCTCCGCAATCAGTTTTCCATCTTCGTGGCCAATGACTTTTGCCTTGGCGATCGTGCCCGGTTCTATCACGCGATCCAGCACAACGGGAGCAAAATGCTCCGTATGGCCGGTATTTTCCTTTTCAACCAGCACATCTTCGATCAATCCCACGCGGGACTGCAAAAATGCACTTAATTGAACATCGCCCGCATCGCGCAGGGCTGCGGCCCGTTCTTTACGCTTTTCCTTGGCCACCTGTGGCATTTTCGCCGCTGGCGTACCGGGGCGCGATGAATAGGGAAACACATGCAAATAAATCAGCCCGCATTCTTCAACCAGGCGCAGGGTATTCTCGGCCATTTCATCGGTTTCGGTCGGAAAACCGGCAATAATATCGGCGCCAAAGGTCACATCCGGGCGCAAGGCACGGACTTTTTGGCAAAAATCGATCACATCCTGGCGCAAATGGCGGCGTTTCATGCGCTTAAGCACCATGTCATCGCCCGCTTGCAGACTAATATGCATATGCGGCATCAGGCGCGGTTCGGTTTCGATCAGGCGGAAAATGTCTTCGTCAATTTCCACCGAGTCGACCGATGAAATACGCAAGCGCGGCAATTCCGGCACCTGGGCCAGCAAGCGGCGCGCCATTTGCCCCAAAGTGGGCTTGCCCGGCAGGTCATGCCCGTAGGATGTAATATCCACCCCGGTCAAAACGACCTCGGCATAGCCATTGGCAACCAGTTCGCGCACCTGGGTCACAATTTCGCCCAGTGGCACACTGCGCGAATTTCCCCGGCCATAGGGAATGATGCAAAATGTACAACGATGGTCACAACCATTCTGGACCTGAACAAAGGCCCGCGCCCGGCCTTCAAAACCCGACACCAGGTGGCTGGCGGTTTCTTCAACCGACATGATGTCATTCACGATCACGCGTTCATGGCTGATATCCATGAAGGTTTCGGCCTTCATTTTGGTATCATTGCCAAAAATGCGGTCGATTTCTTTCATCCCGGCAAATTTGTCGGGGTTTACCTGAACCGCACAGCCGGTCACGAAAATTTTGGCATCCGGGTTTTCGCGGCGCAGGCGGCGAATATTTTGCCGCGCCTGGCGTTCTGCCTCGGTCGTGACAGCGCAGGTATTGATGATGATCGCATCATCAATACCTGCTGCCTTGGCGTGGTCGCGCATCACCTCGGACTCATAGGTGTTTAAACGGCAACCAAATGTAATGACGCGCGGCTCTGTCATGCTCGGCTTTCGAAGACTGGCGGTAAAAAGTAAAACGGAAACAAATTATTATATTCCGGCAAGCAAGGGCACCTGGCCCCAATGGTGCAAACCGGAAAACCCGGCAACGTTTAGCGTGCTCAGGCGCTGGTTACATACGCTTTTGAACAAATGATTGCAAGACCGGACGCCGGATGCTCCGCTATAGTTACCCACAGCAATCGGATGGCAACACCCCGGTAATTTTACGACCAACAAGGTGGCGGAAACCAAACATCTCCGCCCAACCAACTGAAATCGCACTATAATTTTTAGATACCAAAATACTGACATCGTAAGGCAGGGCGATCCCGGGCAAACTTTACAGCCCGTATCGCCTTTGGCAACACTGCCATGCATTGTGTGGTGACGGGCGACCTTAGACCGCTATGACAATGGTCACCCGCACCCGAACGAATATGCGTGAAAACGATAGCGGCAAACCTGAACCAATCAGGTCATGCCCGCGGTTCAGGGGGCAACGGTTTCCGGCTCACCTTCATAAGGCAGGGCGATGCTGTATTGATCGCGCCCCCCCTGTTTGGCCCGATAAAGCGCACTATCGGCCCGATCGACAATAGAAGACGAGGTTTCATACCTTTGATATTCGGCGATGCCAATGGAAATGGTCATACTGCCAAACGACGTGCCCGATGATTTCGCACGAATTTCGCGCGCACGCACGCGATTGCCAAGGTCTTCGGCCAGAAACAGGGCTTCATCCAGCGTGGTTTGCGGCAACAACACCGCGAATTCGTCACCGCCATAGCGCGAGACCGTGTCCCGCCCCTTGATATTGGTTTTCAAAATACCGGCAATCAGCATCAGAATTTCATCGCCAACCCGGTGCCCGTAACGATCGTTAACCTGCTTGAACTGGTCAAGGTCGATCATCATCAGGCAGAAAGGTTCGCTATCTTCGCCTTCGTCAACAGCATGGCATAAATCCGTCAGGATTTGTTCAAAATGCAACCGGTTGGAGACCCGCGTCAGCCCGTCGGTAAGGGATTGTTCCTGGGCTTTTTGCAGTTCACTTTGCAAATGTGCAATCTGCTGGTGATAGCTATCGAGCTGTTCTGCCAGTGTGCTAACGGTTTTCTGCACCTTGCGGGTATGGCGGGAAACGGCCGTTAGAAGATCTGACGGTTTACCATCCCGTCGTAAAACGGCGTCCGCTTCCTCAAGAACCTTGTGATAGATCCCCAATTCGGAACTGACAGACGCAATGCTTTGCTCGCTATTTTCAATAACGTCGGCAAAACTTTCCATGCCCTGGCGTAAAAAGTCAGTGGTGTGCCGATGCAGGATATATCGGTAATACAGATCAAGCAGTTGTTTTTCGTCAATTGCCGTGCCCTGCTGGCGCGCGAGTTCAATCGACCGAACGATATCAGGATTATCATCGGCGAAAAAAACGAACCAGACATGAAACAGTTCCGGCACAGGGGCCAGATCATATTCGCGCAACGCATCAAGGGTCGCTGCGACTGTATCCCAATGACGAGATTTAAGAGGAGACACCGTTGTCACCTTGCATATGCTCCGCAGTACCCAAAACAGCATGTCGGTGCTGCACGACACAAACCGAAAAATCCTCATCCACACCGTACTCTTCAGACGGACGAGTGATTATACATCAACTTGTATCGTGCGCACGAAATTGCCAGAAAAAAGGAAATTGATAAATACGGGGACTTACCCGCGAATCATTGTTCCGGCACCACGTTCGGTAAACAGTTCAAGCAAAACGGCATGAGGTGCCCGGCCATCAACAATAACCGCAGCCTCAACCCCGTTTTGAACGGCATCAAGGCAGGTTTCGGTTTTGGGAATCATCCCGCCCGAAATGGTACCATCGGCAATCATGGCATTGATGCTATCAACATTGGCATCACGCACCAGTTGCTTGTTCTTATCAAGAATGCCTTTAACATCAGTCAGCATATACAGGCGACGCGCGCCAACGGCCTTGGCAATCGCGCCAGCGGCGGTATCGGCGTTGATGTTATAGGTTTGGCCATCTTCCCCCACACCAATGGGTGCAATCACCGGGATGATGTCGGTATTGGTGAAACAATCAAGCACATGCGGGTTAACCGCCACGGGCTCCCCGACAAATCCCAGATCCAGCACCTTTTCGATATTGCTTTCGGGGTCGCGTTTGGTGCGTGTCAATTTTCGCGCCGTAATCAGGTGCGCGTCCTTGCCACACAGGCCAACACCTACACCGCCCGACGAATTGATGTTGGAAACAATTTCCTTGTTGATCTTGCCGGCCAGCACCATCTCAACAACGTCAATTGTTTGCTGGTCGGTCACCCGCAAACCATCAATAAATTCAGACTGAATGTTAAGTTCTTTAAGCATCTGGCCAATCTGAGGGCCGCCGCCATGCACCACAATCGGGTTCATGCCAACCTGCTTTAACAGCACCATATCCTGGGCGAACAAACGGGCCAGTTCCGGGTCACCCATGGCATGACCGCCATATTTAACCACGATTTTCTGGCCGTTATAACGTCGCATGTAAGGCAAAGCTTCCGACAGAACCTTGGCACGGGCCAAAGTCCGATACGCACTGGATTCGGAACTTTCGTCTTCGGGACGGATTTCTTCGCTCATAATGCTCCCCAATTCATGCAACGCGGCAGTCTATTAATTATAACAGGCTCGCAACCTCGGCACGCAATTCCGCAATGCCTGTGCTTTTTTCGCTTGAAGTTGCAAAAATCTGATTAAGGGCAGCAGGATGTTTTTTCAACGCTTCAACCACTTCGGCAATGCGTTTTTCCATCTGTCCTTTTTTCAGCTTGTCCGCCTTGGTCAAAACAACCTGATAAGACACGGCCGTTTCGTCGAGCATTTTCATCATTTCAAGGTCCGCACCCTTAAAGCCGTGGCGCGAATCGATCAGAACAAAAACACGTCGCAGCGTAACACGCCCGCGCAAATAATGGCGAATAAGCCCCTGCCAGCTGCGCACAACATCCTTGGGTGCCTGGGCAAAACCGTAACCAGGCAAGTCTACCAGGTTAAACGCACCATCCAGGTCAAAGAAGTTAAGCTGCTGGGTCCGACCCGGCGTGTTCGATGTCCGCGCCATATCCTTACGCGAACACAGCGCATTGATCAGGCTGGATTTGCCAACGTTGGAACGCCCGGCAAAACAGATTTCCACCTTGTCTTCGGTTGGCAGCTGCTCAAGTTTCGCAACCCCCAACATGAATGTAACCGGGCGCGTAAACAACATGCGCCCGGCTTCGATCTGCTTTTCTTTATAAGTCGGTACTGATGACAGCACCGGTATGTTTTCTTCGGTCATTTTTTTCCGTATCCGCCCTTTGGCGGCCCGAAGACGGGGGTCGTCAGACCCCCATCCGGTACATTATGTAGCGCTGCTGAAGAATCGACAGCGTGTTGTTCCAGGCCCAATAGATCACCAGACCTGCCGGGAATTTTGCCAGCATGAAGGTAAAGATCAGCGGAAGGAACATCATGATCTTGGCCTGGGTCGGATCGGCCGGGGCCGGGTTAAGCTTTTGCTGCAGGAACATGGTAATCCCCATGATCAGCGGCCAAACCCCAATCATCAGCATGTGCGGCGGCGTCCAGTCGATCAAACCAAACAGGTTGAACAACGTGGTCGGATCGGGTGCCGACAAATCCTGAATCCAGCCAAAGAACGGCGCATGACGCATTTCGATGTTCACAAACAGCACTTTATAAAGCGCAAAGAACACCGGAATCTGTACAACGATCGGCAAGCAACCCGATGCCGGATTGATCTTTTCACGTTTGTACAGGCCCATGATTTCCTGCTGCTGACGCTGACGGTCATCGGCGAACTGTTCGCGGATTTTCGTCATTTGCGGCTGCAGCTTTTTCATGCCGCTCATGGATTTGTAGGATTTGTTCGCCAGCGGGAACATTACCGCCTTGACCAGAACCGTAAAGGCCAGGATCGACAAACCAAAGTTGCCAATCACATGGTTGATCCACTGAAGGATCTGGAAGAACGGAATGGTCAGGAACCAGAACCAGCCAAAGTCAATCGCACGATCAAGCAGCTTGATGTCGTATTTGTCAGCATAGGCATCAAGAAGGTTATATTCCTTCGCCCCTGCAAACATATGGCTTTCCGAGCTGGCACTTGCCCCATTGGCAATGGTGCGCGCCGCGCCCAGATAATCGGCCTGGAATTTGTCGGTATTGTTGACACTGTGATGGCTGAAACGCGCGGTCAGGCTTTCGTCATTGGCAGGCGCCAGGGCAACCAGCCAGTATTTGTCGGTAATGCCAACCCAGCCGCCGGTCGATTTATTGCTAACCGTACCATCGTCTTCCATCAGGTCCTTGTAGCTGATTTCTTTCAGCGACCCGTCGATCACACCGACAGGACCTTCGTGAAGGATATAATAACCCGATGTATGGGGCAGACCACGACGCGAAATCAGACCGTAGGGATAAAGCGAAACGTCCTTGCCGCTGTCATTTTTGACCGACTGCTTCACCGAGAACATATAGTTTTCATCGATGGAAATCGTGCGGGTGAAAGTCAGGCCCTGGCCGTTATCCCAGCTAAGGGTTACCGGTTTTTCCGGGGTGAGCTTGTCGCTATCGGCGGTCCAGCGGGTATCATTGCCCGGCAGGGCAATATCACCGGCACCATCCGCGGCAACCCAGCCAAATTCACCAAAATACGCATCGTCCGACCCGGCAGGGTTCAGAACGTGGATCAGCGGGCTTTTCGGGTCTTCGGTTTCCCGGTAATCCTGCAACTGGATATCGTCAATCAGGCCACCGACCAGACGAATCGACCCCTGAACGCGCGGTGTATTGATAGCAATACGCGGCGACGACGCCAGGGCATCATCACGGTTGGCGACAGGCGCTGCGGTTTTACCACCAGGCGCAGACGGGGTCTGCGTCGATGAAGAAGGCTTCGGTGCAGTGGAATCAACATCCAGCTGCTCGCGAACCTGCGCCTCGCGAACCTGGGGATCAGGTTTGTGAGGGAAAAGGAATTGGAACCCGACCAGGATTACGACCGAAACCGCAATCGCAATCCAGAGGTTACGTTGTTCGTTCATCGCCTCTTTCCGCTTTCGTCCGGCGGCCATCGGCCTGACCGGCTGTTATTCTATCTATATGACGAAAGCGCCGAGGACCGAGGGTCTCTGTCCGGCGGCGCTTCTTTTCGTTCACAACCACAATCAGGCACAGGATCATAGCCATGTCCACCCCAGGGGTGGCACCGCATAATCCGTTTAAACCCGATCCAGCCACCTTTCAACGCCCCGTGTTTTGCCAAAGCCTCCATCATGAAGGCCGAGCATGTTGGCTGGTAACGACATTGCCACCCAACATAGGGAGATAAAACAAGCTGATAGCCCCGAACGGCGAGTTGCATGAGGCGCGCAAGAGGGCTCATTTTACTGAACCTCCTTTTGTCTGACGTTTGCCACCCTTGCCTTTATTCCGGCCCCGCACAGGGCGTGATCGGTCAGCAGGGGATGGTTTGGCGTCAGGTATGCGCCGCAAGGCAGTTCTCATGTCGTCAACCAGCGCATCAAAGGGCCGCTCGATGGTTTGATGCCGTCCTATAACGACATAATCCCATCCAGGCAAAGCCAGTTCTGCTGCCAACTGGTCGGCAACAGCACGCAAACGCCGCCGAACGCGATTGCGTACGACGGCCTTGCCCACCTTTTTGGTGACGGTAAAACCGATTCTGGCGAACCGGTCTTCTCCGGCGCTTTGGTCTTCCGGCTGGATCCCGGGACGCGGAGCGCCTTGCAGGATCAAACCGTCTGTTACCCATTTACGGCGGGTCCCGGCGACACGAAGAAACTCCGCGCGCTTTTTCAGGCGTTCCACCGTAACGGTCACAAGATTAAGCCGACAGACGCTTGCGGCCCTTGGCGCGGCGTGCGGTAATCACGCGGCGGCCACCGACGGTCGCGTTGCGGGAACGGAAGCCATGACGGCGTTTCCGTACGAGTTTGCTGGGCTGGTAGGTGCGTTTCACTGCACATACTCCGTTCTAATGAAGGTAATCCAATAAAATTCGAGGTCCGCTGTATAGGGCTTCCCACCTGCGCTGTCAATCACACCACCGCCTTTTATCCCCGAAATCCGGCAATAGCGGCGGGTTTTGTTAAGCGCAGTATCGATTTGGAACGCAAGGCCGCAGTGGATAAGGGGCTTATGGGGTAAAGTCAACGTGATTTCGCTTTAATTGCCGAATACCCCGACGAATCGCACCCTGAAAACCAGACAAACAAACCCGGGCAACCTGTTTCACCCATGGGTAGAAAATCCGGGTTTTCGGCCTGGGCAACACACTGCCAATCGGGCAACCCGCACAAGGATTCGCCCGCCACCAATCACCCCCAATCAGGACGATCACGCAGCGGGTCGGCAAAAAAACGCATAACAAGGACACGAACGGGCCTGGCCCGCCGCCTGCTGCCTTAAACACATGACCATCCCATGCGCCTATCAGGCTGCCTCGTGGTTAATCCTCGGTGTTATCGCCGCGCAAACGGTCCAGCGCGCGCCTTTCGGCCTTGGTCGGACGCCCACTACCCGTTTCACGAATGGCAACTGCAGCGGTGCGAATATCGGCGTCTGCATCCTGCTTTTTTATACGCGGCGGGGATTGATCCTCGTACAGGGTCTGTGCCTCAGGCGCGGGGCCACGCCGGGTGCCCACTGCAACAATTTCTACAATGCGGATATGCGGCCCCTGGAAAAACTGGAGTCGGTCCCCCGGCCCTACCGCCACACTGGGTTTTGAAACTGTATTGCTGTTCAAAACAATGTGCCCGCCCTGACACGCCTTGCTGGCAAGCGAGCGCGTTTTGAAAAATCGCGCAAACCACAGCCACTTATCAATGCGGACCTTGCCGCCATCCTGTTCGGCCATTGCCTTTTCCTGTTTAAAAACAATTTCGGCCTGCTGCGAAAACCACAACAGGCCGAAATCCTGATCATTGCTGCCTGCGAGGGCTTAACCCTTGGCGGCGAGCATTTCCTTAAGTTTCGCAAACGGCGAATCTTCGTTGATCTCGTTATTTTTTGCGGCAGCCTGATGGGGCTTGGCGTTGTTGCGGCCATGACCACCCTTCGGTGCGGCTTTGGGGCCGCCCTTGGCATGGCGCGGACCACCCCGCTGGCCGTTGTTGCGGTTACCTGCCCCGCGACCTTCACCACGGCCATCTGCACGCCCTTCGGCACCAGCACCCGAACCTGCGGCCTGATTGCGCGGGCCGCGGTTATTTTGCCCGGGCTGATGGCGCTTGCGACGATCAACGCGTACGAAAAATTTCACATCTTCGTATTCATCATCGGCAGTTTCAGCCGCGACTGCATCTGCGCTATCGGCATTTGCGGCAACATCCGAACCAACGGCATCCGATTCGCCCGAGGGCGCAACATCGGCTTGTTCAGCATCTGTTGTTGCAACAGATGCCTCACTGCCCTCCGCGGCATCGGCTTTATCTGCCACAACCACGTCCGAGTCGGTCGAGGCGGCAGGATCAGCAACCGGTTCCGGCGCGGCTTTTTTCACCTTGACGATTTCCGGGCGCCAGCCCAAAGCCGCAAACACACCTTCGGCCTGTTCAACCGTGCAGCCCAGCAACGAAAGAAGATCAGGATCCGGGCGGACCTTGCCATCATTTTCGCGGGCTTTCTGGCGCAGCAGGGCTGCAAACCGTTCCAGCATATCAACACGGGCAGCAAGCGGACCGACCGGCATATAGCCGGCAGCCAGATAAAAGCCCTTGGAATTGCTGCGATCATTGAGAACCGATGTCCGGCCTGCCGGCGGCAGTTCGGGCAGTTCTTCCAGATCGCGGGAAACGGCCCACAAGATGCCGCGCAACTCGACCGGGTCCGGCTTGAGCGCGTCAAGCACATGCACCGTTTCCACACCCAGACGCACGCCCAGCTTTGCCAGCGCCTTGCGATCCTCGTCGGTCAGATCCTTGATCAGACTTTCAAGTTCGGAGCGCGGAACACAGCCCAGACCTTCGTTAAGCTGGAACAGCAACCCGCGAATCGCCCCTGTCATCTGACAGTCACGCAAGCGGGTTAACATTTTAAGACGGGTTTCAATATGGCTGTTCAGCCATGTCTGAAGCCGTACCCGTACCCGTTCCCGGGTCGGGCCGTCAAAAAATTCGCTGTCGATGACGCTGATTTCGGGGCTCAGCACCGTGTCGCCCTTTTTAAGGGTGCCAACAACGGAGTCGTGCCAAAGGATCTCTAGTTTGCCATTCACGGCGAACTGGTTATCCTCGTCCGTTTCCAGTGTTTTGACACGCTGGGCAATTTCGCCACTCAGCGCACGACGGGCGGCACTGGCGATTGCCTTGCCTTCAAAGGCGGCGTCGGTTTCATCGGCAATGAAACGGAATCCTTCCAGTCGGCCGACGAATTCACCTTCGACCTGGACTTCACCATTCGCAGTGATGGTAGACATGAGTTCAGACTTGTCCTTGAGACTTTTCAATAAAACCGAGGTCCGGCGATCCACAAACCTTTGGGTCAACCGTTCATGTAGCACATCTGACAGCTTATCCTCAATGGCGCGCGTTCGTTCCTGCCAATGTATCGCATCATCAAGCCAGTTATGCTTGTGCGAAACATATGTCCAGACCCGAATACCCGCCAAACGCGATGACAGCTGATCGATATCACCATCATAACGATCCATACGCAAGACCTGTTCGCCCATCCAGTCAATTGGCAGCTTGCTTTTTGGCTGACAAAGGAACTGATAGATGGCCGAAAGCAGACGCGGATGGGCGTCAGTATGGATATTCCGGAAGTCTGGAATCTGACAGACTTCCCATAATAGCCGCACCCGGTCCGGGGACCGTGTGATACGGGCTATATCTTCTATATGCGCGAGATAATCCAGCATGATTTCGTCAACAGGTTCACGAACCCGGATCAATGTTGGATTATCAGGCAGGCGGCGCAACGATTTTTGCAAGCCGTCAATCGACCGGAAATCAGGCCGGGATGACCGCCAGTAAACCTTCGCCAGCGGCTCAAACTCGTGTTCTTCAATCTGCTCGATAATATCAGGGTCGATACCAGACAGATTACCCGTGACACCAAAACTGCCGTCATTCATGTGGCGCCCGGCACGCCCGGCGATCTGAGCGGTTTCAGCCGCACTTAAACTGCGGTGAAACTGACCGTCAAATTTTGACAGCGCAGCAAAGGCCACATGCTGCAAATCCAGGTTAAGGCCCATGCCAATGGCATCGGTGGCAATCAGATGTTCGACATCGCCATTCTGGAACATCTCAACCTGGGCATTGCGTGTGCGCGGGCTTAGCGCGCCAAGCACCACCGCCGCCCCGCCCTTCTGGCGGCGCACCAGTTCGGCCACGGCATAAACTTCCTGGGCAGAAAATGTGACAACGGCGGATTGCGATGGCAGGCGCTGTATTTTTTTCGGCCCCGAATAGGTCAGGGTCGAAAAACGTGCCCGTCTGTCAAATTCAACATTCTCGACCAGTTGCCGGATCACAGGGCGAATGGTTTCGGCCCCCATGAACATGGTTTCATAGCGTCCGCGCGCATGCAAAAGGCGATCGGTAAATACATGGCCGCGTTCCGGGTCCGCGCACATCTGGATTTCGTCAATCGCCATAAAATCAACCGGCATGTTCACCGGCATGGCCTCGACCGTACACAGATAATATCTGGCATGTGGCGGCAGAATACGTTCTTCGCCCGTAATCAGGGCGACGGCCCCCTTGCCCACCTTGGCAATGGCGCGGTCATAATTTTCGCGCGCCAGCAAACGCAACGGAAAGCCAATCATACCCGTGGTATGCGCCAACATCCGTTCCATGGCCAAGTGGGTCTTGCCGGTGTTGGTCGGCCCCAGAACGGCAAGGATGCGGGGACCTGATCGGGTTGAAATCTGCATTAAACTCTTCCAGCAGGCGGTTACCCGATACGGGAACCACCGGTCTTAGCGCTTTTCAACACTTTGCCCGCACAAAGTCAAGTATTCTGCCGTTTTACCCTGCCCCGTTGCACAAGAACGGTTTTACGCCCCGATACAGGCATTTCTATGCTGTTCATTGCTGATATGCCCATCACATTGCCCCTAATGTGCAACAGACATGCACAGCCCCGCATGATCGTTTTGTGGCACCACGACGTTACACGGATAAATTTGTGCGCAAAAACAAACCCTATGGTAGATTTTAACGGAACAACAAACACCCAAAGACACATGGGCAACGACGCAGGTTTAAATCGGGGCACGTAGCTGTTTATGACTTTCGCCTTCAGTAATAGAAAAAAACTATCGAAAGTTAATAAATTTGTGAATTCACTTTAAAATACTGCATTGCTAGAGTTGCCGAAGTGAAGAGATTGCATCCCGAAATATGCAGTGCGGTCACAAAAAATTCGCAGTTAAACGGCACAGGGTCCAATCGCCATTTGCCGGTAAATTAGTCAACGAAGCCATGATCGGAGATTAAGATGGATGGAAACGGTAAGAATACAGCCGGTAAATGCCCGGTAATGCACGGCGCACATACCTCTACCGGTGAAACCAACACAGATTGGTGGCCCAACGCCCTGAACCTGGACATTTTGCACCAGCACGATACCAAAACCAACCCGCTGGGAACGTCCTTTAGCTATCAGCAGGCGCTAAAAGGCCTTGATGTTGACGCCCTGAAAAAAGACATGCACGCCCTGATGACCGACAGTCAGGAATGGTGGCCGGCCGACTGGGGACATTATGGTGGCCTGATGATCCGCATGGCATGGCATTCAGCCGGGTCCTATCGCCTGGCAGACGGGCGGGGTGGTGGCGGCACCGGCAACCAGCGTTTTGCCCCGCTTAATTCATGGCCTGACAACGTAAGCCTGGACAAGGCACGCCGTCTGTTATGGCCGCTCAAGAAAAAATACGGCAACAAGGTCAGCTGGGCCGACCTTTATATTCTGGCAGGGACCATTGCCTACGAATCGATGGGATTGAAAACATTCGGTTTTGCCTTTGGCCGCGAAGATATCTGGGCACCGGAAAAAGACACCTATTGGGGCGCTGAAAAAGAATGGCTGGCCCCCAGTGATGGCCGTTATGGCAACGTTGAAGACCCCACCACAATGGAAAATCCGCTTTCAGCGGTGCAGATGGGCCTGATTTATGTGAACCCGGAAGGGGTCAATGGCAGCCCGGACCCGATGAAAACAGCGGCACAGGTTCGCGAAACATTTGCCCGCATGGCAATGGATGACGAAGAAACCGCAGCCCTGACAGCCGGCGGCCACACCGTTGGTAAAACCCATGGTAATGGCGATGCCAGCCGCCTTGGCCCCGAACCCGAAGCCGCCGACGTTGATGCCCAGGGCCTTGGCTGGGCCAATCCGAACGGCAAGGGCGTTGGCCGCGACACCATCACCAGCGGCATTGAAGGGGCGTGGACGACCAACCCGACCAAATGGGATAATGGTTATTTCAAACTTCTGTTCGGTTATGAATGGGAACTCAAGAAAAGCCCGGCTGGCGCATGGCAGTGGGAGCCGATCAACATCAGGGAAGAAGACAAGCCGGTCGATGTCGAAGACCCGTCCATTCGTTGCATGCCGATCATGACCGATGCCGATATGGCCATGAAGGTCGACCCGACCTATCGCCAGATTTGCGAACGTTTTGCCAATGATCAGGAATATTTTTCCGACGTTTTTGCCCGCGCGTGGTTCAAACTGACCCACCGTGACATGGGCCCGAAAGCCCGCTATTTTGGCCCGGACGTTCCGAAAGAAGACCTGATCTGGCAGGATCCGATCCCGGCGGGCAGCACCAGCTATGACGTTGCCGCCCTGAAAACGGCGATTGCCAATAGCGGACTGAGCCTTTCGGAAATGGTCACCACCGCATGGGACAGCGCACGCACCTATCGCGGATCGGACATGCGCGGCGGTGCCAATGGTGCCCGCATTCGTCTGGCTCCGCAAAAAGACTGGGCTGGTAACGAACCGGCACGCCTTGCCAAAGTTCTGGGTGTGCTTGAACCGATTGCAGCCCAACATGGCGCAAGCCTTGCTGATACCATTGTGCTGGCCGGTAATGTTGGCATCGAACAGGCCGTGAAAGCCGCCGGTTTCAATGTTGATGTACCTTTCAGCCCGGGTCGCGGCGATGCCAGCGATGAAATGACCGATGCCGATTCGTTTGATGCCCTCGAACCGGTACATGACGGCTATCGTAACTGGCTAAAAGCCGATTATGCCGTCAGTGCCGAAGAAATGCTGCTTGATCGGACCCAGTTGATGGGCCTGACGGCCCCTGAAATGGTGGTTCTGGTTGGCGGGATGCGTGTTTTGGGCACCAACCACGGCGGTACCAAACATGGCGTTCTCACCGACCGTGAAGGTACGCTTAGCACCGATTTCTTCGTAAACCTGACCGACATGGCAAACACGTGGAAACCGGCAGGCAAAGATGTCTATGAAATCCGCGACCGTAAAACCGGTGCCGTAAAATGGACAGCAAGCCGGGTCGATCTGGTCTTTGGTTCCAATTCCATATTGCGTTCCTATGCCGAACTTTACGCACAGGACGATAATGGCGAAAAATTCGTAACCGATTTTGTCGCTGCCTGGACCAAGGTTATGAACGCAGACCGTTTTGACCTTGCCTGACAGTAATATCTGACATCAGTGCCCTATCCTTACATCCTTTATCCCTGCACCGCCCGCCGGTGCAGGGATTTTCTATAGGTAACGAACAACAACGGGGCGGCATCACATGCCGCCCCGATCCTTTCCCGGATAAAACCGCTATGATCTGCGCAGGGTCAGATCAATGATTGCGCATTTTCTCGGCATAGTCCTTTAGCTGCCGTCGCGCGGCCATAAAACTGTTTTTCAGCGCGATATAGACGTCCTCGTGCGCATGGTCGGCACTGTCGCGCTTGACCATAATTTCCTTTCCCGGAACGTTAATTCCAAAATGGACAGAATATTGCGTGCGCGCATGGGATGAATGGGGCTTTTCAATAACCACATGGCACGATGTCATGCGGTCGAAGGTTTCTTCCAGTTTCTCCACCTTAAAACGAATACGCTCGTCAAGCGCATCGGACTGATCAACATCACGATAGGTGATTTGCACGGGAACCTTCATATAGGGCCTCCTGTTTAAGGCTTGGACGTTCACAAGACTTTGCGCCTTGCATTTTATCCGGGATGACGCCCATCCCGGGGCAGGACCGACACCCTGTTTGCGGTGCCGGGAAAAACCATCTTTAATATAGATGTAGGATACAGGGCTTGCGCTGCAAGATGTGTTGACGCATATCAAGCAGATTAAGGTCGCGGGGGATATAATCGTATCCCTTGTAAATTGATGGTAAGTCCATTGATCCCAAAGGAGAAAACAGAGGTCATGACGGAAGAAAAAATGCGGTTCGAGGCCGAGGTCAGCCGCCTTCTCGACATCGTTGTCCACTCGCTTTATTCCAATAAGGACATCTTCCTGCGCGAGCTCATTTCCAACGCATCTGATGCGTGTGACAAGCTGCGCTACGAAGCCATTGGCAACCCGGAACTGATTGCCGGGGACAGCGAATTTAAAATTCGCCTGATGACAGATAATTTCCGCAACGTTCTGACCATCATTGATAACGGCATTGGCATGAACAAGGCCGATCTGGTGGAAAACCTGGGCACAATCGCCAATTCGGGCACGGCAAAGTTTGTTGAAGCCATGACCCAGGCCAAGGACGCGAAAAAAAGCGTCGATCTGATCGGGCAGTTCGGGGTTGGTTTTTATTCAGCCTTCATGGTTGCCAACAAGGTGGAAGTCATTACCAAAAAGGCGGGTGACAGCCAGGCCTGGAAATGGACATCGGATGGCAAGGGTGAATACACCATCGCCGAAACCGAAATGGAAGGCCGCGGCACCCAGATCACGCTGCATCTGAACGATGACGCCAAGGATTTCACCGAAGAACACCGCCTGCGCCACATCGTTAAAACCTATTCCGACCATATCGGCATTCCGGTTGTGCTGATGAAGGCCGATGGCGATGACGAAACCCTGAACGAAGCATCGGCCCTGTGGACGCGCCCGAAATCGGAAATCACCGACGAGCAGTACAAGGAATTTTACAAACACAGCTCGCACGCGTTTGATGAACCCTGGAAAACCATCCACTATCAGGCCGAAGGTGCCATTGAATATACCGGGCTTCTTTATATCCCGACCATGCGCCCGTTCGATTTGTATGATCCGTCACGCACCAATCACCTGAAACTTTATGTGCGCAAGGTTTTCATCACCGAAGGTGCCGACGAATTGCTGCCACCCTGGTTGCGGTTTGTATCGGGCGTGGTTGACAGCCAGGACCTGCCGCTTAACGTTTCGCGCGAAATGTTGCAGGACCACCCGCTGCTGACCAAAATCAAAAACGGCCTGACCAAAAAACTGCTTTCGGAACTTGAAAGCAGCGCCAAAAAGGACACCGAAGGTTACAACACCTTCTGGGAGGCCTTTGGCTCGGTCGTGAAGGAAGGGCTGTATGAAGATTATACCAACCGTGACCGTATCCTGAAGCTGGCCCGGTTCAAATCATCCAAAGCCGATGGCTGGACCAGCCTTGAAGATTATGTCAGCCGGATGAAAGAAGGCCAGAAAGCCATCTATTATATCAGCGGCGAAGACGTCGATGCCCTGCGCCGCAGCCCGCAGCTGGAAGGCTTTGATGCCAAGGGCGTTGAAGTCCTGCTGTTGACCGACCCGGTTGATGAATTCTGGATGCCGTCTGTCGGCCAGTTTGACGAAAAAGACTTCAAATCTGTCACCCGGGGCGGTGCCGATTTGAATGACGTCAAAACCGATGAAAATGAAGCCGACAAAAAAGACGACGCCGATGAAAAACCGGTGAGCGACGCCGAACTTGATACCCTGATTGCCGCGATCAAAATTGCGCTGGGTACCAATGTGAAAGATGTTCGCGAATCCGACCGTTTAACCAGTTCTGCCTGCTGCCTGATCGCCGATGAAAGCGACATGGACCTGCGGATGGAACGGCTGATGAAACAGCATAACCGGGTTGACGATGTCAGCACGCGCATTCTGGAAATCAACCCGAAACACAGCCTGATCAAAAAGCTGTCCGGTGTTGCCAATGCCGATGCCAAAGCTGATATCCTGAATGACGCTGCCCTGCTTTTGCTTGATCAGGCCCGCATTTTAGAAGGCGAAGCCCTGCCCGACCCTGTCGCCTTTGCCCGTCGCCTTGATCTGGTAATGGAAAAGGGGCTGGGCCAATAAGGCATCGGCCCTTACAAAACCCTTAAAATGAAGTGGCGCGTTCCCCAACGCGCCACTTTTTTAATATTTAAGGTTGTATTAATCGGCATTTACAAACACAGGAGCCCCGGATGAAACGCCTTGAAAACAAAACCTGTGTCGTTACCGGTGCTGCGCGCGGTATCGGTGCCGCCATTTGCCGGGCTTTTATCAACGAAGGTGCAAATGTCATCGCCACCGATTGTGACGAAACAGCCCTTCAGGCTTTTGCCCGCGAAACAAAATGCACGCCCGTTCACCATGATGTTGGCTGTGAAAAAGGCTGGCAGAACCTGGCAAAGGCGGTGCCGGAAATCGATGTTCTGGTCAATAATGCCGGCATCACCGGTTTTGAAAATGGTGTGGTTGCCCATGACCCCGAACATGCCAGCCTTGACGACTGGCAGGCCGTTCATCGCGTTAATCTTGACGGAACATTTCTGGGTTGCCGATATGCCATTGGCGCCATGCAAAACCGGCCTTCCGGATCGATCATAAATATCTCATCGCGGTCCGGCATGGTCGGCATTCCTCTGGCTGCCGCTTATGCCGCCTCAAAGGCTGCTGTTCGCAACCACAGTAAAACGGTTGCGCTTTATTGTGCCCAGAAAGGGTATAATATTCGCTGTAATTCCATTCATCCTGCCGCCATTTTAACACCCATGTGGGAACCCATGCTGGGTACTGGCCCTGACCGCGAAACACGGATGGCAGCCCTTGTGGCCGATACACCGGCCAAACGGTTTGGCACCCCCGCCGAAGTCGCCGCCGTAGCCGTGATGCTGGCATCGGACGAGGCTGCCTATATGACAGGGGCCGAACTTACCATTGATGGCGGCCTGCTGGCTGGGTCGGCTGCGGTGCCCGGTGCATAATTAAATTTTACCCAACCTGTTTTAGCAGCAGCAGTCTTAAGGTTATATCATGACCTTTGCGGCAAAGTGCGCCCATGACCGACACATTCAGGAACCAAAACAGATGATGAACTGGCAAAAACTGCTGTCCCCGGCCCGGTTGGGCACCCAACATTCATCTGTGGGAACCTTTGGCCGGTCCGATTTTCATAAAGATTACGACCGGATCATTTTTTCATCGGCCTTTCGCCGCCTGCAACGCAAAACCCAGGTTCACCCCCTGCCTGAAAACGACAATATTCACACCCGGCTGACCCACAGCCTGGAAGTTTCCTGTGTTGCGCGGTCAATGGGGCTGATGGTAGGGCATCGTCTGGCGGAAAAACAGCATCTTCCCGACCATGTCGAGGCCGATCATTTGGCCGCAATCAGCCAGGCCGCCGCCTTGGCCCACGATATTGGCAACCCGCCTTTTGGTCATGCCGGGGAATATGCCATTCGCCAATGGTTTGCCGAAGCCGACGAAAAATTCCTGGCGCCGCTCTCCGATGGTGAACGCGCCGATTTACTGACATTCGAGGGCAATGCCCAGGGTTTTCGGTTGCTGACCAACAAACGCACCGGCCTGCATGATGGCGGCATGCGCCTGACCTATGCCACCCTTGCCAGTTTCATCAAATATCCGTGGACGGCAATTGACAGCCCCTTTCCCGAAAAGCGCAAATTCGGCGCGTTTCAACAGGAAGCCCCGATGCTGGCAAAGGTGGCGGACGTCACCGGTCTGATCAGGCGGGGAGAAAATTGTTATGCCCGCCACCCGCTTGTTTATCTGGTCGAGGCGGCAGACGACATTTGTTATGCCCTGATCGATATTGAAGACGGGATCGAACTGGAACTGGTTGATTTTCAGGTATTTGAGAACCTGATCATGCCATGCATCCATGATGTACCAGGGGAATATCACCGCGAACAAAACGTTACGCGAAAAATGAACTTTCTGCGGGGGCGCATCATGACCGGGCTGCTTGCCGCGACCAGCGATGCCTTTATTGCCAACGAAGAACAATTGCTGGCGGGCGAAATGACGGGCGAACTTCTAAGCCATGTCGATGGCCCCTATAACGATATGATTTTACGGGCCAAGGAATTTTCCGAACAGCAGATCATTTTGAACCGCCGCAAGGTTCAGATCGAGGTTGGTGCCTTTGCCTGTATCGAAGTCTTGCTGGAAACCTTTTGTCGCACGGCACTGGAAATTCATCAGGCGCATAGCGAAAGCGAATTATCCTATCGCGCCGCACGGGTGCGTGAACTGATTGGCCGCGATGATTTACCAATCGGTGGCGGGCTTTATGATCTTTATCTGTCGATACTCGATTATATTTCCGGCATGACCGACGATTTTGCAGCCCGCCTGACCCGTGATATTGGCGGTTCGCAAGGGCGATAATTGCAATACACTGATCACGGTATAATACGGCACCACCCAATACCCGCATCGCTTCGAAGGACTAAACCATAAAAAAAACCCGGCACATATGACAGTGCCGGGTAACATGTCTGGTCCATTTTCGCCGTATCAGAACGTGCGATCGCCGAACGCGTTCTGGATCTTTTTGTCGGTATTATACTGGCTTAGCGCATAAACCGCCCAGATCGCAGCCGGAATCCAGCCGAGAAGGGTGATTTGCAAAATCAGGCAGATAATCCCGGCAAAAGGCCGCCCAATGGTAAAAAACAACAGCCACGGCAGCAATAAAGCAATCAGTAAACGCATTTCATATCCCTTGTTCAAATGCAGAACGGTTCTTTCCCATTCCATACAGATTAATCACGAAACCGCAGGCGCAACATTGTTAAAATATCAATCTCCTCGCGGCGCTATATAAGCGATAGAATTTGGCAAGTTTAGGGCTGTTTAGCCCTGATTTCATGCCTTTAGGCTTGCTGCAGCCTGCCCGACAAATACAGTATCAGGACAACGCCACTGCGGCCCCTGTTGTCATTCGCTATCGGACTTACCCGTGCCAAACAGACCTTTAACCGCATTTCCCACGGCATTCGCTCCATTTTTTAACGAACTACCGCCATCTGTGCCCGATCCGGCGGCTCCCGACGTTCCCAATGCCCCCAGCGGGGCCGTCAGGCTTTTGCTAAAATCACCAACACCCTGCATCAAACCGTCCATATTCAACTTTGAAACCGAGTTAATCACAGCACCGTTCATCGCCGATAAAATTTTCTCGGCAACCTGTGCAGGCGTTGCCCCGTTACTGTCGCGGCCGATATCGGTCAAATGCAGGTCAGGCAACGATGTTGACAGCTTTTTCCCGCCGAGGAAACTGGCCGAAATTGCCACAGAGCCATTCTGAATATACACGTGATCAATGACAACACGGGTGCCACTTTGATCCTCGTTGATTTGTTTGGCATCCCTGGTCGCATCATCACCGGCCGGCCCGGAAACACGACTGATAAAACTTTCAACATTGCGCTGGATCGTCGCAATATTGGATGTGTTATCGCCGACCTCGTAAATGATCGACGGCGCATCGATCATAACCTTTTCAACATGAATAACAGGCTCGGTCAGTGACGATCCATCAATCACAACCGAAATATCCCCTAGCGAAAAGGCCTGCTCGCTATAAAATCCATCCGGATTACCAATTTTCAGACCTTTGATCTCGGCGGTGTTCTGGGTGGTTTCAATCTTAACGGCATCAACGCTAACCTCGGCCTGGGTCACCCGCGTTCCGGCTTCCTCGATGGTCGATTTCACAATCGAATCAAGGTTGGCATAAAGATAAACAAGAAACCCGACAACGATCAGCACAATGATCGTCAGGCCAATCAGGATTTTACGCATATCATTTTCCCACTTCCGGAAATACTGGACGAACCGACATAATATCGAGCACAGGATTATTACGCCAAAGGCCCAATCGCTATTTCCTCTCCCCAAACCGGGGGAAAGTTTCCCATAAAAAAAGCACAGGAGGAAGAAAAATCCGCTGTTTCAAGCAGATACCTCGCCTGTGCTTCTTTTTGTATCGCGGCAGCCTTTGTACCGGTTCCTGACCACAAGAACCGGTTAATCTGCAAATATCAAACGTTGAACTCGGCAATGACTGGCGCATGATCCGACGGTTTCACCCAATCACGCGCAGTATCGTATACTGATGCCCTGGTGACTGTTCCGGCCAGTTCCGGTGTCATCCAAACATGGTCCAGCCGTCGGCCCTTGTTCGAGACCCGCCAGTCGCGTGACCGATAGCTCCACCAGCTAAACAGTTTTTCCGGTTCCGGGTAAATTTCACGCACAGCATCAATAAAATCGCCGCTTTGACGAAAACGTTCCAGCGCTTCCACCTCGACCGGGGTATGGCTGACCACTTTCAAAAGCTGCTTGTGCGACCAGACATCATTTTCCGACGGGGCAATGTTAAAATCCCCAACCAGCACGGCTTTACGTTCACCGGTCTGGCGGCGTTCTGTCCACCACTGAGTCATTTCCTGCAAAAATGACAGTTTATGCGCGAATTTTTCATTGATGGTAACATCGGGTTCATCCCCACCGGCGGGGATGTAAAAATTATGCACTTCAACGCCATTTTCAAACACCGCCATACAATGACGACGGTCTTCCTTGCCGCAAAAATGCTTAATTTCAGTGCCGGTAAATGGCATTTTGGAAATAATCGCCACGCCGTTATAGGATTTCATTCCATGCACGTGGCGATGTTTATAGCCCAGTGCATCAAAGGCCTCGTGGGGGAAATGCTCGTCGGGGCATTTTAATTCCTGCAAGCACAACACATCGGGCTGCTGGTCGCGCAAAAACTCTGCCACCTGGTCGATGCGCAAGCGCACCGAATTGATATTCCAGCTTACGATTTTCAAAACCGGCTCCGTTATTGGGGTTACTCAGGTTATTTCAATGTCACCGACAGTGAACCAACATTTTCAATCACCAGGTCCATGCGGTCGCCACGGACAACCGCACCAACACCTTCGGGGGTTCCGGTATAAAGCAAATCGCCCGCTTTAAGTTCGATCAGGGTGGAAAGATGAACCAGCGCATCAATCGCCGGCCAGATCATTTTGGCGGTTGTATCATTCTGGCGCACGGTATCGTTAACCGACAGCTGCAAATTGGTGTCAGCCGGGGTACCACAGGCATCTTTCGGGCGAATGGCCGAAATCGCGGCACAATCATCAAATGATTTGCCCATATCCCACGGCAAGCGGCGCTCCTTAAGGTCGCCCTGCACATCGCGGCGCGTCATATCAAGTCCGCAGGCATAGCCAAAAATTGCCTCTTCAATTGCCGCCCGGTCCAGATCCTTGCCACCCGCACCCAGGGCAACAACCAGCTCACCTTCATAATGCAAATCCTGCGTGGCAGAAGGATAGGCCAGATCGCCGTCACCAACCTTCAGGCAATTTGCCGGTTTCATGAAAATACAAGGTGGCGTGCTGGCCGGGTCCGACCCCATTTCACGCACATGATCGGCATAGTTTTTGCCAATGCAAAAAATACGATTTACCGGAAAAACATCGTCGCTGCCGTCAACCGGAACAGTCGTAACATCGGCAGGTGCAAACAAATAGGCCATTGGGGGAACTCCCTGAGAGACATTTATCCCCCAGTGATACCGAAGCCTGTGGCAAAAGGAAATGGCGCAACGTTCAAATTCGCCACACCCCTGTCAGGATATGTCAGGAGGAGCGATTAATTTACCTGACCACCCCAACCTGCCCGCCCCAAAATGACCCGATATATTTTACCCCGGCGGAACCGCAGCATAAAAAAGCCCGCCGTCTATCATTGCGGCAGGCTTTTGGCAGTTGATATTGATAGAGACCTGAAAACAGAACCTGTGTTTTACAGTAACCCTTCAATCACGCGGTCGGGCGGGGTATGTCCATCGACAAAGGTTTTAATGTTAATCAGCACCTTTTCGCCCATATCAATGCGCCCCTCGATGGTGGCCGACCCCATATGGGGCAACAGCACGGCATTGTTAAGTTCGATCAGTTTCGGGTTTACCGCAGGTTCATGTTCAAACACATCCAGCCCGGCCCCGGCAATTTCCTGATTGGACAACATCCGCGTCAGCGCGGCTTCGTCAACAATTTCACCGCGTGCGGTGTTAACCAGAATGGCGTGTGATTGCAAAAGCTTTAACCGCCGCGCCGACAGCAAGTGATAGGTCGCCGGTGTATGCGGGCAATTGACCGATACCACATCCACATGGGCCAGCATCTGGTCCAGGCTTTCCCAATAGGTGGCTTCAAGTTCTTCTTCAATATCGGGGTGAACCCGGCGGCGGTTATGATAATGCACCGACAGGCCAAATCCCTTGGCCCGGCGTGCCAAAGCCCGGCCAATGCGGCCCATGCCAACAATACCCAGGCGCTTGCCCCAAATACGGTGGCCCAGCATCAATGTTGGCCCCCAGCCATTCCAGTCGCCAGAACGAATAAGGCGTTCCCCCTCGCCGACCCGGCGCGAAACGGAAAGGATTAACCCCATCGTCATATCGGCGGTGTCTTCGGTCAGGACATCGGGGGTATTGGTCACAGTAATGCCGCGCTGGCGTGCTGTTTGCAGATCAAGATGGTCTATACCATTGCCAAAGTTGGCAATAAGACGCAAATTCGGCCCCGCATGGGCCAGAACCGCCGCATCGATACGGTCGGTAACAGTCGGCACCAGAACATCGGCATGTTTCACAGCTTCGATCAGGGCGGTTTTGTCCATCGGCGTATCGTCGATGTTCAACCGGCTATCGAACAGTTCCATCATGCGGGTTTCAATCGCTTCCGGCAACTTGCGGGTCACGATGACGAGGGGCTTTTTCTTGGTCATCTGCCGATCCTATGCGGTCTTTTAACTCTTTGCTGGCAAGATTGCTTTTTGGGCCTTTGCATCTTGCCGCAATGCAGTGATGCCACGGCCAAAGGTACGAAAGCAAGAATTTTGACGTCTTTTTTGTAATTTTATTTCTTAAATATCCGATTTTGACGATAAAGTCGGGTTACTGACCACAAAAAGGGAACCACCCCCATGCCTGCTGGGATGCGAAAGCTCCTTCTATTGATCGTATTATGCGGTTTTATCCTGCCAAACTTTGCTCTTGCACAAGAATCGGGCCTGCCGATCCCCCGGTTTGTTGCATTGCGGTCAGATAAGGTACATCTGCGTTCCGGCCCGGGGCTGCGTTACCCCAAGGTCTGGATTTATCAGCACAGCCATTTACCGATGGAAGTGGTATCGGAATTTGATACCTGGCGCAAAGTACGCGACTGGGAAGGCAGCGAGGGCTGGGTCCATCAAAGCCTGCTAATCGGCACCCGTTATGTCATTGTCACCGGCGATGAAATTACGCTTTATGCCGCAGCCGACAAAAATGCCCGGCCCATTGCCCTGGTTAAAGCCGGGGTTGTCGGCCGGGTGGAAACCTGCCCCAAAGGGGTCGACTGGTGCCAGGTCCAGTTTCAGGATTACGACGGCTGGGTGCAACGCCAGGGAATTTGGGGTGTCTATGACACCGAAACCATCGAATAAACGGGCGGCCCAAACCAGGCCGCCCTGTTAAATGCAGGGTCACATCAAAACAGGGCGACGATACGATATTAACCCTGTCAGGTCATGTTATTGCCAATAGGCAGCTTTATGACGCAGGAAAGGACACACCTGTCATTTTCTCGCTTAACTGCCACAGCTTTTCCGCCTGGTGCGGATCACAGGCCCACGGCCACACACCGGGAAAGAAAACCCCGACCGTTTCCGCATCGGCACTTACGACGGGGGAAATATCGCAATCTTCGCAATAAACCCCGCCCATACCGTTTAATTGCGGGCTGGTTGCACACCAAACCGTGGTGGCCGCCCCTTGTTCCAGTGTTTTTTTGCCTGTTTCAGGGTCGATAATTGGCGATCCGTCTTTGGCAACAAAACCGGTTGCCTGTAATGCCTCGGCGGACATATGCCGGCTAAGATTTGTGGCAAGAATACCGCCTGGATGCAGCGAAAAGGCCCGCACATCATGGGCTTTACCACGTTGATCAAGTGCCAGGGCAAACAAGGCATTTGCAGTTTTTGACTGACCATAGGATTTCCACGGGTCATAATCACGATTGTTAAAATTCGGGTCTTCCAGATCCACCGGCGCGTACCGATGCCCACGGGACGACACCGCCACCACGCGCGCCCCTTTGGCCTTGCACAAAGCCGGCCATAACCGCATCGTTAACTGAAAATGCCCCAGATGGTTGGTGGAAAACTGCGCTTCGTTGCCGCGATCATCGCGCAAAAGCGGGCTTGCCATCACAGCGGCATTATTTACCAGCACATGCAATGGACGCCCGGATGCCAGGAACGCATCGGCAAAGGCATCAATTGATGCCGGGTTCATCAGGTCCAGGTCCATAAGTTCTGCACCGGGCACCTCCGCCAGCGCCTTTTCCGCCCGGGCGCGGTCGCGGGTGGGCACAATCACCTGTGCCCCAGCCTTTAGAAAAACCCGAACCGTTTCCACGCCAAGCCCCGAATACCCGCCGGTAACAATGGCAACCTTACCTGTCAGGTCTTGTCCGTTGATAACATCGTTTGTCGTTGACGCGGCCTTGAACCCCGAGCCGATGGGCGCCTGTGCTGTTGTCATTTTGTGTCTCCTGTTCATACGGTGACACTTGATATAAGCTGGGAATTCTGAATGATGAATACGCTAAAGTCCCAATAAATTGCGCGATCGTACCAAATGACTGTTGATCCCCTGTCCGATGCCCTACATATTTTAAATGCTCGCAGCACCATTTCCGGGGCGATGAAAGCAGGCGGCAAATGGGCCTTGCAATTGCCGCCTCCTGACGGTGTAAAATTTAACGCCGTTGTCCAGGGTGGCTATTGGCTAATCCCGGACCCGCGCGAAGATCTATCAGCGGTCTGGATCGAAACCGGTGACGTTGTGCTGTTTAACGGGTGTTACGGCTATGTCATGGCCAGTGAACCGGGCCTGACGCCAATTGATGCCCGCAAGGCGTACCGGGACACCACAAATAATTGCCTTGTCATTGGCGAACAGCCGGATTGTTTTGTTCTGGGGTTGCATGTTCGCCTTGATATCGACGGGGTGGATTTTTTGACCGGCGTTTTACCCAAACTGGTGCGTATTCGCGCAGATAACCGGGAATCGGCGATTTTGCGCTGGTTACTGGAACAAATGATTGCGGAAAAGGACCTGGGTTTGCCAGGTCAGGCTGTGGCATCCAACCAGTTGGCACAATTGATGTTCGTACAGGTATTGCGGACCTATATTGCCAATGCCGACCCGCAGGAACGCGGCTGGTTACAAGCCATTGGCGACCCGCATATCGGCCCGGCCCTGCGCCATATCCACACCAGCCCCGCCCACGCATGGACCCTGGCCGAACTTTCCCAGAAAGTAGGCATGTCACGCACCAGTTTTGCCTTGCGGTTTCGCACCAGGGTTGGCATGCCGCCATTAACCTATGTGCAAAACTGGCGTATGCGCCTTGCCCGTCGCGCCCTTCGCGAACGTGATATTCCCGTATCCTCGCTCGCCCTTGAACTGGGTTACATGTCGGAAAGTGCCTTTAGCACTGCGTTTAAACGCAATACCGGCCTGTCCCCCAAACAATTTCGCACCACTGCCCGCCAGTTACACGAAAGGCCACAATCAGTTGCAGGAAACCCGCAGCAAACTGTGGCCTAACACACATAAAACAGGCACACCCGGCCCGTAATTACGCAGCAGCGGGCAACGTCCGGCGCAAAACGGCAAACATTTCAAGATGGGGCGACCACAAAAACTGATCGACCGGCACCACCTGTTGCAATTCATAACCACCATTACGCAACAGACGCATATCACGGGCAAAGGTTGCCGGGTTGCACGACACCGCCAAAATCCATTCCGGGCCAAAATTAGCCAAAATTTCGCATTGTGCCAGTGCCCCGGCGCGCGGCGGGTCAAACACCACAACATCGGCATCTTTCAGGGCTTCGGCATCCAGCGGCTGGCGAAACAGGTCGCGATGCACAACCTCGATCGGCGCAGATGCCCGACCAACGGCATATTGCATCGCCCGCACGGCAGCAATATCCCCCTCAACCGCCATGACCCGGCGCCGGTCACCGGTTAAGGCCAGCGGAAAGGTGAAACTGCCAATTCCGCAAAACAGGTCAATCACCTGACGGGCAGGAATGCGCGACAATGCGCTGGCAATGGCATTGGTAAGGGCCGTTTCGCCCTGTTTGGTTGCCTGCAAAAAACCACCCGACGGAACAAACACCGGCACATCGGCAAAACGAACTTCCGGCGTACGGCGCTGGGCAACGGGTTCGGCTGCGTGATCGCCCACTTTCCATGCCAAACGGGCAAGATCAACGTGATCAGCCAGTTCGGCCAGGCCCTGGCGCAAATCAAGGTTGGGCTCATGGGTGGCGCCAATCATGACATCAAGGCCGTTGTCGGCAGCATTGACCACGACATTGCGAATGATGGCAACGGTTTCACGCGGCAATGATTCGAGAAACGCCTGGCACTGATTTCTAAAATCTACAATCGCCGGCAGCAAAACAGCACAATCGGAAACATTGACGATATGGTGACTAAAACGTTCGGTAAAGCCGACAAAAACGCCGTCCTGCGTACAAATAACCGAAAAATCGGCCCGGCGGCGGCTGGCGGGCGGCGATGTTTCAAGGGCAGCAACCATGTTTTCGGCCGCCCCGGCATCGGAAATACCGGCCCGCATCACAGCCTGCACCGCACGATGCCGTTTCCAGATGCGATAATCCTCGTCAGGAAGATGCTGTAACGAACAGCCCCCACACTGGTCATAATGCGAGCATTTGGCGGCTGCATGGTCTTTGGGGCGTTTTTGAACCGCGACAACCTCGGCGCCATATCCGTCACCGCGTTTTTGACGCAGCTTAACGCGAACCTCATCGCCGGGCAGCACCCCGTCGACATAAACCAATACCGATTTTCCCCCAATGGCTGTGGTTTCGGCCAAACCGTCTCCTCGCGCGCCGATATCGGCAATTTTAACATCAACCTCAACCCCGATCAGCGGGTCACGCCGGGGCGCTCCGGAACGACGGCCGGGACGGGAACGAGGATTGCGCGCGCGGTTTTTCATAATCGATCTCTTATACGGGATAAAATTTCAAACCTGCCTTGGCCTTCATCGCGCGATGGCGTTTTTCTGTCACGATGGGACCTGCGGGTTATGACGGCCCCTGTTATAGGGCCTTGGGCCGCCTGTGCCTAGGGTCCAACTGGCGCCTATTGCCATGTCGCAGGAGATGACCCCTAACTTCCGTATAGGCGTACCGATTTATCTTTTATCCCTAACCTCTGTTTCAGAAAACATTTCGCGACACATTTGGAATGAAATCCGATAAGCTGCCATCTTAAGGTGCGGAACGACATGGGCGAATTCCTGATTTGCCCGGATAAGTGGGGGATCGTCGGGCCAGTTCCAGGAAACCTGGCCTTCGCACAGACCAGGACATAAATAACAAAACGGGGAGCCCATGCAGGACGGCGTTGATCTGCCTGACGATGGTCGGGAAAAAAACAGAACCGCAATCAAGCCACGTGCAGTCGCTATTGCAGCCCTGTTCTTCTGTATACTGGGCGGCGCTTTCTGGCTTGTGGCCCGGCAAATGGAACAGGCGAACGATCACGCCCTTGCCGCCAATGCGAACCTGCTTGCGCAGGGGCTTGGCGACCGGATTGATGAAACCATAACCGCCAATTTACATGCCCTGGAAAACTTTGCCGATAGCTGGCAGGGCGACGCACCGCTGGATGAACGCCAATATTTATCCCACGCGTCCTCGTTGCAGTCCCGGTTCGAGGCGTTACAGGCCGTCAACTGGATTTCCCCCAACTATATCATCCAGTTTGTCGCCCCGATAAAGGGCAATGTCCCGGCAATGGGGGCCGATTTAAAACGCCACCCGGTTGCGGGGCCGGTTCTTGACATGGCGTTTGACCAGCGCAAAATCCAGATGACGCCGACACTTGAGTTATTGCAAGGCGGGCGCGGATTTGCCGCCTATGTGCCCGTTATAGACAGCAAGGGCGAAATTATTGGCATGGTAAACGGGGTGTTTCGCATCCGCACCATGCTAAGTAACGTTCTGGAAAGCGATTATCTGGCGGGCTATACTATTCGGGTACGCGAAGGCGATAGCGTCCTGTTTGAAATGCAGGGCGACAGCACCGACCCCAGACTAACCCGCAGCACTCGCATCAATGTGGCCGGGCGGCACTGGGATATTGAGGTTACGGCCGATCCCGACATTTCCGGATTGAGCGCCCTGACCCCGAACATGATCAGTGTTTTTGGTCTCATACTGGCGTGCTTGCTGTCTGGCTTGTTATTTATGTATGCCAACCGCAACCCGACGGCAAAAAGCCTGCACCGCCTGCGCGGGCGCGAAAATATCAGCGACCTTGCCCTGACCATTAACAAGGCAGATGGTCATTTGCGTATGATGTCGCCCGAAACCGCCAGTTTTTTTGATCTGCGCGAAGAAGATTACGGCTTTATCCGCCTTTATAATATCGCCCCTGAATTTCAATCTGATGGCACATCATCGCACCGCGCCCAGGACAAGCTGTTAACCGCCGTCAGCCAGGGCGAAACGGAAGTCCGCCGCGAATGGGTCGTTCGCAGTGCTGAAGGCGTGCATGTTGTTTGCGATCTGTTGATGACGCCGTCGGATGTGCATCCCGATTGCATTGATGTTGTGTTGCATCATAACCCGGCGGCCAACGCGGCGGTAAACCGCCTGCGTTACCTTGCCACCCACGACCCGTTAACCGGCCTGCCCAACCGTGCCCTGTTTGATGACCGCCTGAACCAGGCCGTTGCCCACGCCAAACGTTACGAAAAACTGTTGTCGGTTCTGGTTGTCGATATCGATAACTTCCGGGCGGTGAATGATAAATACGGGTCCGATGTGGGCGATGAAACCCTGCGGTCCATTTCCGGGCGATTGCGCGCCACAGTGCGCGAAAAAGACACCTGCGCGCGGCTTTCCGGTGACATGTTCGCCATTATTGCCACCGACCTTTCCGAGGCCGAAGGCGCCGCCCTGGTGGCTGAACGCATTGTCGAGGCAATTTCCCATCCTATTCCCATTGCAGGGGATGAAATCCGCTTGCATGTCAGCGTTGGCGTGGCCCTTTACCCCAATGATGCGCGTGCGCCATCCCAATTGCTGGCCAATGCCGATGCGGCAATGTACCGGGCGCAAAAATCGGCTGAGTCGTCTTATTGTTTCTTTGTTGAAACCATGAACAACGTCATGCACGCCCGTCTGTCACTGGAAACACAGCTACGCCGGGCAGTGGATGAAAAACGCTTTGTTCTGGAATATCAACCACGTTTTCGTTTGTCCGATCATGGTGTGACCGGCTTTGAAGCCCTGCTGCGCTGGGTCGATGATAGCGGCCAACGTCACCTGCCCCCCGACTTTATTGCCGTGGCGGACCGAACCGGTCTTTTGGCACCGCTGGGGCGCTGGATCATTGAAACAGTGTGCTTGCAAATCAATCAATGGCGCAGCGAGGGATATTTGCCGGTGCCCATTTCCCTGAACCTTTCGGGGCGGCAATTTATTCAGGCCGATATTATCAAAAACATCGTCGAGGAAACCGAACGTCAGGATATTCCACCAGCCCTGATCGAAATTGAGGTTGCCGAAGATATCGCCATGCGCGACCCCGAACGATCGTTAACCCAGTTTTATCGCTTTGCCGAAGCCGGTATCGGCCTGACGCTGGATCAGTTTGGCGCTGCCAATTCGTCGCTACGCTATCTTAAACGCTTCCCGATCCAGCGGATAAAACTGTCGCGCAGCCTGTTTGATATCGAGCTCGATGAACAACCTGAAAACAGCGTGCTAAACCCCGCTGTTCGCCTGTGCAAAAGCCTGAACCGCCGGGTTGTTGCCGTTGGTGTCGAAACCGAAGACCAACTGGCAATGCTGGGTGCGGCGGATTGTGACGAAATGCAGGGGTTCATTTTTTCGGCCCCGGTTGCAAAAGACGAAACCCAAACATTTTTGACCCGCCAGGCAACGACAGATCAGCCCGGCGATCATTGATTTTATATCAGGCGGTGACCATACGGCACGAACCAGCCGCATTGATCATGGCTACCGTTACCAGGCGGTAGCCATTTTCACATCGCCATAACATATGCAAATTACCGTGGCGGGAATTGCACCCAAAACTGAAACCCGCGTGCCGGGTGACCATTACGGGCAAGTCCCAAACGGGCGCGCAGGGCATTGAGCCTGGTTAGCAGGCGTTCCTACATTAAAAAGGCAGCCGCCAGCCCCAAAAAGGCAAAGAACCCGACCACATCGGTAATGGTGGTTAAAAAAACCGATGACGACACCGCCGGGTCCACCCCGGCCCGTTCAAGGGCCAGCGGAATAATCGCCCCTGCCGCACCGGCCATGATCAGGTTAATGACCATCGCCACCCCGATAACCGCGCCCAGGCGCATGTTATCAAACCAGAACCAGCTAACAGCCCCGCTTAGCACCGCGAATGCCAAACCGTTAAGCGTGCAAACCGCCACTTCCTTGCGCACCACGCGCCAGGCATTGGTGCTGTTTAATTCGCGGGTGGCAATGGCGCGTACAGCCACTGTCAGGGTTTGTGTCCCGGCATTTCCGCCCATCGAGGCCACAATCGGCATCAACACGGCCAGGGCGACCAGGCTTTCAATGGTATGTTGAAACAGGCCAATCACCAGAGATGCACCAATCGCCGTTCCCAGATTGACAAACAACCAGGTAAAGCGGGACCGCGTGGTATCAAAAATGGCACTGGAAAGGTCGTCTTCCTCGCCAACACCGGCCATGCGCATCATGTCTTCTTCGTATTCTTCGTCAATCACGTCCACCACGTCATCGACCGTAATCACACCAACCAGCCGGCCATTATCATCAACGACAGGGGCGGAAATCAGGTCGCGCTGGCGAAACAGATGGGCGACATTTTCCTGTTCCTCGGTGACCAGCACCGTGCGCATGTCGTCTGTTTCCATCACGTCACGCACCAGCACCGGGCGATTGGTACGAATGGCGCGCGATAACGGCACCATGCCCACCGGGCGATACCGCGGGTCCACCACGATAATATCGTAAAAATCTTCGGGCAGGTTTTTGGCTGAACGCAGAAAGTCAATTGTCTGGCCGACACTCCAGTAATCGGGGATCGCCACCAGCTCGCGCTGCATAATACGGCCAGCAGTGTATTCCGGGTACGACAGGGCTTCCTGTACCCGGGCGCGTTCAATTTCCGATAACGCGCCCAGCAATTCGCGCTGGTCTGCTTCTTCCAGGTCTTCGATAACTTCAACCACGTCATCCGAATCAAGTTCGGAAATGGCTTCGGCCACGGCTGCCGTACCTAGCTGCGCGATGACTTCCTCGCGCAATTCGTCGTCAAGTTCGGTTAGAAGTTCGGGGTCAAAGTCGGGGCGGATAACATCGACAAGCTGCTGACGTTCCGTACTGCCGGCCCAGCCCAGCAAATCGGCAATATCGGCAAAGTGAAGCTCGCCAACCAGCTCTTCAACGCGTGGCGTATCTTCCTGATGCAGGGCATCAAGAATTTCGCGGGCATATTCGGGTGTCAGATCAACATAATCATCGCCTGTCGATACAGACGACGTCGCACTGCCCGGACGATCAAGTTCGTCGATGTCAGTCATCTGCCCCTCCCCAGTTATTTTACATGCTGCGCCGGTTTACTGTCCCAAAGAAAAAAGCCGTACCGGACATTGCAGTCCGGCACGGCTGTTTCTGCGCTAACGTTCATGTCCGGTCAAGTGCGGTGATGCACTGCCCGGTTAAACGCAATTAATTGCGAGACTGTTCCCGGTCAATCGCATCCACAACAGCGATGGCGCTCATATTTACAAGGCCACGCACAGTGATTGACGGGCTAACCACATGAGCAGACTTTGCCGCACCGACCAGAATCGGGCCAACAGGCAAGCCATCGCCCAGCATTTTAACCATATTATAGGAAATATTCGCCGCATCCAGGGTTGGCATCACCAGCAGGTTGGCAGCGCCCTTCAACATCGAATTGGGGAAAATGCGATTACGAATGGTTTCGGAAATGGCTGCGTCGGCATGCATTTCGCCTTCAATTTCCAGATCCGGTGCCTGAACACGAATAATTTTCAGGGCATCCCGCATCTTGCAAGCTGACGGATTTTCATGGCTGCCAAAATTGGAATGCGAAATTAACGCTGCCTTTGGCGTAATCCCGAACCGTTTTACCACATCGGCCGCCATAATCGCGGTTTCGGCTACATGCTCGGGGGTTGGATCAACCGAAACATAGGTATCGGTCAAAAAGAACGTCCCCTGTTTCATGATCATCATGTTTACAGCCGAGAAATCCGAAACACCTTTACGCAGGCCGACCAGATTACGGACATAGCGCAGATGGCGCAGGAAACCGCCCTGGCAGCCGCAAACCATCGCGTCCACCTCGCCACGGCGTAGCATCAGGCAGGCCACCACGGTCGGGCGGGTCCGCACGATAGAACGGGCATATTCCGGGTTAATGCCGCGACGGCCCATAATGTTATGGAAATCCTGCCAGTCCTGTTCGAAATGGCGATTATCGTCGGGGTCGTGAATTTCGACCTGAACATCCGGGATCAGGCGCAAGCCAATTTCCTTGATGCGATCCAGAATAACCTCGCGACGCCCAATCAGCACCGGATGGCAAACGCCATCATCCACCAGAACCTGACAGGCCTGAAGCACACGCCGCGATTCGCCTTCGGGGTAAACCACCCGTTTTTTATGGCTGCGTGCCATATCAAATACCGGCTTCATCACCAGGCCAGACCGGAAAACAAACCCTTCCAGCTGCTGGCGATAGGCATCGAAATCCTCGATCGGGCGTTTGGCAACACCACTATCCATGGCAGCCTTAGCAACACGGGGCGGAATTTCCAGCATCAGGCGCGGATCAAACGGTTTTGGAATCAGATATTCCGGCCCGAATTTAAGTTCCTCGCCACCATAGGCCGTGGCAACAATGTCCGAAACCTCGGCAGTTGCCAAATCGGCAATCGCCTCGACAGCGGCGATTTTCATTTCCTCGTTAATTTCGGTGGCACCAACATCGAGCGCGCCACGGAACAGGAACGGGAAACACAGAACGTTATTAACCTGATTGGGGTAATCGGTCCGTCCGGTTGCCATAACGGCATCGGGGCGAATTTCCTTAACCAGTTCGGGCGAAACTTCCGGTGTCGGGTTGGCCAGCGCCATAATGATGGGGCGTTCGCCCATTTTGCGCAGTTCTTTTTCGCCCATGATGTTTGGTGCTGAAAGACCCAGAAAAATATCGGCCCCTTCGATCACGTCATCAAGGGTGCGGGCATTGGTTTCAATGGCATATTCCGCTTTCCACGGGTCCATTTCCTCTTCGCGGCCTTTGTAAACCACGCCGAAACGGTCGGTAACGGTGATGTTTTCGCGCGGCAGGCCCATCGATACCAGCAGGTTCAAACAGGCAAGGGCGGCGGCCCCGGCACCCGATGCCACCAGACGGACTTTTTCAATGTCCTTGCCAACAACGCGCAAGCCATTGCGCACGGCAGCGGCAACACAAATGGCAGTACCATGCTGGTCATCATGAAAAATCGGAATATTGCAACGTTCGCGCAATGCTTTTTCAATGATGAAGCATTCCGGCGCTTTGATATCTTCAAGATTGACGCCGCCAAAGGTGGGTTCCAGGGCTGCGACAATATCAATGAATTTTTGCGGGTCCAGTTCGTTCACTTCCAGATCGAACACGTCGATATTGGCGAACTTTTTAAACAGGACGGCCTTGCCTTCCATCACCGGTTTCGATGCCAGCGGGCCAATCGGGCCCAACCCCAAAACAGCCGTACCATTGGTGATGACCGCCACCAGATTGGCACGCGCCGTGTAATGAACGGCGGTTTCCGGGTCTTTGACAATTTCCTCGCAGGCAAAGGCGACGCCGGGCGAATAGGCCAGGGCCAAATCACGCTGGTTGGCAAGTGTGGTGGTTGCCGCGACTGCCAGTTTACCGGGGGTGGGATACCGGTGATAGTCCAATGCCGCTTCGCGCAGCTTGTCGTTTCTGTTTGTCATAATAATACCTTTAACTTCAGGTATTTAGGTGAAATTAACCTAAAGTCGATTAAGTCCTGAAAAATTGTAGCCGTGTGGGACCGGCCACCGTAGTGGAATTATCACACCGAGAGAAGCGTTCTATTGTTTCAATAGCAAAAATCCCCGCCCCCTTTGCGTAAAAACCGCCAAGATCTGGCAGAGCATAACACGGATGGAACGCCATTCGAAAACTTTAACATTTTCCAACTGTGTTCCATCCTTATGGTCTTAAACGGTTCGCACGGCCTCTGTTTGTCCGATCTTTTGCCACCCTGACAAATTGGAACGATCTAGTGGCAATCCCTTACTCGAACTCGGCCAACGTGACATATTCGCCGTAATGCAAACGGGGGTGTTTTCCCGGCTGCATATAGGCGTTCTTAAAATCGTCTGTGGCATCAATCGTAAGTAATTTGCAACGCTGCTTTGCCAGAAATGCTGCCATCTCCGGGGCCTCCATCGACCATTTAATCGGCTCGCCAATCAGTTTCAGATACAGGAAAAGGGCCAGCCGGGTATTGTTGCGCGGGCTTTCGCGCGGCTCCACTGCGGTAAATAAAAACCGGGTTCCAACCCCGCACAAATTACGGATAGAGGTAAACATATGCGTCACCTCCTCGGTTGTCAGATACATCGTCACACCCTCGCTAATGAAAAGGGTCGGACGCTCGCTGTCAAACGGTTCAAATGACCGTAATCTGTCTTCGATATTCTGATGGGTAAAATCGACGCTCAGATAATTCACATTGGCAAGGCCGGCCTGTGCCTCGGCAGCATTTTTAAAGGCATCGGCCTTGAATTTCTGGGTATCGGGGTGGTCAATCTCAATAAAATTAACATCGGGAAATTCACAAGACAGCCGAAAGGCAAGGCTGTCAAACCCGGCACCAAGACTAATGACCTGTTTTGCACCGGCGGCAATGGTGGCACGGGTTTTATCCTCGATACAGCGTTTGCGCAAAATGTAGTGCAGGGTAATGCCGGGCAGAAAAATAAATTCACGAATGGCGGTTTTTAACCGCACCAACGGATGGTCCAGCTCGGCCAGACGCGCACGGCCTTCTTCGGATGCCGCCAAAACACATTCGCCAAGACGCCGTATTTCATCGGGCACCAGATAACTTTGCGACGTACATTTCGCGGTAAAAACCAGCCCCTGTAAAACCGTATATGCCGTCGAACTTGCGGTATTTTCCTTCACTTTGCTTCGTCCCCAAAAAAGGTAATGTGCCGCGTGGAATATTCCAGCAGTTTTTGATTTTTCAATATTTCCAGATAGCTTTGCGCTTCCTCGACAGGTGCCAACGCCATTTCGGCAAATTCCTGCAAGGATACCCGGGATTTAAGAATTGTCGGGTCGCGCGGGTCGGGAATGGCGGCCTTGCGCACCATGTCGGTAAAATACGCCAGACGCTCGGCCAGGGGCGCATAGGCATATATCATGCTCAGGTTATTGGCATCGCGCAGGCGACTTGAAAGGATCTGCATCAGGTCTTTTAACCGTGACGGGTCCTCGTTGCTTTTTTGCCAGAACGTTTCACGATTAATCACCACCAGTTCAGTATTCCGGCTTGCCACAGCCGATGCCGAGCGCGGCGACGAATCGATCAGGGACAATTCACCAAACATATCCCCCGCCCCCAATTTGGCCAAACGCAGGGTTCGGTCCGAAGGTTCGTGATAACGGGTGATGTCGATCCCGCCCTTGGTTATCAAAAAGGCCTCGTCCTGCGCGAAAATCTCGGTTCCCGCATCCACCAGAAGCCACTGAAAACTGCCGCTAAAATGATCCAGCAGGTCTTTTTGTTCCTTGAACATGCCAAAGGCCCAGCGATACATCGGCTCCATCGGTGTCACAAACGGCGTAATTTCAACCCCGAGGCTGCCCAGTTGCAAGGGTTCTGAAAGCCGTTCCCAGCCCAGGCGTTGATAGATACCCGACGTATCGGAATTAACCGTCGCGATAATATGGGTTACCCCCCACATATGACCAATATCAACAGCCATGCGAAACAGCCCGCCAAAAACGTTCCGGCGGTTACGCCATTGCGCAACAATGGCCAGCATACCCGCACTGGCAAATACCGGTGCCGGGCGGCCTGCAACCTGTTCCTGTATGGTTATTTTTTGCCGATAGCTTGAAAAATCAAACGAATGATCGGATGGCAACTGCAAGGTTGAATCGCGATTCACCCGAATCGTCGCAACAGGTGTTTCATCGCTATAGGCAATGATGTTGGCAACTGATGGAATGGCATCAAACAAGTCCACCACGGCCCCGTCATATTTTTCGGCAAAATGTCCCTGTTCCGAATAAACCTGATACCGCAGCCGATAAACGTCGCTCAGTTCTTTTTCTGTCCTGGCAATCTTTATTCGAATAGACATATTTTAATTCTGCACTCCCCGTGTTCCAGCCTGCATCTGCATTGCACAGCCACAGCAAATATAAGGGCAAAAGCAAAACCCGCGGTATCCCGGCGTTTTGCGCATACAAATCCTGCCACCCAAGCATTATTGGAACAGATATTAATTTTGCCCTATACCCCGATAGAACAATAATAATATACAGAAGTAGGTATTTATCTATTAAAGAATATGGAAATTTATCGCCGGCCCCGGCATGGCAATGACACGTATAAAACCATTGCAGCCAAGCCTGAAATACAATTTTGGGCCAGAATCAGAAAGGCCCTTCCTTGCAAAACAAGGAAAGGCCTTTTTGGTGCGGTCGAGAAGACTCGAACTTCCACGGGGGTTAGCCCACAGCGACCTCAACGCTGCGCGTCTACCAATTCCGCCACGACCGCATATATAGTAGTAACAAGCCCTGTGAGGTAACTTTGCGGGCTTGCCTTGGCGCGGAAAGGGAGATAGCAAAAAGCCTGACCCCAATCAAGGGGAGTTTTCATTTATTTGACAGGAAAAATGAAAAGTATCGATTTTAAGGCTAAAAAGCCGGAATGGCGGGTCGCAACCAGCCCGGTTTCCTACCCCGAAGCTCTTTTGGAAATGGAATCCCGCGCCGACGCCATTTATCGCAACGACGCGAACGAACTGATCTGGCTGGTGGAACATCCCCCTCTTTACACGGCGGGCACCAGTTCAAAACGCGAAGACCTGGTAGAGCCGGACCGTTTCCCCGTTTACGACGCCGGGCGCGGCGGCCAGTACACCTATCATGGCCCGGGTCAGCGCACGGCCTATCTGATGATGGACCTGCGCAAACGGGGCCGTGATGTGCGTGCCTATGTTCACAGCCTGGAAGAATGGATTATTCGCACACTGGCGCTGGCCGGTGTCACCGGTGAACGCCGCGACGGCCGGGTTGGCATCTGGGTGGACCGTGGCAATGGCCGCGAAGACAAAATCGCGGCTATTGGGGTTCGGGTTCGGCGCTGGGTCACATTTCACGGAATTGCGATTAATTTAAACCCGGATTTGACACATTTTGGCGGCATCGTGCCCTGCGGCATTGCCGAACATGGCGTTACCAGCCTGCAAGATCTGGGAGTCGACATCACCATGGCGCAACTCGATCAGCTACTGGCACAGACATTTGACGATGTCTTTCCCACGCCATCTATCGCTAATGCCACAGATGCCTGATGTAAATATATGCCCCAAAAGAAACGGAACTGCGCACTATGGCTGCACCGATGGATGAAATGACCAACCGCGATCATGACACACCTGGTCATGGCGACACAGACATGCCCGAAAGCATCGCGGTCGGAAATTTTGTCGATGCCGAACGCGATATCCTCGCGGAACTGGAAACAGCCCTTTCCGAACATATTTCCCTGGTGCTGGAATGGAACCGGCGATTGCTGGTACGCCACGATGACGCGCCCAGCCCCCGGTCGCAAGACACCCCGGCCCCCTCACAAACAGTTCCACAGTACGCCAGCCCTCACACACATGACCACGCACATGATCATGACTGCAATTTTGGCGCCTGGTATGCATTAAACCGGCATAACCGCCTGCTTGACCAGCCAGCGATCAAATCGCTGGCTGCCACCCATGAACAGCTTCATGCATGTGCCCGCCGATTAATGGATCATTCAAACCGGACGGGCACGGTTGATGCGGCTGAATATGATGCGATGGCATTACGGGCCGAATCGTTTTTTGCCCAAATACGGCGGCTGGAACGGGCATTTCGCACCGCGCGCTCCGACGTGGACCCGTTAACCGGCGTTTATAACCGCCAGACCATGCTCTCTGATTTGGAAATCGAACGGGAAAGGTCAATCCGCACCCATTCATCAGCGGCCATTGCCCTTGTCGATCTGGATTTTTTCAAGGCTGTTAACGATACGCACGGCCATCAGAATGGCGACCTTGTTTTGCAATCTGTTGCCGGTATCTTGCAATCGCATGTGCGGCCATTTGACAAGGTTTACCGTTATGGCGGCGAGGAATTCCTGATTTGCCTGCCAAATGCCGACATGCGCCAGACCGCCCGCGTTCTGGAACGGCTGCGCCGCGTAATCGAGGCATCACCGGTGACCTTGTCGAACGGCATGTCATTGCCTGTAACCACATCCATTGGTGCCGCCCCGATCCTGGCGGACAGGCAGATCGGTCAAATCATTGAAAAAGCGGATCGCGCCCTTTATGCCGCCAAGGAAAGCGGACGCAATCGGGTTCGTGTCTGGCGCAGCCCCGATGAAACCGACCAGGACAAAAAAATCACCCCGGGAACAGGAAACCGTGCGACATAACATAACAGGACACAAACAGCCGATTATGCCTGTTTCACATCATATGCCGTGCCTGTGGAGCTTGTTTTATACAAGTCATGTGCGGACAACATCGCAATCAAGGCAAATAAAAACCATCGCCTGACGCCCGCAATACGCGAGTATTTTCAATACACTTCGCGTCTACCTATTCCTTTTGCGCGCATTACAATCCCGATATCACATTAAAACATAAAAAAATTCTACCGGGGCGCACTCTTGTCTTCACAAGTTTGAAACATATCTGCAAACTATAATAATAATAACGCAACCGGGTATTCATACCGCAAACAATAATGGTTGCCCCTTGGGAGGGAATTCGTTTCGCCAAAGACGGAGGCCCATAATGACGACCACAACAGATTACACCCCTGGCGACCCGGCCCTGATGTTGACAATTCTACGCTCGGCCAGCGCCAACCTTGGTCCTGACGCCCTCAGGGATAAAGTCCTTGCGCTGTTCTGCTGTGATGATGACGGCATCCAGATCACCCTGCAAGATACCCCGACCTTACGTTCCCGCATCGAATATGCCGCATCCCACCTGAAAATGGCGGGTCTGATTCGTATTGCCGATGATGGCACACTGGCAATTACGTCGCTGGGCGAGGCCATGCTGATCACGTATCCACTAGGTATTGATGACGGTGTTCTGTGTTCACTGCCTGCCTTTCGCAACCGGATCTACAGCGACAACGCGCCCGTCACGCAATCACGCCCCTTGCCCAACCCCGCGTATGGATATGGGTTTTCGGCCGGTCTTGGCGCCCACCGCCTGACAGAAAACCCCTATCCCGCCGATTGTCGCGAACATGAAGACTGGCTGATGGGCTGGGACGAAGCGCTGGACCAGGACAAACGCGAAAAGGAAACACTGCTGAGCTGATGCTAAAACCGTGATAGTGAACATCACAAAAGCGGCTATTTGACATATGGCGTTAACCAACGCCGCGAAACTTGCAAAACCGGACACGGTATTGCAAATGGAGCTGCACCCATTGTGCCCTGATGCACGATGCAATCGCGTGACGGAATTTATCAAATCAATCAGCTTCCGCCCGATATCTCCACCGGCAGATATCCGCAAAGCGGCGCGTTATCGCGGGAAATTTTCACCGCGTACATCCCCCAACATGGCACCTGCGCTGCCATCCCGAATTTACAGCATGCGCCGATATCCCGAGGTCAGGTTCCCATCTGGAAATAGCATGATCTGGCAATAAAAGCGTGATCGGCCAACCGCTCTCCGCTGAATCGCAGCCATTACCACAATCATTTACCGCCATTCCGATTTCAGGAATTTTTCGGGGTCGGTTTTTTACCACGCCATGCCGCAATTTGAACGACACGGGAAACCTCAGCCTCATCACCGTTTTTTGGCAAGGTTGCATCAGCCTGCCCGGCCAATGCCTTGTCATCTGCTGGAACCATGCTATCGCCGTCATTATCCCCTTGCGGCGTTTTAAGCGTACTGGTGGCTTGCTGGGTTTTGGCGGGGCGTTTGTCGCAATCGGATGGCAACGGCTCACCACCAGCTGCGTTGGGCGTCTTACTGCCATTACGCCCAACATGATCCGTTTTCGCACGGCGAGGGCGCTCTATTTCTGGCACACCGCCTGATATCGCAGCGTTTAAATTCGGATCCGGGCTTGCATCCATGTTTTTTGCCGGCGCATCCACCTTATCGCGCAGGTGGCCTTCAATTTTTTTCGTGGCCATATCTTTCAGGGCGCGGGTTTCACTGCGTTCGGCGCGGGTTCGGCCAAATTCGACGCGGTTGGCATCCGCCTTTTTCGATTTTTCGTCGCGCGCCTTGCGTTTGCGATGCTGACGCAAATTCACCAAATCGGCCATTGTCGCCTCAAAAATTGCTGCCAAAACAAAAACCGGTTACCGGGCCATATCTATCATATCCACCCATAGACCCCGAGCAAATTGCACGAACATGCTTTCGTGATGCCATCGTTATCGACACCCATCGGCATAAAACCGGCGCGTTTTCTGACAAAAGGCATCGAAGAAAACCATGCTGCCAACAGCAATTTCCCAGGGCCCAACAGGAAAAAGGGCACCCCCGAAAGGAGGCACCCTGTTTTGGCCGTTCACCCGATCAGGATCGAAACTGACTAGCGAACGAAAACGTGAACTTCATTTGCCGAGACGGCAGAACTCGTCGAGTCTGACAGGCGAACACGTGAATTGGGCATGCCCATATCGGTTAATGAGCGCACAACACTTTGCGCGTCGCGCTTTGCCTTGCTGCTGTTTAGTGCAACCTGTGCCGGGGTACCCCGGTTCGGCGTCACAGCCACAATGTCAAAGGTCGCATCAGGACGACGTTCCAGCGCGCGATTAACAGCGTTATAAAGTGCCTGTTCGTATTTCACGCTGGCACTGTCAAAACGGATAACCACAAGC
Source organism: Thalassospira sp. MCCC 1A01428 (assembly GCF_002115825.1). Taxonomy (GTDB): domain Bacteria; phylum Pseudomonadota; class Alphaproteobacteria; order Rhodospirillales; family Thalassospiraceae; genus Thalassospira. Next base: position 10,757 of record NZ_JFJZ01000029.1, on the reverse strand, counting down.
GGACGATCACCCGAGTCGGGCATATCCCGGTTACTTGCAATCGGCTGTGCCGGTGCAGACTTGGTTGCCAGCGACGCGCCAAAAATCTCGCCATTTTTAACGGCAAGCGACAAGGCGTTCAAATTGGAACGTTCGCCTGCAATATAATTGGTCTGGCGTGACAGGTCTTCGCTGATTTCACCCAACAACCGATCAATCAGAACCGACGTCCGGTTGGTTTCGTCTTCCAGCATGGCCAGTTGACGGTGATCTTCATCAACCGCACCGGAAACCTGATACGCGGAACGTACCGATTCCAAAAGGAAAGTCGACAAGGTGGAATCGGCAGCAACATCATTGGCCAGCGAATTTAGCGACGCGATATCGCCATTCACCCGGTCAAGTTCCTGCTGGGCCTGGTTCCACTGGTTAACCAGCACCGGGTTGCCCGGCGTGGTGCCAACCTGCAAGCGGGCATTAATTGCCGCAACCGTACCATGATAGGCCTGTGAATGGCTTACCGTCTGGGCACGCAGACTTTGCAGTTCGTTGTTGTGGGTGTTGAGTGCAGACTTCAGGCGGTTAAGCTCCTGACGCATGCTTTCAACCTTGGTCCCGACAAAAGTACCTGTCGATGACATACCGGTTAATGGCTGCGTACTGCGCACGACATCGGCCTGTCCGGCCCCTGTCCCGACATCCGCCTGTCCGGCTCCCATATTTGCGGAAGACTGGTTAGCCGAATTTCCGGCATCCTCCCCACTGAGCGCCGGCCACATGGCATCGGTAGAATTTGAACACCCGCCTAACAGCAGGGCGACGCCGAAAACGGCGAGGTAGGTTTTGCGAACGGCCATTTCGATCAATTACCTAATAGGAATAAGCGAATCTCCCTGAGCCTGCTTTTTTATAGAAGAAACAAGCCCCTGCTCCCCTGGGATTGAAAAGCATCTTAATAGAGGGTTCCCTAAGGAACAAGACGCATTTCCCCCTTTTTTCCCGTAACATAGCGATAATCGCTAACATGGCGGAAAACAGCGCTCTTCAACCGCCTTTATGGACGATTTTTTACGGCCCTGAAGAAAAAATACAGTTTTTTGAAAATTACCGCTTGCAAAGGGCAACGCGTTTTCATAAGTTCCGCTCCGCCGACGGGGAGCACACTTCGCAAGCCGCCGGAAACAAGGACGATGCGCCCATAGCTCAGCTGGATAGAGCATCTGACTACGAATCAGAAGGCCGGAGGTTCGAATCCTTCTGGGCGCACCATTGAAAGGCTCGACGTTAACGCGTCGAGCCTTTGTTTTTTCCGGGTTCCCGTTCCCCCGCACGAATGCCATCAGCCACGGCCCCGCAAATCACCCGGGGCATATGATGATGATCCAAATATCGCGCACCACGAAATTGACCTCGGCCACGACTGCCCCAAGAAGTTGGATGGAATGGCACGGCAAAGCTGTGCTAAATAGTTGGCGCACGATAATATAAAGTGTGAGCAGCAATATTCTTGCGCCTGCCAGCTTGCCGGACAACAACGGAGACATCCATGAACGCCAATACCCGCATTACCATTTCCTGCCAGGACCGGGTTGGTCTGGTGTCCGACATTACCGGTCGCCTGTTTGATATTGGCGTTAATCTTGGCCCTACCGGTTTTGCCCTTGATCAGGGCCGCGCCACATTTACCACCGAGTGCGAATTACCCGTCACCTGCCCAATCACCGAATGCGAAGTGGCCTTGTGCGAACTGTCGATGGAACAGGCAGAAGTCACGGTAGAGGCGATTTACCCGGTTCTGCCAGCGGCCAATGCCCCCGGTGCCACCCATATGATTGAATGTTCCGGCATCGACCAGCCCGGCCTGATTGCCCGCCTGTCAGAAATATTTATCGAATTTAACGCCAATATTGTGCAACTGGCCGCCAGCGCGTCCAGTGAAAACGATTCGCGCGTTTATACCACACGCTTTGCCGTTGCCATCCCGGCGGACCGTGCCGCCGCCTGCCTGGCAACCCTTGCCAATACAGCGGGGTCCCTGCGGCTGCTTTTCAAATTCGACGAAACAGGCAAATAAACCGCGCCAGGAAACGCGTCATATTTTGTTGCACGCAACAAGGGCCCATCGCACTGCGGCGGGCCCTTGTGATTTGTTTCATCAATGGGTGTGAACACTTAACGCCAGCTTAGCTAACGACCATGCCATCATCAAAAACAACATGGTCTTCGTCCAGGTCATCTATCGTGATGCCATCAATTTGGACACCATAATCATAATGCGCCCCATTGGCGAAATCGATATAAACACCGGTATCATTCTGCTCGGCGTGGTCGATAAAACCCTCAAAATTGGTAATGCCGGATTTATACTGAAAATTGTCCGACAGTTTTATGTAATCGGCATTTGATCCATCAGCCTGAAAATCGACGATACGGTCACGCTCGGCACCACCTTCATAATCATCCCATAAAAAGGTATCCGCCCCCGACGCAAGTCCTCTGTGGTGAACGTCGCCGATCAGATAATCATTGCCATCTCCGCCTTCAAGCACGTCATTACCATCCCCTCCCTGAAGCACATCATGGCCATTACCGCCCTTCAGATAGTCAGTGCCAGAACCACCTTCCAGCCGGTCGCGTCCATCATCGCCGGAAAGAAAATCATCGTCACCGAGGCCTTGTAACAAATCATCACCGCCGCCACCGCTCAGAGAATCATTCCCCCACTCGCCGTAAAGTACATTGCGACCGTCATCACCGAAAAAAATGTCATCGCCATAACTGCCGGTAAGGTTTTCAAAGTTGCTGATGGTGGAATTTTCATAGTGACCGCCGGAAATCTCGCTGGCCGCCAGATCAACGGTTATGGGGTTACCGGGATCAGTTGTCACAAACAGGGTATCTAAACCACTACCGCCATCCATAACGTCGCCATTTTCACCACCATAAATGGTGTCATCACCGCTGCCGCCCAACAGGGTATCGCTACCACCATCATGGGAAAACAGCCAGTCATCGCCACTACCCCCCCATAGTGTTGCGTTACCTGTTATCTCGGGATCAAAGTCACCACCGGCTTCCATCCAGTCATCGCCGTCGCCGCCAATCAAAATGTCATGACCGACACCATCGGCATACACCGAGTCATCCCCGGCACCGCCATCAAGATAGTTATCCGGGTTGTCACCAGCACCTTCATATTCGTCAGCATCGTTGCCCATGCTGTCATTGCCGTTCCCGCCATACAGGGTTTCGCCGTTCAATCTGTCATCGCCATCGCCACCATAAATGGTATCTGTCCCCATCCTGCCAAAAAGGGTATCGGCCCCATCCGTTCCCGTCGCGATATCATCAAACTGGCTTAAGCTGACAACCGTGAAATCGTGGATGGTATCGCCTTCGGCATAACCGCCACTGCCTTCACCTGTTTGCAAATTCACATTTACCCCGGCATCGGAGGCGAGATAGTCTAGGGTGTTTTTGCCTGCGCCGCCCAGCATGTAGTCGGCCCCTTCCCCGCCAACAAAGGTATCGTTGCCGCCACCGCCATCCATATAGTCGTCGCCGCTGCCGCCATCGAACTGGTCCAGCTTGGAACTGCCGATCAAAATGTCGTCACCGGCACCACTGTCAATAACGGAACGTTCATCTTCCAGGGCGACGAACTTATCATCAAAGGCCGTTCCGCGAAGTTCAACTGTATGCACATCATCGGAAAACGATATCTGGTCCCCTTCGGCCTCGCCGCCGTGCCCCAAACCGTCATTCAGGTCAAGCTGCACGCCTGCATCTGACGATGAATAATCCAGCACGCTCTGCCGATACAGATATTCACCCTTTTCAAAATGAATAGTATCCGCCCCGGCCCCGCCATCAACATAGCTGAAATCGCCGGTAATGTGGTCATCCCCATCACTACCGATCACGCTGATGGTGGGGCGACCGACTGAATCCCGGGCGACAATGCTGTCACCCTCGGCATCGCCACCCGATGCAGAAAAAACCGCATCGGGATATATCAGGGCGTCATTTAAGCGATAATCCAGATTTACAGCCTGCTCGGACCCTTCATATGAAAGGGTAACTTCGACCCTGCTTTCATCTATCACAAAGGTATCGCCACCGGCCCCGCCAACCAGAACATCACCGTCACCCACGGCAGTCAGCTGGTCATCCCCCGCCAGGCCATAGATCTGATCAACCTCTTCCGTGCCGGTTAACACGTCGTTCCCGCTGGTTCCGATAATGCTCGCCATTCTCGCCTCCTTGCGTACAGATGAAAAAGTACACCAAGGCTACTACCGCAGGTTAACAAATACAAATGCAATAAAACTAAATAAAATGAAGCAATAAATTATGTTATTGCCTCAAAATTAAAATTAATTCCGAGTAAATTAAAGTAAAATCAATTTTCATCGAAAATTAAAATCTTATTTTACATGAAAAAATTCAAATATTACTTACAACAACTGCTCCATGGCCGGAAATCAAATCAGATCTCCCTCAAAACCAACAGATTCTGTGTCCGAATCAGGTTCGTCGAACACAACATTGGCAGGTGTCAAATGCGAGATATCGATCCCGTCGATCTGCACGCCATAGCCATAATGTCGCCCGTCGGCAAAATCGACATACACGCCGGTGTCATTCTGTTCGGCATGCGCCAGCAAATCGGTAAAATCGTGAATGCCGGATTTATCCTGAAACTCTGCGCTGAATTCCAGTTTATCTTCGCTGCCAAAATCGGTGATGCGGTCACGTTCCGCGCCGCCTTCAAAAGTATCCCACAGGAAGGTATCCGCACCGTGCGCGCCGTTGGCATCCTCGCCATCACCGGTCAAAAGGTCGTTGCCATCACCACCAACAAGCGTGTCATCGCCAGCACCACCGCGCAATCCATCATGCCCGCCCGCGCCCCGCACAATATCGTCACCAAAGGAACCTTCAATAATATTGCGTCCCTGATCGCCTTCCAGAATATCGTCATAGCGCGAACCGCCAAGGTTCTCGATATCCTCGAACACGTCACCATCGGCACTTTCGCCTTCGGCAAGGCCGGTCGCAAGATTGACCCGGACACCACTTTCGCCGTGATCATTGTAATCAAGGGTGTCGATACCGGCACCGCCCTTTAACAAATCACCGCCAAGGCCACCGGTCAGGATGTCATTGCCATCACCGCCAATCAGGATGTCGCTGCCACCGCCACCTTCCAGGTCGTCATTGCCTACACCGCCATCAAGGTAATCGTCACTACTGGTCGCGCCAAATTCATCGCCGCGGAGGAAATCATTTCCGCCGCCGCCAAAAATAAAATCATCGCCGCCAAGGCCGCTCAGGACATTGCCGCCCTCATCGCCAATCAGGGTGTCATCAAAATTGGTGCCATATGCCACTTCGACACCACTATAGGTATCGCCGGTGGCTTCGCCTCCCTGCCCTTCACCCGTTGCAAGGTCAACATAAACACCCGTCGTCGCATCCGCCGTATCGTAATGCACGGAATCCAGGTTACCGGCCCCGCCATCAAAATGATCGGCACCGGCGCCGCCCGTCATGTTGTCATTGCCGCCACCGCCAGCAAGCGTATCGTCGCCAACCCCGCCGATCAGGGTATCAATGACAGAGGACCCGGTAAGCACGTCATCGCCCGCGCCGCCATCCATCCGGTTTCCGCTGTAATGTGAACTGGTCAGATAATCATCATGGGCAGAACCGATCAAACCCTGAAGGCCAAAATACGTTCCGAAACTATCACCTTCGGCATCGCCGCCACTGGCGTATCCGGTTGCCAGATCAACCGTAACCCCTTCACCTGAGTGGGCATAACTGACAACATTATATCCGTCGAAATGATCTGCACCGCCACCGCCTTCAAAAACGACATTTCTGCCATCAAAGTGATCATCATGATCCGATCCAATGATCGTCATGTCGATCCGACCGGCAGTGCTGATGACCGTGTCACCCTCGGCGTCCCCGCCGCTGGCATCAAGTTCGGCAGAATAGTAATCGTAATCAACATTGATCCCGGCATCCGAGCTGACATAGGAAAGCGTTGCACTTCGACCTTCTCCGCCAAAAACAAAGGTGTCGGCCCCTGCTCCACCTTCGATCACATCATGTCCGGCGCTGCTTTCAATACGGTCATTGCCATCAAGGCCGAAAATGTCGTCATTTTCTGCGGTGTCCTTAAGGGTATCATTTGCATCCGTTCCGACGATCTGCGCCATAACATCCTCCCTGGCCTCACAGGCCAAATAACGCGCCAAATACCGGGTGAAACTTTCCTGCTACTGCTTTGCAAGGCGTGGCCGGGCTGCCAAATTGCACATATTCATCTGCGATATCCGACAGGTTGATTCTGTCGATTTCCACACCAACGACGTCATGGGGCGTGTCGGTGAAATCACCATGGCTATCCGTTTGATTTCCCCGGCGGGGTGGCAAGAAAATCGGAAATTTTTAAATGCAGGTCTGTGCTGAATCTTGTTGCCACAATCACGGGCATCGACGTCAAAAATACCGTCGCGTTCCACGTCGTTTTCAAACGCTCCCCAAAAAAGAAGCGTGGAATCTACGTCAATTGCGAACTTTCTGCCTTTTCCCGTCTGTCTTTATTACCACTGGCATTTGAAACACACGTCATGGCCGCCTCTTTCTGCACGAATGAATAAGTACAGAAAGGTTACTACCGGATTCCAGACAAGACAAACATATAAAAACTAAATATAATGAAGTATTAAAATTCATTTTTGCGCCATTAAGGCAAACAATTTTGAATAAAATTCACAATATTCATTCTGACTTCAATGCAATCATGCGATCAGAATTGGATTCTGTTTCTTCCAGCATCTTTTGCGACAAATAGTTTTTCATCGGCACACTTTAATACGCGCCAGGGGTCACTTTCACCCTCGGCCCTTTCAGCCAGACCGATTGAAACCGTAATGCCAACGCCACGCTTTGCTTCGGGCAATGTAATTTTGGTCGCAGCAATTTTTTTGCGTAAAATTTCCAGCGTTTCCGTGGCGCGCACGGATGTTCGGCTGGCAAATAAAATGGCAAATTCTTCGCCACCATAGCGAAATGCCTTGCCGCCCCCCCCCATATGATCCAGTTCCCGGGCCACCTTGCGCAGTACAATGTCACCAACGTCATGGCCGTGGCTGTCATTGAATTTTTTAAAGTGGTCCACATCAAGCATGGCAATGCAATATTGCCCGCCCAGTTCCACCAGTGCATGGCTTAGCGCGCGCCGCCCCGGCAGCCCCGTCAGGTCATCCACAAATGCCATGCGCCAGGCTTCCTGAACAACACCGCCCAAAACCACGCCCGTCGCCGCCAGATAGCCAAACGGGACATATCGGGGTTCAACCACAATGGCCGTAAAAACCGCCGGTAACGTACAAACAAACGCAAATTCAAGCGACCGCCCCCGTGCCAGCAACACCACACCTGTTATGGCCGCAATGATAAAGGCCATCTGGGGGACTGTGTTTGCCATCCCGTCTAACGTAATGAAACGGATGTTCATCACGTTATATAAAGCGGTTGAAACATCGGGCCGGACAGCAAAAAGCATCAGGGCAAAAAACTGCAGGGACAGAAACAATATGCGCGCAATGCCCCGTTTCCGAAACACACCACGTTCCGACATAAACGCCAGCAACAACAGGTTCACCGGAATAATATAAAGTGTTGCCAGTTGCAGGAATTGCACACCCTCTGGCGACAGGAATGCGGGTGCACCGATAAAGAACCAGTAACAGAAGAACAAAACCAGCATCGCGTAAACAACGCGCCCCCGGTTAAACCATCCCCCCAGTACCACACCAAGTACCGCCATCAAAAACGGACGATACTGTACAAACCCGACAAGACCATCCGGCAAAACCCCGGCCCTGTCCGCAAATGCCAGTGCCGTTACCGCTGTCAAAATCAACAGCGGTATTGACCCGACAGAAATGCAGGCAAAAAAGGCACGACGCATCAGACCCCTGGCCCATTATATCGATAACCGGAAATTGGATCGGCAATATAAAGATAAAACCTGAACAATTCCTATAATAGTTTCAATTTCATACAAATACTGGCCAGTAACATTCGAAACCGGATCATCCCCAGCGCGATCCGGACACGCCAATGCCCGGCAGTTGCGGCCCGGCTTCGCCTTAGCCACGCATAATTATTGGCAAATGCACCCCCAACCATCGTCGCATTGGACGCCACCCGCCAGATTTTGCTAACATGCGCCAAATTATTGCGGCGCAAAAACAAAAAGACCGCATTTTCTGCCCAGGCAGGCTCCGGTACAGGTTTGACGCCATTGCGCCCTTAACGGCAATCCGCCGTTTTGCGCAATGACAGCAAGGAGAATGACATGAGCTTCACCACCCCGACCCCGGCCCCGGCACGCCTGAACCGATCCGAGCTGGCCGTGCCCGGCAGCCGCATCGAACTTTTTGAAAAAGCCGCCAAATCAAAGGCCGACGCCATTTTCCTGGATCTGGAAGATGCCGTTGCCCCGCGTGACAAGGAACAGGCGCGCAAAAACATCATTAGCGCCATCAACGACATTGACTGGGGCGACAAGGTTTTATCCGTCCGTATTAACGGCCTTGATACGCATTATATGTATCGCGATGTCGTTGATGTTCTTGAACAGGCTGGCGACCGGCTGGACCTGATCATGATCCCCAAGGTGGGCACGGCATCCGATGTTTATGCCCTTGATATGCTGGCAACCCAGATCGAGGCCGCCAGGGGGCGCAAAAAACGCATCGGGTTTGAACTGATCATTGAAACCGCGTTGGGCATGCAAAACATTCATGAAATTGCCGCCGCATCGCAACGCAACGAAAGCCTGCATTTTGGTGTGGCCGATTATGCGGCATCCACCAAAGCAATGACCACCGGCATTGGCGGCCCCAACCCGCATTACGGCGTTTTAACCGACAAGGACGGCGACGCCCCGCGCGATTATCATTGGGGCGATATGTGGCATTACGCCATCGCCCGCATGGTAGTAGCCGCCCGCGCCAATGGCCTGCGCCCGATTGACGGCCCGTTTGGCGATTTTTCCGACCCCGAAGGCTATCGTGCCCAGGCGGCACGGGCGATGGTGCTGGGATGTGAAGGAAAATGGGCGATCCACCCCAGCCAGATCACCCTTGCCAACGAGGTTTATTCCCCGTCAGAAGCGGAAGTAACCAAAGCCAAACGCATTCTTGAAGCAATGGAAAAAGCCCAGAATGAAGGGGCCGGTGCCGTGGCCCTTGATGGCCGCCTGATCGATATTGCATCGATCAAGCAGGCCGAAGTTATGGTGCATCAAGCCGATATTATTGCAGCAAAGGATGCGAAATAGGCACCCGAACCTAGAAAGCGGCACGCTGCCATCGTCCGGCAACCGTTTCCACGGGGTCGCCCGGTTGAACCAGATGAATATGCGTGCCGCCTTCACCACCCCCAAGGCCCGGTTTAAGACGCTGGCTGGCATCGTAATGCCCGCCATTCTGCGTTCGAAAAGGGATGGGGGCGACGGTGAACAAATTCTCCAGACAAAGGCAAAAGTCTGTACTTACCTGTCCCCAGCCGGCGTCGTCCATCCGGTCACTTTGATATACCGGGAAGGCAGGTAAAACATCGAAACCGGGATAAAACAGCGTCCCGTGCTGAAGGGGCCACAAAATATCATCCAGGCTACCATTCACCCCGCGATCGCTATAATGGGGTAAACGCCCGCCAATCGGCACAACCAGCATTGCCCGACGCCCGGCCAAAACCCCTTCGCCATAACGATCCCCCCAGCGTTCGCCGCCGTGCTGGCCCACACCATACGCAAAACCATAGGTAAAAACGCGGTCGAACCACCCTTTCAAGATTGCAGGTGCGCCAAACCACCACAGCGGAAAACTGAACAATACGGCATCGGCCCATAACAGTTTTTTCTGTTCGGCCTCTATGTCCGGGCTTTGGCTGTCGGATGCAAAAGCATGGCGCGATTCCGCAACATAACTTAACCGGTCTGCGGCCACCCTGTCGGTAAAATCGGCCTCGTCGGCAATCGCCTTCCAACCCATTGCATATAAATCCGATACCTGCACGACATGGCCCTGGTTGCGCAATGTCGTGATCGCCAGATCCTTTAATGCACTGGTTAACGACAGGGGTTCCGGGTGGGCATGCACAATCAGAATGTTACTCATAATTCCGTCCTTTTCAGAATGATCTGCTTTGATGCGTGATCATTCCCCATCACCCTGCTATCGTTGAAATTAAAGTTTTTATGATCTGGTATAAATTGAATGGATATCGAACAGCTTGATCTTAATTTGCTGGTCACGCTTGATACATTGCTGGCCGAACGCAACGTAACCCATGCCGCCCGTCGCCTGAACCTGAGCCAACCTGCCATATCGGCCCGGCTGACCCGGCTGCGTGATCTGCTGGGTGATCCTCTTTTATTGCCGTCCCAACGCGGCATGATCCCGACGGAACGCGCGCTGGACCTTCAGGCCCCGTTGCATGATGCCATCGAGGCGGTGCGCCGCGTCATTGCCGAAACCAGCCCGTTTGACCCAACGCAGATAGAAGCAACAATCGCCATTGCCGCCAGCGATTATGTTCAATATTCGGTGTTGATACCGCTTGCCCAAATCATTCGGGCAGAAGCCCCGGGTATTCGCATTGCCTGGCGCACCATTGATACGGCCCGGCTTGAGGAGCAAATGGTCCGCGGGGAGGTTAACCTGGCCCTAACTGTTTAGTCCCGGCAT
>NZ_JFJZ01000028.1 GCF_002115825.1 Thalassospira sp. MCCC 1A01428 | reverse complement strand
CCGGGGCATTTACCCCGGCTTTTTGTGTTTTTATGCTGATACATTCCAGAACAGAACGCCGTCTGATGACCGATAGTGTCGGCATTCTTCCCATGCTTTTGCATCATAATAGGGGTTTGACGGGAATGGCGGTGTGTTCCGACATTTGGTGCTGAATGGAATGGAGGCGGAAAAGATTGCATTGGTTGCTTTCTTCCCCACCGCAACGGCACAAATTCTTGCCTCAGGCCAGGCTTTTGCCAAAGCTTTTGCAAGAACGCCGCTGCCCGCCGCGCACCAAACTTCATTGGGTTTGTAGTTAATCGCCTTAGCGACCCCAGCGATTTCGTTGATAGCTTCCGGCATATCTAATCCGAACGGCAACAGATGCGCTCCGCTTTCGGCGCAATACTGCCGGGCGCGTGACTTGACGACCGAGAGATAACCCGGTCGCACTTCGATAATGCGTGCGCCGTAACTTTCGGCCTGATTGGTATAGGCTGTACGCTCCTTTCTGGCAGGCACGAACAATGTCGCCTGTTTCCCGGCTTGATAGGCGGTAATTGCCAAAGCAACCTGTGCGCCGCCTTGGGCGGGACCGGCATAGACGACTTCATTCGCATCAAGCGTTTTCAGGTAAGGCAAAAGAAAGCGCGACTTTGTGCCGCCGGGGATCAGGTCGTCGCGGATAACCGCGACGCCTTCATGATGTTCTAAAACGGGTCGTTGCACGGCGTGTCTCCTAAATCCTGTTTAGCGATCTTTGGGTCGCCCTTTACAAACAAAAGCACGTTCTGGTGGGCGCGACCGGGTTTCCGGCTTTTTTCCCACTGACCGCGCACCCGTAAAGGCAGCGTTCCCAAGGCGTTAAGCAGCACTATCTCGCCATAGTATTTGAGGCCAGCCTCACAAAAGGAGGACCTCACGACCTCCGGAAGGCCAAGGTAAAACCCCTCCTTATCGCGAATATCCGAGACGACGTAGGCGGCAAAGCGGTTGTTCTTCAGGCGCTTTGCCTGCTGTTTGATGGAATGCCGCAGGCTTCCGGCAAACACGTCCCAGGGCATATTGGAAATATCACCTGCAATGTCCGAATAAACCTCAAGATCGCCATAGGGCGGACAGGAAAACAGGAAATCGGCCTGTCCTTTGAAATGCCGGTGGATCGACTTTCCGCAGGAGTCCAGACAGCGCCATTTCGGCATGGGGGCAGAGCAGAGTTCTTCAGCCTGTTTTTCGTTGGCTGCAACCTGTTCGGCGCGGATGTCAAAACCCATATAGTTAAAGCCCAGCCGGGAGGCCACCACACCCCGCACCGATCCTCCTGCAAAGGCATCAAAGACCAAACCACCGCTGGGGACAAACCAGCGGTAAACGATTTCGCACAATACAGGATCAAAGATGCTGGTTGATGCCCATGCCGGTGTGTCTTTGTGTTTGCTGTTTTTGATGTGCGATGCCTTGACCGCATAGATGGATTTTAGGCTTTCCCATGTATCGTCGCGGCCAAGTTCGCTTTGGATGCCAAGATCAAGCCATTGGCGCTTCCGCGTTTGCCACCATCCCTGGCGGGCATCGAGAACCGAAAAAGGCGGGTAGAAAAAGTCTCTGTATAGCTTTCCATTACTCACTGGTTTTCTCCGAAGCTCAAAGGCTTTCAGAGGTGGTCCGCTGAATGGGACTCGATGGCATTAAGGGTCTTGCAGCGTGTGCATTTGACCCGGATAAAGATGCGACCGAATGCTTCAAGAAGTTTTCGACCGCAGGATTTGCACCGGATTTCCCGGTACTGTTCTTTTTTTGTTCCAGAGTTGATTGACTCTGTCATCTTCGACCTTTAGCAAAAGCCCCGCCGTTGCAACGGTGGGCGGGGCGATTTAATCGTGAGTGGTCGATCTCACTCGGTTTGGGCGGGGATACGCCCTAACCCCCGCCTGTTTTATCAGAGGGGAAAACACACAATATCTGGCTTATGCCACTCCCGGCCAGTCAGGCCACTTTTCAATCTGATCAAACGTTTGGATTGTGCCTGCGTTTATTTCCGTCCGAACAGCACCTTCGCTGGTATAACAGGCCGCAACGTGGTTGCGCACGGCAATAACCAGTTCGAGCATTTGCGCGTTGGTTAAGGCTTCAAATCCATGCGCGAACTTCCAGCCATCGCCATCCGTGCGTAAACCTTCATTAATCGCCTGCAATTCGGCCATGCATTTGGCCTGCCCGCGATCATCGGTTGCCTGGACCCAACCATTCCAGACACAACCGCCCGTTTCCGCACGATAACGACGGCTGGCCGCAGCGGCAAAAAGCTGATCATAGATCGGGGCTGGCATTTGCCATGCATCACCATCCCAGGTGGCATCCTGCGATGGCGGCACGAACGGCGTGTGGCCATCGGGAATATCGCCCGGTTCATCGATCACGCACGCCGCCCCGGTTTCGGTATTGTAAACCGTTTCCCCGCGATGATCCGCAACCAACGACCAGGTTACCCCATCGGAATCATAAACAGCGACCATACCTGCGACCACATCGGGCGGGGCAATATCGGTCGCCCAGGCAGGCATCAGGAATTCGCCATCGCGTTTCGGGTTTTTTTGCGCGATAGCGGCGCCCAAAAAGACACCGTTGCGCGGGCTATAAGTGTAAATTTTCATGGGTTTATCCGTTAATATTTGATGCAGTAATTGACGGTGATGTTTTTACTGCGGGTTTCGGTTCCCGTGCGCGCTCCAGGTGAATTTGCGCTATCGAAGCTCATAAAGCGATAGTATATAGAACCAGCGCCTGCGGCGACGGAACCTGAACCATTCGGGGTAGACGTTATCGCCCCGGAACTAGTAGTCCCCCCATCCGTTACCATCTTGCCGGTCTCTGATAGGTTACCCGTAATCTGCTGCATCTGGTCCGCCTGATAGGTCCCGAACACGCGCCCGGGATCAAAGCCGCGCCCACCGTCAAAACCACGCAAGTAAACACCACGGGCATCAGGAAGGCGGAAATTGGTGGTGCCATTGCCAGAAGAAAAGGACCCCGATGTTGCAAGGTTCCAATTTGCTTCGGTAATCAGGTTGCCGCTGGTTTGGATATAAGCCCACAAATCGGGGTAATCCGCGCGCAATGGCATGCTGGCATCAAGCAGCAAAAAACCCGGAAACGGCGTTGTGCCCAATGCGGGCAGAACAGCCCCGACAGGCAAAGTATCCGCAGGCGGAAGGGCACCAATGGCACCGGCAATCATCGCGGTAATGGCCGCAGACATTTGCGCAAGGTTCGCACCGTCAGGGGTAAGCCCCGCGCCGGTAATTACATTCAGGATTTCTCGCATGGGGTGTTCCCATGCCTTGGCACTAACGGCATCGCCTTCGATATCGTTAAGCGGGTCGCCATCTACATAGGGCGCGCCACCGATTTTGCCGATGGGATTTACATATTCCATGATTTAGGCTCCTTCATAAGCAAAGGTCAGTTTGACGTGCGAATGGTTGATCCTGCTCAACATGCAGGTCAGGTCTTGCGCGCGAGCAAAGGTCAGTTGTTTTTCACCGCCGCGAGAAACCCCGCTGCGAAACCATGTCAGGCGGGCATGTTTGACCTTGACCGTCCACCAATAGCGACAGGAATGCGGGCCGTGGATAACATCGCCGCCCCGTGACATGCCGCCGACGAAGGGGCGGCGTTCGATTACTTCGGCCTCGTAACCAAGTTTCGCGGCCAAGGCGACGATGGCCTTGGGGTTTAAGCTGCCAACACGGGTTCGTTTTTCGTGAATGGAGGCACGGCGTTCCTGCAAGGTGCTGTAGGCCATGTGTTCGCAATCGGGCAGGCTGAAATCTTTCTCCCATTCGGGCACCAGCAGGTTTGCGCCGAGTGGGAATGCTTCAATCATCAGGGTTTCGAGTACGTTATCCTCAATTGAAAACTCCCTGGCAATTGCGGTTAATATCCCGTCGCGGTTATCGGCCCCCTCACGCGGGAAGGCCGGGCCTTGCGGCAATCCCGCAATCATCGCGCGGGCGTAATCGGTGGTTTTGGTGTCGATGCTCATGGTGTGGCCTCCCACAGCACATCGGCTCCTAACAGGATGCGCGAAAGCCAGGGCATGTCATTGACCCCGCAGATAACATCATCTGCGGGGATGGCCAGCTTGTGATAGTTTTCGCCAACCGCAGCAGATACCGCGCCCGTGATCCAGCTTCTTCGCACTGTCACGCCGGGCTCACCGATGGAGCGAAACAGCGACTGGACATTGGCGACAATGGCGGCCAGCGTCTTGCTATCGGTCGGGGTCAGGCTGTCAAACACCAGATCAATCGGGTTAAGCGTTGCTGCAATCACAAAAACCTGTGCCGTCGCCGGGCGTCCCTCCCATTGGTTCGTGATCGGATTGATATAGCCTTCTATGTGGTTGGCAACGCTTTGGCGTAGGGTTTCAGATGCCACCGGCCCGGTAGGATCGTCATAAGCCGCAATACGAACCGTGACGGTTCCAAGGCCCATGGCAAGCGGCGTTACCCAAGCGTGCGTCACACCGGCAACATCGAATGCCAGGCGTACATAATCGGCGTCGTTGCCGCCAATCGGCGGGTTGGCCTGGCGAAACAGGATACGGGCGCGAAACGCTTCAATTTCTTCGATCTCGCGCCCTTCGGTGAAGGCGGTCGTAGCGGTGGCTGCCGCAGCGATACCGGCAACAGGGGAGACCAGAGACAGGGTGGTGCCTGCGCCAAGGTTCCCCGCTATGCCGGTTGTTTCTGCTGTTGCGGCAACCGTGGCGGAACCCGCTGCAATCGATACTTCGGACGCGGTTACATAAAAGCCACCCGCTGCATCCTGAAAGCGTGAACCGCCAGGTAATACCGCGCCGTTGCTTCCTGTAACTGTAATTTCGCCAACCGCCGCCTTGGCCTCGTGCCGGGTCATGCCAAATTCGGTGGCAATGTCCAGCAACCCTTCCTCGTTTGCCGTCCTGGTAAAGCGTTGCCGAGCCTGCCATGCGATATGCTGGTGAATGTCGTCAATTTCGCCTGCAATTTCGGCAGAAAGCACGCCGATATTCGACATGCGACCGGGCGTGGTGGTCAGCTTCAGGCCTGCTGTAATCCCGGCGCGCAGACGTTCTTCACGGTCTTTAAGCGATGTGATCGGCCAAACCATCAGGCAAGTTCCTTTAAATCATAGGTCTTGGTGGCAGTGTCATAGACAAAACCATAGCGTTTTGATTGCCGCATGCCGGTCAGATGCAGCGTTAATTGCGCTTCGATCCGGCCACGATGGGCGGCCTTTTGTGCGACGGCGGTGACGCCAACCACCGGGGCGGCGGCCCCTTCGGTTTCGTCAATCATGAAAGTGCAGGCCTGTTCGAGGGCTTCGGCGATTTTGTAGGGTTTGTCGGGCGTGATCTTTTCGCGGGCTAAAAGCCATAGCAGGCTGCCGTCGGGCGCATCGGATGTCAGCGCCGATGCCCAATGACCGCGCGGGTCTTGCCCTGCATCGACCGCGCCATCCGGGGCACGGGCATCGCGAAACAGGGCGTGGATAAGCATTGTTATCAGGGCGTCGCCGACGACAAGGTCGGTGCCGTTGGTGGCGAAATCAAAGCCGGTTTTGGTTGGGTTGGAAAATGCAATATCCATTACGCAACCTTCATTTTTTCGGACCCGGAGACAATCGGCCACAGCCCCGCAGAACTGCCCGAGCCGACATTAACCATGTCACCGACACGGGCGACGGGTTGGCCACCTTCGCCACCAAAGGAAATGTCGTTGCAATCAAGCGATGCGCTTTGTGCTGCTATGGTGACGTTGTTGGCGTTAATGGCGACGGTGCTTGCGTTTACGATCACTTCGGGGGCTTCGACTTCGACCTTGGGTGCGGTCACCTTAACGGTGTTGGGGACCGATACCGTCAAGGTGCCATCGTCATGCAACCAGACTGTCTGGCCGAATTTTGACCAGACAACAACCTCACCATCCTTGATCCCTATTGGGCGATAACGCGGATCGCCAATGATCAGGGCTGTCAATTGGCCGCGTTGACCCAATACCGATGCCATGAAAGCCTCTGCCCCGACGAGAGGCCGCGCCGCAAGCCCATAGGGTTGCGCGTGATCGACATCGTTTAGCAATTCCCCGGCCAGACCGGATATCTGGACACGCTGAATTTCCCCCGTTTGATCGGTGTAAACCAGCGTGACATTCCCGCGTGTGAACAACATGCGGATACGAATTTTGATTGCATCAAGTGCGTCTTTGATCTGCTCAAGGTTCACCAGACATCTCCCGTCGATTTTTCAGGTTCGGCGCGCAGGTCGAACGCCTTGGGATCGACCAGCGTCAATGCTGTTTCGGGTGCGCTTTTTTCGGTTATGGTGAAGATAACTTTCTTGATCAGCCGTTGGCCGCGATAGCCTTCGATCTGATCGTCAAGGTTCACCGTTTTGTTGATGGCCCAAAGATGGTCGCTGTCCGTTCGCCAACCATCCACCGTATAGGTGCGGGTTTCGGCGCGTGCGGCATTCAGGGCGGCGGTGGCCGTGGCAAGGGCCTTCATGGCGCTGGTGTCACCCGGTTCGTCAGCAATGATGATCGTCGGGCTATAAAGGTTCATGCCTGCATCGACGGCGCGGCCTTCTATCTTGTTGTGATCTGAACTTCCCCAGTTCGTACCCTTGTTTTGGGTTCGGCAGATATATTGATCATGCCGGTCTTCAAGGCTTTCTGTCAGGTTCAGACTTGTGGCATTGCCCCCGGTTTCGCTCATGGAAATGGTGTCGGAAAAAGACCCACCTTTACCGGGGGTCGTTAGCGCCAGGTTGCCATCGGCGGTCGCATGGAACAGTAATCCGCGGTGGCGGCAAATGCGCTCAATAACCTTTTGCGCGGTATCACCTGGTTGCGCGGTGAATTTCTCGAACGCCTTGCCAACCGCAACATCGGCCCGCACGGATACGTCAAACGGTTTGCAAATATCGGTAATGATTTGCAGGGCATCTTGCCCCGCCCATTCAGCAGGCGAGCGCAAAACGCTACCCTTGAATAACAGGGCTGTTTTGTCTCGACCGGTGATTTGCAGGTCAATCGTGTCATCTACGGTCAGGGTGCGCGCGGCAATGAAACCAGCGATCACGGTTTCACCATCAAGCGTTAGTCGGCATGTGCTTCCCAGGCGGATTGCAGGCACGCCCGGTTCAGCATTCTGACGTGTCAGGCCAAGAGTGAACTCCCCAAAAACGCCGTCAATTGATTTGGTGATTGTGGCGTCAGACCAGCCATCCCAAATGATGCCACCAACATAGAGTTTGACGTTATTCATTTGCCCCGTCTTTCAAATACAAAACCGGCTTTGCCGCCGGGACAAAAGAAGCGTGCCGAATGCCGTTGAGTGTTGCGATTTGTTGGTCGAGCGACCCAGTGAGGCGATAGGCGGTCACGCGGGCCGGAGCATCTGCTTGCGGTGTTTCCGATGCCAGCCACGGCAAGCCGGTGCTGCGTTCTGAAATGTCGCGTGATACGGCGGTGCGTAGATTGCGCAGTGATTGGCTGCGCGCGGCATTTTTCATCGGATCGTCTGTGGTGGTGACAGACGCGGCTGAGGAAAGCGCCTGTGTCAGGGTGTCGCGTACGCCAAGCGCTTGTTGCAGATTATCGAACCGGGTTACCGCAACCGAACGGGCGGCAATGATCGTTGTTGCATCATAAAACGCCTGCCCAACCGAAGCGGCGTTCATTGCTTCAGACGAATTTGGCGCAGATGTCGCGGCAAAGAAACGTTGGGACAGGCTACTGATTTGCGGTGAAACACCAAGGCTGCTTAATGCCCCGACATTGTCCTGGGCAGCGGCCCAGACCTTGCCGGAATTTTCTTTGAGCGTACCGACAAATGACGAAACACCTTCCGGGCTCGCCCCGAAATAAGTTGCGAGATCGCCCGAAACACCAAACGCGCCATTCATGAGCGCAGGAGTTCCGACCGATGCCATTTTGATAGCGATGTCTTCGCCCATCGAAATTGCCGATGCCTTGAGGGCGGCTGGGGTGACATTTTTGGCATATTGAAACAGCTTGATCGACGCCTTAAGTGCCTTGCTGTAATCAATTTTGGACGGGTCGTCAGCCGTGGCGATGTCGAGATTATAGGCGGCGGTCGTGCTTTTCTGTGCGGCGTCGCTGGCAATCAAAAGGTTCGCCTGGGTATCAATGCGCGCCACCGGGCCGGTTGCGTCGCCCGCCTGAACGAATGTGACGTTGAAATCGGCAACACCCAGTTCGGTGAAAACCTCGTCGTCATAAACGCTTTCGACAACAACCGAAATCGTACCGCGTGTCGGGTGAACAAGCGGGCCGGGGCCAATTTGATCAAACGCCGCTTCAAGGGCCGCACGGCGTTGCAAGGCGTCATTGCCAAGCAGATAAATTTCCATCTCGAAGGCGAAATCATCGACGCCCATATCGGTGACGCGACCACGCTTTGCAAACGGATAGTGCTTTTTATCGATGCGATGCTGTGAACGACGGCGGCTTTTCGTTACATGGAATTCAATACCGCGAAACGAGGCCTGCTGATACTGACCGAGATCGATCATGGTGCGCCTCCAACCAATCCGCCAACATCAGACTGTGGTGCATGAAAACCGCGTCGACGACCGGGCTGGTTCTGCACGCGCGTGTTGTCGTGCAACGCCTTCGTGAGGTTCGCAAGGGCGGCATGGGTTTCCGCATTGCCTTGGCCATCGTTGCTACTTGGCTTCTCGTTGCCCGCGATACTGTCATACAGTCCATTAATCGCCGCTTCGCCGAAATAACTGCCAAGGCCTGCGCCAATCAATCCACCGAGAACGGTGCCGATAGGACCAAGCAGGGTGCCCGCAGCAGCACCCAGTTCGCCCCCGGCAATTGCGCCGCCAAAGCCACCAGCAGCACCTGCCGCGCCGCGCGTATCGCCTGCGATGAGAGATGATCCGATATCAACAGCACCGAGGGCCGCGCCCAATGGGCCAACCCCCCGGACCAAACGCCCGGCTTTCCCGCCAAGTGAGGTTAGTCCTTTGGTCACACCGCGCGGAACAAGGCTTCCGGCGCGCGAAGCGAGACGACCAAGACGGCTGCGCGAACGCCCACCAAGGCTTCGACGGGATCGGCGATTTGACGTTAAGTCGCCTGATCCGCCAAAGCCGCCCCCGGTTGGCCAGTTTGTGACCATCACAGGGGTAGCAGCTGCACTTGAAAGAGCGCTGGCGGCACGGCTGCCTGCCGAACCACCCCGCCGCAACCCTTGGGCAAAACGAATGCCGCCAGCGACGCCGCGTACCGCCTTGTTGACGGCCCAGATACCTGCGGCAGCGGCAGCTCCGGTCGCGGCAATGTTGAAAATATGTTCGAGCTGATCACTATCAAGCCCCTGAATGGCGTCGGCGAGGTCCTGAATAGGCTGTGACAGGTTGTTGTTAGCCAAGCGGGTAAAAGCCGAATTCAGGGTGTCAACAGCGGCGGCCATCGTGTGCGTTTTGTCGATAGCATCCTGTACCATCCGGTTGCCATCGGCTGAGACGCCCATCAGATCAGACAGCATTGTGAATTGGCCTGTCTTGTTAAAGTCGGCCTGCAATTGGGCAATGGCATTTCGGGACTCTTCGCCGAATATGCTTTGTAAAATGCTGTCTTGCTTGACCTTATCCTTGACCTTGCTGACCTTTGTCAGGATGTCGGAAAGAACCAGATCAAGTGATTTACGCGTGTTATCAGGATTGATAAGTTTGATGCCGTTTTGTTCAAGTTTTGCGCCGTTTCGCTGTATATCGGCGATAACCGCATTGATTGCGGTGCCGGTTTCGGCGGCATTGGTGGTGGTGTCCTGGGTGGTTTGCATGAACGCGCCAAGGAAATCGAGTGCGCCTTGCCCTTTGTAACCGAGGGCCGCAAATTTTGAGGCCAACGGTCCCAATTCGGTCGCCATGTCCTTGAACGGCATGGAGCCTTGCTTGCCTTGTTCAATCAGTTTTGCCAGTGCGGCGCTGATCTGATCCGGTGTTTTTATGTCGAGTTTCTTGAGCGCGGCCACGACTTTCGCGATGTCGGGTGCTGCTGCCCCCGATGCCCGCATAGAAATCCCCATATTTAAAATGTTGTCGGTCGCGAATTGAATGTCGCCGGTAAGGTCGACGACGCTTGAAATACCCGCAACCAATTGCGACACATCAAGACGTACTGAAGGCGTGTTGGCGACATCAAGCAGCTTCTGTTTGAGTGTCGCCGCAGCATCATCGGTCAGGCCTGCCTGAACCTGAATATCTTTAAGCTGCCGGTCGAAATCGATAACCCCTTTGGCGGCAATACCGACGCCAAGCGATGAAACAAGCCCGGTATATCGGTTGCCCAAGCGATCAATCCCGTTCGAGGCACTGACGGACATTGAACGCAACCGCCCGAAATCCCGACCAGCATTGCTGACCAGGCTCTTGACCGCGCCCGCCATTGATTTGGCGGATGCGGCCAGATTGCCTTTCAGATCAACTTGTACCTGGGATTTGAAATCGGTCATTTTGCCTGTTCAGCCAGTTTTTTGAGATAGCGGATAAGATGTGCCAGGCGCATGTCACGAACGTCACGCAGTGACGATCCGGTCAGGCGCGACAGGGTTAAAGCCATCGTTTCAACCTCGTCGCGTGAGGCGATCAGGCGTTGCCCCTGGACAATGCCTGGCGCGATCCGGTCAAGCCTAAGCGCGGTCAGGATTGCTTCCGGCTTCGGCTTCGTCTCGCCCCCCGGCTTTGCGATCTCCGGCTTCCTTTTGCAAAAGCAGTTCGTCGATTGCATCGCACGTCGCAATCAGTTCGCGATATTCGGCTTCGGACAAGGCGCGCAAGTCTTTCAACTGAACCGGGCCTTGCAGTTCCTCGCCGTTTTCGGTTGAAAGGCGTTTGATCTGGCGACGGTAACGTTCGGCAGAAACGATCACCGGGCTTTCAACAATGACGGGCGACCCATCGGGGGCAAACCGCACGACTTCGCCCGCCTGGGTGGCATCAATGGCGTCGCCTGCTGTGAGGGCGCTGATTTCAATAATCGGATAGGTTTTTTCACCGATCCTGAAACCGGTTTTCAAGGTATGAACATAAGACATCAGGCTTTCTCCGCGCTTGCGCCTTCAAGGGTCAGGGTCCATTTGGCGCTATCGCCATCCGTCAGTTCGGGGTCTTCGGTCATGACCATTTGGGGAACGACCCAAGCCTGTTCGGAATAGTCGTCGGCAAAGCGCACGGTGACTTCCTTGCCAGCGGAAAGCCGCGCTTGGATATCGAAGTCATTGCGCGCGGCAACATCGCAGGTCAGCTTCGACGTGTTGGGCATCACGCTTGCCCCAATATAGCCGCGTGGTCCTTTGTGGATTTTGCCTGTTGGCAACCCAAGCTGGAATTTCCCCGTTCCTTCGATGCTGGGCAGTTCATAGCCATCAACAGTGATGACGGCGGTGCCGAAAATCGTAGACATGAATGATCCTTTCGTTAGATCAGGCGAAACGCAGAACGCACCGCAAGCTGGTGAAACTGATCCATCGGGCGCGGCTGGTCGAAAACATCGAGACGACCGCGTTTTTGGGCATTTTTGTTGGCAAGGATATCGGCCTTGTAGCCTGCAAAATCGTCCATGATCCCCGCGTCAACCATTGCTTTGTAATGCGCCAGGAACTCGGCGATGGCGGTATTCGGCGTGACGATATTTGAAGCAAAACCGGCGGCGGGGTTTCCATTCATACCCAGCTTGTGACGCGGGTATTTAAGCTGGAACCGGTTGATCACCGAGCGGCGGTAATAGCTCATGATCATGACGGTATTGAGCGACTTGTAAGCGGTGTCCTCGGCTCCAACCGTATTGGCGCTGTAGGTGGTTACCGCGCGCTCGATATGGACCTTGCCATCGGTTGCGACAGTGTGCGTCGAAATGCCTGCCGATAGCAGCGTTTCGTTTTCAGCCGCACGGCGACGCTTGCCTTCTGGCGCACCCATGATCCCGACCAGCTCAAGGGTCTGGAAAGGCCGGGCCGGATCAAGTGCGCCGTAATACATGACATTGGCGGCGGTCGATGCGGCCCAGACCCACGGCGGCGACAATGCGTCCTGTGTCGTATCCATGATCGCAATGTTCTGGCTGTTAAGTGTTGGTGCATAGGTTGCCAGGGCGGCAACGCCGTCGCGCTTGGCGGCGAATACCCGACCATCCAAAGCCGATAGAGGCCCCCAGCGCAGATCAAGTTCGGCGCGAAGTGCCGTCATATTGGGTTCGTCAACATAAGGTGTGACAAATCCCTGATATTGCGTCAGGTCGTCAAGCGCATCGATTGCGGCGGTCAGGTCGGGATTGCCCGCCCCATCCGCAAAGCTACCAGTACCAAAGGTCAAACCCGGAGTAACTGTGTCGCTGTTGTAATAGCGGGTGGCAAAGGTGATGTCGTTGCCGGTTTCGCCCTTCCATTTGCAGGTCAGGGTCAGATCGGCCCCGACAGCAGATGCGATAACCGGGCAGGCCGGATCATTATTGAACAATGTTGCGAGCCGACCTGCAACATCGGTGGCGGTATCGCCGGACGCAATGCCAAGCTGATAACGGGTTTCGTTAAGGTAAAATTGCTGGGTGGTGGATCGTGTTGCCGCACCGGCAAAGGTGCGCGTCAGGGTCGCGGCGACACCGGCGGCGTTGTCAGCGAGCGTAATGACCAGCAATTCCTGATAGGGGTTCACTTTGCGAAAGGCATCAACCATGCCGACCAGCATCGAATCCTTCCCAAACAGGACGCTTGCTTCAGCACTTGTGATAACCTGATAGACTTGGCCAGCAACCGCTTCGGGATCGGTGCCAAGCTGACCGAACATTACGGTGCGCTGTTTGAACACCGGCAAACCGCTGGATGCAAGACTGGGATCAATCTCGACATAAATGCCAGGCCGATAGATGTCGAGCGGGATTTGATTGAAGCTGATCTCGGGCATCGGGGATTACTCCTTTGTTTTGGTCGATTTGCCCGAAAGCTTCGGCGGGCGGGACTTCTCGGCTTCGCCACGCAGGATGAAACGCCGGTAAAAGCTGGTGTTGGGGACCAATGCGCCTTCGGCCCCAATCGGGTCACTGTTGTCAGGCATCGGGATACTCATGCCAGGGCACGGTTTGATATAAATCCTGTCATTCATCCGTCGTCCTCCTGTTGGGCGATGTCGGCTTCGATTGCCGGACTATCGGGGCCACCCACTGACGAACTGACATGGATGGTTTTAAAATCGTCCAGGGCGTCGGCGTCGAAATTGCCGGTTGTGGTAAAGCGTGTGGTCCAGGCAAAGGCATAGATCGCGAGATATTCACGACGGACCTTTGCCGAGAAAAGATTGCTGACACGGGTGGGTTCAAACGCCCGGTCAACGCCGTCGGGCGCAAAGCCGTCTAGCGCAAACAGGGAAAGGTCGATCAAATCGAAGGCACCAACGATTTTGCCAGCCCGGCCACCGCCGCGCGCCTGTTCGTCGTCAATCGATTTACCCGCGACGATCAGGGCAATGGTTGCATCAAAGCTGTTGGAACCGCGCACCTTACGCGGTGCAGGTGTCATGCCTGCGAAAGTCACGTAGATTGCGGGCGCGCGCTGGGCGATATCGGCCAGCAGATCGTCGTCAAGCTGCCCACCATACGTTTCGATTGCGACTTTCAGATTTTTGTCCTGACGAACGGTTTTAAGCCGGTCGCGAAGGGCGCGTTCAAGCTGGGCAATCATCCGCGTGCCTCCCGGTGGGCATTGCGAATGAAATCGGCAACTTCGCCGCGCATGGCCTTGATATCGTCGTCACCGATGCCGATGAAGGGGCGGGCGGGGATGGTTACACTTTTGGCAAAGACCGGTTTGCCATTAATCTGAAAGGCCAGAACACGTGCTTTGACCGGTTTGATGGTCGCGCCTTTCTGATGGGTGCTGGCGTATATAACGTTGGTACCAACTGCGACAGCATTTGCGCTGACATCCATGTCCATCGAATTGCGCAACCGGGCAGTATCGACAAGAATTTGCCCTCCGCGTGCGGTCTTTTTCCAGGGCGTGCCATCTGGTCCACGGCTGTTTTCGAACCGAAGGTCGATATTGAGCAAAAGGGCATTGCCAATGCCTTCAAGCAAAGGGCGCGTGTCGCCTGCTGTGGCGAGAAAGTTTGTAACCTTTGCACCCATGCGGCCAAGATCACGGTAATCGACGGAAATGCTGATACCGCTCATAGGAAATCCTTTCCGACAAACACGGTATCTGGAGCTGAAAAGACAGCTTTGCTGCGTGATTGGCTACCAATATCAATGTCACCGGCTGCGATGTTTTTAAGCAGCTTGATTGTGTTGTCGTAACGCTTTTCCACTTCTTCGGTTGAACGGCCCGCATACAGGCGATACCGCGCAAGATCACAGCAGACCGACACCAGAACGGACGGCGGCGGAGAGACTGGCGTATTCATCCGGGACGCAAGGTTTGCGTCGATAATGGCACTGGCATCATCAAGCGCAACAGACATAGAAGTCGTATTGATCGTCTGAGCGGTTGGATCGTTCTGATTGGTTAAATCGATCAACTCGGTCGTCGTAAAGCGTGCTTCCATGTCTGTCGCGGTTGCGTAAGCCATTTATTTTCACCTTGATAAGTTTGAACTGCCGACCGGCCGTGAAAGAAAATGGTGCCGGTCGGCAGTTCGGGATCAGCCTTCGTTTTTAATGATTTTCTGCTTATGAAACTGATCCCATGCCTGGTCGCGCAGGGCGGCGGAGACTGTAAAGTCGATCCCGTTAACCTCTTGCAGTGCTTCGGTTTTGGGTTTGCCCGACCCGGTAAACAAATCGGCCTTATTGCTGTCTAACTTGCCAATCGCCTTAATCAAACGATCAAGCTCGCTTGCCGGTTCGTCGGGGGCGGCGTTGTCTACGGGCGCAAAATCAGCATCAATTTGCACTGTTGCGTCAGGTGCTTTGTTGCCGATAAAACCACCCCGGATCAGCGGTCCCGCCTGTTCGGAAGTCAGATCAACCATGCTGCCGGGTTTAACGGTTTTGCCGTCATGGCTAACGGTAATCAGAACGGGATATTCCATTGGGAAATTCCTTTCGGTATCAGGGCCGTTAAGCCACATTCGACAACAGGAACCCGGCATGATTGGCAACGATCAGTTCCTTGACCGCTTCACCCGACCGGATTAGCTCACCGCCATGGAGTCCCATTTCGGCCTGCATCGCGCCGGCAACCTTGTCGCCGTGCTGTGCCGTCATGCCAAAGGTAATACCCCCGGTAACATCGGCACTTTGATCAATGAACTGCCCCGAAACGATCCCGCCCCAGGCGCGTTCCATCACCGGCGTCTGACCGGGTCTTGTGGTATTGACGCGCGAGGCCCCGATAAGGATTTTCTGAACCTCGAACAGTTCAGCGACGGCTTCCTTGGCGGCGGCTCCGGCATCGCCGCTATTGCGGTTGGTCGCTTTGACGATTTTCGGGTGCTGACGCAGGGCCGACCATGCGGTTTGCCCGATGGTCAACTGGTTGGGGCGCACCAGGCAGGCATCAAGAATGTCCGAAATTTCCTTGATCGGATCAGACGTGCCATCGGTAAACATCGATGTACCCGAAAGTGCTTTGACCAGATTGGCCGGATAGGTCGCAGCATTGGAAATCAGGTTGGCCACCCGCACTTCGCGGCCCAGCATGACAATATTGGTGGCGCGTTCGGTCGCACGGTCACGCGGGTTGTACCCGGCTTTTTCGGCTTCTTCGATGGTCGGGTTATCAAGCGGAATGTCGATGCCAAATTCCTCGACCTCGTCATTCTGTTTGGTGCCTTCGATTTCAACACGGTTGGGGGCCGACCGGCGACCGACACGGGTATCGGGCACGCTATAACCTTCGGCAAGGTCGTATACCTGCCACGAGAATTTGCGCCCGGAAACGGTGCTGCGCGGCAATACCTGATCCGCAATTAGCGTGTAGGTTGGATTGCTATACGCAATCGCAATCGCGGTCAGGATCGGATCGACCTGAAACTGTCCGGTAGTCATAAAATGAAACTCCTGATTACGGGGGGATCAATCAACCCTGAAGGCTTGACGAAATGACGTGAACCTTGCCGATAACGCCAATCGCGCCATCTTCCATCGCGGTGCCGACAATGCGGACATTGGCCCCGGCGGCGGGGGCCGCGACAACAGCACGGCCTTGCGCGTCGCTGGTCAGCGGGTCGCCAAATTCAACATCCCCGCCAAATTCGATGTCGCGGATGTCATCCATGCACACATCGATGCGCTTGTCGGCGGCATCGACACCGGCAACGCCGGTGCAGCCAATGATCTTGTCAGTCGCTGCCGTGGCCTGTTTGACCACACCGCTGGTCGCGTCAGTTGCAACGATGCGGTATTTGGCAATCGCCCCCGCACTGGTGAAATTCTTGATCAGACCCAAATTCATGATCAGGCCCCTTTCTGGAGTTTGCGCACGGCCTGCCCATAACCGACCGTAATGCCTTTCGCCGCCTGTTCAGCGACATGAGCACGCGCCGCATCGGCAAGGACGGCAGGATCGGAAAAATCAATCGTATTGCCCGGCACATCGGCGGAATGTTCGCCAAAATCGACAATCCTGGGCGATGCTTCAAGAATACCCGTCAGCATGGCCAGCGGGGCCGCCGCCGGGGCTTCGCCAAAGCTGATTTCAACATTTCCGGTCTGAAGGGTCAGATGTGTGTAAAGCGATACAACCCGATCTTTGTTGGCGGGGGCCAGCTTGCCATCCCGGATCAGACCATCGGCAAATTCAACAGCGCCGCGCTGCGCCTGTTTTTCAGCAAATGCCGCTTCGGCTTGTGCCAATGCTGCTTCGCGCTTTTTGATGTCTTCGTCGTCCACCTTGGTCTCCTTTGGTGTTGCGGATGCAGGGTCAGGGTCCGGCACCTCGGAAAAGGCCGGTGTGGTTGGTTTTTCATCCGGTGCGGGGGTTACAGCCTGTTCGGCGATCCAGTCGGTATCCCAGCCGGGCAATGCCTTATCGGCATCTTCCTGGCCAAATTTTTCGATTAGCAGGTCGCGAAGGCTGCGAAACAGTCGCGCGATGGTGCGCGGTTCGATTTCACCAAATTCAATGGTTACGAAATCACTGTCGTCATCGGCGAATTCGATAGGGCGCAGGCCTTTGACAGCCGGGGGCTGTGCGCCAAGGAAACCGACATGCCGCAAATAGTATTTGCCTGGCACCGGGTTTCCCGGCTGGTCAGGTTGATAAAAGGAGGCGGAGATTTTCTTGTAGGCGTGGCTGGCAACCAGTTCGGCAAATTCGGCATTGACCTGATGGGGAATGGCAACCAGTTCACCGTTTTCAAATTCAACCGACTTCACCCACCCATAGGCCGGTGCATCCGTTTTGGGATGGCCGATAACAAGGGGGCTTTCATGAAGGGCGGGATCATACGCGGCAGCAGAGGCGGCAAGATCGCTTTCGCCAAACGAAATCGTCTGGCCGTTCATGGCCGTATGTGTGCCGGTCTTGAAAAGATGAATTCGCTTCACGTCGCCCTCCGTCATGTGACAGAGGCATCATGAAGGGTTCAAAAGGCGGGAATTAGCTGAAAACTTCAGGTAAACCGCCACTTTTTGCAATTTCAAGCAAGGGGAGCCTGAATTATTTCAGGGGAGACGTCAACAGATACGGGTTTGGGTTGGCGTGCAATGTTGCCTTGTCGCATTTCTAACGGGGGTCTAACGGCATTCGGCTCCCAACTGCCGATAAGGGGATGCCATCACGCCAGAAACACGCCACAAGGCCGAAATTCCAATTTGTTCCTTCGGACCTATTGAATATCGGAGCGATCTAGATAGATGGTGTATAGCAGCATCATCCCGGTGTTGCGGTCTGTAAGATGAAAGGACCCATAAAATGACAAATAAAACTATAAAATTCCCTTTGAAAGATGGCAGTGAGGTCGAAGTTGTTCGCCCATTTAGCGTGCAATTTGTTGGCCAGTCTGAAATGCTAGACCCACAGATGTTTGAATGTTCAGACGGAAATTATATTACTGTCGATCAAATCGATGGAGATAAAGTAACGGCTGAGCATGCACGCTGGTTTATGAGCTTTAGCAAAGAGTTTTATCACGCAGTTTCTAAGGCATATCGCGCATCTCAAGCTAATGATCATTCGGAAAATAGCTAAAGAATTTTGCTATATCCCGTTCTCATAACAAGAGATGTGTTTTATAGTATAATTTGCGGTCGCCGGAAAATCTGGTGAAATTCGTGAGCCCAGAGTGCTGACCTTCGGGCCAGTAGCAGAAAAGACCCATGTCACGTAAGGGGCGGCGACCGTTTCTCAATCTTCACATCAAGTCATCATCCGTCAAAATCACCGGTTGCGGTTTGTTCCATTGGTCAAATTTGATCTCGGCGACCTTTGTGATCATGCCGATATTCGACTGCACAAGCGCGTGTTCGGCTGTGCGGTCTGAAAGCCGTTTTCCGCTGGCGAGTTTTTTGAGCGCATCCTCGGTTAACTGGACCCGCAATATCATTTCATCATCTTCGAAATCGGGATCAAGCTCAAGATCAGCAAAGAACTCGATGTCCAGTCCGTCTTCTGGATGACAGTCGCGAAGGGTTTTGAATGTCAGTTTGGCCTTCATGTTCGTATCCGTTGTCAGTTTAAAAAGGTCGATGAACAACCGTATCGGTCAAACTTTAACAGATTTGGAACAAAACATGAATTTTATAGAGTGCCATCCAGCAGCCGATAACGTTTTTGCCGCAGGTTTTCCGGTTTCACGATGCCGCCAGTTCGCGCGGCATTGACGCGAACATCGCGTCGCTTTCCATCGCTGCCGCGCACACGCTGGTAGTAATCAATGCGCACGACCAGTTTGCCTGATTGTGCGTTTTCTGTATCAAAAACATAGATCAATGCAGGGTCAGTCGTATCAAACAACACGGCTTTGGCACTGGCAATTTCGGTTGGTAAATCGCGGACAAAGGATTGCGAAAGCGCCTGATTGCGGGATTTTTTCACGTCGCGCAATAAATGCAGAACTTCCTTGTCGCTAATGGTGATTGCCGCATTCTCCGGCGATTGGTCAAAATCAGACAGCCGTTCCACCGTGCGCGGTGAAAACGCGCCAATGACACGGCGCTCTCCCCCGGCATTGCCCTGGGCAACAACATCATCAAACCAGTGCGCATAACTACGCTGAATTTCAGCCACTACATCCGGGTCGCTCTTTAAGGCCAGGGCCGCAATATCTGGCGGGGCGGCACGCAGTTTTTCGGCAAAGATGCGCCCGGCTTCGGCGCGGGTGGCAGATTTGCCGACATTGTGACCCCAGCCGGGATCAATACCGGTGGGGATGGTTTCAATTTCCCCGGTGCGCCCGTTAAACCAGTCGCGGGTTTCAATGGGAGGATCGGGGGAGATGTCATAGCCATAGCGGGCGAGTTGCCGGTCTGTCAGGATTTGCACCGTGCAGCGACAGCCCCAGCCATTGGGTGGGTAGTGGGTATCCCAAAAAGGATGATCGACCGGCAAAACCGTGCCATGCCAGTTGCGGTGGCTTTGCCGTGTGCGTTCATCAAGCACGGCGACATAGCGCAGATAAACCTTTTGCCCCGATTGGCTTTGAAGCTGCTTGCCAAGGTCTTTGGCGCGTTGCCACTTCCCGGCGGCATAGGAGGCCCGCAAATTCACATCATAGATGGTGCGCAGGCGGTGGGGTGATCCCAGTTGAACCAGGCGTTCCTCGCCGGTTGCCGGATCGGTCACGATCTGTTTGCCCCACCAGCCTTTGGCTTTCAGGGTCGGGATCAGGTCTTTCTTGAACTGATCAAGGGTTGTGCCGTTGCGAAGTGCATCATCTACCGCCGTGCGAATATCGCCCAGAATGTCCAGGCGCATGGCCTTGGCGACGGTAAAGGTCCGCGCGTGTTGGTCGGCATCCACATCGCGCCAATCAAACGAAATCTCAAGGCCCTTGCGCTCGAACAATTTGATGGCGGCTTCGGGGGCAACCGCCTGAAGGTCAATCACCGTCATTGATTTGCGCCCCGGCGCGTGTCGCGACTTCAACGCCAAAAGTCAGTTCTCGCAGCTTTTGCGCAAATGCCTGAATATCCATATCGGGGTAAGCCTTGCGCAGGCCGGTTTCGATGTCGGCAAAGGACGCCGCATCTTCGATCAGATCAAGAACGGGGTGCAAAATCGGGCGCATGATCGGCTGCCAATCCTCAAGCTCTTGGTCAAGGGCCTGATCAATCGCGTCCCCGGTCGGATCGGCAAACGCTGTGCTGTCTGATGGTGTGCCATTATTGCTCTGGGTGGTTGGCGGTTTTGACGGCGCGGGGTTTTGCGTCCATTCGCCGCCATAGGTGTCGTTGATGTAAGAAAGTGCGGGGACAAAGCCCATGTCATAAATGAGTTTGTCGCGCTTGACCCGGCTGTCCAGATCTTCCTCGTCATCAAGCACACGCCAGACACGCGGCGGCTTTGCGGTCGGGAAGTTCCATTGTGTGAGCCATTTGACCGGCCCGCTGTTAAACGTGCTGCACAGCAGGTCCGTATCGGCCTTGATGATTTCATCGCGCACATCTTTATGCACATTTGCCGTGCCGCGCCACGATCCGCTATCGGTGGTCGATGTTTGGCCGACAATCACCTTGGCGATCATGGCATCCAGATATTTGACGAATTTCTCGTGATCGCCCCCCGATGCGCGAACGGCTTCCAGCAGGGTGATTTCCTGCCCCTGTGGCACCGTTACCGCAGCCTGACCATGAATGGAGGTCAAAAGCGAAAGCAGCGTGCTGACCTCGCTATCCGTCGCCCCCGCATGGTGTTTGCCAACTGCTGTCGGCATTCCGAACTTTTCAAGCGCGACCGCCCAAAACCGCAAGCCGTTGCGTTTCAAATATACCGGCCAATACAGGAAATGCGCCAGGCCAAGACCGTAAGGATCGTCGTCATTATCGGTTTCAACGGTTGAAACCCAAAATTTGCGTTCGGGCATGATTGTGCCCTTGGGCGCGGTTCTGGTAATCAGGCGCAGGCGACCCGCCCCGTCAAAGCGAAAGCGGTCAAACTTGCGCACCTTGATCGCATCAATAACGACTTGCGCCCCGTCAAAAGCCCACAGCATTTCGGCGACCGCATAGCCGTAAAACTGGGCAAAGGCCATTTTTCGGCAGGCCGCGTCAAAATCAATGGTATCAAGCTGATTGCGGATGAATTCGGCGGCTTTTTTGTCCTGGAGCGACGTGCCCCCGGCCTCGACCGTCACTTCCTTGCCGACCATCGCATCAAGGCGCTGGCCGAACGCGGCCTTGACCTGGTCATCGCGCAACAGGGCTTTATAAGCGTCATACCGGTTGCCAATGCTTTTCAGCACCGTGTCGTTAGGGGTGGTGATTTCGTTAATCAGTTTGGCGAGATCAAGATCGCTTTTGACCCCGGCCACTTCTGTGACAACCGGCTTTTCGGCCTTGGTCTGTTTGTTGGAGTTTCTGTTATTTTGCGCCATTGACCTAATAGCCCCGCCAGTTCAACGCGCCGCTTGCCGCGCCATAGTTTCCGTTTACTGAAATCGTGCTGTGATGTTCGCCATAAGCATTCATCGACGCCCGCTGGCCGCCTGTCCGAATGTCAAGCGGTGCGCCATAGGTGATGGCAAGGGTCCACAGCATTTCAAGGGCGTCCGGCCCATCGTCATGGTCGCCGTTCGGCCATTGTTCAAGCTGGGTGCGCAACACATTCTGACTGGGATGCAGTTTGATCCGCCCGTCACTGATCGGCACTTGCAGGCTTTCAATGCGCAAATCCTTGTCTGTGTTTTGTGGCACCGGGACGCCATTTAGCGCGATGTGCTGACGAATGGCCTCGTCAATCAATTGCGTGCGCAGGAATTCCTGAAACTGGACTGTTTCAATGCCCCAGGCGACACAGCCATACTGTTTTTGAAATGCGATGATGTCGCTGATAATGACCTTGGGAACCCGCTTGCGAATGGAAGCTTCAATAACGGCAAGTTCACCCGCCCGGCGATCAAATCCCCCCACAAGGATGGCCGAGGGATCACGGTGATTGCCTTTCTTGCCCAGTGACGGATCACAGGCCCCGAAATAGACCCACTGCGGTTCAAACTGCACCCAATAGGTGAAGTTCTGAAAGGCGGCGTTTTCGTCGATTGCTTCGTTTTGCTGTTCGGAACTGAACGACTTGTGACCAATGCGGGCGCGCAATTCCATAAGGTATAAAAGCGGACGTTTCTCCGGCCAGCTAACCACCGCGCCTTTTTCCATTTTGGCGCGGTTTTTTGCATAGAAATCCCGCGCGGCTTGACGCGACTGATTGCGCAGGATTTCTTCCCACGCATCCCACATATCCATGCGATCCGGCCATTTCAGGATTGATTGAAACCGGATGCTTTGCCACAGTGGGTTATTGAGCTTGCGCACCAAAACCGAATCGTAATGCAGGACGGTGCCGACAAAGATCAGGTCGAACTTTTCCCCGGCTTCACCAAGGTTGGCCACACCCGTATCAATCCAGCTTTCCAGCTTGTCGCGCTGTTTCGGGGTTTTGACATTTTCATCGTTTTCAATGTCATCAAGTACCGCAAGGTCCGGGCGGCGTGCGCCATGTTTCAGACCACGAATACGTTGCCCCGCGCCGCGTGCGTGCAGTTTGATATTGTTGCGGGTCACGCAAACACCATCCTGCCAGACAGGCCCTTTCCCCATGATATCGGGAAAATCAGTTCGCAGGCGCGGGTTGCTGTCAAATTCAACCTTGAAAGCCTCCACCACCACCGATGCCTGGTCAAACACATCCATGATGTAAATCATGTAATGTTTAAGCTCATATACAGCGCAATAAATGGTGAAAATCAGTGCATAGGTCGATTTGGCTTCACCACGCGGGGCCGCGATGACTTCATTGACACTTTCGGGGTTTTCGATCAGTGCCGGGAAATGGTCGCAAAAATACCGATGCAGGTTTGACAGATTGATCGGCTTTTCAATCCCGGTTTTCGGGTCTTTTTTGCCGCGAATGTAATGGGGGAAATAGGTGCGGGCAAAAAACTCGAAATCCTCGCGCCCGGTCGTGCGCCGTTTTTGTGATGCCTTTTCATCAGGATCAAACCCTGAACAGCGGGCTTCAAGATTGCGCACAAACCCCTCGCGATATTCCGCAAGAGATTTCTCGAACTGCTTGGGGGTGAGGCGGTCACGTTTAGCCATAGGCGTTCAAAACCTCTTTGCCGAACGGTTCAAGGATTTCAATAAAGGCTTCACCATGTTGCGGAAACTGGCCGGTCACAAAATCGCCCAGCCGTTTGATCACGTCCTGGGCAATCGCCAGCTCTGAAATCTTGGGCGAAGCCCTGCCTGCGGCATTGATGGTTTTGTTAAAGGCATCAGCCAGCCCGGCCAGCGCCTCGGCCTTGTCCAGCGCCCTGATGTCGGTCGAAGCTTTCAGCTCTTCGATCACCGAAAGGTGCAGTTGCACATAATCTTCGATCAGAAGCGCGACCATATTGTCGGTGCCGGTTGACGCCATGCTGGCAGCGGTGCGCGATTTGTCCCAGTCATCCCCCTGGACTTCTGCAACCGATTTCCAGCGCCGTACCGTGCCGATGGAAACGCCAAGGCGTTCTGCAATTTTGGTCAGATCAAGCCGGTCAAAAACATACAGCGCCCGCGCCTGTGATTTGGTTTCAGGGCTATGCGCCATTTATGCCCCTCCGGTATTGGCCTTTACGACGGCAATCACGCCTGCCACGGTGGCGCTAATGATCCCCCCGGAAACCGCGCCGTTAATCGCGGCTTTCTTTTCGACATGGCGCAACCGGTCATCCATGCCGTCTACCTTGTCGGACAGTTGCGCGACATTGTTGTTGATGCCATGCAAAAGCCCCTTGATCTCGCCAAGCTGATAGCTGATGTCATCGACCACTTGTGTCCCCTTTAAGTTTGCTGATCACGCCATCGACCAGGCTGTTTTTTGTTCCCCATGCGCCGCCTTCAACCCGTGCTCTCTTTTCCTTGCCGCGATGCCAGGACGCAATGCCAAGCACGGCCAGCGGAATAAGCCAGAAGGTTTCGGGAACGGCGTTAAAAACCGACAGGGCAATGCCAACCCCGTCACCGCGCAAAATCGCAATACCAAGGCACCCGGCCAAAAACGCCCAGGCCGTGGCGCTGGCAAAGCCCCAAAACGGTCGCCATCCTGACACCCACCAATGGTCGGATTGTGCTTCGGTCGTCATGGTACTGTTGACTGATGCAATGTCGGCTGTCCCGGCGGCAATCACCGCTTTGGTCAGTTCGCTTTGATGTTCAAGCTCGAACTGGCGCAGTTTGATAACGGCATCGGGGGAGGCATTGAGGGCCTGGGCGATTTTATCAGGGTCGCTATCGGTACCGAACAACGCGGCAAGGCCCGCGCCAATCGCGCCGCCAGCCGGACCAAGCAGGGCCGTGCCAACAAGGGGGGCCGATTGCGCCAGGGTTTTGCCAAGCTCTGACCAGTTCATGGCAACCCCCGTGCATAAAACTTGCCGTTATAATGCAGGATTTCCCGGCGATTTTCGGCAACCGAGACATAGGAAATATGCACCCAGCCCGAATGCAAATCGCCGGGCTGATAGCATTCCAAAATCAGTTGATCGAAATCGAGATTTTGCGAAATCCATTGGGCCAGATCGAAATTCGAGATACCGGGAACTTCGACATCAACCGCTTCGCCTTTGATGTGCTGGGATGTGTCCTTGCTGCCAATCGCCCGGTTCAACTCAAGACAGCGAAAAAAGGAATTTGGCGAATAGCCAATACCTGCATGGGCGCGGATCGGCTCAAGGATATGCTCG
Source organism: Thalassospira sp. MCCC 1A01428 (assembly GCF_002115825.1). Lineage (GTDB taxonomy): Bacteria > Pseudomonadota > Alphaproteobacteria > Rhodospirillales > Thalassospiraceae > Thalassospira. The sequence goes on along the minus strand of NZ_JFJZ01000028.1, from coordinate 37,752 downwards.
GCCACGCGCACCATCGGCGCAATCAGTTCGACCGAAGGGGTGTTATCAATGCCTTTGCGCGCGGCTGTTTGTGATCGTACCGCTTCGCGCAGGGTGAAATTTCTTGAAAGGCGCAAATTCAGGTCATGCGGGGACATTGGGGGCCTCAATGCAAAATACCGGTCGGTGATTGCAGTGAGGGTGGCGGTTAACGCCGTCACAATTCAGCTGAAAGTTTCAGGGGGGAGGCCTAGAAAAAGGAAGGTTGCCGGTCGTCTTGCGCATTTTCCTGTTCAAGGATTTGATACACGCGGCGCTCGGTGCAACCGGCGCGCAATGCAATTTGACGACGGCTGATCTTCTCGGATGCCAGCCTGCAAATCAAGAGGCGTCTTTTCTCGCGTGACAAAATCGACATTGGAACGTGCAGGTGGCACCCGCCAAACAGGCGCGAGATTTCATAGGCGTCATCCATGCCGATGACGCAGAGTTCATGGTCTTGCGTGATCTTTTTCGGGATGTAAAGGACCGTGCCGGGCAAGGCTTCGACCAGGCGCGTGGCCGCCCGCACCGAAACCAGTTCGGATACATCCTCAATCCCGTATGTCGATCCGGCACGCGGCATGTCAGGTAGAACCTCCTTTTTTCACGCGGTGGTCCCAGTCTTTCAGGGCTTCAATCACGGGCGCGGCTTCATCATAAGTCAGCCAGTCAAGCTGACGAACATGGGCAAACTGGCGGGCTTTCAGGTGCTTGTTCACAAAGGCCAACAGCGCGGCATCGGTATCGGTCGCGGTGAGCGCCCCGGCCTTTTTAAGGCTGCCCCACAGCGCCCAAATCTTGCGCACATACCCTTTGGCCGATGGCTTGAACCCAGCACGGGTGCCGTTCAGATGTGCAACGATCTTGCGCATTTCGCCGTCCGTGCATTGACCAAGGCTGTCTTTGCCGGTGATGTTTTGCACCATCGCCTGATGCGCATCACGATCAATGCCGCGTTCCTTTTCGGCGGCGCGGATTTGGCGGTTCAAGGTCTGCCAAGTTGAGGATTTAGACTGTTTGTGTTGGGTTTTGGTTACGATCATGACAGACCACCTCCACCGCCTAATGCCTTCTGGTTCTCACCTGAAACGCCCTGACGAAAATCAACCTTGCCGCCATCGGCCAGACCGTCAATCAAAGCACCATAATCATGATTGCGTGCTTTGGTACTAAGGTCTCTGCCGGTCACGGTCTGAAGCCCATCGCCAAATTGCTTTGCCTCATAGGCTTCAATGGCTTTGGCTTCAGCCTCTGTCGTGCAATGCGATGTGACTTTGTTGGCCACCGCACGAACCCAGCCACTGGCATACATGTCACCCCGGCGCACTTTGGTGCTGCGCTTCAAGCGTTTATTCAAGCTGCCGATATAAGCCGTGCGGCTTTTTGTAAGCTGCCGTTCAAGCACTTCGTATGTATAGGCCGCGACCTTGGGACTGGCATCAATCCCGTAAAACTCGAAACGCGCCCGCCATCTATCGCCGTGATAATACGTGCGATATACCGTCTCAACGCCAAAAGCACGCGCCACCATATTGGCAAGCATAACAATATGCTTCGGTGGCACCCGACCAGCACTGCTGTCAGCGGTGTTGCTGTTAACATCGCTGATCGCAACATCATCATGGCTGACACCATATTTTTCCATCAACTCCTGGGCGCGCGACAATGCCGCAGCCGCCTCATTCGGGTTGTCGGACTGCGCCAGCGCCAAACAGGCTTTGATCTTGCGTAGAATATCGTCATGCCCGGCCATTCTTAACTCCCGGTTTTTCGGACTTGGTTGATGTTTCGATGAACTGTTCAAGCGGCGTCAAAGGCAGGCTTTTCGGGCGCTGATCCGCTGTCACAAAACGGGAGAGATACTCCCTTTGCGCCCGGCACCAGGCCTTGTAGGGCCAACTGCGTTGCCGTCCCCAAGGGTTGGCACCCCGCACCGCCTTACGTCGCTCTTTCAGCGGCATGTCCGCAGGCAGTTTGGCATCAAGTTCGGCGATGATCCGCGCAGCTTCCTCTTGCCAGGTCACGACGCCCTCGCTTTCAGCAGGGCAAAATCAATGTCGGGTGTAAAAAAACCGAGCTTTCCCTTGCAGGGTACAAAGTCGAGCGGTTTTGGATCGGTCAGGACAAAGGCGTAAGGACCGTAAAACCACGGACTATCGAGTGACGTGACCAGATCGGTCAGCGTAGCCATGCCGACAATGCCGCCCAAATGGCTATCGGGGTGCGCGGCCATGAAGGCCCGGCGTTCTGTCGCCGTGCCATCGAAGGTGGCGCTGGCATGGATCAGGAACCGTCCACGAAACCGCGTAAGCCAGGAACGGTTCTCCACGGTCTTGCCGTCAAACAGGATGTGATGCGCCCAGGGCTGGCGAATGCTCAATGCCTCGGTCGGGAAGCGATCAATCGTCATCGGTTTTTTCATCCTCCTTCTTGCGCCCGCTGCCACCGCAAACAGCGCAGGGCCAAATCCACAACAGCCCTTCGCCCTCACAGGCGGGGCAGACTGGCAATTCGTTTTCATCACTCATCGCCGCCTCCGGGTTGCGGCCTCTAACGCCATGCGGTTAATCGCGGCGACAAGAGACCTCCAGTCGCCATTGGCGTCGAGATAGGCGCGGATCAAGAGTTCAGGGTCGGTCGGGATATGCGGGCTATTTTGCATCACTTCTCCGGCCCTCAACGCTTGGTTCGCTTGGCGTATGGCCTCAAGTGCTGCCTGTCGTTTCTTGGGGTTGCGGCAACCGCGCACAAACCCGGCAGCAAACACTGACAAATCAGTTAATGCCTTACGGGTATCCGGTGTTTGTGCGGGTGCATTTGTCATTACTTAAGACATCCCCAATGCACGCTTGTACACTTCAAGAATTTCTTCCTGTTCGGAACGCTCATGCTCTTCAATCTTGCGCAATGCGACAATCTGCCGCAGGATTTTCACGTCATAGCCAAGGGCTTTGGCTTCGCCATAAACCTCCTTGATGTCGGCCATCAGGTTGGCCTTTTCTTCTTCCAGTCGCTCGATCCGCTCGACATACGATGCAAGTTGATCTGCGGCGATGCCTCCGACTTCAGTCATGTTTTGTTTCCTTGTCGCTCTGCTTGCTCGGTCTTCAAACTCATCGACGGTGCGGGCCGGGCGCTACTCCGGCTAGGGTCAGGCGGGGATTGAACCCGCATTACCACCAAGAACCACAATACGCTGTTGCAACTAGCGTATCTCCGTGGCGGGACGCCCGATGACGCCACTCCCGGCAATTCGTCAATGCTGCGTTTCTGCTTTCAACGCCGCCGCACCGGAGAGACAAAGAGACGGGACTTGAACCCGTTTCTCGTAGCTGGGGCCAGGCTTCGCAGTGCTTGCAATCACTGCTAACCATCGATGCATTTCCCACGGACGCGCCGTAACCAAATGGACCACTCTTTGCCTCACCGTTAAGGCGGTGAACCGGGGCCAAACCAAAAGCTCGTAACAGGTTTGGGTGGCCCCGGTTTTCATCAGGCACCGCGCACTTTTCGGCGCGGTGTCGTCAGAAATCGTTTGAACTGTTCAACAGCTTGCAATGCCCCGAATTCGTCTTCGGCCTCCGGGACGCCAGGCACAAGCAGGGTTTTGCCGTCATAGGCGTGACGGGCGCGAACCTCGACACGGCCTTTGACGATATTGTCGCTGCCGCGTAACAGCTCTATGGCATCTGTCGGAACAAAATCACCGAAATGAATGTCTCCGCCGCGATAGCAATAAGCGATCATCACGCTGCCTCCGCATTGGCCGTTTTGCGGTTAATCGCCCGTTCCGCAAACAGCTTGTCCACGATGCGGGGTTTAACGCTTCGATCCGGTTCCAAACCGGCCTGAACAGCAACGCTCAAGGCCCCTTTTTCATGACGGGCGATGACGTAGATCAGCTCGCGCTCAATCAGTTCGATGCAAAAAACGATGGCTGGTTTTTTCTTGCTCATGACGTCCTCCATCACACCGCAGCCAGATCAAGCGGGATGGTTTCCCAGCGACCGGTTTCGGTGCGGCGCTGAAAACGGACATAGGCTTTTGTGTCCTGAACATGGATGCTGTCCGAAATCGCCTCCATTGCCCGTTTCCACTTTTCGTCTGCGATCTGGAGACGACGCAAGCCAAGCACGCGCCCGGTGCTGATCTTGCCCTGCTGATCGGTCTGAAAAGCATCCTGCACCAGCGTCTGGATTTCCGGGCGAGACCCTTCCGACCATTCAATGATGCACTCGTCAATCAGGGCCTTGGCGGCCAGCAGCTTTTCATCAAACGCCAGGTTTTCGGATACCTGGCGCATCATGCGCATGTCGCCTTTAACGGTGGTCAGGGTGACATTGCCTTTCGTGCCGCCAACCGACACGCCATATTTCTCTGCCGAAAGCTGGATAAAGGCCTGAATGTCGGCCATCGCTTCTAACTTGAAGTCACGCAGATGTTTCTGCAATTCCATGACCTTGGCGATTTTTTCGCGCACCAGCGTGTCGCGCATCCGGTGGTCATCGGGGACTTGCGAAAGCGGGATCAGCTTGCCTTTCGCATCTTCCAGATATTCCTGGTCGCGAACCTTCACGACCGGCAACGGATTTTCGGCGATAGGGGTGCTTTGGCTGTATTGCATTGTTTGCTTCCTTGGGGATGAATTAGAACTGGGTATCTGTTGCAGAGGACAGAACCGCTTTGCCTTCTGCGGTTAGTTCGCACGTTTGATCTTCGGTCAGGCCTTCCGGCCATTTGGCCCAGCCGCCTTTAACGCAACGACCGACAACCGATGGATTAGCGCCGGTGATGCGAAAAGCCGCGTAACCCATATTGATCCTTGCAACAGCGCCAAGCCTGATAGCTTTGAGCGTTTCAAGTTGCTTCTGTGTTGGGCGACAGACCATTGCTGATTTCCTTGTGTTTACGGGGATGTCGATCAGTTTTTCCGGGATGTCATGGCGAACCATTCGTCCCTCCGGGCGGGGAGCCAGATGTGCAAAAAGAACCGCAAAAACTGTCCGAATGCGTTGCGCCGTTTCATGCCGCGCTTCCTCCATCGTCGGGGGTGAAATTGCGGCTCATGCGGCGGTCCGCGAGGCTAACGACCTGACCCGATGCCAGTCCGCGTTTAATCGCTGCAAGGTTGGGAGTGCCCGTGGCGATTGGACCGTTGGTCCGCTCGTAACTGCCAATGTCGGTTGCAAGCAGTTGCAGGTTTGACAGCAACATGTCGGTCTGTCGGTCCGTCAGCAAAAGTTTGCCTTTGCTTGCATTCGCCCGTTCACGCAGCGTTGCAGCAAGGTTTTCAAGATCTTCACTCAACATTTTTGCAGTCCTCCCGATGAATGCAGGATTGACAGATTTGCCATTGACGAAGCGCACGCGGGCTAGCCGTTGGCATAGGCCGCGCACAAAAGGTGTCGCAGCCGCGTTGCGTGATGCTTGTGCCCTGTGCCGGGCAAAAAAAGGTTGGTTCCGGGCCGCCCAAAATCTCCAGCACACGCGCCTCGATACGGTCGGTGCTGGCCGTATATTTGCCGCTATTGGCCAGCGAGACCGAGGCCCGTGCATAACCAATCCGTTTTGCGGTATCGGTTACGCTGGTTCGGTTGATTTCGTCAGCCAGAAGAACCCGCCAGCGGGGGAGAGCTTCATTTTTTGCAGTCATGAAACGCCCCCGTGTTCGGATCAAAGACATGTTGACCGCCGCGTTTCACTTCAGGGGCTTGTGGGCCTGTTTGCCGGATCAGTAGGAACCGTTTGAACCCGTTCGACGTTACAGCTTCCCCCTTTTGACGGGGCAAAACCCGCAAATACCCGGCAAGCTCCAACGCACGCAGATATTTACGGGCATTTTCACGGGCGTTTTTTTCGGGGCCTTTCGCGGCAATCGCGACCAGTTCATCGATGGTGAATTTTTGTTTTACCCCCATCACGCGCCATAGCCGGGTGCGTAGGTTCGCCTTTTTCTTCCGGCTTTTGGTCGTATCCGGCCCGGTTGGTCCGCTTGTCAGGACTTCGCCGACAGCGCGGCTTTCAATACCTGCCAGTGTCAACTGGTAGCAACCGCGTTCCACCCGTTCGAGAAGTCCCCGGCTCATAAGCCGCAGGGTGGATTTGACGATTTCCTTGCGCGGCAAGTCGAGAAGTGTATCCAGCTCGTCAATGGTCAGGCAGGTTTGCGGCGGCAAGGCATCCCGTATGGCCTCAAGGCGTGTTGCGCGTCCGGTCATTTTGCACCTCCCCGCACGATAATCGGGCGCGACGTGGCACGGTCGTTGAGCAAAACCTGTCCGGTCATTTCGGTGACACCAATGACGGTGCTGCCCTGCATTTTGCCGAACCGTTCAATATGCGCGATGCCTTCCTTGACCTCGCGAATGAAGCCGTTTGATTTTTCGTGAAGCAGGCTGATCAGGTCGTCTTTGACTTCGACCTCGCAAAGGTCACGCACCACCTTTTCGGTGTCTTCCGGGGTCAGTTTTTCAAACCGGACATACTGACCCACCCGCGATGTGACCTGGGGAAAGCGTGTCAGGCTGTCACGCACCTTTCCCATACCAACCAGCACAAACGGGATTTCAACAAAGTCGGAAAGGTCGCGAATGGTCGAAAGCATCTTGTCGGACCGGCAGATGTAATCGCATTCGTCAACGCCAACAAAAAACATCTCGCCATTGTCCGAAGCGGTCTTTGCCTGCATCGACAGGGTTTCAACCAGAAGCCGGTATTTGCGTTCAAAGCTGTTGGGTTTTGCCTGCACACCGCTGGCTTCCAGCAGTTCAGCCAACATCCAGTTTGGCGTCCATTCCCGCTTCGCCCGCACAAACACGCTGGCATTTTGTGCAGCGAGATAACTGATATTCTCGGTTTTGCCGAGGCCAGGCGAGCCATCAACCACCATCAGGCAGGCTTCGCCAGCCCCGCGCTGTTCAATCGCCGACATACCGGCCATGAGCCGTTTGACGTTTTGCGTGTTTACAAACTTGACGCGCATATCTAACCTTTCTCTGCTTTGTGCTGCCGCCTTGCGGCAGCCGTCTTTGGCCTCACGCGGCCTTGCGTCCAACAATCCGCGTGGGGTCGATTTCTTCCATTGCCAGCAATTGCCGGAATGACGCCTTTTCCAGCCGTTCATTCAGAACGACACGATCCTGTTCGGTGATGTGTTCGGGGTTGGCGCAAAGCCATGTCACCCATTCGATATCGTCTTTAAAAAAAATCGGGCCGACCGTTCGCCTGTGTTAAAACCGGCTTGGGCTGTTCAAGGCGTGCGAGCATGTCGTCAGCGGCCTTGATCTGGAAATCTTCCATCGGAATGGCAGGCTGGTATTCAATTTCCAGTGCCGGGCCTTTGGCCTCTGCAATGATTTCCTGCCGTTTTTCCTCAATGCGGCCCAACCGGCCTTTGGTACGCGCCGCCAGCACCTGATCCTGCTTGCTTTGTGCAGTGCGCAGGGTATCGCTATCAAAATAGGGCCGGGCATTGGCGTCCAGTTCGGCAACCGCGATAAGCCGCATATCAAAATCACGCACCCATACCCGGCTGGCATCGTGAATGTCATAGCCGACAAGCACATCTTGCCCGTGATAGGCTTCAAGCGCGTGACTGAAATAGATATTGTTAAGAATGCGGATTTCGCAGCGGGCGACCTTGCGCCGCTCATAGGGGCGCATCAGATCGGCGGCTTCAGACACGGCAATGGTGCGGGTTTTCCCGCCTTCACCAAGCCACTCGGCCCATACTTCTGCCGGAGCCTGATGCCGCCAGGCTTTGGTTTCAGGGTCTCGAACTCGCTTCAGGCTGGATTGCGGACGATTATTGTAGGTATCAATTTGCTCCTGAATGAAGCTCTTGAAATCTTCCCAAGTCGTATCAAACGGCGTTTTTTGTGCCTTTTTCGCGGCCTGAATACGCGCCCGGTCAATATGGCGTTTTGCTTCCTTGTCTAGCTCCGAACCGCTATAGGAAGTCAGCTTTTTGGCCCATTGCCGGACATTGCGGTTAAACCGTTCGATTATGCCGCGTGCCTGTGAATTGTAGGGTAACGAGTTTTTTTGCGTGATGCCCCACCGGTCAAAGAAACCAATGGCGGTCGAACTGAACATCTCGTTTTTAAAACCTCGGCCATTGTCGGTATAAAAAATCAATGGCAGGGCGGAATAACGGCCGTCATCCCGGTCGACAATCGCGTGCGACAGGGCCTCAAGCACACCGATGGAGTTTTCGGCAAGGCCGACTGACCAGCCGATGATATATTTGGTGAATACATCCAGCGTGAAGGTGATTTCAGGCTGAAACGGTTGACCATGAAACGGATGTTCGACCTTGGCGCGGAACGTATGACCATCGGCAGTGTAAACCGCACCGGGCCAAAGCTCGGATATATCACGCCGGGTAAAGGCTTGCAGGCTTTTCAGGGCCTGTGGCCCCATCCGGCCCCGGTTTTTGTCAACAATCGAAATTTTGTTATGCAAAAAGCGCCGCGCCTGATCATAGGACGGTATGTCAGTGCCACGGGGCAGGATGGCGGGTAAATCCTCAAGCACCGCCGTGAGAGACGGTTTGCGCGGATCTGACCACAATTGCATCAGGGCCGGTGCCCAGTCGGGAACCTCATAATCCGGCTTGCGGGTGATGTTGGGGGCCAGCGCAAGGATGCCACCCTTTTCATGGTCCAAAACCCATTGATAGAGGGTTCGCCGCGACAGTTTATGTGCAGACTTGGCGGTTTTGTTGCGCCGACCGCTTTTGGCATTGGCGATGCTCAGTAAATCCTGCAAATGCGCGGGCAGACGACCGGCTTTTGCCAGTTCAACAACCATATCCAGTGCCTGGTTGCGGCTGATCAATGCGGCATGGTCGTTGACTGTCGCGACAAAGGCGGCGCGTGCATTCATCACATCGCGTTGAAAGGCGGTAAGGTCGTCGGCATTGTTGGGGTGTGATGTGGGGGCTGAAACACGGGTTTCTGTTTGGGGCGCGATTTCCCGTGTCAATTGACGGCGCGCGTAGTCTTTTTGAGCACGTTTCGGAAGAAGGGAAATATGAAATTCAACCCCTTGGCCTTGACCTTTTTTCTTTCGGCACAACGGTTCCCCATCTGTATGCGTTGCTTCGTACCAGCCATGTTTTTTGGCATATTCCCAAACGCTAACCCTGTTCTTCGCAAGACCTTCAAGGCCAAGGTCAGCGATGTCCGATGCCGTCAACCACTCTTTCATCGCCCGCCTCCCTTCCATTTTTTGCGAGCGGCAAGCTGGGCGCGTTTAAGCTGTTCTTTCTGATCTTCAATCATGGCGTCTTCGACTGCGCCAAGGTACCGTTCGGGGATCACCGCGTAATCAAATCGGCCTAATTCCATGCCGAAGATGCGGGCATCGCGTGTCGCATGAAGCAGGGCAAAGGCCCGCTCAAGGCTGATGGTATGGCTTTCGCGCGCCATGCTGGCATAGGCATCAAGCATGTTCTTGCTGACCTCTTCACCAAGGAATTCCGACATGGCAGCGGCGATCTCTTCCCGGCTTTTCCCGCTTTCCCGCAGGATTTCAGAAACGGCCCGGCTGATCCGTTGACCAAAACTGATCGCCCGCACCCGCTCGGGCGCGTCAAATGTCACCGCCACTTTTGGCGGCGACCATTCGCTCAACAGATCAATCGTGCCTTTATCGGAATTTTGCTTGGCCATGTGACGGTCTCGTAATTTCACAAACGCATGAAAAAAAGCGGCAGCGTCATCCCTTTCGGCAGGGAGGAACCGGGGGCAGATGACGCCACCGCCACTTCTCCCTATGATCGGAAGTGACCAGGAAACCGATCAGTGGAGGGGGAACCAGGGGGTGTTATGAAAAATAAATTTTCTCGTAGAGATTGTTGATGTGGCTTGTTAAAAGTGTTGTGGATGGGTGTTTTGATACCTGCTCCGCTTTGTCCAACACCGAAAAGGAAAACAAAGATGTCAGACAAAAAGGATGACAAGCCATGCCCGACGCCGAAGACGCAAAACAGGGAGGACATAGCAGCGACACGCCAGAAACCATTGAGGGAGAATGTGGAGAACTTCTCGGACCATCGGATCGAGAGGAAGCAATACAATGTGAAGTCGAGCCTTCCGGAACCGGATGTGGATCCGGACGACTGACGAAACGTCGCGGGAAACTGATCTTTAATATCAGTGTTTCGGTTCGCTATTGCTCGAAGCGCGCCTATTATTATGCTTGGCTGGCGGATATCACTACAGTCATGAGCCTTGTTGGCGGTTCCGCAGTGGGGGCAGATGTGCTTGGCAATATTCCCCTTGCTTCCAAAGTCGGGGCAACCTTGGTCGTAATATCGTCCCTTTGCAGCTTGACGTTCCGTTGGGCTGAAAAGGCGAGGTTTTGGCAGGACCAGCGCACCAAATATGCCACCATCGAAGAACAGTTTTACCGCATTGGCAGTGCCATGACCGAGGAGCAAGTTAATAACTTCAAGGCCGATGTCGCTGCACTTGAAGCCGATGCTATGGAAGGACGTACCTTGAATGTCCTTATGGCGATTTGTGATAACGAGGAACGCAATCGACGAAATATTAAGGGTCGCCATAAACTTTGGTTCGGACAACGGTGGTTTGCAAACGTCTGGGATATTCCCCCAACGAAATGGGAATAGATTGTTCACGCCGCTTCCCCTTTTTGACCGTGACCAAGGCGGGGAAAATCTTTATAGTTCGTTGAAGGTTGAGGCTTGAGGCGCTCGCCGGTGCTGTCATAGCGCGAAGGCCAGATTTTGCTGGCAGGCAGACCAAGGAAATAGGCAATCGCCCATTCGCCTTCGATGCTGGGTTTGCGGGTCGCAGTACGTACCGTGCTTTCCGGTAAACCGCATTCACGCGCTACATCGGCAAAGGTCAGGCCCTTGCGGTTTAACAGATACCGGATTTCTTCCGGGCGTTTGTCGCAAGCGTGCGCCATAAGTCTCTCCTCGATCACAACCGGCCCCGCCAGGCCGGTTTGTTTTGGTCGTTATCGTCATCTAATGGTGAGACTATGGTTACTTTAGTGTCTATCGTCAAGTCAAAAATAGACACTAACGAAACCATTTGGTGGCTATTTGTGGCTATTTCGGTAATTTTTAATTTTATCAATGGGTTAGTTGTTTTGTCGTTTAGTAGAGAAACCAGATGTCTAACCTAACGAAAGAGGAGATGTTTCGTAAGGATTTGGCGGAACGCCTGAAATTGGCTCTGGCGCAGTCAGGCTTTACGCAGGAAGTATTAGCCGAAAAAATCGGCGTATCTCTTTCTGGTGTAAAAAAGTGGCTAACAGGAACTTCAGATCCGAAATGGTCTAGTATTGTGTCCATTTCCGAGGTGTGTGGGGTGTCGGTTGAATGGTTAGCAACTGGCAGCGGCGCGATGATGGCGAGCCGTCAGCCGGAAACTGGTAACGCATCACTATTAGCTGCGAATTCCACCGAGTTTGCCCCGGTTCCTGTATTTGATGTGCAGGCATCTGCCGGGGGTGGGGCTATGAATTTTGGTGAGGTTATTGCCGGATACCTTAGCTTGCCGGTTAGCTATTTGAGAGATCAGCTTGGTGTAAATCCGAAGGATGCCTGCGGCATTTATGTCAACGGGGACAGTATGGAACCCGCTTTGGAAGATGGGGGGATTGCCTTGCTTGATCGCTCTGCAAATGCTCGGGCGAATAAGGGCGACGGCATTTACACATTTCGTATTGGCGACGAATTATTCATCAAGCGCCTGGAGCGACAGGGCAGCCGAATCGTGGTACACAGCGATAATCGAGCCTACACCCCTTGGGAAATGACCGATACAGACAAGGCAAATATGAAAATCCTTGCTCGTGTGGTCGGCACTTTCAGAAACCTCTGATCAATCCCGGTCATTTTGTGCAAAAAAACGCGCAAAATCCGCTCGAAATAATCCATTTTGTGCAAAAAGCAGTTTCGCCCGGTTTTCAAGTCAAACCCTTGATTTCCGGGCCTCTCCCCGTTTCCTCGCCTCAATCCCCCTTATGCAAAATGTTCCACCCCCCTACAATGCTTCGAGAAGTGCGGCGTCAATATCTGCAAGTTTTTGCGTGTTGATTTCTTGGTTGTCGAGGGCTGGAAAAACGAAATTGTAGGTTCCGTCGCTCCGTTCCTTCAAATTGAAAATTGATCCTGCTTGTGGGCGTTTGTAGTACACGCAAAATACTGTTTTGCGGTCCTTGTAAGCGATTTCATTGATCGCATTGAACATGTCTTCGTCTTTGACGAGAAACGCTAGTCGGCGCAGCGCATAGTCATAGGCTGCCAGTTCGCCGTCTGTTGTGATAATTCCATCATCAATGATTGATTTATCATTTTTGTTTTCGTTGTCTGCGGTGGAGGCTTGCGGGGCTTCGTCTTGTTCTTCTTGTTTAATGCCGATGCGTTTCAGAATTGCCCGTTCTACAAAAGTACTAAATGCCTGCTTTGCAAGTTCTTGCGCTTCCTGCGCAATTTTTTTCGTTTTTACCCCTTTAAAGCCGCCTTCTTCCAATAATAACCTGCCCAAGTCTTCAGACGGAGTACGTTGCCAGTTCTGCAAAACTTCAATAAAGGTTGCGAGTAGCAATTTGCGGCGGGCTTCCGCTCCTACATTTGCCGGGTCGAACTTGTCACGGCGTAAATCAGCGATACCATTAATTGTGCGATCATCCACCTGGCCGTTAACAACATCATAAATGCTAAAAGACAAAAATGGCGTCTGATCCATGATGTTGCGTTCGTCAGTGTCGGCAAAGCATTCATAGATGACACCATTCGTCAGGATACCCAGCTTTACTGTTTGGCAGGCGTTGAAATAGCTACGTAATTGTCCACGATCATCGTTTAGTTTGGCATCTTGCTGTTTGACTTCAATGTCAATAATCGGTGTGCCGTCGCGCATGATCGCGTAATCGACGCGGTTTTTGTATTTTTCGGAAAAGTCGGCATGGTGTTCCGGCACAACTTCATTGGGGTCGAACGGATTGTATCCAAGCGATGCGAGAAAAGGTAGCACCATGAATTGTTTGGTGCCTTCCTCGTTTTTGCAGTTCGGCGCCGCACGCATAATGTTTTCTGCGCTACGAACAAGTTGATCGCGAAATTCGTTCATTTCTTTGCCCCCCAAAGTTGTGTGGGTAAAAGTCTTTTGCGATCAACAGAGCGAGTCAAGGGAAAGCCGGCCTTCCTACCCTTAAGATACTCAAGGTTGAATTTTTTTTGTTGCGTATTTAACTATTATTTCGCTGGATACACGTTGGCAGGTTGCCAGTTTACGGTTTCCTGTTCGGCGTCCCACATGTCAATTTTGGCTTGCAGATTTACCCAGAATTGAGCGGTCGTTTCCAGAACCTTGGCAATTTTTGCAGCAAGTTTACTGTCGATCCGGGCGTGACCATTCACGATTTGACTTAGATGTTTGGTGCTGATGCCAAGGTATTTTGCCAATGCAATTTGAGTAATACTGAGCGGCGCAAGATAATGTTCGCGCAATATCTTTCCCGGATGGGTGGGGCGGCGGTTAACGTGCAGGGGGCTATCAGCTTGCATCACGTGTGATCCTTGAGGGAGGGGAAAATGCCAGATAATACTGTGCTGTATTTGCATGAACGTGAAGCGGAACTATTTGATTCTTTCAAGACGTATTCGTGCTGATATGCAAAGAGAATGATGCTTTAATCATCTGGACTTTGCGTGTCATGCTGCCTATCACTGCGCTGTTACGATTTGATGTGAGGTGCCCGCATGAGTGATGACAATCCGACTTTTAGCCCGACGGCATGGACACCGGCGCGCTGTGTGCTATGGGAAAGCCTGAACGGGGCCGAGCGCAAGGAACTCGAAGACATTGTTGCCAAGGGCAGCAGCGTGCAGATACCGGCGAAATTTATGGCACAATATGAGGCCGCCAAAGGGACCGAGAAGAAAGTTGCGATATCGCAAGATGTGCTCGATTGTATGCGGCGTATTGGCTGGACGGATGCCGTGATTGAAAGTGTTTACGGGCCATATTCAAAAGAGAAAGCAGCCTGATATTTTGGCACCCCGTGTGTTGTATGCAAAGTTCGGGATCAGGCGGCAGTATTTCCTTGCAATTGGCTATACTGGCGCGGCGAGCAGCCCATTTCGCGTTTGAATGCGGTGCTAAACGCACTTTCTGATTCATACCCTAACGCCAGGGCAATCACCGACACCGGATCGCGCGACGTGCCGAGCCGTTCGCCCGCTAAAAGCATTCGCCATCGGGTAAGATAGGCCATCGGGCTTTTGCCAACGCGTTCCTTGAATTTGGCGGCAAAGGCCGAGCGCGACATGCCGGTATGGCTTGCCAGTGCCTCTACCGTCCAGGGATGGGCCGGGGCGTTGTGGATGGCGCCAATGGCAGCCCCGATTTGTTTGTCGGCAAGCGCGAAAAACCAGCCGGTGCCATCGGGTGTTTTATCCAGGTGCTGGCGCAGGGCCTGAATCAGCATCATATGCGCCAGATTTTGTAAAACCAGTGTGCTGCCCGGTTCGTTCTTGCGCATTTCTTCCATCATCCGTTCAACCGAATGACGCAGGGCAACGGTTTCGCCGTGGTCGTGGATATGCACAAGGGGGGGCAATAGGGACAGCAACAGGTCGGCCTGGCTGCCATCCAGCATAAAGCGGCTGCTGACCACCAGGCATTCGCCACCGCCATTAACAGTGCGAATATGCCCATACCCGGTATTAGTCGCGAACACATCGGCCGCGGCAACCGGGGGGACGTCCATGTCGCTGCCCATGAAAAACGGGTTGCCATGCGGTAGCAAAAAGCAGTCCCCGGTTTGCAAATGAACCGGGTTATCGACCCCCTCAACCGACAGCCAGCATTCGCCCGACACAATAGCGCCGGTTTTAATGCCTTTGCCAATGCGCGAAAACTGTATCGCCCATGGCCCGGCAATATCGACCCCGGCGGACATATAGCTGCGCGGTTTTAAAAGCCCCAGAACGTCTGATAGCGGATCCATGATTTCTCTTTTGGACGAATGCGAAGATATTATGGATCCTAACACATAGATCGTCTATTCGTCATCGCCTATTCTGCCTGTGCCGGGGAAATCAAATCCCTGAATAAAGAGAAATTCTTGGTAAGCAGGAGATAACAATGCGGGTATTCGTAACCGGGGCTACGGGGTTTGTCGGGGCTGCCGTTGTGCAGGAATTAATGGCATCGGGCCATGAGGTGCTTGGCCTGGTGCGATCCGATGCGTCGGCAGAGGCATTGGCGAAAACAGGTGCAAGGGTGCATCGCGGGGATGTGACAGATCATGATAGCCTGCGCAGCGGGGTTGAGGCATGTGACGCTGTGATCCATACGGCATTTAACCATGATTTTTCCAAATTTGCCGAAAATTGCGAAAATGACCGGCACGCCATTACCGCCATGGGCGATGTTTTGGCGGGGTCATCCCGGCCACTGGTGGTGACATCGGCAATTGGTCTTTTGGCAGGTGATGATATTGCAACCGAAGACAGCCCGGCTAATGGTAAAATTCCGCGTATAGCATCGGAGCAAGCAATGCTTGCATTGCGCGAACGCGGGGTTAACGCATCGCTTATGCGGTTGCCGCCGTCGGTTCACGGTGCCGGCGATCATGGTTTTGTGCCTATTTTAATTGATCTTGCCCGGCAAAAAGGGATGGCTGCCTATATTGGTGACGGGCAAAATACGTGGCCGGCAGTACATCGTTTTGATGCGGCGCGCGCCTATTGCCGGGCAATAGAAGTGACTGACGCCTTGCCAGTTTATCATGCAGTAGGCGAAGAAGGGATTGCGTTTAAGGACATCGCAACAACCATTGCTGCGGGCCTTGATTTGCCGGTTAAAAGCCTGACGGGCGATGACGTGGCAGATTATTTCACATGGTTTAGCCATTTTGCCGCGATCGGCATTCGCGCAACGGCGCAAAAGACAAAGGCCAATCTGGGCTGGCAACCAACCGGGCCGCATCTTTTGGATGAAATGCGCAACACCGACTATTTTGCCGGTTAAATTCGGCTGATCTGCGACATTAGGGCAAAACCGGGCCGGGGCGAGGATAGGCCCCGACCCGGTTTTGTTGGCATTCAGGCAAAAAGACGCATACCGCGTTCAGCAATAATCCTGAAGCCTGCAACCACATGTTCGGCAAGGGCTTCCTCGATGTCGCCGGCACCTTCGCGTTTGGCCAGGGTCATGCGGTATTCCCCCAGATCGGGCAGGCCGTGGCCGGAGCCCAGATGAACCAGATCATTGGAAATAACGCTTATGGGCAGCGGGGCAATGGCAAGATCGGCCCGTACCGCCGCAATTTGCGCCTGGCAAAATTCGCTGGTATAGGCGATACGGTAATTTAACCCTGCATCGTCCAACGCCTTAAGCGCCATGGCCCGCCAGTAACATCCCGGTTCGGCCATTGCCATTGGCAAAGGGCTTTTTGCCAATGCTGTGCCATTTCGCGCACCCAGCCATACCAGTGGTTCAACATGGATGGGGGACTGCTGGTCAAGTTCGGCATCGAAACTGAAAATGGCGATGTCGAGTTCGCCTGCGGCAATACGTTTGCGCAAATTCAGGGTTGGCCCCAAATGTACATCCACTTCAACATGCGGGTGGCTTATCGCAAAACGATGCAGAATTTCGGGCATGGCAACAATGCCGTTGTCATTTGGGGCACCCAGCCGGACGCGCCCCTGAAATTGCGGGCGTAAAAATTTGGAAAAGGCTTCGTCATTCAGGCGCAGCAACCGGCGTGCATAGCCCAACATCATTTCACCATCGCTGGTCAGGCTTACCTTGCGGGTTTCCCGATAAAACAGGTCGCAACCAACCATTTCTTCCAGTTTTTTAACCTGAAGACTGATTGCCGATGCACTGCGATGCACCTGTTGTGCGGCACGAGAAAAATTGCCGGTTTCACATATGGCAACAAAGGTGCGCGCCAGATCAAGATCAAGGCTGGGCATTGTGTGCGGCAAAGACCGGGCTAGGGAAGACATCAGTTTATCCTTTTGAGGTTTTCTCACAGATAATGTTAAATCTTCTCGTTTGTTTAATCAATAGCGACGGGGCATGGTGGTTGGAACACAGGAGGTTTAAATGATGAGCCAGACGATTAACCAGCAGCGCACGACCTTTTCCAGCGGTACGAACACCCCGCCTTCCTTTGGGGTTGTGGCGTGGTTACGCCGCTTTTATGCGACGTACCAGGCGCGCCGGGATGACCGAATGATGATCCGCCAGATTGAACGCCTTGATGATATTATTCTGGGGGATGTTACCGGGCTAACACGGGCACAACTTGATGTTGCCTTGCGGTTGCCTGCGGCCGTTGCGCGCCGCGAAATTGCCCGTCAAATGCGGGCCAAATAACGTGCTGGTACCAAGCGGTATAGAAAAAGGACGACTGGCAATATTATAAATGGTTGCCGGTCGTCCTTTTTATGATGAAGGGCCAGTGGTCAGGCTTTTTTCAGGAACTCGGTTTTCAGAACAATGGTGGTTTTGCCATTGCGGCATTCCACTTCGCTGTCCTTGTTGGTCAGTCGTACATTTTTCATCACGGTGCCGCGTTTCAGCGTAGTCGAGGTGCCCTTTACCTTTAGATCCTTGATCAGGGTAACGGAATCACCATCGTTTAATTCCGTGCCATTGCTGTCTTTTACGTCGCTCATCGGGTCCTCGTGCGGTGCGGCCGGTATGGGGCCGGTTGAAAGGCAAATCATATTTCAGGGTGGGCGATTTATAACGGTTGCGACATGTTTTGGGGAATATAACTGCCGCTTGCGCGCAAATTGCCCGATGATGCGTTTATAGGCCAAATGGTGTGCAATTGATTTGTTCTAAAACAAAAATGCCTTTCAAAATGAAAAGCCTTTTGCGTTTTATGCCATGGTGCCTGGATTGCCCCGCGCCCCAATAACAGGGTTGGCCTTTATGCTATGCTGCCGCTTCAAACCGGGTTGCCGCTGGACGGCCCAATAAAAAGCCCTGAACGTAATCCACCCCGCGATCAACCAGAAAATCGAGCTCCTGTTGGCGTTCAATGCCTTCGGCAACCACTTCGATGCCGATTTGTTTGGCAAGGTCGATCAGTTTGCTAACGATGGCCTGTTTGTAAATATCCTCGTCCACCCGATCAATTAGTTCACGGTCGATTTTGATAATGTCTGGCCGTAATTGCGACAGCATATTCAGGGTCGAATAGCCCGAGCCAACATCGTCCAGCGCCACGCGAAAACCTGAATCGCGATAGGATTTTAAAATGGCCCGCAAATGATCAACGCTTGAAACCTTGTCGGTTTCAATGACTTCAAATACCACCTTGCTGCGGTCAAACCCGCATTCATTGATAACCTGAATGGTCGAGCGCAGGCACGAATTGGGATCGTAAATTGACGACGGCGTGAAATTGATAAAGACGTTATCAATACCGGCGGCAAAGGCATTGCGGACATTGGCCGCACGTGCTGCCCGGTCCAGTTGAAACAGCAAATCGGCGCTTTTTGCAGCCCCGAATAATCTGTCGGGCGAAATTATCGCACCCTGATCATCAATGGCGCGGATCAGGCATTCGTGGGCGTGTGGTTTTTTAAAATCATGAATGGCAAAAATTGGCTGAAAAACAGACCGCAAACGGTTTTCACCCAGAACGCCGGTAAGCCAGCGTGCGCCGATCCGGGCATGAATGGCGGCAATGGAGGTTACGCGTGCAATATCGTTGACACCGGGTTCGTCGGTGTTTTCCATGATTAGTGCTTTGGTGTCATCGGCTTCTTCAGGCAGTAAAACACCGTCCAGGGCCTGCATCATGATTGGCAGGCTCTGGGCGTTAAAATCGGCATAGATGATGGACATTGCCGGGTTTGCTTCGGCCTGATGGCCGGTTTTGCGCATTTGTGCAACGATTTTGGCGGCGGTATGATTTACAGGCGGCCATACATAAAGCCTGCCTTGCTGCGGTAAGGGCAGGGGCAACACATCGCATTTTTGGCATTCAGTCACAAATGTCTCCGTCTGGATAATGAAGATCCAGGCCCGGTGAATTGCGTTTCGCGGCTGAATCGGTATTTTGTATATAATATCAAAATATCATAAACGGGGGTGCATGTGTCAACCAATCGGGCCATGCGAAAGCCGCAGGGCATTGATGCATAACTACAGGGTATGTAAAATGCGTTTTTATTATCCTTTTGGTGTTGATGTGTGACCTGGGCGGTCTTGCCCGGTTTTGACTAAAATGCTGTTTTGCGCAGCCATGCTAACGGGCGCCCGTCGATGATTGCCAGGCCCAGCCCAATTGTCAGCATTCCGACAATGTCATTTTGGGCAAGTGCTTCGTTCAAAAAGAAAAATCCCAGAAAAATAGCACTGATCGGAATAAGAAAGGTGACCAGGACAAGATTGCTGGCACCCGCGCGCGCCAGAAGTTTGAAATACAGAATATAGGCCAGTGCTGTGCTGATGCTGGCAATACCTGCTACCGCAAGCCAGGTGGGCAAGGTGGGAAAGGGTAATGTCCAGGGTGCATCGATCAGGACGACAAGGGGTAACAGCATCAGGCTGCTTGCCGTGGTTTGGCCTGCGGCCGTAACAATGGGAGGCGTGTTTTTAAACCGGCGGCCAAAAACACTGGCACAACCATATGAAATTGCTGCGATCAATACGGCAAACGGGGCAATCGCTGTTAGTGACAGGCTGTTTTCGGTTGTTGTGTGTGTTTCCGGTGCCAGCGCGGTAAATGAAGGAATACCGGTAACAATCAAAACCCCGATAAACCCGGTAATAACGCCAACCACCTTGCGGCGTGTCAGTTTTTCGTTGTCGGTGGCAATATGGGCGATCAGCAGGGTGAAAAGCGGTGTTGTCGCATTTAGAATGGCCGCAAGGCCGCCTGCGATATAGGTCTGGCTCCAGACGATCAGGGAAAAGGGCAGCAGGTTATTTAATAACCCCATAATAAGAAAGCTGCCCCATATGGCGCGCGATTGCGGCAAACGAATGTGCCGTATGATAATGACCAGCCATAAAATAACCGATGCCAGGGCGACCCGTGCCAATACCAGTGTGAAAGGGGGTAAATCTTGCAAGGCTATTTCGGTAAAGAAAAATGACCCGCCCCATAACAGCGATAACACCAGCAAAAGAACCCAGCTGATACCGTCCATTTTGGGTGCTGCCAACGGCTTGTGTTGCAGCGATGCTTGTGGTGGTGAATTTGCCGGTGAACGGGCGGTGCCCGTATGCGCTGACGCAGACAATGGTGTGTTGGTCATGAGGGTTCCGCCCGTGGGTAATGGTTTAATCGGGGCGGAGCATATGCCAGACGGTGTGCCTTGGCTGGCCACATTCGGACATGGTCATTTTTTAAGGATGGTGGGGCGAGTTCGTTGTTGTGTGTGTGGCGTGTAAGCCACCCTAGACCGTAGAATGGCTTTTAATTCATCAGGCGAAGTTGTGATTTGCGGATATATGACTGGTAATCCTCGGTTGGTTGCAACCCGATATCGGCAAGCTGATATTTGTTCAGATCGGTGATACCGGGGCCCCGTTTCGTACGGAGAACGATCAATACCAGCTGGTCAAAAAAACGGTTCAGGGCATTGAGGAACGAGTCATCGTTTTTAGGCTGGTTTTGGGGGTTGTCGCCATTCGATTGTGCGAATTGTTTTGGCGATCTGGATGTTTGACCATCACGGTTTTTAGCAATGGAGACGGTGAGCTCGTGCATTTTCATGTTCCTTCCGGCAGGTGCAAGCGCCAGATTGGCGGGGTGCAGGGATGCCGGAAGGATAGTTTTTAAAAGCGAGGTCCGCTCGCCAGCTTCGGACGCGAACCCTAATAACAATGCTAATGTTAATGCATATAACAACGCTCAACGGCAGTGTTTGGCCTTGGCATTATTATTGGGCAATGCGGGGCGCGACTGCCTTGCGGTTACGGGATGGAAAACGGGCAAAAATGGTAATATTGCCCAACAGGATCAGGGCCAGCCCCGCCGCCCCGGTTAGTGTCCAGACATACCCTTCGAGAAATGTTGAAACTGTAAGGGCCACGACGGGAAACAGGACCGTAACATAGGCGGCCTTGCCCGCACCCACCCGGTTTACCAGCGCCAGATAGGCCAGAAACGCAATGATAGACCCGGGAATGGCAAGGTAAAGCAGCCCGGCGATATAATACGGATCGGTTGGTAAAACCATGGTTTCACCGCGAAGCAGGGAAAACACCAGCAATAGAGCCGCACCATAAGCCATGCCGCGTACAACGGCATCGCGAGTGGGAACGCCCATTTTATGGAGTTTAACCGATACCATATTGCCCGATGCAAAAACCGCTGTGCCGCCAAGGGCGCAGGCCATACCGGTAATGGCGGCCGCATTGTGCGATAATGTTGCCAGCTGATTGGCGAACAGGCAAACAATGCCACCCAATCCCAAAATGGCCCCGCCCACAAAGCGCCAGCCGGGACGTTGGCCGTAAAACACCCAGTTGCCCAGTGCATTAAATATGGTTGATGTGGTGAACAATACCGCGATGATACCACTGGCGATGTATGAGGACGCGGTGTACATCAAAATAAAATTGACGGCAAAAAGCCCGCAGCCCAGTAGAAAAATCCATGGATGGGCGCGCCAGGGAACCGGCCTTATCCGTCCGGTAATGGCCATGCCAACGGCAAGCACAAGGGCCGCGAGCGCAAAACGATAAAATATCGATATTTCAATCGGAATGGCGCCGATCTGTAATTTGATGGCATACCAGGTAAATCCCCAGCACAGGGTAACAATGGCGAACAGGGCGGCGGTCATGATGGCAACTTTCGCAAAATCAATTATGGCCCAAATTATAACCGTGATGGTGGCGGCGGGCTTTCACGTTATTGCGGTGTTTTTCACAATCTTGCGCAAAAATGATGTGATGTGCAGGGAAGGCTGGTCAAACCGGGGGTGGCAATGCCAATATTATAACCGTGTTCGATATTCCCGCTGTAATCAGGGCTGCCCGCATTAAATGACGATACCGCGTTACCAGCAATATACGGTTTACAATGAACTAAAACGTGATGCCGATCTGGTATCGGCGGGCGATTTTGGCGACGAAATTTCGGCTGCCCGCTGGCGCCGGGATTCGTACGCGCAAAGCCGTTATGATAACCCGGTTCACCATACCTTAAGCCTGTATTTGAATGGCGGGACAGGCATTTTACGCCAGCAAGGCAATACGCCGGTTTCAGGCGGCGGGCCGGGCCGGGTGTGCATCATGCCGGCGCATATTTCGTCGGACTGGATGGTGCGGGGCCAGGTTGAACTGTTTCATTTATATATTCCTGTGGCAGCCTGGAACCGGGCGGTCATCGAGGTTCTTGATGTTGACCCTGACCGGATCGAACTGGCAGAAAAAATCTTTTGCCTTGACCCGGTTGTTGAACACATGGTGCGGGAAATTGTGATGCCGCTGGATTGGCATGCCCCGGCAGATCGGCTGGTGATGTCGTCTGCCGGGCACTGGTTGCTCGGGCATCTTCTGGCGCATCATACCGTGCAGCGGCCCAACGTGACTGGCGTCCGTGGCGGGTTGTCCGGTGCGGTGCGTCGCCGGGTAATTGATTATATTGCCGCCAATCTGGAACAGGCGATAACACTGGATGATTTGGCAAGTATTGCCGGTTTGTCGGTTTTTCACTTTTCACGCATGTTTCGGACGTCGCTTGGCGAAGCCCCGCACCAGTTTGTATTGCGTCAGCGCATTTTACAGGCGCGCGCCATGCTGGGGGATGGTGATTTGCCGGTTTCTGAAATTGCCCAGGCGTGCGGGTTTTCCAGCCAGGCGCATTTAACCACGCGGTTTGGCAATATGGTGGGGGTATCTCCGGCGCGGTACCGGCAAATTACCTGTAATGGGGCAAACCCCGTTTTTACAAGGGACTGGACCGCCATAAAGACAGATGCAAAAACGGGCACCTGACGGTTGCCGGTCAGTTGTCGGGAGCTATTTGTTTGTCTGTTAATATGACTGTGCTGTTTGTTAAGTCACGTGGCGTGTTTCGCCTAATGTAAACAGATCAATGTCTGATTTTCGTCCACGAATGGTGTGAGTTCCCAGATCAATAAACGACATGTCGTCTTTGGTGCCTTCTGCATGGCCGATCAGGTCGCGGGTGGCTTTGCTGATCAATATTTCGGTGCCGGTTTCCTTGTTCAGATTTTCCAGTCGCGACGCCAGGTTTGCGGTATCGCCCTGAATGGTAAAATCAATTCGGTCGCCCGAGCCAACCGGCCCGGCAACGACAGGCCCTGAATGAATGCCAATGCGTGTTTTCATGATATGGGCGCCGCCAAATCGGGTAATGCGGGTGACATGGCGAATGGCAAGGGCAGCCCGAACGGCATGTTGGGCGTGGTTCGGGTCATCATGCAAAATGTTAAAGGCAGCGTGCAAGGCGTCGCCAACATAATTTAGAACAATGCCACCATTATCGCGGATCGGCGCATTCACCTTGTCGAAATAATCGTTTAGCAGGCTGATAACCTGTTGCGGGGCCAGGTTTTCTGAAAGCGAGGTGAAATCGCTGATGTCGCAAAACATGACCGTGGCAAATCGCAATTCGCCTGCGGCACGTGGATCACCGCGATTTTCCCGGTCCATTGCCAGTTCCACGACATCGCGGCTAACATATCGTTCAAAGGCGCGGCGCATTTGTTCGCGTTCGGCAAGCCCCGCAGCCATATGGTTAAATTCATAGGCAAGCTGGCCGATTTCATCGTCGCTGGCAATTGGGCTTCTGGCCGTAAAATCGCCCTGACTAATTTTGCGCATTGCCTCGCGCAGAAAGACAACCGGCCGCGTCAGCGTGCGGCTAATGAAAAACAGGCATAAAATTGCTGCGGTTTCAGTTGCAATAACGTCCAGCATTACGGCCTGCTGGGTTGAAAGGCCCTGTGACGCACGAATATCAACAAACAGGGTCAGATCAAGCAGAATTGCCGCTGACGATACCAGGGTCAGAACAAGAAAGACAATTGCCAGGCGTGGCCCAATGGCGGCCCGGCCTGGATGAAACCGGACTTGCCAGTTTTCAAAAAGGTGCCGCTTCACTGTTTCTGTTTGGTCCAGTGCTGCGAAATAGGCATAAACAGCAAAATGGGTTGCATAGGCAAAGCTAAACCAGAAACCGGCAAAGACGCGTATTTCGGTTGGAACAAGCGTGGTTGTCGCCTGGGGGGCAATCAGGAAAACACCACTGCCAAATGCTGCGGCACAATAAACCAGGCCAACGCAAAATGCCCAGATAGTTGAATATAAATGCAAGTGGCGCAGACGTCGGGTGGCCGAGGGCAATTTTGCCGGTAGACCCGATGACAGGCATTGAATGGCATTTGCCACCGGCCTGAACAAAATGGCGGCCCCGATGCCGTTTAACAGGATCAATATCAGGATATTAAGACCGATGGCGCGGCCCAGCACATGGGCATTGCCCGAAATCGCCACATAGGCACCGGTAAAGCAAAAGTCGATGGTGGCCATGCCTGCCATCGCAAAAACATACCGTTGCCAATGGCTGTGATCCCGTGATGTTGCCTGCATAAATTGCATTTTCTTTATTAAGGCGGCGATGAATGGCAGTAGGGGCACTCAAATGCCTGCATTTTTCTGCCGTACTTTTTGCCTGTATTAATGTGATGGCGGTTTTATGGTGCCGCATTAGATACGTTTTAAACAGCGATATTGATTAATCACGAAATAGTGTGCTGTGATTTCGTGGTGCCACACAGGGTATTCTTTACGGTTGGTTATTGTCATTGTCATTTGCAGGGTCATAATAACAGGCAATCACATGTTCCGAATCCAGGAAACCTATGTCGCTTAGTTTTCGTCACTATCGTTCCGAGACACTTTCCCACAGCCACGATGATTTTCACCAGATCATTGTATCGCATCATGGTGTGCTGGATCTGGATGTTGAGGGGGCGGGCGGGGCTGTGCGCGGGCGGCAAATTGCTTTTGTTCCGGCCGGGGCGCGCCATGCCTATCGTGCGCAAGGCATGAATCGTTTTTTAGTAATCGATCTGGATGCCAACCTTGCCGCACGCGCCGGGATTGAACAGTTGTGGCAGCAGGCAGGTGGCGGGGCATATTTGTCGGTTCCGGGGGCTGTGCGGCTCGGAGAACTTGAAGCCATGTTTGGCGGGGCAACCCACCTGGACCTTGCGCCGTGTGCCGCATCGGTGCCAATGACAACCGGGTTTCCAATGCCCCGGCTTCATTCTGCCGGGCAATCCGCCATGATCGGATTTTTGGCCGATTTGTTGCGCAATGCCCGGCGGGGACAGGGCCATAATCATGGGCAATATGACACCTATGACAATATTTCAGGGGAAATTCCACCCCGGTTGCGCCGGGTGATGGAATGGGCCGCCGCACGGTTAAATGAACCGCTTAGTATTGCCGAAATGGCGAAAATCGCCGCCCTGTCCGAAAGTGCGTTATTTGCGGGCTTTGAACGCCATGTTGGCTGTGCTCCGATGCGGTGGCTGGGCCTTTTGCGGCTTGATCGTGGCCGCGATTTACTGGCAGATTCAAAAAATAGCGAGACTATTGCCGATATCGCCCGGCAAGTTGGTTTTCAGGATCAGGCAGCATTTTCACGGGCATTTTCGCGTCGTTTTGCCGTCGCACCAGGCCGCTTTCGCAAACAGTGCCAGGTGCCATGATTTTTTGCTTTCAGGGTCCGCGTCTTTAGGGTGCCAATATTCATATCGCCATGTTGTGCCGTGTAAAACCGGAGTTTGGGCAAAGACGATTTTACGTTCGTCAGGTAATGTTGCGCAAAATTTGACCGCAACGGAACCCATCCATGACATTCCTGGACCCTAAAACCAAGGCAACCCTGATCGGCACGATTGCCGTTCTGTTATGGGCGTTGCTGGCACTGTTTACCACAGTGGTAAAATCTATTCCGCCGTTTCAACTGGTGAGCCTGTGTTTCAGCGTGGCAACCGTGTTTAGTGCCGTGTGGATATCGCGGCGGGGGCCGGGTGCTTTTCGCGCACTGCGCCAGCCTGTCGGGGCATGGGTTTTATCCGTCGGCGGGTTGTTCGGGTATCATTTTTTCTATTTTGTTGCCCTTGCCAACGCACCAGCCGTTGACGCCAGTTTGATCGCCTATTTGTGGCCGTTGTTTATTGTGTTGTTATCGGCGTTGCTACCGGGGGAACGGCTGCGCTGGTATCATGTGGCGGGTGCTGTTTGTGGGCTTGGCGGGGCGGCTGTTTTGGTTAGCAAAGGGCAGGGCTTTGATTTTGATCCTGCTTTTGCGGCTGGTTATGGTGCCGCATTGGCGTGTTCAATTTTGTGGTCGGGCTATTCCGTATTGAACCGCCGGTATCGCGCTGTTCCGGTCGAGGCCGTTTGCGGGTTCTGCGGCGGGGCGGCAATATTGGGTTTTATTACCCACGGCCTGATGGAAAGCTGGGTAACCCCCGATGCATGGCAATGGTTGGCAATTGCCGGTTTGGGGCTTGGCCCTGTTGGGATTGCCTTTTTTGTGTGGGATTACGGCACAAAACACGGTGATATTCAGGTGCTTGGCGTTTCCGCCTATGCTGCACCATTATTATCAACCCTTATTCTGATTGTGGCTGGTGCCGCACCAGCCAGCCCGGCAGTCATTTGGGGGTGCCTGCTTATTGTTGGCGGGGCGGTGCTGGCGTCCAAAAATATTCTGATACGCAGGCGCACCACCCCATAACAAAAATATTACCACAGCGTTTATATCAGCAAACCCGGCATTTACCGCCGGGTTTGTTCTTTTTATAGGCGCTGTTTGTGGTGTGGCGTATTTTTACGCTGTGCATTGCAATATAAATGACTTATATTCAGAAGCGTACCGGGGAATTCTGGGGGGAATGTCGCCACGGTCATAAAATGCTTCGGGATATGCAAATGAAGCAAACACAAAAAGATCCGCTGTCATCAATGAAGGAAGCGATGGCAGCAAAGCAGTTCGACAAGGCGGCAGCCATTGGTGCCAAAATTGTTCGAACGCACCCTAAAAACATAGAATTACAGTTGATGACGAGTGTTGCCGAACTGCAAGGTTCGTTACCGCGTCGTGCATTTCCCCGTTTGGCAAAATTGGCGCAAACCGTTTCGGTGACTGATCGTCATATCGGGATGGTTTTGCAGAACCTGATCGCTTTTGCACGTGCAACAGGTGACTATCAGTCAGTAATTGCATTGGCGGAAAAGTTACATCGTCAACATCGCAGCCAGCCGCTATATGCGGAGTATCTTGCGACGGTTATTGTCGAGCATGAAAAGCGGATTTCCATAGCGCCGACCTATTCGCCAGATACCTTGCGTGCGGTCGGGTTACTGGAAAGCATTCCGGAAACATTTACCCGGTTTTATCAAAGCCAGCTTGCATTGGCACAGTTATATGTTCACGTTGAAATGGCAGATAAGGCCTTGGCCTTGTACGAAAAGCTGGTTGCATCGCACCCGGATGACATGAACCTGCGTCATATGCAAATTTCCGCTCAGGCATTAACCGGTCAGGTTGACCCTGCGGTATGTAACAGCCTTGATTTGATCGAAAATCATAACGAAACCAATACTCAGCCCTATCTGGTGGTGGCGTTTTTGCGGCCCCACGTTATGCCGGAAAAGGCGGTACCATTTTTGGAAGCCACCTATAACGATCCATCGCAATTTGTGATGCACCGTTACAATGCGGCTTTCGCGCTGGCCCGTACCGCTGAAGTGAGGCAGGATTTTGAAACGGCTTTTTCCTGGTATGAAAAGGGCCATGCCGCGCACCGGGCGGTTCGGCCGTTTGACCGCGCTCAGGAAGAGCTTGAGATTGAACGGATCAGCGCGTTAAGCCGTGCCGACCATGCCAGGATGTCTGCTGTCTCGCAAGATAACGTGCGTGCCGACCTTGGTAAGGATGATGACCCGCAAGCTCCGCGCCCGATATTTATTGTTGGCTTGCCCCGTTCGGGAACAACCCTTACCGAACGTATTGTCGGGGCGCATAGTGATGTGCATCCGGCAGGCGAGGCCGGTGATTTTGCCCGTGCGGTGGGCGAGGTTGTTGGCTGGGGAACGATTGCTGACCAGATGGAACGTATTGATGGCAAGGCGGCGCGCGCCATTCGCAAGAAATATCTTGCGGCCATGGCCGGATATGCCCCGCAGGCAAAAATGGTGGCCAATAAAACGCCGGCGAACTTTTTGCGTATCGGTCAGATACGCAAGGTGTTTCCCGATGCGCCGATTGTTCATTGCCAACGGTATGCGCTAGCTACCTGTTTGTCGATCTATACAACGCCATTTGCCAATCCCATGCGTTTTGCCGATAACTTGCAAGACCTGGCCGATTATTATCGCGGTTATGAAAGCATTATGGCGGCCTTTGCTGAAACAGATGACAATGGGCAGATTTTTGATTTGTCCTACGAAGACCTGGTGTCGGATCCTGAAACAGTTGCGCCGCGCCTGTTGGCGCATTGTGGGTTGGACTGGCAGGCTGATTGTCTGGAATTTTATCGCAGTCGTCAGGCTGCGAAAACGGCTAGCCTGATGCAGGTGCGTCGGCCAATCAATTCGGAATCGGTAGATAAGTGGCACAGGTTCGAGCCGTTTATCGGGCCGCTTGCGGCCCTTTCTGGCGGGGACGATGACAATGGTAAATCATCACGTAACCGAATACGGGCAGCTTGAACGCGCAGATTGGGGTGTCTTCAACCCGGGTTGATGACGCTCTGTTACCAAAGCAGATTTAAAACAACCGGCCTGTTTTTGCAGGCCGGTTGTTTTTTTGCAGGTAAAAAATAGCTTCTGATCGCGTTGGGAAGGCTTTATCTGTAGTCTGAATAATTGCCTGTTTTACCTGACTCCGGAGCCCGCATGACACTTAAACTGCCCAAAGCGGAATTGCATTTGCATCTGGAAGGCGCAATGACGCCCGATCTGGTGCGGCGTTTTGCTGCCCGTAACAAAATTTCGGTCGCTGATGGCTTGTTTGACGAAAATGATCGCTATATCTGGTCAGATTTCCCGCAGTTTCTAGATAGTTTTGATGGCGCAAGCAGTGTTATCCGCACCCGCCAGGATTACACGGATCTGACCCGGCATTATCTGGTGGAACAGGCCAAAATCGGTGCAGTTTATGTCGAACTTTTCTGTTCGTCTTCTCATGCCGGAATGCAGGGACTGTCGTTTGATGAACATTTGCTGGCCGTCGCCGACGGTATTGATCAGGCCTTTGCTGAAACCGGGATTATTGGCCGTATTGTGATGACTTGCGTGCGCCATTTAGGGCCGGAACTGGCCGTGGATGTAGCCCGGGAAACGGTGGCATGCGGGCATCCGCATGTCGTTGGTTTTGGCATGGGTGGCAATGAAAGCATGTTCACCCAGAAGGACTTTTATCCCGCCTTTAAAATTGCAGCCGATGCCGGGTTGGGATGTACCACCCATGCAGGTGAAGTGCAGGGGCCGGAAAGTGTGTGGGACGCGATTGATCATTTACCGGTGGACCGTATTGGCCACGGCGTACGCTCAATCGAGGATGCAAAACTGATTGATGAGCTGGCCCGGCGCGGTATTGTTCTGGAAGTTTGCCCGGGGTCGAACATTGCCCTGTCCGTGTATCCCGATTATGCCAGCCACCCGTTGCGTAAACTTTATGATGCGGGTGTTAAAGTAACATTAGGTTCAGACGACCCGCCCTTTTTTCACACGACATTGGCCGATGAATATCAGCGTGCACAGGATGTTTTCGGGTTTAGTACAGAAGAATTGCGCGGGATTACCCAAACTGCCATTGCTGCTGCCTATGTTGATGGTGAAACCAAAGCCGCCTTGTGGTCGCGGGTGTGAAAATAGGGCCAGGCTGACGGTGTAATGTGCGCTGCCAGTAATAATTTATAATATAAGGGCCGCCGATGTGATGGGCGGCCCTTTGTGTTGGGGCCGACAGGGCAGGTAAGCCTGGTTTACCAGTTGGCTTTGCCCAGCAATTTTTCACCAAGCGGTGTTAGTTGCGCCTGTTCATAACGGGTTTGTTCCCAATTGCGAGGATCGCCGGGAAAGGCATGGCCGCGGGCGGGCAAGCGTTCCGCCCAGCTTTGAACCCGCCATTTTGCCAGTTCGGTATCTTCGGGCGAGGCCGGAGCCATGGAAATATACTGCGCGATGCGGGCCGACCGGGACCGGTTGGCTCGAATGCCATGTGCCAGAAGGCTGTTAAATATCAGCAGGTCACCTGTATTCATTGGCACGCGATGGCACGGATAAGGCATTGTTTCCATATCCGGGCGAAACGGGTTTCGGCCCTCGGGTGCGGACTGTAACCATGTGGCAAAATTTTCAAAAAGTTCGGGCACGCATTGAAATCCGCCCGTTGCGTCGCTGGTATCAACAAGAGATAAAACACCCTGAACATTAATTGGCAACGGGTGTTGGCTGGTGTCTTCATCCCAATGAATAAAGCCGTCAAATGCCCGTGTTCCGGTATTGGGGGTATTTAGATTGGCCCGGTCGATGGATACCCACAAATCCTCGCGGTCCCAGATATCGACAAAGGCATCGTAAATACGTGGCGACTGGCGATTGTCCCACATTGTTTGGTGATGATAGGCCTCGACCATACCGGAATTGTTTAGTTCTTTCATGGCGTGATCCCGCAATTGCGGGCGCGCCCATGTTTCAGGCCTGTTCGGGTCCATTTCCTGAAATTCCCACAGGAAATCGGCGGTTGCAGATGCCTGTGTGTGTGAAATGGCATTACGTACAATGACATAGCCATATTGTTGCCAATGATCAAAATCCTGGGCACTAAGTACCCGCAATGGCAGTTTCTTTTTCATATCGCGTAATTGTGGCCCGGCAATGCTTCCGACCGAGGCATTGCCGGGTCGGTCGGCATTAGGTGACATGGTTACCGGGGGGGATGCGGGTGTTGTCGGCATGGCTGTCATTGTCATCTGGTTTCCTCCTGATCGGAACCGCCGGTGAAGGCTTGTTGTAATAGAGCCATTCTAAAACGCGATGGACAAAGCTGCCCACTGACGCAGCGGACGATTTATGATACTATTCGGCCAAATCAGGGTTCAAAGGTGCCGGAAAGTGAAATTATTATTCGAGCATGTGCAGATAGCGCCGAACCGGTCCTGGCGCGGTTTGCACCGCAAGCTGCCCGCCATACCGTTTGAATGGCACTATCATCCGGAATATGAATTAACCCTGACAATGGATAGTACCGGGCGGCGATATGTTGGTGATCATATTGGTGATTACCAACACGAGGATCTGGTTTTGTTGGGGCCAAATCTGCCCCATACATGGCATTCATCGAATGCTGATGCGCCAATAAACGTACGCTCCGGCAAAGATGGTGGCCCTATGGGGCGCGCTGATTATGGTGGCAGGAAAGGGATGGGTGAAACCGACAGAAATGGCGGGATTGAGCCAGTCCCAACCCCGTTTTCCTTGTCTTCCGTTGCCTCGAAAAAACGGGATTTGCCCCACCAGGCGTTTGTGTTCTGGTTTTCAGCCAGCTGGGTGGATCAGGTGTGTGTGACCATGCCGGAACTTTCGCCAATTGTACCTGTTTTGCACATGGCGCGGCGCGGGGTCGTGTTTGACCGGCAAACGGCCTGCAAGGTTGCCGCACTGACCCCCCGGTTTGATCAGGGACCGGCCACGGGGCAACTTGTTTTATTGCTGGAAGTTTTGGCGATATTGGCAGAAGCACAGGAAGTAATGCCCCTGGCATCGGCCCGGTTTGATGCCGCAGCCCCCAATCGTAGCGAAGCGACACGACTGGGCAGGATACTGGACATTTTACATGCAAATTATGCCCATCCTCCCACGGCAATCGCCCTTGCGGACCGCATGGGGATGAGTGAACGGAACATTCGCCGGTTTTTCAAATCTCATATGGGTAGCAATATTCAGGATTATGTTATGGGGTTGCGATTGGGGCGGGCCGCAGCATTGTTATTGTCGTCCGACATGCCGGTGTACCGGGTGGCCGAAGAAACCGGTTTTGAAAACCTGTCGCATTTTAACCGTCAGTTCGTGCGCCATAAATCAATGACGCCATCGGCGTTTCGTAAATCCCGCTTTAAGCCGTAAAGCGAATGCCATTGCCACGGTAACTTCAACAGTATTGTTGAAATGCACAATCAGGCCGCGGTTGCAATTTGGTTAAATTGCGGCTTCGGCGTTGGTGGCACCGATATGTGAGTCGCTTGTATGCCAATCAGGGTGATGGCGGGCAAGGTGATGTTCAAAAATATGCCAGAACTGCGATCTTAGATCGTCACGTTCCTGCAGGATTTCGTGGCGGGCGCCGTCAATTTCATGCAGCTTTACCTGTGGCTGCCCGGCAAACAGGCGTTTGGTTGCAGCATTATTTACCACCTTGTCATTGCCCGACATAATTATTGTCGTGGGCGGCAGGGCAGTTGTGTTTGTACGTTTTGCTTGTTGGCTGGCGGCGGTAAGTTGGGTGTTGAGCATTTCCTGCGCACGAAAGCAGGCATGAAGCCAGCCTGCCGATACTCCGCCTACGATGAGTTCCGGTTGTTCGTGAAGCAGGGCAAAGCTGCGTTCGTAACGTACTTTATCCGACGTTAGCAGGTTTTCGGGATTAAAGGGCTGAAGCGGGGATAGCAGCTTTTGCCCGGGCAGAAATTTTTTGTCCAAACCGGTTTTGCACAAACTGGCCGATATCATTCTGGCCAGCCCAACCATCCAGTCCGGGCCGCTTAATCCGAAAAACGGTGCAATCATAAGGGCAGATTTAAATTTTTGCGGTGCCGCCAGCAGCAGGTTGATACCGACCAGCCCGCCGGTGGAATGGGTCATTAGCATGGGGCAGGAAATATTATGCCGGGTTGTTACGTGCTCGGCGATGGTTGTTGCGTCATCAAGATAGTGGGAAATATCGCCGACATAGCCCATTTCTGGAAAAGGTGTTTCGCGGATAGACCCGCCCTGACCGCGAAAATCAAATGTAACACATCCGATGTGCTGAGCAGCCAGGTCGCGGGCAGTTTCGTTATAACGTTCAATGAATTCGGCCCGGCCTTGCAGGATAAAAATATGGCCGCGGGCATTTTTCGGTGTCGAGATACCATATCGCAATTTTGTTCCTGTCGAGGACAGGCAGTGCTGAATTTCAAATGGCATTCAATGGTCTCGTCAAGCTGGTCAGGTTTCTGGATGTTTATTTGTGCTCGCATATGTAAACGATGCGACGCAATCAGGGTTCCAGAACCTTGTGCAGAAACACAACCATTTTGCCCATCATGGCGTCAAAGTCGGGGTTAAAAGTACCCCGGCGCAAGGTGCCTGGTGTGGCGGATTCAAGCAGGTTGGTTTCGCCGTAAATGGCATCCTTGTTGTCTTCTTCACAGGCTTTGTAATCGGCAGCTTCGCTGTAATGATCACAACGGCGATAATCGCCTGTCAGGCCATAATGGGGGTTGTCCGGGCGCATGGTCATGGCGGTGTGGGCATGGTTGACGGTGCGCAAATCCGGGGTGGCTGATTTGACAACATCAATATCGTCGCAAATTGGCTGGATACGGTCCTCAAGGGCGGCGGCCTCGCCCTGATACCAGATCATGTAACGGTTACTGGACTCGACCTTGCCACAAAAGAAATGGGCCGCAATGTCCGCGCGGACCGTTCGATCATCGGAGCTAACGGCCATGAAAACCGGTTGGGTCAGAGGCGGCAGGGTGTTTTCACCAAATGGTACGGTTAACAGCTGAAACTCGGCCGCTGCATTCATTGCCAACGATTCATATTTGGCAACATCGTGATCGCGGCGTTTATCTACCCATGGTTTTACATATCGCACATAGGGTGTTAGCCACGCCAGATCGCTATAGGCCGCGAACCCTGGTGACAGCAAAATCATGGCTGATAATTCGGCGTCATTGCGGTGGTTTTCGGCAGCGCGCACTACCAGGGCTGCCCCCATTGAATACCCGACCGGCACAATGTGATGGATCGTATCATCAAAACTTTCCAGCCCGTATTTTACCGCAGCCTGCCACTGATCAGCGCTGACATCGCGTAAATCACCCGGCACTGTGCCATGACCTGGCAGTAACAGGGCGTGCAGGGTTGCGCAGGGCAGGGCATTGTGCAGCGAGGCAGCAACATCGCTTAACAGATAGGGGCTATCGGATAGCCCATGCACGAGCAAAAAGCCGACACCTTCGCCGTTTTGCACGGTTTTCCCCTTTTGTGCGCAGGCCTGGTTATCGGGGGGTATTTCAAAGGGTGCGCGAATGGAAACAGCATCGTCGATTGTATAATCATCGAACGGGTGCGGTTCGGGGGTGTAACGCAGTTCTTGCAGTGCATCGCGAATTTTAGCATGACTGTCAGCAACATATTGCGAAAATGGTGTGCCAGGTTGCGGGGTGGTAATCGCATGGTTTGATGCCGTGTAACGGCCAGGTTCCTTGTCGCAGGCCGCAATCAGGCACAAGCTGATGAGGGCAAGGCAAAGTCGCGGGCGGACAAGGGACCGTAAAACATGCATTGGTGGGAATCCTGTGGTATCCGGGCAAATCGTATATCGCCGCTTGCGTGTAATAATGTCATATCACACGCGCATGACACAAAAAAGAAACGGCACCCAAATTATGGATGCCGTTACAATATAGTATGGCAGCGTTTATTTGCCGCGATCAAATTTTGTTACGCATTATTGATAGATACCCTGCGAACAAATAAGCCTTAGTCCAGCAATTCCCAGCTGTGGGTCAGTTCTGCGGCCTTGGCCAGCATGATTGATGCCGAGCAATATTTTTCGGCGGAAAGATGGACCGCCCGTTCGATTTTGGCTTCGTTCAGGTTTTCGCCCCGCACCTTGAAATGCAGATGAATTTTGGTGAAAACCTTGGGGTCGGTTTCGGCACGTTCGGCTTTGATGTCGGTTTCAACATCAAGTACGTTTTCGCGGCTTTTTTGCAAAATATGCACCACATCAATCGACGAGCAGCCCGCAACACCCAACAGCAGCATTTCCATCGGGCTGGGGCCAAAACCGTTTTCCCGATCGCCATCCATAACAACGCCGTGGCCAGACCCGCTGGTGCCAGTAAAGGTCAGTTTATCAAGCCATTTAACCCGTGCTTCCATGGTATTTGTTCCTTTTGGTCCATCTGCCAATTTACAGATGCTGAATTTACATTGTGTAACCTCTAGCCGGACAGGCCCGGTCTATCAAGCATGCAATTGACACTATGGCAGGGACGGGTACTGGTAATGGAGAGGTTTCGTATAAATATCATGGAACAAGGCCGCTTTAGGCATTTTGTCGGGGGGGCGAATGAGGTAAAATAAACACCAGCGATATATGGTTTGCTGGGTTCTTAACCATAGGGGTAAGCGCGAATGACCGAAGATGCTGGCCGTACAAAAAGTCGTTTCCGCATGGCGATGGAACACGTGATCCGCGAGATCAATCATGAAGTGATTAGCCCGGCGATACCGAATTTGACGGTAGATGAAATTTTGCCACTGATGGTTTCGGTCGCACGCTCACGGGCTGAATATTTGCGTTATGCATTTAAACTGGCCGGTGATGGCAAGGCAAACCACCCCACCGAGGCCGAGGTGCTTAAATTGCGCCAGTTGCGCGAGGCCTATGAAGAAATGAAAGCTGCCAGCGGTGAACTGGAACATTGCGTGGATCGTGGTTATATCGATCTGGCGGATAATCCAACGGCGAAAAAACCATCCGTTTAAGGTGTACTGGATTTTTTTTGTAATTTGGGAAACGGGTTTTGGCGAGGCACTGGTGCCGACAGGCCGCACCGGTCGTTTCATATTTATAATGTGTTTGAACAGGGAGTGCGCTTTAACCGGCGCTGTATGTGCATTGGCAATTAGTTCCGATATTGTTGCGACCGCAGCCTTGGGGCGAGACGGCATTATCTTTCTTTCAGCAAATGATTTGTCGGTTCAGCATGCAAATAACGTTGCGACAAAAATGCTTGAAAAACTGTTGCCAGGTTTGAAAACCGGAACAGCGTTAAAGCAGTTTTTGGCGCTGTTATCGCGTGAGGCGAACTTTACCGACAGTGACGGGGTTGAAGCGGTTCGCAAGGCATTACAGGAAATTGGCAAAACAGGGGAGCGCGATTTGCCCCCGTTCAGCGTTGGTGATGTACGAATTTTCTGGCGCAAAACCGATGGCCCTGCCGACCTGGTGGTTCTGCAGTTGCGTGATGTCACCCGCAGCGAGGCATTAGCGCGCGCCCTTACCGATCATAAGTTTTTTATTCAGCATTTGATCGATGCATTGCCGATTCCGATTTACGTTAAAAATATCGATGGGGTTATTAATCGCTGCAATTCGGCATTTTCCGATTTTATTGGTTGCAAACTTGATGCGGTACTGGGGCGCAAATCATCCGAAGTGACCCCGGCCATGCTGGATGCGACCATGAATAACAAGGAAAAGCCGCTTTTAGTGGCGGAAGGCAATGTGCGCGACGAAATTAGTTTTGAACGCGAAGATGGCACAGCTAAAGCTGCCATCTTTGCGGCGTCGACCCTTAAAACGCCCAGTGGTGCCATTGGTGGCACCATTGGTTCGCTGATCGATATTACATCGCTTAAAAAAGCAGAGGCCGAGGTTGCCGGTGCGGCTGCCCGCCTGACGGACATTTTACAAAAAGCGCCGATTGGCGTTGGTATATCGGACCGGGAAACCGGGAAATTTCTGTTTTTTAACAAGACCTTTGTTGAATTGCTGGGGATTGAGACTGGTGACTCGCAAAATGTGGCTGAGGAAGATGTTGATCAGAAAGTTCCCTTGACCGATGCCACAGACAGCATTTTGCTGTCGGAGCGTTACCGCGAAAAAAGCCTGTTTGAAATGGATGCCATGGGGGAATTGCATGATGTGGAATTGCGCATTCGTCCAACCGGTGCAAAGGAAGCCCGCTGGCTTCGTACATCGCTGGAACCCCTTCCGTTTGAAGGGCAGGAGGCGGTTTTATGGTGGGTTTCCGACATTACCAAACAGAAAATGGCCTCGCGCGAGTTGCAAAACAAAGCCAATAACGACGAATTGACCGGGCTTGCCAACCGTGCCCGCTTTATGCAGAAGCTAAACCATTGTGAATCGGTTTTACGGGGTACCGAGACCCCGGCGGCTGTATTTTTGCTGGATCTGGACGGTTTTAAACAGGTTAACGATACGCTGGGTCATGCGGCCGGGGACTGGGTGCTGGTTGAAACAGCGCGACGCCTGGTCCGAGTTGGTCGCCGGGCAGATGAAGTTGCCCGTCTGGGGGGCGACGAATTTACCATGGTCTTTGTCAATAAAGGCCGTGCTGCTGAAATGATTAAAATGGCAGATGAAATATTAAAAGCCCTGGCAGAACCTTATATTTGGGAAGGTAAAACCTGCCCGATTGGGGCGTCCATTGGCATATCGGTTTTTGATGGCGGTTTTTGCGATATGAGCGAGCAATTGCGCCGCGCCGACAAGGCGATGTACCAGGCGAAGTTGGCCGGGAAGGGGCAATATGCCCTGTATGACGCCGATGCCGACATTGATTTGCATGACGACTAGATCTAGCCGGTTTATACCCGTGTGATTGTGTTTGATCCGCTGCCTGAAATTAAGGATCGCAACCCCGTATGCCATTGGCGTACGGGGTTTTGTTTTGGGTGT
>NZ_JFJZ01000027.1 GCF_002115825.1 Thalassospira sp. MCCC 1A01428 | reverse complement strand
GCAGACAAACCGGGGGCATTTTTGTTTGCAATTCAAAGCTATACAGGTCGGGTTTCAACCCTGCGCGCATAACGCCATAAATGCCCGGAAACCAACAAGGCGATGACCAGCAACGCCCCGGCAAAACCGGCCACCGCCGACCAGCCCCCCTGTGTCCAGAACCAGCCGCCGATAGACCCCATCACGCTGGAACCCAGATAATAGGACAGCAAATAAAGCGACGATGCGTGACCCTTGGACTGTTTTGCCATCCGCCCGACCCAGCCACTCGCCACCGAATGGGCCATAAAAAAACCGCTGGTTAAAACAATGATACCGCCAATCACGCCATAAATTGACCCCATCAACGTCAAGGCAACCCCGGCCAGCGCAACCAGAATGCCCGCCGCCATTACCGGGCCAAGCCCGTGTTTGTCTGCCAAGCCACCTGCGATAGAAGATGCCGCCATTCCAAACAGATAGACCATAAAAATAAGACTGATTGCGCCCTGCCCCAAATTATAAGGGTCCGCCACCAGTCGGAACCCGGCATAATTATAGACCGTCACAAAACAGCCCATCGACAGGGC
Source organism: Thalassospira sp. MCCC 1A01428 (assembly GCF_002115825.1). Taxonomy (GTDB): domain Bacteria; phylum Pseudomonadota; class Alphaproteobacteria; order Rhodospirillales; family Thalassospiraceae; genus Thalassospira. The sequence goes on along the minus strand of NZ_JFJZ01000027.1, from coordinate 67,357 downwards.
GCCAATGACGAACACAAAGGGCAAAGCCGGGTGACGCAAATGTTTCGCCCACGCATCAATATGATAAGCCAGTTGAAAACCCGGCCTGGTGGTGAAGTTACGCGAAGGCGGCAGTAATATAAAAAAGCCAATCGCAGCCAGCAAATCCAGCCCGCCCAAAACACCCAATGCCATTTCCCACGACGAAAATTCGGTTAGCAAACCCACACCAACACGCCCGGCCATACCGCCAAACGCCGTGCCGCCCACATACAACCCCATCGCCAACCCCAACCCGCGCGGATGGATTTCCTCGGCCAGATAGGCCATCGCCACTGCAGGCACCCCGCCCAGAACAAAACCTTCAAGCGCGCGTGCCACCAGCAACACATGCCAATCGGGAATAAATGCATCGGCAATATTTAAAGCCGATGCCGCGCACATCGACACAAACATCAATCGCCGCCGCCCAAATGCCTCGGACGCGGCCCCCGCCAGCAAAATTGAAAAAGCCAAAAACCCGGTCGTCAACGACAAGGCAAGCGAGCTTTGCGTTGGGCTGACAGCAAAATCATCGGCAAAAGCCGGCAAAAGCGGCTGCACACAATAAATCAGCGAAAACGTCGCGAAACCGGCCAAAAACAGCGCCATTGCCACCCGGCGATAGGCTGGTGTCCCCGGCTCAACCCAGCTTTGGGCGGGATATGTCATTTTAGGGTCATCAACGTCGGCAAATTCGGGCCGGGTCGCCATCATATCCTGATTTGGGTTATCCCGGCCCGTCTCGACTGCTTTTGCGGCTGCGTTTGCCGGTGCGGCGGTACTGCGAGGTGGCAGGTCCTGGTCTGCCTTTGGCTCTGTCATCTTCAATCCTTGGCGGGTAATAGGGCGCTGTTTTTATTTTATCCAAATTGTTGCACCCTGCGCGTCATCCGTCCAATATATGTTACTGCCATTTTCAATATGTTTTAGAGATACCAAAACGTGGAACTTCGTCATATCCGTTATTTTCTGGCTGTTGCCGAGCATGGCAACTTCACCCGGGCGGCCCAGCATGTTGGCATTGGTCAACCACCGCTCAGCCAGCAAATAAAGGACCTGGAAACCGAAATTGGTGCAAAGCTGTTTCACCGTGTTCCGCACGGTGCCGAACTCACCGATGCGGGTGCCGCCTTTAAGGCCATTGTTGAACAGTTTCCCGACCTTGCCCAACAGGCCATACACGCCGCACAACGCGCTGCACGCGGCGAAGTCGGCACCATCCATGTTGGCTTTACCGGCTCTGCCGCGTTTAGCCCGGTTGTGCCCGCCGCCATTCGCGCCTTTCGCCGTGCCTGGCCCACCGTCAAACTTACCCTGACCGAAACCAATTCCACCCGGCTGTTAACAGACCTGATTGACGGGCAGCTTGACGCCGCCTTCCTGCGCCAAAACACCGTCGATCATGCCAACATCAAACTTCATGATCTGGGCAATGAACCAATGCTGGCCGTGCTGCCCACCGGCCACCCCGCCGCAACACATGAAACCATCTCGCTTGCCATGCTGGCGCATGACCCGTTTGTGTTAACCCCGCGCGAGGTTGGCCCCACCCATTTTGATACGGTGATAAATGCGTGTCGCAATGCCGGTTTTGAACCGGAGCTGGGGCAATCGGCCCCGCAAATCGGGTCGGTGATTAACCTGGTGGCTGCCGAAATGGGGGTGTCGCTCGTGCCCGCCGGCATGGGGCAATTGCAGGTCCGCGGGGTTGTTTATCGCCCGGTTAAGGGCACCCCTGCCATCGCATTTCTGGCACTGGCCTATCGACGCAATACCACATCAACCGTCATTCGCAACTTTATCAACAGCACAATTAACGGCCAAAATTAGCCATTTTATCAATACCCGGGAATTAACCTTTTAACAAAAGCTCACCCTTTTCCGCCATCAAACAACCGCGATATTACCTGTGTTGCCAGTTGGGCGGCGGTGTTGCGCGCGCTATCAAGCACCCATTGCCCGTTTTGCCATGGTTGATAATCGCGATCCTGTACAGCCTGCCAGTCTGGCAGCTTTAAATTTGGCACGCTTGGGTGCCGGGTTTCGATCCGCTTGCGATGCTCCGCCACATCCGAACAAATCAGTTCAATTTCAACAAATTTAACACGCGCCTTATGGGCCACATCGCGCCACGCGGCACGGGTTATTTCAAGCGGGTTCACACTATCGGCAATTACGTAATGGTCCAGCGCCAGATTATCGGCCGCCAGCTGGTACGCAACCATGTATCCCTGCGGCCCCATTTCAAACGCGCCATCACCATATAAATCATCGGCATCACGCAAAGCCTGCTCGATGCTATCGATCCGAAGCCAAACTGCCGATAACTGTTCTGCCAGCATATGTGCCAGCGTGCTTTTGCCACAGCCCGGCAAACGGCCCAAAATAATCAACATGCGCAAAACCACCCGTCCATGCCCAACAATCCTATGATTTGACCGAGAAATAATACGCCAGCAACAGGTCGTGCTGGCGTTATGGCAATTTTACCCTAAATTAGGTCCTAACAGGCCCATTTGGCGCGGCTGAAAAATGCCCTGCGCCCAACAGGATATATTGTCATGACACGTTTCTCCATCCTTGACCTGTGCCCGGTAAACGACGGTGAACATCCGTCCGATGCCCTGCGCAAAACCCTTGAACTGGCCCAACAGGGCGAAAAGCTGGGCTATTACCGATATTGGCTGGCAGAACACCACAATATGCCCGGCATCGCCAGTGCGGCAACATCGGTGGTCATCGGCCATGTTGCTGGTGGCACCAAAACCATTCGCGTCGGGTCGGGCGGCGTTATGCTGCCCAACCACGCCCCTCTGGTCATTGCCGAACAGTTTGGCACCCTTGATGCCCTGTATCCCGGCCGGATCGACCTTGGCATTGGCCGCGCACCCGGCACGGACCAACGCACCGCCGCCGCGCTGCGCCGCGATATGCATGGCAGCGAAGAACGCTTTATTCAGGATGTTTTGCAGGTTCAGCAATTCCTTGCTCCGCTGGAAGGCAACCCGCCCATTCGTGCTGTACCGGGCTATGGGTCACAAGTTCCGATGTGGCTTTTGGGTTCCAGCCTGTTTTCGGCGGACCTTGCCGCCCGATTGGGCTTGCCTTTTGCCTTTGCATCGCACTTCGCCCCCGATTATCTCATGCAGGCGCTGGACCTTTACCGGTCCCGGTTTGAACCATCCGATCAGCTTGATAAACCTTACGCCGCCGCCGCGATGGGCTTTTTTGCCGCCGATAGCGACGAGGAAGCCCGGTTTATAGCAACCTCCATGCAACAACAATTCCTCAACCTGCGTCGTGGCAACCCCGGCAAATTACCGGCCCCGGTCAAGGATATGGATACGGTATGGAATTCAATTGAAAAAGCCGGTGTTAACCATGCCATGCGCTATGCCGCCGTTGGATCACGCGACACAGTACGCAGCAAGGTGCGCGAATTTTTGTATGAAACCCGCGTCGATGAACTGATTTTAACCGCCAATATTTTCGATCACGACGCCCGCCTGAAATCGTTTGAAATCGGGGCCGAAATTCGCGATGACCTGACCGCAAAAACCGACAAGGCCGAGTGCGCCTGAGGCGCCACCGCCAAAATCAAAGACAGATCATAATTATCTGTTTTGATTAAAACAGTCGCCTTATATTAAAAACCCGCCAGCCCGATAACACGGTTTGGCGGGTTTTCTATTTCCTTCGCCACCCCTGTATATGTTGAAAATAACGCCTTAATAGCTACAGCGTTATCTATCCCGAACCAATATACCAGCGAAGCGAACCACTTCCATAATGCGAAAATCCCCTTGCCGCACCTTGCGCAGATGTCAGGCATCGGACATGATACGTGCGTGGTTAAAACGGTTTTGTGTTTAACCACAACGTCTTGTTCCCAAAGGTTCACGCATTCCCGATGATCAAGTTTATTCTGGCCGCCCTGCCCATTGCCACCATTCTGTTTTTAATGATCAAGGCAAACTGGGGCGCAGCCCGTGCCGGTGCGGCAGCATGGTTCATTACCGCCGCCATTGCGTTTTTTGCCTTTGGCACCCCGGTCGATATGCTGATCGTCGCCCAGGCCAAGGGCGTGATGCTGGCCCTGTATATTCTATATATCGTTTGGGCTGCGTTGATCCTGTATTTCGCGGCAGAGGAAGCCGGTGCCATTAAAACCATCGGGGCCGCCATTCGCAAACTGACAGACGACCGGCCGTTGCAATTGCTGATTTTGGGATATGTTTTTGCCACCTTTTTGCAAGGTGTAGCCGGTTTTGGTGTGCCAATTGCCGTTATTGCCCCCTTGTTGCTGGGCATGGGCTTTTCGCCGGTTCTGGCGGTTGCGGCCCCCATGATCGGGCATAGCTGGTCGGTTTTGTTTGGCAATATGGCCACCTCGTTTGAGGCCCTGATTGGTGTGACCGGCATTCCCGGCAGCGAGCTAACCCATTATTCAGCGATATTACTGGGCCTGTCGGGCTTTACCTGCGGGGCAGCTGTTTTGTGGCTGGATGGCGGTTTTTTAACCATTCGCCGCCGCATTGTGCCATTGGTAATCATTGCCGGAGTAATGGGTGTTGCCCAATATGTGATGGCAAATTACGGCGTCTGGACGCTGGGTGGGCTAACCGCCGGAATTTTCGGTCTGATCGCATCGATCATTGTCACCCGGTTCTGGAAACCGCACCCCGACGACATTGCCGAACCGGGATCGGACGACCCCCAAAAAATGCCCCTGATCGAGGGTTTAACCCCCTATCTGGTGTTCATGATCATTGTTGGCCTGGCAACATTCGTTGCCCCGGTCGAACATTTTTTATCCGGCGTGGAACTTACCCTGTCATTTCCGGCAATGGAAACCTCGCAAAGCTGGCAAATTGCGGCGGATAAAGCCAAGGCAATTGCCATTTTCGGCCATCCCGGCGCACTTTTGCTTTATACTGCTGCGATCAGCTTTACCTTTTTCAAATTGCGCAGGCGTTATGCCCCGGGTATTGGCAAACGCATTGCCCAACGCACCCTTAAAAGCGGCCTTCCCACCAGCATTGGCATGGTGCCGGTTATTGGTCTGGCGTTAATGATGGACCATGCCGGTATGACCTATGCGCTGGCTGAAGGCGGGTCAAAACTATTTTCAGGTACCTTTGCCATTGCTTACCCGGTGGTCGCCCCGGCGATTGGTGCCCTGGGGGCCTTCATGACCGGCAGTACCAATAATTCCAATGTGGTATTTGGCATGTTCCAGCGCCACACCGCCGAACTTTCAGGTCTTTCCACCGCCCTTATACTGGCAGCACAGGCCACCGGCGCGTCGCTTGGCAGTATGCTGGCCCCGTCAAAAATCATGGTGGGCTGTTCCACTGTTGGACTGTCGGGCAAGGAAGGGCCGGTTTTGTCGGTTGTTTTAAAAACCGGCGTCATTTTAACCCTGCTATGTGGCGTTTGGGCACTGGGTATTTTGCTGGTCACAATGATGCTGGGGGGAAACTAAGATGAAAAAGTTCCTGTTTAATCCGGTCTTTCTGGTACTGGCATCGCTTGTTTTACCGGTGGCATCGTTTCTGGCGATGAAAGGTAATGACAACCTGCTGGCCGATATCCTGTTTGGGATATTTGTGCTGGTGATGGCCCTGATCGCCCTTCGCAAATAAAGCACTTGAATTTCAAATATTGAAATATCGAAACACCTGCCTGTCCCTTTGCGTCACATGGCACACCCCACGCCCTTAAACCGTGGGGGAAGGCCCGCTCTTTTGCATGTCAGTTCGACGCTGGCCTTTTTGCGCCTTCATCACCCCGGGTATCAGGGCAAGGCTGGCAAAAACAAGTACTGCCCCCATCGGCCCAAACGCGTTTAACAAAAAGCCAAAAACAGGGGCGCCCGCTGTTTGCCCGATGGCGATGGTCAGAAAACCAATCATTAACCCGATAGCCGGCCGATCCGGCAGGGCAGTTACCCCCCACACCAGATACACCCCGGTCAACATGACATAGGCCGCCCCGAACAAAACACCCCCGGCCAGGGTTGCAACCATTACCGTGCCCAGCCCTGCCGCCAGAATACCGCAGGCCATTGCGACCAGAAAAACCCGATGGACATGGTTAAGTCCAAACCGCGACACAAGTGCCCCGGCCCACGCCCCGACAATACCACCACCCCCAATGGCAACCCACAACGCCCCGCTGCCCATGGCCCCTCGCCCAAGCTGCAACGTGGCAAGCTGCCCGCCAAAGGACCAAATTGCCGTGCTTGCCACCCCCATAAGAAAGGCCGCAAAAATCAAACGGGCGATATTGCCTTTTAAAGGTGGCAACACCCCCTGTGCCAAGCCGGAACCGCCAGCAGCAACAGCAGGCGGAATGGTTCGCGCAAGCACACCCGCCAAAACAAGGGCCGCAACGGCAAATGCCGCAAATGCCAAACGCCATTGCCCACCAATGATCAGGGCGATGGGCCAGGACAACGCCACCCCCGCACTGGTCCCGGCATTGATCACGGTATTGGTGATATCCTGCCGGTCACGCCGCACCGCCGCTGCCACCGCGGCCGCCATTGGTGGCGATGCCAACCCTGTGCTGGCCCCGGCAAGCATGACAGCACTGGCAAGCCAAACGGCATTCGGGGCCGCCGCAATACCGACCATACCGATGGCAGCAACCCCCGCCGCCCCCACCGCAACTACCCGTGCGCCAAACCGCTCCGTCGCGAATGCCGACACAATGATCGAAATGCAATAGCCAAAAAATGACCCGCCGGAAATAACCCCGGCAAGGGTGGAACCAAGCGATAAATCGGCATCAATTTGCGGCAGAAACAGACCAAAGGCAAAACGGGCAAAACCATAACATATGGCAATCAGGCCAAAGCCCACAGCGCCAAGACGTATCGCCGGACTTATGGACAAGCTGACAGGCGGGGTCATGGCCGGGCCTGCGCAACAATTATGGCCGCAGCCTTGCGCGCCGCCATCACCGCCTCCGGCCCCCGATAAATGGCCGCGGCAGTGGCCCCTTCAATAAGAACAACAATCTGTTCCGTTAACGTCGCATTGGTTTCATCGTTGCCGCCAACTTCCTGCGCAATGATGTCCGCTATTTTTGCCCGCATCGCAGCCTTGTGCGCCAGAACGACCCGGGAAATTTCCGGCATGTCGCCGCCGGTTTCGCCATATGCACGCAAAAACAGGCATCCGCGTGCCCCTTCGTCGCGCACCCAGCCTTCGAGAACCGCGAAAACAGCATCAATGCTATCGACCTCAAGGCGCGCCATGAAACGCTTTTCACGTTCGGACAATACCAGCCCCATCAGGGCAACTTTGCTGCCGACATGTTTGTAAAGGGTCCGGCTGGAAAGTCCTGCCGCCTGAGTTAACCGGTCCATCCCGGTTGCGGTGAAGCCGTTACGATCAAAAAGCCGTTCAGCGGCTGTCATCAGATTTGTTTTGATATCCATAACCCAAGTGTAAAACGAACGTTTTACACTGTCAACAAACGACACCCGTCACTGGTTGCACACCACATAAAAAAACACCCCACACAAAGGGGTTCCTTTACTTTAACCGATTGAAATATTGCACTTGTTTTATGCCGGAACCCACGAAACATGCCAGACTGCCCCCTGTTACAATCAAAAAGCAGCCTCGCAATATTCTTAAGGGCGAAAGGTTGCCAGCTTGACGCCACAGGCAATAAACACACTGCCGGTAACGGCCTTTAGCACGCGCTGAAAGCGGCCATTACGCACGGCCCTTGTTAACCGGGCCAACACCAGAATCATGGCTGTAAACCACACCGCGTTAATCAGGGCATGAACACAAACCAGCGTATAAGCCGCACTGATCGACCCCGCCCCCATCGGCACAAATTGCGGAAACGCGGCAAGATAAAAGATCGAGACTTTGGGGTTTAACACATTGGTCAAAAACCCTTCGCCAAAGGCTTTGGCAAGGGTCCGCTTACGCCGCGCGGGCGATGTTTCACCAACGGTTTGAACGCCACGCCAGGCATCGCGCAGGGCCTTGATACCAACCCAGCACAAATAAGCGGCACCCAGCATTTTGACCGCAAAAAACAATTGCGCCGATTGCACCAGAATGACCGAAATACCCAGAATGGACAGGGTGCCGTGCACATAAAATGCGGTAACAAAGCCCGCAACATTGGCAAAGCCTGCCGCACGCCCCGATGTCGGCACGGTTTTGGCGATCAAAACACCATTAGGACCGGGCGACATCACCAGAAGCGACGTTACCAGTGCAAATGTCAGTATCTGAGACCATTCCATAGCCATAACCGCACCTTTTTGCCGGTTTGCAATTTACCGACAAAGGTTAGCCGATATTTTTTAAACCGGAAACAAACTTGAGGTCAGGATACTAAAAAACCGGCGACTTTATATCCCAACCATCAGGCGTACATTTTGTTTTCAGGCGACGCCAAGACGCTGCCCCTGATATTTGCGGTCCAAAATAGGTTGCCACCATTGTTCATGGTTCAAATACCACGCCACCGTGTCACGCAACCCGCGATCCAGATCATATTGCGCCTGCCAGCCCAGCCGGTTTTCCAGTTTGGTGGCATCAATGGCATAGCGGCGGTCGTGGCCGGGGCGATCCTGCACAAATTCGATCAGGGCATCGTCTTTGGGCAAGGTGCGATGGGGCGACAAATCGCGGACATGAGAAATAACCTGATGGACGATATCAATATTGCGTGCTTCGTTGCGCCCGCCGACATTATAGGTTTCGCCCACCTGCCCGTGCTGCACGATCAGGCGCAAGGCGGCAACATGGTCATTCACATGCAACCAGTCGCGAATGTTGTGCCCATCGCCATAAACCGGCAATTTGCGACCGGCCATCGCGTTTAAAATCATCAGTGGAATAAATTTTTCGGGAAATTGAAATGGCCCGTAATTGTTGGAACAATTCGATATCAATATCGGCAGGCCATAGGTGTGATGCCATGCACGCACCAGATGGTCGGACGATGCCTTGCTGGCCGAATAGGGCGAATTGGGCTGATAACGGCTGTTTTCATCAAACAAACCCTGTGCGCCCAGCGATCCATAAACCTCGTCGGTTGAAACATGCAAAAAACGGAAATTTTGCTGACGGTCAGGCGCCAGACCGCGCCAGTAATAAAGTGCCGCATCAAGCAACCGATAGGTGCCAACAATGTTGGTTTCAATAAAATCACCCGGCCCGTCAATAGACCGGTCCACATGGCTTTCCGCTGCCAGGTGCATAATGGCATCTGGTTTAAATTCATCCAGAATCCGTGCAATTTTGTCGCCATCAGCGATATCAGCCTGCATAAACCGATATCCCGGCGCCCCTTCAATTGCCGCAAGGGATCGCTGGTCGGCGGCATAGGTCAGTTTATCGATATTCAAAACCTGCCAGCCACATTCCGCGACCAGATACCGGCATAAGGCCGATCCGATAAAGCCGGCACCGCCGGTTACAACGACGCGCATGGAAACCCCTCGTTTCGTTAAGAATGACGGCCACCAGACAACCATCCAAACATGGCCCGCAAAAGGCGTAATTAGGGTTTTGCGATTGCAATGTTCATTGTTTGTTCTATATTGGCGACATGGAAAAACAAACCGTCACCGCACCATCCGATTTTGAGGATTTTGACGCCGCCCACAACCGGGACGCGCCGGACCCTGCGCTGCTGCCCGCACGGGCACAAAAAGGGCGCGGGGCGATTTCCAATATCAATGGCCGCTATGAAAAGCATTCCCATCATGCCTGGGATGACGGCTGGTTAATGGAAAATATTAACCACGACACGGGAACAGGCGCGGACAGCAACGATGACTTTCCCCCTGCCCGCGTTAAAACCACACTGGGCGTGGATGGTGCGCGCAGTGTTATCACCCGCAATCAAAGCCCAGATGTGCCATTTGACCGTTCGATCAACCCCTATCGCGGGTGTGAGCATGGCTGCATTTATTGTTTTGCCCGGCCAACACATGCCTATCTGGGCCTGTCACCCGGGCTGGATTTTGAAACAAAGCTGTTCTGGAAACCCGACGCCCCGGCCCTGTTACGCAAACAGCTTGCCGCCAAAAGCTATATGCCGGCCCCCATCGTCATTGGCACCAGCACCGACCCGTACCAGCCCGTAGAGCGGGAAAAACAACTAACCCGTAACATCCTTCAGGTTCTCGGCGATTGCCATCATCCGTTTTCAATTATTACCAAATCCGCGCTGGTATGCCGGGATATCGACCTGATTGCGCCCATGGCAAAGCAAAACCGGGCCTCGGTTGCAGTATCGGTCACATCGCTTGATAACCGGTTATCGAACTTGTTAGAACCGCGTGCCAGTGCCCCGCATCGCAGGCTGGATGCTGTTGCAAAACTAAGCGATGCCGGGATTCCGGTAACGGTTTTATGTGCGCCGATCATTCCGGGTTTAAATGACAGTGAAATCGAAAATCTGGTCGCGGCCTGCCATAAGGCCGGGGCACAATCGGTTTCGCATATTGTGTTACGGTTGCCGTTAGAAATTGCCGATCTGTTTGATGAATGGCTGCAAAACCATTATCCGGACCGACGCGACAAGGTAATTTCCCTGATCCGGCAAATGCGCGATGGCAAATTATATGACGCAAATTTTGGCAGCCGCATGCGCGGCAACGGGCCAATAGCCGACCTGATTGCCCAACGCTTTAATCTGGCACGGCGCAAACATAATATGCAGGGGCGCTCGCTTAACCTTGATTGCAGCGGGTTTATTCGCCCCGGTGCGAACGGGCAATTATCCCTGTTTTAAAAACCGTTCGATGCTGTTGCGGGGGCTAAAGACCCTGAATATCAAGATAGCGCCCCGGTGTTATGCCGAATGTTTTTTTGAATGCCGCAATAAACGCGCTGATATTTTCATACCCCAGATCCAGTGCCACGGTTGTTACAGCCTGGCCCGCAGACAACATTTCCAATGCGGCCAGCAACCGTGCCCTTTGCCGCCACCCCTTAAACGTGAAGCCGGTTTCAGCGACAAAATAGCGGCTTAATGTTCGCGGGGCAATTCCCGCCCAATCGGCCCATTGCGCCATGGTTCGATTATCGGCCAGATCAATGGTAATTTGCCGGGCAATGCGGCGCAAACGCGCGTCACCGGGTGCAGGCAAATTAAATGCAACCGGCTGTGCTGCTGCAATTTCGTCAATAATAACCTGCACCAACCGATGCTGGGGCCCATTTTGCGGCCCCGCCGGCCAACTTGCGGCACGGGCAATAGCAGCCTGTAAAACATCATTGCCGACAATGGTTTGTGGCGATGGTGGCAAACCGGCACATAAAGCTGGCGGGATATAAACGCTCCACCCTTGAAATGGCCCGTTTGATTGCAAAGCATGGTCATGGTGGGGCGGCACCCACGCTGCATGCACCGCCGGAACAACCCAGTTCCCCGCCCTGGTTTCAATGCGGATCGACCCTTTTAACGGGCCGATCAACTGCCCATGGGCATGGTTATGCAACGCAGTTTCACGCATGGCAGAACTGCGCCGTAAAACAGCATGGATAGAAGATGACGCATTTGCCGGGTCTAATACATTTGGGTCGATCAAATAATCAGGCATGGCCTTAAATCCGTATTCATTGGCATTGATACGTTAGCACGGCCAAATTTATAACGCTAATTTCCAGCAACCGGCAAATGGCATTGGGCCATTGCCCAACTGGAAGCAATCACCATGACCCAAACAAACGCAAAACAGCTTTTACAGAACCTGTTTGCAGCACTGAGCGACCCGGCGATATCGCTTGAGGATCTGTCCGGTTTTTTCACCAGCGACTATGTGCAACTCGTCGATGGCGAGACCCTGAACCTTGCAGGTTTTCTGGAACATGCCGCAACGTTGCGTGGCGCCCTTGAGACTGTCGATGTTGAATTTGAAACCATCATTGCCCGCGACAACACCATCGCCGACATCCATATTGTAAATGCCCGTAAAAAGAATGGCGGCAGGGTAAAAATGAAAGTAATCGCGTTTTACACGCTACGGGATGGCAAAATATCCCGGATCGAGGAATTAACCCACCTGATCAGTGGAAATGGTGCTGACCGCGATATGGGATCGCGCATTGACCCGAAATAACCGCAAATTCCTGAAATAAAACCAGGTTCACTCCGCCTAAACCAGCACATCCAGCCATGGTGTTGCACATCAAAACGGCGGGGTGAACGCAAACAAAATTGTGATGCCACAACCATTTGCTGGCGAAAATAGCAATTTTATCCTCGACAGCCCTGACAAAGCCGCGCCACCATGGTTTTAGAAAACGTAAAAACCGACGTCCGGCGCACCCGCGCCCGGAAAACAGGGAGCCCCAAATGACTGACCTTCTGTTTCGCAAGGATGCCTATCAGAAAGACTGTACTGCCACCGTTATTGCCCACCATGACCATGCCATCGCGCTTGATCAGACGGTTTTTTATGCCACCAGTGGTGGACAGACCGGCGACAAGGGAACGCTGGTTTTGGAAGATGGCAGCGAAGTGCCGGTAACCATTACCGTGAAAGACCGCGAATCGGGCACACCATTGCATGTGATTGCCGATGATCACGCCCTGCCGCCGATCGGCAGCAAGGTGCGCGCGGTGCTGGACTGGGAAACACGCCATCGTCACATGCGGTTTCACACCTGCCTGCATGTTTTATGCTCGCTAGTTGATGGCGGTGTTACCGGTGGCAACATTGCCAGCCACAAGGCCCGGCTGGATTTTGACATGGAAGACAGCCCGGACAAGGAAGAACTGACCGAAAAACTGAATGCCGTTCTGGCGCGCAATGCCGACGTTTATGACGGCGAAATCAGCATTGCCGAGTTGAAAGCCAACCCCGAACTGGTGCGTACCATGTCGGTGCAACCACCGATGGATGGCGACACGGTGCGTACCGTTACCATCGAAGGCATCGATTTTCAGCCCTGTGGCGGCACCCATGTGCGCAACACGTCGGAAATTGGCCAGGTACGGGTATCGAAAATCGAAAAGAAAGGCCGACATAACCGTCGCATCAATATTGTTTTTGACGAAGCCGAATAAAGTTTTCAGAATTGGTTGTCTGAACGGGCCGGTAAATTTAATAACGCCGGTTCGTATCTTTAAAAACAATGATCTTCGGAAACGACCGGGGACATGCAATACCCACCATTGCAAACCGGAGCTTGACCATGAGTGACCCCAAATCTGACGCGCTGGTTTCCACCCAGTGGCTGGCAGAGCATTTAAACGCCCCTGATGTGCGCGTGATTGATGCAAGCTGGTATATGCCTGGCAGCGGCAAGGACCCGCGCGCCATTTTTGATGCCAAACATATTCCCGGTGCCGTCTTTTTTGATATTGACGATATTGCCGCCGACGACAGTGCCCCCCTGCCCCATATGATGCCCGACGCCATCAAGTTTTCAGCCAAAGTCCGTAAACTGGGCCTGGGCGATGGTGTGCGCATTGTTGTTTACGCACAAACCGGTGTGGCATCCGCCGCTTGCCGGGCATGGTGGATGTTGCGCCATTTCGGCCATAACGATGTTGTGGTTCTTGATGGTGGATTACCGAAATGGGAAGCCGACGGCAACCCGGTGACCGATGCGGCAACGCCCCCGCGCGAACGCCATTTCACCGCACGCGCCAACAGCTTTTTGCTGCGCGAATATGACCAGGTCCTGGCCAATGTTGATACCGGGCGCGAACAACTGGTTGATGCCCGTTCGGCCGAACGTTTTGCCGGCACCGCCGATGAACGCTGGGGCGCACCGGGCCGCATTCCCGGGGCCTATAATGTCCCGTTTGAAAAACTGCTTAATGCCGACGGCACCTTTAAGGATGGCGACGACATAAAAGTGGTTTTCAAGGATGCTGGCGTAAACCTTGATAAACCGATGGTTACCAGTTGTGGCTCGGGTGTTACGGCCTGTGTGCTGGCCATGGGGGCCTATATTGCCGGTAAAAAACATACCGCTGTTTATGACGGATCGTGGGCGGAGTGGGCTTCGCGCCCCGAAAGCCCCCGCGCATCGGGCCAGCCCAAATAGGACAGCACAATGATTTTTTGGCCCCGCCCCCCTGCACCGTCACCGATATGCCCCGCGCGGCATAAACAAGTGCGGTGCAAGGCGGGGCCGAAATTTTATGAATTGTACCATACCGCTTCATACAGCAATTACACTTGGGTCCCCGGCGCAAGGAACTGCCTGCAACCGGGCCGGAATTGCCCATGACCCAGCCCCCAACCGGCCAGCACCCCCGAAAACGACAACACCGCGCCTGTTGTGACGCAGGTCCGGCTGCCCCACCCCATCCAGCTGCCCCTGATGACGCGGCTCCTGATCCAGGCCTGCAAACACCGCACCCCGTCCGCCCACCAATCCCTGCCGTTGCGAAGCCGGAAAATAGCGCACCCGAACAGGACATTATTATTGAGCGGCTATCGCTTGAGAATGCCGCTGATTGCGACGCGGTAATCAATTTGTGGTATGATGGGGACCTGATTAATCCGGACACCGCAAATGCCCGGGCGCATGATGATTTACAAAACTGTTATGCATCTGGTCGCGGATCGGTACTGATTGCCCGCCAGTCGCCCAAACGACCGGTAATTGCCACCGTTATGGTGGGGCATGATGGCACTAACGGCTGGGTCCATTACCTTGTTGTTGCATCGCGCGCCCGCGGACAGGGCCACGGAGCGACAATGCTGGAAACGGCCGAAAACATTTTATCGGCTGTTGGCCTGAAAAAATGCAAGGTTCACGCGGCATCACCGCGTGCCGCAAAATTTTATCGTCGCCAGGGATATCGGCCATCAATGGCACCGGCCCAGGCCAGCGCCCCTGGCGACGACGGTTTTTTTGAAAAAAGGTTAACCTCATGACTGCAAAGACGCCCGGGAAACTGGAAGTCACCATCACCTATCTGGAAATGACCCATCAGCCAGATCGCCCGGCAGCGGTTATTCCGCCAGGCAAGGTTGCCATTGTGCGGGCCGAGGAACCGACAATATCGTTTTATCGCTATCTTTATAATACGGTCGGCGAACCGTGGATGTGGTGGTTTCGCCGCCAGCTTGGCGATCATGAACTTGAGCCGATTCTCTCAAGCCCGGAAAACCATGTTTATGTTCTTTATGTTGGGGGCGTTCCGGCCGGCTTTGCCGAACTTAGCCTGATCTTGCTGGAAGAAGAACGCCAGATCGACCTTTCCTATATGGGGCTGATCCCGGAATTTATCGGCAAGGGCTATGGCAAATACTTGCTGAACTGGGCTGTGGACACCGCCTGGAGCTTTTCCCCGCAACGTTTGACGGTAAATACCTGTTCAATGGACCATCCATCTGCGTTAGGGGCTTATCAACGGGCAGGCTTTACGGTATATGATCAGCGTACAGAGTTAATCGACGATCCCCGTGACACCGGGCTGATTCCTGCCACCGTAACCGTGGCGAACACGCCTGGCGCCCCAAAATCGCAAAAAGATGGCGAATTTGACAATTCGGATACTTTGATCGTTGACTTTCCCGACCGCGCAAGGTAACAAGCGCCCCTAAGTTTACCCAAGCCTGAGGATTATGACCCATGGCAGTGCCAAAAAGTAAAGTGACCAAGTCCCGTCAGGGCATGCGTCGCTCACATGACAAGCTCGCCGCGGGCTCGTACCGCGAAGACAAAGAAACCGGCGAACTGCATCGCCCGCACCACGTTGACCTGAAGACCGGTATGTACCGTGGTCGTCAGGTCATCGAACCGAAAATGTAATTTACGCCACGGCGGGTTATTACCCGCCTGCGTTATTGCATCGCGGTTTGCGACGCTGTTTTCCGCATCCCCTTTATCGGGGAATGCTGGTTTAAAAAAGGACGAGACCGCAAGGTTTCGTCCTTTTTTATTGCCTGATCGATAATCTCATGCCCGGTAAGAGACTGTTACCTATTGTCCGTCAGTTCCGGTGCCACACACGATAATGCCGGTTTTGCCCGGGTCAACATAGCCAAGTCGCCCGTGCATTACCGCGGCAATCCCGGCGGCTGCCGACAATTCAACCGACAACCCCAGATCACGCCACATCCAGCCTGCGGCGGCGCGCATTTCATCGTCCGATACCAGGACAATACGATCGACATTTTTACCGATCAAATCGACATTTAATGCAGATGACTGGCGGGGGGCCAAACTGGTTGCTGCGGTATTGACCGAAGGCAATGTAACTACTTCGTTGTTTTTCAGGCTTTCAAACAGGGTCGGGGCTCCTACAGGTTCAACCCCGATAATGCGAATACCGGGACGCAGCATTTTTGCCGCTGTTGCCACACCGGAAATCAGCCCGCCGCCCCCAACGGCCACCACCAGCGTATCAAGATCGGCACGCTGTTCGAGCAGTTCCAGCGCAATTGTCCCCTGCCCCGCAATAACATTAGGGTCGGCAAAAGGATGGATATAGGCCATACCGGTTTCGCGCGCATGGGCGATGGCGGCATGGTTGGCCTCGTCCCAGACGGCACCGTACAATGTTACATCAACACCCGATTTTCGCAGTTTAGTGACCTTGGGCTTGGGTGTGTTGGTTGGCAAAAATATTTTAACCGGCACATTTAAAACACGTGCCGCGTTGATAACCCCCATGCCATGGTTGCCGCCCGATGCCGTAACAAGCCCGTTTTTTAGAACATCCCCTTCAAGGTTAAGCGCTGCATTCATCGCCCCACGCGCCTTGAATGACCCTGAAATCTGCAAATTCTCCAGTTTCAAAAACAAATCGGGGAATGTGACACCACCGTTTTTATAAGCCGCCCCAAAATCGGGCTGACCAATGGCAAAAACCGGCGTGACACGCATGTGAGGCGAAATCATACGGCGGGCTGCCCGAAAATCCTGAAGCTGAAGCACAAAACCTCCCTTGCAAAGCTGATAGCGGTTTTACATCATTTATCATCCTCGATGCGAGCCGCAATCGCAGGGACAAATTTACACCATCGCCCGTGTACGGCAAACAGGCCGCACCGGGCAACCAACATGCAAGATCTGGCCCATATCCACATCAAATTACCGTAAAAATCCTTGATCCCAATGCCTTGAGATGCTTTGTCTTAGCGAACAAATGACACATTGGTCGCCTTATTAGCGGCAAGGAGAAATGCCTTATGTCTACTGACAAAAATTTTAAATCATCGACACGGCTGGTTCATGCCGGGCGCCGGTCCAGCGAATATCATGGTGTGGTCAACCCGCCGGTTTTACATGCCTCGACCATTTTGTTTGAAAACCTTGAAGCCCTGGACAACGCCTCGCCCTTCCCGCACGGCAACAGCTTTTATGGCCGTCATGGCACCCCGACGCGCTATTTGCTGGAAGAAGCCATTGCCGAGCTGGAAGGCGGCCACGCCACCCTCTGCCTGTCATCAGGGGTTGCAGCCATTACCAATGCCATTCTGGCATTCGTTAAACCCGGCGACCATGTGCTGATCTCGGACAGCACCTATTTCCCTACCCGCAACCTTGCCAATACGTTTTTGAAAAAATTTGGCGTCGATGTCGAATATTACGACCCAACGCTGGGGGCTGATATTGCCGGTCTTATCCGCGATAATACCACCGTCATCTGGTGCGAAAGCCCCGGGTCGCTGACCTTTGAAATGCAGGATATCCCGGCCATTGCCAAGGCCGCACACGCCAAAAACGCCAAGGTATTGCTTGATAACACCTGGGCCTCGCCCACACTGTGCCGCCCGTTTGAGATGGGTGTGGATGTATCGGTTCAGGCCGGTACAAAATACATTGTCGGCCATTCCGATGTCATGATGGGTACCATCACCACCGCCACTGAAGAAGATTTTGTCACTTGCAAAAAGCAGGTTATCTTGTCGGGCGATTCAATTGGCCCGGATGACTGTTATCTGGCCCAGCGCGGGTTGCGCACCCTTAATGTGCGAATGCGCCAGCATCACGAATCCGGCCTTGCCATTGCCAAATGGTTGCAAACCCGTCCCGAAGTAAGCCGCGTATTACACCCCGGCCTGCCCGATGACCCGGGACATGCAATCTGGAAACGTGATTTTATTGGGGCCAGCGGCCTATTTTCCTTCATCCTGCACCCGGTCACCCGCCCACAACTGGCCAATATGCTGGACCATATGGATCTGTTTGGCATGGGCTTTAGCTGGGGCGGGTTTGAAAGCCTGCTTTTGCCATCTGACCCGAAAAAAATCCGCACCGCCACGACGTGGGACGACCCCGGCCAACTGGTGCGCATTCATGTCGGGCTGGAAGATACTGACGATCTGATCGCCGATCTGACCGCCGGATTTGAACGGTTGAAAACGGTTTAATCAGTAATGACCGATCATAAAAAACGGCGCGGATGGTTATTTTCCGCGCCGTTTTTTTTATTTATCCTGTTTTCCGGGGGCTAGCCCGATATACGGGCCAGACGGCGAAAAACAGGGGCAATCGCACTGCTGATTAAAAACAACCCTGCGGCCGAGATCACAATGCTGGGGCCTGCCGGGCTGTCGATATGCCATGACAGCGCGATACCGGCCAAAACCGCTGCCACACCAAACAAGGCAGCACCGATTGCCATTTGTTCGGGCGTGCGCGAAAAAAAACGTGCACTGGCGGCAGGGACGATCAACAAGGCCGTAATTAACAACACACCAACAATTTTAATGGCAATGCCAATCACCAGCGCCATTAACAACATGAAAACAACCCGCAGCCATTCAACCTTTACCCCCTCAACAGCGGCAATTTCGGGTGAAACGGTTAAGGCCAGAAGCGGTCGCCACATCCAGACAAGAGCGGTCACAGCAGCCCCGCCCCCAAGGCCCAGCAACCATAAATCGGTGGTATTGATCGCCAGAATATCCCCGAACAAATAGGCCATGATATCGACCGCGACACCCTGTACGAAGGCCAGCGCCACCATGCCCAGGGCCAGGGTTGAATGGGCCAGCATCCCCAAAACCGTATCACTGCCCAGTTTACTTTGCCGTTGCCCAAGGGCCAGCAACAAGGCCGCCATCAGGCAGGTGACAATCATGCCAAAACGCACATCAATGCCAAACAGCAACCCGACAGCCACACCCAACAGGGCGGCATGGGCCAGCGTGTCGCCAAAAAAGGCCATGCGTCGCCAGACAATGAATGTGCCAAACGGACCACACACAAGGGCCAGCAACACACCACCCGTTATGGCGCGCACCAGAAAACTATCCATGGAAATGTTCCTTGACCTTATCGCCCTGCCCCACCTGGTTCACCATATTTTTGGTAGTATGGTTGGTATCACCATGGGAATGATTATGGCCGTGATCATGGCCGCAACCACCCACCACCTGCCCCGACAAATCATGCTCGTGGTGGTAAATGCCAATGGCATCGGCGGCCTGATAGCCAAACAGCGATCGGTATTCGGGGTGCTGGCGCACGGTTTCAGGCAGGCCTGAACAACAGACATGGCGGTTAAAACATACCACCTTGTCCGTCTTGGCCATGACCAGATGCAAATCATGCGAAATCATTAAAACCGCACAACCCTGATCGCGGCGAATGGTTTCGATCAAACGATACAAGTCCGCCTGGCCGGCCACATCAACACCCTGGGTCGGTTCATCGAGCACCAGCAAATCAGGTTTGCGCAACAGTGCGCGGGCCAGCATCACACGCTGGGTTTCCCCACCCGATAAATCGCCGATCTGGCTGTTTAAAACCGCACTTGCCCCCACCTGTTTCAAGGCGTCAACCCGGTCTGACAGGCTGGCATGATGGGTCAGGTTTAAAAACCGTTTCACCGTCATCGGTAAAACCCGGTCAATTGCCAGTTTTTGCGGCACATAACCCACGCGCAGGCCGGGTTTGCGGGTAATTACGCCGCGCTCGACAGCCTGCAAACCCAACAACGCCTTGACCAGGGTGGATTTCCCCGCTCCATTTGGCCCGATCAGGGTTATAATTTCACCGGCCGAAATCGCCAGACTGACATTATCAAGAACCGCCTCGCCGCCAAAAGACAACGACAGTTCCTGCCCCTCAATGAGCGGCACAGTCATGGCATAGCCCCTTGATTTCAATGGTGGTGGCTTCGATTTTAAAGCCGACGATGCCGGCAGCGGTACGTACGGCGCGGCTCATGTCTTCGTTCACGGCTTCGGCAACACGTCCACAATTACGACAAATAAAATATTGCCCCAAATGTTCGCAATCAGGCATATCGCAGCCAAAATAGGCATTTAGCGATTCGATACGGTGAATAAGCCGCAACCCGACCAGAAATTCCAGTGCCCGATACACCGTAGGCGGCTGCGCCCGAACCCCTTCGGCCTGCAACGCATCGAGCAATTCATAAGCAGTGATCGCCTTGTGTGACTGCCAGATCAGCGTAAAAACGCGGCGACGCATATTGGTAAAGCGGGCATTGTTTGCCTCGGCCACAATTTCGGCCTGGTGCAGGGCACTATCGATACAGCGACCGTGATCATGCCCCTTGTCGGGGAAAAGGTCCGTCATTGTTGCGAGATCCTGGTGACATGTGATTATTAAGATCGCGATTAGGGATCGCTTTTATTGAAGTGTTATATTATATCATTTCGTCAAGAGCCAACAGACAATTTAACTTTTGCCGATATGCCGGAGCCCGCCCAAATGACCGCGCCCTTTGCCGACATTGCCGACCGTTTGAAATTTAATGAACAGGGATTGATCCCGGCCATTGCCCAGCAGCACGACAGCGGCGAGGTTTTAATGATGGCGTGGATGAACCGTGACGCCGTGATTGAAACGTTAACGACCGGACGTGTCTGTTATTTTTCACGGTCGCGCAACAAACTCTGGCGCAAGGGCGAAAGCTCCGGTCAGGAACAGCGTCTGGTTGATTTTCGCTATGACTGCGACCAGGACACCATTTTGGTGCAGGTTGATCAAAAAGGGGTGGCCTGCCACACCGGGCGGCGAAACTGTTTTTATTTTGCCGTGCGCAACGGGGTGGAAACCATTATTTCCGAGCCGGAAATTTCGGTTGAAGACCTTTATGGCACCAAAAAATAATCCGCTTCCACAAATTTCAATCGCGACCACAAAGGTATGATCATGGCGATCCGGGACGAACAAAATGAACGTATTGCGGCAACGGTTATTACCGGCTTTTTAGGCAGTGGGAAAACCACCTTGCTAAATGCGTTACTATCGCACCCGGGCATGGGCAATACCGCCGTTCTGATCAATGAATTTGGCGAAATCGGCCTGGACCATTTACTGGTGCGCGAAATTTCCGAAGATGTGGTTTTACTTAATTCCGGCTGTATTTGCTGTTCCGTACGTGGGGATCTGATCAACGGCTTGCGCGATTTGTTTTTGAAACGCACACGGGGCGAAATTGCCGCCTTTGACCGCGTGATCATTGAAACCACCGGTCTTGCCGACCCGGCGCCGATCCTGCATACCCTGATGACTGACCCGCTTCTGATCAACAAATTCCGCCTTGATAGCGTGGTAAGCACTGTTGACGGAATTTATGGCAACAAACAGCTTGATGACCATGCCGAAAGCGTCAAACAGGCTGCCGTCGCCGACCGCATTTTGATCACCAAAGCCGATTTGGCGACCGGGGATGATTTGGAAACCCTGGAAAAACGCCTGCACAGCCTTAACCCGGCTGCGCCACGTTATCGCGTGCATTTGGGCGATATTGCCCCCGACAAACTGTTTAATGCAGGGCTTTATAACCCCGAAACCAAGTCGCTTGACGTGCAAAAATGGCTGCGCGACGAAGCCTATGGCGATGACAGGGGTGCAGGGCATAATCACAGCGACGAACACGAACACGAACACGAACACGAACACGAACACGAACACGAACACGAACATCATCATCAACATAGCCATAATGTAAACCGGCATGACGACCATATTTCGTCATTCTGTCTGACATTTGATGAACCGCTGCACTGGGATGCCTTTGTAACATGGGCTGAAATATTTACCCAAATGCGCGGCGAGAATCTGTTGCGGATAAAAGGCGTGCTGAACATTGCCGGTGAGGACAAACCGGTCGCCATTCATGCGGTGCAACATATATTTCATGCACCCGCCACCCTTCCTGCCTGGCCCAGCGATGATCATCGATCAAAACTGGTGTTTATCACCCGTGATCTGGGGCCGGATGTTATTCGCCAGTCTTTGCTGCAATTAAATGCTGCGGCGATTGAAACGCAGGGCCAAAACACCCCCAAATCCAATTAAATCAGCCAATTTGACGCATATCAAGGTATAGGCACCGTCGACCTGTCAGGTTAGGGAAGGCTTGATACAGCCTCACTCTAAGTCCTGAAACTTTATAGCCGGTCGCGGCATTCACGGCCGGCTTTTTTCCTGTTTTCAGCGGATTTTACAGGCGTTCCACTCCCCTTTTCCGCACAGGTATCAATCCCTCATCCCCCCGTACAGGTTGCAGATCATTTGATCTAAACTAATTCTCGGATTAAAATCACACTTAAATTGCACCATGGTTTTTGAAGCACAGGCATCACAGGGCCGCAAAATACGCCCATTTGTGCATCAACATGGCAAAATGACAATCATACACAGGGGATACGCACCATGATCACACGTGACATTCACGGGGTTTCGATACCTGCGCTTGGCTTTGGGACCTTCCAGCTTGATCCGCAGGCCGCCGAAACCATGGTGGCAAAAGCCGCCGAGATCGGATATCGCCATTTTGATACAGCCCAGATGTACCATAATGAAGATGGCGTTGGCCGGGGCTTAAAAGCAAGCGGCCTTGCGCGCGATGATTATTTCCTAACCACCAAGGTATGGCCCGATCAATTCCAAAGCGGCGACCTGCAAACGTCCGTAGTCGAATCTCTGCGCAAGCTCGACCTTAACCATGTTGATTTGTTATTACTGCATTGGCCCAACGACGACATCCCGCTTGAGGAAACCATTGCCGCCCTTAACGAAGTACGCAATCTGGGCATGACAAAACATATCGGCATTTCAAATTTTCCAACGGCCCTGATCGAAAAGGCGGTGGCCTATAGCAATCTGCCCCTTATGTGCAATCAGGTAGAATATCACCCGTACCTGTCGCAAAAGGCGGTGATGGCGTGCCTGAAAAAGCACGACATGTTACTGACCGCCTATTGCCCGCTGGCGCGTGCCGAAGTGCTAAAGGATGATACCCTGATTGCGATTGGTAAAACCCACGGCAAATCGGCAACGCAGGTAACCCTGCGCTGGTTGATGCAACAGGATGGGGTTATGGCCATTCCCAAGTCGGGATCGCCCAAAAATGCCAAAGCCAACTTTGATATTTTTGATTTCGAACTTAGCGATGCGGAAATGGCCCAAATAAATGGCCTTGCCCGCCCCGATGGCCGCATGATCAACCCTGATTTCGCCCCGAAATGGGATGCGGCATAAATTTCCCACGCAAATTGCCGCACAAAACCACCCGGACCGGCCCTTAAAAGGCCGGTCTTTTGCGTTTACGCTGCCATTTAAGGCATAAAACAGCGAATAAAAGACCCGTTGATGCCCGTGCTTGTTTCGCACCTGCGAAATACGTAACATTCGGCTATCCTCAAACATATCAATGATGGTGGCAATGGCCGAAATTCAGCAAACCCAGCCGGACCTGTCGACGATACCGGCAAATGCCGATCAAAACACGGCAGAAGGTGCGACAACCGATGCAGCACCGCCGCCAACGCCAGACAAGCCCGCAAACTTACCAGGGCATCGCCTGTATGAAGATGCGATTGCCCTTATACTGGGCACATTGATTGTTTCGCTGGGGATCACCTTTTATACGCAGGCCGTTTTAATTACCGGCAGCACGGCGGGTGCAGCCCTTTTGATCCATCATGCGAGCGGGCTTGGTTTCGGCATTGTCTTTTTTGCCTTGAACCTGCCGTTTTACTGGCTGGCCTTTAAGCGCATGGGATGGGAATTTACCCTTAAAACCTTTATCGCTGTTGGCCTGGTATCAGCGTTCTCCCGCCTGACACCCCTTTGGATCAGCGTTGATATGCTGCATCCGCTTTACGCCGCACTTATTGGCGGGGGGTTAATGGGCGTTGGTTTGCTAATGCTGTTTCGGCATCGCGCGGGATTGGGCGGTATTAATATTCTGGCCCTGTATTTACAGGAACATCATGGCATTCGTGCCGGTTATTTCCAACTCGGCATTGATGCCAGTATTATGGTTTGCGCCCTGTTTTTATTGCCGTTTGACAAAGTACTGTTGTCGCTGGCCGGGGCCACTGTTTTAAACCTGATCATCGCCATCAACCATCGTCCGGGCCGGTATTTTGGCGTGCGTTAATCTGCAGAACCATTTTGAACCTTAAAATCATCTCGCGATATCAGGTTATGATCTCAAAGAGACAAAACGTTCTATTGCAACAGTTCTGATCGGCTGTTGGCGCGCTTGACATTTTTAAAATAAACCGTTTGCGCTGGTACTTTATCGGTTTCATTGGCGTTTTGATAACGCGAAACAAAGGACCGATACAGGCCATACTTAAAGTAAACCTTATCCGCCGTCATGGTCGGCCCGTGATAATCAAATTTAAGGATATTATCGGCCCATACCTGCAAAACACCGTCCGAACCTTCCGTCCAATGGGCATACACCGTAATATCGTGCCAACGCCCCCGCAAAACATCATCATTGAACAGTGTGTGATACCGGGGCTTGCTGCCGGTTACATGATTGTCAATGTGATAACCGGACTGATCAATTTCAAACATCCACGCCGGATGACTACCTTCCTGATGAAACTGGCCCAGTGCCACCTTTGTCGGGGCGACATTGGCAAAATTATCAGGGATATAAAGCGACCAGCCATACCAGTATGAACTACCTTGCGGGTTACGGTCGCCGCGCTCGCTTAGTTCTGAACGTTCCCGGTCACGGCCACAATCAATGGCGTTTTCACCCCCGCAATCACCGGGCCGCACCTCAAACCGTTCAACCACAGTTGTGCTTGCATCCGGTTTATTACCAGGTGCCAGAACGGGATCTGCCACCTGTTGATACCCATAGGTTTTATCATTTAACGACCGTACAAACGGGCCAAAATTACCGCGCAACACCTGATCGGGTGACACTGCAGGCAACGAAACACTACCCGCATTTCCCACCATGACCCGGTTATTGGCAACAGCGGCCCCTGCCGCCAACGCTGTTATCAGCAACACACCGAAACATAACACCTGCCATCCCGTTTTTCGCGACATCAAGGCACATCCCATCGCCATTAGCCAAAGGCAATGTGACGTGTGATCATGTCGGCATCACGGCGAAAACAGGCGCCCTGACCAGACTTTCGCCGTAATTAACGCTGGCCCCGCGACACGCGCATAACCACCGGTCGCACGGCGGGAAAAACACCCTCCAGCCCATGCAAAACCTGCAGATCATTTATTGTTTGATAAGGATGCAGCAAAGTATTGTGATTGGCACAAAACACACACCATCATTGCGGTGTGATAACGGCAAAGCACTATTATGATATCAGCGATTATTTTGTAATTCCGCGCACACAATTTGTCAGTTCGACAATTCCCTGAAAAACGATATCGATATTGCGGGAAATGTCCTTGGTAACCGCTGTTTGTTCCTCAACCGCCGAAGCAACGGCATTTACATAATCACTTACAGAACTGGCTGAACTGGCGATATCCTGTGTCGAGGTTGTCACCCGCCGGGTAATACTTTTGCATGGCATCAATCTGCGTTGCGATCTCGTCTGTTGCCCTGGCCGTCTGGGTTGCAAGACTTTTGACCTCGCCTGCCACCACAGCAAACCCCTTGCCCGCATCACCGGCCCGTGCCGCCTCGATTGTCGCATTTAAGGCCAACAGGTTAACCTGATCGGCCAGATCCCGAATAATACCGACAACTCCCTCCATTGCTTCCGAAGTTTGTTCAAGATCGACACGTACCTGTTCTGCGGCATCACTTCTGGCAACAATCTCGTCAGCGACAGCTTGGGTTCTTTGCATGTTTAAGCTAATTTCGCGAATGGAGCTCAGCATTTCCTCGGACGAACTGGCGACGATCTCGGCACTTCCCGTAGAGTTTTCGGCCAATCCTGCCAAAACGCCGCGAGCATGAACCTGAAGGGTAATATCGGAAGCAAATTTAACCACCTTGAACGGTTTGCCGTTCAGGTCCAGAACAGGGTTATAACTTGCGTTGATCCAGACTTCCTTGCCGTCTTTTGCAATACGTTTGTAGTTCGATTCCAGAAAATCTCCGGAACGCAACGTTGCCCAGAATTCCTGATATTCCTTACTTTGGGCATAGTGTTTCTCGACAAACAACTGATGATATTTGCCTTTGATCTCGTCTAGCCGGTACCCCATCAGATCAAGAAATTTCTTGTTGGCATCCAGAATTTTGCCGTTCATATCAAACGAGATAACAGCCTGTACTTTATGAATGGCAGCAATTTGCGCAGCAGCATCAAGCGACGTCATTTTTTGCGTTGTAATGTCGGTAGCATATTTCACAACCTTGAACAGTCGCCCTGCCATGTCAAAAATTGGATTGTAGGATGCCTGAATCCAGACTTCCCTGTTTCCCTTGCCAAACCGCTGATACTCGGCAGACATATATTTTCCTGCCGATAGCTGTTTCCAGAATTCCTCATATTCCCGGCTTTTCGCAAACTCTGCCCCCACAAAGATTTTGTGGGGCTTGCCCTTGATCTCGTCAAGGCGATACCCCATCGCCCCTAAAAAATGGTCGTTGGCATACAATATCGTGCCATCAAGCGCGAATTCGATCACAGCCTGGGATTTACGAATGGCATCAACCTGCCCTGCATAATCGGCATTTTGCAGTTTTTGCTGGGTAACATCAGTCGCGATCTTGAATATCTTGCAGGGATTACCGCGGCGATCCAGCACCGCATTATACGTAGCCTGCAGCCAGACCTCATGGCCGTCCCGGGCAATCCGGCGAAAGACCGCGGTAAAAGATTCGCCTGCCTTAAGTCGCTGCCAGAACTCCTGATATTCTACTGAACCGGCATCTTCCGGTGCCATGAAAATACGATGATGCTGGCCAACCACCTCGGCTCGGTCATAGCCCATAAGCTTTAAGAACAGCGGGTTGGCATCAACAATTTTGCCATCAATTGTAAATTCGATCGTCCCTTGAGAATGCTTGATCGCGTCAAGAATATGATCCGCATCAGATCGGATACCAAACATGGAGCCCCTCCGCACAACCGTCATTGAACTGCGCTACCCCGCGCTTTCCCGACATGACACCTTGATTATTTACGAACAGTTGCCGGGTACAAAACCGCCAGCCCAATGGAAACACCCCTTTATAACCGATCATTCCATAAGACCCTGATTGCATTCACACACAACCGACCTTCGACATAAAATGCACAGATAAACATATTGGGGTGCGCAATTGGACTTTTAATAGCACCGGCAGCATTTTAATATAATTTGCATGCCATAGCGCAAATGCAATCATTCCGTGTGCGCAAAAGGCAGGGGACCGTGGCAAAACCATACACAAAGCACCGCATCACCGCCCTCTCGGATCAAACCTGATCGCAGCACCACTTGCAAGCGCCCAAAACAAAAGGCTTGGGAACCATAAGCTCCCAAGCCTTTGAATTTATTGGCGATCCCTGCAGGACTTGAACCTGCAACCTACAGATTAGAAGTCTGTTGCTCTATCCAGTTGAGCTAAGGGACCGTAGAGCGGGACTACAGGAAATTTACAAATCACACATAGGTGCAACTGCAATCTCAAACCCGGTTTCACAGCAAAACGGGGCGATAATCGCCCCGTGGTCCGGCTTGAAAAACAAACCCGGCAAATTAATCAGACAACACGCTTGAAAGCGAAATTGTCGGCATAGGATTTAAGCTGAATTTTGCGGCTTTTCGGCTGTTCGATCTCGGCAATCAGATTATGCTTGGCAGCAAACGCCTGTGCTTCTTCGAGCGTATCAAATTCCATCCGAACCTGACCACGGGTATCGGTTGACCCGATCCAGCCCATCAGATGATCCGGAAGTTTTTGGGCGCGGGGTTCAAATTCCATAACCCAATGCTTGGTCGCGGCGCGGCCGGACTGCATGGCATTTTTCGCGGGTTTGAAAACACGAACCTTCATCGACACCCTCGTTTAACTTGTCAACTGGCTGAAATACGACGTTACAAAATTCAGTCTACACCCAATCGGGCAACTTGAAAATGCAATCACCCGTTTCAAGATGAAATGGTCGGGAAGGCGGGATTCGAACCCACGGCCCCCTGCTCCCAAAGCAGGTACGCTACCAGACTGCGCCACTTCCCGACACGGGGAGGGATTTAGCACCTTAATCTGTTCGCGGCAAGCCCGGTTTAATGCTTTTTATCACCTTTTTTACAACAACATGTCGTTTTGGCGTTTCAAACAAAACCGGCAAGGGCAAACCAGATCGCGGAACCCGGCATAAAGCCGCCCCACCCTTTAAACCAACACGCTATTAACGCGGCAAACCATCAACCGTATCGCCAACCTTGAAATCAAACTTGTCGGCCAGCCCCGCGTTTAGTTCCAGAACGAACCGTACCGGGCGCGGTGCCGAAATGATCGCTTCGGATTTTGGAACCGTGCGCGGCGCAATACCAACAATTTTGCCATCTTGCCCGATAAACAGCATATCAAGCGAAATAAACGTATTTTTCATCCACATCGACACATCGCGTGGTTGGCCGAAATCGAACAACATACCGTTATCGTCTTCCATGTGGGTCCGAAACATCAACCCCCGCGCCCGTTCATCGGGGCTTAAGGCAAGTTCCACATTAAAGACCTGTCCGTCGACCAAAAGACGCGATCGCTCAAAACCTGTGGCTTTTGCATTCAGGCCAGCCATAACCGCCGCACTGACAAAAAAGAATACAAACACCGTTTGAACGAAAGACTTCATACCCCATACCCTTTAAGAAACTGCACATGACCCCGGACTTCCGCCCGGATTTCCCCACCCCGCCAATCATCGGCAAGAGTTGTAAGCAAGTTGGCCGCCGGCTGTCTGCCAAGACGATGCGACCATTTTATGTCACGCAGTATTTCTTCTGCCGATTCCGGTAATTTTTCCGGAATTTCATTATTATTCACAGTTGCCCATATCCCGGCCCAACATCGGGCCACCCCGTAGGGATTGTATCCACCGCCGCCTAACACCATCAGTCGCGGTGCTATTTTTGCAAACTCCCTTACCACTTCCCAAACAGACTGGTTTCCCAGCATTTGTCGCGATTGAGGATCTTCTGCCAGCGCATCACACCCACATTGTAAAACCACCGCCTGCGGGCCAAAGTCTGCCGCCAGTGGCAATAAATACTCAAACAGCACAAAACGCATTTCATCGTCATTCATACCCGCAGGTATTGGCACATTGCGCGCCATGCCCCCGGCCATGTCGGTAACAGCGCCGGTTCGCGGCCATAAATCATGCTGATGAACCGAAACTGTTAAAACCCTGTCGTCATTTGTAAAGGCAAGCTGCACCCCGTCACCATGATGCGCATCAATATCCACATACAAAATCCGCTCCAGCCCGCCATCCAGCAATGCCAGAATGCCCAGCACCGGATCGTTAAAATAACAAAACCCCGATGCCTCGGCGGCGCGACCATGGTGGGTCCCGCCCGCCGGATGATGGACAATGCCACCATCACGCAAAAACTCTGCCGCCAAAATCGATGATCCTGCCGACGTTGCCGGACGCCGGAAAATTTCCGGGTATATCGGGTTGCCGTTTTTCCCCAGCTTGTAGCGTTCCATCATATCGTCGGGCAGGCTTTGATCCCGTTCGGCCTGCATAACGGCAGCAATATAATCCGGCGCATGAAATCGTGCCAATTGTGCCGGTGTGGCCAATGGTCCGACAACATAATTATCCGCATTCACCCAGCCGAGCGCATGGACCATGTCAACCACCAGTGACACCCGTGGAATACCCAATGGATGTTTGGGACCATAGGACGAACCGCGATAAATTTCGGCGGCAATCATACGTGGCGGGTAGACCATAAAATGCCAGGACACCAGGGCGTGAACAAATGCAACGAAACAACCAAGACCAAAGTATAGCCTTAACGGCCTCTGATATTAGGGTTTGCAGAAGCGTGCATAAATTTCAAGGGGGAATACGCAAAACCCCGCAAAATATTCGCGTTTATGTAACATTTCAAAATTTGAAGTATCTTCTCCCCTGCTGTCAACGATTTCAACCCGTCACGATCCAAGGCGGCCTATCGTTTTAATCAGAAAATCCATCCCGCTTCGCACCCGCGGGGCATGGCGCAAATCAGCATGAACCAGCATCCAGATTTCGCGGGCGGGAAAACTCTCGCGCTCCTGCAGTCTTTTCAAATCAGGATCCGCATCGCCAAGATAACAGGGCAACAAGGCAACCCCCAGGCCGGAGCGCGCGGCAGACGCCTGTACATCCATATCATTGGATCGCAAAACAACACGCCGCCCGCCTAACCTGTCTTCCAGCCAGCGATATTGCGGAATATCTGCGCTGCTTTCGTCCCAACTGATCAAGTCCCAGTCTGGCTCGGCTTTGGTATAATCCCGGGCACCGTAAAACCCCAACGGCATATCGGCCAGCTTGCGGATAATCACGCTGGATTTTCGCGGCCGCGACAGCCTTATGGCGATATCAGCCTGGCGACGGTTCAAGTCGGCCGATTGTGTTTGCCCCTGCAAAATCACCTCGATATCAGGGTGCATTTCACAAAACCGGTTCAGGCCTGGCGCTATCACATGTCGCGCCAATGATGGCGGTGCGCTGATACATAATGGCACCGACATACCGGCAACCGCCCCTGCTGCCGCCCGTTCAACGGCAAACATCGCTTCAAGTGCGCCCTGGCCTCGCCTGGCAAGGGCATGACCTTCCTGCGTTAACATCACAGCCTTGGGCAAACGGTCGATCAAGCGAACGCCAAATGCCGTTTCAAGCGCCGCCACGCGCCGGGCAACCGTACTGTGATCCACACCAAGCGTGCGTGCCGCGCCGGAAAAACTGCCCGCATCGGCAAGCGTTAGAAAATAACGAAAATCTTCCCAGTTCATTTGCGCATTATCACCCATTTACTATGCAAATATATGCAATTTCCCCCAAGAGAAATACCCCTTAATCCTGAGCGTGTCACAACATTCAGGAGAGAAACATGACCCACATCATTCACA
Organism: Thalassospira sp. MCCC 1A01428; assembly: GCF_002115825.1. Lineage (GTDB taxonomy): Bacteria > Pseudomonadota > Alphaproteobacteria > Rhodospirillales > Thalassospiraceae > Thalassospira. Next base: position 36,091 of record NZ_JFJZ01000027.1, on the reverse strand, counting down.
TGGACCAGACCGGAGAACCATCGGTTTTATACGCCACCGATATTGATTTACCTGCTCCACAGGACAACGAAATACAAATCAAACAAAGCCTGATCGGCGTTAATTTCGTGGATGTTTATTTCCGCAAAGGTCTGTATCCCATGCCCGCCCTGCCCGGCTGCATTGGCGTTGAAGCCGTGGGAACGGTTTGTGCCATCGGCAAGGATGTGCGCGATTTTAACATTGGCGAGCGGGTCGCCTATGCCGGTTTCCCGGTGGGCAGCTATAGCGCCCAGCGCAATGTTGCCGCCAACCGCGTGATAAAACTGCCCGATGACATAAGCGATCAACAAATTGCAGGGTCATTGCTACGCGGACTAACCGCCTATTTCCTGCTGGTTCATCTGTGCAAGGTCCAAGCCGGGCAAAGCATTCTTGTCCATGCAGCGGCGGGCGGGCTGGGGCAAATAATGGTGCATTGGGCAAAACGATTAGGTGCCACCACAATTGGCACCCTCAGCACGCCAGAAAAAGCCGAACTTGCCAAACAGCAAGGGCTTGACCACGCCATATTCTACAAAGAACAGGATTTTGAAACCGCCATTGCCGCCCTGACGAACGGTCGTGGCGTTGATTATGCCTTTGACGGGATTGGCGGAGAAACACTGAGCAAAACCATCCGCACAACCAAACCATTTGGTACAACAGTCAATATTGGTCAAATCGGCGGTGATATGCCTTTGCTTGACGTCAGCGCGTTGACAAACCGGTTTTTAACTCGTGCCAGTGTTTTGGCCTTTATCAATGACCTGCAAGGATATCATCATGCGGCAAGTGCATGGTTTGATGTTTTACGCCAGTCATCTTTTCCGCTGGCCCAGGCATATGATTTTGAAAACGCATCACAGGCACATACCGATCTGGAAACCGGGGCGACAAGTGGTGCAGTTTACCTGCAAGTTAACCCCTAAACGCCCAACAGGTCCTTGCCGGCATCCAGATTGGCAAGGACCAAACGAAAAACATTAATCACGAAACTTGACGCAAGGGTTTCATCTGCGCATAGTCGCGTCATCTCCAGGGGGGCCTGTCGTAAACAGGCTGAGAGGTTCGGTGTTGCCGAACGACCCTTTGAACCTGAACCGGTTAAGACCGGCGTAGGAAGGATCGTATGACGTATACCGATGCAAAAACGCCCAACATAAAGCACATACCGGCACCAACTGACAGCAATCCGACATCGTTTGATGTTCATTTGCGCGGTGCCAGTGTTGAATTTAACGGCACCAGCCTTTTTCACGACCTTTCCCTTGATCTAAGTGCCAACAGCTTTACCTGTTTGCTAGGGCCATCGGGTGTGGGCAAAAGCACCCTTTTAAGATTTCTGGCCGGGCTTGTCGGCGACGCTGCCAGCGGTACTATTACCTGTAGTGATAAATTACCCTTGGCCGGGCGGGTTGCCTATATGGCGCAGCAAGATTTGCTGTTGCCGTGGCGATCCGTGCGCGAAAACGTTGTTCTTGGGGCGGTATTACGCGGCGAAAAACCTGATTTTTCCCGGGCCGACCATTTGATTGCCGAAGTCGGGCTTGGCAAAGCCGCACATATGCGCCCTGCCCAGTTATCTGGTGGCATGAAGCAGCGCGCGGCCCTGGCCCGCACCTTGATGGAAGATCGCCCGGTTGTTTTAATGGACGAACCCTTTTCGGCCCTGGACCCGCTAAACCGAATGCGCATTCAGGATCTGGCCGCCCGGGTCTTACATGGCAAAACCGTTTTGCTGGTCACACATGACCCGCTTGAAGCCCTTAGGGTTGGCCACAAGGTTGTGGTTTTGCAGGGCACACCGGCAATATTGTCCGATGCCGTTATTCCCCAAGGCACCATTCCGCGCGACATAACTGACCCCGCGATATTGAGCCATCAGGCCCGCCTGTTACACCAGTTGGGCGCAATATCGCCCCAAACCGGTGCGACGGAGGCCCCCCAATGACCCCGCCGCCGACAAAGCCCGCCCGTCATATATCGCGAAAACCGTTGGCCGAACGGAAACTGCTGAAACTGGCGCGGCCCATTATCATCATCGTGGCCTTAATCGCCACCTGGCAGATCGTTGTAATGGTGACGGGCGCACCAAAATACATGCTGCCTGCCCCCTATGACGTGTGGCTGGCGCTGACCAACCGCCATGCGGTGCTGCTGGACCATGCGGGTTATACAATTGCCGAAACCGTAATTGGCCTGTTTGCCGGGGCACTTCTGGGCGCGCTTGCCGCCCTGCCAATGGCATTGTTCAGCCCGATACGGTTTTGGTTGATGCCGATATTGCTGGTATCACAAGCCATTCCGTTTTTTGCCATTGCCCCGTTGCTGGTGCTGTGGCTGGGGTTTGGCATGGCCTCAAAAATTGCCATGGCTGCCCTGATCATTTTCTTTCCGGTCACTGTTGCGTTTTTTGACGGATTATCGCGGACAGAACCGGGCTGGCTTGATCTGGCCCACACGATGGGCACACATCGCTGGCGTTTGTTAACACATATTCGGTTGCCAGCTGCCTTGCCCGCCTTTGCATCGGGCTTTCGCGTGGCGACGGCTGTTGCCCCGATCGGGGCGATAATTGGCGAATGGGTCGGCTCCAGTCATGGGCTGGGATATTTAATGCTACAAGCCAATGCCCGGGTTCAGATCGACATGGTTTTTGCCTGCCTTCTGATCCTGTGTGCCTTTTCGATCACGCAATATTTCATTGTCGATCAACTGTTGCGCAGGCTGTTACCCTGGCAACCCGACAGCCTTGCCCGCCACGATTAAACTTGCTGCTTATGCGCCAATAATCGCGGCCTGCCCGCAATTTTGCCACTGCATTTTTTTCATTTTCACCGTGCTTGTTTGAAACAGGGAAATAGTGATGTCACGCCTAAAATCGATATTATCGGCTGCAACCATCGGGGCGTCTTTGGCGCTGTCCGCATTACCCGCCCATGCCAACGAAAAACTGACGATCCTGCTGGACTGGTTTGTAAACCCCGACCACGCGCCGCTGATTGTCGCCAAGGAAAAGGGATTTTTCACCAAACACGGGCTGGATGTGGAATTGGTTGAACCGGCGGACCCGTCGGCCCCGCCGCGCCTGGTCGCCGCCGGGCAAGGCGATGTGGCCGTCAATTACCAACCGCAATTGCATGTTCAGGTCGCACAGGGTTTGCCGCTAACACGCATTGGCACCCTGGTGGCAACGCCGCTAAACGCGCTGGTGGTGTTAAAAGACGGGCCCATTAAAGATATCGCCGACCTGAAAGGCAAAAAAGTCGGTTATTCGCTGGCCGGTTTTGAAGATGCAGTTCTGGGAACCATGCTAAAAAGTCACGGTGTTGACATCAAATCGGTCGAACTGGTGAACGTCAATTTCTCGCTGTCGCCGTCATTATATTCAGGCCAGGTTGACGCGGTGATTGGTGCCTATCGCAATTTCGAATTGAACCAGATGGATATCGAAGGCAAACCGGGCAAGGCATTTTACGTCGAGGAAGAAGGTGTTCCACCTTATGACGAGCTGATCCTGACCATACGCAAGGACCATGTGGGTGACCCGCGTATGAAAAAGATGCTTGATGCCCTGGAAGAAGCCACCCAATATCTGATCAATCACCCCGATGATAGCTGGAAGGCGTTTGTTGCCGCCTATCCCAACCTGGATGATGAATTGAACAAACGCGCCTGGGCCGACACATTACCACGCTTTGCCTTGCGCCCGGCCGCCGTTGATCGGGGGCGGTATGCCCGTTTTGCCCAATATTTGCTTGATGAAGGCATTATCGACCAAACACCTGACCTTGATAGTTATGTCGATGTAGTTGAATAACGCATTCATTTTACCGTGCCTGTCATTAAATGGGCCGGCATGACGAAACGGGCGGTACCTGCGGGTACTGCCCCTTTTTTTGGGCAATATACAAATCGCACAACACAAACTAATTCGCCCACTTGCGCAGCGTTGTAAATGCAACACATAGTAAAAGAACAAAAATGATAAGGGAAAACCTGTGAATTCTGTATCTCGCCCGGACCATCACACCGAAAACGGCTTTGAAAACCGCTATCCTTTACCGGAAGGCAAAAAATCGTTTTTTACGTTTTTACGCCGCCGGTTGTTTGGGCGTGAAAGCTGGCCCAAAGCCAAAGACCAGATCGGTAAAACCCCTGTTGTTTCCCCCAATCTGGATGCCATTCACACCCCCAATCCCGATGTCGCCCAGGTCACCTGGATTGGCCATGCCACTGTATTATTGCAATATCAAGGACTGAACATTCTAACCGATCCGGTTTTTTCAGACCGGGCATCGCCCTTTGCCCGGATCGGACCCAAACGATACAGCCCGCCCGGCCTTGGCATTGATCAATTGCCAAAAATCGACATTATCCCTCTTTCGCACAATCATTATGATCATTGCGATCTTGAATCATTACGCCAAATTGGCAACGGCCCCACCCACGTCGTGCCGTTGAAAAATGCCTCGCTGTTAAAAGAAGCCGGGATTGACGGTTGCCTTGAAATGGACTGGGACCAATACGCCGAAGTTAACGGCGTTAAAATTGTGCATACGTCGTCCTATCACTGGTCCAGCCGCAAAATTAGCGACCGCAAGGAAATGCTTTGGGGTGGTTATGCCCTGACATTTCCCAACGGGTTTAAATTCTATTTTGTTGGCGACAGCGGCTGGAACGAACAATTATTTGCCGAAATGGGCGAAAAATATGGCCCGTTTGATTTAGGGCTTATTCCGATTGGGGCCTATGACCCGCGCGATTTTATGAAAACCGCCCACGTTAACCCCGAAGAAGCCGTTATGATCAAACAGGTGATGGGCGTAAAACAGGCCATTGCCATTCATTGGGGGACGTTTGTTTTAACCGCTGAACCTGTTGATGAACCGCCCAAACGGCTTCATATCGCAATGGAGCGCGCCGGGTTAAACCCTGAACATTTTTTGGCGCTGCCGGTCGGCGGAACGCATCATCATATATCCGCGCCAGCGCAGGCATAAACCTGTGCCGATGGGCATGCATCCCCCATCGGATTACCGATTAATCAAACCGCAAAGGCAGCAACGATGATTGCCTTTGCGGTTTTTTTTACATCATTTTCAAATCATTTTTAATCTTGGGCATTTTCCGCTATCCCGGCACTTGAACTGCCTGCAAAATTAGGAAACGATACCGCTTTCAAACTGGCACCCTCCAGGTGCCCGCAATCCCTTCCGGATTAATTGCCTCGCCAAAGGAAACAGCCCCAATGACCACAACAGTTTTTTTGGCGGTAATTGGCGCAGCCCTGATGCATGCGATCTGGAATGCCCTGATCAAGGGTGGCAAAGACAAAATGCTCAATATGACTGCCGTCATTTTTGGGCACGCCCCATTGTTATTGCTGCTTTTACCCTTTACCAGCCTGCCTGCCCCGGCAAGCTGGCCATATCTGGCGGGGTCGGTGGCATTGCATTTGGGGTATCAGTGGTTTTTGATCAATTCCTATCAATGGGGTGACCTTAGCCAGGTTTATCCAATTGCCCGCGGGTCGGCCCCGCTGATTGTTGCGACAGTTTCGGTCCTGTTTTTGGGCGTCGTGCTGGCCCCTATTGAAGGGATCGCCATTGCCCTGATCGGTTGCGGCATTATCAGCCTGTGCCTGGTGCGGCATGCAGACGGATTACGCAACGGGCGGGCGGCACTGCTGGCATTGATTACCGGCTGTTTTATCAGCGCCTATTCCCTGACCGATGGCAACGGGGTGCGGGTGGCTGGCAATGTGATGGATTATTACGCCTGGCACACCATCGGCAATATTCTGGTTTTTGGCATTTTTGCGCATATTCAGCGGCCAACAATTGTGCGGGACATTGCCCAACGTGGCAAAATTGCCTTTTTCATTGGTGGCAGCGCGTCGTTTACTGCTTACTGCACTGTCATGTGGGCATTTTCACAGGCCCCCATCGCCCTGGTGGTGGCCTTGCGCGAAACCAGTATCATCTTTGCCTTGTTAATTGGCGTAGTGATGATGGGTGAAAAACTTAACCTGGTGAAACTGGCATCGACAATGATGACGGTGTGCGGCGCGGTGTTGCTGCGTTTTTCGCGCAGCTAACAATCACACCATAGCCCCCTGAAACGATGCCGGGCAGTTCCAAACGCCCTGGCTCTTATGGTAAATCATAGGGATGCCGTTTTTGCCCGGTTTCAAAACGCGAGAGCCGGAAAGCATCGAGATTAATTGACGCTTGCCCGGTTGTGATCCATTCCGACAAAACCTTGCCAACAATTGGCCCCATGGCAAAACCGTGGCCTGAAAAACCGGTAGCAACAAAAAAGCCCGTAGGATTTTCAAGCTGGTCAATCACCGGGACGGCATCGGGGGTCACATCGATGTCGCCGGCCCATTGATCAACAATTTGTGGTGTTTCGATATGGGGAAACAGGCGTTTAAACGCGGCCAGCGAGTTGCGAATACGTTTCGGGTTGGGCAAGGCTGTAGTTTGTCGACGCCCCATAAGCGGTTTATCCGCGGCCGGGCTACCGGGTAAATGATCAGCCAGATCATCGATAAACCGCATATCAAGATGGAAATTGAAATTGCGCCAGTTCGATTTGTAGCCCGGCAGAAAATCGGCAGCATAGCGAAAGCGCGACAGGGTAAGGTCGATATCGGTATTGATATCGTCCGACAGATTGAGCGACCCGTCGGCGCGCTGGCGAAACCCCAAACCATCGACAACCGCGCTGACCGCCGAAATCGGCGGCACCGGTTTGGTACGTATCACCGTGCCCCGGGTTGTTTGTTGTGGCAAACGACGGCCAAACCTGGCAACAAACTTATGCGTCAGGGCCCCGGCGGCGCAAATGACAATGCGGGTTTTAATCAATCCGCGTTCGCTGATAACACCGCTAACCTGCCCGCCTTCGGTTTCAATGCCCAAGGCACCGCAACCCTGCAAAATTACCGCTCCCAGGTCGTGCGCCTTCTTTGCCAGCGCGGGGGCAGCTTTTTTTGGTTCGGCCTGCCCGTCATTCGCCGTGAAAATCCCCCCGACACCGGGCGATGTAATGCCGGGCATCAGGCTTTTCACCTCGGCCTGACCCAGCTTGCGCGTACCAATATCATAAGGTTGGGCATCGGCCAGCCAGCGTTCATAACGGGCCATTTCGGCGTCATCCTTGGCAACATATAAAACGCCGCCCTGTCGCCATTCCAGATCGGCGCCAAGGTCGCGCTCCAGATTTGGCCAAATATCGATGCAGGCCTTCATCAGGGGAAGTTCAACCGGGTCGCGCCCCTGCTGGCGCACAAACCCCCATGCCCGGCCCGACTGATGCGATGCCACCGTATCCTTTTCCAGCAAAACAACCGACATTCCGGCTTTTTGCAGGTAATACGCGCTAGCGGCACCCTGAATACCACCGCCAATAATGACAATGTCGGCCTGTTTTGGAAAGGTTTGCGTCTGCATGTGCATCATATCCCTGATAGAGGATCAACCGGGTATTTTTGTGGTTCCCCAAACTGATAGGGCGCATTAGGGTATACCCATTAAGCATGGCCACCACCATCAGGGAAACCAAAAAATGCCCCCGAAAACCAATAATCAGCACCCGGCCACTGTGGCCGCACAGGCACTGGGCTGGGTTGATGAAACAACACGGTCGGTCACCCCGCCGCTATACCCGTCAACCACATTTGAACGTAATACCGACCTTAGCTATCACGACGGGCGGTGTTACACCCGCGCCGATAACCCGACCTATGATCAGGCCTGTGCCGTTTTAAACGCCCTTGAAGGCGGCGCGGACAGCCGGTTGTTTGCGTCGGGCATGGCAGCAGCAGTTTGTGTACTGCAAGCCCTGCAGCCGGGCGACCATGTGGTTGCGCCCAAGATTATGTATTGGGCCTTACGCGGGTTTATGCAGGATGTTGGCGTACGATCGGGCCTGACATTTGATTTTGTTGATAATGGCGATGCCGACGCATGGGCCAAACACATGCAGCCCGGTAAAACAAAGCTGGTATGGCTGGAAACCCCCGCCAACCCTGACTGGCAAATTACCGATATTGCTGCAGTTGCCAGTGCGGCCCACAAGATTGGCGCGGTCGTGGCCGTTGATAATACGGTGGCAACACCGCTAATTACCCGGCCAATTGAATTTGGCGCCGATATTGTCATGCATTCGGCCACCAAATACCTGAACGGGCATAGCGATGTTTTGGCAGGCACATTAACTTCTGCAAAAAAAGATGCTTTCTGGGAACAGGTTTGCAAACAGCACAAAGGCGGCGGGGCCGTTCTGGGTGTGTTTGAAACGTGGCTGTTATTGCGCGGTATGCGAACCCTTTCGATACGGGTGGAACGCGCCAGCAGCAATGCGATGGCAATTGCCCGGCATTTTGAAAACCATGCCGAAATTGAACAGGTGCAATATCCGGGCCTTGAAAGCCACATTGGCCACGAGATAGCCAAAAAGCAAATGCACGGTGGCTTTGGTGGCATGATGTCACTGCGGGTTAAAGGCGGCACCGAACGCGCAGTCGCCTTTCATAATGCCTGCAAACTGTTTAAACGTGCGACGTCACTGGGCGGCGTTGAAAGCCTGATAGAACATCGCGCCTCTGTCGAAGGGCCAGCCAGCCCGGTTCCCGGCGATCTTTTGCGTATGTCTGTCGGCATCGAAAACATCGACGACCTGATTGACGACATTGAAACGGCCTTGAACCACACAAAATAACCATCGTCAGGTATCTTTTTTGCCAACAACACCGAACCGGAACATGCCAACAATTCACAACAAACCCCGGGCCGGGAAAACCGGCTTTCCGTTTATTGTTTATCTGCTGATTGTTCTATGCGTTGGTGCCGGTAAACCGGCGCAGGCGGCCGGCGGGGATATAAGCCCCATGTCGCCTGCGCCGGGATTAATCTATGATGTTGCCAAAGGCGACTATGTGCGGCTGGAAACCCTGCAATCCGCCGCAGCCGGGGCAAAATACATTTTACTGGGTGAAACCCACGACAACCTGATCCATCATCAACGCCAGGCCGAACTGGTGGATGTGCTATCGGGCGATGGTCTGAAACGGGCCGTTGTGTGGGAAATGATCAACCGGGACCAGCAAAAGGACCTGGATGATGCATGGCACGACAAAAAACGCGCGATCGATGATATTGGCGTCGCACTGGACTGGGACAACAGCGGCTGGCCTTCCTGGCAGGATTATTCGCCCATCGCCGAAGCCGCACGCCAGCACCAGTTACCCATGATTGCCGGAAACCTGCCCGATGACATCATTGGCCCCCTGATCGAAAAAGGCAACGCTGCCTTGCCTGCCAGCCTGGCAAAAAAGCTGGCTTTGCCACCTTTGCCCGATGAAACAAAAACACTGTTTGATCGTGAAATTGTCGATGCCCATTGCGGTGTTTTATCGCCCGATCAGGCACCACCTTTTAGCACCATCCAGTTCGCGCGTGATGCCTCGCTGGCACGTGCGATGTTTGATGCAAGCAAACAAAAAGGGATTAAGGGCGCGTTCCTGATCACCGGTGCCATGCATGCGCGGGCCAACGTTGCGGTCCCCTGGCATTTAAAACGGTTTGACCCCAAAGGAACCAGCATTGTTATCATCATGCGAGAAGCCCCCAACCCCGGTGATCCATCGGTTTCGCCTGCAAATTATCTAAAGGCCTATGGCCCGGGTCATAGTGTTGATTTTATCTGGTTTACATCCGACCTTGCACGGTCAAACCCGTGCGATGGTATTACAATGCCACATGCCACGAAGCTGGATGCCCAAAATGGCACAGCGGACGACAACAAGGCAACCGCCCCGGCGACCAGTGAAAATACCGGCCCGCCCCTGCCCGATGCCCCGGCAGCAAACGATGACATCACACAAGGCGATGATCAAAGCGACGATTTAACAACGCCGCCCGCAAACCAGGATAATTCAGCAAAGACAGCCCCCCGGAAAACCGGCCCCGCACCGCATTCGGGCCCAATAATTGACCCGGAACCCTCAAACAACCCGATGCGCCGCATCATGCCTATTCCCCCGGCGCGCCCACAGGAATAGGCAAACAGGCCCCTAAAGGCGGCAAAGTTAACCGCCCGCAATGCCTGTTATTTGCCGAAAAACAACCGTTTTAATGCTGAAAACTGCCTATTTTAACCGCCGGGGTCGCCAATCGGTTGTGGCAACAGGCTTGCCTTTGTGCGAACGCATCACACGCGGGCGCACCACATCCTCGGCCTCGGGCGTGGTAGCTGTTTTACGAACCGCGGTATAGAACGTCACCATTTCATCAAATGATATCAATGTTCCCGGCCCGGCCCGCCATGCATCCTGATAGGGGGCGTGGTTCCGAATGGAGGCATTTAAATGATCCACCGAATGATGCCCAAATTGCCGCCAGACACTTTCGATAAAGTGTTTTGTTTTATCATTAATAGATTTTAGCCGCACATCGGGGCGGGTTTCTTCCATCAACACATAAAGATTGGGTTCTATCGGGCCGGCTTCTTCGGCTACGAACAGGGCGGGCATCAACATTGCCCCATGATAGGACGCCCCAAAATAGCCCTGTGCCAGATATAACAACCGGTGCAATTTCTGGGGTTGCAGATATTCATTATCGTTCAGCGCGTGATCGATCAGCCGAAACGCAACATCAAATACCGAATACAGAACCGGTTTTTGTTTCATACCTGCCCAGATCAAAACGAAAAACAATTACCCATTGGCAGGTTTAACCTGCATTGCACATGATAGCCAGCCCACCGCCATGCAACAAGGGGGGCAATAGCACAGCCCCACCACATAAATGCAGACCACCGCAAATACGTCCAAAATCAAATTTGGAAATCAAGCCGCTGACCACGTGCAGGCATGGCACCATGCGTTACGGCATTTACCATCGCATACATAGACTGGGGCGACCGGCGCGCGCCCAAATCAAGCGGACCTTCAAAGTTCAGAAAATCGGCAAAGCGCCAGTCACCCCCTGAACCAGGACCGCTGGCATCATGCCCTGCCGCATCACGATTACCGCGCAACCGGGCCTGGGCACTGTTATTATCCTGAGGGCTTTGTCCGCCTTTGCCACCGCCATGCGGGGTGCCACGGCCATTTTTTTCGTCGATAAAGGCATTAAACAGGGTTCCGTCGGTATCGGAATGATAGCCGAACTGTTCGTTGGTTTGTTCAATGCCCGCATCACGGGTAACCGATGCAATACCGCGCGCGCCAGCCGGGGCAAGCCGCGTCATATGCATGGCGGCACTGGTTACCTGGACGGGGGGCAGTTGCGGTATCATCACCTTCACCATCGTTGAAAAGATGGGCGCTTAATTTATCTACCTTTGAGATTATACATTAAATGTCTGAAAAAATCACAACAATCAGGCGATATTAAACTCGCGATTGCCCCGCTATATCGGTCGTCAGTCGCCTTCAAATTCAACAATATTAAACACCGGAACGCCCCGCTCACGTATACGAACGGCCCCGCCAATATCGGGCAAATCAATAATAAAGGCGCAGGAAACCGGAACGGCCCCGGCCTTTTCAATCAGATCAATTGCGGCAAGGGCTGTGCCGCCCGTTGCAATCAAATCATCCAGGATCAGAACCCGTTGCCCCGGTTTGACAGCATCGACATGCATTTCAATAATGTCGGAGCCATATTCCAGGTCATACTCAACCGACACGGTTTTGGCGGGCAATTTTCCTTTTTTACGAATGGGCACAAACCCCACCCCCAACGCCAGCGCCACCGCCGGACCAATGATAAAACCACGGGCTTCAATACCGGCAATCACGTCAATTTTCTGGTCCTGAAACTCACCGGCCAGGGTGTCTATCACTTCGCGCAACCCTTCGGCATCACCAAACAAAGTTGTGATATCGCGAAACATAATTCCCTTTTTCGGATAATCAGGAATGGAACGAATCAGCGATTTAATCGACATAACAGATGTGGCCTCCGGCCCGAAAATGACAAAACAAAGCCGCCATCGAAGTATCGACTGGCGGCCTAAAATCGGGCAGCGGAGCAAAAAATGCAATGCTGCAATATCTGATTTTTTCTATGTGCAATCAGGCGGCGTTATGAAATTCCATTTTGCGCCCGCCAACAATGGCCTGTCCGGTAACACCGTCCCCTACAACAATATGTGCAGCAGGTGTAAAATCATCGGCCAGTTTACGGCTTATCTCGGCACGGGTTCCGCGTGGCATGCCGATATCCGCAGCGCGCCGGTTGCCCCAGACGGCGCGATATAAACGGTAGTCATGATCGTTGATCTGACCAAATACCTTTTCGACTTCCATCAAGGTCTGAACATAACTTTTATTCATGTCCGCCATCCTGTTGCTCGTTTTCCCGGTATGCCCGGCAAACTGCCGGCACGGTCGCACGCCTTTTGTGTACTTCGTGGTACAGCGCATCGACCCCCGCGATATAGGCCGGGAAATACGGTTTCTCAACTGCAAGACGGTGACATGTTGGCGAACATTTTGTGACGATGCCCTGCGTCATTGCCCCTTTCATACAGAAAACCGCCAGTTTTTCCCGACGCGACGGCAACTTCCCTGTCACAACACGATGGCAAAAAACTTTTCACATCGGTGTCAATCAACATCGTCCACCCGCAAAAACAGTGGCGCGATGCGACAGCACGATATGATCACTTTCCGCCGGTTCCGATTATGGTGTCAGGGATCAATGGATATTGTTAAGCGCGTCTTCAGCGTTTTCAGCCTGCTGGTCCATCTGTTTTTGCAGGGCTTCGGCATATTCCCCATAGATCCGCCCCTCAAGCGAGAGCTCAAGAAAACGGATATAATCCTGCTCGTTGCCAATTTTATTGCGCGCCACAGTAATCACATCAAACGGGGATTCGGCGTCCAGACCGTATTGCCGAATCAAAATCAGCATTTCAGCGGTGATTTCTTCCAGCTTCTTTTGTGCGTCGGCAAAAGTAATATTCATTATCAACCCCAATTTCTGATCTGCCTGACCTGATCTTTGATCGTTGGCACTATGTCCCATTTTGGTCAGGTATGCCTGCCTATCGCGGTAATTTCAACCATCGCGCCGCAACATTGTGCCCCAATGCACCGCCCCGGGCAGCAAACGCCCTGTGCCCTACCGGGCAGCACCGCCATCATCATAATAACGTTCCATTATCCGTTACTATTTAAATCACAAAATACGGGCAGATTACCCCTGTGATGTGATGACGGGACATACCACCATCACATTAGATTTAAATTTGGAATATTTCTGAATGACACCACCGACTTGAGGCAAATCAATGTTTCACCCGGGTAAAAGGGCGATTGGTATAAACACCAAATCAGGATGGTTAACTAGTCGTTGCACAGGCAGGTTTGGGAAATTTTTGCATGTGTGTTCATTTCCGGTTTTGACGGGTTCGAGGGAAATTGATGGCGCTTTTATCCAGTTGGAAACGGATGGGAATTCGTAAACGGTTTATGGTTGCATCGGCATTTGGTGTAACGGCAGTCATGGTGATTGCCCTGATCATGATCGCCATGACAGAACGCCACGCCATGGATGCCAAGCTAAAACAGCTTAGCGACAATGAACTGACATCCCTCCATGCCCTGATTGTGAACGTTATGGCCGCCCGGGTTGATGATTCGGACGATATCGGCATTCGCGTTTTCAATAACTGGTTTGACAGCCGCAACCAGGATTACCCCGGCGAATTATGGTCGGTCTGGGCACCCAAAACCTTGGCCTATATGCAGGAAAACGAAGAAAAACCCCTGAAACTACCCCGCGACGCCATTGATGAAGAAGCCATTCAAACCGGTAAACTGGTTGGCCGTTACACCGATGATGGCACTTATCGCATGTCGATGCCGATTGTTTTAGGTGTGACCAAGGGTGCAGACAAGGAAGTATGTTTTACCTGCCACGGCGGGTTAATGGGCGAAGAAAAAGGCGACGTTATTGCCGTTTTGTCTTCCAGCCTTTCGGTGGCACCGGAACAGGCCAAAACCAACACCATCCTGATCGGCATTGTTATTGGCGGTATTATTGTTGCCATTTTAACCGTGGTCGGCATTCGCGCCCTGTTATCCAACATTGTGACCAACCCTTTGTCGCAGCTTGATGCCGTTATGCGTGATCTGGCCGAAGGCCGCATCGATGTGGATATTGATAATACCCAGCGTCATGACGAAATTGGAGCGATGGCCCGATCGGTAGAAGTGTTTAAAACCAATGCCATTGCCAAGGAACGGATGGAAAAAGAACAAAAAGCCGCCCAACAACAGCGTGAACAACGCATGGTACGGCTGGAATCGCTGATTGGGGATTTTGAAAAAATCATCGCAACGATTGTGTCGTCGGTTTCGACATCGGCAGACCGGATGCAAAACACCGCCCGCCAACTGGTAGGGGCCGCCGACCAGGCCAGTAAAAACGCCACCACGGTTGCCGCCGCATCCGAAGAAGCAACCACCAACGTTCAAACCGTATCTGAAGCTGCCGATCATTTATCGGCATCAATCACGCAAATTGGTGACAAGGCCCATCAATCAACCGAAATCACCGCCGAAGCATCACAGGAAGCCGACGTTTCAAGCCGCACTGTTGCCGGGCTTTCAGAAGCCGCGGGCAAAATTGGCGAAATTGTTAACCTGATTAGCGACATTGCCGGCCAGACCAACCTGTTGGCCCTGAACGCGACCATCGAGGCGGCCCGTGCCGGGGAAGCAGGCAAGGGATTTGCCGTGGTTGCCGCCGAGGTAAAGAACCTTGCCAATCAAACCGCGCGCGCCACTGACGAAATTTCGGAACAGATCAACGCCATTCAGAATGAAACGGGCAAAACAGTAAAATCCATTCAGGATATTTCCGAAGTCATCCTGCGTATCACCGACATCACGGGCACCATTTCCGAGGCCGTCCGCGAACAGGCCGATGCCACCAGCGAAATTGCCCGCAATGTTGAACAGGCCGCTATCGGCACCCAGGAAGTTACCCGCAATATTGAAAGGGTGAGCCACACCGTCGGCGAAACCGACAAATCAGCTCATTCCGTTCTGGAAGTGGCCGAAGAACTGGGCGAACTTTCGCAAAATCTGCGGATCGAGGTAGATCGCTTCCTTGATGGTATTCGCTCGGCCTGATACCTGGAACATCAAACAAAGCGTCCGACGAAACCATTAGTCGCCGGGCGCGTTTTTATACGCCTTGATAATGCCGTTACAGGCCTCATTAGCGCATCCCCTTTCCGATGATGCATGGAAACACTGCCCGAACGGGCGGCGCCTGATGCCAATGTGAATGAGAATACGGTAAAGCTGCCGGCACCCTTGCATAAAGACAGACGGGAACTGCAGTAAGCGCCCCTGCCCGGGCATATTCGATAATTGAAAAATCGTGGCACTGGTTCTTTTTTGGCAATCGGTGCCCGGGCTGAATTTTACCGCGACGCGATCACCCGAAAAAACAACGTCGCATCGTAAAGCGCACATCGCAGGTTCCCCCCTTATTTCTTGCAACTTTTACGAACATCATGACGCCTAAATAACGCAAAGGTCGAAAAACCGGCTTCATTCGTGCTTTGGATGGCTCTTTGCTTAACAGGGGGGCAAACGCAGTCTATGATGATTACAGAAGTGCAACTGCCATTGGCAGATCTGCGAAGTGGGGGCGGAAGTCAGGAAGATTTCTGTTTGAAGGAACGTGAAAAGCGATGTCGCTGACAACGATTTTGGGGATTCTGGCCGGTATAGGCCTGTTTGTTGCGTCGATTTATATCTCGACTGACAACTATGTCGTCTTTCTTAGCCTATCGAGCGTGCTGATGGTGCTCGGCGGGACATTTGCGGCGACTTTTATTGCCTATGAGACAAGGTATGTCTGGCTGGCTGTAAAACTGATTTTTAAAATTTTCCGCGCCCAGCGTATGGGCCGCGGGCAATTAACCGGTGAAGTTGGCCGCGTGGTCAAATGGGGTTACCTGATGCAGAAAAAGGGCATTAATGCCCTTGAACAGGAAATATCCAGGCTGGGCAAGGAAGAACCGTTTTTAGGCTGGGCAATGGAAATTGTCATTACCGGCTATAACGGTGATGACGTTGCCGACATGCTTTATAACGCCATCGACAGTTCCTATAACCGCAATCTGGTTCCGGTTGATATTTTACGCAGTATGGCAGGTGCCGCACCGGCATTTGGCATGATCGGAACGCTGGTTGGCCTTGTGATCATGCTTGATAAAATGGGCGATGACCCAACGTCACTGGGCGCAGGCCTTGCCATTGCATTGATCACGACGCTTTATGGCATTGTGGCGGCACGGTTCTTTTTCATTCCTGCCGCCAGCAAAATCCAGCAGCGCGAAGACATTATGAAATTTCGCAATTCGCTGATTGCCGAAGGCCTGATCATGCTGGCAGACCGCAAGGGGCCGCGCGCAATTCAGGACCGGATGAATTCGTTCCTGGACCCGGCCATCCATTTTAATATGGACAAGGCCCCGCAATAAACCGGTTTGGTTCTTTCTTGAATACAGGACATGCTTATGGCCCGGCGTCGCAGATCACCGCTCGACACTAAACGCCCCGCAGAAATCAACGAGGACTGGCTGGCAACCTATGCCGATGCCATCACCCTGCTGATGGCGTTTTTTGTCATGCTGGTCAGTTTTTCCAAAATTGAATTGCCGGTATTTGAAAAAATTCAGGCGGGGATCGCCCAGAATATTGGCAAACGCAGTGTCGTACGCCCCACCGAAATTCTTGAAACCGACCTGAAAGACGTTGTTTTCAATCTGGCACTCGACAAATCGGTCAAGGTGAAAACCGACGATGAAGGCATCGTGATGGAACTTGCCAGCGGGTCGTTTTTTCAATCGGGATCAGCCGATTTAACCCGCGATGCCGTTTTGTTTTTAAAGGATGTCGGCGACCTTTTAAAACAGCCCCGCTATATGGGCTTTCAGATCGAAGTCAAAGGGCACACCGACGATTCCCCGATTAACACCCCGCGCTTCCCATCGAACTGGGAACTCGCGGCGGGCCGGGCGATTGCGGTGGTCCGTTTTTTTGGCGCGGTGGGCGTTGATCCGCAATCAGACCGGATGCGTGCCATTTCCTATGGCGATACCATGCCCAAACTGCCCAATGAAGATGACCAGGGCAACCCGATACCGGAAAATCGTGAAGCCAACCGACGGATCGAAGTCCGTGTTTTCCCGAAATATTCACGCGGACTATAAGTCAGGTTAAATTACCGAACGCCAACACCGGCAGCGGCATGTTTTGTTTGCCGCTGTTTCAGGCCTTGCATAACTGTCGCAAGCAAAACAACGCTGCATTCCCATCACATGGAGCCGCACCATGGCCCTTGGAAAAGTACTGATTTACGCCAAAAACATGGATGAAACTGCGCTTTTTTATCAAACGCATTTTGGCTTTAAGGCCGTGCAACTGGCAAATGACAGGATTATTGAACTGGTTGCCAGTGACGGGGGCGCAAATATCATGCTTCATCCTGCAGCCAAGGGACAAAAGCAGGGTCAAACAGGCGTGAAACTGATTTTCGACATTAAAGATGTTGAAGGTTTTTGTGCCCAGTCGGCAAAAAACGGATTGGATTTTGGCCCGATCCATCGGGCAGACGGCTATGTTTTTGCCAATGCCAAAGACCCCTGCCAAAACGCCATTTCGGTTTCAAGCCGGGCCTTTCGCAAAAATAACGATACTGCATAACCACAGCCGAAACGGACAAAGACGCAATCTTCGCTCGAAAAAAGGACATATTGCCGGGCTTTATAACAGCACGTCATCGTGAAATGTCAACGCACACCCATGCCGTGCGAAGCAAAGACTACGTTCGCACCCCTAGGCCAACGGACGTAATTGGTTCAGATCAGCAGGGCTTGGAACCTGGCAGATTATTTTGCCGGAACCTCAACAACCATTTCATCCCGGGCTGCAAAGACAGGAGGCCATTCACCTTGCGCCTGTTTTTCAATGGCAGCCATCATTGTATCATCGTGGTCTGGGTCATGGTGAAACAAAGCAAGCCGGGCAACCCCCGCCGCACGGCACAGGCGGATCCCCTCGCGCCAGGTTGAATGCCCCCAACCGATCCGTTTTTCAAATTCGGCGTCGGTATAAGTTGAATCATAAATCACCAGATCAGCGTCCCGAATAAATTCAAGCACTGTGTGGTCAATCTGCCCAATCTGATGTTCGGTATCGGTCACATAGCACACCGATACCCCGTCATATTCCACCCGATAGGCTGTCGCCCCGTTTGGATGGCGCAGGGGTGCTGTGCGTACGGCAATATCATCTGTTGGATGCAGCGTCGTACCGGTTGCAAAATCGCAAAAAGACAACCCTGATCGCATAGCCGATAACGGTACAGGAAAAGTGGGGTTCGCCATTTGCGATGAAAATACTTTTTCGACCCCGCCCTGCCCGGTCAGATGACCGGCAAAAATTTCAAAACTATTGCCCGGGTCATAGGCGGGAACAAAAAACGGAAACCCGTTGATATGGTCCCAATGGGTATGCGTGAGAAAAATAGACGCATTCGATACCCCCCGGCGTACCAGATCGCGCCCAAGATTGCGAATGCCTGTTCCCGCATCAAAAATCAGAACCTTGCCACCGACCCGCATTTCAACACAACTGGTGTTGCCGCCATAAACAACATGTTCTGGCGACGGGCAGGCGATGCTGCCACGCACGCCCCAGAATTTGACCGTTATGGCCATATTGCGCGTTTCCCGTTCTTTTTGGCAGTCAGACCATGACTAAACTGCATTTGTAAACCTCGGCCTGGCATGGTGGCCTGTTCCGGGTATCTTTACGTTCTTTATTCTGCACTGGCCCAATCAACAATTGCGCCGGGTTTTATATCTGGTAATGCGCTTGCGCGTCCGCCATTAATTGCAATTTCAACCAGACCAAAAGCATTTTCGTACCAGAAAATGTCGCCCCGGCGAACATCGGAAAATGTCCGGGCCTGTTTAAGCGATAAATCGCCGATTTTTAATGTCGCCCCGGCATGATCCACGGTGGACGCCCGCAGACCCGTCATCGCGTTACCATAACCATCACAATAAATGACCTGCGAAAGATCATCCGGCCAGCGACAGGCATCGGCAAACCGGTCGTCCATGGTAATTTCATGGCGGGCAAATGCCTTGCCCGCCGCAATCATGCCTGCAACCGGCCCGAAAACATCCCGTCCGTGAAAGCTGGCGGACATGCGTTCAGGTTGCCAATCGATTTGCCAAAGCCGCGTCTGACGGGCCCTGCGCAACAAAATTTCAAATAACCCATTATCCGGGCCAACAAACCATACCCCGTCGCATTGGCAAACCAAACCACGCCGGTCACTGCCAACACCGGGGTCGACAACACACAACCCGACATCCCCGGGCATAAATTCACCCTGGCATGCCGCCAGCAAATAGGCTGCTTTTTGCGGGTCGCGATCCGGGGCATCGACCATCAGGTCAACCACCGCATCGCCCTGCCCGGCATAGCGCAACGCCGCGGCGCGCATCGCCCCGCTATAAGGCCCGGTTGTATGAAAATCACTAAACACCAGAATCATGATTTTATCCTGTTATCATCACAGTTTGATCCTGGTTGACACAACCGCATATGACAGACATCACAACAAAGGCAAAGTTTATGGCACGGGAAAATCGACGGGCTGTCAGGCCCGCCGAAAGCATTATTTTACGTCGCAATACTGACCACGACGTTTCAAATCGGCACAAACTTTCGTGGCCCTGGCCGGGTCCATACCATCGGCCAGCAGGCGATAAAATGTACCTTTACCCGGCACCGATACCTTGCGAATTTCATGGTCCAGGCCACCAAGTTCATTGGCAAACCGGCTTCCCAAAATCAGCCAGCCCCGTTCGGCCTGGGTTTGATTACGATAGGATGCCAAATGAATTTCCGCCCCGCCCGATGATTTTACCGGCGCGCTGGCAACCTTGTTAACTGCGCGACTGGGGGCATCGGCACCGGTTGCCACCTGGCGCACCGGCTGGCCTTCCTGCGACACCATGCTGGCATTGGCCGGTTCAATAATCGATGCTTCAATCGCATTGCGTTCTTTTGTGAACTCGGTCGGTGTGATCAGCTTTTCTTTTTGCAAATCTTCAATACGTGAAATTTTGCGCGCCGCATCCATCAAGCCCTGCGGGGCCGGGGCGGGTGTCGCGCGTTCGCGCGGTTCGGCCGGCAAAACCCCGTCAAGAATCGCGGTGCGTTCATTCACATGGTCCTGCACCGTAACAGCGCCCATTTGCAACGACTTATTAAGCTGCTCAAGCCGGTTTTGAATTTCGCGCCCGTCTGGCGGTTCACGGCCAAGATAAGCAGCGGGGGCCGGGGCTGTCATTGGTAATAGCGCGCCCAGATTAGCAGCTCGCCTGGCTGAAAATTCCTCGGGGGTGATGAGCCCGGCTGTTTGCAAATTACGCAAAATTGAAAACCGCTTGGCGACATTTGCATTTGCCATCGCCGCATTTGCCGGCATCGATGGTTCGGCCCCGGCATCGAACGGAGCTTCCATCATCGGCATTCCATTAACCGGCGACGCCGCCACACTGTTGGCATCTGCGCTGACGCCAACCACACCTGGCAAGCCCTGTTCAAGCCGGTTCAGGTTATATTGGGCCGCGTCACGCAGCGGATGCAACTGTGTGTTATTTGGCCCGGCCATCACAATGGTGCCGGGCGGATTGGATGC
Organism: Thalassospira sp. MCCC 1A01428; assembly: GCF_002115825.1. Taxonomy (GTDB): domain Bacteria; phylum Pseudomonadota; class Alphaproteobacteria; order Rhodospirillales; family Thalassospiraceae; genus Thalassospira. Next base: position 15,302 of record NZ_JFJZ01000027.1, on the reverse strand, counting down.
AATAACAGCGCTGTAATCCTGGCGGGCCTTATCGGGGCGGCCGGTATTCTGATAAACGATTCCGCGCCATAACAGCGCATATCCGTTTAACGGGTTGCGCGTAATAGCCGCATCAAGAAACTTTTCTGCCGCCGGATAATTCCCTGACACCATTTCGGACAAACCAAGGGCTGTATCGTCCTTGCCGGCAAATGATGTCGCCTGATTCCAGAAGTCGCGATCACCGATCGGGGCACATGCCGCCCCAACCGAAACCAGCCCTGCCAATATCAGGGCACGCAGCCCACGACGACCAAAAGTCACGGTTTTATCTGTTACCGCGTTCATTACGCCAACCCCATATACCCAGATGCGAAACAAGGGACCACTTCCCCGTAGCCCTGTCAAGTTTGTGACACCGCGAATATTCATGTCCCATTCACAACAGTTTGGCTGATCGCCTTGCAATAATTCGTTAAAATCTCTTGGTTAATCCGTTGACTATGCGCTATGGCTTGCATTTGCCAGAAAAATGAAAACATACGCAAAAGTACAGATCTTAATCTCCCCTTCAGGGAGGTGTGCTTAAATTCACAAGCAAAGATACTAAAGTGCGTACCGTTTACTCAGGGGAATGTGCTTGATTGAGCCGCAACAATATGGGCAACAGGCATTGCAGGAACACCTGCTGCTTGATTATGTGCAACGCTTGGAAACCCGCAAGTTCGGGCATCGGGCGGTGCATATCCATTTGTCGCGCCTAAAACCGTTCCATCGACGCGATTATCACATCCGGGTTGCAACCAACACCTTTGAAAGTTACGTCAAACTTTTTGTCGGTCGCATTTTTGTGCTGAGCAATAATGACCTTTTGTTCATCTGGAAAGACAAGACCATTAGCGATGTTGAGCCGGGCGTTGAAACGCTAAGGTATCTTTTTCGCGACGACCCGGTGGCCCAGGACGAAAGCGAGGAAACCGGCTTTTGTACCTGGTACAACCTGAATACCGAGTTTCAGGAATTTTTGCTGCTTTGCCGCTATATGAGCGAAAGCGCGCAAAAACAGCAACGCCGGGATATGGCGGGCGAACAGAAATTCCAGTTGCAACCGATCAACGCCGACAATCTGGCACAGCTGGAAGAAACCATTCATACGGCTGATCTGTCTGCGCATATTCGCCAGCAACCGGTTTGTGTGCTGTCAAAAAACAATGGCGGCGAACTTCACCCCGTATTTGACGAATTTTTTGTCTCGATCGCCGAACTACGTGATGCCGTCATGCCCAATATTGATCTGGCATCGAACAAGTGGCTGTTTCAGCACATGACCGAGGTGCTCGACAAACGCATGCTGAATTATTTGTGCAAGCGCACCTTCAAGACCCATGCATCATCCTTTTCAATCAACCTGAACCTTGCCACGTTAACATCGCGCGAGTTTGAACGGTTTGACGAAATCGTCCGCAAAGGGTGGCCCGGCAATGTAATTTTGGAATTCAACCAGGTTGATCTGTTTTCAAACCTGGAAACCTATTTGCGCCTGCGCGACGAATTTCATGAACGGGGTTACCGCATTCTGATCGACAATTTAACGGTTGAATCATTATCGTTTGTAGACCGTACCAGCCTGAAGGCCGATTTTATCAAAATCGCCTGGCGCGAAGAAATGACCGATAACGTCATTCGCAAAAAATACAGCGAAATGGATACGCTGGTTCAACAGTCTGGCCGGGAACGCGTTATTTTATGCCGGTGCGATACGCCAACCGCCATTCGGTTTGGTCAGTCACTGGGCATTACGCTGTTTCAGGGACGCTATGTTGACAATATGATTGCCCGTACCCGCCGGGCGAAAAATGCCAGCAAGGCCGCAAAAGCAGCCAAGGCCCCTGCCCCGAAAAAATCCCCCTGACACCTGCCGCAACGGTATTTTATCCTGACAAAAACTGTCAGGCAGCTTTTGTTCTCGGCCAAATCTTCTTTGCAGATTGCGAACAAAAGAAGTACAAAAAGGTATGGTTTACGCAATTTGCCCCTCCTGCCTGCATAAATGGCGGCCATCGGTTTTGGCTGTATCTGCCATTTTATGCCCGCATTGCGGGGACAAACGCAGCATTGCCCATGCCGAATTACCTGAACTCGGTATCGGGCACCTTGATTGCGATGCTTTTTATGCCTCGATTGAGAAACGCGATCGCCCGGAGCTGGCCGATCAGCCTGTCATTATTGGCGGCGGCAAACGCGGTGTGGTGTCGACCTGCTGCTATATTGCACGTAAATTTGGTATCCGTTCGGCCATGCCTGCCTTCAAGGCACGCGAACTTTGCCCCGATGGCATTTTTTTGCCACCCGACATGGCGAAATACCAGCGTGAAGGCATGCGGATTCGCGACATGATGCGGGCCGCAACCCCGATTATTGAGCCCCTGTCCATCGACGAAGCCTTTATGGATTTATCCGACGCCTATGAACGCACCGGCAAAAGCCCTGCGGAAAATCTCGTGGCACTGCAAAAGCAGATTTTGCAAGAGGTCGGCATTACGGTATCCATCGGGCTATCCTATAACAAGTTTCTGGCAAAGATTGCATCTGACCTGAACAAACCGTTCGGCTTTTCGCTGATTGGCCAGGCGGAGGCCGTTGAATTTCTGTCTGACAAGCCGGTACGGATGATGTGGGGTGTTGGCCCGGCAATGGAGCGCAAACTGCATCAGGACGGCATTAAAACGATCGGGCAGCTACATGAAATCGATATCCACCGCCTTCAGGGGCGATATGGCAGTATCGGCAAGCGATTTTACCATTTTTCACGCGGACAGGATAACCGGCAGGTCGAAACCACGTCAGAACGTAAAAGCCTGTCATCGGAAACGACTTTTGGTGAAGACATTGCCGACAGCACCGCACTGGGCGATATTTTAACCCGGCTAACCGGGCGGGTGGCGCGGGACCTGGAACGCAAACGCATTGCCGGGCATACCGTTGTCCTGAAATTAAAGACAGCAGATTTCAAATCACGAACCCGCAACATGCGCCTTGCCTATCCAACCTTGCGCGAAGATGTCATTTTGCAAAGCGCGATGACCTTGTTACATCGTGAAATTGATGGCACCCGGTTTCGATTGCTGGGCGTGGGCGTGACCGACCTGTTTGATGCAGAAGATGCCGACCCGGATGACCTGTTTGCGATATCACCGGCAACCGCCGCTGCACTGCCCGCCATAACAGACCCAACGGGCACCGCCTTGCCCACTCCGCCTAAAACAGCCCCGTGCACCCTGACGGCAAGCGCAGGCGCAGCCGTCGTTGCATCGCCCGCCATGGACGCGAAAAATGGCAGAGCCGATAACGATAAACACGACAACACGTTGCCTCAGCCACATCCGCATACAGAACACCTGATACCAGCACTCGCGCACAGAGTGCCGGTCGCAGATAACCATGTTGCGATGACTGCGTCTGCGTCCTCGCATCCATCTTCAACATCATCAAACGCCACACAAACCGGCACGCACCCTCAAAACAGTTTGTTACCGCGCCCCACCGCCGAGCAATTGCGTGAAAGCCTGACGCGCCCCTATCGCAAGCACCTGAAACAGCCCCGTCAGCATAAATTCGTTTTTTAAAACGCCCCCTTATCATCGTTGTAGCGACGCGGCTGCACGTGCCCACAGGTGCACAGCCCGCCCCGGCACGCACCGTCAAATGCAGCCCGTGCAGATACCGGGGGCAAAGTATACAAGGCTTGGATAATTTCGGGCAGACTATGAACAATTCCAACCCATACGGCAATTGGGCAACCGGCTTTGTTTTGCCCGGTTAAGGTACCGTTGCCAGAAGCAAGTAACATCGAAAAAATTCGCGCTTTAATAGAAATCAGAACGACACGAACCAAATGTGGACTTTTACCCGCACCCTCCCTTTTGAACAGGTAAGGATAGGGATTTTTCGTTCCTTGACACGCCAGGCCAACCTATGCCGGGCTGCTCTAGCCTTATATCGCTGCGGCGGGCCGTAAAATGAAAATGGCTCAAAATGAAAACAGGGAATATTGATTGCCGACCACGACAAAAAATATCGGGATCATGCCAACAAACCGAATCCTGATGTCAGGGTCGCCGTGCAAAATATTGAAATTATGCTGAAAAATAAAAAATCACCCAACCCGTTCGGGAAAGGTGATTGTGGGCATTTCCCAAAAAGGAAATGGCGTCCCCTAGGGGATTCGAACCCCTGTTGCCGCCGTGAAAGGGCAGTGTCCTAGGCCTCTAGACGAAGGGGACGCAGATCGCAAAGCGATTTTATGTGATGCTTACTGGTGGCGTCCCCTAGGGGATTCGAACCCCTGTTGCCGCCGTGAAAGGGCAGTGTCCTAGGCCTCTAGACGAAGGGGACACGGTCACCAATAAAGCATTTTCTTCGTTAACGGGTGGCGTCCCCTAGGGGATTCGAACCCCTGTTGCCGCCGTGAAAGGGCAGTGTCCTAGGCCTCTAGACGAAGGGGACGCGGTGCGTTAACGAGGCCGGTTTGTAGCGAGTGGACCGGGTAAGGTCAAGCGGGTTTTTTGCCCTTATGACGTTTTTTTTAATCCCTTCGCCATTTCAGCCATTTTTCTGGGCTTTCCGAGGTCGCCCGCCCAGCCAAAATGCCATTCCGGCAACACCAAGCCCGACCCCTAGAAAGCCAAACATCCATTGATAACCGATAATTGCCTGATCAGATGGATATTGGCCGATGATAACCCCTGCGAGCCCTTGCAAAACAAACAGCCCGCCAAAGGTCGCCAGATTAACTGTGGTCAGGGCCCGCCCGATCAGGTGTTGTGGCACTGCCGCACGGCTGGCTGCATAGTTAAGCGTTGCGCAGCTCCCTAAAAAACCATGTGCCATCATCAGAAAGGCCGCCAGCCACACGTGGGCCACACCAAAAGTTGCCTGCAACAGCAACAGAATGGTCGAGATAAAAACCGAAAACAGGATTAAGGGCCGTGCGCGCCCGCCCATCAAACGTGCCACATGCCCATAGCAAGGCGGCCCGGCGATCATGCCAATGGTCATCGCCAGCAAAATATTGCCAACCTGCACCGGAGCCAGATGAAACACATCATGCAAATATGGCCCACCCCACAGGCCCCGCACCGTCAATATTGTCGGATAAGCAAAAAAACCAACCGCAACCAGCAACCACATCTGGCGGTTTTTCCAAACCTCCAGAATACCCTGCAGAACTTCACGCATGGTTTCACCCCGGCGGGGTTGTTTGCGTTGCATGTGCGGGGGTTCATCGCGGACCATAACAAATGTCAGGATCACAGCCAGCACACTTAACCCTGCCAGCCAGTAATATACGCCGCGCCAGCCCTGATATTCGATCAGGGCGGCAAGGGGCGTTGCCGAGGCCAGCACGCCAAGCAAGCTAAGTGCGACGATAATGCCCGAGGTCGCCGCAAATTTTTCCGGCGCAACCCAGCGCGAAGCACAAACCAGCGTCGCCATAAAAGCAGCCGCACAGCCCATGCCGATAATCCCCTGCCCGATCATAAGGCCGGTCACGCTATGCGCCCTGGCAAAGACGATCACACCCATCACGGTAATGATCATCATGACCCCATTGGTCTTGCGCGGGCCGAAACGATCCAGCATGACGCCAACGGGAATTTGCATCAGTGCAAAGGCAAAATGAAAACTGCCTGAAATAAGCCCAAGTTGCTCCGGGGTTACGCCCAGTTCCCCCCGAAGCGAGTCCGCAAGTAGCGCCTGCGCCGAGCGGTAAAACTGGCTAAGCGAAAAAGACAGCAAAAGCGGGACCAGAACCAGGACAAACGCAAGTTTGCTGTGGTTCGGGTGCTCCCGCTTTGTTGTCATATCTGTCTGGTTTTGTTCTGTCATCCTATCGGAATAGGACGATCAGGCCGCGCTCGCAAGCCTGTCTGCTACGTAACCGGGTGTATTGCCGTGATACGTTTTGTTTTGCAGGTAGGTCAGGAACTTTTCACGAAAACCTTCGCGAACCGAATGGATCACACTGTCGCGCGCCACCAGCGCGTTCGCCCAGGCCCGGATTTTGGGATAGGACGGCAGATAATCCTCGCCCAGCACATCTTCGACAATCAGCAACCGGGTAAACAGCGGCGCCCATGCGGTATCAACCAGGGAAAAATGATCACCGTTGAAAAATGTTCCACCAACCTGATCTTCCACCATACGGAACCCCTTGATCAGAGCATCACGATGGGCGTCGTAATCTTCACGGGTTTCGGCCATCATCATGCGAAAGGAATGCATCAGCTGATTGCCGCCAACTTCAACCCAGGCCCGATTTTGCGCCTTTTTAAGTGGATCGGCGGGATGCAGCGAGGGCGGGTTAACTTCGTCAAGGTATTCGTTAATGACGGCACTTTCAAAAAGGACTTCGCCCTTTTCACGCAGGACTGGCACCTTGCCCAATGGCGAAATTTCCAAAAACCAGTCTGGCTTGTTCGCAAGGTCAATATAGGTCAGGTCAAATTCAACGTTCTTTTCCAAAAGAGTAATGACAGAACGCTGAACAAAGGGACACAAATCAAAGCTGACTAATTCCGGTTTTGTGCTATCAGGCATAAAATATTCCCATGCAAATTATAAAAGGCCGAGCAACGGCCAAGGATAACCCGGAAATAGGAAAATATTTTCTGTTTGCTACCCTTTGTTAAAAAAGATGACCCCGCAAAACAAAACAACCCTGCAAAGTTAACAGCATCAACTTTTAGCGCAAAGCGACGGCAGCAACACTAGTTCAAAAGGGAAAAACTGGTTTTGTGCGAAGACGGACGGTCAATATTAACGCCATAGCGCCGTTGAATTTCATCATAGACACCGTTGCGGTGCAATTCGTTAAGAGCCTGTCGCCACGGCACAATAACGGTATCGGGTGTGGACAGGGAAAAAGCCAGATACAGATCATATTCCCCCACCTCAAGTGCAGGTTCGACCAGATCAGTTGAAACACCAAGTTCGCGGCTTTGGCTTGCCATCACCAGATCAGCGGTTTCCCAAAGGGCTATACGCCCGCTTAGTAACATTTGCAGGCCATGATTTGGCGCATAAAGCGGCATCAGGTTGTCAAACCCAAGGGTTCGCAAAGCACGTTCCGATGCGCCGCCCGCCTGCACACCAATGGCAGATACCTTGCGTGCGTCCACAAGCGATCGCACTTTTACCGGGTTATCCGCCACCTGATAAAAGGCCGTCCTGGCATGGGTGATCGGGCCAACCCACTTAAATTCGCGTTCCCGTTCGGGGATACGCACCATGGAAAAAGCAGCGCTATAGGGTTTATTTTCCAAGACCGAAAGAACCCGCTTCCACGGCAACATTTCAAATTCGCCGTTATGCCCTACCAGTTTTGCCATAGCAGCAACGATATCGGCACCAACACCGGCAATCCCGTTTTTAACGCGATAGTTAAACGGCGGCAGGTTTTCAGTATATAAATGGACAGATCTGGCGGCGCCAATATACCCCTGGTCCGGCAATTTTTCAGACAGGGACCCCGCAAATGCCATTCCGGGAATGGCAAGCAGTAACGCCAGTGCTGTCATTATGGGGGCAATCTGCCTGCACCACCCTAACCTATTGTCAGACATCAATTAAATACCGACACGCAGACACATCATTATCCCAAAAATGACACCTGGCTGGTATCTTTTCAGCGCGCCGCTAAATACACGTTTTCAGGAAATTCAACCTGAAAAACACGACAAGCCATAAAAATACCTTGATCGCACAAGGACTTGTTGATTGCCAGCACAGCCAAACATCATTTACTGTAATCGACTTGCGATATTAAAAACAAAAGGACAAATCTTACCAAATTAATTCGCCCTGCAATTGTTCTTAATTTAATTCACGGCCACCAGATAAAGAACAGAATGTCCAAATCCTGTTGTTTGTCAGCAATGCTTTTCGGGCTTGATTTCGGTTGTTCCCACTATACTACCGTTTTACTACCCCCATCGCCCACTATACCGGCCTTTAACTCGAAAAAAAGTCAGCAATAGTTGAGCATGAAAAAGACTTATAACGAAAAAATTCGACATTCAACCAAAAAATTTCGCGGCGCATGTTTTTCGCGCCTTACGAGAACTTTACGCGACTTTTCGACATGCCCCGCAACAAATCGGGACGGTGCAAATGGCAAAAAATAACCACGCCAAAGCGTTGCCAGTCCTTGACCCCGCCCTTGGCGAACGCATTCGGCATGTGGTTGAGATGTTTGACCGCAAAAAAGACGCAGCAGAAGTTGCCGGTGTCATTCCCGAACAACTTAATCGCTGGTGCCATGCGCAATCCGAACCCCGTTTTGTTGGCATTGCCCGGCTTGCCTCGGCGCAATCTGTTCGGCTGGAATGGATTGTAACAGGGCATGGCCCAGTTCATACCGACCCGGTAATGGAAACCACAGGCAGCCCGCAAAATACCCGCGCCCGACGCGGCGCGCATCAGCATGTCGGCAACCTGGATCAAAGCAACGTTCATCACATGGGGGTGTCTGAAATTGTTGGCGCAACCATGGCCAATGGCGACGCCAATAACAGCGCCGAAGAAAAATCGTTGCCATCTGCAAAAGCGACCGCGATCAATAAAGATCAGGCAAACACGGCGAAAAGCCTTTCTCCTAATCGACCCTATGACGACCTCGGCCTGCTTTCTGCGATTGTAACCGGATTTCTGACTGCCGAAGGCATTGATGATGCGCCGCGCATTACCCAGGATATTCTGGCAGCCTACAAGGAAATCACAACCCTGCTAGGGGATGAATTAAGCCAGGCAGATACCGGTATGATGATTGCGCAAATTGTTTCTGCCATTATCCGGCGTCATTCAATTTCCAATCGCAAAACCCCAACCGACACCCCCTGACATCAGCCTCGGGCAGGACAAAACTGCCGCAGTCCGGCACTGCTCATTACTTTGTCCAGCCCACCCGCAAATTTTTATTATTTGTGATGTCGCAAACACCGCTATTCATCGCGCGCAAGAATAAACAGCGGCAAATGCAACCCTGCACCCCAACGGGCAAAACAATTAATCAAGTGCGGCGGGCAAGGCAACATCATCAATCATAAGCTGCACGCCTTCGCGTCCCTGCCAGTTATCACGGCGTAAATGCCCCAATATATGCAAGGGGCGCCCCCCGTGACGCAACAATGTTTGCCCCATATCATTATCCAGACACCGAAAGGCAATGGCTTTAAGGCGCCCCTTGCCATTACTGCCGGTTAAAATACATCGCACATGGTCAGCACCCACGACATCGGCCTTGATCACCCGGCATTCGGTAAAAACAAACCGCGGCTCTGCATTTCCGGCACCAAATGGCCCCATCTTTTCAAGTGCATCGATCAAATCCACCGAGGCCCCCATGGCGTGCAAGGCACCATCGACCGTCATGGTCGGGCGGATGTTGTTTTCAACAATCAGACGGGCAAAACGTTGTTCCAGAAAATCTTCAAATTCCGCATGATGGGCCGGATCAAGAGTAAAACCAGCCGCCATACCATGCCCCCCGCCATTGATCAGCAATCCTGCCTGACGGGCGGCGATAATAGCCGCACCAAGGTCAATGCCCCGCACAGATCGTGCCGATCCCTTGTAAATTCCGTCCACCTGGCCCATCACCAGTGCCGGCACATGGTAACGGTCCTTCAGGCGGCTGGCGACAATACCGATAACACCGGGGTGCCAGTCCTCGCCACCAACCAGCACCATGGCACCGATCCGGTCCTTTTCTTCAACCTTGCGGATCGCCTGATCCAGCACGTAATCCTCGATCGATTTACGTTCGCGGTTATATTCATCCAACCGCACAGCAATCTTTCGGGCAGCTTCGGCGTCATCACCCGACAATAATGTGGTACCCAGCCCGGCTTCGCCCACACGACCGCCTGCATTCACCCGGGGCCCCAAAACAAACCCCAAATGATAGGCACTGAGGACTTCATTAACGCCACCAACGTCAGCGAGGGCCGAAATGCCGCAATTACCACGATGGCGCATGATTTTAAGGCCCTGGGTAACAAAGGCGCGATTAAGGCCACGCAACGGCACCACATCACACACCGTTCCCAGCGCCACCAGGTCCAGCCATGTGCGCAAGTCTGGCGGGTGAACCCCCTTATCTTTAAAATATCCGCTTTCGCGCAAACTGCGACACAGGGCAACCGACACCAAAAAGGCGACCCCGGCGGCGCACAAATCGCCCATGCCACTATCATCATCAAGGCGATTGGGGTTTACAACGGCCAATGCCCGGGGCAGTTCGGGCTCGGCCGCGTGATGGTCAACCACAATTACATCCAGCCCAGCCTCGGCAGCGGTTTCCAGTGGCGCATAGGCAGTCACGCCACAATCCACCGTTAAAACCAGATCTGCACCACGGCGTTTCAGCTCAAGCAATGCAGGTGCATTCGGGCCATAGCCTTCGGTCAGGCGATCAGGGATGTGAACCACCACATCAAGCCCGATGGCACGAAACACACGGACCAGCAAGGCCGTGCTGGTGGCACCATCAACATCATAATCCCCGAACAGGGCAATTTTCTCGCCATTAACCACCGCATCGACAATACGCGACACAGCCTTATCCATATCGCGCAGACTTGATGGATCAGGCATCAGATCACGTAATGTCGGTGTCAGAAATGTTTCCGCATCGTCAAGGCCAATACCGCGTGCGGCCATAACCCTGCCTACAATTTCGGGCACACCGAAACGCTGCGACAGGGTAACGGCCATACGGTCATCGCCCGGGCGTTGGCGCCACCATTTCCCGGTGACCGAATGCTCGATCCCCAAAAAAGTTGTTTCAAGAGATTGCTGTGTCATACCGCCATTGGATAGCGCAAACACGCATATCCTCAAACCCCGAAATCAGCATCACATCGTAAAAACTGCTTGCCAGTACGGGGCATCACGCAATTGGGCAGTATCAGTACAATACCGCCAGCACGAAGACTGGTTCCTTGATCCGGGTGACAAAGGAAATGCCAATGCCTACATCAAATAAGGAAAAACAGCAAAGCCCCGCACAGTACAACAGCCCCGAGAAACAAAAACACAAAGACACCGATACACGACAATGCCCCTTTATGCTCTATCCATGCCTTGGATTATCGCCCCTCAAAGGCCAATTCGCAACCACACCGGATTACCCGTCACACAAACCAGACATCAAGTATTTTCAAACTTTCATCTTACTTATATAAAAGCAGGATAAATATATAAACATTGCTACATTTCAAAAATCCGGAAAATTGCGTGATTTTGCAGAATATTTGAAATATTTATTTGAAAAACACATCAATAAATCCTTATAGAAACATATACTCTCCTGATTAAGCGTATAGCACCAACGATACTTTTGGCTTATATTATTCTGAAATCATCTTTTTTATTGACATTATTTCCAATTTTTGCCGCATCAAACACAGATGTTACTTGAGATCATCTTCATGTTATGAGAAATTCAAACCAATATCAAAAGGTGGTTCAAAACCACCGACGGTAAAATACCGTCAAAATCAACACGGGATCACGAGGCCTGTAAAATGAAGAAGTCCGCACGTCGCGGTCTTACCGCGATTTGTATTCTGGGAGGGATATTCTCCCTGCCCTTTGTTATGTTTTCACCCATGATGTTCGATGCCCCCGGGTCAGAAAACAATATCTATTTACACTTGCTGTTTGGCAGTGTGTTGCTGTTTCCATTGATGTCATTCTGCGGGGCGTTTTTCCCGTGGGCGTTACGACGGTGGGAATGGTCGGCGTGGTTTTTTCTGTTCCCATTTTTCGGCACAGGATTTGTCGTGTTTTCGGCAACTCTTTTGCAAGTCAAATGCAGTGGCAATTTCGCCTGTATAACCTGACACTCAAAGCATCAAAAAAAGGCCCGCCACCATGGACGGGCCTTTCATCTATCTGATCGACAAAAGATAAATTACGCCGCTGCGCGCAATGACTTCATATCGATAACAAAGCGATACTTCACATCGGATTTCTGCATCCGGTCATAGGCCTGATTAATGGTGTCGATGTTAATCATTTCAACATCAGACGTAATGCCATGCTCCGCACAGAAATCGAGCATTTCCTGGGTTTCGGCAATACCACCAATCAACGACCCGGCAATGCGTTTGCGACCCAAGATCAGACCCGCACCATGAAAACCTTCCAAAGGCTCGACGGCACCAACAATAACCATTGTCGCATCCCGTTTAAGCAAACCGATATAGGGATTAAGGTCATGTTTGACGGGAATGGTATTAAGCAAAAAATCAAAGCTGCCAGTATGGGCCGCCATGGCATCGGCATCCTTTGATACCAGCACTTCATGCGCACCAAGGCGTTTGGCATCTTCGCCCTTGGCGGCTGATGTCGTGATCATGACGACATGGGCACCCAGGGCTGCGGCAAATTTAACGCCCATATGCCCCAAACCGCCAAGCCCGACAACACCGACCTTGTCGCCCTTTTTGACCTTCCAGTGACGTAGCGGTGACCAGGTGGTGATACCGGCACATAACAACGGCGCAACAGCCTTGGTATCGAGTTTATTCGATACACGCAGAACGAATTTTTCGTTTACCACCACTTTGCCGGAATAACCGCCAAAGGTGTGCCCGCCCAGTACTTTATCCTCGCCGTTATAGGTACCGACCATGCCGTTTTCGCAATATTGCTCCAGCCCTTCGTCACAAGACGGGCAGGACTGGCAACTATCGACCATGCAGCCAACACCCACCAGGTCGCCGGGTTTAAACCCTTTGACATGGGCACCCACATCGGTCACCCGGCCAATAATTTCATGGCCCGGCACCACCGGATACATCGCCACACCCCAGTCATTCCGGGCCATGTGCAAATCCGAATGGCAAACACCGCAATAATCAATCTCGATAGCAACGTCATGGGCGCCGGTCTGTCGACGTTCAATTGTCAGAGGTTCGATATCCGAGGTTGCCGATTTGGCACCATAAGCTGAAACTTGCATCTTCTCTCTCCGTGTATAGAGTGATCAGTCAGTCAATATATCGATAAAAATTATGCATTTATGCCATTCCAAAAAACATCAAAGCTGCAATGGATATGCTTGCTGGCGTCAACACTGTCGAGTTTGAAACGCTGCAAAAAAGCAACCGCCACAGATAACTGTGCTGTAGATAACTCGCAGATATAGTCCACCGGCAAATCAACCAGCTGGTGCTGCTCAACGCCTTTGCGTAATTTGGCGACTTTAAGTTCAAATATTGCATCGGCACGTTCCAGTGTCGCAGCACTTAAAACCATGGCTGCTTTTAGCAATATTGAAACTTCATGATGCAAGGGATTGGCAAGTGCCCATTGAATATAGCCTCGCCAAATACCAAACATCACTTCTTTTACCGACATATCCTGACCCAGACTGGGCAGCACATTCCGGGCAATATCTTCCTTGATCGACAGATAAACACTGTCGATCAACTGTTGTTTGGTCGGAAAATAATTAAACAGCGTTCCGTTTGACACGCCCGCTTCCGAGGCAATTCGTGCTGTGGAAACCGACACGCCATCCCGGGCAAAAAGATTAATTGCCGTATCAATCAGATGTGTCTGCTTGTCTTTCATATCGGCAATCTATCAAAAAATGACTGATCAGTCAATCACACAGCGAAAACCTTTCTTCGTGCTCGCCCTGCCCGGAACTGACCAGCAATATCAGACAATCTGTTCGTCGGCGGCGATCATGGCCAGGCCGTGGGCAACCGACAAAAACGGCTGGCCGATTTCAACCTTGTCTTTGCCAAAACCGTCTTCAAACAACCGGCGCACAGCAGGCACATAGGATGTGCCGCCAGTCATAAAGACCTTGGAAATATCTCCGGCTTTCAACCCTGCCTGATCCAGGCATTGTTTGGCTGATTTTTCGATGTCGGCAATATCGGGGCTGATCCAGCTTTCAAAATCGGCACGGGACAGTTTTTCATCAATTTCGACACCGCCATGTTTGAACTGCAACAACGCGTGATCACTTGATGACAACTCAGCCTTTACTTTCGATACCGACTGATACAGGAAAAAACCCAGTTCATCTTCGATGATGGTTACCAGATCGGCAATGTCATCGGCACTTTCGGCGGTGCGAATGATCGCCTGAAGATCCGCCATGGTCCGCTGGTTGCGCATCATCGAAAGATAATGCCACCGGGCAAAGGCGGTGTAATATTGACGCGGGACAGGCAGCTTGCCGCCCATTGCCCGATAGCTGGAGCCAAAGCCCAGGCGCGGCCAAACCACATTCTGGATAATACGATAATCAAAACTGTCGCCTGCAATGCCAAGGCCGGTATGCGCCAGCGCCTTAACCCCGGCAATCCCCTTGCCCGGTTCAAACCGGATCACGGAAAAGTCGCTGGTACCGCCGCCAAAGTCGGCAACCAGTACCGTTTCCGGGCGGTCCAGCGTGCGTCCATAATAATAGGATGCCGCGAGCGGCTCATAGACCATGGCTTCGACTTCAAAACCGGCCTGCTCGTATGATGCGCGCAGGCGGGCCTCGGCAAAGGCATTGTCCGGGCGGCTACCGGCAAAGGCCACCGGACGCCCCGAAATTACCCGTCGGCCCAAATGCCCCAACTGATTTTCGGCATGATAATGAATTTGGTTTAGAAATGTCGAAATCAGATCTTCAAGGGAAAATGCCGTGCCGAAAATATCGGTCCCCTCAAAATCCTTGGCCGCCAAATAGGATTTGATCGACTGAATAAGCCGGCAATCCTGACTTTCACGCTGATATTCAGCAATGGCAAACGGGCCCGAACAACTACGCAATTGCGGAACAGACCCCGCAACCTTGATATCCTGCTCCTGCCAAAGATAAAGAATGGTGCGATAGGTATCGAAATGGTTGTTGCCGACTTCAAAGCTGGCAGACTTAACATTTCCTGCTTCATCTGCCACGGCGAGAACAGAATTGGTGGTGCCAAAATCCAGTGCAATAATTTCGGACATACGCGCAACCTTTCCAAACTGCTTGAATTTCTGTCCCGACAAGGGGGCGAAGGATGTACCCCAGCCATCGACGCACCGCAACCAAAAACCGCAGCACCGTCAATTTACGGGGCTGCGGTGAACACAAAACAGCAGAATTAAGGGAAATGATACGCCAACACAGGCAAAGTTACCAAGACAGCGGCAGAAAATTGCGCCCCGGCATTCACGTTTATCACGTTAAAACCATATCGCCCCTGCAGAGAGCGCATCGCACAGACAGGTCCTGGTGAATTTTCACTAGGGTCTGGACTCAA
>NZ_JFJZ01000026.1 GCF_002115825.1 Thalassospira sp. MCCC 1A01428 | reverse complement strand
GAACATTCCGACTGTGCCGATTATTCTGGGCATTCTGCTGGGCAATGAAATGGAAAAGAACCTGCGCCGGGCGCTGGAAATTTCCAATGGCGATGTCAGTACATTATGGGGGTCGCCCTTGACGATTGCCATCTGGGTGCTGGCCATTGTCGGCTTTATCGCCCCGTTCGTTTTTGGCCGTTTCCTGCGTCCGAAAAAAGACCCGACAGTCGCGCCTTAAGGCGGGAACATCAAAAGGCCGGGTTTCACCATGCGAACCCGGCCCTTTTTTACCCGGTTTTACCGGTTTTGTCTGGTCGCCCGTATCGCTTACCCGTATCTAGGGACGATTATCCTTTTTCACCCATTACACAGCCCCTGTCCGGAAATCGCCCATGCCCGCAAAAACCGACGCCTTCCTTGCCAGTCTGACGCCCCGTTTTTTCCGGCTTTTATTTACCGGGCTTTTTATTGGTATGCTTGGCGGGCTGGCGGCCCATTATATTGCCATGCCGCTAGCCTGGATGATGGGGCCAATGCTGGCGACATTCGTATTTGCCCTGCTGCGTGTGCCTATGGCGATCCCGATGAAATTTCGCGCCATGATTTTGGGCGTGATCGGGGTGTTTCTGGGCGGGTCATTTACACCAGATACCATCGACCAGGCAGCGCGCTGGCCGATCAGCATGATTGCCGTGCTGCTTTATGTCCCCATCATTACCGCGATCATTACGTGGTTTTATGCCAAAATCGCCCGCCTGGACCCGGCAACCGCCCTGTTTTCGGCGACACCGGGCGGCTTGACACCGATGGTGGTTCTTGGCGCGGCAGCGGGTGGCAATGAACAGGAAATTGCCCTGACCCAGGGGTTGCGGGTGTTGCTGCTGGTAATGTCGGCCCCCATGATTGTCATGATGATTACCGGCGTCGTTGCCAATGGTCATGGCGATGCCGCCACCGTCATGTCCCTTGAAGATGGCTTGCTTACAGCTATATGTGCCATTGTTACCGTGCTGATTTTTCGCCGACTGCGCATTCCTGCTGCCGAAATGACCGGTGCCATGCTGGCCAGTGCCACCTTGCATATCAGTGGCGTGGTTGATGGTAATTTACCGCAATGGCTGATGGATGGCAGCTTGTGGATTTTAGGTTCCGCCATTGGCAGCCGCTTTGCCGGGGTCAAACTGGCGTTTCTGGTTCGTCTTGCCGGTTATGCCGTGGCCGCAACGGTGGTTATTCTGGGCTTTACCGGGCTTGTTTCATGGTTCGTCGCCCAATGGCTGGATTTAAATTTTATGGCGGTATTACTGGCTTTTGCACCAGGCGGGGTTGCCGAAATGTCGCTCATTGCGCTGGCCCTTAATATCGAACCCAGCTTTGTCGCCTTTCACCACATCGTCCGCATTTTTGAAATTGTCTTACTGGCCCCGATGCTGGCGCGCTGGCTGCAAAAACGGCATTTCGAAAAAAGTACGCACAACAAATAACAGTCACCCTCGATTTCCACGAAAAAGAACCTACGCGGGTTGGCGAAATTACCCGCTTCACAATCAGCTTATTCTTGAACATAGATTATAAGCGATATAGTATTTAACCTATAAACAGGCAGGGAACCGTCATGTGGACCATCGAGACAACCGATACCTTTGATGACTGGTTCAATGCTCTGGATGATACGGATCGCGCCAATGTCCTCGCATCAATGATCGTGCTTCGGGAACGAGGTCCAATGCTATCGAGGCCATACGCAGACACAGTAAATGGTTCTTCCTATCGCAACATGAAAGAGCTGCGAATTCAAAGTAAGGGAGACCCTGTTCGGGCGTTCTTTGCCTTTGACCCCGACCGAAAAGGAATAGTTCTTTGTGCGGGAAACAAGGCCAGCGATGAGAAACGGTTTTATGATGTGATGATTCCGATCGCAGATCGCGAGTTTGCAGCACATCTGGCAAAATTGAAAAAGGATTAGGCATTATGGCGAGAACGCTTGATCAAATACTGGCGAGCGAAAAGCCCGAAGTTGTTGCGAAAGCACAAAAGGCGGCAACCGAAATGTTGATCAACATTCATTTGGCTGAACTTCGCGAACGCATGAATCTGACACAGGGCGATATTGCAGCCGCTTTGGGCATCAAGCAGCCGACTGTTTCCGATATGGAACAACCGGGACGTGACCTGCGGCTCTCATCTCTCAAACGTTATGTCGAAGCATCTGGTGGCAAATTACGCATTGATGTAGAGCTTCCCGACGGCACCCATTACGGGTTTTCTGTATAAAAACAGGCATCAAGGCATTATCCACACAGCAGCCACTCAGACTGCTATGTCACGCAAATTACCCTGGCGAACCACCGCTTTGCACGGATTGCCCCCCATGGCATAGGAAAGCTCGGCCGGGCTGTCGATATCCCAGACCACAAAATCGGCGACCTTGCCGGTTTCCAGCGTTCCGTGGCTATCGCCCCGGCCCAAAGCCCGCGCGCCATTGCGGGTAATCCCGGCCAATGCTTCTTCCGGGGTCATGCGAAACAGGGTGCAGGCCATATTTGCCATTAACAGCAGGGATAACGCGGGCGATGTGCCAGGGTTACTATCGGTGGCAATCGCAATATCCACACCGTGCTGGCGTAATAAATCAACCGGCGGTAATTTGGTTTCGCGCAAACAGTAAAACGCACCGGGCAGCAACACCGCCACCACCCCGGCTTGTGCCATCGCCGCCACACCGTCTTCTTCCAGATATTCTAAATGGTCCGACGACAAGGCATGGTAACCAGCCGCCAGAATGCTGCCTTTCTGGTCGCTTAACTGTTCGGCATGTAATTTGACCGGCAAATTATGGGCGCGTGCGGCTTCAAACACCTTGCGGGTTTGATCGGTGTTAAAGGCAATGTTTTCACAAAACGCATCCACCGCATCAGCCAGCCCTTCGGCGGCAATGGCAGGCAGCATTTGCGAACAAACCAGGTCAATATACCCGTCGGCATCATCCGCATATTCCGGCGGTAATGCATGGGCGCCTAAAAATGTTGTGACCACATCAATATTATTCTCAACGCCCAAACGCCGCGCGGCGCGCAACATTTTGGCTTCGTCTTCGGTTCGCAGCCCATAACCGGACTTGATTTCGATGGTGGTGACACCTTCACGCAGCAAATTGTTCAACCGTTTTTGCGCCCGTTTTACCAGATCATCTTCGCTGGCAGCGCGGGTTGCGGTGACCGAGGACCGAATCCCCCCGCCCGCCCGGGCGATTTCTTCGTAACTGACACCATTCAGGCGTTTTTCAAACTCATCCGCCCGGTTACCACCATAAACCAGGTGGGTATGACAATCCACCAGCCCCGGTGTTACCCAGGCACCGGCAAGGTCGGTTACAGACTTTGCCAGTTGTTCCGGTGCATCGGCCAGATCATCCATCAATCCCAGCCAGCAAATTTTGCCATCCTGCACCGCCATCGCCCCATTGGGGATTGCCCCGTAAGGCTGCTTGATGGCCGGGTTCATGGTGGCAAAATGGCCGTTGATCCAGATATGATCCCACATGATGCTGTCCCTGTTTTGGTGTTTGCCAAAGTCTTTATGTATAGACAATTAAATGCACGCTTCACCGGGCCGGGTCAAGAACCGTTCCGTATCCCCGATGTGCCGCAGATACATCGGGGATACAAAACCGGTCAGGCAAAACTGGGCAGCAAATCATCGACATAGCCATGAATGGCAGCCGATTTCAAAAGCGCCTTTACCGCTGCAATATCGGGGGCAAAATAACGGTCCTTGTCATAAAACGCGGCCACGGCGCGGACCGATGCAATAACTTTTTCCAGCGCATCGCTGGATGTCATCGGGCGGCGAAATTCAATCGCCTGACAGGCCGCCAGCATTTCAATCGCAATAATGCCATTCACATTATCGGCAATATCAGCCAGACGCCGCCCGGCAAAGGTTGCCATCGACACATGATCTTCCTGATTGGCCGAGGTTGGCAAACTGTCAATCGATGCCGGATGGGCCAGTGTTTTGTTTTCCGATGCCAGGGCCGCCGCCGTCACCTGAGCAATCATGAAGCCGGAATTAAGCCCGCCATTTTCCACCAGAAAAGCGGGAAGATCGACCATTGCCGGGTCGATCAACAGGGCAATACGGCGTTCGGCAATCGCGCCAATTTCCGATGCCGCAATCGCCAGAATATCGGCGGCAAAGGCCACCGGTTCGGCATGAAAATTCCCGCCCGACAAAATATCCCCCTCATCGGGGAAGATCAGCGGGTTATCCGTCACCGCATTGGCTTCACGCTCCAGAATGGCGGCAGCATGGTTGATCTGATCCAGACACGCCCCCATCACCTGGGGCTGGCAGCGCAATGAATAGGGGTCCTGCACCCGGTCACAATCGGCATGAGACCGGCGAATTTCCGAATCTGCCAGCAATTCGCGATATTTGGCCGCCACAGCAATTTGCCCGGGCTGACGGCGCAATTTATGAATGCGGGCATCAAACGGGGTATCGCTGCCCTTGGCGGCATCAACCGAAACCGACCCGGCCAAAACAGCAGACGCAAAATTATCCTCGATCGCAAACAAACCAAACAGGGTAAGGGCGGTTGAAACCTGCGTGCCGTTTAACAAGGCCAGGCCTTCTTTTGGCGCCAGTGTCACGGCATCTACCCCGGCTTTGGCCAGGCCTTCGGTGGCGGAAATAACGGTACCCTCATGGCGGACCTCGGCCTCGCCAATCAAGGCCAGGCTCATATGGGCCAACGGTGCCAGATCGCCCGATGCCCCGACCGACCCCTTGGCCGGGATCAGCGGGTAAATGCCATGATTAAACAGCGCGATCAGGGTATCGATCACCACCGGTCGCACCCCGGAATGCCCGGCAGCAAGGCTGGTGATTTTTAATGCCAGAACCAGCCGTACCACCGCATCAGACAGCGGATCCCCCGTGCCGGTGCAGTGCGAGAGCACCAGATTGCGCTGCAAATCGCGCAGGCTGTCTTCATCAATGCGGGTTTTTGCCATCAGGCCAAAGCCGGTATTGATGCCATAAACGCTTTTGCCGCGTTTCAACACTTCTTCCACCGTGCCGGCGGCGATAACAACCCGCTCCCGGCAGGCATCGTCAATATCGATCTGCACATTGCCAGCGGCAATTTTGCGCAATTGGGCCAGTGTCAATTCACCCGGGATTAGCTTGATCGTTTCCATGATTTTTCACCATCGGCAGGTTAAGGCCCTGTTTGGGGCACGGTGATTACGACGTCATAACCGGCATCAATAGACCCCCGCCGGCAAATTGCCGGGCCAAAGGCCTTCTTTTGATCCAATATGTATATACAAATCTATAAATCGCTCTTTGTCAACTTGGCAAGAGAAAGGTTTTCGGGGGAAAATGCCTGAATATTGCGATATTTTTGACATTTCCCGGCATTACACGCAGACAAAAGATCTATACATTTAACGAAATCGTGTTTAGCTCCCTGGTTCGATTGCCCCTTTTACGCCGGTGGCAACATCAGATATGACGAAAAAGGCCCGTTTCTTGACCCAGGATTTGCCTGCAACGCTGTCCGCTACCAACCTGACCCTTGATGGTAATGGCCCGCTTTATGCCCAGATCAAACGGGTACTGGCGCGCAATGTCATTTCCGGGCATTGGATTTCCGGCCAGCAAATTCCAACCGAAATGGAGCTGGTCCGGGTTTTTCGGGCATCGCGCATGACGGTAAACCGCGCCTTGCGCGAACTGGTGGCGGAAGGCGTTTTAACCCGCACCAGAGGGGCCGGCACCTATGTTGCCGATCGCAAAGGGCAATCACCGATATTGGAAATTCGCGCAATTGACCGCGATATTCGCGCCCGCGGGCACCGCCATGATAGCGAAATTATAACCTTTGATACCGTGGCCGCCGATGCCCCCCTTGCAACCCGGTTTGGTCTGACACCGGGGGCATCGCTGTGCCATTTTGTCTGTCTGCACCGCGAAGAAAATGTTCCTGTTCAGGTCGAGGACCGCTGGGTTAACCTTGCCGCCGCCCCGGCCTTTGCCCAACAGGATTTCAGGGATATTACCGCTGCGGCCTGGCTTTTGGCCAACGCCCCCTATTCAGATGCCCAGCATTTGATCGAAGCAATAGCAGCAGATAACACCACCGCCAAACGCCTGGATATCGCCCACGGCGCACCGTGCCTGGTATTACATCGGCGCACCTGGTTTCACGGCACCCCCATTACAGTGGCAAAATTCACCCATCCGGGCGAAAGTTACCAGCTTGGCGGGCACTTTGCCCCACAGCATCCCAGCGACGGGTAAAGCCAGTTGCCTGATAGCTCCTATCCCGGATCATGGTTGATGCTCTGTCTGGCGTGATGTATTGCTGTTGGGCTTTAAAATAATATCGCCGTGCAATAATCCGGATTGTGCATATCCGGCACTTTCAGGATGTCCCCCATGCTCGAGCAACCAGCGCATGTGTCGCACCATGCAACAAACCCTTCTGGCGCATCAACGGCAACAACACATTTGGCTGAATCATTGGATACCCAAAACACTCCCCCAAAAACGGCCGGGTTTATGCTTCAGCTTAAAGACTGGCTTTATCGTTATCGGGTTATTTTGCTGCTTTTGTGGGTATGTGGGCTGGTTGTAATTGCTTATGCCGGGATCGAACGCCGATACGCCGTTACCGACAAACATAACCTCGATAAGGTTGTTCATGTCAGCGTTTTTGCCGCCATGGCATTTTGGCCCATCATGGTGTGTGGCCGTCGCATGCTCAGCGTTTTCCTTGTTCTTGTGGTCGCCCTTGGCGCACCAGGGCTGGAACTTTTGCAGGCCCATTTTGGCAATGGACGTATTGCATCTCTGGCAGACATGATTGCAAGCCTGGGCGGGGTTCTGGCTGGTATCCTGATTGCCGGAATCGTTCGCAAAGCCGGTTAACCGGCCCGCGACGCATCGCGGATTCGCCCGATCCTGACTCAATGGTCAAAATTAACCGCCGCAGCTCATTTTAAATATTAAATATTTCTGTTACACCATGGCAAATTTCACCTGCTGATCGGTATGATAAAGCAATTGGTTACAATAGCTTAAATCAATGTCACATGCCGCCTACATCTGCTCTGGCGGTAAACCGGGCTGCAATTTTGCCCCACCTATTCCTTTGGACAGTTCCTTTTGCAGTGTCAGCTTGCTACGCACGTCATTAAGAAGGATTATACGTTCGACCAGTCTTTGGGACACTGGTTGCATGAACATTACGGTCGGGTGCGTATTAACACGCCTTACTGATCGTATAGTGGGACATAAATAACGGCGGCTCATCAATGGCCGCACGGCAATGATGGGGGATTGCTGGGTGTTAACACACAGCAGAAATCAGGCAATTCTACGCGACCTTTTTGCACTGGGCGATGTCATCGTCCTGTTGCTCGGCGCGATGATTGCTTCGTTTTTGCGATTTGACGCCTTCTTTCCCCCTGATGGCTTTCTTGTTCCCACCTTCATGGCGCCCCTGCTTTATTTAATGGTCATGGTGCTGATCCGGGGCTATGCAACGCTTAACCCCGAAACCATGCAAATTGGCCTGTTCCGCCTGCTTACGGCACAATTGGGGACCTACGCCCTGTTGCTGGTCTTCGCCTATTTTGCAAAAGTATCCGAGGATTTTTCACGCTTATGGACCGGGTACTCGCTGCTTGCGGGAACGGGATTGCTGCTTGCATTGCGGGTTGGCGTTTTCATCTGGCTGCGGCGCAAGGGCATTGCGGGCCATTTTCGGCCCCGGATCGCGCTTGTTTCCAGCGCACCGGAACCCCTGGTGATCTCACAGCTTCGGGCGCGGGCCGAAAGCCACCAGTTCTCGATTGTCCATAACTGCAGGATCGTTCAGGATGACCACGCAGAAGAAAGCCTGCGTGATGCGCTGTGGGAAATGCGCGAGGCCAGGCCCGATATTGTGGTGATGGCTGTAAGCTCCAGCGACAAAATCCGCTATGCCGATATTCTTGATGATGTTGGTGCCATTTCATCAGACCTGGTTGAAATTTCAGACCTGAACGAAGGCCAGGCGGGGGATGTTGCCAGCGAATGGGTTATTCTGGCGGGCCTGCCCTTTTTGCGCCGGGCCATGCGGCCTTTTGGCGAGCGGGGCTGGTGGGTTAAACGGCTCGAAGATATGGTGCTCGGCGCGATTGCCCTTACGCTCCTTTCCCCGCTCATGCTGGGTATTGCCATTGCGGTAAAACTCACCAGCCGGGGGCCGGTGCTATTTGCGCAGTTGCGCCACGGCTTTAATGGCGAGACAATCCGCGTGATGAAATTTCGCTCCATGTATGTGGATAAAATGACCGATACACCGGAAAAAGTGCAACAGGCGCGGCGCAACGACCCGCGCATTACGCCCCTGGGCGCGTTCCTGCGCAAAACCAGCCTGGACGAGCTGCCACAACTTTTCAACGTGCTGCGCGGCGATATGTCGCTCGTCGGCCCCCGGCCCCACGCCACAGCCCATAACGAACTTTACCGTACCCGTATTGATGGCTATTTCGCCCGCCACCGGGTCAAGCCCGGCATCACCGGCTGGGCCCAGATCAACGGCTGGCGCGGCGAAACCGACACGGATGAAAAAATGCGCCAGCGTGTACTGCACGATATGTATTATATCCAGAACTGGTCGCCGTGGCTGGATTTGCGAATTATGTTTATGACCTTGGTGAACGGGTTTGTTCACCGGAATGCTTACTAACCCCCTTAGCAGTAAGAAAAATGATTTTTTCCTGGTTATCACTCATAATTGGTAATGCCACGTCAAAGATAATTATCTTTGCGTCACTACCAATTATTTCAAGAATTTATGAACCATCATCAATAGGAGAATTAAGTTACTTTATTTCAGTGGGTGAGATCATTTCTTCTTGTGCAACTCTATCTTTACCTCTCGGAATACCTTTAGAAAAAAATCATGAAAAAACATTCGTCCTTATAAAAACAGCACAAAATATTTCATATGTATTTTCCATACTAACACTTGTAACGTTATGCATTTATTTCTACATGGAAGATAAAAAAATAAACACCGAACACGCCATATGGATTGCAGCACTTCCAATTTACATAATATTTTCTAGCCATATAAACATATACACTAGCATCGCCATAAAAACAAAAAATTTAAAATTAATTCCAAAATCTAACATTGTAGCATCAATATCTTCAAGTTCAATAAAAATATTTGGATCACTAATCTCAAACACCTTTTTCACTCTAATAACAGCAACACTAATATCTCAAACAATACAAATAGTTACCTTTATCACACACACACAAAATTATTATTTTTCTAAGCCAACGTTTAAAAAACAAATCCAGACAATAATGGAAAATAAAGATTTAATAATATACAGAACGCCGCAACAACTTCTAAGCATCGTTTCGATTTCACTTCCACTCTTCTTTTTAAGCATAACTTCATCTAAAGAACAAACTGGCTATTATGCAATGGCAATGAACACGCTATTTATTCCAGTTAATATAATTGCAACAGCGACCTTTCAAATATACTACTCACACTTAACATCGTCAAATGATTCCCGCGAAACAAAAAATAAAGCCTTAAAAAAGGTAACAGTATTTTTGCTTTTAGCATCACTACCAATGGCGGTTTTTATTTATATATTTTCCCCTGAAATATATCGCATAGTATTTGGCGAAGTATGGATAAATTCAGGTAAGTACGCATCTGCGCTTGTAATATGGCTAGTGTTTATGGTCATAAACAAACCTATCGTAGCTAGCCTCACCACAATACACAAACAAAAACAATTATTTATATATGAAGCAACAGGAACTGTTGTAAAATTATTTTCTTTAGCCGCATGTTTCTATTTTGAATATAACCCAATGACAACTATTGAATTATACTCACTGACCTCCGCGTTTTTTTACGTTATATTAATAACATGGGGATATAGGGAGTTGAAAAACCATGAGAAAGAATATGTATAAGAAATATGAAGCCCAAGTTTTATCTGATCATTACAAATTCTCGAAATATTTAACTCCCGAAAGGTGGGCCAGTATCTGGCATCAAATAAATGAAATAACGAAAATAGAACCTAACACTGTTCTCGAAATCGGACCAGGAAATGGCTTACTTAAAACTTTATTAAATATGGACAGAATTAATGTAACTACGTTAGATTACGTAGAAGATACACATCCAGATATTATCGCATCAGCAACGAATATTCCACTTAGTGATAATTCATTTGATGTTTGCTGTGCTTTTCAAATGCTAGAACACGTGAAATACCAGGATAGTCTGATCGCACTTAAAGAAATGATCCGTGTTTCTAGAAAAAAGATAATAATTAGCTTACCAGACGCTGAAATAGTTTATCCCCTTCAAGCAAAACTACCAAGAGGATTAAAATTGAATCTTCAGATAAAAAAAATATTCCAAAAAAGAAAAGAACACAAATTTGATGGGCAACATTACTGGGAAATAAACAAAAAAGAATACCCTTTGAAAAAAATCGAAAATGATATTAGCGAGATAGCTATTATAAAAAAAAGTTACAGAGCACCGCTAAACCCATACCATCATTTTTTTGTATTAGAAAAAAGAACATGACAAAAATTAAAATTTTACATGTTAGTGGAGCTGATATTTACAGTGGAGCTGGAAGGGGCGCATATTGGTTACACAAAGCACTAATAACAGAAGGAATAGAATCTATTTTTACATCACCGGGAAATATAAATAATAACGAAAATGAAATTTTCATAAACCCAGAATTATTAACCAGAAAGTCTCGAATTGAGAAATTAAGATTACTACCGTATGCGCCCAGAAAAAGAGATCTATTTTCCACGGGACGATACGGTATAAATTTATTAAGGCTGATCGAAAAAGAAAATCCGGATATAGTTCACCTTCACTGGATAAACAACTCCATGATTAGTATTAATGACATTAAGAAAATCAACACTCCGATAGTATGGACAGTCAGAGACATGTGGCCCTTCACCGGCGGTTGCCATTATTCTCTAAATTGTAGCAATTATATAACGGGATGTGGCAATTGCCGTATTCTAAGAGCACCGAAAACCAACGACATTTCGTCACAAATTTACGAAAAGAAGAATGAAATAACTCATAAGATCCATTATGTTTTTATAAGCAAGTGGTTGGAAAAAGAAGCAAAAAAAACTAATATCATAAAAAGAGGAAAATCAACACACTACATCGCCAACTCGGTAAATATAAAATTATTCCCATACTTAGAAAAAAACAAAGCTCGCAAAACACTAAAAATAGAATCTGACAGAAAAATAGTTTTGTGCGGAGCAATAAATCAGAACGCTATATACAAAGGATATATTCATATAAAAAAAATATCAAAAATAAAGAAAAAACTTGGAATACAGTTGTACTCATTTGGAGAAGTACCAAATGAACAAGGGATTTTTGATTACAATTTTGGGAAAATTCGCAACGATGAGGAACTTTCAAAAATATATGCAATGGCCGATTGTTATTTAATGCCTTCCACTCAAGAAGCTTTCGGGAAAACAGCAGTTGAAGCGATTTCTAGTGGAACTCCCGTCATAGCATTTGATGATACAGGTCTTGAAGATATCGTAGAGCACAAATTCAACGGTTATCTTGCTCAGAATAATAGTACAACTTCTCTTATAAATGGAATTGAATGGGTGTTAAATAATTTTCCAGCAGGAGAATATAAACGCTCATATATAAGCGAATTTATGAGAAAATTCGACGTCACAGAAGCATCGCAAAAATATATTTCATTATATAGAAAAATTCTAAACAGAAATTGACATGAAAATATCAAAAGAAAATGCATCAACAATTTATCTATCTTCAGGCTTACTTTTATGGCCACTTCAGATATCTTTATTCTCGATAACGATACCTATATATGTGTTTTTATCGCCAATTGTTTTAATTACGTCAACCACATCAAAGAGAAATATAATATTAACTATATTCTTTATGTTACTATCAATAACATCTCTACTTTACAACCATGAAATAGGTGTTAGCTTATTTTCATTTCAAAAATCATGGATGTCTGCGCTTATTGTACCTTTACTGTTACTGTCTTTTTCTAATTCCTTCCACTTAGGACTGAAAAAACTTCCTGCAGCGATAAAAATTTTTGTATTCATAAATTTTATGCTTCAATTATTTGAAATATCTTCCGGAATTAATATAGCAGAAACATTACATTCGACAGTAAATTCATACCCACACTATTTTTTACCAACTGAACGCTATACTGGTATATATCCGGAACCATCCATGCTTGCAATAGGCTACTCACCGATCATTTATTTATTAACTTGTCACTATGCCTGGGTTAAAAAGGAATTAGGAATTATTTCAATAGCGATGATTATTTTAACATTAATCATCTGCCCATCAGCAACACTCTTGATCGTATTTTTCACATGTATATTTTTATATATTTTATCAAAAAGAAAGAGTCCATTTTATTTTCTCATATCGTCGTTAATTGTTGTTGGGTTAGTTTTAAGTATATATAGTTATCTGCCATCAGAAATAACTGATCGCGTGAATCAAACTTTATATGGAATATTACAAAAAAATGGATTTTTAGTTGAAAATGTTTCTTCAATAGTTTTCTTAAACGGATACAATGTTAGTTTATTCACGCTAAAAAATCATCCCTTTGGATACGGAATTATGAATATGCCTACAGCATACCAAGATTACAATTTAACAAACGTCATAATGTTCCCTCAACTTAATAACGAAGACGGATCATCAATTTTATTTAAAATCACTACTGAGTTTGGATTAATTGGATTGTTTTTTTATTTTTTCATGGTTTTTAAAGCAATTAAAACACATCTCTACTGTAACTCATCTCCGTGGCTCCCAACCTTTTTAGTTGGAATTATTTTTTGCACAATTCGAGGAACCACTTACGTTGATGGAATCACCATTCTAGCGATAAGCGCCGCAATATTTATAAATAAACGCGAAGTATAAGAAAATGTATGATTTTTCGATTGTTACCTTATCTTTTAACCAGAAAGATTTTATTGAGGACTGTATAAAATCGGTCCAACAACAAAAAGATGTTTCGATACAGCATATTATCATAGATGCAGGGAGTACTGACGGTAGTCAGGAAATTATAAGACAGCACAAAAATATTGAACACATTTTTGAAAAGGATGATGGGCCTGCAGATGGCCTAAATAAAGGATTTTCAGTTGCAAAGGGTCGATATTACTATTTTTTGAATGCGGACGATCGGTTATTCCCCGACATTCTTAAAATAGTAGTCAAAAAAATGGAAAAAAGTAAAAATACAGATTTATTTTTTTTCGCGGGCAACTTGATTGACATTGACGGGAAAGAAATAAGGTCTATTTACCCGAGTTTTTTTTCGAAAGAACGGTACATTAGCAACGCAACAACCATATTTCAACAAGGATTCTTTTTTAGAAATGAAGTATTTGAGGAGATAAAATTTAATGTTAAAAACAAAATAGCATGGGATGGTGAATTTATCTTTGATTGTTACTCAAAAAACAAAAAGCCCAAAAGATATATGCTCAAAATCGCCAGTTTTCGAATACACTCAACAGCCATAACATCATCTTACTCCTACAAAAAGAAAATTTCGAACCACTGCAAAGAAATGGGTAAAAAGCATAACATAAAATCACATCCAATAATGTACAGATTGGCGAAGCTTATACTTGACCCCGTTTATATATACCATCGGATATTTAAATGAAAATAATTATATTAAATGATTATGGTCACAGAAATGGCGGAGCCTCAGAGGTCGCTATAGAAAGCGCAATAAGCTTGTATAAGAGAGGAAAAAATGTGCACTTCTTTTTTTGCGATGGCCCCCCCGATGAAGAAATAATAAATCTTGAAATTCCATTTACTGATCTCAATCAAAAAATAAGCTTTTCCGGAAAGGAAAAATATATATCGCTTTTTCGATCCTTGTGGAACTTCAAGGCACGATCGAAACTAAAAAATTTAATACATTTAGAGGATACGTCTGTAGTATTACATTATCACAACTGGTTAAAAGGACTTTCGCCAAGTGTTTTAAAATTCAACCAGAAAAGAGGAAAATTAAAAAAAATTCTTACAATTCACGATTATTCTATAATATGTCCAAATGGAGGACTATACAATTACAAAAAAAACCACATATGCCATTACAAACCTATGGGATGGAAATGCATCGTATCCGATTGCGATAAAAATTCGTACTATGTAAAAACATATAGACTGCTCCGACATTTTATTGGTTCACAATTTTTAAAAATTTTAAAAGGAGAAATTAACCTGATGATATCAGTTTCAAATTTTAGCGACAAAATAATACACCAACATTTCCCAAAACAAGAAACAAAAATATTACCTACAATTCTTACCGAGCCCGTGCTCATAGGGCCAAAACATATCAACCGTAAAAACGATTTTTTTTTATATATTGGCCGCATTTCACCAGAAAAAGGAGTGGACATTTTTTGTTCCGCCTGCGAGGCAGGAGGTTTTAAAGGAGTTGTGGTTGGATCTGGTGAATTAGAAGAAAATCTTAGAAAAAAATATAAAAGCGTGTCGTTCTTAGGATGGAAAAATAGATCTGAAATAAATCAGCTATTAGACAGTTGCTCTGCGCTAATCATACCCTCAAGATTATATGAAACACAAGGCCTAGTGGCGTTTGAGGCAATGGCACGTAATTGCCCTATAATTGCTCCAAAAGACACTGCGCCAGGCGAGGCCATTCAGAAATATAAATTAGGTATAATATTCAAAATAGGATCAGAAGCAGATTTAATTTTAAAAATGAATGATGTCGAAAAAAACGAGTATTATGATATTGATACTTCGTCGAATCCGTACTTACGTCTAGATAAAAAATCGTACATCGACGAGCTTATAGAAACGTATAACAGTTAGGTAGATTGATGAATTCAACCATAGAATATATATGTTGGGTTTCAAAATGAAAAATAAAAATTCGGAAGTAGAAACACAAACCACAAAAAAAAAGGAAATCAAAATAGCAATTGTATGTGATTGGCTAATCACATACTCCGGAGCAGAAAGGGTAATTTTTGAGATAAATAATTTATTTCCAGACGCTGACATATTCACCTTGATACACAAACCAAAATCTCCGGAAATTACCTTCCTCAAGAACAAAATAACGACGTCTTTTTTAAACAAAATACCAAAAATAGAAAGAATATATAGAAATTTATTTTTCCTATTTCCCATGGCGATAGAACAGCTAGACCTTTCTAAATATGATCTTGTAATTTCTAGCAGCCACGCTGTTGCAAAAGGGGTTATAACTGGACCAGATCAACTCCATATAAGCTATATTCATTCTCCTATACGATATGCTTGGGATTTACAACATGAATATCTTAGAGATTCTGGCTTAAACAGTGGAATAAAATCTTTTGCTATTAGATTCCTACTTCAATACATTAGAAATTTTGACGTCAGATCATCAAACTCTGTTGATTTTTTTATTTCAAATTCGGATTTTGTAAATAAAAGAGTGTCGAAATGTTATAGGAGGACGGCGACTACCATATACCCTCCAGTATCCATAGAAGACTTTGAGGAAAAATCTGAGAAAAAAGAATTTTATTTAGCGGCATCGCGCTTGGTCCCATATAAAAAGATAGATCTCGTTGCTCAAACTTTTTCTCAAACTCCTAACCGCACGCTTTACATTATTGGGGACGGCCCTGATGCTCATAAAATAAAGAAAATATGCAGTGAGCATAAAAATTTATTTTTTCTAGGTCATCAAGAATTTTCAAAATTAAAAGAATACCTTGCGAATGCAAAGGCCTTTATTTTTGCAGCTAAAGAGGATTTTGGCATTCTACCAGTTGAGGCTATGGCAAGCGGTACACCAGTGATTGCCTATGGCAAGGGCGGTGCTCTAGAAACAGTAGTTGAAAACGAAACTGGGTTATTTTTTGATACACAGTCCATCCCTTCTTTACTCGCCGCAGTGGATAAGTTTGAAAATTTTTTCCCTAAATATAACAATGTCTCTGAGAAGTGCCGAAAAAGAGCAGAGCTTTTTTCCAAAGAACGATTTAGATCTGAGTTCAAATTATTTGTTGAAGAAAAGATAACAGAAATGTCGCGAGATCGAAGACTTACCAAAGATTGAACGCAATTGAATAATAAGTTTTTGACTTTTATTTTCGAAATTTTCATATAATTATATCTCTTTGAGTAATATATGATAAACCATCGACGCTATGTTAAATTTCTCATTTTATGCAGTGGATCCGACACACGTTTGGGCCCCCTACCCCGTCGAGATTACCCGAAACAGTTTGTACCGCTGATCAATGCCAAATCATTATTTTCACCTTTGGGATAATGCCTCATTAGCCCAGTACCGTCTATGAACATATTGAAATGCGCAAAAAACTGAATTATGATTGTCTCCAGTCACGCGGATTTCTTGAAAAACAAAATAAAAACACTACTGTAACACTGCAATTATAAGGAACAATAAGTGAACTTATTAGAAAAAACCCTGCAAAAATTACGGCGGGAAGGTTTCCTTAAAACAATACTTTCAATTTTACAATTTCCTTTCACGCTAAAACGACGAAAAACATATAAATCCATGCTAACGAAGGGCAATATTAGCGAACGTTTCACCGAAATTTATGAAAAAAACCTATGGCTATCTAAAGAGTCTGGTAGTGGAGAAGGCAGTGAGATTGCTTACACCGAACCATTAAGAAATTGGTTGATTAAAACATTGCCACAGCTTAATGTAGAGGTGTTTGTGGACGCTCCATGCGGTGACTTTAATTGGATGAAAGAAGTACTTCCAAAAATAGACGTAAAATATTTTGGTTTTGATATAGCGCCTTCCGTTATCGATATTAATAAGAAAAAATTTTCATCCGACTTAATACAATTCGATGTCGCAAATATTTGCGAAGACCCCTTGCCTAATTGTGACTTGATAATGGTGAGAGACTGTTTATTTCATCTTTCATATGAGGATATAAATAAGTTTTTGAAAAACTTATTCCAGACTGATTACAAATATTTACTTACCACCACTCATATCAACAATGGAGACATATATAACTTCGATATTATAAGTGGGGATTTTAGAATGATCGACCTATTTTCATATCCATTTAATTTTGACAACTTAAATGTAAAAGACAGAGTTGATGACTACCCGGCCGGATATCACATTATTCGTGAAATGATACTCGTTGAGAAAAAACACGTCCCAAGATCCATAAATATACGTCACGAATAATATTTTGTTTCATAAGAATAAAATTCTGATTATATCGAAATAATACATGCTGAAAGCACGTGCGTTTGTTAATTTATATATTGTGAATCAACAAGATGTGAAAATAAATTTGTTTCATATTGATTTTTTCCAAAGGTGGGTATTGTGGTAGTTAGTATCGATAATATTTCCCCAATCGTTTTATGCGGCGGATCCGGCACGCGTTTATGGCCGCTGTCGCGTCGGGATTATCCGAAACAGTTTGTACCGCTGATCAATGGCAAGTCATTGTTGCAATTGACATTCGACCGGCTTCGGTCATTTTCCGATATTATCGCGATCGGTTCAGAGGCCCAAAGGTTTCTGGTTGAAGAGGCAGCATTATCCGCAAGCTTTGACATCCTGCAAATTCTGGAGCCGGAAGGACGCGATACAGCACCGGCCATGGCGCTTGGGGCGCTGGCGGGGGGCGAAGATAGTGATTTGCTGCTTTTTTGCCCGGCCGATCATTATATTCCCGATACAAATGCGTTTGTTGGCATGGTCGAACAGGCCGTTCCCGCTGCGATGGATGGCAAAATTGTGACCTTTGGCGTGATGCCCCATTCGCCCAGTACCGCTTATGGCTATATTGAAATGGGCGAGAAACTGGATAATGGGTGTTATCAATCACACGGGTTTCTTGAAAAACCGGTGTTTGAGCGGGCAACGGCGTTTCTGGCCTCTGGTCGGCATGTCTGGAATGCCGGTATATTTCTGGTGCGCCGCGACGTTTTGATAAAAGAACTCGCAACTTTTGAGCCCGAAATGCTTGAAGCCTGTCGACGGGCAATGTCCAAAAGTGTCCCAGATGGGCTGTTTCGGCGTCCGGATGCCGCAGAATTTGCAAGTGCCACTGCTAAAAGCATTGATTATGCGGTGATGGAAAAGGCCGATAACGTTGTTATTTTCCCGTTCGCAGGCAGCTGGAGTGATGTCGGCAGCTGGAACGCGCTGTCTGACATGAGCCTTTCCGACAGCTCTGGAAATAGCCTTGGGGGTGCTACGGAAAACATAAAAACAATTGAGACGGAAAATACCTTTGTTCATGCGGATCCGAACCGGCTGATCGTGACCATGGGGGTTCGGGACCTGATCGTGGTAGATACACCTGATGCCTTGTTGATCAGCAGCCGTGACAAGGTGGAAGATGTTAAAAAAGTCGTGGCGGAACTCGTCGCTGAGGATCGTTCCCAGGCCGTTGCACACCGCAAGGTGGCCCGCCCCTGGGGGGCCTATGACAGCATTGAAATCGGGGAACGACACCAGGTTAAACGCATTACGGTGAAGCCTGGCGCGAAGCTGTCGTTGCAACACCATCATCATCGGGCCGAACACTGGATCGTCGTCAAAGGAACCGCGCTGGTCACCTGTGATGAGCGCAAGTTCCTGTTGCGCGAGAATGAATCTACCTATATCCCGCTGGGAGCGGTTCACCGGATGGAAAACCCCGGTAAAATTCCGCTGGAAATGATCGAGGTTCAGTCGGGAACCTATCTTGGTGAAGATGATATCGTGCGTCTTGATGATGATTACGGGCGCAATTTTAGTGAGACTGAAGGCCGAACCGAATAATGACCAAAAAAGCACTGATTACAGGAATTACCGGCCAGGATGGCAGTTATCTGGCAGAATTTCTGCTTGAAAAGGGCTATGAAGTTCATGGCATTAAGCGCCGTAGCAGTTCGCTAAATACCGGCCGGATTGATCATCTTTATCAGGATCCCCATGAAACCGGCCGTAAGCTGTTTCTGCATTATGGCGATTTGTCCGATACCAGCAATCTGACGCGTATTCTAAATGATGTGCGCCCCGACGAGGTCTATAACCTTGGGGCACAAAGCCATGTCGCAGTCAGCTTTGAGGCACCCGAATATACCGCAGATGTTGACGCTCTTGGAACCTTGCGGTTGCTTGAGGCCATCCGCTTTTTAGGGCTGGAAAAAACAACCCGCTTTTACCAGGCCTCAACCAGCGAGCTGT
This sequence comes from Thalassospira sp. MCCC 1A01428, assembly GCF_002115825.1. Taxonomy (GTDB): domain Bacteria; phylum Pseudomonadota; class Alphaproteobacteria; order Rhodospirillales; family Thalassospiraceae; genus Thalassospira. The sequence continues at coordinate 49,521 of NZ_JFJZ01000026.1, read as the reverse complement.
ACGGTCTGGTTCAGGAAATTCCGCAAAAGGAAACCACACCTTTTCACCCGCGCAGCCCCTATGCCGTCGCCAAGCTCTATGCCTACTGGATTGCGGTTAACTACCGCGAAGCCTATGGCATGTATGCATGCAACGGTATTTTGTTTAACCATGAAAGCTGTCGTCGTGGCGAAACGTTTGTCACACGCAAAATCACGCGCGGGATATCAAATATTGCCCACGGGATGGAAAAATGCCTGTTCATGGGAAATATGGACAGCTTGCGCGACTGGGGACACGCCAGGGACTATGTGCGCATGCAATGGATGATGTTGCAGCAAGATGAACCCAAAGATTATGTCATCGCGACGGGCAAGCAGTATAGCGTGCGTCAGTTCATTGAAAAAGCAGCGGCATTTGTTGGTATTACTTTACGCTTTGAGGGTGAAGGTGTTGACGAATGTGCCGTGGTTGAGACTATCACCGGAAACCTTGCGCCATCCGTAAAGGCTGGTGATGTGATTGTCAGGGTTGATCCGCGTTATTTCCGTCCGGCAGAAGTCGAGACATTGTTGGGTGATGCTTCCAAAGCGGAAAAAGATCTGGGATGGTTGCCTGAAATCACACTGGATGAAATGGTCGACGAGATGATGGAGTTTGATCTTGATCAGGCACGCCGTCATGCCCTTTTGCAACACCACGGATTTAATGTTTCCTTACAGGTGGAAAGCTGATGGCAAGCAAACGTCAAAGGGTGTTTGTTGCCGGCCATCGGGGAATGGTTGGCAGTCAGATCCTGCGGCAACTTGAGGCGTCGGCAGACGTGGACCTTGTGGTCCGCACGCATGATGAACTCGATCTGGTATCCCAGGCGGATGTATCGGATTTTTTCGCACAGGAAAGCATTGATCAGGTTTATCTGGCGGCAGCAAAAGTGGGCGGTATTCATGCTAATAATACCTATCCCGCCGATTTCATTTATCAAAATCTGATGCTTGAAGCCAACATCATCCACGCAGCGCATTTATCAAATGTGCAGCGGTTGCTGTTTTTGGGGTCAAGTTGCATCTACCCCCGTGATGCGGATCAGCCGATGGCCGAAGGCGCATTATTAAGCGGGTATCTTGAAGCCACAAACGAACCCTATGCCATTGCCAAAATTGCCGGTATTAAAATGTGCGAATCATATGCCCGTCAATATGGGCGTGATTACCGCAGTGTCATGCCGACCAACCTTTACGGGCCGGGTGATAATTACCATCCGCAAAACAGCCATGTTATCCCGGCGTTAATCCGCCGGTTTCACGAAGCAACAATAAATGGCGCGCCAAATGTCGAAATCTGGGGGACAGGCACCCCGCGCCGTGAGTTCTTGCATGTCAGTGACATGGCCCGGGCTTCCATTTTTGTCATGAACCTGCCCAGGGACATTTATCAGGCACACACAACACCAATGTGCAGCCATATCAATGTCGGTAGTGGGATTGATATCCCCATCGGCGAACTGGCAAAACTGATCGCAACTGTTACCGGTTACACCGGCGAGGTGACGTTTGATGTTTCAAAACCAGACGGCACCCCGCGAAAACTGATGGATTCCGCACGCCTGCGGTCTTTTGGCTGGCAACCGCATATCGAACTGGCAGACGGTCTGGCCGAAACATATAAAACGTTCAAAGCGGAATATGCAAAAAGATAAAACAAAGGCCTGATTTTCGAACTGTGACTTGAAGATAGTCATATGCAATACATGTCCGACCTGATGCTAATTTCTTTGTAAATAACATCAGGTCGGACCTCACATTAACCAACCAGTTTCAGGTCATATTCCCGATACCTGCCTTGAGTAAACGCTTCCCAGGTTTTGTAAATTCCTTCCTCAAGGCTGTATTTTGGCTGCCAGCCCAAAAATTTGGCTTTTGTTGGGGTAAGAAAACGTTCTGCCACCCCGGCAGGCATTTTTTGCAAAAATTTGATCTCTCCTTCAAACTCCACAATATCGGCAACTTTGAAAACAAGCTCACGTAGCGTAATGCTGAAACCCGCACCAATATTTACCGTGTAACATCCCTTTTGACGTTTGATAACGGTAACAACCGCATCGGCGAAATCATCCACATAAATAAACTCGCGGACTGCCGTGCTAAATCCCCGCAATATCATATACGGGGCTTTGGCCTGCTTTGCTTCTTCCGCCGCGCGGATAAAGGCGGGCATCACCCGGCCTGACAGCCGATCAAAATTATCCCCCGGTCCATAAATCTCGGCCGGAATAATAGTGGTAAAATTTGCATTATATTGCTGATAATAAAACTGGCACAGCTTCAGAACAGCAAGACGCGCCATAGCAGAAGATTCATAGGCGGGATGAAGACGACCACTCATCAGTGTTTGTTCGTCGTTCGGCACATACGCCATTTCCGGGTAAATATACGGTGCCGCAATATTCACCAGTTTGCCCACCCCGGCCTCATATGCACCCCGTACCAAATGCATACCAATAGCAAGGTTTTCATACATAAATTCCACCGGGCGGTCACGGTTGGCAATGGACCCACCAGACTTGCCCGCCGCAATAATCACAACATCAGGCTTTTCCTGTTTCAACCATTCTATAACCGCAGCCTGATCCAAAAGGTCCAGTTCGCTACGGGTGCGGGTTAAAATTGTACAATCTTCCTGCTCAAACCGGCGCACAAGGGCCGACCCGACCATGCCGTTATGACCGGCAATAAAAACACGTTTACCTGTAAGATTGTAATTCATTCATTGTATCCCTTTACGAACAGCAGAACACGCCCAAACGCCGGGCGCATGAATTGCGACCGGTTGACGTAACGTCCTGCAATGTTGCGGAAATAAAAAATCCACACAGAAATGGCCAACGGGCGCACGTCGTATGTGGACAGGCTAATTGTAAGCAAAACGGGTCTTATACCCGTTTTCTATGAAGACAACTCATTAAGCACAGGTTGAGAACGGGTTGGGACTGGTTGGAAATAACGGCACCACGCAGCCCATATCGCAAAAGGCAAGCGCGCGATAAGCCAGCCCGCCCAAGGGCTGTATTAATCAGTTTCGATCAATACATTTTGGTCTTGTTAAAAAAGAAACGCTTTAATCCCGCCGCATTTAATATCAGGCCGGGCATAACGTGAAACGTTCATTTTTCATGTCATATTCCCGATAATTGCCCTTCAGAAACGCATCCAGAGTTTTGCGAATCCCCATTTCAAGGCTGCATTGCGGATGCCAGCCAATAGAGCGTAATGTCTGCCCGCAAAGGCGTCGTTCCCCGCTACCAGCTTGTATTTTGCGCAAAAATTTAATCCGCCCGTCAAACCCGACAATATCGGCAATCATATAGCCAAGCTCCGCGAGCGTGACACCGAAATTAAAACTGGTCGCGATATTAACCGGGCCCTTGTAACCATAATATTTCAAAAAGGTAACAATGGCATCGGCGCAATCATCAACATACAGAAATTCACGTACTTCCGTGCCAACACCCGACAGCTCCATATGCCCTGCATTGGCCTCCTTTGCTTCCACTGCTTTACGAATAATCGCCGGAATAACCCGGCTCGAAAGCGGCCCAAAATTATCCCCCGGCCCATAAACGTCAAACGGAACAACTGTTCTGAAAGAAACGCCATATTCCCGATGATAAAATTGACAAAGTTTCAAGGCAGCAAGCCGTACAACAGATGCGGCCTCACATGAACGGTTAAGCTGTTCACCCGTAATCCCCCGCTCCAACGTCGGTAAAAACGTATCTTCGGGGTAAATATGCGGGCCAGCAATGTTAATCAGCTGTTTCACCCCGGCTTCATAGGCGCCATGTATCAGGTGGCTGGCTATGGCAAGGTTTTCATACATAAAATCCTCGCCACGGCCCGGATTGGCAATTGCCCCGCCGGAATTGCCCGCCGCAATAATCACAACATCAGGTTTTTCCTGCATCAGCCACGCTGTAACCGATGCCTTATCCAAAAGGTTCATTTCGCTGCGCGTGCGGGTTAAAATTGTACAATCTTCCTGCTCAAACCGGCGCACAAGCGCCGAACCAATCATGCCACTATGACCGGCAATATAAACCCGCTTCCCTGTAATATCGTATGTCAACCAGGCCATCGTTTATATCCCTTTACATATAACAGGGCACGACCAAACACCGGGCGCATCACCTGCGACCGGTTCGGTTAATATCCTGTCATGTTGCGGAAATAAAAAATCCACACAGAAATGGCCAGCAGGCGCACTTCGTGTGTGGACAAAAATTCAATAGCAAATTATGGGCGTAACAACAACCACCCATTAGGATAGGAAAAGATAAAACCCGGAATTTATTTTCACATCAATCCAGACATAAAACCGCCTGGCAGAATACATCAATTGGTGTTTTCGCAAATATCAGGGGCGTGATCTTCTTTTTGGTTCAACAATAATCCTGGCATAGCCAAGCCCCGCGACAAACACCAAAGCTGCCCCCATCGCTGGCATCTGAATGCTAAAATCTGTCAGGGCATGCAGCCCCACAATCGTCAGGGCCGAAACAGCGGTTATTAAATAAGCCGTATCGTGCGCCCTTAAAAAGGCCCCCTTCGCCAGCCCGAAAAAAATACAGACAAAAGCACATATAATAATGACAAGGCCATAAAGCCCGGTGCCAAAATAAAATTCCAGATAACTGTTATGGGCAAGGCTCCAGGTTAAACCACTTAAAGGCAAATCCTTAAATGGCCGAAAACCGGGTTCAAAGGTTCCATAACCATACCCTGTAGATAGCGCCTGTGTGCCAGCAGCCGATACGGCATCATAAAGATGCAAACGAGTTTGTTGATCCCCTTCAAGATATCCAAACCGTTCTTCCAGTCCGCCACCACTAATGGCAAAACCGCCCACCGCCAGCAAAACCGCCCCGGCAATCAACCCGTTACCAAACCGGACCGGTAAAATTCGGGCAAAGCGCAACCCCAGTAATGCGACAAAAACCCCAATCATCCCGCTTACAAACCCGGCGCGCGAATGCGTAAGCATCAGGGCCGTGCCGGTCGATAAAATGCCCACCATCGGTAACCATGCCCGGGCCAGGCTGCCATCTGCCATATTGCGAATAATCTGCCGCGCGGTGCCACCGCCGCGCACATCACGGGCAAGAATTTTCACCAGATACAATAACGACGCCACCAGCCCAATCGCCGCATAAGTGGCATAGCTGTTGTGGTTAATAAATGTACTGGTCACATGACCACGATAGGCCGTTTTATCGTACCAAAGAATTGTTTCCCAGCCGCCAAAATAAACCGCCAGCCCATAAACGGCATATGCCGTAGAAACAAGCACAAAGAATTTCAGCATCGTTGCGGCATTCTCGCGCTTGCGCCCATAGCGCGCTGAAAGCCAGAACACCCCGGCATAGGCCAGCAACACCATCAGCGCATCCCAGGTCAGATCGGGCGCAATGGTCACACGTGGCGCAAGCGGAATGCCAAGCTGGGCGCTGGCCTCATTCCAGATCGGATGCGCAATGGCGGGGACAATACCGGGGGTAGCCTGCACCACAATCCAGGCCACAACGATGAAAAACAAAACCAGCGGGATTTTAATACGTTTTAAAAACCGCCTTTCGCCTTCCGGTGGTGAAAGCAAACAGGCAACGGCATCAATCACAATCAATACACCCACCCACAAGGACATAAGTGACCATGCCCACGGCACATTACTGCCAAAGGGCAATGGCGCCACTGCAATTAGGGCGAGCAATCCATAAAAAACAATCCGGCGCAGAATTACGGGCAAACCTGCCCTCCCCGATTTAAGAAATCCCCTTCTGAATTTAGGGTCCGAACCCTAAATCCCTCTTTACGTCCCGCCTGCCTAAATACCGTTCTACAAGTCATTCGTCAGCAAGAAACATCTTTTTGCGCCAACACCATCGCCTATTGGTTGCTGACAGGGCTGAAATTCCGTATAGCTAGCAGCAGAACCGGGTTTGGGACAATCCGGCACCAAAGGGATTTAACGGGATTTAAACCGGGGGCCAGTTTGAGCAACTCCACCACGCCATCAACCGCCACTGCGCACACGCAGGCGGAAGAAAAACGGTCGCGATTAAAATCGCTGGCCGACAGCATTTCACGCGGCAATGACAGCGACGAAATTGACCTTCAGGAGTTGCTACGCACCCTGTGGCGGCGCAAAAGCATGATCTTTTCAGTTGTGGTTTTGCTAACTGTGCTGGTCACGCTGATTGTTTTTCAAATCGCACCCAAATATACCGCCACCAGCAATGTCATTATTGATGGCCGTAAAAACCAGGTTGTTGACATTGAAAGTGTCATGAGCGGCGTTTCATCCGAAATGGGCGCATTGCTAAGCGAAGTGGAAGTCATCAAATCAAGCTCGCTTATCCGCCGCGTGGTGACGGATCTTAACCTGGAAAAAGACCCCGAATTTAACGCCGAACTGCGCGAAGTCCCGTGGTATAAAACCCTGCTAAGCCCTGAAACCTATGTCGGTGACGATTTTCTGATTTCAATCGGCTTGAAAAAACCCGAAATCATTGTCAGCGAAACCGAACTGGCCGAAGAACGCACCAACCGCGTCATCAACAATGTTAAAGAACATATGGATGTCAGCATTGTTGGCCGCTCCCAGGTCATCGCAATCAGCTTTACCTCCACCAACGCCCGCAAGGCATCGCTGATCGCCAATACCATCGCCGATCAATATATCGTCGATCAGCTTGAAGCCAAGTTCGAGGCCACCCGTCGTGCCACGTCATGGCTGAACGACCGTCTTGCATCGCTACGCGACAAGGTTCAAACCTCCGAGGCTGCGGTACAGGCCTATAGCGAATCCATTTCCAGCAAGGTTGGTCAGGGTTCGAAAATGACGGAACAGCAAATTTCCGAACTCAGTTCACAACTGATCCTCGCCCAGGCCAGCCGCGCCGAAGCCCAGGCCCGCCTCAATCAGGTACAAAGCCTTCTGGGCAACAGCGCCGATCTGTCATCAGCTGCCGAAGTGCTAAATTCCCCGCTGATTCAGCGTTTGCGCGATCAGGAAGCAGAGCTTCTGCGCCGCGTTTCGGAACTTGAATCAAAATATGGCGACCGTCACCCCGCCATGATCAAGGCCCGGGCCGAACTGGCCGATTTACGCACCTCTATCGAACGCGAAGTTCGCAAAATCGCGCAAAGCCTTAAAAACGAGGTTGGCGTTTCCCAGGCCCGGGTCAGCACCTTGCAACAAAGCCTGAATGGCCTTGAAAGCAAAAACAACACCCAGAACCAGGCCGAAATTCGCCTGCGCGAGCTTGAACGCGAAGCCAACGCCAACCGCCTGCTCTATGAAAACTTCCTGAACCGCTTTAAGGAAACCAACAGCCAGGAAGACCTGCAACAGGCCGATGCCCGCATCATTTCGCGTGCCGAAGTCCCGGTAGTTCCCTCTGCCCCGAAAAAACAGCTGATCATTGCCGTTGCCCTTGTCGGTTCTGTTTTCCTTGGCATCGTTCTGGTCTTTGTGCTTGAACAGCTTGATAACAGCTTTCGCAGCACCGAACAGCTTGAACAGATTGCCGGCGTACCCGGTATTGGCATGATCCCGCTTTTAACCGGTAATTTGCTCGGCAAAACCGATGTCGGACGCTTTCCAACCCACAAGCCCGGTTCTGCCACAACTGAATCTGTTCGCAGCCTGCGAACCTCGCTGATGCTCTCCAATGTTGATAATCCGCCGCGGATTGTCGGCATTACCTCGACGGTTCCCTCCGAAGGTAAATCAACGCTGGCAGCATGGCTGGCACAGGTCACCTCAAATTCCGGCCAGCGCACCCTGCTGGTTGACTGCGACTTGCGCCGCCCGACGGTTCATAAAACCTTTGGCGCCGATAACACCCATAGCCTAGTTGAATTGCTGGCCGATGAATGCACCATCGATCAGGCAATTAAACGCGATGAAGAAACCGGTCTTTACCTGCTTCCGGCCAAGGTCACCCAGGCCAACGCACTGGATCTGTTATCCTCGACCCACATGGAAACAACATTGCGCGCCTTGCGTGAACATTTCGACTTTATCGTGCTTGATGCCCCGCCAATCCTTGCCGTTTCTGACTCCAAGGTTATCGGCCTGATGGCCGACAAAATGCTCTATGTGGTAAAGTGGGACAGCACACCACGCGGGCTGGTTAAAGCAGGCCTTAAAGAAACAGCCGAAGCCGGGATCGACCTTGCCGGTGCTGTCCTGACCCAGGTGAATGTCAAAAAGCACGCCAAATACGGCTATGGCGACTACGGTTATTATTATGGCCGTTACAAAGATTACTACGCCAAGGGATAATGATGCGCTTTATCTCAAAGCGCAGAATTCCTGCGATTATCGGGTTACTGGCGGGAACAGGGCTGCTTGTTCTCGCCATTCCCCATACCATGGCGTCAATGCTGCTGGCACTGTCAACGCAACGATATCAGTATATCAATAATCCCGATACCAGCGACGAAACCATAAACCGGCTCTACGACACCACCATGGATGCCATCGGCTGGGTTGCAACTTCCGATGCCTGGACCCGGATCGGCTATATCGAAATGGCGCGCGCCAGGCGTGCCACAACACCGGAAGACAAAACAAATCATTACCTGAAAGCCGACAATGCATTTACCTCGGCCCTTACCATCTCCCCCATGGATACCTTTACCTGGGCAAGGCTGACATTTACCCGGCTAAAAACAGGAGGGGCGAATGATGGCACAGCTATAGAGGCCCTGCGTATGTCGCTTCTGACAGGTCCGTATGAACGCAATATCGCTGTCAACCAGATCAGTTATGCCATAAGCCTGTGGTCCCAGCTTACCGCAGCTGAACAAACTGACATTCAGAAAAAAATCCGCTGGATCGATAGGCTGGAACATCGCGACCTGGTAAATCTGGCCCGGCACAATCCCAAGGCAATCCAGGTTACAGTCGCAGCAATGGCAACGGCGCCAAACAATGCGTTCGTCCGTTTTATCCGTGACGTAAACAAACCGGACTAACCATCAAACAGCCCCTCTCCCTGTTTGTCTTAGATCTGAAAACACAGCAAAAACAGGCAATATTTTCAGACAAATATGTCTGTCGCTGACACGTAAATCCCTTCACAGGATTTACCAACAGCAAGACCGAATATTGACAGGTAATCCACAGGGCTCAGATCAGACTACCGATACACTTTCAGGCACAAGCTGCGATAGCAAACGCTGGCGATACCGTTGCAGCCGCCAATAATGACGTTGCCGCTGCCCAAACAGCAAACGAACAGGCACAAACCAGTGCCGAAACCGCCGAAGCCAATAATCATACCAGCACCAAACCGGCTCAGGACAGTGATGCACAAAATAACGGCTAGCGAAACACGGCCTTTGCTTAACACCGCACACAAGCCGACCTGTTACCCATTTAAATTTTGCAAATTCACCTCATGATCCCGGCGGGCGCGTCCTGCCTCTGCCGGGATCAGAACATACTACGGCTCTTTCCGATTCTCATCACTTCAGGGGTAAATCTGCTTTCTGATCGATCATACTGTCGCCAAAGCATCACAATGCAATTTTTAAGTGTATTTCCCGGGGGACAAGCACATATCACGGTGATGGGGTCGAGGGACAGATTAATTGAATGCCATTATTTTCGTCATATTTGCCGAAATTTCCGGCCCGTGATTCGCTCGAAAAAACAGCAACTTCCGAATCAACTGACTTAAAGCCTCCTCACCCCCTCTACCTTAAGAGGATACAAACCTATCTGAACATCTGGTATAGGGGCAGTAGATGTTCGAGTTATGTGGCAAATAAGCAACAGCATTAAACCGTTATTGAGGGAAATCGCGTAAAGCGTGCAATATCGTTTGCTTCCACGGAACCCGTCACATAGATTTATCCTCACGGATAAGGGTCAAAAGGCAGGACATGTACGCCTTGTTACCTGTTGGGGACTGAACAAAGCGCACTAAGGGAGTCGCTGGAACATGAAGATGATGAGCAAACTTGCAGCAGTCACTGCATTGGCCGGTGGCATGCTTATGGGGGCATATGGCCTCGCCAATGCGCAATCTGCGGGTGCAGATGCCATTACGCCGTCAATCGCAGCATCACTTGACGCCGCCAAAGGAACACCGGAAAGTCTTGCCGCAGCCGTTAGCGCGCTGGTTCGTGCAAACCCGGGTGCTGCTGCCACCATTGCCGCAGCCGCCGCAAAAGCAAACCCGAATGCCGCTGCACAAGTTGCAAGCGCTGCCGCCGCAGCCGCCCCTGACTTTGCCAGCACAATTGCAGCTTCGGTTGTCACCGCCGTTCCGGCTTCTGCCGAATCGGTTACCGGTTCTGTGGTCACCGCTGTTCCGACCGCCGCCGCGCAAATTGCGGTTTCTGTGACAACAGCATCACAAAAATCTGCGGCCGCAACCGGCACAGCAAGCACAACCTCGCCTGCTGCCATTGCCGCCGCCGCGACCAAAGCATCGCCTAATAGCGCCCTTTACATTGCCGCATCTGTTTCGCGGGCAAACCCGCAAGCCGCCAGTCAGATTGCCAGCTCGGTTGCCGTTCAGGCCGCCGCAAGCGGATCAACCGCCACGCCGGGACTAATCGCCGCGGTATCCGCCAGAAGCTCAGGTGCCAACAACGTGGACGTTATTCGGGCTGTTTCAAGTGCAATAAACATATTTCCTGCAAACGTTGCGACCCAGGCTGCGGGTGCGACGATGGGTCGGCTGGTTGAACAAATTGTGAATCAGTCAACGCAAACCGTGCAGACAGCACAAAATGATGCCGAAGCTGCGAGTTCCGCAAATGAACAGGCTGCGACCAGCGCCGAAATTGCCGAATCCAACCAGCAAACTGGTGGGGATGTTGGTGATACCGGTGGTGTTGAGGCAACTCCTGAAGAACCACAACCCGAAAGTGAAGCTGTAAACAACAATGCCAGCCCGACTTAATCACAGAACCATGATTAAGCTTGCTGTCCTGATAGCATATTGAACGCGAGAGTTTATAAGGGGATACAACGTGAAATTTCTCAAAGGGGGGCTGCTCGCATCTGTAGCAGTCAGCGCATTGGCGGTAGCATTTCCTGCATCCGCACAGGAACAGGTCAACCCTGATCAGGCTGTGACGCAGCGCGCACCGGAAGGGTATGAACCCAATGGCATCACGCTTGGCTCTTTCCGCCTTTATCCGAAGGTAGAAGCCGCCGAAGAATATAACGACAATATCTATAAATCGAACACCAACGAAACCGACGATTACATCACCAAAATTTCGCCGGGCTTACAGTTGCGTTCGGACTGGAACCGTCACTTCCTGCAGTTTGAAGCATCGTCCGAATTTGGCATTTATGCCGATACCAGCGACAATGATTATACCGACTATAATCTGCGTGCGACCGGCCGTGCCGATGCCACCGAAGCCCTGAAATTCACCGGCGATGCCCGCATGCAGCACCTGCATGAAGAGCGCGGCGGCGATGATGTTGCAACCGATGCCAAGGAACCGGTTGAATATAACAAACTGACCGGCGTTATCGGCGGCACCTATAAGCCCAATCGTTTCAGCGTTGGCCTGACCGGCACCGTCGATGATTATGACTACGACGATAATGCTACCGTCGGCGGCGGCACAGACAACAACGATGACCGTGACCGGACAGAAACCAAAGGCGAAGTTCGCCTTGGTTACGAAATCCAGAATGGTTACGAGGCTTTCATTAAAAGCTCGGTCAACGAACGTGATTACGACTCACGGGTCGATGATGGCGGCGTTAATCGTGATTCCAACGGTTATAAGGTCCTTGCCGGTATCGCCATTGATCTCGACCGTTTGATCCGTGCCGACCTTGGCGTGGGCTGGATGGAACAGGATTACGACGATGTAACGCTTGACGATGTCGACGGTTATTCGGCCGATGCCCGCATTCGCTGGAACATCACCGAACTGACGACATTGCGTGCGTTAGCATCACGCACCATCAACGAAACCACCACAACCGGTGCGTCTTCGACCATCGGCACCGCTGCCGGTGTGGGTGTCGATCACGAATTGCTCCGCAACCTGATCCTGAATGCGGATGCGAAATATTATAACTCTGATTATCAGGGTATTTCGCGCGAAGACGACAAATACACCTATTCTGTTGGCGCTGATTACAAACTCAATCGCAACCTTTATGGCGGCGTCAAGCTAAGCCACGAAACCCGCGATTCAACCAACACCGTCAACGAATATGATCAGAACGTAATTATGGTAAAGGTTGGCGGCCAGTTCTAATTGGCTGTGAACCATTCCTCATTCGCTCTGTAGATGTTATGATCCCTTCGGGTTCCCCTCCCGAAGGGATTTCTATTAGACAGGTTGGTAATGCGTAAATTATGTGGATTCATCTTCGCCCTGATCATTGCCCTGTGTGCAGTTAACACTGCCTATGCGGCACAACCGGTTTATACACTGGGATCGGGCGATAAAGTTCGGATTACGGTATTTGGCGAACCCGACTTATCGGGCGAATTTGAAGTATCGGGTGATGGCCAATTATCCCTTCCCCTGATTGGTTCTGTTTCTGCCGACGGGAAAACCCTGAATACATTAGGTACAGACATCCAGACAAAGCTGATGGATGGATATCTGGTTGACCCAAAAGTAAGTGTCGAAGTCCTGAACTACCGTCCTTTTTACATTCTTGGTGAAGTCAAGGAACCTGGCAGCTACCCGTTTGTAAATGGCATGAGTGTCCTGAACGCTGTTGCATTAGGTGGTGGTTTTACCTACCGCGCCGACAAAGACGATATCCTGATCATTCGTGGTGGCGATGAAAGCCGGAAACCCGAAAAAGCAACACCGGAAACCATTGTCCTGCCCGGTGATATCGTCCGTGTGGAAGAACGCTTCTTCTAACTGCGGCATCTAAGGCGATAATGCCGGTTTTATGAAGATGACTTCTGAAAAATACATCCAGACCGGCACATGCCGGTCTTTTTTTGCCCTGCCCTCACACTCTCGATATCCCTGGACACTTACATATCCCACCCTGTACATCTCCCACCCTGCCATTTTCCTGGAACGGTGGGTTATCAGCATCGGGCACCGTCTGCCTTCAAAGCACTTTTCCGTTAAAGTACCCGTGTTAATCGAGACTGTTTTTTAGCCCATTTTCGATTATCACGTGGCAAAGCACTCGCGAAGATAACAAGGTTTCGCGTGACGGCGGTTATTGCCTGCTTCTTTTAATAACACCTACTTTGTTTGTTTTGTCCTATCGTTTGGCACGGTCCGGTGCGGTGCTGTCCTGCGCCGAACCGTATAACACAACCAAATATCACCAAAAACAAACCCGGCGGGCCGGTGCAGTCTACCGCCTGGCAAAATCGCCCTTATTAAAACGGATACTTTGGCGCCTGCTGATTAACGATAACGCCGATATCATCTGCAAAGCCGCAATAAACGGCACATCCCGCACAAGGCCCCATACGCGACACCCATCGTAAAATGTCTAACCAGGTCAAATGCAGATCTTTTTCCAACGCATGGGTCACAACGTGTAAAACGGCCTATAAAAACCGGTAGCCACGTCCTTCAAGGCGAAGACAGGTTAGCTTATTGGAATAATACGCGCCGGTATCAAGTCCGATTCGATTGTGGCGAACCACAGGTTCATCACCCACAGTATGGCCATGAATCACAACCTTCGCCAACGGTGCGGCATGGCTTAAAAATGGTTCACGAATCCAGCGCAAAATATCTGGCCCCTGCCCGGCAATCGGTCGTTCCGGGTCAATCCCGGCATGAACAAACAAATAATCGCCCAGTTCGTAACTATCGCGAAAATCTGCAATAAACCTGTCATGTCCGGCATCGGCCATTGCGGCCCGCAAATCTTCCGAGGCCTTAACTGCTTTAGCATTGTTAAAGGCACCGGCCGCGACCGAAACATTATAGCTTAGCAGGGTTTCAGCCCCGCCATAGCCAAGCCATTCAAGGCTGTTTTCCGGGTCATCGAGAAACCGAAGCATAAATTCCTCGTGGTTTCCCATCAGCCAGATTTGACGAAGCCCGGCCTTTTGCTGGTCTAAAATCAGATCAATAACATGTTTGCTTTTTAAGCCGCGATCGACCAGGTCCCCAAGATAAACCACCGTCTTGCTCTGCGATGGCAGCACCGGATCGGCCAGTATTTTTACAAGCTTCTTTTCGAGCAGATCAGCACGCCCGTGAATATCGCCAATGGCATACACCACGACATCCGCCGGAACGCTCGCCTCATCAAGCGAAACCTGCTTCTTAACCGATTGCGTCGGCTTGCTTTTTTTTCGAAACCAGCCAAACATGAAATACCCTCTTGTTTTCCTGGTGCGAAACACCGGAAAAACCATTAATCCGCATTAAAACAAAACCGGCCCGAAGAACCCGAACCGCCAATATGGACACCCGGTAAAACCGTTATCCGATGCCAAACCGCATCGCCCGTCCCAACGCGACACAGCGCCAACAGCGTTACGAACAGTGTCACGAACAATAGCTACGCCGACACGATCCGGCCAAAACATCACCTCTGGTGGCAACCTGGCTGCCCTCTGTCTGGGCCAGGCAACCTGCCACCGGCCTAATCTTTTGCCACCAGCGTCATATAAATCCAGACACGATATGTTTTTCCATCCGGCCCGATATAGGAAAAATGACCCCAGCCATTTTTCTGCTCAATCAAATGAAGAGGGGTCGTTTCCGGCATGGCAAACGCCACTTCAAAATCGGTTCCCGGCCCCATTCGCGCATTAACATTGCCCGACGTTGTTCGCCAAACATCACCAGACGGCGCATCTGCCGCGTTCGCCGCAGTTGTATTCTCAGGCGATGGGGCCGTCTCTTGCTCACTGGCTGTCATGCCAGACACATCGGTTGCTGCTGTATCCACCGGCATGGTTGCGGCATCATCCGTGGTATCTGTTTCCGGGGAAACCGCCTTTCTGTCGCCGTCTGCGGTATCAAGGGCATTGGTCATTCCCAGCGCTTCGGACTCGCGCGTCTCCATTTCTTTTTGCGCGTCTGCTCCGCCAGTGGTGCTGGCATCATCCATTGCGGCAAATTCAAGCGGGCGGCCATCAACCACCAGCTGGCTTAACTTCCAGCACTGATCGGTCGTTTTTTCCTGCACCGAACAAACATAGTCAATCTGTCCGTAATAGGCTGGCGATAAATTGCCGCTCCGGGCCGTTCCGCGGAACACCCAGCTGTCATCCTCGATGCGGTCGCCTGGCACCAGCATGGCAATCTTGTAACCATGAACCTCAAAAACCGGCGAAACCTGATCGGCAATTCCTGAATAAAGCTGCGCTGGCGACGGATAAAACCGGTCAGCCATTTTCTGCTGTTCGGCCTTTTGCTGGTTCCAATACAACCATCCGCCCACGGCAACCAGTCCCAGAACGATAATTCCAATTAACAGCTTTTTCATCCGCACCCGCTTTTACAAGACCTACCTGACACACCCGGAAATCGAATGCGACTTACCCCGTTCCATCAGGGCCGCGTATCTTCCTGCCTGCATCCTATGAATCTGATCCCTTTGAATCCAGTCACAAATTTAAATTTCATTCAATCTTGCGGTTGCTTTTTCTGTCCTTAAGCTCCCGGGTTTCGGATTATGGTGAATTTTCCCTTATATTCATCACATCAATTTATATTTCTGCTTCCCGCCCCGTCAATTTGGCCTGTATTTAGTCAAAAACGTGCCAAATTCACCCTGTTTTATGGTCAAAACAGCCCTCGCGCAGCGCTTCATATTCGACTGTTTAATCCCAAAATTCATATTATGTTATTGACGAAACATATCACCTATTTTAGGGTGCGGCCCTGGCTTGGCGATGCGATCAGGCACGCGTACACCTTCAAAGAGAAATAACCATGACCCCAAATGATCTGAAAAAGGCACTGGCCTCGGGCCTGCTCTCCTTCCCAACCACCGTTTTTAACGATGACTACAGCTTTAACGAAGGCCGCTATCGCAAACAGGTCGCGTGGCAGTCCGGTTTTGGCGCAGCTGCCCTGTTTGCCGCTGGCGGCACCGGCGAATTTTTCTCGCTTTCCCCGGACGAAGTGGTTGCGGTTGTTCGCGCGGCCAAGGCCGAAGCCGGCAACACCCCGATCCTGTCAGGCTGTGGTTATGGCGCCGGCATTGCCCCGAAACTGGCACGCGCCGCACAGGATGCCGGTGCCGACGGCGTTTTGCTGCTGCCCCATTATCTGGTGGGGGGCGATCAGGAAGGCCTGTTTAACCATATTCGTGCGGTTTGCGATGCCGTTGAAATCGGCGTCATTGTCTATAACCGCGATAACAGCATTGTTTTGCCTGATACCCTGGCAAAGCTGTGCGACGTTTGCCCGAACCTGATTGGCTTTAAGGATGGTGCCGGCGATATCGACCTGGTTGCGCGGGTTTGCAACAAAATGGGCGACCGTCTGACCTATATTGGTGGCATGCCCACCGCCGAAGTTTACGCCCAGGGCTATAAAGCCATTGGCATGACAACCTATTCCTCTGCGGTGTTTAACTTCATGCCGGAACTGGCGCAAAAGTTCTACGGGGCTGTTACCAGCGACGATGCGCCAACAGTCAAATCATTGCTGGAAAATTTCTTTTACCCCTATGTCGCCATTCGCGACCTGGGCGCAAAGCGCGGCTATGCCGTTTCCATCGTCAAGGCGGGCCTGAAGGCCATTGGCCGCGATCCGGGCCCGGTGCGCGCACCTTTATGCGACCTGCGCCCCGATGAATATAAAATGCTGCAGGACCTGATCGCCAAAAACAGCTGATTTGGCGAAATGATTGGAAAACATGATATTGGACTTGCGAAATATTATGTTGTCTGACAAGCATAGATAAGATGAGTTTGGGGCAGGCAGGCAAATTGGCCCGTTCTGCCCCCTTTTACCCGGCCACATGGCGCATGCCATGAATGACAAAAGCAACATCCCGGATCCGCGTCTGAAATGAGACCCATCAAGGAGGGAACGATGATCAATCGTTTGTTTAAAATCGCCGCAATCGGCGTTCTGGCTGCGACTGCCTTTTCAACTGCTTCATTTGCTGCCGATTATCCCAGCAAGGATATTCGTATGATTATTCCGTGGGGCGCTGGCGGGGGCACCGACGGCATCGTGCGCAAGCTCAGCACCATTGCTGAAAAAGAGCTGGGCACATCGATCTATGCCGAAAACATTGAAGGCGGCGTTAGCGCAACCGGTGTTCTCGAAGTCATGAAAGCCCGCCCCGATGGCTACACCATTGGTTCGCTGACCTACGATTCTGTTGTCACTGTTCCCTGGCAGGGTTTGCTGCCGACCTACAAACTTGACAAACTGAAACTGATCGCCCGCGTCACCAGCGAACCGGACGCCCTGATCATTGCGTCGGATGCACCGTATAAATCGGTAGATGACCTGGTGAAGGCCGCCAAGGAAAACCCGGGCAAAATCAAGGTTGCCATTCAAAATACCGGGTCGCGCCTGCACCTGGCGATGCTGCAATTTGAAAAACTGACCGGCACCGATTTTAAACTGGTCGCCTATCCGGGCGGTGCTGCACCGCAGAAAGAAGCCATCCTGTCCAAGGAAGTCCAGGTTGCTGCCACCAGCCTTGGAGATTTTTCATCGCTGATTGAATCGGGCGATGTTAAAGGCCTGGTCGAATTTTCCGACAGCCGCAACCCGACCTACAAAGACGTCCCGACCGCCAAGGAAGAAGGCATCGACCTTCAGATTGGCAGCTTTATTGTTCTGGCCGCCCCGGCAAAAACCCCCGATGACATCGTTGCCAAAATCGAAGCGGCCTATAAAGCCGCCCTTGATAGCGACGAATTTCAGACCTGGGTTGCCAAAGTTGGCGTTGCACCGAACTGGCTGGGCACTGCCGAGGTTACCGACTGGGCCAATGACACCCAGGCGACCCTGTTCAAACAGATGCAGACCCTCGTTGACCAGGGCGTGATCAAGAAATAATCATTTCCCTATCAAAGGACGGCGGCCACACTGGCCGCCGTTCCCCATTTTGACGACCCTTGTCGAAACGGAGACGACCAAATGAAGTCCGGTTCATCGGGCGGCTGGGACAGACGCCTAATCCTGCCTTTCGTGCTGTTTGTGATCACCAGCATTTATCTTGCCACCGCCCTGCAAATTACCGCCCAGTTTGACGAAGGACTGGTTGGCCCGTCCTTTGTGCCGGTGGTCGCATCCATCCTGATGTATGTTGCGCTGGCATTCGTTGTTTTGGGAATGCGAAACGAGACGGACACCGGCGAACGCGAGAAACTGAATCTCGTGGCTCCCATCAAGGTGGTTGTCGTCACAGCCATTTATATTCTGGCCTTCAAGCCGCTGGGATATCCGGTTTCGACATTTTTATATGTTTTCGCCCTGCTCTACATTTTTGGGATGGAAAATACCGGCCTGATCAAACGTCTTGTTTATACCGCCGCCATTACCGCCGTTTTCTATGGCCTGTTCGCGGTGATTTTTCAGGTTCGTCTGCCGTTGTTTGATACCGACTTCTGGGGGATGTTCTAATGGACTTTACCCTTCACATTCTCGGCGGTTTTGCCGCCCTGGCCGACCCCACCGTGCTGGGCTATATGATTATCGGCTTTTTGATCGGCACCTTCTTTGGCGCTGTTCCCGGCCTGACATCGGTTCTTGCCATTGCCCTGCTGCTTCCCATTACCTACAGCCTTGATGTTGTCCCGGCCCTTGTGATGTGTGCGTCGATTTTCATGTCAGGCATGTATGCGGGTTCTATCACGGCCACCACCATCAATATCCCCGGCGCGCCATCTTCGATGATGACCTCGATCGAGGGCTATGCCCTGATGAAAAAGGGTGAAGGGGCCAATGCCCTGGGCCATGCTGCGCTGGGTTCCATGATCGGGGGGGTGATTGGTGCCCTTTTGCTGATCTGCCTGACACCGGTTGCCGCCAAGCTGGCATTGCTTATTCAAACGCCTGGCAAATTCTCGCTGATTCTGTTTGCCCTGATCGTCATCGTTATTTCGCAGCGTAACGCCATTGCCAAAGGCTTTGTCGCCACCCTTTTGGGCATTATGATTGCCACTATCGGCATTGATGTGATGCAACCCATTGCCCGGTTTAATTTTGGTACCGAAGTGCTGGTAGAAGGCATCGACATGATGCCGCTGATCATTGGCACCTTTGCAATCAGCGAAATTCTGTTTCAGGCCTGCGAAAACCGGAACGCCCTGACTGTTGATAAAAAAATCATCGACATTCCCCCCATTCGCCGCCGCGACTTTTTCCCCACCCTGGCGGAAATTCGCGAGATCGGCATCTGGACCTATTTGAAAAGCGCCATTATTGGCTATTTCATTGGTGTTCTGCCCGGGGCTGGCGGCTCGATGGCGGCGTTCGTGTCCTATGCCGAGGCCATGCGCAAATCGAAAAACCCCGACCTGTATGGCAAGGGATCGCGTGAAGGCATTGCCGCGGCCGAAACCGCCAACAATTCGATGTGTGGCGGGGCATTTGTGCCCATGCTGATGTTTGGTATCCCCGGCGATCCAACCACGGCCATTGTTTTGGGTGTTTTGATTATTAACGGCCTGCAACCCGGCCCGCGCCTTCTCGATACCCAGATCGACCTGATCGCCCCGATGTTTGCATCGCTTCTGATCAGTGCGCTGGTGTTGATACCGCTAACCCTTTACCTGCTTGGCCCGTATTTCGTTAAAATCGTCTCGATCCGCAAGGCCGTACTTTATTCCTGCATCGCGGTTGTTGCCCTGGTTGGCAGTTACGTTGCCACCTATTCGCCGTTTCAAATGATGCTGGCTTTGGTGTTTGGCGTACTGGCGTTTTTCCTGCGTGCGCAAAAATACCCCACCGTTACCCTGCTTCTGGGCTTTATCCTTGGCCCCGATCTGGAACAGTATTTACGAAGGGCATTATCGCTAAATGATGGCAACCCGCTGACATTTATCACCAGCCCCGACAGCCTGTTCTTCCTGGCCTTAACGGCGGTGTTTTTCTACTTCATGGTTGTCCGCACACCGCCGGCTGCCAAAAAAACCTGATCACGGTAACGCAAGATATTGCCAATACCATTAATTTGCGCCACTGACGTTTTACCACGTCAGTGGCCATCGTATTTCAAAGACATACCGGTAATCCTAAAACACAGCCTTGCCGGGCAGATGCAAGGGACCCGGGCATGATATCTTCCCTGATTGATCAGTTAGGCCCCATTTTTTTGCTGGTTGGAGCCGGATATGCTCTGGCCTGGCGCGGCTTGATCGGTGCTTCGGCCATTCAGGGCCTTACAAAAATGACCTTCTGGGCTTTGATCCCGGCCACCCTGTTTCAAACCATATCGTCCAACCGGGTTGCGGAGCTTTTTAATCTTAATATCTGGGTCTGTTACTATGGCGCGGTTATAAGCGCTGCCCTGATTGTGTTTGTGGTGCTGACCCGCTGGCAAAAGAACAACCGTGCGGAAGGCATTGTGCTAACCTTTGGCGCAATTTTTTCCAATATCGGGATGCTGGGCATTCCCGTGATTGATATTCTTTATGGCCATGACGGGCTTTTGGTGTTGGCAACCATTCTGTGCATTCATGCGCTAAGCCTGCTGACCCCGACCATTCTGTTAATGGAATGGAGCCGCAACACCAAAGGCAACCCCGGTGCTGTTCTGGCCAATACGCTGCGGGCCCAAATTTGCAATCCCATCATTATTGCCATTTTAAGTGCCATTGCTGTGGCGTCCTTCGATGTCAGGATGCCGGTCGTGGTGGATACATTTTTCACCATGCTTAAACAGGCCATGCCGCCCATTGCCCTGATGTTGATCGGGGCAGGCATTTACGGGCAAAAACTGCGCGGCAACATGACCACCAGCATGATCGCGGCCACCGCCAAGGTGTGCCTGCTGCCGGCACTGGTCTTTACAATCGGTCTGGCCCTGGACATGCCATCAAAAATTATGGGGCCTGCCATCATGATCGCCGCGCTGCCGCCCGGGGTGAATTCGGTTCTTATGGCGGCATCTTATGACACCGCACGCGAACGCACCGCGACCACCATGCTGGTTGCGACCCTGATGTCGATTGTGGTTATTCCGTTGCTGGCAATTTTGCTGGTCTTGCCCGGCGAATAACCGCCCCTGGACACCCATAAAAAAAGCCCCCATGCCAAATGCGGCATGAAGGCATATATCGATATCGCACCACGATTAGCGCAATTAACGCGCTGGTGGTGTCCAGAACGGTGCCGGCGACATCAGTTTGTTTTCCTGGTTCACCAGGTGGCCTGCTTCGGCACTTTTCTTTAAATAAGCCTGCCATTCCGGGTCAGCCTGAAGGGATTTGCGCTTTTCTTCGCGGTCCGCCGCACTGTCATAGGCCCAGATGTGAACATAGGAATTCACCGGGCCGGTTTCTGTTACCATATAGGCATGGGGCTGCCCCAAATGGCGGCTTTGCACCGGAAAGCCAAACTCGCCATACAGGGCAAGCTGTTTTTTCAATGTGCCTGGATAACAGCTATAGGTGCGAACGTCGTAAAGCATAATGATTTCATCCCGTTATTACGTAATGTCATATCGGATGCGTTGCCCGCGCCTGTTTAAGCGATATGCGCCGGGCAAAACATCCTCCCTTGATCTCTGTTTTTACAATAAGTATTATTGTCAGACAACATTATTTAATGATGACAGCGCAACAACCATATGCCACAAAGTTGTATCGCCCATAGCGCGCCAGTTGAACCTTTTGCGATACCGCACCCCTGAAAAAGCGCAAGAAAACCTGATGCAAAAAACAGAACCACACCGCTACGAAAAAATTATCCGCCCCCGACGGTTGCCCGATGAAATTGCCGCCAAACTCACCGGGCAAATCAGCGACGGTATTTTGCAACCGGGCGACAAATTGCCTACCGAACAGGAACTTGCAACCAATTACGGGGTGGCAAGAACCGTGGTGCGCGAAGCGGTATCGCAACTAAAAAGCGATGGTATGATCCAGTCCAAACAAGGCGTTGGCGCCTTTGTATCGGAGCCGGGCGCACGGAGCGTTTTTCGTATCAGTGCCGATTGTTTTGCCAAGCGTAAGGAACTGGTGCAAATCCTGCAATTACGCACCAGCAACGAAGCCGGGGCCGCCGCCCTTGCCGCCGAGGCCCGTAGCGATGCCGACCTGGCCCTGATTTATGAACAGCTTCAATCCATGCAGGTGGCGACGGGCCAAACCCGTTTTGAGACGGCCGAACATCGCTATGACGCGGAACGCCGGTTTTATCGGGCCATCGCCAGGGCCTGCGGCAATAGCTATTTTTACGATTTTCTGACCATGCTGGATGGCCGGATTGACGCCAATTTGCGCAATGTCGCGATTAAAAATGTCATGACCGCCGAATGGGGGGATGGCGTGATTGGCGAGCATAAAATGGTTTACGAGGCGATCCGTGCGCAAAACAAGGCTGCTGCCGAAATTGCCGTGCGCCAGCATTTTGAAAATGCCGCCGGTCGCCTGATGGAACGGGCCGATATTGCCGATGTAACCGCCCCCTGATGGCTCAAGCCGCGCTAACGGGTTTAGGGCCGTTTTTTTGCAGCGTTCCCCCTTTACCTTACCATCCCGGCATGATGATATCGGGGTTCTTTTGATAAGACCAAAACAAACATATGACGAACGCCACCACTCGCCACCAATGAGGAAAAACATGTCCAATACCCCCGGTCTGCGCCACGGAGGGCGCATTCTTGTCGATCAGCTGCAAATTCACGGCTGCGAGCGCGCCTTTCTTGTTCCCGGTGAAAGTTTTCTGGCCGTGCTTGATGGCATGGTTGACCACCCGGAAATCACCCCGGTAATTTGCCGTCAGGAAGGCGGTGCCGCCATTATGGCCGAAGCCTATGGCAAGCTGACCGGAAAACCCGGCATTTGCATGGTAACGCGCGGCCCCGGCGCGACCAATGCATCGGCCGGTGTTCATGTTGCCCATCAGGACTCAACCCCGATGATCCTGCTGGTTGGCCAGATTGGCCGCGATATGGTCGATCGCGAAGCATTCCAGGAAGTCGATTATCGCAAAATGTTCGAACCGCTGTGCAAATGGGTTGCCCAGATTGACAGCATCGACCGCATTCCTGAATATATCAGCCATGCCTATCACATTGCCACATCGGGGCGCCCCGGCCCGGTGGTGCTGGCATTGCCCGAAGACATGCTGTCTTCCAGCGCGGTTGTTGCCGATGGCAAACCCTATGTCGAGGTGGAAGCCCGCACTGCTGGCGAAGATGTCGCCTCCTTCCGGGCCGAACTTGAAACAGCCCGCCAGCCAATTATGATTGTTGGTGGTGGTGGCTGGACCGCGCAGACCAGCCGGGATCTGATCCGCTTTGCCGAGACCAACAATGTGGCGATTGCGACCTCGTTTCGCTGTCAGGATTATATGCCCAACAGCCACCCCAATTTTATTGGCGATGTCGGCATTGGCATTAACCCCAAGCTGGCGGGGTTTATTCGCGATTCCGACCTCGTGATCCTTGTTGGTTCGCGCATGGGGGAAATGACCAGCAGCGGGTATAACCTGCTCGACATTCCCTGCCCCAAACAGCGTTTGATCCATGTTTATCCGGGGCCGGACGAGCTTGGCCGTGTGTATCGCCCCGATATCGCCATTAATGCCTCCCAGCGCTCGTTCATGCGTGCCATCGCCGATATGAACCCGGTAGATGGCAGTGCGCGTGCAGAGCAAATCGCACAGGCCCATGAAGCCTATCTCGCGTTCTCGACCCCGCTTGATACGCCGGGCGATGTTAAAATGGCGCATGTGATTGGCCATCTGCGCGACAATCTGCCCGACAACGCCATTCTGACCAACGGGGCTGGCAATTATGCCGCGTTTTTGCACCGGTTTTATCGTTATGAAACCTATCGCACCGAACTGGCCCCGACATCGGGCTCCATGGGCTATGGCCTGCCGGCATCGGTATCGGCAAAATTGCACCACCCGGACCGCCCGGTGGTGTGCCTGGCTGGTGATGGTTGCTTTTTGATGCACGGGCAGGAATTTGCCACTGCCGTTCAATATGGTGCCAACATCATTGTGGTGGTGGTTAATAACGGCATGTTTGGCACCATTCGCATGCACCAGGAACGCAATTATCCAGCGCGTGTCTCGGGCACAGAACTGCACAATCCCGATTTCGCCGGTTATGCCCGCGTTTTTGGCGGCCACGGCGAAACCGTCACCAAAACCGAAGATTTCGGCCCAGCCCTTGAACGTGCAATGGCGGCAAACAAACCCGCCATCATTGAAGTACAGGTGGACCCGCAGGCGTTAACACCGGTTAAAACGCTGGACGAAATTCGCAGCGGCAGCTGATACCGTCTGATTTTTACCTGAAAATGAAAAAGCCGCCGATCCTGTTTGATGGACCGGCGGCTTTTTATTGTGCGGTGAGACAAAGCCAGCAGCCAAACTGGAACCGGTCAACAAGACTTTCAAACGGCAAGTGGTTGTCCTCGCGGTATAAACCGCGCGGCTCCATCGCGCGTCACACAAATCACCAATGTAATCACTGCTCAATTGATGCATGCAATCCGAATAAACCTTAGCGCAGAACAATCGCGCCGTTCTTCAGGGCCTCATCCAAACGATCAACCGCAGCACTCAGCTTTTCATCGATGATATGGAGATATTCGGTCCAGCCTGAAATATGGGTAAGCTCGGTTTTACCATCGGAAATACCGCGCAAGCCGATCAAGGGAAGCCCGAATTTATGACATACCCGCCAGATGGCATAGGTTTCCATATCGACCATGTCGGCATCAATCGCATCATAAGCCACACCCGACACGATGTTTCCGCCAGTCGATAATGTTGCTTCGGCAATACCGGGAATACGATGGGGCAGCGCGACACTGGCAGGAAACGCCACAAACGGCGTACAGCCCTTTTCAAACCCCAGCGGCGACGCATCCATATCGCGATAGGAAACAGCAGTAACCTGATAAATTTCGGCCTGCACCAAATGCCGCGACCCGGCCGAGCCCAGCGACACAACGACATCGGGCAATTGACCCTGAATTTCCTTACGCGCCAAAACAGCCGTTAAATTTACAGCCGCTTCAACAGGCCCAACGCCGATCATCTCGGGCGTTATCCGCGCCTGCAAATGCGGCCCATATTCGGCGGGGGCGGCCATACAGTAAAAAACATTATTTAGCACGGCACAAACACCTCAACAAAACGATCCTCCCTAGCACAATGGTGCACCAATCTACAATTGACGGCGTGGAATACCCAGCGTATTCACAATGGGACATTGACTTCAGCTATCGCACGCCTCCATATGTAACATTTCGGTTCTTCAAAAACTATGAAGTTGTTGGTTGGGAAGTTGAAAATTTTAAAAAGTCGCATAAAAAATGAGACAAATACTTCACAAACTAAAAGACAAACAAATTACAACAAAGTTAATAAAAGGCGGAATTGGAAACAGCTTAATACAAGCTTTTGGTCAATTTTTTTCATTATTACTTAGCATATTACTCGCGCGATTTTTAGGAGTCGAAAAATATGGCATATATGCTTATGCCATAGCCATTATGAATATATTATCTATAGCAGCAGAAGCAGGTGTCCCAGTTTTATTGATGCGAGAAACATCGATAAACTTTAACCAAAAAAAGTTCAATCTACTTTTTGGATCAATATTGCGAGCGTACCAATTTGTTGGCCTAGTTTCAATCAGCATCTCGATTGTTGGGTTGGCAATAATATGGAACCTCAACCAAACATACAACGACCACCAGTTATACACCTTATATCTTATAATGGTTTTTCTTCCAGTTGCAGCATTAATGAAAACAACGTCCCACGCTTTAGCTGGAGTAGATAGTTTATTATCAGGTCAATTCTTGGATTTAATAGCTCGGCCAGCGACAACTGCATTATTATTGCTAACTTTCTTCATATTAATACCGAGCACGCAGCAACCTGGATATGCAATAACTTTTCAAATAATTTCTGCAATTTTAGCATTAACCATATCAATTAAAATTTTAACGAAAAAAATCCCGAAAATTAACCAAAACAAAAACCAACCCAAACTCAACATCACATGGATTAAAAGCACGATACCATTTGCGCTCTTAGGAGGAGTTTCAATTATCGCAGGCCAAACTGATATTGTTATGCTTGGATATTTCTCATCTCCGGAGAACATTGGAATTTATCGAGTATCAGTTCAAGGTGCCACTCTTATATTATTTTCGATGCGAGCAATAACAATGGTTGCTGGTCCTTATTTCTCAATTCTTCATGCAAAAAAAGATCTCAAACAACTACAGCAAGTTGTTAAAACAACGTCTCGAATTTGTTTTTTCATTTCCGCACTCACCTTGATTATTTTATTCGCATTCGGAGAAGAAATAATAACAACTGTTTTCGGCCAAAATTTCAAAAATGCTTATACTACTCTTATAATATTATCAACCGGGCAAACAATCAATTCATTTTTTGGTCCTTCTGGGACACTTACAACAATGACCGGAAACGAACGAGTGTCCGTTATAACTGTTCTAGCCGTAGCAATAGCAAATATAATACTAAACAGCATACTCATTCCACAATATGGAAACGTTGGCGCAGCTATTGCTACTGCAGTAAGCACCGCCCCTTGCAGTATAATATTATACCTATATGTTAAATCGAAAATGTCCATCAGCACACTACCCTTATAGTAGAGAAAAACATGAGAAAAATAAAATATATCATTAAAATAATCAGAAATATAATATTACCAAGCAAAGATAGAAATTTTGAGAACATCATACTATTTTCAAAATTAATAATGCCCGAATATCGCCTGATGTGGCCTCAAATGGAATGGTGGAACGATCAATTTTTCAATGATTATTTATTGAAATTCCAAGAAATTGATGGGCTCAACACACATCGAAAATGGACCTTATGGCAATTACTCAGACTGGTAGAAAATGTAAAGGGTGACACAGCCGAATGTGGCGTATTTAAAGCTGCATCTTCATGGTTAATCTGCTGCCACAACCAAAAGAACTCTAGCGATAAAATTCACCATATGTTTGATTCATTTGAAGGATTGAGTTTACCTAATGATATCGATGAACAGCACTGGAAAAAGGGAGATTTAGCTGTACCTGAAAACATAGTTATAAAAAATTTAAAAGAGTTTTCTGAAAAAATCACGATTAATAAAGGGTGGATTCCAGAAAAATTTTCTGATTACGAAGAGCGTATCTTCTCTTTTGTCCACATCGACGTTGATTTATACCAACCAACTAAAGATTCAATAAATTTCTTCTATGACCGAATGAGCCCCGGCGGGATCATTCTTTGTGATGACTATGGGTTTACAAGTTGCCCTGGAGCAACAAAATCAATTGACGAGTTCTTGAACGACAAACCGGAAAAAATGATTAGTCTCGCAGATGGCGGAGGATTTATGATTAAAGGCGTTCAAACATCGCCGTTGAAAATGGAAGGATGTTAAGATATGAACCAAGATAAAATTTGGGATGTCTATCAAAATGACGAAAGCATTCAACAATTTGGCTGTCCTGATGGTGGCCGAATAGAGTTCATTTCTAAAAAATGCCCGCCTAACAAAAAAATCCTAAATATAGGGGTCGGCAAAGGGCGATTAGAAAAACTGTGCGCTGAAAAAGGAGTTAATATTTTCAGCCTCGACCCGAGCAAAGAAACAATAAAAAGAATATCGGAAGAACTAGGCTTAAAAGAAAAGGCTCAGGTTGGATACTCTCAAGAAATTCCATTTCCAGATGATTTTTTTGACTTTGTTGTAATGACTGAGGTTTTGGAGCACTTATCAACCGAAACTTTATTAAAGACAATTTCTGAAGTATATCGTGTTCTTAAAAAAGGTGGCACTTTTATCGGAACCGTTCCAGCAGATGAAAATTTACAACATGGAAACGTAGTGTGTCCTTGTTGCGGCGAAATTTTTCATCGATGGGGCCACCAACAAAGCTTCTCAGAAGGAAAAATAACTCAGACATTAAACAATAAATTCCTAGAGACTAAAATTTCAAGGTTATTCTTCCACGATCATAAAAACTTGAACTGGAAAGGAAAAGCAATTGTAATTCCCAAAACAATTCAAGCAAAATTGAACATACCAGGATCAAATCAAAATTTTTATTTTCGATGCAGAAAATGATATGAAAGTTCTATTTCTCATACACTCTCTCTCCTCCGGCGGAGCAGAGAGATTTACAACGACTTTAGCAAATAGCCTTTATAAAAAAGGCATAGAAGTAAGTATTTTGACACTAGAATCTAAAGTAGTAGATTTCTATGAGATAGAACCAAAAATAAAACGCATTTCCCTCAAATCACAAAATAACATCGCAGAGAAAATATTAAGAATATTCAACCCCATTAAAAAAATATATGAAATACGAAAAGAATTAAAAAAAGAAAGTCCCGATGTTGCTATTGGTATCATGACCGCGTCAAACTGCTACCTTGCCATTTCAGCTTTAGGCTTAAACGTAAAAATTTTGGGATCTGAACGTATTCACCCACCCATGTTTCCACTTAGTAAGCCGTGGGAATTTGTACGACGAATATCATATAAACATATTTCTCTTTTGATTGCCCAAACGGAAACCACTGCAGTCTGGCTGAGAAAAAATGCGCCAGCACATGAAACCAAAGTAATTCCAAACCCTGTTATCTTCCCGTTACCAAGAAACGAACCTACAATTAAACCTAATAATATAATACCTGAGATTGGCGCCGAAAATAAAATTGTTTTAGGCGTCGGCAGACTTGTTCACCAAAAGGGATTTGACAGGTTAATTGATGCATTTCATTTAATCACCAAAGATCACCCAGAATGGTACCTGGTAATCATTGGAGAAGGCGCTTCACGCCCCCAATTAGAAAATAAAATAAAAACCCTCAACCTTGAAAGAAATGTATTTTTGCCCGGGCGAGTGGGAAATCTTGAAGATTGGTATAAAACAGCAGATATTTATGTTCTGCCGTCTAGATATGAGGGATTTCCGAACACTCTAATTGAAGCTATGTCCTATGGCTTACCATCGATTGCGACAAACTGTGAAACAGGTCCATCTGACATCATAGATCATGAGAAAAATGGAATTTTGATTTCAAATTCAAACATGAATAACCTTCCAGAAAAAATAGAAACATTACTTCTATCAAATGAGAAAAGAAAGAAAATAGGATTAGAAGCTTCAAAAATATCTGAAACTTTGTCTCTAGAAAGAATCACATCTCAATGGGCAGACCTTATTTTAAATAACAAGCAAGAAAAATAAATGGATAGAATTAAAATATTTTATGTAATTGGAAGCCTGGACGTAGGAGGATGCGAAAGACACCTCACTCAAATACTACCTTGCCTTAAGACAAAAAACATAAACATATTGGTGTATACTATATCAAAAAAAGGAGCCCTCGCGAAGATCTTGGAAGAAGAGGGAATAAAAGTAATAGAACCAATCAAAAGCTCAAACAAAATCCTGGAATGCAAATTAATAAAGCCATTCTATTCCGCCTTAAAACTATATTCTGAATTGAGACATTTTCGCCCTGATATAATACATTTTTTCCTACCGCAGTCTTATTTAGTTGGTGGGTTCATAAGTTTGCTTATAAAAGGCCCTAAACGTGTGATGAGCAGGCGCAGTCTAAATGACTACCAGAAGAAGTATCCGTTTCTTTCCAAGTTGGAGCATTGGCTACACCCCAAAATGACCGCCATACTCGGAAACTCAACTGCCGTGTGCCAAAACTTATTATCTGAGAATATACAGCCTTCAAAAATTGGGAAAATATATAACGGAATAAATTTATCACCAGTCGCAATCAACTCAGCCCCCCCTTCGATAAGAAAAAAATTAAACCTTCAAAAAAAATGTTTTGTTATATCGATTACCGCAAACTTGATTTATTACAAAGGCCATGAAGATTTATTAATAGCATTAAGCATAGTTAAAGAAATGCTTCCCTACCCTTGGGCTGTACTTTTTATAGGTCGAGACGACGGTATAGGCGGTAATTTGCTGAAAAAGGCGGAACATCTCAATATTGCACAAAACATTCGCTGGCTAGGCTCGCGTAATGACGTACCTGATCTATTAAAAATTTCAGATATAGGTGTTCTTTGCTCACATGAAGAAGGGTTCTCAAATGCTATTCTTGAAGGAATGGCAGCATCATTACCTATGGTAGTAACTGATGTTGGGGGGAATGCTGAAGCTGTAAAGAATGGTAAAACCGGTTTCGTGGTCAATGCGCGTCAACCACAGGAACTTGCAGACGCAATTCTCAAACTAGCACTGGATCCTGAACTTCGAGAAAAGATGGGGCTCGCTGGCCGAAAACGTGTGGAAACAGAATTTTCTCTAGATCGCTGCATTACACAATATGTTCAGCTTTATGATGGGTTACTATCGATGCCAAACCAATCTGTTGAAGAAATGATAACCCGTCCGGGATTAAGGGATGAATAAATGTGTGGTTTAAGCGGATTTGTTAATGTTGAATCAAATAGTAATACGCAGGATCTCACGAATTTAATTCGGCACATGAATGATAAAATCCGGCATCGTGGCCCCGATGATGATGGCATCTGGACTGATGCATCAAATGGCATTGCGATAGGCCATCGTCGATTGGCTATTATTGATCTTTCGCCTTTGGGTCATCAGCCGATGACTTCATCTTGTAACCGCTATGTCATCGCTTATAATGGCGAGGTCTATAACTTTCCCGATTTAAAAAAAGAACTAAGCTCGTCAGGACGTACGTTTAAAAGTCATTCCGACACCGAAGTCATTCTTGAGGGATGTGCTCAGTGGGGTGTGGAAGAAACAACCCGTAAACTGATTGGAATGTTTGCCTTTGCCATTTGGGACAAGAAAGATAAACAGCTGTGGCTTGTCCGTGACCGACTGGGGATCAAACCGCTCTATTGGAGCCTGTCTCCGGGCCGCAACATCATTTTTGGTTCTGAATTAAAGGCGTTGCGTGCGCACCCGGATTGCCCGACTGACATTAATCGTAATGCCGTCGCAGGTTTCATGCGCCACAACTACATTGCAGGCCCGCAAACAATCTATCAGAACGTTTTCAAGCTACAACCCGGCCATATCTTGCGCTTTTCGGCCGAAGACAGTTCGCACACCATAAAACCCTTCTGGAATATGAATGATGTGGTGACTAATGCGTCACGTAACCCGTTTGCCGGAAACGACGACGATGCCATTATGGCACTGGATGACCTGTTATCAGATGCCGTCAGAAAACGAATGGTTTCAGACGTACCGCTGGGCGCATTCCTCTCCGGCGGTATTGACAGTTCAGCCGTTGTCGCCCTGATGCAAAAACAAAGTGATCGACCGATCCGCAGTTTTTCGATCGGATTTGACGAAGAAAAATACAACGAAGCCCAGCATGCCGCACGCGTCGCTAAACATTTAGGTACAGATCATACGGAACTTTATGTTTCAGCACAGGATGCCCTTGACGTTATCCCTAACCTTGCTGACCATTTTGATGAGCCATTTGCCGACAGCTCACAAGTCCCGACCTGTCTGGTATCGGCATTAACAAAAAACCATGTCACGGTTGCCTTATCGGGCGATGGTGGTGATGAGCTGTTTGCCGGATACAGCCGTTATTTCCAGGCAAACCAGATTAGCCATCAAATCAACCGCATTCCTTCTGTTCTGCGTCATCCCTTGGGGCTCGGCCTCAAATCCCTGCCGACTTCTTTTTGGAATTTGGCGGCAAAATGTATCCCGGCGCACAAACGCCCGCAAAATCTTGGCGCACGCCTTCATAAGATGGCCGAGTTACTTCATGATGACGACGGCGCGCTTTACCGTAGCATGATCAGCCATTGGCCAGAGCCCAATGATATTGTTATCGGCGGGCAAGAAAATCACGGTCTTCTGTGGGATGCTAACCTTGACCGTCAAATTCCCGATTTTATTGCCCGTATGCAATATCTTGATACGCAAACATATCTACCGGACGATATTTTAACGAAGGTTGATCGCGCAAGCATGGCAGTGGCTCTTGAAGCGCGCGTCCCGTTGTTGGATCATCGGGTGGTGGAATTTGCATGGAGCCTCCCCAAAAACATGAAAATCCGGGATGGGCAGGGAAAATGGCTTCTACGTCAGGTACTGTATCAATATGTTCCGCAAAACCTCATTGATCGACCTAAAATGGGCTTTGGCGTTCCCATTGACCACTGGCTCAGAGGCCCGCTGAGAGATTGGGCCGAAAACCTTTTGTCACCGGAAACGTTCGCACGGCACAATTTGCTCCGCTACGCGCCTGTCCGACAAAAATGGGAAGAGCATCTCTCTGGTAAAGCCAACTGGCAGTACCATATCTGGGACGTTTTGATGCTCCACGCATGGGCGGACAAAAACACGTGATAGCAGACAAAATTCGTGCGTGCATAAATGCCACAGACAATTGCGGAAATTTCCTGTTCTTGTGCCAATGCAGAAAACAGAAATTCAAAAAGTTACTTTATTAAAACATGCGGAAAAATGGTGCACCCGACTGGATTCGAACCAGTGGCCTTTGCCTTCGGAGGGCAACGCTCTATCCAGCTGAGCTACGGGTGCACATGGCTTTGTCTGTTCTGACCAAGCGGTTTGGGTGATACAGGTTTTGCATCGGGCGGGCAAGGGTTTTTGAACAATTCATCCCCCCATAATTGATTTTATCGCCAAGGCGCATCACCGCGCCATAAACGCTTTCCGAGATCACAGCGGAAAACAACGCCGGCGCACGTTTATATTCATGTGCGTATAGTCATGCGTGCAGCCGATCATCTTGTAATCAACTTTCCACATCGCGCCGTTCATAAGGGTCGCGCACCACCCAGGTGCCGTTCCATTCGCGGTCCTGCTCGCGCCGGCTCAGCCGTTCCATGCGGTTCATCATCAGTTGGGCGGCAAAATCGGCGTCGTTAAATTCAAGCACCTTTTCAAACAGTGGAAAGGCCTGATCAAACGTACCGTCGCGGTAAAACCCCATCGCGGTTTCGTAATTCTTGCGCCATTCGCGGCGCTCCTCGCTTAAATGCCCGCTTTCGGCCAGTACTTCATACAAATACACCACCTGCTCGGTGCCCAGCAGCACCACATGGTCAAGGTCGCGCATTTCCACATCAGACGATGCCAGATCCGCCGTTTCATTCGAGGCCAAAATCCGTGTGCCATAAATCCGGTTGGCTTTTTCCAGGCGGTGCGCATAGTTCACACAATCGCCCACCACGGTATAGGCCCGCGATTTATCGGTGCCAATCGAACCAACAACAACCTCGCCCGTGGCAATACCAATGCGGATATCAAGGCCATGATCGCCAATCAGGTCGGCATATTTGGTTTTAAGGGCGTTAAAACGGGCCACTTGCTCCAGCGCTGCCTTACAGGCATGCAAGGCATGGCTTTTTTCATTGCAAAAGGGCGGGCCCCAAAAACCCATCACCCGGTCGCCAATGAAATTATCGATAATGCCGCTATGGCCCGAAATCGGCTCGGTCATCGCGGTCAGATAATCATTCAGGAAATCAACCAGTTGTTCGGGTTCGGTATGCTCGGCCAGCCAGTCAAACCCGGTCAGGTTCACCACACTCACCGTCATCACCCGCTTTTGCGAGGTTTCCAGAGCGGTTTCCTGGGCCAGCAAATTACTTAGCACCTTGGGATCAACATATTTGCCAAACCGTTCGCGCATACGAAACCGCACCCGCAATTCCCGCGTCATCCGGTTAAAGGCATTGGCAAGGGCCGAAAAGTCACCCTGCCCTTTAAAATCAAGATTGGTATCAAGCTTGCCCGACTGCACGCTGTTGATCGCCTTGGTGGTATCGGCAACCGTGCGCGCCACCCCGACCCCCAGATAATAGGCCAGACCAAGCCCGACAATCCCGGCGACCAGCATCATGATAAATTCAGCCTGGATCAGAAAATCCTCGCGCTCGGAAACGGCCTCAACCGTCTCGGCGACATAACGTTCAAGGCGCAAAATTTCGCTGCGCAGGTTCAAAACAATATTGCGATGAATGCCGCGAACAATGTTTTCCTGGCGCTGTGCGGTTAAAATATCGCCCCCGCGCACCGAATCGAGCAGCTTTTCCACCCCGATATTAAATTGCGAGGAAATATCGGCAAATTCGCGCATCCGCACGTCAAGGTTTAACAAAACCCCTTGGTCAAAATGCGTGCTGGCCTGCGCCCGCCCCAGGGCAGCCGAGGTAAATGCCTTGCGAAAAGCCTGTCCGATCTGGGTTTGTTTGGCGCTGATTTCTATTTCGATGCCGCTTAATAACGAGGCCTCGGCACCGTCACTTTCAAGCACCCGCATATAGCGATCCAGCAGGGAAATCTGTTCAAGCTGGCGGGCGCGCACATCGGAAAGCGCATCTTTAACCGGTGTAACATAACGCGAAACCGCCTCAAGGTCGCCATTGATACCCAAAGACTGGATCACCGAAAACCCGGTTCCAATGGTCAGGCAGACGACAAAAAAACCCGCGACACCCAGGAACTTTGCTCGAACGGTCCGCAGCATACCGGTCCTGATCCTTCCGCAGCGGGCCAACCGGACCTAATACATCTCCTGATGTATTATGATGGTCAATCAGCCCTTATTTTTCAAATGCTTCAAAATGTTACCTGATCCTGGCGTTGCGGTCAAAAAGCAATCCCGATCCGCGCTAGCGGCATTGGCTGCTTTCATCGCGGGGCTTGCCCCTGATCCACATCGCCAGATCATCAATCACCTGAGGCCCGTTCAAATCGCGCAGCAACATGTGATATCCCTGTTCATACACACAAATTGTTGCCGATCCCTTATCAATCCTGGTTGAGGATGCCGTTTTTGCCATTCCGGACAAATCCCGAACAAAAGACGCCATCACATCGGGCGGAATAACCTGATCCTTACGGCCCGACATTACCAGAACCGGCAAATCGAGATCCCCCGCCCTTAAACGCGCCATATCCATTAAATCGGCAACACCTGCGACCATATCAACCCGCACCGATGATAACATATTGCGATCCCGGCCCAAACGCCGCAGCATTTCGATATTATCAGACGGCCAAATCTTCAATCCGCGGCCCGACACCGGTAACCACGGCAAGCTATGCGATAAAACCGCAAGCGGCATGGTTTGATACCATGGCATGTCGGCCCGGTCCCATACCGCGGGCGACACCAGAATAACCCCGTCCATCACATGCGGGCGACTTGCCGCCGTTATAGTCGCCACCGCCGCCCCCATCGAAACCCCGACCAGATAAACCGGCGTTGCCGGATAAAGGTGATGCAAAACCAGCAGGGCGTCGCTGGCATCCTGGACCAGGCTGCTGGCACCTGGCCAAAAACCGCGCGTGGGCGAGCGGCCAAAACCGCGTTGGTCATAGGCATAAACCGCAATGCCCTGTTGCGCCAGTTGCGCCCCCGCCTCGGCAAAGCCATTGGCATAATCACCAAAGCCATGCAGCCCCAAAATAACCGCCTGTGGCGCGGTCGCCAAAGCCTGCCCTGACGCATACCCGGGTTCGACATCCGCCTTTGCAGACGCCTTACAGGCAGCACCTGACACAATAGACACAGCATCAGGCCCGGGCATCCAACGCTGTAACGCCAGTAACGTGCCATCTATCGTGCGGAAAAACAGTTTTTGGTGTTTATGAACATCCGTCGCAGCGCTGATGCCGACATTGGTATTGGTGTTGGCATTGACCGAGCAATGGGCAAGATCATCGGCCATATCGACATTTTTAATGGCCTGTTTGCTGTCCTGCCCGGTTTCGGCGTCGCTGCCCAGAACAAACGATACCGTCGCCATCGGCTTTCCCGCCGGGCGTAAAGATGGCGCACATCCCGCAACCAACAACAACAGGGCCCCGGCCATAACAGCCCTGGCATGATCCCTGACACCGGGAATTTTCAATTTCACGAGATCCATAACCGCACTGTTCACCGGTCGTCAAAGGCACCACACGGCCTGTTACCCTGACGCATATTTTCTTTTGCAAGATCCGTCAGATAAAAATAATCCCGGCAGGATGGCATGATCCTGCCGGGATCGGACGTAAAATTTTGCGTCAATTCGTGCTGACTGGCATTTTCACCAATCCGTTGATATCAGGCTGCCTGTCCGGCGGCACCTTCGGCCAGCGATTTGTTATTTTCGCGGGTCAACATCAGGAAGATATCTTCCAGATCGCCTTCATCGGTCGAAAGATCGTTAATTTCCAGACCGCTGGCCTGAATGGCCAACAAAATATCCGCCATGCTGTTTTCACTGGGGCGGTAATGCAGGGCAATCTGGCTTTCGCCTTTTTGTTCGGCACCCCAGGGCTTTAATGCGTCGGGAATGGTGCCAATTGTGCCTTTTACCGTCAGGATCAGCGCTTTGTGATCGATACGCCGTAGCAGGGTTCTTTTATCTTCATGGGCAATCACCTTGCCCTTGTTGATGATCGCGATCTGATCGCAAAGTTCTTCGGCTTCTTCAAGGTAATGCGTGGTCAGAACAATGGTGACACCGGCCTTGTTGAGTTCTTTTACATAGGCCCACAATTGCTGGCGCAGTTCGATATCGACACCGGCTGTCGGTTCATCAAGGACCAGAACCGGCGGGTTATGCACCATGGCCTTGCCAACCAGAAGACGGCGACGCATCCCGCCCGAAAGCGAACGGGCATACGAATCCGCCTTGTCGAGCAATCCAATCGCATCGAGAATTTCGTCGGTCCGACGTTCGGATTTCGGCACACCATACAGGCCGGCCTGCAATTCCATTGCCTGGCGGGGACTAAAAAATGCATCGAGATTAAGTTCCTGGGGCACAATGCCGATCGAGCAGCGCGCCAGACGCATCTGATCGACAATATCATGCCCCCAGATTTTTGCCGTGCCGCCACTTTTAGTGACCAGACCCGCCAGGATATTGATAAAAGTAGATTTTCCGGCGCCGTTTGGCCCTAACAGGGCAAAAAACGAACCGCGCGGAATTTTCAATGAGACGTTATCAAGCGCAAGCTTTTCGCCTTGCGCGCTTTTATAGACCTTGGTCAGACCTTCGACCTCGATCGCATAATCGGGCATTGCATTCATAAATGCATGATCTCCGCTCTTTTCCACATGGCGCAATTGCGCTAAACCGATGCGGAAGTGTTGATTGAATGTGCGTTATGGGTATCATCCCGGTCGAACCGGGGTCAATATCGGCGCAAACTGGGAACGAGATATATGAAGATCACCGAAGAAATCAAAGTCGGCAGCCTTAATATTGCCTGTGATGGTGGCAAAGGCCATCTGGGTCACCCGACCGTCTACCTCAATCTTGAGGAAAAAGGCGAGGTGGTCTGCCCGTATTGCTCGAAAAAATATATCCTGGACAAAACCCTCGCACATGCTGACCACTAGGGTCGCCTGCCCTGCACATTTCAGCCTGCCAGCAGGCCCGTATTTGTGCGGGAATGTTTTATCCTGATCTGCCCGCCTCACCCGTCGCAGTAATGTTGCTGCGGCCCAAAACGGGGACTATCCATGACGTCTGCTCCAAATTCGATAAACAGTTTTCGCACCCTGCCAGACCCGGAAGGGCATTTTGGCCAGTTTGGTGGCCGGTTTGTCGCCGAAACCCTGATGCCGCTGATCCTCGAACTTGAGCAAGCCTATAAGGACGCCAGGGAAGACCCCGCATTTCGCAAGGAAATGGATTATTTCCTGAAATATTATGTGAGCCGGCCCAACCCGCTTTATTACGCGCAGGGGCTTAGCGACCATCTGGGCGGGGCAAAAATATATTTCAAGCGCGAAGACCTTAACCATACCGGCGCGCATAAAATCAACAACTGCATCGGTCAGATCCTGCTGGCCAAACGCATGGGCAAAACCCGTATCATCGCCGAAACCGGTGCCGGGCAGCATGGTGTGGCAACCGCCACTGTCTGTGCCCGTTTTGGCCTGCCCTGCACCATTTACATGGGTGCAAAGGACATTGAACGCCAATCGCCCAACGTGTTTCGGATGCGCCTGCTGGGCGCCGAGGTTAAACCGGTTACATCGGGTTCACGTTCGCTTAAAGATGCGATGAACGAAGCCCTGCGCGACTGGGTGACCAACGTTTCCGATACATTTTACATCATTGGCACCGTGGCCGGGCCCCATCCCTACCCCGAACTGGTCCGCGATTTTCAATGTGTGATCGGCAACGAAGCCAAAGAACAAATCCTTGATGCCGAAGGCCGCCTGCCCGACGAACTGGTCGCAGCCGTTGGCGGCGGATCAAACGCCATGGGCCTGTTCCATCCGTTCCTTGATGACAAGGACGTTGCCATTACCGGTGTCGAGGCCGCAGGCCATGGGGTGCATACCGGCCACCATGCCGCCAGCCTGACCGCAGGACGCCCGGGTGTTTTACACGGCAACCGTACCTATTTGCTGATGGATGATGACGGCCAGATCAAGGAAGCCGATTCGATTTCCGCCGGGCTGGATTACCCCGGCATCGGCCCCGAACATTCATGGTTAAAAGACATCGGCCGGGTCAATTACGTGTCGATCACGGATAAAGAAGCCCTGTCGGCCTTTACCCTGTGTTCAGAAAAGGAAGGCATCATTCCCGCCCTGGAATGTGCCCATGCCATCGCGCAGATCATTAAGACCGCGCCAAAAATGAACAAAGACCAGATCGTTCTGATGTGCCTGAGCGGCCGGGGCGACAAGGATATCTTTACCGTGGCTGAAGCACTGGGAGTCAAACTGTGAGCGACGCAATCATTGGCGGCAAGGACCGCATCGCCAAACGGTTCGAAAAACTGCGCGCAGAAAACCGCGCCGGGCTGGTTACCTTTATCACCGCAGGCGACCCGGACCCGGAAACCTCGTTTGAAATTTTAAAATCCCTGCCCGCAGCCGGTGCGGATGTGATCGAACTGGGCATGCCCTTTACCGATCCAATGGCCGATGGCCCCGCCATTCAGGAAGCATCGAACCGGGCCTTGGCCGCAGGCATGCATATGCGCAAAACCCTGTCGCTGGTGCGCGGTTTTCGCGATCACGACCATGAAACGCCGATTATTTTAATGGGCTATTACAACCCGATCTACATTTACGGCGTGAACGAATTTCTGGAAGATGCCCGCAATGCCGGGGTTGACGGCCTGATCGTTGTTGACCTGCCGCCCGAAGAAGATAGCGAGCTTTGCATTCCCACCGTGGAAAAAGGTCTTAGCTTTATTCGCCTGACCACGCCAACATCGGATGATAAACGCCTGCCCAAACTGGTGCAAAACACCAGTGGCTTTGTTTATTATGTGTCGGTTGCCGGTGTCACCGGGGCCGGATCGGCCACCAATGACCAGATCATTGAGGCCATGGCGCGCCTGCGCCGCCATACCGATTTGCCGATTGCCGTCGGTTTTGGCATTAAAACGCCGTCCCAGGCAGCCGAGGTCGCCCGCGAGGCCGATGCCGCTGTTGTAGGGTCGGCGATTGTATCAAAAATCGCTGAAAGCCTTGACGAAAACGGCAAGGCCACCGATAACACCGCCCTTGTGGTCTCTGGTCTGGTACGTGAACTGGCCGATGGTGTACGCAACGCCCGCAAATAATGTTGCGCGCACCAGCAAGACCGATTTAGGCAAAACCGAGGATCAATATCCGATATGTCGTGGCTGACTGAATTCGTCCGACCCAAAATTCAGAAACTTGTTCGCCGCAGCGAAGTGCCGGAAAATCTCTGGCACAAATGCCCGTCCTGCGAACAGATGATTTTTCATCGCGACCTGGCCAAGAACAACCATGTTTGCCAGCATTGCGGCCATCACATGCGGATTTCCGCACGTGACCGTCTGGAACTGATGTTTGACAGCGGCAAATACCAAACCATCGAGTTGCCCTCGGTGCCGGTTGACCCGCTGCGTTTTCGCGATCAGAAAAAATATGTCGATCGCTTGAAAACAGCCCAGGCCAAGGCAGAATTCAAAGACGCCCTGGCTGTTGCCCATGGCACCGTTGGCGGCCATGCCACCGTTATTGCCGTTTTCGACTTTTCCTTTATGGGCGGGTCAATGGGAACGGCCGTTGGCGAAGGCATTGTGGCGGCGGCCGAGTTGGCTGTTGTCCAGGATGCAGCCCTGATCGTTGTTCCCGCATCGGGCGGGGCACGTATGCAGGAAGGCATTTTATCGCTGATGCAAATGGCGCGAACCACAGCGGCGATTGAGAAGGTCAAGGAAAAGGGCCTGCCCTATTTCGTGTTGCTGACCGACCCGACCACCGGGGGTGTTTCGGCATCCTTTGCCATGCTGGGCGATATCCAGATTGCCGAGCCAGGTGCGCAAATCGGCTTTGCCGGGCGCCGCGTGATCGAAAACACCATTCGCGAAAAACTGCCGGACAATTTCCAGACAGCCGAATATCTGCTGGAACACGGCATGGTCGATATGGTGACACCGCGTAGCGAACTGAATGCGACCTTTGGCCGCCTGATTGACATGATCCGCCGTCCCAAACCCGGGGCATCGGTCGTACCGATCAAGGACGGTAAAAAAGCCGGCGGCAAAGACAAAACCCCAACTGCGGAAAAAGCTGACTGACCATGCAGGTGTCAACATCGCGAAGCAACGCCATTTTAAACCGTCTTGGCATGCTTCACCCAAAGATAATTGATTTATCCCTGGGGCGAATTGCAACGCTGTTGCAAAAACTCGGCGATCCACACCTGAAACTTCCGCCGGTTATCCATATCGCGGGGACAAATGGCAAGGGATCAACCCTTGCCTATCTGCGCGCTATTTACGAGGCGGCAGGTCTGCGGGTTCACACCTCGACCTCGCCGCATCTTGTGACCTTTCACGAACGCATTGTGCTGGCAGGCAAACAGATTTCCGAAACCGATCTGTGTGATCTTCTTGAAGAAGTCGAAACCATCAATGGCGGGGCGCAGATCACCTATTTCGAAATCACCCAGGCAGCCGCCTTTTTGGCATATTCGCGAGTCGATGCCGACGTGCTTTTGCTCGAAACAGGTCTTGGTGGCCGCTTTGATGCCACCAACATTTTACCCAACCCTGCCCTGTGCGTGATTACCCCTGTTTCAATCGATCATCAGGCGTTTCTGGGTGACACGGTCGAAAAAATTGCCTTCCAAAAAGCCGGGATCATGAAACCGGGTGCGCCCTGTGTGGTTGGCCCCCAGGTTTTACCGGCGTTTGATGTGCTAACCCGCCATGCCGGCAAGGTTGGCACACCGTTAATTACCAATTTTGCCATCACCGCAGAAGACGACGACGGGTTTGATATTCATATTGACGGCGAAGCTGTGCATTTACCAGCCCCGGCATTGCCCGGTCGCCACCAATATACCAATGCCATGGTCGCGACGGTTGCTGCGCGAAACGCCGGCGTTGCACCGGATGGCCAGGATAATATCGACTTCGAAACGATTTCCCGTGGTTTGAAAAATGCCGTGTGGCCCGCCCGCCTGCAACGGCTGCGCAAAGGCCCGATGTTTCGCATCCTGCCCGAAGGTGCCGAACTGGTTGTAGATGGCGGCCATAATGTCGCCGCTGCTGCGGTAATCGCCGACTGGCTGTCACGCAACCCTATTGATGGCCAAACTGTTGTCATTGCCGGTATGCTGAGCAACCGTGATCTCACAGCCTTTTTAAGCCCTATCGCCAAATATGTTGATGGTCTGGCAGGGGTGCTTATTCCCGGTGATGAACATCAGTCGCACAGTGCGGCGGATGTTGCCAAAGCAGCCGAAGATCTTGGCATTGCCGCCGTCGCCACAGAGGGTGTCCAAACCGGTTTATTGGCATTGCGAAACAAAAACCACAATATCAAACGGGTTCTGATTTTAGGGTCCCTCTACCTTGCCGGTCACGTGCTGGCAGACCATTCCTAGATCGAACACCCCCGTTCCAGTACCCCCGTCACCTTTTTTTGCGGCCGGTAGAAAAACGCCAATTCCCGGATTATTATAAATTATATCAAAGCGTTAAAGAATACCAACCGGTATGAATGAATGAAATAATCCGAGAAATTCCTACGCCAGCACCCGGTAACACCGGTATTTCGACATCCCCTCGCCGGTAAAAACTCTGCTGTCGAAACCGCAGAACAACACCTGTGCGGTAATGCCTTGTCTTTACCAGACGATCGGCTGCCCGGTGTAATTTTTCGCGCTGCCATCGATGCCACGCGGCAGACAACATTCGCCGGTTCGCCATAATAAACAGGCGGCCCGATATTATACCCGGTTGGGCGCAGACCGCCGCGGGACCGGGCCAACTGGCCGGACATCAGAAAGACCGGACCTGGCAGCTGCCCCGCCGGGACCATCATTTTTACCGTTGCGGTTTGGTCCGGGGCCGCCAGCGCGGGAACCGGTTGCCTTGCCGATACCGGCCCCCCGGCCCGGATCAGGCCAGCCCCCATCGGACCCTTCGCGTTCACGTCGTCGTCGCACAGATTTTCCCGACAACCAGGTATAGATAACGACATACAAGATGAACCCGCCCACCCCGATTGTCAGGGTTAGAAACTGAAGAATGGGCAGGAAGCTGCCAAACATGCCCGCCCCGCCATAGATCATGAAAATACAAATCGCGGCCACCGGCGCCAGCGCCATAAAAAACAGGCCCCGCACCTTGTGGCGGATCGGGTGGTAATGCATCAGCATCAGGTAAAACAGATGCATCAGCGTGACAAAGACCAGCAATTTAATCAGCAACACAAACTGTTCACCATTTGAAAGGCTCTGGTTGCGATCATAAATACCAAAAGCGACAAACAGCCCGTGCAGGGCGCCACCAAAAAGAACAAGGGTTAACAATGCGCGCAACAATGTTCCGCGTGATAACCAGCTGTCCCCGCTGGCGCGTCTGGCTTTTGCCTGTTCTTTCCGATTGGCCTTTGCTGCTTTTTTGCTGTTTTTGCGCCGATTTTCCAGTTTCATGCCGTCGTGAAGCTCACGCGAAAGGCCAGCCGCCTCGACACCCTTGCCGAACGGTTGGTAAACCGGCTTTTCGCCGCGCCGGTTAACCGGCTTTTCCGCGCGCCTGATCACTTACGCCAAATCCCTGCCATGCATTATAAAGATGCGACACCGCAAAACATAACAAGCCTGACCCGATATTGTCAGCACAAAGCGCCGAGTTGGATAATTCGCTGTCACCCTACTCGACTTCGCCCGCCTTATACGGCATTCTGCGGGCCACCCAATTCATCGAGAAAAACGAGCATCCATCGTATGACCGATTCTGCCCAGCCCCCCCGCCGCGTCGTCCTGGTTGACGGCTCCGGCTTTATTTTTCGCGCGTTTCACGCCTTGCCGCCCATGAACAGCCCGGACGGAACCCCCGTTAATGCCGTTTATGGCTTTTGCACCATGCTGATGAAACTGCGCGAAGATACCCGACCTGATCATATGGCGGTTATTTTTGATACCAAGGGCAAAACGTTTCGCAACGATTTTTATCCGGCTTACAAGGCGCACCGCCCGCCGCCCCCCGAAGAACTTGTGCCACAGTTCGGCCTGATCCGCGATGCCGTGCGGGCGTTTAACCTGCCATCCATCGAACTTGAAGGCTATGAAGCCGACGATCTGATCGCCACCTATGCCCGACAGGCGGCCGAACAGGGCGCAGATGTGATCATTGTGTCGTCCGATAAAGATTTGATGCAACTGGTCACTGACCGCGTCGAAATGTTTGATGCGATGAAAAACCGCACCATTCGTGCAGCCGAGGTCATGGAAAAATTTGGCGTCGCGCCAAACAAGGTAATTGATGTTCAGGCACTTGCCGGTGATGCCGTTGATAACGTGCCCGGCGTGCCCGGCATTGGCATTAAAACCGCCGCACAATTGATAGATGAATATGGCGACCTTGATAGCCTGCTGGAACGGGCGGGCGAAATCAAACAGCCCAAGCGTCGCGAAAAGCTGATTGAAAATGCCGATCTGGCCCGTATTTCGCGCGATCTGGTACGCCTTAAAACCGATGTTCCGGTGACCCACCCGGTCGATGATTTTGACCTGCTGGAGCCGGACCCCGATGTGTTGCTGGCTTTCATTGCCACCCATGGCTTTAAATCGCTGGCGTCCAAGGTAAAGGCCAAATATGGCGGTAGCATCGATGCCAATGGCCTGACCGAGGCGGGCACCGGTGTCAATGATGTCAGCGTGACCAAGGCCCAATACGAACTGGTGCAGGACGAAGACCGCCTGAAACACTGGATCGCACAGGCCGATTATGAAGGCACGCTGGCGGTTGATACTGAAACCACATCGCTTAATGCCCATCAGGCCAAACTGGTTGGTATCTCCATTTCGGTCAAGCCGGGTGAAGCCTGCTATATCCCGCTGGGCCATGGCCTTATTGACGAAGAAAACGCGGCCAGCGATAGCAGCACAGCACAGGGCGGCTTTGACTTTGACAGCAACCCGGCAGATACCAAAGACGATACTCCGGCCAAGGAAATTCCCAAACAGATCCCGCTTAAACGCGCGATCGAGCTTTTAAAACCGCTGCTTGAAGATCGTGGCGTTCTAAAAGTCGGCCAGAACATCAAATACGACAAAATCATTTTTGCCCGCTATGGCATTGATGTTGCGCCGATTGATGACACCATGGTGCTGTCTTATGTGCTTGATGGCACCAGCCATGGGCATGGCATGGACGAATTGGCCGATTTGCATCTGGATTATAAAACCATCAAATTTGCCGACGTTGCCGGGTCGGGCAAAAAGCAAATCACCTTTGATCAGGTGCCGTTAGACAAGGCGCTCGATTACGCCGCCGAGGATGCCGACATTACCTTGCGTTTGCACCGGTTGTTAAAACC
Source organism: Thalassospira sp. MCCC 1A01428 (assembly GCF_002115825.1). Taxonomy (GTDB): domain Bacteria; phylum Pseudomonadota; class Alphaproteobacteria; order Rhodospirillales; family Thalassospiraceae; genus Thalassospira. The sequence continues at coordinate 4,558 of NZ_JFJZ01000026.1, read as the reverse complement.
CCGCATCGCGCAGGAACATATGGCCAGCGTTTATGAAACGCTGGATCGCCCGTTGGTGCCGGTTCTGGCGAAAATGGAAGGCATTGGCGTTAAGGTCGATGCTGATATTTTGCGTCATTTGTCATCCGATTTCGCCACCCGCATGGCCGTTCTGGAAAAAACCATTCACGAAATGGCAGGCGAACCTTTCAATCTGGGCAGCCCCAAGCAACTGGGTGAAATCCTGTTTGAAAAGATGAGCCTGTCGGGCGGCAAAAAAACCAAAACCGGCGCATGGCAAACCGGGGCCGATGTGCTTGAAGGCCTCGCGGCACAGGGCCACGACCTGCCAGCCCGCATTTTGGACTGGCGCCAGCTTTCCAAACTGAAAAGCACCTATACCGACGCGCTGGCAACCCATATCAACCCGCAAACCGGGCGGGTTCACACCAGCTATGGCCAAACCAACGTCAATACCGGCCGTTTGTCATCGAACGAGCCCAACCTGCAAAACATCCCGATCAGAAGCGAGGAAGGCCGCAAGATTCGCACCGCCTTTATCGCCGATAAGGGCTGCAAGCTGATATCTGCCGACTATTCGCAAATCGAACTGCGCCTGCTGGCCCATGTTGCCGAAATCGATGCCCTGCGCACCGCCTTTAAAAATGGCGAGGATATTCACGCCTCCACCGCGTCCAAGGTATTTGGCGTGCCGATTGAAGGCATGGACCCGATGGTGCGGCGCAAGGCCAAGGCGATTAACTTTGGTATCATTTACGGCATTTCCGCCTTTGGGTTGGCAAACCAGCTGGGCATTCCCCAAAAAGAAGCCAAAGCCTTTATCGAAGCCTATTTTGAAATTTACCCCGGCATCCGCGATTATATGGAACGGGCCAAGGATTTTGCCAAAACCCACGGCATGGTCCGCACCCTGTTTGGTCGGAAAATTTACATCAATGGCATTAATGATAAAAACGGCATGCGCCGCAGCTTTGGCGAACGTGCGGCCATTAACGCCCCGATTCAGGGCGGTGCCGCCGACATCATCAAACGCGCCATGATTGTCGTACCCGATGCCCTGGTCGATGCCGGGTTAAAAACCCGCATGCTCTTGCAGGTCCACGATGAACTGATCTTTGAAGCCCCGGAAGACGAGGCCGAAAAGGCCGTCAAAGTCATCCGCGATGTGATGGAAAATGCCGCCCACTTAAGTGTGCCGCTGATTGCGGATGCGGGCATTGGCAACAGTTGGGCAGATGCGCACTGACCACGCAACAACGGGTCACCAGCCTGTGGTCATTCGCATCTGATATTTTATCTGAAAATCAACGGCCCCGGCGACATTCTTCGCCGGGGCCGTTGATCATTAACCACAGAAAACAGACAAAAATTTAAAACTCTTTCTATCTCTGACAATATTGATACGATTATGAAGCTGATTTCACACGTGCAGGAATGGGGAAAACGGGTACGTGAGGCTTTTTCCGCAACTGGAAATACTGTCTTCCAGACCACGGCGAATAAATGTCGCAGGAGATGTGCGGAATAATTTTTTCCCAAAAATCAGACAAAAATCCGGACAAAAACCGGGTATTTTGGAAAAATTCCGGGCAATAAATTTTCATTTCATCATTTTATCTTCTTTTTTCCTGATACTGTCCTTACCTTTACAGGCTCAGACAAGCAATTCCGACCCTGCTTTGCCAACAATAGCGGCCCCCCGTGATCTGGAAATGGTCACGACCGAATGGCCGCCTTATTCAGGCGAGGAATTATCGGACTATGGCCTTAGCAGTGCGACGGTCCGAACCGTATTTGCCAATGCCAACATGACCATCCATTTGTCGGTTTTGCCGTGGCGGCGCGCGCTGCAAACCTTTCGCACCACCCGCGATATCGATGGCATTTTTCCGGTTTACAAGGACCGTGAAGGTTTCGACGAAATGCTGCTTTCCGCCCCGATCAGCTATAGCCCAATGGGATTTGTGGTTTTTCATAACCAGCTGTTTGACTGGAAAACCCTGGCCGATTTACAGGGGATGGCAATTGGTGTGGTTGCCGGATACACCAACACACCGCTTTTTGACGAACTGGTTGCCAGCGGCAAGCTGCGCACTGTTGAAACCAATGATGATTTAACCCTGTTGCGATTATTACGTACCAACAGAATTGATGTCGCCGTTATGGACAAACTGGTGATGGAGCATCTGCTTGGCACATACCAGGAGTTTGCACAGGTTGTTAATTCTTTCCGGTTTCACCCAACCCCGCTTGCCAACAAGGGGCTTTATGTTGCCTTTCACAAAACGCCTGCCGGTGCCAATTTACGCGAGATATTCAATCAGGAACTCAACCGGCTGGAATGCAATAACGAAGCCGGATGCGCCAGCCGCTAAACAAAAGCGGGGCTGCATATATTGCATCCCCGCAATAAATCCACTGCCTTATACCAAAGCCTGCTGATCGAAACCGATCAAGAAGCCGCTTAACCGGCGGGCGGGCGGGCGCGACGAAGCCCTTGCCTGTCGCGGCACTGGCCGCGCAGCACCGTCGCGCCGATCCAATTGTCGATAAGTTCTTCTCATCGACAATTGGTATTACGCATGTGCCGGTTTTGTCAGCGCAGCTTAAAGCCCTAAAATATCCTGCATGGAATAAAGCCCGGCGTCCTTGCCAAAAGCCCATTTTGCCGCGCGCATTGCCCCCTTGGCAAAAACTTCGCGCGAGGATGCCTTGTGGGTGATTTCAATCCGTTCGCCTTCACAGGCAAAAACCACCGTATGGTCCCCCACCACATCGCCGCCGCGCAGGGTGGCAAAGCCAATCGCCCCGTCTTCACGCGCGCCTGTATGCCCATCGCGCGAGCGAACGGCAACATCATCGAGCGCAACACCCCGCCCGCGGGCCGCCGCTTCGCCCAGGCCCAATGCGGTGCCGGACGGCGCATCCACCTTGTGCTTGTGGTGCATTTCAACAATTTCGATATCCGCCGTGTCCTTATCCAGGATCGCGGCAACTTTTTCGACCAGGGCAAAGGCCAGATTAACACCGACACTCATATTCGGGGCAAAAACAATTGCGGTCTTTTCGGCCGCTTTTGCCAGTTCCGCTTTCTGATCGGCCGACAGGCCCGTGGTGCCAATGACCAGCACTGTTCCGGTTTCCGCCGCCAGTGCCGCATGTTTCAGGGTTGCGGCCGGGGTGGTGAAATCAATCACTGCATCGACATCGGTAAACAGGGCTTTGGGATCATCGCCAATGGCAATGCCGCATTCTTCCAGCCCGGCAACCAGGGCAATATCCTTGCCGACAAAGGCACTACCCGGAAGGTCGGTGCCCCCGCCAATTTCGCAGCCACTGGTTTTGGCGGTTTCCGCCACCAGCATCCGTCCCATACGTCCAGCACAACCGACGATTCCGATTTTCATTTTTGGCCTCCTGCAGGCAAATTCAGTCAATATGCCATCTGCTTTAGCACATCACGCCAGGCGATGAAACGGCGGGAACAGCGCAGAAACACAACACAACAAAACACGCCACATAACAAAAAGGGGTGGCGCATATTTGCACCACCCCGATCTTGATTGCACAAGAAGGTATTTTTAAAACAGCGACCTTGTGAAACAACGTTTAATGAGCGGCATCTGCCGGGGCATCCTTTGCCGCGTCCCACACCCCGTCAAGCTCGGCAACCACGTCGGCCGACAAGGTAACAGCGGATGCCGCAATGTTTTCATGCAAATGTGCGACCGATGATGTGCCAGGAATCAGCAAAATATTGGGCGCGCGCTGCAACAGCCAGGCAAGGGCAACCTGCATCGGTGTCAAATTCAAACGGGCGGCAATATCGGACAAAATCTGCGATTGCAGCGGTGAAAATCCGCCCAGCGGGAAAAACGGCACATAGGCGATGTTCTGTTTTGCCAGGTCATCAATCAACGCATCATCATGACGATGCGCCAGATTGTACTGGTTCTGCACACAGGCAATATCCGTAATTTCCTGCCCTTCGCGTATCTGCGTGGACGTGACGTTGCTAAGCCCCAAATGCCGGATCAATCCCTGCTTTTTCAAATCTGCCAGCACCGAAAACGGCTCGGCAATCGATCCTTCCGCCGGGCCGTGCAAGCCGTGCATGCTGCGGAAATTGACCACATCAAGGGTTTCAAGGCCCAGATTGCGCAAATTGTCATGGACTGCCCGGGTGAGTTCTTCGGCTGACAAGGCCGGAATCCAGCCGCCCTTTTCATCGCGACGGGCCGAAATTTTGGTCACGATCAGCAAATCATCGTTATAGGGATGCAACGCCTTGCGAATGATCTGGTTGGTGATGTGGGGACCGTAAAAATCGCTGGTATCAATGTGGTTGATCCCGGCATCCATGGCCGCATGCAAAACTTTTTCTGCCCCTTCCGGGTCACGCGGCGGGCCAAACACACCCGGCCCGGCCAACTGCATGGCACCGTATCCCATCCGCTTTACCGTACGACCGGCAAATTCAAACGTTCCCGATTTTTCAATAATAGACATGTGAAACCTCCTTTGTGGCTGCATCAAAGCTAGGTGTTTAGTCCCGGCA
>NZ_JFJZ01000025.1 GCF_002115825.1 Thalassospira sp. MCCC 1A01428 | reverse complement strand
TAATGAGTCCTGAGCCTAGTCACAGGAGAGCATTATTTGAGCGAATGCCGCGGCGGTTCTACCCTGCAAGTGGACCGATTCAGTGTATGGTATCGCCCTAAACGTGCGCCACGCCCCGACACTGGACTGCCAGTTTGCGTAGAGAGTTTGCTAAGCTCACCAGGATCATACTGCGGAATTAACTTTTGGATGAAGCCTTGTGCAAGCAAGGACTAAGCATTGACGGACAGCCTAAAGTGTAGCCTTAAGCGATCGTAATAGCCGGACTGCTGCATGGATGATCAAGTAGCGTTTTTAATTCCGGGTCCAGGTGCATCATGGTGACTGAAACCCCGGCCATATCTAATGATGTATAGTAGTGACCAATCAGTGTGACATGGGCCTTGACCCGGCGGGCCTTAAGCCTTTCCCGTAAACGACGGTTAAGAATATAAAGCTCCATATGAGGTGTGCTGCCAAGCGAATTGACCAGCAAAGCTACCTCATCCCCTTCAGCGGGGCGCATTTCATCAAGAAGACGGTCGGCAATCAAGTCAGCTGTTTCGTCGGCGGATGCAACATGTACACGCGCAATGCCGGGTTCGCCGTGAACACCAACCCCTATTTCCATATCATCGGGTCCGAGAACAAAACTCGGGCGCCGGGTATCCAGCGAGGCACCAGGCTCCAGGGCAACGCCCATTGTGTAACAGCGTTCGTTTGCACGCTGGGCAAGTGCCGCACATGTTTCGAGCGGCAACATACGATCACAGGCCGCGCCGGCGATTTTGAAAACAAACACATTGCCCGCCACACCACGGCGCGCGGCGCGGGCATCGACTGGCGCGGAGGCGACATCGTCTGTCGTGACCACTGTTTTGACGGGCACGCCCCGCGCTTTTGCCATTTCGGCGGCCATCTCGAAATTCATCAGATCGCCGGAAAAATTACCAAAGATGTGCAGGACACCAGCGCCGCCATTGGCCGCCAGCGTTGCGGCCAGGATGGGGTCGGGCGGCGGGGATGCAAACACATTGCCGATTGCGACAGCATCGGCCAGGCCGCGCCCGACATATCCCAGAAAGCCGGGTTCATGACCTGAACCACCCCCTATAACCAGGCCGACTTTGCCGTCTCTGGGCCCGTCAATTGCGCGCAGGGCCCGTGTTGTACCCGCAATGGGAGCAAGGCATTTTTCATGCGCCAGCAAGGCACCGGCGATGCTTTCATCAACCGCGTCTTTGGGGCGATTGAGGAATTTCTTGATCTGGGTTCGTTCGGGCAGGGCCGCTGTCGATGTTTCTGCTGCCCGCCGTCGCCCGCCTTCAACACCTTCGGATGTTAAAATGGCGCGTGCGGTGTCAAAATCAGTCACCATGACATTGACATAGCCGCCCCGTAACGCCGCCAGTATCGCCTGCACCTTGTCCATGCCGCCTGCAACACCAATCCGACTGCGGATCGCCAGAATCTGATCAAGGCCGATACCGATGACCCGTCCTGCCAGTGGTCCGTCAACAGGCTGTCCGGTGGCCGAAATCAGCCGTCCGGCAATGCTGCCCACGGCATCGTGGTAATGCTCGTGCATCGCGATGCCGTCAAAAAAACCGCTTGTATGAATGGTGCTTTCAGGGCGCAGCGACGAAATCCCCAAAACGATGCGGTTGGCCTCGGCAAGGACCTCCATCTGTTCGGAAAGGACGGCCTCGCGGACCAGAAGGTCCCGCATTTTCGGCGAGGATACAATTGCCGGGGCGGACAAAGGAATACAGCGCGCGCCAATTGCATCGGCAAGTCGCGTTGCACAGGCTTCGGGTGTCCAGGCGATTTTTGCCGTCGTGCCGCCGGTGGCCTGAATGACGCGCAAATCCTGAAGCGAGCGTATTTCAAGATGTTGTGTCATCGCCAGCATGGTGCGGCCCCATGTCACGGCGATTGTATCGCCCGAACGCGTGATGCGGGACAGAACCTGGGCTGCAGCAGCCCCCAGGCGGTTGACCAGCGGGCTGTCACTTCCGGTCGACGGAATGACAAAACAGTCATCAAGCCCGAAATGTTCTTGCAGGTCGCGCGCGATGCTCAGGGCACGAAAACGTTCGGGGTCAATTTCGATATTGACGATGCCCCGTACACGGGCATCGGCCAGATAGGCATTCACCGATGGCCGCGAAACCCCCATATGATCGGCGATTTCGCCCTGGGTCAGGCCTTCTTCATAATAGAGCCAGGCCGCCCACAGCAGCAGGTCGTCGCCGAATCGCAAGGGCGGGCGCACATTCGCGGAACTGTTTGAGGCGCGTTGCGGTTTCCGCGCGCTCATGAAATGTCCTTTGATGCAGCAAATTCAGCCCATGTTGCCAGGGCATCGATCAGGGCGGCAGCAGAAACCGCACCGGGGTCCAGATGCCCGATGCTACGGGGACCGAGACGCGCTGCACGCCCGCGGGCTGCCATCATGGCACGTGTTGCGGTGGCTCCTTCGTCGGCTTTCCGGGCGGCATGTTTAAGAATATCGAGTGTTCCCATACCCTGTTCCAGCCCGAGGCGAACAGCATGCGACGCCGGAGACCAGGCATCGATCATGGTTTTATCACCCGGTTTGCCGTGTCCTCTTTTTTCAATGCCTTCGCACATGGCAATAATGATTTCGGGCAGACGTTCAAACGGCACTTCCCTGACATCGCCAAACAGGGCGCCCACGCGCAAAAGGGCGCTGGCATAAAGCGGACCAGTTGTGGCCCCCACCGCATTTAAAAGCGCATTCGCCGCCAGCGAAAAACCTTCGCCCAGCGTTTGGCTGCCATCATCGGTTTCAACAAGAGATTTTGCTGCTGCTTCAAAGCCGCCGACCATTGCCACACCATGATCCGCATCGCCAATTTCACCATCAAGCATACCTAGGCGGGCGCGCTCGTCAAACATACGAGCGGCGAAGCTGCGAAATAAAGAAGCGAGGTCGTGGCGTGTAAATGTTTGCATGGTCGGCATTTATCGCATGCCCGTCCTGTTGGGAGCAAGTCTTTGTCACAAAGACGAAGGGCCCCGCCTGCAAACAGGAAGGGCCCTTTGCATCAAGCCGATGTCAGACGCCGCGAGATCGCGGCGGCCAGTTCATTCAGGATCAAACAGCACGATGTCGCGCCCGCATCCAGAACCCCGCGGGATCGTTCACCCAGACGCGCCGCACGACCGAGTTTTGCTACCATATCAACCGTACTGTCGCGGCCTTTTTCGGCGGCCGCGCTCATGGCGGACAAGGCGGGTACAATGCCCTGGTTTTTGCTCGCCTCAAAGGCCTCCACAGCGGGGACGAAACAGTCAATCAGGGTTTTGTCGCCGATTTTTGCCCCCCCGGTAGAACGTGCCCCCTGAAGACCGGCATTGAGCATGGCCGAAATTCCGTCTGCATCAATGGCAGTGCGGTCTTCAATCGACAAAGACATGTTGCGGAAGACAAACCCGTAAAGGGGGCCCATTGACCCGCCAATCTCGGACATCAACACATCTGACAGTTTTTCGAATGCGTCAGAAAGCGGGAGATTTTTTCCCGCAATCTGGTCAGCGGCACGGCCAAAGCCCTTTGCCATGTTGATGCCGTGATCGCCATCACCGATCAGTCCATCGATGTCGGAAAGATGGGTTTTATTGGCAACAATGACGGCGGCCAGTTCCTCGACAATGCCTGATGCGGTGGTCAGATCAAGCTTTTCCGACCTTACCGCTTCGGGGGCGCGTAATACGGAAAGATTGCTGCGTTGTGCCGCCTGCCCCTGACGCCGACGGGTGCCAATTTTGCCAATCGGCGCGGTGATATCGCCAGGCAGGGTCATCCCAGGGGAGGCGCAACTGACGTCAAGCAGGGATTTCAGCTCATTGGTTAGCGCCATGACTGTAAGGGTGGCCCCGACCATTTCAAGCGAGGTGAAATAATTGCCGACAAAGGCGCGATGCACTTGCAACCCGGCCTTTTCGAGGCCAACTTCAATGCGGTCATAAAGCACATAAAGTTCATTTACCGGCGTGGCACCGAGACCGGACACCAGAACGGCAACCTCGGTGCCCTCGGGCAGATTATGATCGTCAAGCACGATCTTGACCATATCGTCGGCCACGGCATCGGCGGATTTAAGCGGTTCAACACGCGCCCCGGGTTCCCCGTGATGCCCAATGCCGACTTCCATTGTCCCGGCTTCGATCTGGAAATTCGGATGTCCCAGCGCGGGCAGGGTGCAGGGGCCCAGTCCGACGCCGACGGAACGGCAGGCATCAATGGCCGTTTGTGCGGCGTTCTTGACTTCAGCCAGTGATCCACCAAGGGCGGCCTTGGCGCCACCGATTTTCCACATAAAAATCTCGCCGGCGACACCCCGGCGTTTTTCGCGTTCATCAACCGGGGCCGAGCAAACATCGTCGTTTGCAACCACGGTGGCAACATCGATGCCTTCGGGTGCGACCATTTCGCCGGCCATGCGAACATTCATATTGTCGCCCGCATAATTGCCGTACAAAACTGCAACACCAGCACCGCCATCTGCCGCACGAATGGCATCTGCGAAACTTTTTGCCGTTGGCGAGGAAAACAGTTCGCCGATGGCGACGGCATCAACCATGTTTTGGCCAACATAACCAACAAAGGCAGGTTCATGCCCGGACCCGCCGCCCGTTACGATGCCGACTTTCCCCTCTTGCGGGGCAAAGCGCGACACGACAACCCGGGGGTTTTCGGGGTCTTTGCGGACCAGGTCACGATGGGCTTTGACAAAGCCCGCGACGGTTTCGTCGACGATATCGTCGGGATCGTTGATGAATCGCTGCATGGCCAACGTGTTCCCTTTCAAATCATTCTGATCGTTCATTATTTTACAGTATATCCGCCATCTACGAGCAGATCGGCACCGTTAATCATTGCCGCGCCATCCGAGGCCAGAAAGACTGCGGAAGCGGCAATTTCTTCGGGTTCGGCAAAGCGGCCAGAGGGAATTTGCGCCTTCATCGCATCGCCCTTGGGGCCATCCCATGCCTTGCGGCCAAGCTCGGTGAGAACCACGGTCGGTGAAATGCAGTTTACGGTAATGCCGTGCTTGCCCCATTCGAGTGCAAGGGTCTTGGTCACACCGACAATGGCAAATTTGGAGGCGCAATAGGCAACATGGCCCTCAATCGCAACAGAGCCCGCCTGAGACGCCAGATTGATAATGCGTCCACCGCGGCCGGCCTTGATCATGATGTTGCCAACCGCCTGTGCGATCAGAAAACTTCCTGTAAGGTTTACATCAAGTGTGCGTTGCCATGCTGTTTGCGATAATTCCTCGGCCGGGGCCAAATCGACAATTCCGGCAGAATTTACAAGAATATCGATGCTTCCAAAGCTGTCATTCACAGCATTGACGGCATCATTGATGCTGGTGGCATCAGTAACATTGCAGGCAAATGCCATGGCACCGTTTCCCAGCGCCTCGGCTTTCTTTGTGGCTGCCTCGACATTCATGTCCAGCAGGGCCACGCGCGCGCCCTGGGCAGCGTAGGCTTCTGCGATGGCCGCGCCAATACCGGATGCGGCACCTGTAACAATAGCAGTCTTGCCTGCCAGCGAAAAATCCAGAGGTTCAGCCATAACCGGTCCTTTTCTTCAAACGGGATAACGCCTATTACGTCCTGCATCGCCCGGGCGTGATGTGCGCCCGGGCGCAGAATTCAAATCAGTGTCATTTGCGCTTGGCGAGCAGCGCATCAACATTTTGGAGCGTTACCGGGGTCCAGGGCACGTTGTATTCAGACTTTTTACCGTCTTCCCAGGTCATCTCGGGATACTGCTTCCAGATTTCTGACATGGGTTTATAGTCGGGTTTGACTGCTTTGATCGCAACGTCGATCGCCCCTTGGGCCTGGGCCGCACCATCTTGCAGGATGGAATCCATATTTCCTTCCTTGACGGCGTGAAGGGCATCGGTCACCCCGTCGACACCGGCAATGGCAAAGTCTTTGACATTCAGGCCGGCGGATTTAATTGCCTCAATTGCGCCAAGCGCCATTTCGTCATTCTGGGCGATCACACCTTTGATCTCCGAACCATGCGAGGTAATCCAGTTTTCCATCAGGCTTTGTGCTTCCGCACGGGACCAGTTGGCCGTCTGTTGTTCAAGAACGCTGACATCGGGGCATTCAGCCAAGGCCTTTTTGTTGCCTTCGCCACGCTGGATCTGGGCGGACTGACCAATCGGCCCTTCGAGAACCACGACACTGCCCTTGCAGTCCATTTTGTCCAAAACGGATTTTGCTTCCATATAGCCAGCCTGAACATCGTCGGAACCGACATAGGCGGTAAGAAGTTTGCTGTTGACCATCGTGTTCGATCCAACGACCGGGATACCTGCTTCGTGGGCAAGTTCAACGGCGGTTGCACCGGCATCAATGTCGATCGGAACAAAAACAATGGCGTCGTAACCCTGGGTGATCATGGTTTCAAACTGGTCTTGCTGGACAAGTGCGTCGTAGCGCCCGTCAAACACCGTCAAATCGACAAGACCGGATTTTACCGCCGGATGGTTTTCGGCCGCATCCGCCCAAAGCTGCATGAATTCGGCATTCAGCCCGTAAACGGCAGCGCCAATTTTGATCGCCCCATCCTTTGCGCTGGCAGCGGTGGATGCTGCGGCCAATGACAGGCCGATTACAAGGGCACTGACAGTTGTGGTAAGTTTGCGAAATGTCATGTTGGTTCCTCCCTGAATGACATTCTTTTCGGAAAGATGCCTCCGGCTGATTGAAACAGTTTTTGTCGGAAGCGATTTGGATGAGAGCGGTTATCAGCTCTCGGTTCGGCGCGAGCGGTCCAGCATCACCGCAGCGACGATAAGTCCGCCTTTGATAACCTGCTGGTAGTAGGATTCGACGCCGAGCAGATCGAGGCCATTATTCATCACGCCGATCAGAAGGGCCCCGATTACGGTGCCGCTGACCCGACCAACGCCACCGGCCAGGCTGGTTCCGCCAATTACCACGGCGGCAATTGCGTCCAGTTCATAGGCAACGCCGGCCTGGGGCAAGGCAGAACCTGTGCGTGCGGCCAATACCATTCCGGCGATGCCCGCCAGGGCACCCGAAATCAGGTAAACGCAAAACCGGATACGGTTGACCGAAAGCCCCGAGACCTTGGCTGCATGGGGGTTACCGCCAACGGCATAGATGTGCCGGCCAAAGCGGGTTCGGGTCAGGACGAAATGAGAAACGATAAAGACCAGGGCGAACAGAATGATCGGTATCGGAATGCCGATAATATCGCCCGTTCCCATCCAGCGGTAGCCATCGGTCAGGGCCGGAATTGGGCGCCCACCGGCATAAATCAGCGTAAGACCGCGTGCCGCTGATAACATGCCCAGTGTTGCGACAAATGCCGGTACGGCATAGCGTGCAACGGCGATACCCGATAAAGCCCCCATTGCAACACCGGTCAGCACGCCGATGACCAGCGGAATTAACGGCATGTAAGGTGCACCGGGAATAAAGCCCGAAGCCGATGTCGTCGCAAAACTGGCCGAAACAACACCTGCCAGCGCAACGACGGAACCGACCGAAAGGTCAATGCCGCGTGTGAGAATGACAAAGGTCATCCCGATTGCCAAAATCCCGTTGATCGAGGTTTGGCGTAAGACGTTGATGATATTTCGCGAGCTTAGAAAATTGTCGCTGACAATGGACAAAACAATACAAAGCACCACAAGCGCAATCAGAATACCGTATCGTTGTGCCTGGGATCCGAGGCGATCCGACAACGTGTATTTTTGCGCCACACCTGCCGGTGCGTTGCCCTTGATTTGCGGTTCCAAGATATTTCTCCCTTTCGTACATCGGGGCTGTTGGCATTTTCAATGCCTTGACGGGGGCGCAACGCCCCTACGCAGCCAGATGCAGTAATTTTTCAGCCGACATTTCGGCCCGATCAACTTCGCCGGCGACGCGGCCATCGCGCATAACGATGACCCGGTCAGCCATGCCCAAAACCTCGTCGGTTTCGGATGAAATCATGATGATGCTGCCGCCTTTACTGGCGAAATCAGACATGACCCGGTAAATTTCGCGTTTTGCGCCAACATCGACACCGCGTGTCGGTTCGTCCAGCAACAGGATCGTCGGGTCCGTCAAAAACCATTTGCCCAGAACCACTTTTTGCTGATTGCCACCTGAAAGGTTCGATACGCCCAGCCGGTCTGACGCGGTTTTGATTTTCAGCTTGTCGATCATGCCGCTCGCCGCCGCTGCCTCGGCACGACTGTTCATCATGCCGGAGGGCGACATTTTATCGACTGTCGCCAGGCACAGATTTTCCCGCACATCGCCGCTTAAAACCAGCCCCGAGCCCTTGCGGTCTTCGGTCACATAAGCCAGACCCGCTGCGATGGCGGCTTTGGGATCATCAATTTTGATGGGCTTGCCTTCAATCATGATGTTACCGGCCGTTTCATCGGATAAACCAAAAAGGCGGTCAAATATTTCGGAACGTCCCGATCCCATTAACCCATAAAGGGCAAGAATTTCACCCTTGCGGAGCGTGAAATTGACGTCGCGTACATTGCGATCGGCACGAAGGTCCGTAACACGCAGAACATCATGGTCCTGGGCGCGGTTTTCCTTGATGAATTCTTCAACCAGGGGACGGCCGACAATAAGGTTGATCAGGCGGTCCTTATCAATATCCTCAAGCGTACCGGCTTCGACAAAGCTGCCATCGCGAAGGACGGTATAGCTGTCGCAGATCGTAAAAATTTCAGACAGTCGATGGCTGACATAAATCACGCCCTTCTGGTGCGATTTAAGGGTTTCGATTGCTGCAAAAAGCTGGTCGGCTTCCGCTTCGCCCAGGGCCGAGGTTGGCTCATCCATAATGATGACTTCGGCATTGTAACTCAGGGCCTTGGCGATCTCGACAAGCTGGGTTTGCGCTACCGTCAGATCCATCATGAGGGTATCGGCACGAATGCCAAAATTGAAGCCATCCAGCAATTCCTGCGCTTGCGCATTCATGGCCTTGAAATCAATACATCCCAGAAAACCGGTTGGCTCGCGGCCCAGATAGATGTTTTCAGCCACCGACATCGACGGAACAGGGCTGAGTTCCTGTTCAATAATCGAAATTCCGTTTGCCAATGCGACGGAAGGGTCATCAAAAACCACTTCTTTGCCATTGCGCTTAAGAACGCCGGCATCCCGCAGATGGATGCCCATCAGAATTTTGAGGAAAGTGGATTTCCCGGCACCATTCCCGCCACAAAGCGCGTGAACGGACCCCGCCTTCAGCGAGAAACGCCCGTCCTTAAGCGCGGGAACGCCATTAAACGCTTTTTGGAAGCCCGTGGCTTCGAGCAAAAGCTGACCCATATTTTCCTCCCACCTTGGACTCTCGTTTTTGTGAGTCCTAATTGGCCTGACATTTGTTAGTTCGTGTCTGACAAATGAAATTTCCCAGAGTCTCTGACTTTTGTCAAGGCAAAGGTGTCAAAAATAAAAACATGAATTTTAATGAATTAATTCAGTATACTAAGTGGGTTATGGAGGTTCCGGATATTGTGTTTTCTACTGTTACGTGAACTTATTTGCGGATGATAAATTTCAAAAATCGAATTTTCCCGGGCTGAATAAACAAGGAAATTTTGGTGAAGACGAATGGATTTAACCAAGCACAGACCTTTGTGAGTCTGTGTTGGGCAGAGGAGCATGTGTCTGTTTCGGAGTTTTGCCGGAAGCACCAGGCAGGTTTGGTCGATCAATCCCGTGACCAATTTATCCGGGAGGATGTCGTCAATTCCGGCGGTTGAATGTTTTGGGCGACTTTCTTCGGGAAAAGCTGCGTGGGTTCGGTATCGCACCCCGGTAATACGAATGTTATCGCCCGGTAGTAGAACCAATAATCCGAAGCCCGGACATAAATGTCCGATGTAATAAAGTTTGGGGTTCATCTCCATCTTGCGATGGATTGATTTTTCGCCGCGTGGGCAATTTCCTGACCAATAACCGATGTTTATCAATAGCGGATTCAAACATCGCGTAATGCGAGGAAGCGGTTTCTTTAATTGGCGTGTTGTGCCCGTCCCCGTTTTTTAGCGCGGAGGTGAAATTGACCGTGCGGTTTCGACGATATGCGGGACAATTTCGGCTTCCGCCTTTTCACGTGTCCAGCGGATAACAGGAAGTGAGCAGTGGATTGCCGCAACGGGTGTTCCGTCAAGCGTACAAACCGGGGCGGCGATATTGATTTCGTCGGGCAGCACTTCGCGTTCGCTCATGCAATAACCTTTGTCGCGAGACGTCATTATGCTTTCAAGGATTTTCCCGCGATCCAGTGTGGTCCAGGGTGTGTACTGTTTCAGCGGCCACTCGTTAACGCATTTGGTGATTGTTTCCTCGTCACGACGGCTGAGGATAACGCGGCCGGATGAGGCGGTTAGGGCGGGAACCCGCCGACCAATAACCGATGCCCCGTAACTGGTGCGATAACCGGGAATGCGCACCACATACATAATGTGTTGATCAATCGGGCGGGCCATGTTGATGGTTTGCTGGAGCTGTCGGCTAAGCTCAATCAGACGCGGCATGGCAAGCTGTACAAGATTATCCGACCATAAATAGGCATAGGCCATGTCGAGATATTTAAGCGACGGCCGATAGCGGCGGGTTTCGGCATTTTTTTCCAGATAACCCAATTGATGCAACGTATTCACAAAACGCTGTGCTGCACTTTTGTCCAGGGCTGTTTCGCGTGCAATTTCGGAAAGGCCAAGCTCCAGCCTGTCTTCCGAAAAGACCTCGAGAATGCGCAATCCTTTTTCCAGTGACGACACATAAAGCGTGTTTTGGCGCGGTTTTTCGCGATCTGTCATGTTGAACTTCCCCCAATGCTTGCCGTTTTACATGCCGAGGATGCTTGACACATAACGCAAGGCTTCTTATCGTTGATTGGTATACAGTAATCTGTATTACAATATAATACAAAATGTTTCGGCGAACAACGCCGTCACCAAAAAACATATATGTCATGGAGGCATCATGAAGACGGTTCTTAAGGGGGCGAGTCTTTTCGCCCTAACGATGCTGGCCGCCTCGGGTTCTGCCCTTGCCGGTAAAGCAGACGACACGCTTAACATTTCGTTCACCAAAGAACTTGAAAACGTCGACGGTTACTTCAATTCATCCCGCGAAGGGGTGATCATGCAGCGTACCGTGTGGGACAGCCTGTTGTATCGCGATCCGGAAACGGGCGAATACAAGGGCAACCTTGCAACAGACTGGAAATGGGTTGATGACGTCACCCTTGATCTGGACCTGCGCAAGGGGGTGAAGTTCCATAACGGGGCTGATTTTACGGCTGATGACGTTGTTTACACCGTAAACTGGGTTGTTGACCCGGCGCATGGGGTGAAAACCCAGCGAAACGTCAACTGGATGAAAAGTACGGAAAAGCTGGATGATTACAAGGTTCGCCTGCACCTGAAGGCACCGTTCCCGGCTGCATTTGAATATCTTTCCGGCCCGGTTCCGATTTACCCGCACGAATATTATGCCAAGGTTGGTCCCAGCGGCATGGGCCAGAACCCGGTTGGCACCGGCCCCTACAAGGTTGTGTCGGTAGAACCGGGCAAGCATTTCGTGCTGGAAAAATTTGATGGCTACTTTAAGGACAGCCCCAAGGGGCAGCCGAAAATCGGCCATCTTGATATTCGCACCATCCCTGATATCAATACCGAAGCTGCCGAACTGTTTAGCGGCGGCCTGGACTGGATCTGGCAGGTTCCGGCCGATCAGGCTGAAAAACTTAAAGAAATGGACCAGTTCACCGTTGCCAATGAAAGCACGATGCGCATTGGCTATATCGACATGGATGCTGCCGGCCGCACCGGCGAGAAAAACCCGATGACCGATGTACGGGTGCGTCGTGCGGTTGCCCATGCTATTGACCGCCAGGCCATTGTTGATGGGTTGCTTAAAGGGAAATCCAAGGTTGTTGACGCCGCCTGTTTCCCCACCCAGTTTGGCTGCACCGACGATGTCACCAAATACGATTATGATCCCGAGAAGGCCAAGGAACTTCTGGCCGAGGCCGGATATCCCGATGGTTTCACCATCGATTTTTATGCCTATCGGGATCGCGAATATGCCGAAGCCCTTGCGAATTACCTTAATGCGGTTGGTATCAAAACCAATTTCAAACTTTTGCAATATTCGGCATTGCGTGAATTGCGCATGAAGCAAGGTACGCCGATGTCTTTCCAGACGTGGGGGTCCTATTCGATCAATGATGCATCGGCAATTGTTAGCCAGTTCTTCAAACTCGGGTCGCTTGATACCGCCCGTGACGAAGAAATCAAGAAATGGCTGGACGTAGCCGATAGCTCCATCGACCCTGAAAAGCGTAAGGAATATTACGCCAAGGCCTTCAAGAAGATTGCCGATCAGGCTTATTGGGTGCCCTTGTTCTCCTATAACGCCAACTACGTCTTCACCAAGGATCTGGATTACACGCCAACCACGGACGCTATTCCGCGGTTCTTCCAGATGAGCTGGAAATAAACTTCCGGTAACCAGAAACGGGGTACGGACGGTGTTGATTTACACACTCAAAAGGCTGGGGTTGGCCATATTGGTTGCCCTTGCCGTCTCGATGCTAAGTTTTACCTTGCTGCATCTTTCGGGGGATCCGGCTTCGGCAATTGCCGGAGAGTCCGCTACCGATGCAGACATTGCGGCCATTCGCGCCTTTTACGGGTTCGACCGGCCATTGATCGTGCAATATGCTGACTGGCTTTTTAGTGCGCTTCGGGGTGATTTTGGTGAAAGTTATTACTTTCAACTGCCTGTTGCCCAACTGATTGGCGACCGGTTATCGATCACGATGACACTTGGCATTTGTGGCATTACCTTTGCCATTCTGACGGCTGTGCCTTTGGGGGTTGCCGCCGCCGTCCGTCCCAACAGCATGATTGACCGGGTTGCTCTGTTTATTTCGGTCATGGGGCAGGCCATGCCCAGTTTCTGGTTTGGCCTGGTTCTGGTGGTGATTTTTAGCATCAAGTTTCGGCTGCTGCCGCCTTCGGGCACAGATGGCTGGCAGAATTTCGTCATGCCAACCGTGGTGCTGGGCTATTACGCGATGCCCGCTATTATGCGCCTGACACGCGCCGGAATGCTCGATGTTTTAAGTGCGGATTACGTGCGTACGGCACGGGCCAAAGGGGCAAGTGAAATGCGGGTTATGTTCAAACACGCGCTTCGCAATGCCATCATCCCGGTGGTTAGCCTGTCGGCTGTACAGATGGGGTTCATGCTGGGTGGATCAATTGTGGTTGAATCGATCTTTGCCCTGCACGGGGCGGGGTATCTGGCCTGGGAATCTATCGGGCGTAACGATTTGCCGACCGTGCAGGCCCTGATTCTGATTTTCGCGCTGTTCTATATCGTTTTTACCTTCCTTTCCGATTTGTTGAATGCGTGGCTTGACCCGCGCATGAGGGTGGGCTGACATGGCAAAAACAATTGAAACCGTCGAGGCTGCCCTTAGTGGCCCAACACCGGGGCAGGTCCTGCGCGGGCGCATTTTCGGCCATCGCGGGTTGATGTTCGGGGGCGTGGTTTTGGCGGCAATTTGCATTGTGGCCCTGCTGGCACCTGTTCTTGCCCCGCATGATCCATATAGCCAAAACCTGCTGGCGCGGATGCAACCGCCTGTCTGGTTTGACAAAGGCACGTGGGATCACCCGCTAGGTACCGATCATCTGGGCCGTGATTATTTGTCGCGTTTGATTTATGGCGCCCGTATTTCACTGTTGATTGGCGGCGTTGCAGCCCTGATTTCCGGCCTGATTGGCACCCTGATGGGGGTTGCAGCAGGTTATTTCGGTGGCAAGGTCGATACCGTGGTGACCTTTATCATCAATGTGCGCCTTGCGATGCCGGTGGTTCTGGTGGCCTTGGCTGTGGTTGCCGTTTTCGGCGGATCGCTTCAGGTCGTCATTCTGGTGCTGGGGCTTTTGTTGTGGGACCGGTTTGCGGTGGTGATGCGGTCTTCGACCCAGCAATTGCGGTCTATGGAATATGTCAATGCGGCACGTGCAATTGGTTGTTCGACCTCACGCATCGTCTTTAGCGAAATTATGCCCAACATCGTTAACAGCCTGATTGTGGTTGTTACGCTGGAAATGGCGCACGCGATCCTGCTTGAAGCCGCCCTTTCCTTTTTGGGGCTGGGTGTGCAGCCACCAACCCCGTCTTGGGGTTTGATGGTGGCCGAGGGCAAAAAGATGCTGCTGTTTGAACCGTGGCTTATCGCCATTCCAGGTGTGGCGCTGTTTGTTCTGGTGTTGGTGATTAATCTGCTGGGCGATGGCCTGCGCGATGTCTCCGCTCCGGAAAACCGCAATTAAGGAAAGGAGAGAAGCAATGGATAATATTCTCTCTGTACGCGATCTCAGGGTTGATATTCCGCTGGCTGGTGGAACACTTCATGCCGTTCGGGGCCTGAATTTTGATCTCGCCCGTGGGGAAACCCTGTGTATCGTTGGGGAATCTGGCAGTGGTAAATCGCTAACGTCGCTTGCGATTATGGGGCTTTTGCCCAAGATGGCCCAGCGCCGGGCCGACAAGCTTGAATTTTCCGGTATTGATTTGTCATCGGCAAAAAACCGGCAGATGCGCAGTTTGCGCGGCGATCGGATTTCGATGATTTTTCAGGAACCGATGACGTCGCTTAACCCTGCTTATACCATAGGCGATCAGTTGACCGAAGCATTGTTGCTTCACCGCAAGGTGGGGCGGAAGGCAGCCGAGGCGCGCGCGATTGAATTGCTGGAAAAAGTTGGCATTACGGCAGCGGCCAGCCGGCTGGAACAATACCCCCATCAATTATCCGGCGGGTTGCGCCAGCGCGTGATGATTGCAATGGCGTTAATGGCCGAACCCGACCTGATCATTGCGGATGAACCCACAACCGCCCTTGACGTGACGATCCAGGCGCAAATTTTGCGATTGCTGGTCGATTTGCAGCGCGAAATGAACATGGCGATGATTTTGATCACCCATGATCTGGGCGTTGTTGCCCGCGTTGCCGACAAAGTGGCCATTATGTATGCGGGCGAGGTGATTGAATCGGGCAGTTCAAAGGACGTGTTTACCGCGCCACAGCACCCTTATACCCGTGGCTTGTTACGTTGTATTCCGGTGCCGGGCAAAACCAAACCTGGTGAACATTTGGGGTCAATTCCCGGTATTGTCCCTTCGCTGATTGGCAAGACACAGGGCTGTGCCTTTCGCGGGCGGTGCGATGTTGCGATTGATGCCTGCGCGCATGACATTCCCGAACGTGCCAGTGTTGAAGGTCACCTTTACCGGTGTGTGCATGACAACAGTCAAACGCAATTTTCGGCGTCTGGCGAGATCAACACCACCAGCCAAAGCGAGGGCCGCCTATGACCTCCTCTCATGAAACAGCTGTTCTTGAACTGAAAAACGTTTCAAAGATTTTCTCGATCAGGCAGGGCATGTTTGGCAAACGCAAGCCGTTAAAGGCGGTTAACGAAGTTGATTTGCGTTTGAACAAAGGTGAAGTTCTTGGCCTGGTTGGGGAATCCGGCTGCGGAAAAAGCACGATTGCGCGTATTCTTCTTGGTCTTGAGAAACCGACCCACGGTCAGGTACTGGTTGATGGACAAGATATCGGCACACAGGATCGTTCGTATCTGGCGCGCCGTATTCAGCCGATTTTTCAGGACCCGTATTCTTCGCTGAACCCGCGCAAAAGTATTGCCGATATCATCTCCCTGCCATTGCGGGTGCATAAAATTGGCAATGCCCGTGAATGGGACAAAAAAACGACCGATATCCTTGATTTTGTTGGTTTGCCCAAGCGCGTTTTACGCAGTTTCCCCAATCAGCTTTCCGGGGGGCAACGCCAGCGTGTCGCCATTGCGCGTGCCCTGATCATGAAACCCGAGATCGTCATTTGTGACGAGCCGACATCCGCGCTTGATGTGTCGGTACAGTCGCAAATTCTTAATCTTCTGGTTGATTTACGGAATGAACTTGGCCTGACTTATTTGTTTATCAGCCATAACCTTGCGGTAATCGAACATCTCGCGACCCGGGTTGCGGTGATGTATCTTGGCCGGGTGGTCGAGGAATCTGCGGCGGCCCCGTTATTTGCCGAACCGCGCCATCCCTATAGTTCTGCCTTGCTGGAATCAGTGCTGACACCCGACCCGTTTTTGGGGGTTCCCGAAAATCATTTGGGCGCAGTTTATCCTAACCCGATTGACCCGCCCGGCGGGTGCCATTTTCACCCGCGCTGCGCGAAAGCAATGGATATTTGTTCGACAACGGCACCGCCCTGTTTACGTGAAGAGCTTCGCCGTGTGGAATGTCACCTTTATGCCGAAAGTTAGGGGCGAGACTATCGTTTCCTTATGATCTGGCCCAACAAGAAGCATAGATAATGGACAGTTTTTCCAATTCTCAAATCATTCGCAAGCCCGCAACCAGAAGTGCCAATGGCGGGATCGTTGCGGCCCAGCACAAACGAGGTGCAGAAGCCGGTGCCGCGATCCTTGCCGAGGGCGGCGACGCGGTTGATGCGGCTGTTGCCACATCCTTTGCCATGGGGGTTCTTGAACCCTGGATGAGCGGCCCTGCCGGCGGGGGCGCGATGATGGTTTACCGCGCCGACGAAGACCGCGCCTATACGGTATATTTTGGCATGCGGTCGCCCGCAGGGCTTAACCCGGCCGATTATCCTTTGTCGGGGCAGGGCAAGGCGGGCGATTTGTTTCCATGGTCGCATGTGGTTGACGATCGTAATCAGGTTGGTGCAACCGCTATCGCAGTGCCAGGTACGGTGGCGGGTATGGAAGCCGCCCACGGTAAATTTGGCAAGCTGGCCTGGCGTGACCTGCTAGGCCCGGCGGTTAAGTTTGCCGATGAAGGTCTACATGTGGATTGGTATGCTGCCCTGATTATTGCTTCGAGCACCCGTGAGTTGGCAAAAAATCCGGCCGCTGCAAAGACCTATCTTGAAGATGGTCAATGGCCGACCATTGCAGGGTGGACTGCCCTTTCGGACAAACGCATTGATATGTCGGCGATGGCAGGAACGCTGCGTCGCCTGGCGGAAAAGGGCCCGCGCGAATTTTATGAAGGGGACCTTGCCCACGAAATGGCTGCCGATGTGCAGGACGCTGGCGGGTGCCTGAGCGCGCAGGATTTGCGTGATTATCGTGCTGAAATTCAGTCTCCGCTGGACGTTAGTTATCGTGGCGGCAGGGTGTTTGCACCTGCGCATTTAACCGCTGGCGAGAACCTGGCCGAATGCCTTGAAATTTTGGGCCAGCAAACCTTTAGCGGGGATCGACCCGGTGCGCAGGCCTATCTTGCCTATGTCGACGCGTTGCGCAAAACATATCATCGTCGCCTGCGTGAAATGGGGGATATTAACGACGACCGCGCCCCGACCTGTACCACCCATTTCAGTGTGGTCGATCGTCATGGCAATATGGTTGCGGTTACCCAAACTTTGTTGTCAATTTTTGGCTCCAAGGTTGTGTTGCCGCAAAGCGGGCTTTTGATGAATAACGGCATTTTGTGGTTTGATCCGGAAAAGGACAAACCCAACTCACTGGCCCCGTCGAAACGCTGCCTGATGAATGTTTGCCCGGCCCTGGGCGAGATGAATGGCCGACGCTTTGCCATTGGGGCATCGGGCGGGCGCAAGATTTTACCCGCAATCTTGCAACTGACATCCTTTATGACCGACTTTGGCATGACGCTGGAAGAGGCGATACATCAGCAACGTATCGACAGCAGTGGCGGCGATACTGTTATTGCCGACCAAAGCCTGCCTGATGAAATTCTTACGCAATTACAGCAGCATTACCCAACCGTAACTACGCGACGCACGATGTTTCCTTATGCCTTTGCCTGCCCTGCCGGGGTTGAGCGGGCCGGGAATGTGAATTACGGCGCGACCGAAATCATGTCGCCATGGGGCGATGCGGTGGCGGAAAAGCATAAATAAGAAAAGGAAACAGTGAATATGACCACCCGTGAACAGGCAATTGAGCGTATTACCCGATATTTTGACGATGGAGGTTTTCTTCGCGAGCTGACGGCACTTGTGGAAATTCCCAGCGAAAGCCAGAACCCGGCGCGTGCGGACCAATTGCAACGTTATCTGGACGAGAAAATGATACCGATGCTACGCGGAATGGAATTTTCCACCCGTGTGATCGAAAATCCAAAAACCGGGTTTGGCCCTTTTTTGTTTGCACAACGTCACGAAGGCGACGATTTGCCTACCATCCTTACATATGGCCATGGCGATGTGATTTTGGGACAGGAAGGTGAATGGCGTGAAGGTTTAAACCCGTTTAAAATCACGGTGGAAGATGACCGTATTTACGGGCGCGGAACAGCCGATAACAAAGGGCAGCATTGCATTAATCTTGCTGCCTTGCGGGCTGTTATTGAGGAACGCGGAAGGCTTGGTTTTAACTGCAAAGTGATCATTGAAACCGGCGAGGAAACAGGGTCGCCGGGGTTGGCGGAACTGTTTGAACAAAACAGGGACCTGTTTGCCGCCGATGTTTTGATTGCGTCAGACGGGCCGCGCCTGAGTGCGGATCGCCCGACTATGTTTATGGGATCACGCGGGGCGATCAATTTTGCCCTGTCGCTGAGATATCGCGAGGGTGGTCACCATTCGGGTAACTGGGGGGGCTTGCTCAAGGACCCGGGTATGGTTCTGTCCCATGCGCTGGCAACAATCACGGATGTGCGCGGGCAAATCCAGATTCCCGAATGGCGGCCCGATAGCCTGACCGACCCCGTGCGCAAGGCGTTAAAAGATTGTGCCATTACCGAAAACCCCACCGGCCCCAAAATTGATCCCGACTGGGGGGAAGAAAGCCTTAGCCTTGCTGAGAAGGTTTTTGGCTGGAACAGCTTTGCCATTCTGGCGATGAAAAGTGGCGACCCGGAAAAACCGGTAAATGCGATCGCCCCGTGGTCGATTGCCCATTGCCAGTTGCGGTATGTTGTCGGCACCAACCCTGATGATATTTTACCTGCGTTGCGCCGTCATCTCGATCAGCACGGTTTCACCGACATCGAAATTGTACCGGCCGAGAAGGGCTTTTTCAAAGCAACCCGTCTGGATCCCGACCATCCCTGGGTGTCATGGACGCGGGAATCGATTATGCGTACAACGGGAAAATCGCCGGCAATTCTGCCCAATCTGGGCGGGTCGCTTCCCAATGAAACATTTGCCTATATTTTGGGGATGCCCACGGTATGGATCCCGCATTCCTATGCCGCATGTTCGCAGCATGCCCCAAATGAACATATTTTAAAGGGGCTTAGCCGCGAAGCCTTGCAGATCATGGCGGGTGTGTTCTGGGATATTGGTGAAACTGCGACTGTGCCTGAATAATTGTTCTGTGCTGCTGCTAGAACAGACCTGTGTCAGGTGTGTTTTATGTGGGACCGGTAACGTGAAAGCCCCGTTGACCAAAACCGGTCAGCGGGGTTTTTGTTTGTTATGTAATGAAAACAATCAAGCGATGGTTAGAAACGGCACCGCAGACTGCCACGATCAACCATTTGACCATCGTCAAGGTGTCAGATCCTTATCCGATAAATGATTTCACAGTACCGTTTTGGCGACAGAACGGTTTCGAAATTTCAATCGGAGTGAGGATCCGTTCACATGTCGGAACGTCTGACAAAATCCGCCGCGCGAAATATTTTCTACGGCGGCACGATCTTCTTCCTGGTCATCTTTCTCGGGCTGACTTTCCAAAGTCACAATTACATCGTCACCACCTCCACCAACGAGGATGAACTGACGCCGTCTGTTGTGGCAGGCAAGCATATCTGGGAACGTCATGCCTGCATTAATTGCCATACCCTTTTGGGCGAGGGGGCTTACTTCGCCCCGGAACTTGGCAATGTCTGGGTGCGGTATGGCGGCAAGGAAGACCCGGAAGGCGCGCGTGATTCGTTAAAAGCCTGGATGCAATCTCAGCCCAGCGGCGTCGAAGGCCGCCGCCAGATGCCACAATTCAATCTGTCAGATCAGGAGCTGGATGAACTTGTCGATTTTTTGAAATGGACAAGTGAAATCAACACCCAGGGCTGGCCGCCAAACGAGGCGGGATAACGTGATGCTGATGGAAACGAGGCCACAATGAAATATCAATCCCAAAAGGTAGCACTATATTACATATATGGTGCCCTGACATTGTTCGCAGCCCAAATTCTGTTCGGTGTTGTTGCGGGCACAGTTTATGTTTTTCCAAACTTCTTATCGGAACTTTTGCCGTTTAACGTTATCCGCATGATTCATACCAACGCACTGATCGTGTGGTTGTTGATGGGATATTTTGGCGCGGCATATTATTTGTTGCCCGAAGAATGCGAAACGGAAATTCACAGCCCCAGGTTGGCGATCATTCAGTTCTGGCTGTTCATGGCGGCGGCTTTGGCGGCGGTTGTTTGTTATATTCTGGGCATTCACGAAGGCCGGGAATTTCTTGAACAACCCTTGCCGATCAAGGTTGCGATTGTCGTTGTCGCCCTGATCTTTCTGTACAATTCAACGCTTACTTTGCTTAAAGGCCGTAAAACCGCGATTTCAAATGTTCTGATTGTCGGGTTGTGGTTTGTTGCCTTGCTGTTTTTGTTTGCTTTTTACAATCCGGGTAACCTTGCCGTCGATAAAATGTACTGGTGGTATGTTGTCCATCTGTGGGTCGAAGGTGTTTGGGAACTGATCATGGCCTCTATCCTGGCCTTCCTGATGATCAAGATGACCGGGGTTGACCGCGAAGTGATCGAAAAATGGCTGTATGTCATGGTGTCGCTTAGTCTGTTTACCGGCATCCTTGGGACCGGCCACCATTATTTGTGGATCGGCACACCGGGTTATTGGCAATGGATTGGCAATGTGTTTTCCACATTGGAAATTGTGCCGTTTTTCGCCATGGTCGTGTTCTGTTTTTACATGGTGTGGAAAGGGGGCCGCGAACATCCCAACAAGGCGGCCTTGTTGTGGGCGCTGGGGTGTTCCGTTATGGCATTTTTCGGGGCCGGGGTGTGGGGGTTCATGCACACCATTTCCTCGATCAATTATTACAGCCACGGCACCCAGATTACGGCTGCACACGGGCATCTGGCCTTTTACGGGGCCTATGTGATGCTTAATCTGGCGATCTTCACTTATGCCTTGCCGTATTTGCGGGGGCGCGCGCCCTATAACCAGCAACTTAACATGTGGGGCTTCTGGATTACGACCAGCGGCATGGCTTTCATGACCTTTACTTTGACCTTCGCCGGGATTGTGCAGGTTCATCTTCAGCGTGTTCTGGGCATGGCCTATATGGAAGTGCAAGACCAGATTCAGTTGTTCTACTGGATGCGACTTGGGGCCGGGGTGGTGGTTTTGTTAGGTGTCAGCCTGATCATATGGTCGCTGGTGGTGGCACCGCGCCAACGGTTGGCAAATGCTACAGGTCGCCAATCTGGAATGTGACTAAAGTCAAGGCAACGTGTCGTCGTCCATGCTCCCCTTGGTCATAGACACGTCGCGGATAAGGGCCGGTTCACGTGTGGACCGGTCGTTATCTTTTGATCTTCCTGTTTTGCCGGGTACATGCAAATGTCTGTTATCTATAAAGAAAGCCCTGTTGTGGATGATGTTCCGTTTTATCATGCAACGGGCAACGAAGAACGCCTGTTTGAAACCGCTTTTGCCCAACAACTTCCCTTGTTGCTTAAAGGGCCGACCGGCTGTGGCAAAACCCGCTTTGTCAGCCACATGGCCGCCCGGCTGGGCGTGCCACTTTATACTGTGTCCTGCCACGACGATTTAACTGCTGCCGATTTGACCGGGCGGTTTTTAATCAAAGGTGGGGAAACGGTTTGGGCCGATGGACCCTTGACCCGTGCGGTGAGAACTGGTGGCATTTGTTACCTCGATGAAGTGGTTGAGGCGCGCAAGGATGTCACCGTGGTGTTGCACCCGTTAACCGATGACCGGCGTATTTTGCCGCTTGATCGTACCGGTGAAGTTTTGCAGGCTCCGCCCGGCTTTATGCTGGTGGTGTCATATAACCCCGGTTATCAGAACCTGTTAAAACAGCTTAAGCCCTCTACCCGGCAGCGTTTTTTGGCGATGGAATTTGATTTTCCCGATCCCGAAAGCGAAACAGTCGTCATCATGTGTGAAACCGGCATTGACCGCGATCGTGCGGCAATACTGGTGCGTATCGCAGGCAATATTCGCAAACTTTCGGGTATTGATCTGGAAGAAGCCGCTTCCACCCGTTTACTGGTTTATTGTGCAACCCTGTTGATGGCGGGGGTCGATTTTGACAATGCTGTGGCCGCAGCGATTATCGAGCCACTGTCAGATGATGCTGACATCAAGGCCGGGCTGCGCGAAGCCATTGCCATTATCCGTGGTTAGGCCAGGAGGCTTAAATGGCTTTTGATTTTCTGGAATTTGAAGAACAAATCGGGATGCTGTGGCACCGGCTGGCTTCGCACAATCAGGAAAGTTATGTTGACCATAAATCCTGTGCGGTTGCCTTTGCCGACGTACGGGGATATTTGCCAGTCATATTTCGCGCCCTTGGCGGGGACCCGGCCCTTGAATTTGCCCAGATCGACAAGCGGGTATCCGGGCACCGTTTAGGTTGGCGCCAAAAGATTGGTTTGGTTGATGAACAAATCGCCGTGGCAGAAATGACGGAAATGGCGGTTAAACTGCCACCAGCACTGTCGCTGTTTCCGTCGCGTGCGCTAAACCGTGATCTTTATATATGGTTGATGGCATGGTTTGCGGCCTCGGCACGGCAAGCTGTAATAACGGCGCCATCCGCCAGTCCTTTTGATGTCGATATCGCCCGGTTGCGCCGGGCTTATCGCACCGATGTTACGCTATGCCGGTTGTTTCCCGGCATTATGGCAATGCGCAGGCGGTTGTATGATGCCTTTGTCGATTTACGGCCACAGCGTGTGTTGCCCAAAGGGGAACAGCAGGTTGAAACCTGCGTTTTGGCAATTTTACAGCGCAACCTGAGGGGGCAACAGCCCGATTTATGGCAGTTGATTATCCGGCACCCGTCAGATTCTGCAATGCCCGAATTGTTACCAAAAGCAGATGTGCGGCAGCCAGGGCGATATGCGCCGTTTTTGCCGGTACCCTTGTGGGGAGAGGTCTATTTTACCGGTACAACGATGCGAAAGCATGGCGATGAGGACGATGCGGAGGCGGAATCCGCCGATGGGGACCGGGATCGGAAAAAAAATGCGCGACGACGCAAAAATGATCAGGCAGGGCGGGACGACCCGCTGGCGTTAAACCGGTTTGAAAAAATTCTGTCGATTGCTGAAATGGTTAATGTTAACCGCCCGATGGACGATGAAGATGCCGAGGACGCCAAAAAGGCCGCTGACGAGCTTGAGGAAATGGAAATTTCCGACTGCAAGCGCAAGGCGGCAACCAAACTGCGGTTTGATCTGGATTTACCGCCTGCCGGGGCCGATGACGGACGCATAACCGGCCAATGGGTTTACCCCGAATGGGATTACCGCCAACAGGCGTACCGTCCTGATTATTGCAAAGTTATCGTGCAGGCTGCCAGTGATGCACAAGATGACGCCAGCATGTGGCACCCCGATGAGACCGAACAACGGCAAATTGGTCGCGTGCGCCGCCAGTTCGAAGCCTTTCGACCCCGTAACGAGGTTTTGCGCGGGCAACTTGAAGGGGCGGAACTTGATTTGGAAGCCCTGGTGCGGGCGCGATGTGATCAAAGTGCGACGGGCGAGTTAAACAGCCGTGTTTATCTGGATCATGTGCGTCGGGCGCGTGATCTGTCAGTTGCGGTTTTAATTGATGTATCCCTGTCGACCGATGCCTGGGTCAAGGATCATCGGGTGCTGGACGTTGAAAAACAGGCATTGTCGGTTCTGGCGAGCGGGCTGGATGTGTGTGGTGATGAATTTGGTATTTTCAGTTTTACCTCGCGCCGCCGCGACTGGGTGCGGATCAATGCTATTAAGGAATTTGCCGAAGATTGGTCGCCTTTGTGCCAAAAGCGCATTCAGGCATTGCGGCCAGGCTATTATACCCGGTTGGGGGCGGCTATTCGCCATACCGGAAAATTGCTGGCCGACCGCCCGCATCAAAACCGTCTGATGCTGGTGATTACCGATGGCAAACCCAACGATGTTGACCACTATGAAGGCCGTTATGGCATTGAAGACAGCCGCCGGGCGGTTCGGGAATGTCGCCGTAACGGGCTGGCTTTGTTCGGGGTTACGGTGGATCGCAAGGCACAGGATTATTTCCCCTATATTTTTGGCGCAGCGGGCCATGCCATTGTCGGCACGCTTGAAAATTTGCCAGCGGCCCTGCCACGCATCTACAGGCAGCTTGTGCAATGATGGGTGATAAAAATACCGCTGATTGCCCGGTTTGTGATGATGCCGCCGGGATAGCATCGCCCGAAGGAAACGAAGATACAAGCGGGTGGGGCGGGCTGGAATTTTTACCCGGTCATCCGTTGATGTGGGTACTGATTTTATCCGAACTTGTGGTGTTTGGGGCGTTCTTGCTGGTTTTTTCCGCAGTGCGGATTATGGACCCCGCCAGGTTTGCAGCCGACCAGTTGCATTTAAGTCCGTTAGCCGGGGGGATCAATACCATTATTTTGCTCAGCAGCGGTTTATCTGCGGTTTTTGCCATGCGTGCGATGGAACGGAAAAGAATTCTGTCCTGTCGAATATGGCTGGGCGGCACGGCGTTGCTTGGGCTGGTTTTTTTGGTTGTTAAGCTGGTTGAATATGGCGCGAAAATTAATGCTGGCATCACCATCGATACCAGCACGTTTTTCACCCTTTATTTTCTGATCACGGGCTTTCACGCCCTGCATGTGGTGATGGGACTGGGCATTTTATGTGTGGTTGGCATGTGGCCCAGCCGGGTCAATATCGAAACAGGCACGGCGTTCTGGCATATGGTCGATCTGATTTGGGTGCTGGTTTTTCCGGTAATTTATCTGGTGCGATGATGGAACATAAAGCCGTTTCTGCGCGAACTGCAACAATGGTTTGGGCTGTTGCCAGCGGGGCAACGATCCTTGCTTTGACCGCAACATTGGAACATCTACCGGGCGGGGCATTTTTGTCCCGGTTTTTGCCTGTTGCTGTTGTTATGGCAGTCGCGAGTTGCAAGGCATGGCTGATTTTGCGGTTTTATCTGGGGTTGCGAAATGCTCAGGGCAGTTGGACCGGGTTATTTGCCGCATTTTTGAGTGTGATTGTTGCGGGTGTTCTTGCGGCCCAGGCGGCGATCATAATGATCAGCCGGTGATGCTATCTGATCACAACAGGAAAGCGGTCTTTTGGCGGCAATAGGCCCCTGTGCCTATAGATAGTTGAAAATTAGTGCAATGAGCAGATGTCTCTCCTGGCCCGAAGCAAGCAACTTCCGGGGAAGACGTGCTCTAAATGACGAGATAAATTGCGGTTGCGCATTGTAACTTCCTTCCTTTTGAATTCTTATAATATTTTCGGTTTGAAAACGGGCAAATAGCGGTGTTTTGTGCGGATGTATTTTTGACCGCTATGCGGTGCCTGTTTTCTGTCGTATTTGTCAGGGAGCATGAACAATGTCACGCCGAAACCTGGTTGCCGCTGATTATGACCTGATTTCCAATGTTGCCATTATGTCAACTTTTTCCCGGCCAGAGATTGCAGATCTGATTAGCGGCACGGCGGTAAATATTTATCCTGCATGTCAGATTTTATTTAGCGAAGGCGAGGCGGCGGATAAATTCTTTATCGTGGTTAAAGGCCAGGTGCGGTTGTTTCGTGTTCTTGGCGATGGCCGGGTAACGCTTTTTCATTTGGTGGCAGCAGGGGAACCCCTTGCCGAGGCGGTGGTCCTGGCCGGGCAAAATTACCCGGTTTCGGCAGAATGTGCCCCTGGAAGCGAGGTTGTTGCGATTAGTAAAAGCGAGTTTGTTGCGCACTTGAAGGCAGACCGCGCCATGATTGGACGTATGATCCAGTCGCTGATCGAACGGGAACGTTTCTTTTATCAGGAATTACATGATTTGCGGCAACGCAGCCCTTCACAACGGCTGGCAGGCTTTTTACTGGCGCACGAGGATGACGACAAATTGTCGGTTCCCAAACATATTATTGCCAATCGAATTGGTGTGACGCCGGAAACGTTTTCACGCGCCCTGCGCAGGCTTGAGGACGACGGATTTATTGAACGCGATGCCGACATGACCATTCTGGACCGGGATGGTCTGATCCGGTTTGCGCAGTGATAACACATGGTGGTTTCACCGGCTTGATATGGAACAAGGCCCACATACCCCTGCAATGTTAGAGTGAATACAGTTTACAACCGTATACGTGTCACGGATTATGTCATGATAACCGATTTAGAACGTATCGCTGGTGTTCTTCGCTTTGCGACGTATTTCCGAACATGGCCGCAGGAAGATATTCTGGAACTGGCAAACCTGTGCGAATGGGTCCGTCTGGATGCGAATACAGAAATGATTTCGTCTGGCGAGCCGGCCTTGGCCCTTTTTTTGATAGTGAACGGACATGTCGAGCTATCGTTTGAAAATCATAACGGTAAAAGCGGGCTGATTGACCTTTTAGGGAACGGGCAATTGGTTGGAGAGTGTGCACTTGTGCCTGAAGGGGCCTATGCCATTTCGGTGCGTACACTTGAAGCAACAACGGCAATTCGCATTGACGGACAGGGTTTCTCGGATTTCCTGGCGGACCATTTTGACCGTGCTCTTACCATGATGTCGGCGATGACGGAACGGCTGTGCCAGATGTTACGACAGGCCGAAGAACTTAAATGCCGGTCGGCAGCACAGCGTTTGGGAATTTATTTTCTGGCCGATGCCGTGTTGGTTGACGGGGTATATGAAATACCACTGACCTTGGAAAAATCGGCATTGGCGCGCAAACTTGGCATGACCAGCGAAACCATATCGCGGGCGTTTAAAAAACTTGCTGAAGTCGGGGTTTCCCAGCATTCCAAAGGGCATATCGTTCGCATTGCCAACATGCAGGCCCTGGCGGAATGGTGTGGTCTTGCAGGAAATGAAGGGGATGAAAATGCATTCAAGACCGCTGTCTGAAACAGAATGTGATCTTGTCGCAACGGCCCCTTTGTTTTCAGCATTGGGAAAGCAGATTTTTCGCAGTCTGATCGTTAAGTGCCGGGTTGAACGCCGTGCTGTTGGCGAATATCTGTTTCAGGCGGGTGACGTTGCCGAACATCTATATTTTTTGCTGTCTGGCAAGTTACGGCTTGTTAAAATTTCGGCACATGGCGAAGAAACCGTCATGCATTTTCTAACCCGGCCAGGTGCTTTCGCCGAGGCGGTTTCGCTGGCCGGTGCAACATATCCGGTTAATTGCCAGGTAATGGAAGAATGTGAAGTTGTCCTTATTCCCCGCGAGGCGTGCATTGCGCTTTTGCGTGAAACACCCAAGGCGTCAATCGACGTTCTTGTTCGCCTGATAGAATGGGAACGGTTTTTTCTGGGCGAATTATACCAGCTTCGCCACACCACACCCTTGCAACGCATAGCATCGTTTCTGATTGATTTTGAGGGTAGGAGCAGCGCAGCTCAGCCAAATGGTGGTAGCCATGTTGCCTATCCCGAAAAACGTCAAATCGCCAGTCTGATTGGTGTGACGCCGGAAACGTTTTCCCGGTCTTTACGTAAACTTGAGGCGGCAGGCGCCATTGCCAAAGGAACACATCTGAAAATTCTTGACCGTAAAATTCTGGAACAATCAGCCCTGAATGCAAGTTGAAAAAATTGATCCAGCCGGGATGTGGAAAGACTTTATTTACGTGCCAAATGGCTGGCGCAATACAAACAACCGGGGCTTGCATTATACCGATGTAAGCCCCGATCCTCGTTAATCTCAGCAATATTTTATATCAAGCGGCTGTTAGCGATTTTTGCTGCAGGCACCAGTCTAATACGGTGTTTTCATCATTTGCCAATGGCTGGGCAAGTCCATCGGTGAATGTATCAAATGCTTCGCGGTTAAGGGTATTGACGCCCGTTAAGACCGGAATATTCCGTATCATGGCTTCACCGATCAAGGTTCGGAATCCACGTCCTTCGGCCTCGTGTTTACCAAATTTGTTTAGGATCAGAAAATCAATTGGCGATCCGTCATTAAACATGGTTTCAACCGAAGCAACTGCGGTTTCAAGCGCATTCGGATCCAAGCGGCACCCATGTGATTCAGCACCAAGATTTTGAGAAATCCGCACAACGGGCCCGTGGGGTAATACGCGGACATCCATATCGCAATGATGCGTTCCCGGTCGGTCGAAATTGGTTTGCACAACACCAGCCAGTCGAAAACCCTGTTTTTCAAGCCGGGATGCAACCCTGGCCAATACTCGGTCTGTGCCACCGCGTTCGTTCGAACTTATGAATGCGATTTCCATAACGTGCGTGCTCCTGTTCTTGTGGCCGTTATTCGGGGCGCATGTCGATGCCTGAAATGTCGGCATGTTTGACAAGGCTTGTGACAAAATCATTGGCTGCGCGTGTCCATGCGGCTTTTTCAGTTGCTTCAGCAATTCGGGGCCGGGCATTTTCAAACGGCAATATTGCACCTTCGGCCCGCGCATCAAGACGCAGGATGTGAAAGCCAAAACGGGTTTCAACGGGTTCCGGGGCGATCGAGCCCGGCTCTAACTGATCAAGCATCCTGTCAAATGCTTCCATGGTTTCACCGCGACTTATTTGCCCTAAACGCCCGTCGGATTGGCGCGAGGAACAATCGCTTTCGGTGCGGGCGAGCTTGCGAAACTGTTCCGGGTCTTGCGAAAGAATCTGCAACGCGGCTATTGCTTTTGCCCGTGCTTTTTGGCGTGCCGGTTCGGTTTCGTCGGCCGAAAAAAGGATATGTGATGCTTCGTATAACGACGGGGCGCGGAAACGTTCGGGATTGGCGTCGTAATAGGCGCGCAAGGTGGTTTCATCGGGTTTGGTTTCAGGGAGCGCCTGTTCAAGCAAGGCCCGGATCAACGCCTCGGTTTCAGTTTCGTTTTTGCCCGGGGCAATATTTTGGGCCGTCGCGACAAGGTCCCGTTTTTTTGCTTCTTGCAATAACAGGGTGCGAATGGTTAGCGCACGGGCCGCTCGGCGCCATGCCATGGCTTGTTGACCTTGCGGGACGTCGTGATTTTGCAGTTCTGCCGATACTTCACTTGCCGGGATCGTGTCGCCATTAACAACGATATCAGGTAAAAATGCGTCGCTCATGATATTACTCCGCCGGTTTGGTGAGGCTGGAATGTGCAGTTGCGTTTGCTTTACGTGGGGGCAGCGGGGACTGCCGACGTGACCGCACCACTTGATAGCCGGGGCGAAACAAGAACCTGATTGGGACAGACAACATGTGAACCAGTCGGGTAAAGGGGAACAAAACAAATATCGTTAGCCCTAGCACCAGATGAATTTTAAAGATCCATGCGACATCGCTGATATGGCTGGCTGCGTTTGATTGAAGGGTGAAAATGCCCTGTGCCCACGCCATGAACTTGGTCATTTCATGACCATCAAGATGTTGTAGCGATACAAAAATAGTGCTGATACCCAACACAAGTTGCACCAGTAACACAACCAGAATACCGGTATCGGCAAAACTGGACGTTGCCCGAATGCGCGGGTCGGTCAGGCGACGATGTAGCAGCATCGCTCCGCCCGCTAGCGCCATAATTCCGGCAATGCCGCCTGCAACAATGGCTAGGGTCTGTTTTGCGCCATGGCTGATCCCCAGGGTGTCAAACAGGGCAATGGGGGTAAGCAAACCAACAAAATGGCCGGCAAAAATGGTTAGAACACCGACGTGAAACAGGATTGATCCGGCAATCAGTTGTTTGCGGCGCAATAACTGGCTGGACGATGACTTCCATGTGAAAGGATCACGTTCATACCGCGCAATGGAACCCACAACCAGAACGGTTAAGGCGATGTAGGGATAAACACCAAAAAGAAAATTATGCATTGTGTTTTCCTTTATTTAAAACCGGCTGTTGCGGCCTGTGACGAAGTGCGATCATCCATACGGTTCAATATGTCGCGAACCTGGGGGCAATCTCCGTTGGGGTCGGGTCCAAAAACGATTTCGCTTTCTTCCCAAACGGCATCCAGGGCGGCGAGATCGTCGGGGTCGTCTTCGGGGATTGCCAAAAGTTCGGCAAGCGCGGTTTTGTTGGTGTCGCCCAGTGCCAATTCGTTAAGGGCCGCAAAAACCGCAGCATAGCTGCTGTCGCGGCGAGAAAGCCGATCACGCAGGGCGTCAATAATATGGGCCGCATCGGCAAGGGTTTCGCAGCCCTCGGTCAGGGGGCGGGTTGCCAGAAATTCCAGCAATACCGGTAAATGATCGGGCAGTTCGGTGGTGGCTGGTTCAAACCCGGCCGCGCGGTAGGTTTCTAACAAATCAACCATTGCTGCCCCACGATCACGGCTTTCGCCGTGAACATGCTCGAACAGGTTAAGCGACAGGGTGCGGGAACGATCAAACAGGGTTACGAAACGTTCTTGCAGATCATAAATGTCGTTTGTCGCCAGTTCGGTTAATAAAGGGGTGATCTGTGCGATTGTCGTAGACGAGAGAAGTGCCTCGTTGTGCAAAACAGTTGGAATTTCCGCGCACGCTTCCTGAAGTTCCTGACCGGGATAGGTTAACAATGCCGAAAGGGCCTTGAATGTCATGATCATCAGAATGCCTCCGAGGGAAGGGTCATTGTTTTCTTTTTGCCGCCACCAAACAGCGAGGCCTGGCTGATACCACCCGAGCAGCCATTGCCATCGGTAAAGCCGCAGCCGCCACGCAGGTCGTAGGCTTCTTCAACGACTTCCCGATGTGTCGTGGGAATGACAAACCTGTCTTCGTAGTTTGCCAAAGCCATGATTTTGTACATGTCTTCGATCATGGCCGGGCTAAGGCCAACACGGTCAGCAATGCCGGTATTAATAACGCCATCAATGGTTTTGGACCGCATATAGGTTCGCATTGCCAGCATACGTTCAAGGGCGGAAATAACCGGTGCTTCGTCACCAGCAGTGAGCATATTGGCAAGGTAGCGTACCGGAATGCGCAGGCTGCGAACGTCGGGCATTTCGCCGTCATGGCCAATTTGGCCTGCTTCGGCGGCATTTTGAATGGGGGATAACGGCGGAATATACCAAACCATCGGCAAGGTCCGGTATTCGGGGTGAAGTGGAAAAGCAACTTTCCAGTCCATCGCCATTTTCCAGACGGGCGAGTTTTTGGCTGATTCTACCCATGCAGGCGGAATGCCATCGGCAATAGCCTGTTTTTGTATTTCGGGGTCATTCGGATCGAGAAAAATATCAAGCTGGGCCTGATACAGATCTTTTTCGTCTTCCATGTTTGCCGCGGTTTCGATGGCATCAGCATCATAAAGCATGACCCCGAGATAGCGGATACGACCGACACAGGTTTCCGAGCAAACAGTTGGATTGCCGCTTTCAATGCGCGGATAGCAAAAGGTGCATTTTTCCGATTTGCCGGTCGACCAGTTATAATAGACCTTTTTATAGGGACAACCCGAAACGCACATGCGCCAACCCCGGCATTTTTCCTGATCAATCAGGACAATGCCGTCTTCTTCGCGTTTATAAATCGCGCCAGACGGGCACGACGCGGCACAGGCCGGATTAAGGCAATGTTCGCACAATCGGGGCAAGTACATCATGAAGGTATTTTCGTATTGCCCGTAGATTTCCTTTTGAATGCCTTCAAAATTGTAATCCTGTGACCGTTTGGAAAACTCGCCGCCCAGGATTTCTTCCCAGTTGGGGCCGGCTGTAATTTTTTCCATCCGTTCGCCGGTGATCTTTGACCGCGGGCGTGCTGTCGGAAATGCCTGCATTTCCGGAGCGGATTTTAAATGGTCGTAGTCGAAATCAAACGGTTCGTAATAATCGTCAATTTCGGGCAGGGACGGGTTGGCGAAAATATTGGCAAGGATGCGCCATTTTGCCCCCTGTTTGGGCTGAAGTTTGCCCGATTTGGTGCGTTCCCAGCCCCCTTTCCAGCGTTTCTGGTTTTCCCAGTCATGCGGGTAGCCCATGCCGGGTTTGGTTTCGACATTGTTAAACCAGGCGTATTCAACACCGTCACGGCTGGTCCATACGTTTTTACACGTGACCGAGCAAGTGTGGCAGCCGATACATTTATCAAGGTTCAGCACCATGCCGATTTGTGCGCGAATTCTCATTGTGCTGCCTCCTCGATGGCGGCGGGCTGGTCGAGCCAGTCCACACGGTTCATTTTGCGAACGATGACAAATTCGTCGCGGTTGGAACCAACGGTGCCGTAATAGTTAAAACCGTAACTTTGATGGGCATAACCGCCGATCATATGGGTGGGTTTAAGGGTTGTGCGGGTCACTGAATTATGAATGCCACCACGTTTGCCGGTTTTTTCCGAACCCGGTGTGTTCACAATTTTTTCTTGCGCGTGATACATGAACAACGTGCCGTCCTTGATGCGCTGTGACACCACGGCGCGTGCTGTAAGTGCGCCGTTCACATTGTAAACTTCCACCCAGTCGTTATCGACAATACCCGCCGTTTTTGCATCGGTTTCACTGATCCATACGACCGGACCGCCGCGATTGAGGGTCAGCATCAAAAGGTTGTCGGAATAGGTGGAGTGAATGCCCCATTTCTGGTGTGGGGTAATAAAGTTTAACACCACATGGGGTTGTCCGTCGCGCGCGTCGGAATTAACTTCCTGCGTTATGGTTTTAAGATCGACCGGAGGCCGATAACAGCACAAGCCCTCGCCAAAGGCCCGCATCCACAAGTGATCCTGATAAAGCTGCTGACGACCTGTCAGGGTCCGCCACGGGATCAGTTCATGAACATTGGTGTATCCGGCGTTATAGCAAACTTCGTCACTTTCGATGCCTGACCATGTCGGCGACGAGATGATTTTGCGCGGCTGGGCGGCAATATCGCGGAAGCGTATTTTTTCGTCTTCCTTGGATCGCGCCAGATGGGTGTGATCACGCCCGGTAAACTTGCCCAGCGCTTCCCAGGCCTTGATCGCAACTTCGCCGTTGGTTTCCGGGGCCAGCATCAGGATGACTTCGGTGGCGTCAATATCGGTGACGATTTTGGCGCAACCTTTGGCCGGGCCTTCTGTCCATTCGCCGTTAAGGTCCCGCAGATGCTGTATTTCGGGTTTGGTTGGCCACGAAATGCCTTTGCCGCCGTTACCCATTTTGTCAAGTAACGGGCCGACTGCGACAAACTGGTCGTAAAGGGCCGGATAATTGCGTTCCACGGTAATATAGTTGGGCGCGGTTTTGCCTGGAATAAGGTCGCATTCGCCTTTTTTCCAGTCGCGAACCTGGTCTTGCGCAATTTCTGCCGGGGTATCATGCAGGATCGGCAAAGCAACGACATCGGTTTCAACACCGAGAATTTGCGGCGCAACCTCGGAAAACTTTTTAGCAATGGATTTAAAAATTTCCCAGTCGGATTTGGACTCATAGGCCGGGTCAACTGCCGCCTGAAGCGGATGGATAAACGGATGCATATCCGATGTATTCAGGTCATTCTTTTCGTACCAACTTGCCGTTGGCAGGACGATATCGGAATAAACCGCCGTGGTAGACATGCGAAAATCAATGCAGACCAGAAGGTCAAGTTTGCCTTCCGGGGCTTTGTCGTGCCAAACGGCTTCTTTGGTTTCAACGTTGCCTTCCTGGCCCAGGTCTTTGCCCAGAACACCGTGATCGGTGCCCAAAAGGTGCTTAAGGAAATATTCGTGCCCTTTGCCTGAAGACCCCAAAAGGTTCGAACGCCAGACAAACAGGTTGCGCGGCCAGTTTTCAGGGGCGTCAGGATCTTCGCAAGACATTTGCAAATCACCCGATTTCAGATTTTGGACGATGTAGTCCTTAACGTCCAAACCTGTGGCTTTTGCTGATTTTGCAACATCAAGCGGATTGGTCCGCAATTGCGGGGCTGAAGGCAGCCAGCCCATGCGTTCGGCCCGGATGTTATAGTCAATCAGGCTGACATCCCAATCACCTGCAGGGGCCGTGGGGGACAGGATTTTATCGGCCTTAAGGGTTTCATAACGCCATTGGTCGGTATGGGCATACCACGCGGATGTCGCATTCATATGACGCGGTGGGCGGGACCAGTCCAGGCCAAAGGCCAGCGGTTGCCAGCCGGTTTGCGGGCGCAGTTTTTCCTGGCCGACATAGTGGCTCCAACCGCCGCCAGATTGCCCGACGCAGCCGCACATCACCAGCATGTTGATGATGCCGCGATAGTTCATGTCCATGTGGTACCAGTGGTTCAGCCCGGCCCCCAGAATGACCATCGATTTGCCACGGGTTTTTTCCGCATTCAGGGCAAATTCGCGGGCGACCATGGTAATTTTTGCGGCTGGAACGCCGGTGATTTTTTCGGCCCATGCCGGGGTATAGGGCACATCGTCATCATAGCTTTTGGCAACCCATGCGCCGCCCAGCCCGCGATCAAGGCCATAATTGGCGCAAAACAGATCAAATACTGTGGTGACTTTTGCCGTGCCATCGGCAAGCTCAATGTTTTTGACCGGAATATTACGGGTAAGTATATCGGGATGTTCACATTTGACAAAGCTGTCACTGGCGGCCCCGCCGAAATAGGGGAAATCAACCGCAACAACCTCATCATGATCCTGTTCCAGGATCAGGGACATTTTCAGCTCGGTCTTGTTTGTGCCAGCCCGGTCTTCCAGGTTCCAGTTGCCGTCTTCGCCCCAGCGAAAACCAATCGAGCCGTTGGGGGCGACAATGTTGCCCGAAACCTGGTCAAGGGCCAGTGTTTTCCATTCCGGGTTATTGGTGGCACCGGCCTTGTCTGCCAGGTCATCGGCACGTAAAAAACGCCCGGCGATTAGTTTGCCGTCTTTTTCTTCCAGGCGAACCAGCATTGGCATATCGCTATAGCGGCGGCAATAATCCTCAAAATAGTCTGCCTGCCGGTCCAGATGAAATTCGCGCAGAATGACATGTCCCATTGCCATCGACAGGGCACTGTCGGTCCCCTGTTTAGGGGCCAGCCATATATCGCCAAATTTGGCGGCTTCGGAATAGTCCGGGCAAATGACGGCTGATTTTGCACCACGATAGCGGGCTTCGGTATAGAAATGGGCATCGGGTGTTCGGGTTTGTGGAACGTTTGAACCCCACAGCAATAAAAAGCCGGCATTATACCAGTCAGCACTTTCAGGAACGTCGGTTTGTTCGCCCCATGTCATCGGGCTGGCAGGTGGCAGGTCGCAATACCAGTCATAAAAGCTCATGCATACGCCGCCAAGCAGCGACAGATAGCGCGAACCCGCAGCATAGGACACCATCGACATCGCCGGAATGGGCGAAAAGCCAAATACGCGGTCCGGGCCATATTTTTTGGTGGTATAGGCGTTGGCAGCGGCGATGATTTCGGTGGCTTCATCCCATGTGGCACGCACCAGCCCGCCCTTGCCGCGCATTTTAACATAGGATGCGCGCAAGATTGGATCGTTCTGTAAGGCCGTCCAGGCATCGGTGGCATTCATGGACTGACGCATTTTGCGCCAGGCCCGCAAAAGCCTGCTGCGAATAAGGGGGTGTTTCACCCGGTTTGCCGAATATAGATACCAGCTATAGCTGGCACCACGTGCACAGCCGCGCGGTTCATGGTTGGGAAGGTCGGGTCGTGTGCGCGGATAATCGGTTTGCTGGGTTTCCCAGGTAACAATGCCGGATTTGACATAGATTTTCCAGGAACACGACCCGGTACAATTTACCCCGTGTGTCGAACGAACAATTTTATCGTGGCGCCAGCGATTACGATAGGTATCTTCCCAATCACGGTTTTCACGTGTGACCTGACCGTGACCATTGGCAAATGTTTCCAGTTCTTTGGACTGAAAAAAGTTCAGTCTGTCGAGCAGATGGCTCATTTTTCTTTCTCTCTCTCTCTCCTGAAGGCAGGGGCGTAGCAAGGCGGGACTTGCCAGCGGGGACTTAGCAGGGAACCTTTGCCCCTTTGCGGGCATAGCAAGCCCAGGTAATGACCACGCAAACCGCATAAAAGGCGGCAAACAACCAAAGGGCGGCTTCGGGGCCACCGGTAAGCCCGATTGACGTGCCATAGGCTTTGGGAATGAAGAATGCGCCGTATGCGGCAATCGCAGAGGTGAAGGCGATAATCGCAGCACTTTCGCGTTCGGCCTGTTTGAGGGTTGCCGCACCGTCAAGCGTGGGCATCAAACGCGGCACTTCCTGACGCATAATTGACGGGATCATTTGAAAGGTGGACGCATTGCCAACGCCGGTCAGGAAAAACAGCGCCATGAAGCATGTGAAAAAGCCCCAGAAGTCACCCGGTACATTGCCCGAAGGCAGGTAATGCAAAACACCGATGACAGCGGCGATCATTGCGATAAACGTCCACAAGGTGACACGCCCGCCGCCAAAGCGATCCGAGATCCAGCCGGTGGCCGCGCGTGACAGAGCCCCGACAAGCGGGCCAAGAAAGGCAAATGCCAAAACATCAACACTGGGGAACTGGGTTTTCATCAGAAGCGGGAAACCGGCGGAATACCCGATGAACGAGCCAAAAGTACCCGTATAAAGGATGCACATGATCCAGTTATGACGGCGTTTGAGGATAACCGACTGTTCCTTGAAGCTGGCTTTGGCGTCGGCAATATCATTCATGCCAAACCAGGCGGCGATAGAACCGATGATCAAAAATGGTACCCAGATAAAACCGGCATTTTGCACCCACAACTGCCCGCCATCAGAAAGCGTTTGCCCGTCGCCGCCCAGTACACCAAACACACTGGTGGTAATTGCCATTGGCACGGCAAATTGCATGACCGATACGCCCAGATTGCCCAATCCGGCATTTAAGGCCAGGGCATTCCCTTTGCTTTTTTTAGGGTAGAAAAAGGCAATATTCGCCATTGATGAGGCAAAATTTCCGCCCCCCAGCCCGCAAAGCAGGGCCAATATCAAAAAGATATAATAGGGTGTATCCGGGGTTTGTACGGCAAAGCCGATGCCAATAGCGGGGAGCAAAAGTGATGCGGTTGACAGGGTTGTCCACAAACGGCCACCGAAAATTGGCACCATGAAGCTGTAAAAAATGCGCAGGGTTGCACCAGACAAACCAGGCAAAGCCGCCAGCCAGAATAATTCGCCCGTAGTGTAGTTAAATCCGATGGCGGGCAATTTTGCCACCACCACCGACCACACCATCCAGACAGAAAAGGCCAGCAGCAGGCACGGAATGGAAATCCAGAGATTGCGGGACGCAACAGAGGCCCCGGTTG
The DNA here is from genome assembly GCF_002115825.1 of Thalassospira sp. MCCC 1A01428. Lineage (GTDB taxonomy): Bacteria > Pseudomonadota > Alphaproteobacteria > Rhodospirillales > Thalassospiraceae > Thalassospira. The sequence continues at coordinate 32,216 of NZ_JFJZ01000025.1, read as the reverse complement.
TGTCCCAAAACCTGTTATCTTCCGGGCGCCAATCGGTAAGGATATAGCGATTTTGGCGAGTTTGAACATTCATGACAAGTTTCCTTTAGCGTGCAGTTGGCCGACCGGTGGTGTTCACACCAGTGGTGTCAGACATCGTTTTGGCACGCGATGTTGGAGCGCCCAGGGGATGGTCGGGCAAATCGGAAAGGTATCTTTCGTCGGCAAGGGCCGGATGGCGACGGTGTTCCATTTTGCGGATCACGACATGCATCCACACCGTTGAAATTGCGACGATGGCAAATAACAGCATGAAGGGCGCGGTCCAGACCCCGGTTGCATCCAGCAGCATCCCAAAGGCGACGGGCAGGAAAAAACCACCCAGTCCGCCAATCATACCAACCAGGCCACCCACCGCGCCGACATGGTGCGGGTAATAAACCGGTATATGTTTGTAAACGGCGGCTTTACCCAAACTCATGACAAAACCAAGCGCAATGGTAAGGGCGACAAAAACGTGCAGCGATACCCCGAAATTAAACGAGATCGGTCCGTGAATGCCTGAAATGGTATAGGCTGTCGTCGGGTAACTTAGGAAAAACAGGCAGATTAGCGAGACGATGAAGGTCAGATACATCACGGCGCGTGCGCCCCATTTGTCTGACATCCAGCCGCCTAATGCCCGGAAGATTGACCCCGGCAAGGAATAAAGACCGGCAAATACACCCGCTGTTGTCAGCTCAAGGCCATATGCCCCGACATAATAGCGTGGCAGAAACGATGCCAGCGCCACAAAGCCGCCGAAAACGAAGAAGTAATAGATTGAAAAACGCCACACCTGCATGTTCTTTAGAGGGGCGAGTTGGGCACTGGTCGATACTGGACCTTCACCGGAGCGTTTGCGTTCCAGATGTACCGGGTCTGTTTTGGCAAACACGAAAAAAAGCACCGCGATGATTGCCAGTACGATGGCATATACCTTGGCCGTACCCTGCCAACCCAACGCAACAACAAGAAAGGGGGCGGCAAAATTGGTAACGGCGGCACCGACATTGCCAGCCCCGAAAATGCCAAGCGCCGTTCCCTGGCGATCCTTTTCAAACCAGCGTGATACATAGGCCACGCCAACAATAAAGGACCCGCCCGCCAGACCCAGTCCAAGGGCGGCTAGCAGGAATACCGGATAGCTGTGAACCGAGGTAAGTAACCACACGGCAATTGCGGTTATCAGCATTTGCAGCGGAAAAATAATTCGCCCGCCGAACTGCTCAGTCCAGATGCCGAGAAAAATCCGGCTGATCGACCCGGTCAGCACAGGTGTTGCGACGAGCAGGCCAAATTGGGTATCTGTAAGTCCAAGTTCGCCTTTGATCTTGACACCAATAATGGAGAAAATAGTCCAGACAGCAAAACACGTGGTGAATGCAAAGGTGCTTAACCCCAGGGCTCGCGCCTGATCTGTTCGGGTTACCTTGCTGAGAGCATACATTTTCGTCCCTCTCTTTTCCGTTGGCGCGATATCCGTGCGCCTTTCGGAATGCAGTAATGCGTCAGGGAGAGGTCAAAAACTTGATCAGAATCAATAAATCATTTTAGTCGTGTAAAATAATCGTGGACACAAAAGGTGATAATTATAAATATTGATTATTCAGTATTGAAGTAAATATTTATTGCTTACTTGGTTGAGTAATTTTTTGTTTATGCTTGATAATTATCAAGTGAGAAGAAGGATAAACATCATGCGCCCGTCGGATGTGCCTGATTTGCGTGATCTTGAGTTGTTCCGTGAGATGTCGGAAGAACGATTCGAGGACTTGATGCATGGTGCGTACGTGCAGACTTTTCCGCCAATGGTTGACCTGATCACCGAGGGGGATATGAGTGATTTTCTGCATGTCGTTTTGGAAGGCAGGGTGGAATTATTTGCATCATGGAACGGTCATGAGACCACGATTGCAACGGTAGAACCGATTGCGACCTTTATTCTGGCGGCGACAATTAACGATGCCCCTTATCTTATGTCGGCGCGAACATTGGAAAAATCGCGGTTGATTTTGTTGCCGTCGTCCGATGTGCGGAAGGTCTTTGATGCGGATGGTGCTTTTGCCCGTAGTGTGGTTCGGGAACTTTCGGCACGGTATCGTACAGTAATTAAAAACACCAAAAATTTGAAATTGCGCAGTTCTTTGGAAAGGTTGGCAAATTATTTGCTGCATCAATATGAGATTGAAGGATGCAATGCCGAGTTTGATTTGCCGATCGAAAAACGCAAGATCGCTTCTTTTTTAGGGATGACCCCTGAAAACCTGTCGCGTGCTATTCGTGGGCTCCGGCCCTATGGCGTTGAAATTGACGCCCAGCATGTAAAAATTGCCGATTTTGACGCGCTGCAAAATTTGGCAAAGCCCAGCCCGCTAATTGATGAATCTGACGTGCCGTTAACGGAATAGGGCTGCTGCAAGGGCAGCCTGGCTAATAAAGGGACCATTCCCCCCTTGTTCTGATGACGTAATTCTATGGCATCATTTTCATTAAGTTATTGTTTCAAATTATCTTTTAGATCAATTCCAGCTCGCGTACAGAAAATGACCAAAGTCAAGTGAGGGGCGCGCTCAAAGGGATAGGTTCTTCGCACGTTGGTCGCGGTTTTATCTGAAACCGCCCGTACGCGGGGAATTGGGAACGTGCCTGAATATTGCCGAACAGTTTGGGGACGAAGGGCGTGTGCCTTTCTGGTGGGGTTGATCTTGGTATTGTGCAGTGTCGGCGCACATGCCGAACGTTTGTCCACTTACCTTGATAAAATCACCCTTACCGACTTTTTCCCTGAAGCAGACAGTGTCGGGGCCATTCAGGATGATGTCCCGGTGGCGCCGGTTTTTCAAGGCAGCCGTTTATTGGGTTATTTATTCCTCAATAGCGACTGGGCCAATTCGATTGGGTATTCGGGAAAGCCAATCGATATTGTGCTGGGGATTACCGCTGACGGTGTTCTTGCCGGTGGCCGTATGGTCGCGCATAAGGAACCGATTGTTCTGGTCGGAATTCCTGAAAGTAAAATCACCCACTATATTGATAATTATAAGGGTTTCGACGTGGCAGGATATGCCAAAAGCGGAACTCAGGATGCGTTGCCTTCCGATATTGTAAGCGGTGCAACGGTTACCATTATGGTGATTGACGATTCAATGCGCCGGTCCGCGATCAAGGTTGCCCGGGCTTTGCAATTGGGTGGTTTGCGTATTTCGGGGGGTGTTGCCGATCAATATGCCGTTGATACAACCCAAAGCACCATCGTTGACTGGCAAACTTTGTTGGGTGACGGGTCTGTACGGCGGCTTAACGTCACACGGGATGACATAAATCAGGCGTTTGAAAGTAATGCCGATCCCCGGGCCGTCAGCAAGGCGCTGCCACCTCCGGGCGATACAACGTTTATTGATCTTTATGCAGCACTGGTCTCTATCCCGACGATTGGACGCAGCCTTCTGGGCGATGCTGAATATTCAAACCTGCAAAAAATGTTGAAACCGGACCAGCAAGCAATCCTGATTGCGGCAAACGGCGAATATTCGTTTAAGGGTTCCGGCTATGTTCGGGGCGGTGTGTTCGATCGTATTCAGGTTAATCAAGGGGATAGCAGTATCCGGTTTCGGGACCGCCATCATAAACGGTTGGGTGATATTGCCGCGGTGGGTGCCCCAAAATTTAGCGAAGTTTCCCTGTTTGTTGTTCCGCGCGATGTGAAACTCGATCCGGCGGCACCGTGGCATTTGCAATTATTGGTGCAGCGCCAATTGGGTGCACTGGATAAAATCTTCACGATTGTCGGGCTTGATTATACACCACCCGTCAAATATCTGCGCAAGATCGCCAAATCCGAGCCTGTTGCCGCACCGATGGCGACGTCGACACCAAATGGAAACACCGTCATCGCGGATGACGACGATGGCCGTGACGCGCTATGGGTTCGGGTTTGGAAAGGACGGGTTGTTGATATAGCGGTGCTGATTACAGCGATGCTGCTGTTAACCGGGCTGTTCTTTTTCCAGGACTGGTTCGTTCGCCGTCGCAAACTAACTGCGCGGATCCGTGTTGGCTTCCTGTTGTTTACTGTTATCTGGATTGGGTATTACGCCCACGCCCAACTGTCCGTCATCAATGTGTTAACGGTGGCAACATCGTTTGGTTCCGGTTTCGATTGGGGCTATTTCCTGATGGACCCGATAATCTTCATTTTGTGGTTTGCGGTTGCGGCGGCGATGATTTTTTGGGGACGTGGGGCTTATTGTGGCTGGCTGTGTCCGTTTGGCGCATTGCAGGAATTACTGAACAAACTTGCGAAAGCAATACGTATTCCGCAACTGACCATACCGTTTTCTGTTCATCAACGATTGTGGCCGCTAAAATACATCGCGTTCCTGGTGTTGTTTGGCGTGGCGTTTCATGCCTTTGACCAGGCCGAGCGTATTGCCGAAATCGAACCGTTTAAAACCGCGATTATTTTGTCTTTTGTCCGCGATTGGCCGTTTGTTCTTTACGCCGTCATCTTGCTGGTGATCGGGCTTTTTGTTGAACGGTTTTATTGCCGCTATCTTTGCCCGTTGGGGGCAGCATTGGCCATTCCGGCGCGTTTACGGGTAAATGACTGGCTTAAACGCTATCGCGATTGCGGGTCGCCCTGTCAGCGGTGTTCGGTCGAATGCATGGTTCAGGCCATTCACCCTGACGGGCATATTGACCCCAATGAATGCCTTTATTGCCTGCATTGCCAGGAACTTTATTACGACGAACATGATTGCCCGGTGGTCATTAAACAAATGGCCCGGATTGAACGTCGTCTGGCTTTGCAAACCAAACCTCCAGCTTCTCCCATTTCGAATAATCCTGCCACGGGTGTTTCCGGTGGCGGGGGGAAAGCTGGGCCTGATTCCGATCCGAATGCCGGGAACGGCACATAACCTGCACCTTCAGGAGCATTATTATGTCTAATCACGACGAGAACATGAAATTAACACGTCGAAGCCTGTTGGGAGGCACTGCAAAAGTCGCCGGACTGGCGGGTCTTGCAACGGCCACCGGTGCTGCTGGTATCGCGGGAAGTTCGGTGCTGTTGGGTAACAGCCGTTCTGCAAAAGCCGCATCTGCACATGAATCTGCCACGGTCGCGCCAGGCGACCTTGATGAATATTACGGCTTCTGGAGCAGCGGCCAGGCGGGTGAAGTGCGTATTATGGGCGTGCCATCAATGCGTGAATTAATGCGCATTCCCGTTTTTAACCGGTGCAGTGCCACAGGTTGGGGGCAAACCAATGAAAGCCGGAAGATCTTAACCGAAGGTTTGACCGAAGATACGAAGAAATTTCTGGCGGATAAAGGCGGGGTCTGGGTGAATGGCGATTTGCACCACCCGCATATGTCCTTTACCGATGGCACCTATGACGGACGTTATTTGTTTGTAAATGACAAAGCCAACACCCGGGTTGGGCGTATTCGTTGCGATGTTATGAAATGCGATAAAATTACCGAAATCCCCAATGCGTCGGACATTCACGGTTTGCGGCCACAGAAATACCCGCGTACCGGTTATGTGTTTGCCAATGGCGAGCATCGTGTGCCGATGCCCAATGACGGTTCCATTCTCGACGAACCGAAAAAATACCATGCTATTTTTACGGCCATTGATGGCGACAGCATGGAAGTGGCGTGGCAGGTGATCGTCGACGGTAATCTGGATAACTGCGATGCCGATTATCAGGGCAAATACGCGATTTCGACTTGCTATAACTCGGAAGAAGGCACGACCCTGGCCGAGATGACGTCAAAAGAGCAGGATTGGGCCGTTATTTTCTCGATTGAACGTATTGAACAGGCCGTTCGTGACGGCAAGTTCAAGGTTATGAATGGCGTTAAGGTGCTTGATGGTCGCCATGGGTCGCCCCTGACGCGTTATGTGCCGGTATCGAACAGCCCGCATGGTTGTAATACGGCACCGGATGGCCGCCATGTTGTGATTAATGGTAAACTGTCGCCGACCGTTACGGTTCTGGATGTCACCCTGTTTGAAGATTGCTTTAACGATAAAATCAAACCGCGCGGTGTGGTTGTTGCCGAACCGGAATTGGGCCTTGGTCCGCTACACACAGCTTTCGATGGTCAGGGAAATGCCTTTACCACCCTGTTTATCGATAGCCAGATTTGCAAGTGGAACATTGATAAAGCCCTGCGGAAGTTCAAGGGCGAAGAAGTTGATCCGATCCTGAACAAGGTCGATGTCGAATATCAGCCGGGCCATAACCATACCTCGATGGGGGAAACCAAGGAAGCCGATGGCAAGTGGCTGGTCAGCCTTAACAAGTTTTCCAAAGACCGGTTTATCAATGTTGGTCCGTTAAAACCGGAAAATGATCAGTTGATGGATATTACCGGGGATACTCCGGTGATTGTTCACGATGGCCCAACCTTTGCCGAACCGCATGATTGTATCATCGTTAAACGTTCAATCGTGAATCCGCTTCGGGTTTGGGATCGTAATGATCCGACCTGGGATGATGCGCGCGCATGGGCGAAAAAGGATGGTATTGATCTTGAAAGTGCCGAGGATGTTATCCGCGATGGTAACAAGGTGCGCGTCTACATGTATTCCAGCGCGCCGATGTATAGCCTGGAAAAATTCGAGGTTAATCAGGGCGACGAAGTTACCGTTTTCATCACCAATATTGATGACGTTGATGACCTGACACATGGTTTCACCATTGCAAATTATGGCATTGCGATGGAGGTGGCACCACAAGCGACTGCTTCTGTCACCTTTAAGGCCGATCGTCCGGGCGTTCACTGGTTCTATTGCCAGTGGTTCTGTCATGCGCTGCACATGGAAATGCGCGGTCGTATGCTGGTTAAACCGGCCTAACAGGGGAAACTGATGTTACTGGTTTCGCGATGGACTTTTTGGGTGAAGGTGGTCTGTCTTGCGAGCGTCCTGCTTTTTCAGGTTCCTGTTTCGGGGCGGGCGGTGGAAATCACCGTCCCGGCTGCGCCCGGGACGCTTGAAAAGGCATTGATGGATGCAAAAGATGGCGATCACTTGATACTTGCGCCAGGGGTTCATCGCGGGCCAGTGATCATTTCGCGTTCTATTGACCTGACAGGCTTTGCCGGCGCGGTGATAGAGGGGGCCGGCACAGGAAACGCAATTACAGTTGATGCACCGGATGTGCGGATACACGGACTTACGGTTACGGGTTCCGGTTTGACGTTATCGACGCAGGATTCCGGCATTTTTGTAACTGAAAACGGGGATCGCGCCCGGATTGAGGATAACCGGATCCTTGATAACCTGATTGGTGTTTATTTGTCGGGGCCGGAAAATGCGGTGGTCATGAATAACGATATTGTTGGCCGCCGTGATTTGCGTGTCAACGAACGGGGCAATGGCGTGCAGTTATGGAATACGCCGGGTTCAAAGATCGTTGGCAATCGTGTCTCGCAAGGGCGCGATGGCATCTTTGTCACGACCAGTAAAAGAAATCTGTTTGCCGATAACGTCTTTCGCGACGTTCGTTTTGCGGTGCATTACATGTACACCAACGATAGTGAAATTCGCGGTAACCGTTCTTATGGTAACACCGTTGGATATGCGTTGATGTATTCCGATCATTTGCGGGTGTTTGACAATCTTTCCCGCGGAGATCGCGACCACGGCATTATGATGAATTACGCCAATTCCTCGGTCTTTAAGGGAAATGCCGTTGAAGATGGCGGCACCAAATGCGTTTTTATCTACAACTCCAATAAAAACAGGTTCGAAGATAACCTGTTTCGCAATTGCCAGATCGGTATTCATTTTACGGCCGGGTCTGAACGGAACGCAATTGTTGGCAATGCGTTTGTCGGCAACCGTACCCAGGTCAAATATGTCGGGACGCGATGGCTGGAATGGTCGGAAAATGGCCGTGGCAATTACTGGAGCGACAATGTTGCCTTTGACCTTAATGGTGATGGCATTGCCGACCAGCCTTATCGGCCCAATGATGTTATTGACCAGGTGATCTGGGCATATCCGGCGGCCAAGCTTCTTATTAATTCGCCAGCCCTTCAAATTCTTAAATGGGCGCAATCGCGGTTTCCTGCCTTGCATCCCGGCGGCGTAGTAGACAGCGCACCTTTAATGGCACCGCCAGCCGTGAACATAACCCGAAAAGAGACCCGCCATGCCGGTTGAAAATGCCGTTGAAATACAGGGTGTCACCAAAATTTTTGCCACCCAGTACGCCCTTCAGAACCTTACTTTGTCGGTTGGTGCGGGTGAAAGCCTGGCATTGCTTGGCCATAATGGTGCGGGCAAAACGACGTTGATGAAACTGATACTTGGTCTGTTGCGGCCCGATGCTGGCCAGGTTCGTATCCTTGGGGTTGATCCGGTTGGAAAAGGGGCCGATACGGCCCGCCGTTTTCTCGGATATTTGCCCGAAAATATCGCTTTTTATCCGTCTTTAACCGGGGCGGAAACGCTGGCTTTTTATGCACGTCTTAAACATCACCCGGTCAGCGATTGCGCGCGCATACTTGACCGTGTTGGCCTGGCCGGGGCGGCGGGCAAACGGGTTGGGGCTTATTCCAAAGGCATGCGACAGCGTCTTGGTTTGGCGCAAACCCTGATCGGTAGCCCCAAAGTCATGCTGCTTGATGAACCGACAACCGGCCTTGACCCGGAATTGCGCAACGGATTTTACGAAATCGTGCGTCATCTCGAAGAAGAAGGGGTGAGCGTTATTCTATCGTCTCATGCCTTGACCGAACTGGAAGCGCATACCCGTAAAATTGCGATTTTACGCAATGGTGTATTGATCGCGGCAGGAACCCTGCCCGAACTGAGAGAGCGCGCCAATCTGCCAATCCATGTCAGGCTTCGGACGGAAGACACCGGTGCCAGCGATAACATTATGTCGCAATTACCCAATGGCATAACCCCAAAGCGTTTTAACGGCCACGCGATTGAGCTTGCCTTACCCGCGATACGCAAAATGGAAATTCTTCGTCATCTTACCAGCACCTCAGACGGTATCGCCGATCTCGAGGTTTGCTTGCCGTCTCTGGGGGATTTGTATTTGTATTTTCAAAACCAGAGTGTCCCGTCATGAGATCGATTTTGATCATCGCAATCAAGGAATTTCGTGACGGTATACGTAATCGCTGGTTTCTTGGCGCGGCGGGTGCCCTCACAGTATTTGCACTTGGGTTAACATTTCTGGGCAGCGCGCCTTCCGGGTCGGTGGGCGTGGACCGGTTGGCCGTAACAATTGTTAGTCAGGCCAGCCTGTCGGTGTTTTTGTTGCCGCTGATGGCTTTGCTATTGTCCTATGATGCCCTTGTGGGCGAGGTTGAACGTGGCACGATGGCATTGCTGCTGACGTATCCTGTTGCGCGGTGGCAGGTGGTGATTGGCAAGTTTCTGGGGCAAACTGTCGGTCTTGGTTGTGCAACGGCGATCAGTTTCGGGGTGGCGGCGGGGTGTCTTGTCTGGCTGGCACCGCAAAGTACCAACTGGTTTGGCTACCTGGTGCTGGTGGGAACATCGATTATGCTGGGCGGCATTTTTGTTGCCATTGGGTTACTGATCAGTGCTTTCCCCCGTCAGCGGGCGGCAGCAGCGGCTTTTGCCTTTATTGTCTGGTTGCTGCTGGTGGTGATGTACGACATGGCGTTATTGGGATGGCTGGTTGCTGATGGCGGGCAATCCATCGGGGCGTGGTTGTTTAATTTCCTTTTGGTTCTTAATCCGGCGGATGCCTTTCGTATGACGAACCTGGCAGGCATTGAAGATGTTCGCGCCGCCGCCGGGTTACTCGGTACCGAAATGACAGGGCCTGTTGCGGGCATTACGCCATTGATTTCAATGGTATTGTGGATGGTTGTGCCGTTGCTGCTATCGGTTATGGTTTTCCGCAGGAAACAGATATGAACAAACTTTTTTCAGTTATTTTTCTGTCGCTGGCCGCACTTGCCGCATGCAAGCCTGAAAGCCCGGCGACAATGCCCGATCCGGTGGCATTGACACGTGATGTATCGGGATATTTTTGCGGAATGATCGTTTTTGACCATCCCGGCCCGAAGGCGCAAATACATAAGCAGACGGGTGAAAGCCCGTTGTGGTTTCCGTCTGTTCGCGATGCCATCGCCTATACCATGATGCCCGGCGAAGCCATTGATATTGTCGCAATTTATGTAACGGATATGACCGGTTACCGCGACTGGAAAAACCCGCCCCAACACTGGATTTTAGCTAAAGACGCCTTTTTCGTAATTGATAACGACCAGACCAGCGGCATGGGGGTGGGGGAAACGGTTCCGTTTTCTACCCGCAAGGCGGCAAACGATTATGTTGGGGTGCATCACGGTCAGGTCGTTTCCTTTCAGGAAATTCCGCAAAGCTATGTGCTTGGCGGTGGTGATAACCCGGAGGTAAAGTCATGACCGATCTGGCAAAAAGGCGCAGCCTGACTGTATTCGCCAGTGTGCTGGCGGGAAGCTGTCTGCCACGTTTGGTCCGTGCGGGCGCGGTGCGCGATGATCATCCTCGTCGTTGGCGCGGCACCGCGATGGGGGCCGAGGCGACCATTTTTTTCGAAGGGGTGGACGAAAAGACAGCAGATCGCCTGATCGGCCAGATCACGCAGGAGATTGACCGTCTCGAAGGTATTTTTAGCCTGTATAGACCGGAATCAACCTTGTCGCGTCTTAATGCAAAGGGCGTTGTTATCGGCCCCGAGCAGGAATTCACTGAACTGCTGGCATTGGCGCAGCATTTTGCAGAAATAACTGGTGGGGCTTTTGATCCCACTGTGCAACCGTTATGGCAAGCGCTTGCCGATTTGTCGGTTAACAAAGTGCGTGACGAGGCCCTGATTGACCGAACGGTTTTGCGCGCATTGGACGATGTTGGATATAAAAACCTGATTGTTTCCGAGGGGCGTGTATCGTTCAATCGACCGGGTATGCAAGCGACATTAAATGGTATTGCCCAAGGCTATATGACCGATCGCATTGCCAACATGTTGTCTGAAAATGGTTTTTGCAATGTGTTGGTGGATTTGGGTGAACACCGCGCCACCGGGCCGCGTATCAGCGGTGATCCGTGGAATGTGCGGATAAAATCGCCTGTTACAGGCTTGCCCGGGCGTGAAGCGATCAGTTTATTTGCCGACGCTCTGGCGACATCGGGCGGATACGGGTTTCGTTTTGACTTGCCAGGCAAAAGATCCCATTTGCTGGATCCCCGAACCGGGGCTTCACCGGTAATATGGGATAGTCTGTCGGTAAGGGCAGCCAGTGCAACCGAAGCAGATGCCTTATCAACTGCATTTTCTGTAATGGCACCGGCTGAAATTGCAACCGTGCTGCCTTTAACCCGGGTTTCTTTGGTGCTTGGCTTGCCTGTGGCGAATGAAAAACCGGTTAAGATGTTACAGGCCGGATGATTAACTTTTGACGATAGTCAAGATGCAGGTTCCGTTACGAGGATAAAATCCGCTGGCTTTTTTGGTAAGAAGCATCCGCTTGTTATTCGGATCGAGAGCCATTTTCCTCGACTAAAGACCGCAGGCGGACTTGGCCAGATATACCCTTTTCCCGATGGAGATCCGCAATGTGCGCCGATGCTCAAACTGTACCTGTAGCTTCAGATTTTTTAAACCGACGTGTCGGTGAACTGGCAGCATCTATCCCTGGTGCTACGCGCGTATTTCGTCGGCACAGGATTAATTTTTGCTGTGCCGGAGAACGGGAACTGATCCAGGCCATCGAAAAGCGCGGGCTGGATGCACAAGTGATCGTTGACGAGCTTGTCGCGCTTGAAAATGTTGATGATGCGTTGCCTGTTGCTGCGGATACACCAACATTGATTACGTTTATTTTGAACCGCTACCACGATACCCATCGTGCCGAGTTGCAAGAACTGGTTTTGCTGGCACGCAAAGTTGAGCGTGTACATGCCAATGACGAAAACTGTCCGATAGGCCTTTCTGCCATTCTTGAAGAATTGTTGATCGACTTGAACGATCACATGATCAAGGAAGAAACGGTTTTGTTTCCGGTCATGCTAAACGCGGATGCAATGGTGATGGGGCCAATTGCCCAGATGCGGTTCGAGCACGAAAATCATGGCGAATATATTCATAGGCTTGAGGCCGTAACGTCGCATCTTTCGCTTCCAGGTGGTGCGTGTAATTCCTGGCGCGCTCTTTATGATGGTGTTGCAAAGCTGATCGAGGATCTGGTTGCGCATATCTATATTGAAAACAGGGTTTTGTTCCCGCGTTTTGAACGCTGATGCCAGTTGATATTTAAAGTCTGTTCCGGTGGTCCTGCGTTGGGCCCCGGAGCATTGGCCGAGGTGGCGGGACAGCGATGTGTTTTGTCCGACAGGGCCAAATACCAATCTGCACTGATCGAAATTGATCAGTGCAACCCTCAATCGGCGGGCGGGATTCTCTGAAGCCCTTGCCAATCGCTCTTAGGCCGCGCGGCGGCGTCGCGCCTAACAAGTTCTCAATGAGTTTCACGGATAGAAAACTGGTATAAGCATAATTTCATGAACACCTGATCGCAAAAAGCCGTGTGGTCATTTCCGTTTTATTACAGAAAATCTCCTAACAAGGGGCGAATGCGCGTAAGTTCTTCAAGGTGGGCAGCCGAGAGCTCTGCCAGGTCCTGATTTGCAAGCTCGGTAAGTTCAAGGATTACCTGCCGGTTGTCATCGGGGCTGGGTTCGCGTTGCACCAGTCCGGCCTCGACAAGCCGGTTGACCAGTTCAACCGCACTGTGATGGCGGATCAGCAAACGTTTGGCAAGGTCACCGATTGTGACCTTGCGGTCCTCTGGAAATCCTTTTATTGCCAGCAAAGCTTGATGCTGGCGCGGCGTAAGACCGATGTTTTTGGCAGCCTTCTGGCTGAAGTCCAGAGAGCAGCGCAAGACATCAAGACATAGCGAAATTCCGCCAATGTCTGATAATCGGCCAAGGTTATATCTTCAGGTTTTTTTTCGATGTTATTTTTAGAGTGCATCCTGTGTGGTGGCGACGCCGCGAGATGATGCCCCGATGACCTTGAAGGGTTGATTGGTGATGTCGTTCTTCAGGCGTTGGCGCGAAATGGTGGTGACCCGCAATGTCAGGATATTATGTCACGTGATGTAATATCGGTTGGTCAACGCATGTCGTGTGAAACAGCAAGATCGTTACTGCTGTCGGTCCGGTCGAGGATCATATGGTGCCAGCCGTTGTCGCCGCACCCGATAGTCCTGCGTTTGATATTGTCCCACGCTTTGCCGGTGGTACAACGCACGGGGTTGTCATTACGGAAAAGAATGGAAAAATTGTTGGTCTTGTTTCGCAGACAGATTTGCTGGCGACGATTTCCCATTTTATCGGTCTGGAACCACCGGCAATTCGCCAAAATTCAACGGACAGTGTCACAGTGTCTGCCAAGTGTTGAAAACACTATCCAAGATTATTGCGCCAGATATTTTCCGTTACATGCAATGATCTTCGGTATTGTGGCTATGTTGTCTGATTAACTTTTTGCGGGAAGCGGCGCGCCTTTCGGCTGTTTGGTGCGAAAGATGCGGATGAGACGGACCCGGATTTTAAGTTCCGGGTCCGTGCATTCTATCGGCCAATCCGCATTTTTGCCAAGGCGACAATTGCCTTGGTGGTGATGCCAAATTCCTCATACAGGCGTTCGGCCGGGGCGGATGCGCCAAAGCCGGGCATGCCGATGACATCAGCCTCGCGGTCAACATAGCGTGTCCAGCCAAATGCAGCGGCGGCCTCTATTGCAATGCGCGGAGCGTCGCCCAGTGTCGCGTCACGATAGGCATCGTCCTGCGCGTCGAACAATTCCCAGCACGGCATTGATACGACGGCGACCGAGTATCCTTCGTCGTGCAACAGGTGTGCTGCATCAATTGCCAGTGAAACCTCGGTGCCGGTGGCGAGAAGCGTTATGTCACGCGCGTTGCCAAATTGCCGGATGATATAGGCACCGCGCCGGGTTAAGTTTTCGTCTCCGGCGTCGCGCAATTGCGGCACTTCTTGCCGGGACAGGGCCATGAGCGACGGCGTGGTGGATGACGTTAACGCGATATCCCATGCTTCGAACGTTTCCACCGCATCGGCGGGGCGAAAAACGTTAAGATTGGGGATTGCCCGCAAGGATGCCAGATGTTCGACGGGTTGATGTGTTGGCCCATCCTCGCCAAGGCCGATTGAATCGTGGGTCATAACATAGGTAACACCCAGCCCCATAAGGGCCGAAAGACGGATGGCATTGCGGGCATAATCCGAGAAGACCAGAAAAGTGCCGCCATAGGGTTTGAAGCCCCCATGCAATGCCAATCCGTTCATTGCTGCCGCCATGCCAAATTCGCGAACACCATAACCAATATAACGGCCCGGCATTTCGGCGGTGAACTGGCTGTCGACAGCGGAGACCCGTGTGAGGTTGGAGCCGGTAAGATCGGCACTGCCGCCAATCATGGCCGGAACGACGCTGGTAAGATGTTCCAGCGCAATTTGCGATGCTTTGCGCGTGGCAACTTTTTGCGGCATTTCAAACAGAGCGTTTCGGGCCTTGCTGACATTATTTTCATAATTGTCGGGCAGTTTACCGGCAATGCGGTCGCGAAAGGCATTGGCATGGTTGGAGGCCGCAAGTTTGGCTTCCCATGCTTTGCGTTCCGCGGTACCGCGTGTGCCAATTTCTTTCCAGGATGCGGCAAGGTCGGCCGGTATTTCAAAGGGGGCGGCATTCCAGCCCAGTGCGGCCTTTGCCAGCGCGCCTTCTTCCTCGCCCAGCGGGGCACCATGTGCCTTAGCTGTTCCTGCGCGGTTCGGGGAGCCAAAACCGATGATGGTTTTCATGGCAATCAGTGTCGGCCGGGTGGTTTCGGCTTTTGCCGCACTCATTGCGGCATCAAGGGCATTTGCGTCATGGCCGTCACAACTGATGACGTGCCAGCCACACGCCCGAAAGCGGGCAGGGACATCTTCGGAAAAGGAAATGGCGGTTGGGCCATCAATGGTGATGTCGTTGTCATCATAAAGCAGATTAAGTTTGCCCAGGCCAAGATGCCCGGCAAGCGAGATTGCTTCCTGCCCTATGCCTTCTTGCAGGCAGCCATCACCTAGCATGACCCATGTACGATGATCAACAAGGCCGGGGAATTCGCCAGCCAGTGCCCGTTCGGCCAGGGCCATGCCAACAGCGGTTGCCAAACCCTGCCCCAGCGGGCCGGTGGTGGTTTCAATACCTTTGGCATGTCCCCATTCCGGGTGGCCCGCCGTGATCGAACCCCATTGACGGAAATTGCGGATCTGATCAATCGTCATGTCTTCATAGCCGGTCAGATGCAGCAAGCCATAAAGCAGCATGGATGCGTGGCCGTTTGACAGGACAAAACGGTCACGATCTGCCCAGTCCGGTGCCGAGGCATCGAATTTCAGATGTTTGCGAAACAAAACCGTTGCGGCATCGGCCATGCCCATCGGGGCACCGGGATGGCCGGAATTCGCCGCGTTAACGGCATCAATGGCAAGGGCGCGCAAGCAGTTTGCCAGGGCGAAGTTTTCGGGGTCGATGGCGGTTTTGGCCGCGATTTGGGATTGAGCGTTCATGAGTTCCTCCTGTGGCGTATAAGCTAACAGTGAGGTTGTGATCTAACAATTAAAAATAACAAAATAACAAAATTAATGTTGAATTTTACATTTTTGATGTTATTTCTTGAAATGAAGACAGAGGAGCTTTTGTCATGCCCGAAGTTTGGATCGGCACCAGTTGGAAAATGAACAAGACATTGTCCGAAGCCCTTGTCTGGGCTGAGGGGATCGCGAAGGCAGATCTGTCGTCGCGCATTCAAAGTTTTGTCATTCCGCCCTTTACGGTCATGCGGGACGTTAAGGCAGCCCTTGCCGAGGTGCCTGTTCTTGTCGGTGCGCAAAATATGCACTGGGCCGATCAGGGTGCCTGGACCGGCGAAATTTCCGCCCCGATGCTGGTGGATTGCGGGCTTGATATTGTCGAGTTGGGTCATTCCGAGCGCCGGGAACATTTTGGCGAAACCGATGAAACCGTTGGTTTGAAAGCCGAATCTGCTGTGCGGCACGGTTTGATCCCGCTGATTTGCATTGGCGAAACATTGCAGGATCGTGAGCAGGGCCGGGCGGCCGAGGTTTTGGCGCGCCAGGTGCGCGGTGCTCTTGCCAAACTAAGCGACATGCAAAAGCAGGCGCAAATCTGGCTGGCCTATGAGCCGGTCTGGGCCATTGGTGAAAACGGCATACCGGCAACGTCGGATTATGCCGATGCGCGCCAGGCCGAAATTATTGCCGTGGCCGAGGATGTTTTGGGGCGGCGGGTTCCCTGTCTGTATGGCGGGTCAGTCAACCCGGAAAACTGCGCCGATCTGGTGACTTGCCCACATATCGACGGGCTGTTTATCGGCCGGTCAGCCTGGGACGTCGCGGGCTATCTCGACATTTTAAGGCGCTGCGATGCAGCGCTGGATGCGCAAGCCAAAATGGAGGAAACAACATGAAAATCGTAGTGGCCGGTGACAGTGCCGGTGAAGGCCTGGCAAAGGTTCTGGCAGAATATTTAAGCCAAAACCCTGCTTATGAGGTAACAGAGGCGTCGCGGACCGAAAGTGGCCCCGATGATTTTTATGCCAATCTGTCGGACCGGGTGGCATCGGAAATCAAGGCGGGTACCTATGACCGGGGAATTTTGTGCTGCGGCACCGGCATTGGTGTGTGCCTTGCGGCCAACAAGGTACCTGGCATCCGTGCGGCACAAACGCACGATACCTACTCGGCCGGGAAGGCGGCAACATCTAACAACGCGCATATCATCACGATGGGTGCCCGCGTTGTGGGAACAGAACTTGCCAAGGATATTGCCGATGCGTTTTTGTCCGCTGTTTTTGATCCGCAGGGCAAATCGGCCAGCAACGTTAATGCTATCGACGCTGTTGATGCAAAATACCACTCTGCCTGAATTGCAGGTTTACGCGCCGGGGCTTTAAACAACCTGGCCATTTTGACGAAAGCATGTTTCCTTTAACATGCTTTACGTAACGGATATCCCGACATGCTGACATTGCCAAATGATCGTGCCCTGGAGGCGGCGATCCTGCACAGCTGCCTGCCTGCCGGGAAACTGGGTGGCGTTATTGATGCCATCGCCGGTGCATTGCCCGCAATTGCAGCACGGCTGGCGGCCGGGAAATTGCCCGGTGATCCAGCCGCGCTGTGTGGCAAGAATGAAAGCGGCGATGCGCAAAAGGCGCTTGATGTCGGCGCGCATAATCACATGGTAGCGGTGCTTCAGGGCCGCGGTGTGCGCCATATGCTTTCAGAAGAAGCCGAAGCTGTTGAACTGCTTGATCCCGAGGGGGTTTACGATATTGCCATCGATCCAATTGATGGTTCGGGATCGATTGGTATTGGCGCGCCGCTGGGGATGCTTTTTGTGATTTACCCTGCCGGTTCGGGCGATTTTTGCCGTAAAGGCAGCGAAGCGGTTGCCGCGGGCTATGCATCCTTTGGACATTCGCTGGATTTTGGCTTTACCACCGGGCAGGGTGTGCATATCGCCACCTACGACGGGCAGGATTTTCGAATGGCGGCACGCGATGTGCGTGTCAAACCGGCGGCATCGACAATTGCCTATAATGCCTCTAATGAACGCCATTGGTGCCCGGGTTTGAAGCAATGGGCCGTTGATTTGCGTGCCGGGGCGGATGGCCCGCGTGGCCGTGATTTTAATATGCGCTGGCTGGCGGCCGCCGTTGGCGAATTGCACCGCATTTTATTGCAGGGCGGCGCGTTTTTATACCCGGCGGACCAGCGGGAAAACTATCGTGAAGGTCGCTTGCGCCTGGCCTATGAGGCCGTGCCCATTGCCTGCCTGATCGAAGCGGCCAGGGGCCGGGCCACCAATGGCACGCATCGTATTCTCGACCTTGTGCCCGAAACACCGCATCAGAATGTGCCGCTTGTGTTTGGTGCCTCTGATGAAGTCGACATTATCGCAAAATACATATCCGGGGAGACCTGATTAATGGCTCGTATCACGCTTCGCCAATTGCTTGATCATGCTGCCGAACATGGCTATGCCGTGCCGGCTTTTAACATATCGAACATGGAAATGGGTCTTGCGATTATGAATGCGGCGCGCAAGGCCAATGCGCCGGTGATCCTTGCCGCGTCACGCGGGGCGCGGGCCTATGCCGGAGATCGGTTGCTGGCGCGACTGATTGACGGGTTGGTAGAAACTTTTCCCGAAATCCCGGTTTGTATGCATCTTGATCATGGCAATAACCTTGCAACCTGTGCAACGGCAATCCAGCATGGTTTTACATCCGTGATGATGGATGGCTCGCTGCTGGCGGATGGCAAAACCCCGGCGGATTATGATTATAATCGCGATATTACCGCGCGTGTGGTTGAAATGGCCCATGCTTGTGGTGTTTCGGTTGAGGGCGAATTGGGCGTTTTGGGGTCGCTTGAAACTGGTATGGGCGACCAGGAAGATGGTCATGGCGCAACCGGGAAACTGTCCGAGGACCAGCTTTTAACCGACCCGGAAGAAGCTGAACAGTTTGTGCGCGAGACCGGGGTTGATGCCCTGGCGGTGGCGATGGGGACCAGTCACGGGGCATATAAATTCACGCGCCAGCCGGATGGCGACATTCTTGCCATGTCGGTTATCGAAGAAATTAATCGTCGCTTGCCCAATACGCATTTGGTGATGCACGGCTCATCTTCTGTCCCCGATGATTTGCGCCAGATGATTAACAATTTTGGGGGTGACATGCGCCCAACGTGGGGGGTGCCGGTTGCGGAAATTCAACGTGGCATTCGTTCCGGTGTGCGGAAAGTGAATATTGATACAGATAATCGTATGGCGATGACGGCGGGTGTCCGTCGTGTTCTGGCCAATGATCCGGCTGAATTTGATCCGCGCAAATATTTAAAAGAAGGAACGGCCCTGATGATGGAACTGTGTCAGGCCCGGTTTGAGGCATTTGGGACGGCGGGGCAAGCGGATCGTATTAAGCCATTACCGCTAGAAGCGATGGCATCTGGCGTGATCAGTGCTTGATTTTGATATTGTCGAAACCAGGTGATGTAGGCCTTCATCGTGTTCTGTATTCTGTTAACAAAATCATTCCCTGCGCCTGGCGTGAAGAATGATTTTGTTGGTGCGTGCAGATCTTTCCAGTGCTGATAAGGTGCCAATACCTGCGTTATCCTCATGCTTTTGAGAGAACAAAACCCCGGCCAATTTGAATTGGACCGGGGTTTGTCGTTCAGACAGGAGCGGATCGGCAAGGTTGATTACCGGTCGAGTTGAAACGGGCCAGCAAAGGAATAAACGTCGAGGATGCTGGAATCGATCAGAATGCAATCGAAGAGCTGCTTTTCTTCGGATACTTTCAGCTTATCATTTTTGATAAAGTAATCGGCCTGCTCTACCGCGTCTTTGGCAAAAATCGCGACGGGCTGAAGCACGGTGTAGGTAAGTTCACCGGCCTTTACTGCCGCGACGGCATCGGGCGAGCCGTCAAAGCCGCCAATGACTTTACCCTCAAGTTTGCCTGCTTCTTTCAGGGCGGCGATAGCGCCCAGGGCCATTTCGTCATTACCGGAAATGACACCGTTAATGTCCGGGTTAGCCTGCAACATGGATTGCATTTTGTTATAGCCCTGCGTCCGGTCCCAGTTGGCAACTTCCTGTGCTTTTTTCTCAAGGTCGGGATACTGGCTTAACACTGTTTCAAAACCGTTGGAACGGGTCTGGGCATTATTGTCAGACGGTGCGCCAAACAGTTCGACATAGGAACCCTTGTCGCCCATGGCATCAACCCACGCCATGGCGCCAAGGGCAGCACCCTGGGCGTTGTTGGAAACAAGTTGCGCCTTGGCAAGGCCGGTCTGGTTGATTTCGGCATTGATGATGAAAACCGGAATACCGGCTTCCACAGCCTTTTTCACCGCACCAACGGAACCATCGGCATTGGCCGGGTCCAGGATGATGGCTTTTGCCTGATTGGTAATTGCGGTATCGACAAGGTTACTTTCGGTGTTGGTGTCGCCCTTGTGTGCGCCAACATTTGCGCTATAGCCCAGTTTTTCGGCAGTGGCCTTGGCAACATTGCCTTCTGCCAGCCAATAGGGGTTGGACGGATCATTGACGATGATCGAAATCAGGCCATCGGCCATTGCGGCCTGTGCCATGAATGGCAAGGCTAAAACGGATGCAAGGATTGTGCGTTTAAAAAGATTCATTTTGGGTGTCCTCCCGTGGGTTTTGATATTTGCCGGTTAAGACCGGCGGTTATTCGGGCGCGGGACCACCCTGTCCCGCGACCGCGAATTTCGATGTGTTTTATCGGCCGGCGCGGCCGTATTGCAGGCTGTTAAGCAGCACGGCAAGGACGATCACCGCACCGGTAAAAACCGTTTGCCAATAGGCGGATACGCCGATGATGACGAGGCCGTCGCTAAGAAACCCGATGACAAAAGCGCCCAGCATAGTGCCGCGCACGTTGCCGCGACCGCCTGTAAGGGCGGCACCGCCAATAACAACGGCAGCAATGGCTGTAAGTTCATAAGTGGTCCCGGCTGTCGGGCCCGCCGATGTCAATTGCGAAGAAAGAACCAGCCCGGCAATGGCGGCACAAACACCTGACAGCACATAAACCGAGATTTTAACACCGCGTGTTGGGACGCCGGATAATTCGGCGGCACGTTCGTTGCCGCCCGACGCGTAAAGCCAGCGGCCAAAGGCCGTGCGTATCAGAACAAGGCCAACGGCGAGCGCAACCAGGGCAAGGACGATAACGCCAATCGGTATACCGGCGATGCGGTTAAAGCCCAGCCAGTCAAAACCGGTATTGCCTAATGCTTCGGCACCGCCAAGGTTGTTATAGGTCAGGCCGTTGGTCATTAGCAGGGCAACACCGCGTGCGACATAAAGCATACCCAGTGTTGCGACAAAGGCCGGCACCCGAAAGAATGCGATCAGCACACCGTTAATTGCGCCGACAAACGCGCCGAGTAAAACCGTCAGCACCACAACAGCCCAAACCGGCGGATACAGGATGACACCGGCAGATGGCAGTTCGACGCCCTGCATTAAAAAGCCTGCAACCACACCCGAAAGACCCAGGGTTGAGCCAACCGAAAGGTCAATGCCGCCGTTAAGAATGACAAGCAGCATGCCGATCGCAAGAAGGCCAAAGATCGCGACATGTGATGACATGATAAGGAAATTGTTCGCGCTGAAGTAAACAGGCGACAGGAATGAGAATGCGACAATGATTACGACAAGGGCAAAAAACGCGCGCCCTTCAAGAAGAATTTTACCTAAGTTGAAGTTCATGCCACCTGTTGCGGGCTTGGAATTGGTAATGTCCGCCATCTTGGCCTCTCTTAATGATGTACGGCTTCGCCAGAGGCGGCCATGATCTGTTCTTTGGTTACGGTATGGTCGAACTCGGCCGCGATGCGGCCCTTGTTCATAACGATGATGCGATGCGCAATGCTGAGGCATTCGCTGACTTCGGAGGTTGTGTAAACCACCGCCAACCCGCGTGTTTCGGCCGTTTTTGCCAGTAATTTGAAAACCTCGGCCTTGGCGCCGATATCAATGCCGCGCGATGGTTCGTCGAGCAGAATGACCTCGGGTCGGGTGGCAAGCATTTTGCCGATCACAACCTTTTGCTGGTTGCCGCCCGAAAGCGAGCCGATCATGGCCCCGCCGCCATCGGTTTTGACGGTCACCTCGCGAATGGAATTCTCAATCACCTCGCGCTCGTCCTTTCGGCTGGTAAACAGCCCGCGGGTAAAGGCCGCGATTGAGGCCAGCGACAGGTTTTGTCCCACTGTCATTGTGGGAACAAGACCATCACGTTGCCGGTCTTCCGGGACCAGAACCAGCCCGGCATCAATACGTTGGGCGATAGACAGAGGCGAAATTTCCCGGCCCTGCAATTTGATGGTACCGCTTTGCGCCGAAAGCCTGCCAGCCGCACATTCCATCATTTCGGTGCGCCCGGCGCCCATCAATCCGTAAATACAAACAATTTCGCCCGACCGGACATTCAGGTTTAAATGATCAACGACCAGCCCATGACCCGAGGCATCGGGCACGCACAGATTTTCAATGGTCAGGGCCGCATCGCCCATTTTGCTGTTTGGCGGGCTGCCAAGATCAAAGTTTTCGCCAACCATGTTGCGAACGATCCATTCCAGATCAATCTCTGCGCGTGGCGCCCAGGCTGTCATTGTGCCATCGCGCAAAACAACGGCGTGGTCAGTTATTTCAAGGGCTTCTTCAAGATGATGCGAGATATAAACGATGCTGACACCTTTGGCCGTCAGATCGTTAATTACCTTGAACAGCACGTCGACTTCAGATGCAGAAAGGGCCGATGTCGGTTCATCCATGATCAGGATGCGGCTTTTGGCCTGAAGGGCGCGGGCGATTTCGACAATCTGCTGTTGGCCCAGGCGCAGCTCTTCAACCGGGGTCAGGGGATCAAGGTCTTCTTCAAGTTCCTTCATCAGCGCACGGGTAATGCGTTCTTCCTCGGCGAAATTGACGCCGCTGGCGGCTCGAATTTCGCGACCCATGAAAATATTGTCGCGGACATTGAGGTTCGGGGCGAGGGCCAGTTCCTGGTGAATAATTGAAATGCCATGTGCCAGAGCATCATTTGCGCCATGAAAATTGACAGGTTTGCCGTCCAGAAGAATCTGACCCGATGTCGGGGCAATAATACCCGACAGGACTTTCATTAATGTGGATTTACCAGCACCATTTTCGCCAAAAAGGGTCGTAACCTGACCGCGATGAATGTCAAAATTCACCCCTTTAAGGGCCTTGATCGGCCCGTAATGCTTGGCAACATGCCGGGCGGACATAACGACTTCTTCACCCGTCTTTTTTTCGTCGGGTATGCTTTGTTGCACGGTCATTGGACCTGCACCTCAACCGGTGTGATCAGCCACATCTTCGGGTTGATCAGTTTGAAAACACCAGTGACGGAAATTGTTTTGCCGGTCAGGTCTGAATTATCAAACCCTTCAAGAATTTCGGCTTTCATGGCCCGGTTAATGCCGGCACCCGCATCCTGATATTCGATCTGGTTTTTAAATTCACCAAAGGCGATGTCGCCAGGCGCGTCGCGCAGGTCGGTGCCGTTAATGGCGGGGCCGGTTTGTACCCGGATACGCACATTTTCAACGTCCTTTACGGTCACGTCGTAAATGCCGCTTTTGCCTTCGCCAACCGTTCCGGTCAGCTTGACGGGTAGTACCGGCATTGCGCCACCGGTGCCGTATTTTTTTGCTGCGGCTTTTTTATCCGTGGTCAGCGCGGTGGCAAGGGTTGGCGCATCGACGGCGCGGGCTTCAATATCCTTGCGAATTCGGGGGAATTCCTTGGCACCATAGGCATCAGGCGAAAAGCCAGCCACACGGGTGTCCTGTTCGGACCCGATGGTTACGACAGTGGTATCAAGGGCGATTGCAGCGACAACGCAAAATGCTGCTGCTCCGATGATTATGCCCCGCCTGCCAAGGCGCGGTTTCATCGGGGTAATGGATATATCGTTGGCACTCATGGCCTCTTGCTCCTCCCGTCGACCCCGACGGGGCCTGTTGTTTCCTTGCGGGAGATGCTGGTGCAAAGCCGCTGGGTACGGCTTTGTCTGATTCCTGTTCCGGTTTATGCGCAACTTTGGTGTCACCTGAAGGGTGCAAATAAAATGCGCGTCGCGGACGAGAACCAGCCCGGCCTGTCTTGGTGCAGGCCATAATCCTCCCGTTTCACAATGCGAGACGTGCTTGCGCCCGTTTCGCCTGTCACGCCCCGAAACCCCCGTTATTTTGCGCCAGCTTTTTGAACCATCTGGCAGGCGGTGTATCCGGTCCGTGTTCATCACCATAACTGAAAAAAATTTCTGTTAAAGAAAAAAATTACACTCGACATGTGACTTTGTGTGGCTATGCTGAAATCAACCTGGGCGCAATGGCCCGGCAAGAACCGCATCGGCCAGCCAGGCTGTGGGGCAAAAACATAGGGAGGAGGTCACATGGCGCATGCGTTTTGCATGATTGACCATTCGCACGGCGAAAAGGTGCGGCATGGCTGAGCGTGACATCATCATTGGTATCGACGCGGGCACATCCGTCATCAAGGCGGTGGCGTTCAGCCTGACGGGGCGACAGCTTGGTGCCGCCGCCATTGCCAATCAGTATGACAGTGGCCCAAATGGTGCTGCCACCCAGAACATGGATCGGACATGGGCCGATTGTGCCAGCGCGTTGCGCGACCTTGGCAAACGGATTGACGGCCTTGCCGACCGCACAGCCGCCGTTGCCGTGACAGCACAGGGCGACGGTACGTGGTTGGTCGGAGAGGGAAATCGGCCGGTAGGGGATGCCTGGTTATGGCTTGATGCCCGGGCGGCAGAAACCACCCGAAGACTGGCCCAAAACCCGGCGGATGCAGCACGCTTTAACGCAACCGGTACTGCACTTAATACCTGCCAGCAAGGCGCGCAAATGGTACATATGCAGCGCCATTGCCCGGAATTGCTTGATCAGGCCGAAGTGGCCCTGCATTGCAAGGACTGGCTGTATCTTAACCTGACCGGTATTCGTGCCACGGACCCGTCGGAAGCAAGTTTTACCTTTGGCGATTTTCGTACCCGTCAATATTCCGATCTTGTGATTGATGCGCTTGAACTGGGCGCGCGTCGCCATTTGTTGCCCGAGATTATCGATGGCAGCCAGATAACACATCCCCTGACTGAATCTGCCGCCACACAAACCGGCCTGCATGCAGGAACGCCCGTAACCCTTGGTTATGTGGATATGGTGATGACCGCCCTGGGCGCGGGTGTCTATACCGGCACGACAGGCGCGGCCTGTTCCACCATTGGCTCAACGGGGGTGCATATGCGTGCCGTGCGTGATGATGCGGTTCGTTTGAATGGCAAATCGGGATATGTGATTTGCCTGCCCGCAAACCGTATGGTGACGCAGGTTCAAACCAACATGGCCGCCACGCTAAATATTGACTGGGCGTTGCGCGTTGCCGCCGATTTGATGGGCGAAACCGGCCATCCCCACGACTACGCCGATCTGGTTGCGCGCATTGATGGCTGGTTGGCGCGGTCCGAACCCGGTGCCATGCTCTATCATCCCTATGTTTCCGAGGCGGGGGAACGCGGGCCGATGGTGAATGCCAATGCACGGGCCGGTTTTATTGGCTTGTCGGCGGGCCACAGGTTCCCCGACATGATCCGGGCGGTGGTGGAAAGTCTGGGCCTGGCGGCACGTGACTGTTATGGCGCAATGGATAGCTTGCCACAGGAATTGCGTTTGACGGGCGGTGCTGCCCGTTCGCAGGCATTGCGCGGTATTTTGGCTGCCGCTGTCGGTGCGCCGGTAAGGGTATCGTCGCGTGAAGAAGCCGGAGCGGCGGGGTGTGCCATGATGGCGGCCGTGGCGATTGGTGCCTATTCGGATATGGAAAGCTGTATTGCCGAATGGGTTTCGCCCTTATTGGGCGATGCGGAAGCCCCTGATCCCGGCCTTCAGGCAACCTATGCCGCCCTTTACCCCGCTTATGCTGCCGCGCGCGAGGCACTGGAACCCGTTTGGGACCAGTTGGCCAGTCATCGTGCGCGTAATACAGCCCCGGACATTGATGCGTCGCATGTGACGCAAGGAGGATCGTGACATGAGGACGCAGGAACTGGATCTGTTTGTGATCGGCGGTGGCATTAACGGGGCAGGCTTTGCCCGCGATGCAGCCGGGCGTGGCCTGAAGGTTGCCCTTTGTGAAAAGGATGATCTGGCCGAAGGCACATCGTCACGGTCGGGCAAGCTGGTGCATGGCGGATTGCGCTATCTGGAATATTATGAATTCCGGCTGGTGCGCGAGGCCCTGATTGAGCGCGAGGTTCTGATGAATGCCGCACCGCATATCATTTGGCCTTTGCGTTTTGTGCTGCCCCATTCCCCGCAGGACCGCCCGGCATGGCTGGTACGACTTGGCTTATTTCTTTACGACCATTTGGGGGGGCGCAAAAAACTGCCAGGTACCCGCACGCTGGATTTGCTGCGCGATCCCGAGGGGGCGCCGTTGCTTGATAAATATACCCGTGGTTTTGAATATTCCGATTGCTGGGTGGATGATGCCCGCCTGGTAACGTTAAATGCCCTTGATGCCGCCCGGCGTGGCGCGATTGTTATGACGCGCTCCCCCGCCATCAGCGCGCGTCGCGAAAATGGCAAATGGCACGTCACCATGCAAAACCGGTTGACCGGCGAAACACGCGAATTTGTTGCCAAATGCCTGGTCAATGCCGCTGGCCCCTGGGTGACCGATGTGCTGACAAGGGTTGCCGGGGCCAATTCTACCCGCAATGTCCGGCTGGTGAAAGGTAGTCATATTATTGTTCCCAAATTTTGGGACGGCCCGCACAGTTATCTTGTGCAGAACGATGACAAGCGTGTCATCTTCATCAACGCCTATGAAGGGGACAAAGCCCTGATCGGCACGACAGATATCGCCTATGACGGGCGGGCCGAAGACGTTGCGATTGACGATAATGAAATCAATTATCTTCTTGAATGTGTAAACCGCTATTTTAAGGAAAAGCTTCGTCGCGAGGATATTCTCGAAACGTTTTCCGGGGTGCGACCGTTGTTTGATGATGGCAATGGTAATCCCTCGGCGGTGACGCGCGATTATGTGTTTGATCTTGATGAGACGGCCGGCGCGCCGCTTTTGAATATTTTTGGCGGTAAAATTACCACTTTCCGCGAACTGGCCGAACGCGGGATGCATGAAATTCGACATATTTTCCCCGATATGGGCAAGGATTGGACCGAAACGGCTCCGCTGCCCGGTGGGGATATGCCCAATGCCGACTATTCGGCCTTTCGCGAAATCCTGAAAGCTGAATATCCGTGGATGACCCGTGCGTTGCGTGAATATTACGGGCGTCGATATGGCACGCTGACTCGCAATATTGTCGGTTCGGCAACCAGCCTGAATGGACTGGGCCGGTATTTTGGCGCGCATCTTTACGAGGCAGAAGTGCACTGGCTGGTCGAAAATGAATGGGCGTTAACCGCGGAAGATATTATCTGGCGGCGCACCAAACATCGGTTGGATATGACCCCGGACGAAATCGCCGCCTTTGGCGACTGGTTTGAAGCAACCCGGGCGGAGGCAAGCTGATGGCACTGACCCTTTCGTTAAATACCAATCCGCTGGTCAATCGCTTTGCCGACCCGGATGACCTGATTAATTGCGTAGCGCGTGACCTGCGGATCCGCGATTTGCAGTTGACCCATGAATTTCTTAATCCGTCCTGGCCTGCTGCGGTGATCCGTCGTTTGACACGCCAGATGGCGGCGGCACTGGCGCGGACTGGCGTATGTGTAACATCGGGCATGACCGGCCCTTATGGCCGGTTGAACCATTTTGGTCATCCCGATCGGGATGTGCGACGCTATTATGTCGACTGGTTTAAAACCTTTGCTGATATAACCGCCGATCTGGGCGGGAAATCGGTTGGGACACAATTTGCCATTCTGACGTATCGTGAACAGGATGATCCGGTAAAACGCGAAAACATGATCCGCACCGCAATGGATTGTTGGGCCGAAGTAGCCGAACATGGCAAGGCTGCGGGCCTGGATTATGTGTTTTGGGAACCTATGAGCATTGCACGCGAATTTGGCGAAACGATTGGGGAATGTATGGCATTACAGAACCGGCTGACGGCGGCTGATATGGCCATTCCCATGTGGATGATGGCCGATATTGACCACGGCGATGTCACATCCGACAACCCGGATGATTTTGACCCCTATGCCTGGGCGCGTGCCGTTCCGCGTGTTTCGCCGATTATTCATATCAAGCAAAGCCTGATGGACAAGGGCGGGCATCGCCCTTTTACGGCGGAATTTAATGCGCGTGGGCGTATTCAGCCCCAACCATTGCTGGCGGCTTTTGCCGAAGGGGGCGCCCGGAATAATGAAATCTGTCTGGAACTTTCCTTTAAAGAGCGTGAGCCCAATGATCGGGAAGTGATCCCGCAAATCGCGGAAAGCATCGCCTTTTGGGCCCCTTATATTGATACGGGTGCATCGGCCCTCAAACTCTGATAACGTGCTGTTTGGGCATGTTTTTCCCTGGCTGCGCCCGGGCCTTTATCAAAAAATAACATGCTGGTTGGTGCCCGGCCGGCTGAAGGACATTATGAACGATACGGACGAAGCGCTCGCCATTCGGGCGGCCTGGATGCATTACGTCGGTGGCCTTACACAGGCAAAGGTCGCCAAAAGGCTTGGCCTGCCATCGGTCAAGGCGCACCGGCTTATCGCCAAGGCGGTGGCTGACGGGCGTGTCAAAGTCACGATTGAAGGCGATATTGTTGAATGTGTTCAGCTCGAAACGCGGTTATTTGAGGCATATAATCTTAAACTTTGCGAAGTGGCCCCCGATATTGGCGAGGAAGGCCTGCCTGTGCGGGCGTTGGCGTTGGCAGGGGCGGCTTACCTGAAACGTCAGTTCGAGGCGGGCGAGCATTCGATCATCGGGCTGGGTCATGGACGGACCCTGGCCGAAATTACCCGGCAATTACCCCGGATTGATGCAAGGGGGCTTCACTTTGTTTCTCTTCTTGGCGGGCTGACCCGGAATTTTTCAGCAAATCCGCATGATGTGATGCACCGTCTGGCCGAAAAAACCGGGGCGCGGGCCTATGTTATGCCGGTTCCGTTTTTTGCCAATACAGTGGAAGATCGCGAAGTGTTGCTATCGCAGCGCGGCGTAGACGAAGTTTTCCATATGGCACAGGCAGCGACGCTTAAAATTGTCGGGATTGGTACGGCAACGGCAGAAGCGCAGCTTGTTTCATCCGGTATGATTGAACCTTCCGAAATCGAGGAAATTGCCGCAGCCGGGGCGCAGGGCGAAATGCTGGGTGATTTCTTTAATGCGGCGGGGGATGTTGTTGAAACCACGCTTTCGGCCCGAACGCTTGCGGTGGGCTATGATCCTGAGCGCAAAGAGGATATTGTTGCGGTTGCGGGTGGGCCGGACAAGATCAATGCGATCCGGGCGGTGTTGCGGTCGGGCCGGGTGGCCGGGCTGATCACCGACGAAAGAACGGCACGCGCCCTTCTCGATTGACCATATAAAGACGCATAAAAGGACACCCCATGAAACGAGACGACCGCAGGCAGCAGATTCTGGATGCACTGGTCCGCAATGGCGAAGTGCAGCTGGATGAACTGGCAGAAACCTTCGGCGTATCGAAGATGACCATTCACCGTGATCTTGATGATCTGGAAGGTGAAGGTTTGCTGCGCCGGATAAGGGGTGGGGCCACGATTGAGCCGGGTTCGCAATTTGAAAGCGATTTTCGGTTTCGTCATCTTCAGGGGCATGACCTTAAGGAACGTATGGCACGCGCCGCCCTTGAACGGATTGAACCGGGCATGACCGTGATGGTCAATGACGGTTCCACAGCCACGGTTCTGGGCAGTCTTTTGCCAGAAAAACGGCCGCTTACGGTTATTACCAATAATGATGCCGTGATGGAGACATTGAAGTCCGAAGCCGGGATTACGGTAATTGCGCTTGGGGGGCGTTATTCAGCGAAATACAATGCCTGGGTTGGGCGGGTAACAGAGGACGCCCTTGATGCTTTACGTGCCGATCTTGCATTTATATCGACGCCTGCAGCGGGTGAAGGGCGCGTTTATCATATGGATGATGACATCACACGGGCAAAACGCCGGATGATGGATGCCGCAACGCAATCAATATTGTTGATAAATCATTTGCGGTTCGACCATACGGCTTTACATGTTCTGGCGCCATTTTCGGCATTTTCCGCAGTGATTACCGATGCCACCCCTTCTGATGCCGCGTGCAGCCAGATCGATGCCGCGGGAACCGAACTTGTGATAGCAGGCTGAGCCATATTTATATGAGCGTTGTCACCGGATGTCGTATCCATTTGGCAGAAGGTTTGGCAGAGTTTTGGGCACGTGTGTTTATCGGCGGGTTACTGATAACATTCTGACATGACCTGTGCCGCTTGCTGCGCGACTTCGGTGACATCAAGGCTGAGTTCCAGACCGGACGTTGCAAGGTTGCTGATTGGAAACCAGCGGGCTTCCAGTGCATCATCACCCGCCATCGGTTCGCCATGGTTCCAGCGACATAACACGGCAATCAAAATGAAATGGCGCTGTATATGCCCGTGCTCATCCTGTTCAAAGGCATCTGTTGCGGTAAAAACACGCAGTATATCGGCCGAGATACCGGTTTCTTCCTTAAGTTCGCGAAGGGCGGCGTCTGCCAGTTTTTCGCCCTGTTCTATTTTTCCCCCGGGGAACCCCCATTTGCCTGCATCAGGCGGATTTGCCCGGCGGACCAGTAAAACCTGGTCATTTCGGATGACCACGGCAATTGTTGCTGCGATCGGGCGAGAGAGCGCGGGGGATTGCGGCTGGTTAATCATTGCAGTTCCGTGTGTCGGTGTCGGAAAACTACCAGACCCTTGCCTGTGTTTCCTGACGAAGGGTGTCGGCCACGTCTTTGGCGATGGATGAAATATTTGGCGCACATAGTAACCGCACCTCAATGTCAGGCAATGGGGGAAGATTTAACGCCTTGTCAACGCAGGTAATGTCCTGTGGTTTACCATGTTCCGTGCGCACAGCAATACCAAGACCGCATCGCAATGCAGCCCATATACCTGGTAAACTGGGTGTCGTTAACGCGGCGCGCCAGCGTTGCCGTTTTTGTTCAAGCACGGCAAGGGCGGCCTGGCGAAACAGGCAGGGATGGTTAAACAGTATCAGTGGCAACGGATCTTGCTCTAATTGGTTTGCTGTTTCGGCATGTGCCAGCCAGTGCATGGGCAATTTGCATAAAACATCGCCTGTTTCCGGGCTTCCACACCTGAAAAACGCAATGGCGACATCAAGGCGGCCCGCACGGACTTCTTCTGCAATGCTGTGGTTTTCGCCCGCGCGCACGTCGATATGAACATTGTCGTGTGCCTGCGCGAATGACGTTAGCGTCGCAGGCATGACGTCGTCAAAAAAATCCTGCGGCAGACCAAGCCGTACCGACGCGGTGGTTGTTGCTGCACCCATCGCAAATGCTGCTTCGTCATTTAACACCAAAATTCGTCGCGCATAAGCGACAAAGGTTTCGCCAGCCTCGGTTGCGACCAGTCCACGCCCTTTACGAATGAAAAGTTGCTGACCGGTTTGATGTTCGAGTTTTTTTTAACTGCATGCTGATTGCCGATTGCGACCGGCCCAAATGAATTGCGGCCTGCGCAAAACTGCCAAGATCGTTTCCCGTTACAATTGCGCGTAGCGCATCTATGTCGAAAGCAGGATTCATTTCAAAATTTCGAAAGTAAGAGTTCAGATATATTCGTTATTTTTAAGTTTTAGTCCTTGTTACCCTTCTGATCAAGCTCAGGGGTGAATTATCGTCTTTTGGTGATTCACGGGCTTGGGTTGTCAGGGATACAGGGATGAGGGACGGCAAATGATTTCGACGATTTCGAGCAAGCAACGGAATGATACAGTGATAATTGTAACCGCAGGCAGTGTTGTGCTGGCGTTGGCATTTGGTGTCCGTGCCGTTTTTGGCGGGGTTATCCAACCGTTGTCAGACGATCTTTTTGGTGGCCGGATAGAGTTTTTCTCCCTGTCGATTGCCATTCAAAACCTTGTTTGGGGGCTTGCACAGCCCGGTTTTGGCATCATTGCTGACAAATTTGGCGACCGGCGCGCGATTTGGCTGGGCTTCTTTTTGTATGTTTTGGGAATGGTCGTTTGTGTGACTGGAACGTCGCCGTTGGCTCAGCATTTGGGGGCGGGTGTTTTGGTGGGTATGGGTATTTCCGGTACCGCATTTGGAACGGTTCTTGCGGTGGTTGGTCGGGCCGCACCGCTGGAAAAACGCGGTTTTTACCTTGGTGTCACCTCGGCGATGGGGTCTGTCGGGCAGGCATTGTTGCCTTTGATCGTATCGTGGCTGATCGCATCTTTTGATTGGCGGATAACGTTGCTGATTGTGACGTCCATGTTAGGCTCAGGACTCATTAAT